>JAEWCZ010000087.1 GCA_023390335.1 Bacillota bacterium | reverse complement strand
CTGGGTTGAAAACAGCTCCACGTACCTATATGAGTAAAATAGGAGAAAGCTATTTCTGTGCTCCTGAATTGTTCTACTATGAACCGCAGAAATTATGGTACCTTGTTTACCAGGATGGTACTTATGGGGCAGCTTACGCTACAACAACAACACCTGATGATCCAAACTCATGGTCCGGGCCTAAATCCTTTGGCGTATCTGGAAACATGGGATGGGATTATTACATAATTTGTGATGATCAGTACGCTTATATGTACAATACTCCAAGTGACGGTTCAGGAAAACTGTATATGAGAAAAACCGCTCTGGCAAACTTCCCTAATAAGGGCTGGAGCACACCAACTGTTGCATGCTCTAATGTTTTTGAAGCAGCATCGGTTTACAAAAGTCTTGCCGACAATCAATACTATCTTCTTGTTGAAGCCATGATAGATGGCAGAAGCTATGAACTGTTCACCTCATCAAGTGCAGGAGGACCATGGACTCTAGTCAACAATAAATGGGCAACAAAGAGTAATCTTACAAAATACAATTCGGACAAATGGACAACAAACGTATCACACGGTGAACTTATACGTGCAGGATACAATCAAAAACTGGAAATAAACGACATAAACAAGGTCGATTTCCTTATTCAGGGTACTAACAACATGTCAGGTGAATACCAGCAAATCGTCTGGGATCTGGGTCTTATCAGAAATTACACTGGTAGTCCTGACACACCTGTTACTCCAAGGTCTGCTTTTGACAAAATAGAAGCTGAGACATGGAATGACCAGTCAGGAATCCAGAATGTAACCTGTGATGAAGGAACCGATGCTGTAGGTTATACCGAAAACGGAGATTACAGCGTATACAAGAGCATAGATTTCGGTAGTGGTGCTACCAACTTCCAGGCTAGAGTGTCAAGTGCCACCAGCGGAGGCAAGATTGAAATAAGACTTGACAGTGCAACCGGAACCTTGGTTGGGACTTGCGCAGTTAGCGGAACAGGCGGATGGCAGACCTTTACCGACGTAAACTGTGCTGTCAGCGGTGTAAGTGGTCAACATGACTTATACCTGAAATATGTTGGAGACAGCGGATATTTAGTCAACCTTAACTGGTTCAAATTTGGCACAGGTTCCACAGATCCTGGAGACCCTACTTCAAAATTGGGTGATGTAAATTCTGACGGACAAATAGATGCCATAGACTTACTACAGTTGAAAAAATATATTCTGGGCTCCGGAACAATAGAAGATACAAAGCTTGCGGATTTAGATGCCAACGGTGAAGTTAATGCAATTGACTTCGCACTTATGAAGCAATATCTACTGGGCATTATAATTGAATTCCCTGGAGAAGGGACTACTGAACCTACCCCACCTAAATTCCATTGTTTCTTATTACTGGGACAGTCCAATATGGCTGGATATGCAGCATCACAGGCCTCAGATAAGGTGGAAGACCCTCGGGTACTTGTACTGGGTTTTGATAACAACGCTGCGCTGGGCAGGGTAACAGACCAATGGGATGTGGCATGTCCTCCACTTCATGCCTCTTGGCTGGATGCAATCGGACCTGGTGATTGGTTCGGAAAGACTATGATACAAAAGGTTCCCTCCGGTGACACCATCGGGCTAATACCATGCGCTATAAGCGGTGAAAAGATTGAGACTTTTATGAAGTCAGGAGGAACCAAATACAGTTGGATTATAAATCGTGCAAAACTTGCTCAGCAAAAAGGCGGAGTAATTGAAGGAATTATTTTCCACCAGGGCGAATCAAATAGTGGTGACACAAGTTGGCCTGGAAAGGTAAAAACATTAGTTACTGACCTTAGAACAGATTTGAATCTGGGGAATGTGCCTTTTATTGCAGGTGAACTGCTTTACAGCGGCCCATGTGCAGGTCACAATACACTGGTAAATCAACTGCCATCATTAATTACAAATAGCTATGTAGTTTCTGCTGACGGATTGGTTGTAGATCCAGCAGATACACAATACCGTCTCCACTTCGGACATGATTCATCAGTAACTTTGGGCAAGCGCTATGCAGAAAAAATGATTCAGGCACTGAAATGGTAAACTATAGAGAACTTGGGTATAGGGTGACAAGTAACAACATACGACACCTATATTTAATAATTACCCGGAATAAATTCTAAAATATAGCATAGGCCGGGTAACCTTGTTAAACCGGCCTGTGTTTTTATTTAGGGAAAAAAGCATAAAGGAGGGACTTCATGAAAATAAATAAGACTTTTGTAAAGAGATTCGGTGCCACGATCTTGGCAGGAGTACTGATTACCACCGGAAATTTACCATTTAGCGGTTATAAATCACTGGCGGCTTCTCAAGACACCGTTGAAACAGAGGAGGTAATTACTCAGGATAACGATTTAAAATTATTGTATAACTCTATGGCGGGAAGTAATTTTTCAGGCGATCCGTACGATATTAACGAATCATTTTACAAAGCATTACCCCTTGGAAACGGTCGTATTGGTGCAATGGTTTACGGCAATTATCCCGACGAGAGGATTGATTTGAACGAAGCTACCTTTTGGAGCAGCGGACCCGGCAATAATAATAGATCCGGAGCAGCGAATTCATTAAAAACTGCTCAGGATCAGTTGTTCGCCGGACAATATAAAACAGGTAGTGCCACTGTTGCTAATAATATGATAGGCGGTGGGGAAGCAAAGTATCAATCGATAGGGGATTTAAAACTCTCATTTGGACACAGTTCGGTTTCAAATTACTCCAGGCAGCTTGATATGAATACTGGGGTTGTTTCAAGTGATTATACATATAACGGAAAAAAATATCACCGGGAATCTTTTGTTAGCTATCCTGACCAGATAATGGTTACTAAAATTTCGTGTAGCACACCGGGATCAGTATCTTTTACTGCCGGGTACGAGTCTTCACTTACCGGTCAGTATAACGTTTCTACCTCGGGTAATGACACTATAGTAATGAACGGACACGGGGATTCTGACAATGGTATTTCATATGCGGTTTGGTTTTCAACACGTTCAAAAATTATTAATTCAAATGGTTCAGTATCGGCTAACAACAACCAAATATCCGTCACAAATGCAGATTCGGTGGTTATCCTGACCTCTATCCGTACAAATTTTGTAAATTACAAAACCTGTAATGGAGATGAAAAGGGAAAAGCAACGACAGATATTACAAACGCTTCTGCAAAAACCTATGATACCTTATATAACAACCATGTTGCAGACTATCAGAACTTATTCAAGAGGGTTGATGTTGATCTGGGTGGAAGCGGCAGCGAAAACAGTAAACCTATGGGACAACGTATATCGGAATTTGGTACCACAAATGACCCCAAATTGGCTAAAGTACTTTTCCAATACGGAAGATATTTAATGATTAGTGCTTCCCGTGATTCTCAGCCAATGAACCTTCAGGGAATCTGGAATAAATTCCGCAATCCTGCATGGGGCTGTAAAATGACGACTAATATCAACTATGAAATGAATTATTGGCCAGCCTTTACTACAAATCTGGCTGAGTGCTTTGAGCCATTTGTTGAAAAGGCAAAAGCGCTTCAGGCTCCCGGCAATGAAACTGCCCGTGCCCATTACAACATATCAAACGGATGGGTATTACACCACAATACCGACTTATGGAATAGAACGGCTCCTATCGACGGTGATTGGGGCTTCTGGCCAACAGGTGCCGGTTGGGTTTCAAACATGCTGTATGATGCATACAATTTTAATCAAGATACAGCATATTTGAATGAAATCTATCCCGTAATAAAGGGCGCGGCGGATTTCTTGCAAACCCTTATGCAGTCAAAAAGCATAAATGGGCAAAACTATCAGGTTATCTGTCCGAGTACTTCACCTGAACTTACACCACCTAGTACCAGCGGAGGACAGGGTGCATACAACAGCTACGGTGTAACGATGGACAACGGAATCAGCCGGGAACTTTTCAAAGATGTAATCCAGGCAGCGGGAATACTCAATGTTGATTCTACATTCCGTTCTACTCTACAATCAAAGGTTTCACAGATAAAACCTGATACTATAGGCAGTTGGGGACAATTGCAGGAATGGGCTTATGACTGGGACAGCCAGTCAGAAAGAAACCGCCACATATCCTTTGCTTATGACTTATTCCCTGGATTGGAAATAAACAAACGGAATACACCTTCTATTGCAAATGCTGTAATTAAATCCTTGAATACACGAGGAGATGCCGGAACGGGTTGGTCTGAAGCTTGGAAACTAAATTGTTGGGCAAGATTGGAAGATGGAGCTCATGCATACAATCTTGTCAAGCTACTTATATCACCTGTTAATAAAGACGGACGACTCTATGACAACTTATGGGATGCACATCCTCCGTTCCAGATTGACGGTAACTTCGGATTTACATCGGGAATAGCAGAAATGCTTTTGCAAAGTCATAACAATGAAATTCAACTTTTGCCGGCCTTGCCAAGTCAATGGTCAACCGGACATGCCGATGGGCTTTGTGCTCGTGGGAATTTTACTGTTACAAAAATGAATTGGGAAAATGGTGCTTTAACCGGAGCCACAATCTTGTCGAATTCAGGTAATGTTTGTAATGTCCGTTATGGAAACAAAACCGTAAGCTTTCCAACAAAGAAAGGATACACCTACCAGTTAGATGGCTCATTGCAATTGGTAGAGCCAGGTACAATCCTGTCAAATGTAGCTTTGAATAAGACTGCCACTGCTTCCGGGGCTAACACCGGTGAAGAGGGTGCAAAAGCTCTTGATGGTTCAACAACTTCAAAATGGTGTCATGATAACGGTATGAGCGGGGAATGGCTGCAAGTTGACCTAGGTGCAAAGTATGATATCAGCCGTTGGGTTGTGAAACATGCTGGTGTTGCTGAAGCAATTAAATTCAATACCAGGGATTTCACCTTGCAAAAGAGTGATGATGGAACTACATGGACTGATGTGGACGCAGTTTATGGGAACCAACAGAATGTAACGGACAGAAACGTTCCTACCTTTAATGCAAGATATGTACGCTTGTATATTAATACAGCCACTCAGGATAACTCTGGTGGTGCCAGAATTACTGAACTTGAATTATGGGGCAAACCCAGCATCGATATTCCTAAATCTGCGTTTTCACAAATAGAAGCAGAAGAGTTCAGCAGCCAATATGGAGTACAAGCTGAAACCTGTAGCGAAGGTGGACAGGATGTTGCATTTATAGAAAACGAAGATTTTGCTGTTTATAGTAATATCGATTTCGGAGAAGGTGCCAAAAGCTTTCAGGCAAGGGTATCAAGTGCCACCAGTGGCGGAAACATTGAAATCAGGCTTGACAGTATTGACGGCACCTTGGTAGGTACCTGTCCAGTAACCGGAACAGGTGATTGGCAGACTTGGGCTGATGTAAGCTGCAACGTCAGCGGAGTAAGCGGTAAACATGATTTATACCTGAAATTCACCGGGGACAGCGGATACTTGTTCAACATTAACTGGTTTAAATTCTCTAATGTACCAATTGTCACTGGGAAAAAAGGTGATATAAATAATGATGAACAAATAGATGCAATAGACTTCCAGTTGCTGAAGAAGTATCTTTTAGGTGGAACACTTGACGACGCAAAATTGGCAGATCTGGATTCTAACGGTACGGTAGATGCAATAGACCTGTTATTGCTAAAGCAATATTTACTGGGAATTATAAATACTTTCCCGGGTTAAATTCTAATTAAATTTTTAAGGAGGATAAATTTATGAAACAAAGTTGTAAAAAAGTATTAAGTGTAGCTTTGATTTGTTTAATTGTTTTTTCGCTTGTATTCACAGCACAGATAACAGAGGTTTCAGCAGCAAGTGATGTCACTGTTAATTTATCAGCAGAAAAGCAGGAAATGCGTGGCTTTGGTGGAATGGTTCACACCGGTTGGCAGTCTGATTTAACTGCCGCTCAAAGAGAAACAGCTTTTGGTAATGGAGATGGGCAGCTGGGTTTTACTATTTTGAGAATCCATGTTGACGAAAACAGCAGTAACTGGTCAAAAGAAGTGGCAAGTGCTAAAAGTGCTATAGCACACGGCGGTATTGTTTTCGCCTCTCCTTGGAATCCTCCAACATCAATGCAGGAAAAATTCACGCGTAATGGAGTTGCAAATCAGACACGTTTGAAATACGACCAATATGGTGCATATGCACAGCACCTGAATAGCTTTGCAAAATATATGAAAGACAACGGAGCTCCACTTTATGCCATATCTGTTCAGAACGAGCCTGATTACGCTGAGACATGGACTTGGTGGACACCACAGGAAATGCTTAACTTCATGAAAAATAATGCTGGCTCAATTACCGAGGCAAAGGTAATAGCTCCTGAATCCTTCCAATACTTAAAGAACATGTCCGACCCAATCTTGAACGATTCTACAGCCCTTGCCAATATGGATATTCTGGGTGCGCATTTTTATGGTACAAGTGTAAGTAATATGCCTTATTCTCTTTTTCAACAAAAAGGTGCGGGAAAAGAGCTTTGGATGACAGAAGTATATGTTCCAAACAGTAATGCTGACTCGGCAGATCGCTTTCCAGAAGCATTGGATGTTGCTTATAACATGCATAACGGTATAGTTGAAGGTAATTTCCAGGCATATGTATGGTGGTACATCCGCAGATCATATGGCCCAATGAAAGAAGACGGAACCATGAGTAAACGTGGTGCCATGATGGCTCAGTACTCCAAATTTGTTCGTCCCGGATACGTAAGAGTTGATGCAACAAAGAACCCGGATACAAACGTATACATATCCGCTTATAAAGGCGATGGAAAGGCTGTAATTGTTGCTATTAACAAAGGTACTTCTGCTGTAAGCCAGAAGTTTAATTTGCAGGGTGCGTCAGCAGTATCTAAAGTATCTTCCTGGGTAACCGACGGCAGTAGAAATGTAGCAGCAGCAACTTCATACACAGGAACATCTTTTACAGCTCAGCTTCCGGCTCAAAGTGTTACAACATTTGTAGCAGATCTTGGAACCATTACTCCTGTAGAAAAAGATGCTTTTTCTCAGTTGGAAGGTGAAGCTTATGACGACCAGTCAGGAACTCAGAACGGAAGCTGCAATGAAGGTGGAGAATGCCTCGGATATATAGAAAACGGCGATTATGCAGTTTACAAGAGTGTTAATTTCGGAGAAGGTGCAACAAGCTTTAAAGCAAGAGTATCAAGCGCCACCAACGGAGGAAACATTGAAGTAAGACTTGACAGTCCAACAGGTACTTTAGTAGGAACTTGTCCCGTTACCGGAACAGGTGATTGGCAGACTTGGGCTGATGTAACCTGTAAAGTCAGCGGAGTAAGCGGCAAACATGATTTATATCTAAAATTTACCGGGGACAGCGGATACCTGTTCAACATTAACTGGTTCAAATTCAGTAATGCACCGATTGTGACTGGAAAAACAGGTGACATAAATAATGACGGTCAAATAGATGCAATAGATTTACTATTATTGAAAAAATATATTTTGGGATTAGAAACAATAGAAAATGTGAATTTGGCCGATTTGGATGCAAATGGCGAGGTAAACGCTATTGATTTCTCATTGCTCAAGCAATATCTACTGGGTCTAATAACTGTTTTACCATAACCGAGACCAGTATAATGCTATAGTTATTTAACAGATTGCTAAAGTGATAATCCAGTCAGGTAAACTAGCTTAACATAGAGGTTGCCTGACTGGATTAACTAATAAAGTAAATATAAATAGGTGGTGGTAGAGTGAAAAAACATGTTATTCCTGCGGTGCTTGCAATAGTTGTTCTTATAATAGTTTTAACAGCCTCCTGCTCGGACCGTCGCAAAAGTTTTGAGCTTTTATCGGGTGATGTAATTCCTACAAGTGCTAAATTATTCGATACTTCCGGGGAATCATGTAAAATAAGCGATTTCAAAAGTAAATATAAAGTTGTGTTTTACCTTGACAGTACAAATGAAGATTGTGTGAAAAGACTAGACTGCATTTCAAAAACAATTAGTCTACTTAGCTGTAAAGATATCAGTTATTTATTAGTTTGGGAAGATGTGATACCTGTAGAGGATATAAAAAAAGCAGGAATTGATGAAAGTTATAATTATTCTCTGAAACACAAGTTAAGTCTGAGTGAATCAAAGCCCAATGCTTTTCTTTTGGATGATAATAACAAAATTGTAATGGTAACGGGCTACAGCTACATATCTTTAATAAACAAATTGATTAATTTGAACGGAAAAACAGATTTAAGTGTTAAGGCAGGAGAATTGATTGTAAATAATGTATCCAAGTCAGGTAATTTCCCCGGTAATCATAACGGAAAGACACTTCTTATGTTTATGTCATCAGGCTGCAAGATATGTAGAGTAAGTGAAGACATTGTGAGTAAAAATGTTGATTCCATGCGCAAAAAAATAAATGTAATAACAGTACGTCCGGATTTTGATACCAGACAAGCTTATGACAAGGATTTTGAAATTGATCCTCAACAAATATATTTTAATATATTTAGTGATAAACAGGGTATTCAAGCTGAAAACCGAAAATACCCAATGTTTTTAATAATAAACAACGACTATTCTGTTGAAAAACTATTTACAGAAGCCAATGAGGCAGTTAAATACATACTGGGGCTATAACTGGCAGATGGGGAGTATACAATGAGAAAGTTTACGCTATGCCTTTTTGTATTGTTATTGTTGGTACATGGAAGTGTTTTCAGGTCTTGGGCTGAGAGTGAGAATAAGGTTACGTTAGTTTACTTTTACAGTCCTACATGTGCCTCTTGCAGTAGTATGTCGGACTTCCTTGAAAAGTTTAGTGAAAGCCATAAAAATCTTGATTTAAGGAAGTACGATATATCTGATTTGAGAAACAAAAGTCTGCTGGACAAGTATAGTGAAGCATACCATGTTTCCTCCGAAGATGAGGGGATTGTTCCTGTTGTATTCGTTAGGGACAAATATTACACAGACGAAGAATTCATAAGAACTAATCTTGAAAAAGTGTTAAACACCCCCGGGGACAAAACACTAGAGATTAATAATTCGGCAGAAACCCATGAAAAAGATATTAGGAGATTTAAAGGTTTTACGACTCCAAGCGTATTCTTTGCAGGTGTTATTAATGGCTTGAATCCTTGTTCCTTGTCCATGCTGCTGTTTTTTTTATCACTGTTAACTGTTAAAAAAGAAAAGATACTGAAAATTGGGATATCTTTTATTTTGGGCAAATTTCTTGCATATGTACTGTTAGGGACAATTCTATTCCGGTTTTTGTCAATATTTGATTTTAGGGTATTTAATACCTTGGTTAAGATAATTTTCGCAGTTGTGCTGTTAGTCTTGATTGTTATGAGCATACAGGATTATTTTGCAGCTAAAGCTGAAAGATATGATAAAATACGTCTGCAACTTCCCCAAGTGCTTAGAAGGTTTAATCATGGGGTAATAAAAAAAGTATCGGGCTTTGCAAACCTTAAAATAATATTGTTATTAGGCTTCCTGCTGGGAGTGATTATATCCTTGGGGGAATTCCTGTGTACAGGGCAAATCTATCTTGCTACAATTATTACAATTTTTCAGACGAATTCCCAGTTAAGTCTTCAGGCATTGAGTTCCCTTCTCATATACAATTCAGGAGTCATTATACCCCTTGTTGCATTGCTGTTGCTAGTGTATAAGGGCAAAGAAATTTTTGATGTCTCGGAGGCAATTAGGGAACGGCTTCATATCATAAAGTTAGTAAATGCACTAATTTTGGCTTTATTCTTTATAATAATTCTTTTGTTTTTTTAAGCTTAATTGGAGGTGTAGGTCGCATGCAGCCTAGAAGAATAGTATTTATTGATAAAAAGGGTAGTATCAGTCATGAATGTAAATTAAATTCGCTGCCTTTTAAAGAAGAAAAAATCATTGAAAAGAGTGTCGAATTATTTAATGACCGGGAGCCCTGTATTATTCACAGAACATTTGTAATAAAAAAGCTCATGCTGGAAATAAACGAATATTTCAACGAAGTACTCCTCTTAGGAAAGGTACAAATTGCATTGGAGGAGACACCAAAAAATATTAGAGAGCTTTTAAATATAAGCAATGAAGTGGTTAAAATTCAACTTGATTCGTAAGGAGGTATTTTAAATGCAGAAAAGTATGAAAATTCCAAAGGCGTTGTACATAACAATGCTGGTTTCTGTATTAGCTTTAATTTTATTATTTCCTAAAAACGTATTTGCTTCAACCCCGGATTGGAGCAGTGTATTTAAAAATTCGGACTCATGGTTTGGCAGTTCAGAAGGGATTGCACTTGCAGACAGTATAGTTCAGTACCAGCTTGCAGACGGAGGCTGGAGGAAGGACATGACAACAAGTACAAGCGGGTCATGGGGCAAATCTACAATAGACAATGATACAACCACTTCACAGATAAAAGTTTTAGCAAAGACATACAATCAAACGAAAAACACTAAATATCTGACTGCTTGCCAAAAGGGTATTGACCTTTTACTAAACGGACAGTATTCCAATGGGGGATGGCCTCAAGTATTCAATGATGCAGGAACCTATCATGCACACATTACCTACAATGATAATGCTATGATTCACGTTATGAACTTATTAACCGATGTATCAAAAAAGTCAGGGGATTATACCTTCATAGACTCCACCAGAGCTTCAAGAGCAAGCAGTGCAATTCAAAAAGGTATCCAATGCATATTAAACACACAAATAATTGTAAATGGTGTAAAAAACGCATGGTGTCAGCAGCATGACGAAGTAACTCTGAAACCGACAAGTGCAAGGGCCTATGAACTGCCTTCCAATTGTACCAGTGAGAGTGTAGGAATAGTAAATTACTTAAAAGGAATCAGTAACCCAAGTGCAGAAATAACAAATGCTATAAATTCTGCCATCAATTGGTTTGCACAGGTTAAAATACTGGGGATTAAAGTAGTTGACACAGGAGATGACAGAGTAGTTGTCAGCGATCCTTCAGCACCGCCTATATGGGCACGTCTTTATGAAATGGGTACTAATAGGGCAATGTTTGTTGATCGTGACGGCTCCATCCATTATCAAATGTCAGAAATAAGTCAGGAAAGAAGGGACGGTTATGCATGGTACGGTGATTGGCCCAAAAACCTTGTTAAAGATGTCATTATACCCACACCTGAACCTATTCCCGATGGTCAATATATCAAATCTCTAATTGTAAGTGATACGGATAATGCTGCAGACTGGTCTATACAGACAAATTTACAGGTGGGAGATACAATATACGGCGATAGAACCTTCAAATTTGTTCAAATTCCCCAAAGCCTTGTAGGTTCCGAATGGATAAGGACGGCATGTGATTCTAAAATGTTCACATCAGATGAAGCTTCTTTTAACGCAAAATCAGATATAACGGTTTATGTGGCATTGGACACAAGGCTTACCAGCATACCAGGGTGGTTTGGCACTTGGACAAAAACCGGTGAAGTACTAAGTACAGATAATGCCGTAACATACAATATTTATAAAAAGGATTTTACTACCGGTTCAAGCGTGGTACTTGGAACTAACGGGGCATCCTCAAGTGTAGTGAATTATACCGTGATGGTAAAACCTAAATCAGAACCGGTGATTCTTAATGGTGACGTAAACAGAGATGGAGCAGTAGATGCTTTGGATTTTGCACTGGTAAAGAGGTATTTACTGACCGAAGTAACTGACGGAATGGATTTACAGGCAGCAGACGTGAATAAAGATAACTCTGTAAATGCAATTGATCTGGCACTGATTAAAGGTTATATTTTGTTCTAATTAGGACATATGAGGGAGGGGCAACCCATGAAAAGAGAAAGATTTTTTCAGTTAGCTTTAATTTTTGTGTTTGTGCTTCAAACCATGGTTGGCTCATTTTTAATATCTAAAGTGGGAGCAGTGTCCTATGATATGGTTGTAGCAAAGGATGGAAGCGGCAATTACACTACGGTACAGGCTGCTATAAACAGTGTACCGTCCAATAGCCAAACCAGAACAACCATATATATTAAAAACGGTATATATAAAGAAAAAATCAACATTTCTTCATCTAAAATTAATGTTTCGTTGATTGGACAAAGTAAAGCAGACACGATTTTAACCTACAATGATGCAGCAAGCACCCCAAAATCTTCAGGAGGAACATTAGGTACGACTGGAAGTGCCAGTGTTACCATTGCGGGAGCAGGGTTTCAGGCTGAGAACATAACTTTTGAAAATTCTTATGATGAGGCAGCCAACGGCAGCAGTCAGGCTGTGGCTGTTCTTGCTAAAGCAGACAAGATGATTTTCAAAGGCTGTTCCTTCAAAGGAAATCAGGACACCCTGTATGCAAACGGGGATGGTTGCAGGCAGTATTACTACAACTGTTATATCGAGGGCGATGTAGATTTTATTTTTGGCTCAGCAACTGCGGTATTTGACAGCTGTGAAATCTTTTCCCTCAACAGAAGCGGAGGATGTGTAACGGCACCCAGCACCAAGGCAACTCAGAAGGGATATTTTATATACAAGTGTAAGTTGACAAGTAGCTCAAGTCCCAAATCAATATATCTTGGAAGACCTTGGATTCCCAGTTCCGACACTACTCAAACAACTCCCAAGGTATTGTACCGGGAATGCGAATTAGGCTCACATATTGCCGATGCAGGATGGACTGTCATGTCGGGCAACAATCCTGCGAATTTTGAAATGTGGGAGTATCAGAATTACGGTGCAGGTGCGAATACATCCAGAAAGCAGTTGCCTTCCTCAAGGGCAGCAGAGTATACAATGGAGAAATTTCTTGCAGGTTCGGACGGTTGGAATCCCAATGTAAACGAAAATATCCCTGTGCCGATTCCGGACGGACAATACATAAAGTCATTGGTTCCAAACGATACAATAAATGCCGCAAACTGGTCTATTCAGTCAAATTTACAGGTGGGAGACATTATATATGGAGACAGGACATATACATTCACACAAATTCCACAAAGTCTTATGGGATGTGAATGGATAAGGACGGCATGTGATTCCAAAATGTATTCGGTAGATGAAGCCTCCTTTATAGCAAAATCAGATATAACTGTTTATGTTGCCTCGGATACCAGAATAACAAGTACTCTTGGTTGGCTAAGCAGTTGGACTGCAACAGGGGAGACCTTGGTGAGCGATAATAATTCAGTTGCCTACAACCTGTACAAAAAGGATTTCCCAGCAAATTCTCTTGTAAACTTAGGAACTAACGGAGCATCCTCAAGTACCGTAAATTATACGGTTATTGTAAAGTCTCAGACATCTAACGTCCTTTTAGGCGATTTAAATGATGATGGAACAGTAAGTGCCTTGGATTTTGCGTTGATGAGGAAGTACATATTGACCGAGATATCTGACGGTATAAATTTAACAGCTGCAGATGTGAATGCCGATGATACTGTAAATTCTTTGGATTATGCACTTTTAAAGAGCTATTTATTAAATGGTAATTAAAACAAAAATATTTATAAGGAGGGTTAAATATGTTAAGAAAGGTGTTTCTGGGTTTTTTAATTAGTGTAATGCTGCTAACATGTTGTAGTTTTCAACAAGTAGCAATGGCTGCAACAGCACGCCAAATGGAAAATTTGGATAGGGGTGTAGTGGCAGTTAAAGTCAGCAATGGTGTTTTTATAAGTTGGCGCGTGTTAGGAACCGAAACAGCTAATGTAACCTATAATCTTTATCGTGATTCAGTAAAGGTCGCCAATATAACCGGGGCAAGCAACTATGTAGACACAGCGGGGACTACAAGCTCAAAGTACTCTGTAAGTGCCGTAGTAAACGGCTACGAACAGGCAATGTCACCAGCAGTAAGTGTATGGGGCAGCAATTATTTGCAGATTCCTCTACAAATTCCCGCGGGAGGAACGACACCTGACGGAGTTGCCTATACATACAGTGCCAATGACTGCAGTGTTGGTGATTTAGATGGTGACGGTCAATATGAAATAGTTTTGAAATGGGATCCATCAAACGCCAAGGACAACTCTCAAAGCGGATATACGGGGAATGTATACATTGATGCCTATAAAATGAACGGTAAACGTCTATGGAGGGTTGACCTGGGGAAAAACATACGTGCAGGTGCCCATTATACACAATTCATGGTATACGATCTCAATGGCGACGGTAAAGCTGAAATGGCATGTAAAACGTCAGACGGTACAAAAGACGGTATCGGGAATGTGATCGGCAATGCCAGTGCAGACTATCGTAATTCATCAGGATACGTACTTTCAGGTTCTGAATACCTTACCATATTCGATGGAAATACGGGTAAGGCTCTTTACACAGAGAACTATGAACCCGGCAGAGGTACTGTTTCCAGTTGGGGAGATTCATATGGCAATCGTGTAGACCGTTTTCTTGCATGTATTGCGTACTTGGATGGTGTGCACCCCAGTCTTGTTATGTGCCGGGGATATTATACAAGGGCAGTATTAGTTGCTTACGACTGGAATGGCTCAACCTTAACCAAACGTTGGACCTTTGACAGTAATACCAGCGGTAATTCCGGTTATGCCGGACAAGGTAACCACAATCTTAGTGTAGCTGATGTGGATGAGGATGGAAAAGACGAGATAATTTATGGTTCCTGCACTATAGATGATTCAGGAAAAGGACTGTACACTACAGGTTTGGGACACGGGGATTCAATGCACCTGGGTGATCTTAATCCAAACAGGCCGGGCCTTGAAGTCTGGTCCTGCCATGAGAACTCAGCGGGTAATGGAGGAGTCGGTGCTTCCTTCCGTGATACAAAGACAGGAAGTGTAATTTTTAAGTTTGAGGCATCTGGAGACGTGGGAAGAGCATGTTCAGCAGATTTAACCGCTCAATATCCGGGTGAGGAGGTATGGGCGGCAGGTTCACCGTTGTATAGCTGTACAGGACAAAATATCGGTTCAGCACCTGGACAGAAGAATTTCGCAATATGGTGGGACGGTGACGAACTCCGTGAACTTTTAGATGGTACAAGCATCACTAAATACGGTGGAGGAACATTGCTTTCAGCAGGAAGCTGCGCTTCCAACAACGGCACAAAATCCACTCCCTGTCTTCAGGCGGACATTTTGGGAGACTGGCGTGAAGAGGCTGTATGGAGAACGTCCGATAATAAATATTTAAATATTTATACTACCACAGATTTGACAAACAGACGTATTTATACCTTAATGCACGATCCTGTATACAGACTGGGAATAGCATGGCAGAACGTAGCATACAACCAGCCTCCACACACAGGCTTTTTCCTGGGAAGTGGCATGGCAACACCTCCACAGCCTTCTATATATTTAGCAGGAGGTAATCCGGTAACAATTGATGGTGAATTGATAAAGGGTTTATCAATAAATGATACCGAAAATTCAGGTGACTGGTCAATCCAACCAAACCTACAACTTGGTGACTTAGTATACGGTGACAGGACGTTCAAGTTCACACAGATTCCAGAGAAGCTTACGGGTTCCGAATGGATAAGGACAGCGTGTGATTCAAAAATGTATACGGCAGATGAAGCCTCCTTTACAGCAAAATCCGATATTACCGTTTATGTAGGTTTGGATACAAGAGCCACTAGTATTCCCGGCTGGATCAGCGGTTGGACGGGAACGGGCGAGATCTTGGAGAACGATAATAATGCTGTTCAATATAATCTCTATAAAAAGGATTTCGCAGCAAATTCCCTTGTAACCCTTGGTACAAACGGTGCATCTGCAAGTATCGTAAACTATGTTGTTATTGTACAGCCACAAACTACTGATTTCCTTTTAGGTGATGCAAATGGCGATGGGGAGATAAATGCGCTAGACTATGCAATGCTAAAATCATACCTCTTAGGGAAGGTAAGTTTATCAGAAGAAGCAATGAAAGCGGTGGATTTCAATAATGATAATACAATAGATGCTATTGATTTGGCTTTGTTCAGAAAGAATTTGTTAGGTGGCCTATAATATATACAAATTAATAGGCAGACCTTTTGAAGTAAATAGAGAAAAGGGCTGTTGCAAAATTAGTTTTTATCCTTTTAACCTGTACGTGAGTATAAATTATATCAATGGAAGCTTGATTAAAGATATTTGCAGTTGTTTATCGGAGAATATGGATATTTTACCGGGAAACTTACACGACGTAAGTTTTAGCGAAACCATGAATCATGGACGATGAATGTGAGCGACGGTAAAATATCCTAAGATGATCCGATATAAACACTTGCAAATATCTTGGAAGCAATCATTGATATAATTTTTTACGGGAGTATCGGTGTTAAAAAGAAAAATCTTATGTTTTGCAACAGCCCCTTCTGTTTTGAGCCTAAAAGTGGCGTTAAATACCGTAGTATTCAAATATTTACACCAAAGTTTTTATTTGCTATATTATATTTTATATGCCTTGGGTTATTGTTATCACTTAAATATTAGGCTTTTGTTAGGGGGATTTATTTGGAAAAGAGACCAAAAGAGGTGTCGAATTTAACTTCAATAAAGAATAATATCTTTGCTTTGAAAATAGCATGGAGTATTACTAAAAGCAATGTAATCCATGCTTTAATATTAAATATCTTAGGATATTTTGAATGGGTGTTTTTCAGCACAATTTTTATGCGGTACATAATCAATGCATTCGAAAACAAAATGAGCTTTAACAGTATAATGGTATTTATATTATTTTGCGGAGCGGCATTTGCATTAATCGGATTATATAGGAGTTATGTAAACAATGTTGCTTTTCCCCTGAACAACACTAAAACCTACGAAGGACTGTATATGAAACTATATCAGAAGGCTAGAAATGTTGAGCTAAGCTGTTTTGAGGATGCGGAATTCTATAATAAATACACTATGGCAATTGATGGTGCCGGAGACAAAATCGCAAGCGTAGTAAAAAACGTGTGGGGCATATTAGTAGGTATATTTGCAACTATAATAGTATTTTTTTCCATGTATGACATTGACAAGTTAGCTGTGTTATTTGTAATTTTCCCAATAATAGGGAACTTTATTTTTGGCGGCATTTTGAACAAACTGGAACTGAAAAGGTACAGGGAAGGCATACCTAGTGAGAGAGTTTTCCAGTATGTAAACAGAGTTATGTATCTGGCTGAATATGCAAAAGAAATGAGGCTTTCCAATATTTACAGCCTGATTAAGGAAAAATATAACGAAGCTATAAAAAAGACTATCAGTATAGCAGATAAATATGGATCTAAATCAATAATAATGGAGGTACTGAAAGTTGTATTTACATTTTCCATAATTTTTGAGGGTGTTCTTCTTTACGGGACTTATAGAGCAATTGTCGTAAAGAGTATTTCTCTCTCGGAACTTGCAGTGCTTTCAAGTACAATGGTGTCTGCCACATGGATTTTAATCGGACTGTTTAACAATATTGTGGAGGCTATGAAAAACGGATTGTTTGTGAATAACCTTCGTACATTTATTGAATACAAGGAAGTTATCCCCGAAGACTGGGACGGAGACATGCCTGAGCCGGTTATTTCAACTATTGAATTCCGCAATGTCAGCTTTTCTTATAAAGACGGCACATATGCATTAAAGAATCTGAACTTTTGTATATCAGGAAACAGTGTTGTAGCTGTTGTAGGACACAATGGTGCGGGAAAATCAACTATCATCAAGCTGTTGTTTCGTCTTTATGATCCTACCTCCGGAGAAATTCTTGTAAACGGTAGAAACATCAAAGAATATAATCTTAGGGCTTACCGACAATTGTTTGCTGCAGCCTTTCAGGATTACAAGGTACTTGCTTTATCTGTAAAAGATAATGTTTTGATGGGGCATAAGGTTGAAAATGAGGATGAAGCAGTTATTGAAGCGTTAAAGAAATCAGGCGTTTATGAAAAGGTTGAGACTTTGCACAAAGGAATAAATACCATTCTAACCAAGGAATTTGACGAGGACGGAGCGGTGCTTTCAGGTGGTCAGTATCAGAAGATAGTGGTTGCAAGAGCCTTTGTTCAAAATACTCCCATTAAGGTTTTTGACGAGCCTTCATCAGCCTTAGACCCAATTGCCGAGTATGATTTGTATAAAAGCATAATGCGTGAAAGCAAAGACAAAACCATGATATTTATCTCCCACCGTCTTTCATCAGTACGAAACGCGGACAGAGTATTCATGTTTGAACACGGAGAGCTTATTGAGCAGGGTACCCATGAAGAGTTGATGAAAATGGATGGTTCCTATGCTGATATGTATACAAAACAGGCTATGAACTATCTGGCAGTGGATAAAATAGAAGAGGGGGTTGCACTATGAGTGATATAAATAAGAAACAGCCCTTTAAGCAGGTCTTGGACAATAATTTGTTCATATTAAAGATCTGTTTTTCAGCTTCACCCTTATATATTCTTGCATTTATATTTGACGTATTAAGAAACCAGTTTTTAATCTTCCTTGAGCATACCTATGGTATTGGATATGTACTTGAATCAGTGGAATTTGGACGACCTTTTTATAAGGTGGCAGTATTTATAGTAATCCTGTTTATATTGATAGGCTTAGGTATGGTGTACGGTGCTTTTGTGAACCAGCTGATATCTAAAAAGGCATTACCCAAGATGAAACAGAAGTTTAAGTTCATGCTTTATGAGAAGGCGCAGGAACTGGACTTGGAATGTTACGATAATCCTGAGTACTATAATGAGTTTGTTCTGGCTGTTTCTGAAGCAGATAATCAAGTGGACAGACTGTTGGAATTTCTCAACAAGATATTTACAGGACTAACTGTTTTTGCTACTACAGGAGCATATTTTCTGGTTAAAGATTGGTTTTCAATAATATTTGTCCTTGTTTCGTTTATATTGTCCTTTATCCTCATGCAGATTTTCAACAAGATTAACTTTAAAATACGTTTGGAAAAAAATCCTGAGGAACGAAAAAGAGCTTATGTCAACCGTGTATTCTACCTTAATGACTATGCAAAGGAGTTAAGGCTGAACCCGGATGTGTCAGGAAAGCTTTTTGGTAAGTTTAAAGAAGCAAATAAAACTATATATAACATAGACAAAGCAAATGCAAAAAAGAAATTCGTTATAAGTTTCTTAAGAGACTATGTATCCAACGACTTTATCAGTGACGTGCTTTACATAACTTATCTGGTATATAAGGCCACTGTTTTAAGTGCAATTTCCTACAGCAGTGTTGTTATCTTATTTAACTCTTTTAGCAGACTGAAACAGAGTCTCAGGACTATAACGGAAATTTATCCTTATGCCAGTGAAACAAGCTTATATATTGATAAAATCAGAAACTTCTTAAATTATGAGCCTAAAATTGTAAGCCGCAAAAAGCTGGATGTGCCTAAGACACCAAAAGCCTTTAATCTGGATAATGTATCTTTTGCCTATAAAGAGGGAGAAAAAAGAGTAATAAATAATATAAATATGACGATTAAGCCGCATGAAAAAATCGCCCTTGTAGGCTACAATGGTGCAGGAAAAACTACGTTAATAAAGCTGCTCATGCGCTTATACGATGTACAGGAAGGTACAATTTCTCTGGATGACATTAATATTAAAGAATATGACGTTGCCCGGTACCATGACTATGTGGGAACGGTTTTTCAGGATTATATGCTTTATGCAGCTACAGTCAAGGAAAATGTATTGATGGATAATGCAGATGGAATCCCTGAAAAACCTATAATGACGGCACTGGAACAAAGCGGTTTTGCAAAACGGCTTAAAAGCTTTAAGCACGGACTTGATACTCCACTTACGGCAGAATTTGAGGAAGACGGAGTGAATCTGTCCGGCGGAGAAGCACAAAAAATTGCAATATCCAGAGCTTTTTACAAAGATTCCAGCCTGATAATACTGGATGAACCCTCTTCAGCCCTTGACCCTATAGCTGAATACCAACTGAACCAATCAATGCTGGAGGCCGCGGCAAACAAAACAGTGGTGTTTATTTCTCACAGGCTTTCAACAACTCGCCTGGCAGATAAGATATTAATGCTTGAAAACGGAAGGATTATTGAGGAGGGGAGCCACGACGAACTGCTCCGACTCAACGGGAAGTATGCAGAAATGTGGCGTGTACAGGCTGGTCAATATATACAGGTATAGATACAGGAGGTTGTCGCAAATTTAATTTTTATCTATCTTAATAGGTACGTAAGTGTAAATTGTATCAATGGAAGCTTGGTTAAAGATATTTGCAGATGTTTATTGGCGAAGACAGGATATTTTACCGGAAAACCTATCACGATGAAGGTTTTAGCGACACAATGAATCAAGGACGATGAATGTGAGCGACGGTAAAATATCTTAGGATGAGCCGCTATAAACTCTAGCAAATATCTTGGAAGCAATCATTGATATAATTTTATACGTAAGTTACCTTTGTTAAAGTAGTAAAACTTTTCTTTACTTACTGCCTTTTAGACTTATGAGTTGTATAATTATTGCAACAGATGTATAATTATGGCAGTGACATTTGAATACAGTAGATACAACATTTCAACATTTTTCAATTCGTTAATAGTTCAAAATGCAATCATCACATAAATTTTCAATACCATTTGTCATATCAAATTGAAAAGTAAATAGGGTGCTCAGAGCATGAGACAAACAGCTTATGCTCCGAACATACACTACCTCGAAAATCTTTGTGAATTCGGGGAATTTATTTAATTTTAAGGAGGTTAAAAAATGAAAAAGGTAAGTGTACTGGTTGTGCTTGCTGTTTTACTGGTAAGCATTATTCCACCTGCAGTTTCGGCTGAGGAAAACAATTTTAACTATGTTGATGCATTTGCCAAGTCAATTCTTTTCTATGAGGCAAATTGGTGCGGTCCTGATGCAGGAAATAACAGGATCAAATGGCGCGGCCCTTGCCATTGTGATGACGGAAAAGATGTAGGACTGGACTTGACCGGAGGGTTCCATGACTGCGGAGACCATGTAAAGTTTGGTTTGCCGCAATGTGCCTCTGCGTCAACCCTTGCATGGGCTTACTATGAATTCAAGGATACTTTTGTTGCCAAGGGACAAGACGGCTACATGCTTAACATTTTGAAGCATTTTTGCGATTATTTTATGAAATGCTTCCCAAACAAAACTACCTTCTACTATCAGCTAGGTGACGGTGATGTGGATCACCAATATTGGGGACCGCCTGAACTTCAGACATATGACAGGCCGGCATATTATGTTGCAACACCGCAAAATCCCGGTTCTGATGTAGCTGGTGATGCAGCTGCTGCACTGGCGCTTATGTATTTGAACTACAAGGATAAAGATTCAACTTATGCAGAAAAATGTCTTACTTATGCAAAAGATCTTTATGACTTTGGTATGACCTACAGAGGGAACAGTAAAGGACAAAGCTACTATTTGCCAAGAACTTATCTGGATGAACTTATGTGGGGATCAATATGGCTTTATGTTGCCACAAACGATAATAAGTATATGGATAATGTAGAAAAGCTAATGGTTGAGAAAGGAATCACCGGAGGTAATTCTTTCAATGACAATTGGACCCAGTGTTGGGACTATGTATTAACAGGAGTATTTACAAAGCTTGCAACACTTTCTACTAATCCTTTATACAAATCAATTGCTGATGATCATATTGATTACTGGCAGAATAGATTAAAAACTACTCCTGCAGGGTTGAAATACCTTGATAGCTGGGGCGTTTGCAAATACCCCGCAGCAGAGAGTATGGTTCAGCTAGTTTATTATAAGTATTTCGGTAATCAAAAATGTCTGGACTTTGCAAAAAGTCAGATAGACTATATTCTGGGAGACAATCCTAATAACATGTCCTACGAAGTAGGCTTCGGTGATAACTATCCTAAATATCCTCATCACAGAGCTGCGAGCGGAGTTCTTGAAGGACCTCCTGCCGACGAAAAGAAGGAATTGCCTGAAAGGCATATCCTATACGGTGCTCTTGTAGGTGGAGCAGACATGAACGATGAATATCATGACAATGTTAATGAATATGTTTACTCTGAAACCGGTTTGGACTATAATGCAGGCTTTGTAGGAGCATTGGCAGGAATGTCCAAATATCTTGGAGGAAACCAGCTCCCTGAACCTACTCCGGGTATTGAAGGTGAACCTACTCAATACTATTCAGAAGCTAAACTATACAAATCAGGTATAGAGGGTGTTACCGTTGACCTTAATTTGTATAATATTGTTACGGCACCTCCTCAATATGAAAAAGATTTATCCTGTAAGTTCTTCGTTGACTTATCAGAATTTGCTGCTGAAGGAATTAATCCAGCTAAGTTTACAACTAAGGTATATTATTCTCCGGCCGGAGCCCAAATATCTGGCATTCAGCCATATGATAAGGAGAAAAATATTTATTATGTAGAAATTACTTTCCCGAATAGTCAATTGTATGCAAGAACTTATGTACAATTCTGTATTTACAATTATGAAAGTAAATTGTGGGATTCCAAAAATGACCTTTCTACTGCAGGTTTAACCGATGTATATGCAAAAATAGAAAATATCCCAATATACAAAAATGGTGTAAAAGTTTACGGAAATGACCCTTCAGGTGGAGACCCAACGATCCTGTACGGTGATCTAAATAATGATGGCGAAGTAAATGCAATTGACTTTGCATTATTAAAAAAATACCTGTTGGATGGAGATGCAGGGGGAATCATTATGACTAATGCTGACCTTAATAAGGACGGAGCTGTAAATGCTCTGGATTTTGCAAACCTGAAACTGTTTCTACTAGGTAAATAACAACAAATAAGTAAATGTTTAAAAGAGCCGTATCCCATAGTAATTTTAAATTACTTGAGTGCGGTTCTTTTTTGCTTGTTATATATTTTAGGTATATGTTACTATAACGGTAAAGATTTTTAATTGACTTTAAAGTAAGTTTATGTAAACAATATTTATATAAAGTTAAATTACAAATTATAAATCCAGTTAAGAGGGAGTTAAAATAAAATGGTCAAGCTAAAGATTAATAACAGTATTTTCAGCCGTTTGGTAATAACCTTTCTAATAATAATAATTCCTCTTTATGGCTTAGGTATCTATATTTACAACAGCGGTTTACGTACCGTAAAAAGTGAAATATCAAAATCAACTATTGCCCAGGCATCCTTCTATCTTGAAAGTCTTGAAAAAGAGATAGAGAGGATTAAAATACTCCAATATGATTGCTTGAATGATGAACAATTAAACAAACTTGCAATAAGATGGGAAATCATGAATGAATATGAAATATCCCAAACGCTTCTTCAGCTAAAACAAAGACTTGTTGCAATAAAAAACAGTAGCATATATGTAAGCGATGTAAATGTACACATTCTCCCAATTGAAAAGACAGTTTCTTCAAATAGCGGAGTAGATGATATTCACATAAATGAGTACAATGGAATATATGTTCCGGCTGGGTTAAAGGGAGCACAAATCGTAAACTATGATGGGAAGTTATATCTGAGTACTTTTCAGAAATACAGCGGTGCAACAAAGCCTTTATTTACTATTGATATAGAATTGGATCAGGATGCATTAAAACAGGCCCTGGCACAATTCAATACCTATACGGGAAGCGGTTCCATACTGGTAACACCTACAAATATTATTGCAAATAAGTCGGAAGAGGATAATCTTCAATTTATTCGGAGTATTTTATCCAAAATGAGAGAACAACAGAGTGACGGGACAGTGTTTGCGGGAATAGGCAATAAAGAGTATTATGTTGTTCACTCTAATTCGTCATATTTAAATATGATTTTATTAAGATATTTTCCTCAGGAATTTATACTAAAACCTATTGTAAATTTTAAAGTTTGGGCATGGGTTTTTTCGGTGGCTGCCATTCTAATAATAATTATATACTCATTATCCACATATAAATTTATGCATCAACCATTAAATGAATTGGTAAGATCTTTCCGTAAATTGGAAAGCGGTGATTTAAAAGTTTCCATCAATCATGATTCGAATAACGAGTTCGGATACTTGTATAAACGATTTAACGATATGGTAAAAAATCTTAATATGCTCATAGATCAGGTATATAACCAGAAGATTTTAATGCAGAGAGCTGAGTTGAAACACTTGCAATCACAAATAAATCCTCATTTCCTGTATAACAGTTTTTTTATGATTAATACCATGGCTAGAATAGGCGATGAAAATTTAGTACCTTTTACCAAACATCTTGGAGAGTATTTCCGCTTTGTAACGAGGAATTCTATGGATAATATACCTCTTGAAGAAGAGATTAATCACGCTAAAGTTTATACTGAAATACAGCTGATGAGATTTTCCAAAAGACTTCAGATTCATTTTGGGGAATGTCCCGAAACTTACAAGGATTTAAAAGTACCAAGACTTATATTACAGCCTATAATTGAAAATGCATTTGAACACGGGCTTGAAAAGAAGAAGAATGGCGGTTTGCTACTTGTTAATTTTGAAGGAAATGAAAATGAATTAAGAATAATTGTAGAAGACAACGGATGTGATATAACGGATAGCGAGCTTGAAAAATTACAGGATTCATTAGAAAATGACGGGCATGAAATTGAAACTACCGGGGTATTGAATATACACCGAAGGATAAGACTGGTTTTTGGTGAGGAAAGCGGTTTAATTATTTCAAGAAGTGTAATTGGTGGGCTAAAAGCGGTATTTAAAATAGTATTACAGAAGGAGTAAAAAATGTATAGGCTATTAATCGTAGATGATGAGGAAATTATTGTAAACGGGTTGTACGAAATATTCCGAAGCATGAAGAATCTTGATCTGGATGTTTACAGGGCATATTCCGGAGAAGAAGCAGTTGAGTGGCTAAGCAGAACAAGAATGGATATTGTTTTAACAGATATCAGGATGCCTGAAATGGATGGTTTGCAGTTACTGGATGTCATATATAGGAGATGGCCTCAATGTAAAGTAATATTTCTTACTGGGTATAACGAGTTTGAATATGTATATAAAGCAATCCAGCATCAGGGTGTAAGCTATATACTCAAAACGGAAGATAACGACAAAGTAATAAGTGTTGTTGAGAATGCCATAGAAGAGATTAAAAAAGAAGTCAAAACAGAAGACTTGATTCACAAGGCCAAGGAGCAAATTGAACTTGCCTTGGGTCTCTTTCAAAAGGATTATTTTATTCATCTGCTGCATGAGGGAACATCACTTGATGTAAATAAATCTCAATTTGAACAGCTGTCTATACCCATGTACTCTGATCATCCGGTAATCCTGCTGCTAGGACACATTGATAATATTCCCGGCAATCTGAACTATTGGGATAAAATTCAATACATTAATTCCATTAAAGTAATTATTACCCAAAACTTAAACATCAATATCAGATCTATATGCGTTTTGGATGACAGATACAGATTTGTTTTTTTTATACAACCAAATGAGCTTAGGACTGCAGGATACAGCAATAGTGAAGAAATTTCTTTTTACAAAAAGGCTATTTCGTTTGTAAAGGGCACCCTTGAAGTGATTCAGACTGCCAGTATGGAGTCTTTGAATGCATCTATAAGCTTTGCCTTAAGCGGAGAACCCTGTAATTGGGAGGATGTATCCAAAAAATATTTTTCTCTGAATCAACTGCTGAATTATAAAATAGGTACAGGGATAGAAATGCTTCTAATTGATAACGAACTGAAAAATAATATTTTAAACTCAGGTACTTCTACAGAAGTACCTGAGCTGGACACAAATAGTGAGCCATTAGAAATTCTCTTAAGAAGAAAAAATATGGATTTAGTGCAGCAATACTTGGAGTCAGGACAAAAAGAGAAATATTTTGAAGTTTTAGACGAATTATTAAGTCCCATAAAATCAATCAAGAGCAAAAACAGTAACTTAGCCATTGAAGCATATTCCATGGTTTCACTGAGTATCCTTTCATACATTAACCGCTGGAATATAACCGAGAAACTGGCCTTTCACATCGGCCTTAACAGCCTAATGCGTATAGACAAGCACGAAACTTGGTCAGATGCAGTACAATATCTGATAAATATTTCAGATGTAATATTCCAGCTTCAAACTGAGGAACAAAAGAAGAGAGCGGACAATGCCGTAGATTTTATACAAAATTTTATAAATGAGCATTTGAGTGAAGATTTGTCTTTGGTAAGGCTTGCGGAACAGGTTTATTTAAATCCGTCCTATCTGTCACGCCTCTATAAACAGGTCACAAATAAAAACCTTTCTGATTTTATAGACAATGCACGTATAGAGAGAGCTAAAGAGCTTTTGAAAAAGGAAAAGGTAAAGGTAAATGAAGTAGCTAAAGCGGTAG
Source organism: Bacillota bacterium (assembly GCA_023390335.1). Classification (GTDB taxonomy): domain Bacteria; phylum Bacillota; class Clostridia; order Acetivibrionales; family DSM-1351; genus Ruminiclostridium. The sequence goes on along the minus strand of JAEWCZ010000087.1, from coordinate 249,127 downwards.
GTTATGAAACTGCAGCCTCCTTTACAAGGTTTTTCAGGAAATTGGTGGCATGTTCGCCACAGGAATACCATGACAAAATTGTGTCAGGTAAATAGATGACAACAAAGTAAAAAAAGGATTTGAAATGATGAATAATTTTTAATAAAACAGGTAAACAAAAGATAACAAAAGTAAAAACATGTGAATGGTGTTGTAGATAACCTCACCTTATAATATATATGAGGCCTCAAATAAAGAATAACAGGAGGAAACAAATGAGATTCAATTACTTAAAAAGAGCTGTATCATTAGCAATGGCTTTATCTATTACCGCTTCATTAGCTACAGCATGCGGTAGCCAAAGCAACACTTCTGACAGCACATCAACATCATCTCAAAGTACTACTTCTACAGCGGCAAATAAGGACCCTTTCGGAAAATATAGTCCTGCGATTGATATTTCTTTTGTTCGTGGAATAGATGATGACCTTGCAGCAAACATATTGCCTAAGACACCAGGTGAAACTCTTGAAGACAACCGTTGGACAAAATTATATACAGAAGAATTAGGTATTAATGTTAAATACGATTGGACAGTAAAAGGAAATGAACAATCAGATGCATATACACAGAAAATCAATGTAACATTGGCATCTGGAGAACTCCCTGATGTAGTTCTTGTAAATCCTTCACAGCTTAAGCAACTTGTTGATTCAGATATGGTTGAGGATATGACTCAATACTACAAAGACTATGCTTCTGAGGATTTCAAGAATATTATGACACAAGAAGGAACCGGTAATATTGATTCCGTTATGTTTGACGGTAAAATGATGGCTATTCCGGAACCTGTTTCAACTAATGAAGCTGCACATTATCTATGGATTAGAAATGACTGGCTGAAAAAATTAAATTTACAGGCACCTAAGACCATGGATGATGTTTTAAAAATATCTGAAGCCTTTACAACCAAGGATCCTGACGGAAACGGAAAGAACGATACTATCGGACTTCCAATCACAAAGGATTTATACAGCGGATGTATGGGATCAGAAGGTTTCTTTGCAGGATATCACGCTTATCCAAACATGTGGGTAGAAGATAGTTCTGGCAAAATTGCTTGGGGAAGTACATTACCTGAAACAAAGGTAGCACTTGAGAAATTAGCTGACATGTACAAAAAAGGCCAGCTTGACAAAGAATTTGGTGTCAAGGATGCAGGAAAGGTAGCTGAGACTGTAGCAGCAGGTAAAGTTGGTATGGACTATGGTGCACAGTGGAACCCGATGTATCCGCTCATAAGCAATTTTAACAATGATAATAATGCAGATTGGACATCATATCCTATTGTTTCTAATGATGACAAAAAGGTTATGGTACCATTAAAGTTCAATCAGACAAGAATATTTGCAGTTAGAAAAGGATATGAACATCCTGAAGCACTTGTAAAACTTTTCAATGAACATGTTGAGAAGAACTGGGGTAAAACAGCAGACTTCAACAAGTACTACATGCCTGTTGAGAACGGCGGCGTAGGTGTTTGGAAATTCTCTCCTGTATGTCCTGCTCCTGTATTCAAGAACCTTGAAGCTTTCGTAGCAATTGATGAAGCAAGAAAGAACAACGACTTCAGCAAATTGTCAGGTGAGCCTAAAATTATACAAGGTAATGTAGATGCTTATGCAAAAGGCGATAAGACTCAATGGGGATGGGAAAAGATTTACGGTAAAGAAGGCGCATTCCGTAACATGGTTGAATACAAGAAGAATAATCAGCTGCTAAACGAAAAGTTTGTTGGAGCTCCAACTACAACAATGGCTGAAAAGAAAACAACACTTGAAAAAATGGAAAAAGAAGTATTTATAAAAATTATAATGGGCGCAGCTCCTATCAGTGATTTCGATAAGTTTGTAAGCGATTGGAACAAACTGGGCGGTGCTGATATGACAAATGAAGTTAACGAATGGTATGACTCAGTTAAATCCAAGTAAGTATTAACTAGTTAACATCAGAAGGAAAGGATACTGTCGTTTCATATCCTTTCCTTCTCGTTTACTAGGCAAGTTTTTATTGTAAGTTTATTTATGTACATCTATACACCTATAAGGGGAGGAATAAGTTTGAAAAATTTAGATATAAAGAAACAACTACCCTTGCATCTCATGATCCTTCCGGGTTTTATAACTTTATTGATATTCAGTTACCTGCCAATGGCGGGTGTTGTAATTGCCTTTCAAAAATTTATTCCCGCAAAGGGACTATTCGGACATCAAAAATGGGTAGGTTTTAAGAACTTTAAATATGTTCTGGATATGCCTAATTTTAATAATATAATGTGGAATACCATATCCATAGCCGTAATGAAAATCGCACTGGGACTTATTGTTCCAATTATATTTGCTATTTTAATTAATGAGGTTACAAATAATTCCTTAAAAAGAGGTATTCAAACACTGATATATCTTCCTCACTTCTTATCCTGGGTTGTACTGGGAGGTATACTAATTGATATACTTTCACCCTCCGGCGGAATTTTAAATTCATTTATAAAATCTCTTGGCTTGCAGCCTATATTTTTTCTTGGAGACAATAAATGGTTTCCTTCCACAATGGTATTGACGGAGACCTGGAAAGAATTTGGTTATGGTACCATAATCTATCTGGCGGCAATCACCGGAATCGATCCTAGCCTTTACGAAGCAGCACATATGGATGGAGCCAACAGATGGAAACAAACACTACACATAACTCTTCCCGGAATGAAGATGGTTATTGTGCTTCTGATGGTATTAAGCCTTGGTAATGTTTTAAATGCCGGGTTTGACCAAATCTTCAATTTATATAGTCCCCCCGTTTATCAAAGCGGAGACATTATCGACACCTTTGTTTACAGAATAGGCCTGCTGGAAGCCCAATACGGAGTTGCCACAGCAGTAGGATTATTTAAATCAGTAGTCTCGTTTACGCTTATTTCAGTATCTTACTTCTTTGCATATAAATTTGCAGATTACAGGATTTTCTAAAGGGGGTTATTAAATGAAACGTGGAAAACTGAAGAAAGTCAGTACATTTACAATAGTAAATAACTGTTTTCTTGTGTTGGCTGCATTACTTTGTATTATACCGCTAATTCACATATTAGCCGTATCTTTTAGCTCAAGTTCAGCTGCTGCAGCAGGTAAGGTAGTATTCTGGCCGGTTGAGTTTTCACTAAATTCATACGCATACGTTGCAAGAAGAGCTGCATTCTGGCACTCTATGTTGATTTCAGTTGAAAGAATTGCACTGGGTGGAGTTGTTAACCTGGTACTTACTATATTGTGTGCGTATCCATTATCAAAGGAAAAGAAGGAATTTCGTTTCCGTACATTTTATGCATGGGCGTTTTTTATAACTATGTTGTTTAATGGAGGCTTGATTCCTTGGTATATCGTAATTAAACAAATGGGATTGCTGGATAAGATATGGGCTTTGGTTCTTCCAGGTGCTGTTCCTGTTTTCAGCGTAATCTTGTTACTGAACTTCTTTAGAGAAATACCAAAGGAATTAAATGAGGCTGCTTTTATAGACGGAGCAGGGCACTGGACCACATTGTGGAGAGTAATAGTACCTGTGTCAACCCCGGCTTTGGCAACAATCACCCTTTTCTCATTGGTAGGTCACTGGAATAACTGGTTTGATGGTATGATACTTATGAATAAGGCAGAAAATTATCCGCTTCAGAGCTATATTCAGACTATTGTAGTTCAGAGATCATATAGTATGCTATCAAGACAAGAAATTTCTGAATTGGCAACTATTTCAGACAGAACATTAAGGGCATCTCAGATTTTTCTTGGAACCTTACCAATAGTCTTGGTGTATCCTTTCCTTCAGAAGTATTTTGTAAAGGGAATAGTACTGGGTGGAGTAAAAGGATAAATCAAAAATTGAGAGGTGATAGTCTTAATGAAGGAAAAATATCTCTTGTGCTATACAAGGGAACCACAGGATGAGATGGTATATTCCAGAAAGCTTGCTTACAGTATGCATTTGGCATATAGTGAAGACGAACAGAACTTTGAAGAGTTAAATCATAATTCTGGAGTTCTGTTCGCCAAAGCAACGGATAATGAAAATAAGACAATGAATGCGAAGAGCCTGAAGAACCCGTACATTTTTAAATTGGCAGACGATTCTTATGGAATCGTTGCCATTCGTACTGAGGCTGAAGGTGAAAATGATCTGGAAAGTAAAGGTAAAATTTTATTTTTTCAAACTAAGGACTTTATACAATATACTGAAGTGGGATTAATTAACCTTCATTCGGACAACTTTATTCAGGATGTTGTATGCAGCTTTGATAAAACTAAAGGAATATACAAGATTTGCTGGAGTGAAGAAGAAAAATGGTTTCAAGCAGAAGCAGCAGACCTTCATTTGCTGGAAATAAGTTCTGCGCCTGTTGCTATTGAACCTGTTAAATTACAGAATATTATTACGAATATCGAAGGAATAAATCCTCGCAATGTCATTCCTGTTTCTAACAAAATTGGAAACAGGCTTAAATGTAGACTATCAACACCATTAAATATTGGAATAGAAGTACCGGAAAAGGTTACGGTAAGTTCATTTGAAGAACTTAAAGCCATAAAAGCAAAAGCATTGTATAATGATGGAACTACTGCTTTCAAAACAATTGATTGGGATACTACCGGTATCGATTGGAGTAAGCCGGGTAAATATGAAATCACCGGCACTGTTCATCAGGAGCATTTTAAATTTCCTATAGCTGTAAACAGAGCCGACCCTTGTATTAAAAAATGGAAGGACAAATATTACTTTATTGCTACAAATGACGCTGACGGAAATAATTCATTATATATCAGAGAAGCGGATTCAATACCTGATTTACTAAATGCAGAGGAAAAATTACTGCTGGATGCGTATACTTATGATCATATTAAAGGTTTCCTTTGGGCTCCTGAATTTCATGAAATAGGAGAAGACCTGTATATTTTTCATGCTGCCACATCTAGTGAGTTTTTCTTTATTGAATCACATGTTATGAAACTTAAAAGGGGCGGAAATCCATCAATAAAAGAAGACTGGTCCATGCCTCAACGTGTTTTGAAAAGGGATGGGACATTTTTGTGTGAATCAGGAAAAGTTATTTCTCTTGATATGACTGTTATCCCCTGGAACGGCGAATACTATGTTGCGTGGTCGGAAAGACAGTTTGTTCCAGTTGATTTGGGAGCGTGGATATATATTGCTAAAATCAATCCAGAGGAACCTTGGAAATTAATTTCTGATCCGGTTGTTTTAACAAAACCTGATTATGGTTGGGCAAACAATCATGTTTTCGTTGATGAAGGGCCGTATGCAATAATAACGGATAAAAAACTATTTCTTACTTTTTCCAGTGCTCTCGTCGATTCTACCTATGTAGTAGGATTGTTGACGGCAGAGCATGGCTCCGATATTCTTGACACCAAAAGCTGGACAAAAGGTAACTATCCGTTGCTAACCAGCAGGAGTGTCCCGGGAGAGTTCGGACCCGGACATAATTCATATGTTACAGATGAAGAAGGTGTAGTTTGGAATGCATATCATGCAAGACCTGGAATAGAGGCACCAAGGAGCTCAGGCCTGCGTCGTGTTCATTTTGATATAGACGGATATCCTGTACTCGACCTTACCGAAGAAAGAAATTTAGACCCTGTTTTAAGAAACGTAAAAACTAATTTAGTGGTAAAATAATACTAATATAACTGTTTCGGTCTAAGGAGAAAAATAAAATGGTAAAAATCGTATTAAATGCCGATATAAAAAAAGGCAGAATAAATAGAAACATATTCGGACACTTTTCTGAACATTTGGGAAGGTGCATATACGAGGGATTGTGGGTTGGCGAGGACTCTGAAATACCAAACATAAACGGCTTCCGTACAGATGTTGTTGAAGCACTTAAAAAAATGAAGATACCCGTTTTAAGATGGCCCGGTGGATGTTTCGCAGATGAATACCATTGGGTTGACGGAATAGGACCTAAAGAAAACAGACCTTGCATGGTAAACACTCATTGGGGCGGTGTTGTAGAAAATAATCATTTTGGAACTCATGAATTTCTTGAGCTATGTGAAATGCTTGGGGCAGAACCGTATATATGTGGTAATGTGGGAAGCGGTACAGTACATGAAATGCAGCAGTGGGTTGAATATATGACTTTTGACGGAAAATCTCCTATGGCTGATTTAAGAAGGGCAAACGGCAAGGAGAATCCCTGGAGGGTTAAGTACTTCGGTGTTGGTAATGAAAATTGGGGCTGCGGCGGAAACATGACAGCTGAGTTTTACGCAGATCAATATAAAAGGTATGCAACGTATGTAAGAAACTTCGGTGAAAATAAGATTTATAAAATAGCCGGGGGTGCTTCGGTGGATGATTATCATTGGACCGAAGTACTTATGAGAGAAGCAGGAAAGCAGATGGATGGCCTGAGTATCCATTATTATACCAGGATTTCAAAGGATTGGTCTGAGCAGGGGTCAGCAACTGAATTTGATGAAAATCACTGGTTTTCAGTAATGCAGAATGCACTGTTTACAGAAGAATTGGTGGAACGTCATTCAAATATTATGGATAAGTATGATCCTGAGAAAAAAGTAGGCATGATTGTTGATGAATGGGGTACGTGGTTTGCTGTTGAACCTGGAACAAATCCTGGTTTTCTGTACCAGCAAAACACCATGAGGGATGCCCTTGTTGCCGGAATACACCTGAATATTTTCAATAACCACTGCGACAGGGTTCAGATGGCAAACATAGCACAAATGGTAAATGTCCTTCAGGCAGTAATTCTAACTGAAGGTAAAAAGATGATTTTGACACCTACTTATCATGTATTTGATATGTTTAAGGTACATCAGGATGCAGAGCTGCTTTCACTTGATTTTGAAAGTCCTGAATACACCTATAACGGTGAAAAGGTCCCTCAGTTAAGTGCTTCATCATCTATAGATTCAGAAGGCAAAATTCATGTAACCATTTGCAACCTCAACCCGTCAGATGATATGGATGTTGATATTGATTTGAGGGGTATAACAGCAAAGAGCAGTGTAGGTGAAATAATTACTTCAACTGCTATGAATGCAAAAAACACATTTGAAGAAACAAATAACGTGACTATAAAGAAATTTGAAGGTATAAGACTTGAAAATAACCATATATTAGGTATAATACCTTCAAAAGCCGTTGTAATGATAGAAATTGTATAAACTAATTATAAATGACAATCCAATATATAATCAGACTGAAATGTCCCGGCAGTATTTAGTTAATGCCGGGATATTTAGCAGTTAAAGGAGGGTAGCGGTGAAGGATAATTGCATAAAATGTCATAGAAACATTCACATTAGTTATAATGATATTGAAACGGAAGTAAATAGGGTAATTCAATCAGGAGTACAGTTGCCTAGTAAGGAACAATATGAAAAGAGATTGGAAACCTGTAACAACTGCAAGCATTTAACTGATGGAATCACTTGTATGATTTGCGGGTGCATTGTAAAGGCAAGGGCTATGAATGCTTTGCGTATTTGTCCCCACCCTTCCGGAAACAAGTGGTAATGTCTTAAGCCGCAAATCAAAATCCAAATAAAAAAGAGGACTAAACATGAAAATTCAGAACCCTATTATATGGGCGGATATGCCGGACCCGGACGTTATACGTGTAGGTGACACTTATTATATGGTATCTACAACCATGTTTGTAATGCCTGGAGCTCCTATTTTAAAATCAAAGGATTTATACCATTGGGATTTAGTATCCTATGTTTTTAATACCATTGAAGATAATGACATATATCAACTGGAAAATGGAAAAAACGCATATGGCAAGGGGCAATGGGCAACTAGTCTGAAATTTTACAACGGTTTGTACTATGCGTGCTTTGTGTGCCATGACTTGCAAAAGACTTATATTTATTATACGGACAATATAGAAAAAAGCGGTTGGGATCGTTATGTCATTAATGATATTTTCCATGACATGTCTTTTCTATTTGATAAGGGCAGATCATATTTGATATATGGCAACGGAGACATTAAAATAGTTGAACTAAAAGATGATTTATCAGGAATAAAAGAAGGAGGAATCAATCAACTTCTGTTCAGTACTCCCTCTGAAAATATAATGCTCCGTTGTGAGGGCTGCAGAGCCTATAAAATATACGGTTATTATTATTTGCTTTTCATTGAATGGCCCAATGACAGTAATTGTCGGAGACGCGTAGTGTGTTACAGAGCAAAAGATTCGCTGGGTGAATATGAGAGGAAAATACTTCTTGATGATGATATGGGGTACCAGAATCAGGGAATTGCTCAGGGTGCTTTAATAGATACACCTGATGGGGAATGGTATTCTATTTTGTTTCAGGATCATGGTGCGGTGGGCAGAATTCCATATTTACTTCCTGTTTCATGGGAGGATGGCTGGCCTGAATTGGGGATTAGTGGAAAGGTGCCGGAAGAGTTTGAGATTCCTTTCAAAGAGTATGCTGCCAAACCATTAATAACGAGTGACAGTTTTAACCATAAGGAAAATAAGCTGGATTCAAGGTGGGAATGGAATCATAATCCCCAGGAGCATTGTTGGTCATTTACAGAAAATCCGGGATATTTGAGATTGCGCACTCAATCTTTGGCGAAAAATCTTTTAACCGCAAGGAACACGTTAACCCAAAGAACAAGTGGCCCTAAATGTGCATTTTCAGTAGAGCTTAAGGCTGAGGGAATGAAAGCAGGAGACTATGCCGGTCTTATGGCGTTACAGGGCAATTATGGAGCTATAGGAATAAGAGCCGACGAGAATAATCTCAAAAGGATTATTGTTTCTAAAAAGGGCAGTGACGGGAGACAGATAGAGGAAGAATATAGGCTGTTTATGGATAATAGCATATTTTTGAAAATTGAATTTGATTTTCAAAACAGTAGGGATATTGCAAGCTTTTATTATTCTAAAGACAGTATAAACTGGATAAAATTGGGTAGTGGTTTGCATATGACCTATACCCTTGACCTTTTTATAGGTTATCGAGTAGGTATATTCTATTATTCCCAGAAAACTGCAGGAGGGTTTGTTGATTTCAGAAATTTCATATATGAATAACTATTATAAAGGTGTTGTATAAAAGTATTTTGAAAAAAATAGAATATTATAATAAAATAAACAAAAGGGAATTTTTGACGAATAGGATAGCAATTATTCTTACTAACGTTAAAATTTTTACATTAATTCAAAGGAGTGCTATATGAGCAAAATAAAGATCTCAAATAAGGTAAAAGGGACATTCAAGGATAACTGGAATTTCTGTGTAGGTACAGAACGTATGGGAATCGCTCTTCAAAAGGAATATCAGGATACTCTTGAATTTGTTCAAAAGGCAATAAATTTCAAATATATAAGAGGACATGGTCTGTTCCATGATGACACTGCCGTTTATACAGAATATGAAATAGACGGAGAAATGAAACCTTTCTATAACTTTACTTACATAGACAAGGTTTTCGATTCATTTCTTGAACAGGGTCTCAAACCTTTTGTTGAGCTTGGATTTATGCCATCACAGCTTGCATCGGGAGAGCAAAAAGTGTTTTATTGGAAAGGAAATGTAACTCCCCCCAAGGATTATGATAAATGGAAGGATTTAATCCAAGCTATAATAAGACACTTTATAAGTAGATATGGAATAGAAGAAGTTCTACAGTGGCCTTTTGAAGTCTGGAACGAGCCAAATTTGAAGGTGTTCTGGAAGGATGCCGATGAGGCAGAATACTTTAAACTCTATAAGGTATCGGCTATGGCAATTAAGGAAATTAATAAGGATTTGCAGGTTGGTGGCCCGGCTATATGCGGAGGTGCCGATTACTGGATTAAGGATTTTCTTGAGTTCTGTAAAAAAGAAAATGCTCCAGTTGACTTCGTCTCCCGTCATTTATATGCAACACATTTGCCAAAAGTTCAAACACATGAACTGTGCTATCAGGATCTCAAGGAACCTGAAGAAATGTTAAAAGAATTGAAGCTAGTAAGGCAAATGATTGATGATTCACCGTTTCCACACCTGCCATTCCATATAACAGAATACAATACCTCTTATAATCCTTTGAATCCTGTTCATGATACATGTCTCAATGCTGCATATCTGGCACGGATCATAAGTGAAGCCGGAGATATTGTGGATTCATTTTCATACTGGACCTTCAGCGATGTATTTGAGGAGGCGGGTGTTCCAAGAGCTCAGTTCCACGGAGGGTTTGGTCTTGTTGCACTTAATAATATTCCAAAGCCGACTTTCCATATGTTCAGCTTTTTTGAACAAATGGGTAAGGATATATTGTACAGAGACGAAAATATGCTAGCAACAAGAAAAACTGACGGTACAGTGACAATAACGGCATGGAATCCGGTAATGGAGAAGGGTGATACTTTTGATAAGGATTTCTCACTGGAGTTGAATTTGCCTAAAGGAGAATACTTTATTAATAGGACTATTGTAAATGAAATTCACGGAAACCCTTGGAAAACCTGGATACAAATGGGGCGTCCTAGATTCACAAGTAAGAAGCAGGTTGAAATACTGCAAAATGCTGCACATCCGCTGATAATATCCGATAGGGTAAGCTGCGCTGAGGATATGCTGCTTCTTGAGTTTACTCAAAGCAAAAACGAAGTGACTTTTTTTGAAATTATTCCTGTAACAGATGAAACTGACACCTACTATAAACTTGATGATAGTATGATTCCGGGGTATTAAGATTATTTAAATACAAATTTTCGAAAAGGAGAATTATTATGGCGATTTTTCAAGTAAACTTCTTCGCTAAAACAATGAAAAGACCTGTATGTTTTAACGCTTTGATACCAAATGATAAATATGAGGCACCGGGCCAGGAATCTCAAGGGTCAAACGGACCTTTAAAGTCCATTTACCTTTTACACGGGTATTCAGGTAATCATATGGATTGGTTGACGTTCACAAAAATACAGGAGGTTTCTCTGAAATACAATATAGCGGTGTTTATGCCCTCTGGAGAAAATTCTTTTTATTTAGACGACGAAGATACTGAGACGTATTACGGAGAGCTAATTGGAAATGAACTGATTGACTATACACGTAAGACATTTCATTTATCTGATAAAAGAGAAGATACCTTCATTGGAGGATTATCCATGGGTGGTTACGGTGCAATAAGAAACGGTTTAAAATATTCTGAAAGATTTGGCCGGATAATTGCACTGTCATCTGCACTTATTACCAATCAGATCGCCGGAATTACTCCCGATTTCAAAGGCCCTGTTGCAAACTACCCTTATTACAGACGAGTATTTGGCGACCTTGACCAGCTTTTGGGAAGTGACAAAGATCCGGAGGCACTAATTCGTGACCTTAAACAAAGAAATGCGGATATACCCAAGATATACATGGCTTGCGGAACAGAGGATTTTCTTATAAAAGAAAACAGGGATTTGCATGAATTTCTTGTTTCGGAAAACGTAGATCACACCTATATAGAAGACGTTGGGGTTCACGATTGGAAATTCTGGAACGAGTACATAGATAAAGGACTGGCTTGGGCTACTGAATAATAAACAAATGACGAAACCGGAATTCATATGAATACCAAGGGGGAAATTACCATGAAGCTGGTATGCGGCGACTACACACTTGTTTTTATAGATGGAGGTCTTGAGGTTGAAAAAAATCATAAGACCATATATTACAACAAACGCCCCATGTTTGTTACTATTAAGACAGCAATGGCTATCAACGAATTTTATGACAAGGCCTATACCGAGGTGGATGTTTTCGGTAATTGTATAATTGCAAAGGGTATACTTACTGTTGCGTCCGGCTCTGAATTTTACTTCTCAGATGTATATAAAGCAGGATGCTCTGGGTTCAAGGTAAGTAGAAATGTTAAGGTGTTGAAGGCTGGGGATGACCTCGGCTTTGCAACAAAAATATCCTTTGCAATGACTGAATCAAATGACACCCGTGATTACAATTGTTTTGCACCGGGTGTATGGTACAGACAAAACCAATTTGCTCCTGATTTTGCATTTGGAAAGGACTTGGATTGCGAATATTTTTGGCAAATGGAAACACACTATGCTTTGCCTTTATTCGCCATGCAGAATATAGAATCAGGAGAAACAGCGGCTATATCCCGCTGGGCATCGGACGTAACTATGCGGTCTTTGGATATAATGCAATCGGAGAATAATATTGATCCCAAATTTACAATCGGCTCAATAGGTATGAGCAGACCGCAAAATAAGACCATGAACTATACGTATTATGGCTTTGAGTTACGAAAGGGAATCGAAACAAAAACCCACGGACTTTCAATAGATTATGTGTATCCCGGCTGTGACGGACAAATGCCCGGAGTAAACCACTATGGGGGACTTGACTACAATGGAAGAATAAAAACCTTTCAACGTATTAATCACCCTGTAGAACCGGGTTTCCAGCAAAATTACTCCGTTGCAGTAAATTTCGGAAACTATGGAAGCTATCAGCTTATGATGAGAGATATCTGGAGAGTGACTTATGACAGGTTAAGGGACAAATTATTCGAAGTGGATAATGAACTCTTTTTCCATAATAGTATGAAGATACTTGACAGGTATACACGGCAATATGGTGATTCCTACGGACTTCCCTTTGCCTGCCAGCTTCCTCATATGGACATAAATTGCGTATCCTTTCAATTCGGTTTTGTAGGACAGCAGCCCGGAATCGGCTATCAGCTTTTGAGATACGGCGATAAAGAAAACATGCCTGAGACCTTTAATAAAGGTGTAAACTTGATTGATTTTTGGGTCAGAACAGCCATGACGGATTCAGGCTTACCCAACATGTGCTATAATCCCGGTATAAGTGCCTTTGAACCCTACCCCCATTATATAAGAATGCTTGCAGACGGTATTGAAGCAATTTTGACTGCATACCTTTATATGAAAAAGAAGGGGATTGAGAGGTCTACATGGAGAGAATTCTGCCAAAAAACAGCTGATTGGCTTATTAGTATCCAAAATGAAGACGGCAGCTTTTACCGTGCGTATAACACCGATAGCTCTGTAAGGATGAAATCCAAGTCAAATACCCCAAGTGTAATACGTTTTTTGGTTGAGTTTTACCTTGTGACAGGTGACGAAGGGTATAAAAATGCAGCCATAAAGGCCGGAGACTGGTCTTATGAAAATGCTTACATGAACATGGAGTACAGAGGCGGTACTTGTGACAACACCGATATACAGGACAAAGAAGCAGGTATCTATGCAATGTTTGGGTTTCTTGCTCTGTATGATTTGACAAAAGAAAAGAAATGGCTTGAGGGTGCCGTAGGTGCTGCGGACTATACTGAGACTTGGACTTATGCTTGGAAATTCCCGGTACGTGCACCAATGGAGAAGCATCCCTTCAACAGGTATTCCATCAGCGGTCAGAGCATAATAACGATTGGAGGAGGGGCTGATGTATATATGGCGGCTTGCTCCTACACGTACTACAGATTGTACGTTATAACCGGAGATGAACATTATCTGGATTTTGCTGAATTCATTCACAAAAATACCAGACAATCCAGCGATATAGATGGAAGCATAGGTTATATAATGCCGGGGTTGGGACATGAAAGCGGAAACTTTACGAGTCAAACTCTACAAAGCCAGTATCATTGGCTTCCATGGTGTACTTTTGTTGAAGTTGACCCTTTATCAAGACTATACGATACTTTCGGGGGTTATGAGATTGCAGATGCTCAAAAACTTAGTCCTGAGGAAAGTAATAGGAGAAACAACATATACGATAATTTTGTTGAGAGTTTGTGAATTATAAATGTTACACGACAAGTGGTTTGCTTGTTTTATATTGCTTAATCCATTCAAAATCAAGAGGCTAAGTTTTTAGGTCAACTAAACGACCTGTAGATTTAGCTTCTTTTTTATACCCAAAAAAGAAAATCTACGCTGCACATTATCAATAAATTTCAACACAATTCGACTAATAAATGTTATAGTTTATATTTTTTGTAATAAAATATAAGATAAGGAAGAGGGGGATAGTAATGAATGAGTTTATATTTCGAAGTATTATTGAATCTTGGGCGAATTGTGAACAAAGTGGTATATCGAAGGATATTAAAGAACCTCAAAAACTAATTACAGATGATGAGTTGCGTAAACACATGGAAAAAAAAAGAGCATTTGTCGATTTTTAAGGATTTCATGCATAAGTATAGTGATGCCATTAGAGTGGAAAGGGGATACTATTGCTTTCTGGTTTTAAATGAAGAATTAACTGTTTTAGACGTTTTCTACCCAAGATGGATAAATATAAGCGGACATTGTACATTTAAAAAATATCTAAAAGCAGGAGTTTCGTTTTGTATTAAAAGCGTTGGAACTAATGCTGTATTTATTGCGAAACAGAGTAACACACCCGTATATCTGGAACCACAATTTCATTATTGCAATGTATTAAAAGAATGGCATGAATACTGTGTACCGATTTGGGATGGTTATAAGAAAATATATGTATCTTTAATACGTGTAGGTCATCCCATATCAAGTGCTTTAAAAGGATTTGTAGACTTAGTAGCAAAAAATATGTGCTGTACAAGCTACACTCAAGGAATTTCAGGTACTAAAAATGATTTGACCAAAAAATTGACACAACAGCATAAACTGATTTTGAAAAGGATAGCAGAAGGTATGACTGACGAACAGATAGCTCATGAATTAGAAATATCGCTATCTACTGTCAGATTTCATACTCAAAATATTTTTAAAATCTTTAATGTGGGGACGAGGATTGAAGCTGTTCTAAAAGCAATCATTCAAAACGAGATTTTTATAAGTGATTTATATGACTGATTCTACTAGCGGGAGGATTAGATACTGATGCAAGCTTGCAGAAAATAGTACAAGGGGAGGTAGTTATGGCACTTATTATGGTTAACAATTTAATTAAGGATTATAAGATTAATGTAAGAAAGAAAGGAATCTTAGGTGCAGTACAAGGTCTCCTTATGCCTGAGTATAAGATAAAACGGGCAGTAGATAATATCAGCTTTGAAATCGAAAAGGGAGATATGGTAGGTTTTATTGGCCCAAACGGTGCTGGAAAGTCCACAACTATTAAGATGCTCGCAGGCATTCTGTCACCTTCTTCAGGAACAATAAGCGTAGGAGCCCTGTCACCATATAAAGACAGGAAGAAGAACGCTTCAAGAATTGGAGCAGTTTTTGGGCAACGTACTCAATTGTGGTGGGATTTACCGGTTATAGACACTTTTGAACTATTGAAGTACATATATAAAATTCCAGAAAAAAGATACAAAGAAAACATGGACATGTTTAACAGTATGCTGGGACTTAATGAATTTATATCCCAACCGGTGAGGCAACTAAGTCTCGGTCAGAGGATGAGGGCAGATATAGCAGCATCGCTAATACATGACCCTGAAATAGTTTTTTTCGACGAGCCGACAATTGGCCTTGATGTTGTTGCAAAGGAAAAGATAAGAGAATTTATAAAATGTGTTAACCAAGAAAAGAATATTACAATGCTTTTTACGACCCACGATATGCTGGATATAGAAAAAACCTGTAAGAGAATGATAATAATCGATATGGGAGTAATAATCTATGATGGTACCGCTGACCAGATAAAGAACCAGTATGGAAAATACAGAACCTTGGTTGTGGAGTTTAATCAATTATATAGGGATATTGAGCTGCCTTCAGGTGTACAACTTGCAGATCAACAGGGCAATAAGAAATGGCTCAGGTTTGATAAGGAAGAAGTGCATGTCTCCGGTTTGATCTCAGAGTTGACCTCTAAGTATGGGATACTTGACCTAACCATTAAAGAACCGGAAATAGAGGCTATAATAAGAGAAATTTATGAGGGAGGTATCAATATTAGTGAGAAAATATCTGGAGATTGCAAAAAAGTCGTTTCAGAACAATATAGTATACCGCGTTGATTACTTTGCAGGCGTGATTAATACACTATTAATGATATTTGTCAATATCGCTATTTGGAAAGCAATATATGAAGAAGAAGAAGTTCTCGGTGGTGTACAATTTAAGGTTGTTATGACCTATATTATACTCGGGTTTCTTATGCAGAGTATATTCATGATGGAAGAATACCTGATAGAAAGCAAAATAACCAGTGGCTTGATATCTTCCGACCTATTAAAACCTCTAAGTTTCAGGATGAATATATTTTCATACAATATAGGCGCTCTTGCTTTCAGGATAATTATGCAGCTTACTCCGGCTTTAATTGTTTCAATTGTATTATTCAAGCTACTGCCGCCATTTAACCTGAAGTCGGGGATCCTCTTTTGTATAAGTGCAATACTTGGATATCTTGTTTTATACAGTATTAATTTTATTGTATGGTTAAGTTCTTTTTGGTTCTATTGGACATTTAGCATAGTAACTATAAAGGATGCAGTGATATCAATAATGTCAGGGGCGCTTTTTCCACTATGGTTTTTGCCTGAATGGCTTCATACCTTTACTAAAATTACTCCCTTTGAATCAATTTATTTTGTACCAATATCCATTTATTTAGGATTACTGCCTTATGATGAGATAATATTCGGCATAGTGAAGCAGGTAATATGGTTAGCTTTGCTTACGATAGTAGGACACATAGTTTGGAAAATGGCTACAAAAAAACTAGTTGTACAAGGAGGTTGATTTTTATGCAGCAAAATAACTCTTTCAGTTCCATGATGGCATTGTTTTTCCGGTTCTCCAAATTAAATCTGAAATCAGCTTTGGAGTACAAATTTGACAGGTTCTTTCTAGCTTTTGCAGTATTCTGCAGGGAAATGGTTAGTATTGTTGTCATTTATCTTATTCTCACCAGGTTAATAAGAATAAAGGGTTGGGAAATGAATGAGATGTTTTTCCTTTACAGCTTTTTATTCCTATCTTATAGCCTCTTCATTTTCCTTTTTACCGGAATACGGGACTTTGACAATATGGTCTATTCAGGCGAGCTTGACAGGTATCTTATAAGGCCCTTGGGATTGATGTACCAGATTGTTGCCTCCAGAGTAGATTATTGCGCAACAATAGGGCATGGGATAGTAGGAATAATTCTTTTTACGAAGACAGCCACCAATGTTGGCATTGACTGGAGCTTGAAAAATATAACATATTATATAGCGGCATTGGTCGGAGGTGCTATTATACAGGCTTCACTTTTTATGATTTCATCCTGTTTTAGCTTCTGGGCTGTCAAAACGGTCAACTTAAGGAATCTTATATTCTTTAATTCCAGAAGGTTTGCGGGATACCCAATAAGTTTTTATCCGGGAGTCATACAGAAAATGCTCATTTTTATAGTGCCCTTCGCATTTGTAAGCTATTTCCCGGCACAATTTTTTCTTAGGAAACCTGATTTGTCTATGTTCTGGAGCGGCTATCTTTATATGACGCCAGTTGTAGGGGTTATTATGTTCGTACTTGTATATAGATTCTGGTTGTTTGGTCTTAAGCACTATTCAAGCACCGGGAATTCTATGTTCTGATAATCAAAATTTTATTTTTGGGGTAAAAACATTATGAAAAAAAAATATACCAACCTAATAATACTTGGACTATTTATTATTGCAGCAGCAGTATATCTTGTAATCAAATATGTAAGCTTCGACCAGATACTTTTCAGAGTCGGATACTACGACAGTAAAATCACAATAGCCAATACTGCAGATATCCATGGACACATGGTCTATGATGATGAAACCGGTACATATTATACCTTGGACGAGTTAAGTACCATTATGGGGCTTCCTCTTTTAAATTCATATGTAAAGGAGGAACGTGCAAAGGATAAAAACACTTTGCTTTTGGACTGCGGAGACATGTTCCATGGTACAAACGAAGCGAATATAGATCAGGGGAAAGGCGTTGTAGAATGTGTCAATTTAATGGGCTATAATGCCATGGTGCCGGGAAACCATGATTTTAACTTCGGTTTTGACAGGTTGCTAGAGATAAAATCGCAGCTTAACTTTCCAATTCTTTCAGCTAATATCTACAAGGATGGAAAGCAGGTATTCGATGAATATAAAATCTTTGAAGTCAATGGCAAAAAAATTGGTGTATTTGGACTTACAACTCCTTTTTCTTTAAATTTCGTTCACGATAATTCAGTTACGTTTGATGATCCCATTAAATGCGCAGCGAGAGTTGTTTCAAAATTAAAAGGTAAGGTTGATGCAATTGTATTACTCTCACATTTAGGAGACGATGTTGACAAAAACGTTATCCAAAAAGTTGACGGAATAGATCTGGTTTTATGTGGACATTACCACTACTTGTATAAAACTGCAAAGAAAGTTAATAACACATACATGGCTGAAGCAGGCAGTTTTTCTACGCATCTTGGAGTTGCCGAAATGTATTTCAAGGGAGGAAAAGTAGCAAAAATTGATTGGAAAGTAGAGGCGACAACTGACCGTTCGAAGGAAGATTCTGAACTCAAAAAGGTTTCTGAAGCATATCGTACCAAAGCATTAAAAAGTGCCCAAATTAAAGTGGGAAGCTCAGATGTAGTCTTAAACGGAATACGAACCCAGGTAAGGTCTAAGGAAACAAATCTTGCAGATTTATTGACTGATGCACTAAGAGAAACCGGAGATGCGGATTTGACACTAATGAATGGAGGTGGAATAAGAGAGAGTCTGCCTAAAGGTGAATTAAACATGTATCAAATCGGTAAAATGCTGCCTTTTGTAAATTCCCTTGTGGTTGTTGAAATGAAGGGAGATATGATATACAAGGCTCTTGAAAGAGGGTTAAGGGGGTATCCTACAGTCTTTAACGGTGGATTCCTGCAGGTTTCAGGAATAAATTATGTAATAGATGCATCAAAGATGGCAGGGGAAAGACTTGTAAGCGTAACAAAGGACGGAGTTCCATTAGATAAAGAAAAGACTTACAAAGTTGCGACAAATGATTATTTGTTTTACGGAGGAGATGGGTATGAGGAAATTCAAAAATCCAAGCTGTTAAGCACATATGGGTTATTGAAGGATATATTGGGAGATTACATAAAAAGAAAAGGAACAGTCTCACCCCAAGAGGATGGCAGAATAAAAATTATTAATGAGCGCTACAAATAATTGTAGCTAGCGAGTAATATAGTAGCTTAATTTTTAAGGAGGATTCTCAAATGAATGATATTAAGGAAAGAGTAATGAAAGTTATTGCTAAAAGCGCATTAATAAATGCCGACAATGTTACAGAAAAATCATGGATTGGAAGGGATCATGGTATTGATTCAATAAGGCTGGTTGAGATGATTATAAATCTAGAAGATGAGTTCGATATTGAGGTGGACACCAGCTCACTCAGCCACCAGAACTTTGCTAACGTTGATCTAATTACAGAGTATGTCACAAGTAAGCTGGAATCGAGGTAACTGTCATGAATATTTATGATACTTTAGTTAACTCTGAGTCTGAATACGGTATAAAGGCAGCTGTAACTGATTCGGCCGGTTTTACATATACTTATTCCGAGGTCCTCAGTTATTCAAAGAAAATAGCCGAAAAGCTTATTGGTATTGGACTGAAGCCGCGCAGCAAGGTCATTATATACCTGCAGGATTCTGTGGACGTTGTTGCGGCACTCTATGGAGTAAATATGGCAGGAATGGTTTTTGTACCGGTATCGCCTCAAGCAAAGGATTTAAAGCTACAGGAAATTATCAGGCACTGCTGTGCAGAAGCTATAATTACCAAGAGTGACTTAAGTGAATTTATAGCTGGAATCGATTCTTCTACAATACCATCTGTAAAAAGTATCCTCTTTTGTAATGACAGTACGGAGGTATGTAATAATGCCTTTAATCAAGCTGCATATTTTGTGAAAGATTGCATCACACCTGAAATTTTTACGACCTCAATATGGCTTAAGGACGAAATGGCTTCTATTTTCTATATGTCGGACAAGCATGGAAGGCCAAAGGGTATTATGCTGTCCACGGGAAATATCCTTTCTAATATGGATGCAATTATCGAATATCTTAAAATGTCTGATAAAGACAATATACTTATTCTAAAGTCAATGGCTTTAGTTGGCACTATAACAGGAGAGATAATTGCCGCTATTTCGGTAGGGGCTAAGATTGTAATTCTAAATGGTATCATTCATGCAGGCATCATACTTAAAGCAATACAGGATCATAAGGTTACAGGCTTTTTTGCTGTACCGGTAATGCTTCACCAGATTGTTGAGTACAGAAGGAAAGAAAAATATTCTACATCCAGCTTAAGATATATCCAGACCGGGGCTGCAAAGCTAATAAAAGAAGATGTACAGCAGCTCTTGGAAATGTACAAGGGGGTAGAATTCTATTATATTTACGGTCTTTCAGAGGCATCGCCGAGGGTACTTCATTTAAAGCCCGAGGATATGTTGAGAAAAGCAGGTTCAGTAGGAAAACCGGTTAAATACTGCACTGTAGAGCTTCTTGATGCAAACGGAAATAAAGTCAAAGCTGGAGAAATAGGTGAAATCTACGTACAAGGCCCTAATGTCATGCTTGGTTATTACAATTCGCCTGAATTAACCAGTGAAGTTATTACTACTCATGGCTTAAAGACCGGTGACTTGGCATATATGGATGATGAGGGGTACATATATTGGGCAGGTAGGGCTGACAATATGATAAACCAGGGAGGCTTTCACGTTTATCCTGCCGAGATAGAAAAAGTTATCCTGAAAAACGAAAAAGTGCAGTCCGTTAAAGTGGACGGAGTTCAGGATGATATATTAGGGCATAAAATAAGGGCTACTGTTACACCCAAAGCCGGTTTCAACATAAGCGAGGCAGAAATTTATGAATTTTGTTATACGCATATGGAAGGAGTAAAGATACCTAAAGTTATTGAGATAGCTAAGGCTTTATAAGGAAGTGAAGATAATGGGCAAATCATATTTGGTAATTGCGAAAAATACAGGTCAAATGATGCTGGTTGATAAAATAATGCGTGATAACGGAATAAAGACCGAGATTGTTCCAGCTCCGCCAAGGCCAGGGATGGCATGCACAAAAGCTGTAAAAATCAGCGATTCCGATTTATCTTTGGGAAAGCAACTTTTATCTGAAAAAAAAGTTGAAGTGCATAGTATAGTCACTGATGAAGCACTGGTGCTGGGAGAGTTTATTAATAGTAAATTGAATTAACTATAGCTACACATTTTTTAGCATATAGGAATTTATAAGTTTTCGATGTTGTTACATGTACTGGCATAACTAAGGAGCGAATTTTCTTGTTTAGAATAGGAGGCGTATATCGTAATGGAGTTTAGAAGGAGTGACGTTATAAACATATTATCCAAGGCTTTGGATGTGGATATTAATGTATTATCACAAATAGGAGATGATGAGGATATTGGTCCATATGGACTTGACTCTATAAAGGGAATACAAGCAATGGTTTTGCTTGAAGGAGAATTCAATATTGAGTTGATTGATGAAGATTTATTGTTGGAAAATGTTAATACCATTAATAAAATTAAAAAAACGTTTGAAAAATACATTTAATTTTTTCTGTATTGAAGGTGGTAAATGAATGGAGTATGTTAAGGGAGGTTATGTTCAAATGATATACTTGGATAATGCTGCGACTACTTACCCTAAACCCGAGAAGGTGTATAAGGAAATGGACAGGTGTATGCGTGAATATTGCGCAAATCCCGGCCGTGGTGGGCATTCAATGTCAATACAGTCAGGACAGGCTGTAATGGAAGCGCGTGAGAAAGTAAGCAAGTTCTTTAATATCAGTAATCCTATGCAATTATGTTTTACAAAAAATGCTACTGAGGCTTTGAATATAGCGATAAAGGGAAGCCTTAAAGCTGGAGACCATGTAATAACAACAAGCCTTGAACACAATTCTGTTATGAGACCACTTAAGCTGCTTGAAAGAGACCTTGGTGTTGAAGTCACAGTTGTCAGGGGTAATGTATTCGGTGAAATTGACCCTGATGATATACAAAAAAGCATCAAAAAAAACACAAAGCTAATAGTAGCTACCCTTTCATCAAATGTAAACGGAATACTTCTGCCTGCTAAGGATATTGGGAAAATAGCCGGTGAAAACGGGATAATGTACTTGCTTGACGGATCACAGGGAGCGGGAACAATAAACATTGATGTTGAGGATATGAATATAAGTATGTTGGCATTTCCAGGGCATAAAAGCTTAATGGGGCCTGTTGGGACAGGGGGCTTGTATATCAGGGAGGGGCTGAAAGTTAACTCTATCCTGCAAGGTGGAACTGGGAGTAATTCTGAGAATTTTACGCAGCCTGAGTTCATGCCTGATCTTATGGAAAGCGGAACCTTGAACACACCGGGTATAGTGGGTCTGGGCTATGGTATTGACTTCATAAATAGCCAAGGCATTGAAAATATAAGAGCGCATAAATACCGACTTGTTAAAATGCTCTTTGAAGGTGTCCGAGAACTAAAAAATATAAAGCTGTACAGTAAAAATCATATAGAAAAAAATTCTGGTATTGTAGCACTTAATTTCGAGGGTGTACCCTCCAGTGAAGTAAGCTATGTTTTGAACAAGGTCTATAACATAGGGACGAGGGCAGGTATGCACTGTGCTCCTATAGCCCATGATACATTAGGTACTTCAATTACAGGAGCAGTAAGGTTCAGTGTTGGCGTATTCAATACAGATTCTGAAATAGAAACAACAATAAATGCACTTAAAGAAATATCATTAAACGTAGGTAAGATCTAAAACACTTCTAAAATCAGTAGTATGGCAAACCTAAAAGTCGCTAATAACAATAGCTACTAATTTCCAAAATTATAACGCCTAGATTCAAATTATATTAACTCAAGGGGGGGACAAAAAGACTTCCGCTTTACAGATTGATAAGTTCAGGTGAAAAGTATCAAATAGAGGGGGAATATAAAATGCCACAAAGTGTAAAAGAATTGACAAAGGAAAGACAATTGGTATTACTATGCTCGAGAGGAGTATTAAAGGAAGATCACATAGAAGAAATTAAAACTATCATGGATGGAAATCTCGATTGGAAAGAGATATTGTACCAAGGGATAACCCACAGAACATTAAATATCATGTATTACCATTTAAAAAACCTCAATCTCACGGGCAAAATCGAAGAAGAAGTTCTAAAAGCTATGAAGACACAGAGCAAGGTATATGCAATCAGGAATAAATCATACTTTGAAGAGATAAAGGTTATCTTTGACAAACTGAATGAAAATGGTATTCGTTTAGCAATTCTAAAAGGAAATTTTCTGGCTTCCAAAGTGTATCCTTCGGTTGAAACCAGAACATTTAATGATCTTGACTTTCTCATAGATGTAAGGGATGGAGACAAAATAGTAAATATATTGGAAGACTTAGGTTATATTCAGGGTGAAGTAAATGAAAATGGAGATATAATTCCGAGTACAAGAAAGCAAAAAATGCTTCAACAACTAGCCTCAAACGAACTTCAGGAATGCCTTAAAAAGACAGATAACCCTTTCACACCAATGTTCCAAGTGGATTTAAACTTTGATGTACTCTGGAAAGGAAATTGTCCTTGCAAAATCGATACGCCCGAATTGCTTGAAAGAGCTATAGAAGTTGATATTGACGGTGCAAAGACACTTATTCTTGGCTATGAAGATTTCTTGATACAACTGGCATGCCATTTGTATAAGGAAGCTGCTTTACTGCACTGGATCAGTGATCTGAGAGATCTTAAAATATACAAGTTTGCAGATATATTAATGTTCGTTGAAAAATTCTCAGACAAGATCAACTGGGATAAGCTGGTATCCTTTAGTAAAAGGGTAGGATGTGAAAGCATAGTTTATTACGCATTCTATTATGTAAACCTTATGTACGGACAAGTAATTCCGGAGGGTGTTATGAAAGCAATAGAGCCTGAAAGCAAGGAATACCTTGATGAGTACGGCATTGAGAATGAAAAGCCATCTAAATGGCAGTTTGATTTCTTTACCAGAATGTTTGAGACAAGCAGGGTAATGGATGTAAGTGAAGAGATGCTTTCAAACAAAAAAAGATTTTGGGATACAAAGAAACAGTCAACCTAATTTTATAAAGGGAGGATTTTGTGTGGATTACAGACAGATTTTAAGGGATTTAATATTTAAAATTTCATATGAGGTTTCAGATGACTGCCGCTGCCTTCTAGATAAGGCAGTTGAAACAGAAACAGATGAATCGTCGAAAATGATACTTGAAACTATAGTAGAAAATGTAAATATCGCAAGGGAATGCAAACAAGCTTTGTGCCAATCTCCCGGATATCTTACTACATACGTAACCTTTGGAGATGATTTCTTTATTTCGGATTTGGATCAAATATTAAAGGAAGCTGTAATAGATGCAACAAAAGCAGGTTACTTGCGCCCCAGTATGGTTGACCCTCTTACACGTGTAAACAGTGGCGACAATAGCGGGCGTGGAGTGCCAAACATGGAGTACGAGTATAAGAAGGGTATCGATTACATCGAAATAATCCCAAGCATAAAGGGCTGCGGTATAGAATTGTACAATAAAACTAAAGTATTCACTATTCCTGAAATGGGTAACAATTTTGAAGGTATCAAGAAATTCGTGCTGGAAGCTGTTGTTGAAGCCGGGGGTACAGCATGTCTCCCATCTGCAATCGGTATAGGCATAGGTGGTCAGTTGGATGTTGCTGCAAAACTTAGCAGAAGAGCTATGAGTCTGAGAGGTTGGATGCAGAGGAATGAGGACAAGCGCTTGGCACAACTGGAAGAGGAGTTACTTGAGGCAATAAATTCGCTTAACATTGGTTCGGGTGGTACAGGCGGCAAAGTAACTACACTCGGAGTCAATATTGAGACTGCGGCAACCCATACAACACTCTGTCCTGTTGCAATCAATTTTCACTGCTGGGTTGCGCGAAGGGCGGGCATAAGGATTTATAAGGACGGAAGAGTGGAAGAATTAAGCTTTATGTAATAAAGGGGGGATGTACATGAAAACCTATTATTTGAATACTCCTCTAAAAGATGAGGACATTGCAAAGCTTGAAGCTGGAGACACAGTCTATCTGAGCGGGAAACTGTATACGGCAAGGGACATGGCTCATTATAAACTGAAAAAGCTCCTTGAAAGTAATGGAAAATTTGATGAAGACCTTAATGGCCAAGCTATATTTCATGCAGGTCCAATCATTAGTGTAAATAGTAAAAGTGGAGAATATAAAGTAATTTCAATTGGTCCTACCAGCAGCATAAGGATGGACCCATACACTGACATGGTTGGTAAAATGGGTGTGAAAATACTTATAGGAAAAGGTGGTATGAGTGACTCGACTACTGAGGCGATGAAAAAGCACACTATGGTATATCTTCTTGCTGCCCATGGTTGTGCTGCGGTACACACTCAAAGGGTTACCAAGGTCACTCATCAGTACTGGATGGATGAAATAGGTATGCCTGAAGCCATGTGGGTTATGGAGTGCGATAATTTTGGTCCACTGATTGTAGGTATTGACTCCAAAGGCAGAAATCTTTTTGAGGAAACAAGAAAAAATTCCAAAGATATGATTGAAGCTATAAGTAAACAAACACATTGTAAAAGTAAATAGGTCCGTTATGGATAAGCATAATTATAAAACCAATACTCAAAAAGGTGTTTTAATAGTCTGCGAAGGAATCAGCGGTTCAGGAAAAAGTGAGAGTATCGCAAAGATGTATAATCACCTAAGTGCGCAAAACAATGTGCAAATTGTTGAGTGGAATTCAAATGAAAAAATCAGAAGAATTATTAAATTACTCTGCAATTTTAAAATGCTTACATCAAATATATACAGTATATTGCAGTGGATCAGCTTTTTCATTGACTACTTTACAAGGATATTACCCGCTTTAAACAAGGGTAGCATAGTTATAGCAGACAGGTACGTATACACAGCCTTAACCCGTGATATGGTTAACGGCTCAAGCGTGCTCCTCGGGAAATACCTTTGTACCCTTGTAAGAAAGCCGGATATGATATTCTTCTATGACACAAATTGTGAATTGTGCTATGAAAGAATACTTGTGAGAGGTAAGGCTTTATTTCATACAAATAAATATATTAAGCGCAACAGGCTTCTGAAAAACAAAGATTTGTATTATCTAAAGAAGCTCAGGGGTGAATATATCAAGATTTTGCAAAAAAGTAACCTCCTTGGTTATACAAATGTTGTTATCATAAAAAATGATGAGGTTAATGTGATTAAAAAGCTGGATCAATATTTAATGTTAAAATACGGAGACACCAATAAAAGTCAGGAACAGTTTATCAATAAAAATTAGTATTTTGTCGGTCGGAGAGTTGACATAAAGATAGAGATTATGAGTAAGGGGGAGTTATAGTGTATAAAGTTTTAAAGCCATGCGAGGAAACGTATAAATTGGCCGGTGAGGCGATAAAGAGGGGAAAGGTCATTGTTGTACCCACAGATGCAGTGTATGCAGTGGTCTGTGATGCTTTCAACAAGGAAGCTGTCGAGAGGCTTAGAAAAATCCGTCAAAGCCCTCAAGATAAGCCGTTATCATTAATTATAGATAAAAAGGATATACATAAATATTGTCATATAAAAAATGAAACTTATAAAAGTATTATCGATGCATTACTTCCGGGTAAAGTCAGTTTCCTTATAAATAAAAAGGGTAATATTTTTACAAATGCAGTTCCAAATAGTAATGCTATATGTGTTTTTTGGCAGGATAATGAGACTAAAGGCGTTTATGAGGAAAGCGGCACTGTGCTTGCCATTTCATCAGCAAACAAGGCAGGGCTTCCTGAAGCTACCACGCTTGAGCAGGCCATAAGCTTTTTTAAAGATGAAGTTGAACTGTTTATTGACAGTGGAGAGGAACGAGGCAACAAAGGCACAACACAGTTGGATATAAGGAATGACAGCATCAGTATTATGAGGGAATCACCAATGTTTCCGCTGGTTGAAATAAACAAGGTTCTGGAAACAAAAGGGATACCAGCCTTAAGAAAGGTATAATATGAGTTTCTTTAACTATAATGGTATTAACTTATTTTATGAAGTTACAGGAAATGGTGGAGAATATATAGTACTTATCCACGGGTTAGGTTCATCCAGCAGGGTTTTTAGTGATATTTTAAAATATGATTTCTTTAGAAACAATTTCAATGTTTTGTTTATAGACCTTGTTGGATACGGTAACTCAGACAAACCGATGGAATTTGACTATTCCATAAAATCTCAAGCTTTAGCATGTCTTCATTTAATTGACTCCTTAGGTATAAATAGTACTCATATAATTGCTCATTCAATGGGAGGGGTTGTAGCCCAGTATATATGCGAAAGCATGAAAATAAAGTCATTTATTAACTGTGAGGGAAACCTTACCTTGGACGATTGCAAGCTGTCAGCCTCTA
This sequence comes from Bacillota bacterium, assembly GCA_023390335.1. Lineage (GTDB taxonomy): Bacteria > Bacillota > Clostridia > Acetivibrionales > DSM-1351 > Ruminiclostridium. The sequence goes on along the minus strand of JAEWCZ010000087.1, from coordinate 221,623 downwards.
TTTATAATTTAGGGTTTGAAGTCTTCAACTGGGTAGGCTTTAAATTCCTCAAAAATAAATACCGCACAATACCATTTTATGAGAGTCTATGCATGACAAATGCTTATGTTATGTTTGAGTCCTCAAAAAGTCTGGTAGAAGTATGTAAAACTGATAATATCCTTGAACGGTTCATCAAGCTTGACACTGGAAAAATGTATGTTTACGGTGATCGAAACCTTGGAAAAAGGAAGTCTCAAGATTATCTGCGTGATACGGGCATAGCAATAAAATATATTAAAAACAGTGGCCATAATATGATAGAAGAAAACCCATGCAATTTTTATGAAACACTTATTAAGTATTTCTCCAATGCAAATTCTTTAGAGTTTTTTAGCAATAAAGGGGGGAGAGTATGAAATTTATCATACCTGAATTGGAAACGTACATAAAAGACGGTGTGTTTTGCTTGTTTTCAGCAATAGAAGACACTTTAAAGCATCAAAAATATGACTTATCGTGTGTTGATGTATTTATGCTGTGCAACGGATTTAATGTCGTATACGAATCAGACTTGAATCGTATAGGATACAGCGGTCTTGACGATGTTATAAAAAATATGGCAAGAGAAAACCTTTTTAAAATAAATATGTGTTACAGGCAGGATAAGGATGAGCTTTTCCAAAAGGCTTGCAATGCGGTGCTTGATAACAATGTTGTCATACTGTTTGTAGGAACTGAGAACTTGAATTACAGTAATGCCTTTAGGGAGATAAGCGGTGAAAATAGAGGGCATTGTATTCTTATGTATGGTATTGACTCTGAACAAGGCATCGTGTATGTTGCAGATGCATATTTCAAAGATTCCTCAGGAAGGATGAAAAAATACCAAGGGCCCGCCTCAATTGAGGATATTAGGAAAAGCATTTTTGGATTTGTATGGTTTGATACTGATAAAGCGTCTAACCTTATAAGTAAGAAGATGGTTCTTGAAACTACTATAAATAATTTGAAAACCTTTATGGAAGGAGCTACGACGGAAAAAAATTTTTTCGGAAATCTTGCGTTTAAAAGATTTGTTGGCGACCTGAATAAATTGGAGGCCCTTGATGAAGATTCATTTGCCAAAGCTTGTGAAGACATATATTTCACTATTAAAATCCGGAGTGCAATAGTAATCATTGATAATATGATAAGCTTCATTCGGAATAATGCTAATTTCCAAATAGAAGGCTACGATACGGTTTTGGAATCGCTTCAGACTCTGAGACGGGAATGGGATAAGGTTGCTCTTAATGTAACTAAGGCTGGTTTGACCAAGAGAAAAAGAATGATACCTGCTATATGTGAAATGGCAAATAACACAATACAGATACAGGATAAGACATTTAGTAACTACTTGCAGTATCTTGAGAAAGTTAAACTTTAAGACGAACCGAAGTATACGGTAAAGAATAAACTACCACATTCATCCAGTGTTTAAAGGAAACCCTTATACAATAAAAAAATTGAAGAATACGAGAGTAAGAGAGGGTTAATATGATAAAACTACATATACCTAACTACGTGAACGAAAGTTATTATTATAAAACAATTAGCTGTATTGAGGCACCTATAGCTATTGCATCGGGGTATTTTAATCACGAAAATTACTTTTATTATTGTGCATATTACTCATTGTACTCTATTTGGAATGATTGTGGTTTTTTTGAAGAAAGCAATTTTATTCTCGATAAGTTAGGTCTTGAATTGTCCGTAGCAGCGAATATGAATACAAAAGAGGAGTTTTTTTCTGAAATTTCAGATGCTTTAGCTAATAATCATCCAATATGGTTGCTTTTAGACTATTATTATATGTTTTATTATAATTTTAACTATCAAAATAGGCATGGATCGCACGGAATACTAGTTTGTGGTATTGACGAACAAAAATCTACAATTACTATAATGGATTGTGTACATAATAGTTTTGATAGTCCTTTTCAATGTCTAACACTTACTCAAGATATACTATGGGATATATGGGGAAAATCTAATGATTATTTCACAGAAACTTATAATAAATCTAAAGTGAATTTTCTGATTATGCAGAAAAATTCAAACATAATTACAAACAGTGCTTACTCCTTCTTAAAGGACATTGTTGAAAGTAGATATATTTCTAAGAATGATGCTCTTATTAATAAAGTGATCCTAAACAATAACCTTGATCTATATAATTTTGAATTAATAAAGCGAGATTTAGTGGATTCAGTAAAGTCAATTTTCAATTTGATTGATAGTATTTTTAATAAAATTGATAGAAATACAGATTGGTATAAAAACTATAATGAATTAAAACAGAGATATATATTAAATAGAGCCCAAATATTTTCAAAAATATTGAAAGGTATATTTAAGGGCAGAAAATTAGAGGAGGATGAGAAAGGTAAATATATAGATCTTGTTCAAGCCATTGATGATGAATTATCAAATTTTTTTAAGAAATTTTATGACAGTGAATTAAGTAAAGAATATTACTCAGTTTTTGAGGCCATAAATCATATAGAATTTATAGATTTTGCTCCAAACTCAATTGTGACGGCCAGTAGTGAGTTAGAAGCATATGATAATGTATTTAACGCGGAAAGAGTTATTAACGGAAAATTTAATGAGTTCATAACAGATATGTGGGCGTCAAATGATGAGCCATCACCTCACTGGATAATGGCTGATATAGGGAAAGAAGTTAGTATATATAAAATAACAATAATACATGACTTTAGATCGCCGGAATTATATTTGATCGACTATATTATCCAAGGGAGTAATGATAAAGTAAAATGGATTAACTTAGTGGAAGTATCTGGGAATAATAAAAGTAATACTACACATTATTGCATTGGTCAAAAGTATAGATATTATCGCATATATATAACAAAGCCATCGAAAATTGACAATACGGCTAGAATGTTTGGAATTGAATGTTGGGGGTATTAAGCTGCCTCATTTTTACAAATCAGAAGAAGAAGGGAGTTTTGCATATGAAGAATGCAGGTCGTATTTTGCCTGTTGTTTATCCGCCAATTAATGGCTATCCCCATAAGGGGGCTTTGTTTTCAATGCTTATGGCAAGGGAAGAGTGCAAGCCTTGGGTTTTTAGTAATTTTATACAAATTTACGCATTAAAAGATCTTTATAATAGAGGAGCGAGAACAGGAACTGTTGATTTCTTTTACAATTTATATGGTGACTGGACTTACTTTCATTTAAAAGCAAATCCATGGATTAGAATTAATGCTATGCCATTCGAGTTTTTTAAACTCATGAAAACTGATATTGTTGACTTTATTAAAACCTGTATTAACAGAGATTTATACCTTTTTTTTGATATTGATATGTATTATATACCTGCTTATAAGTCTATTTATAATAAGGATCATTTACTCCATGAAATTTTTATATATGGATATGATGATGATAAAAATGTATTTTACATGGGAGATAATACAACTGGCAAATATAATCACGACCAGGTAACATATGAGGAGATTACTACAAGTACTAACGCGCTCCTGGAAATGTATGGTGGTAATAACGAAGATACAGTTTTACATAACTATAGAGAGAAATCCATATATATGATGAGTATCGGGAAAAATGTGGAACGGAACGGACAGGATCCGTTTTTCTCAAAAGATGTATTTGAAATTAATATTAAAAAAATAATAAATGATTTAAAAGAATATTTGCTTTTGGATAATTATGCGGAAGGCTATAAATATAGCAATTACTATGTTTATGGTATAGATTGCTATAGCGAACTGATGAAATTCGCTAGATATGCAATGGAAACGAATCAGTGTGTTGACCGCAGGGCTTTTTATTCATTTATAGAGCATAAAAAGCTTATGCTGTTGAGAATGGAGTTTATTAATGGTAACTATGATTTAAACCAATTAATTGAGAGATATAGTAATTTGGTTAAAGAATTTAATATATTAATGGCTCTTGTGTTAAAAGCGAATAATACCAAAGCGCATGATTTGTGGGAAAGAATAATTGTAAAATTGAAAGAGTATAAAGTGGAAGAGATAGTGCTACTGAATGAATTAATAAGAATTCTCAGTTAAATAGAAATTTTCAGGTGTATAAAGCAATTTATACTGCAATGACGGTTATAACAGAATATTTGACGTATTGTCAGCAAATGGTATATAATGCAACTAATAATTTAATAAATAATAACTTTACAAATAGAACCTTTATTGCTAATAAAATGAAGGTTTTATTTTTTTGCAAAAATACTGTAATTTTAGTAAACACATTTAGGAGATGATTTCTATGGCAAAACCAATTATGATTCAGGGAACTATGTCAAATGCGGGAAAGAGCCTGCTGACGGCAGGATTGTGCCGCATATTTGCACAGGATGGCTATAGCGTCGTACCTTTTAAATCGCAGAATATGGCACTGAACTCGTATATTACCGATGACGGTTCGGAAATGGGGCGGGCACAGGTAGTACAGGCCGAAGCTGCGGGAAAGACTCCGGACGTAAGAATGAATCCCATTTTGCTAAAGCCTACAAGCGAAAAGGGTTCGCAAGTGATTTTGGAGGGACAGCCAATAGGAAACATGACTGCTACGGAATATTATGAATACAAACAAAATTTGCTTCCCCATATAAAAAGGGCATATGAAAGTCTTTCAGGGGAAAATGATATTATAGTTATTGAAGGTGCGGGCAGTCCTGCAGAGATTAATCTGAAGCGGGATGATTTTGTAAACATGGGATTGGCAAAGATGTTGAAAGCACCTGTACTTATTGCCGGTGACATAGACAGGGGAGGCGTTTTTGCCTCGTTGTACGGAACGGTTATGCTATTTGATGAAGAAGAGAGGAAACACGTCAAGGGAACAATAATCAATAAATTCAGAGGAGATGTAGAAATTCTAAAACCTGGACTTGATATGCTTTGTGACCTTATACATGTCCCGGTTGTTGGAGTTGTACCATATCTTCATGTTGATATTGACGATGAAGACAGCCTAACAGAAAGATTTTCCAATCAGGGATCGTTAGGCCCTATTGATATTGCTGTAATCAAACTTCCCAGGATTTCTAATTTTACTGACTTCAATGCACTTGAACATATTGAAGGTGCAAGGTTGAGATATGTATCAGGTGTCAGTGAGTTGGGAAACCCTGATTTGATTATTATCCCGGGCAGTAAGAATACCATGGGCGATTTGAAATGGATGAGACAAAACGGTCTTGAAACATGTATTCTAACCCATACAGCAAAGAATAAACCTGTATTTGGAATATGCGGAGGTTACCAGATGCTGTGTGATACACTAAAAGACCCATACAGTGTTGAGGAAGGCGGAGAAATGAAGGGTATGGGGTTGCTTAAATCAGATACTGTATTTGAAAAAGAGAAAACGCGTACCAGAGTAACAGGTGTTTTTGGTAAAGTGGGAGGAATATTCAAGGGCCTAAGCGGAAAGACATTTGAAGGCTATGAAATACATATGGGTTACACAGCTTCAAAAGCAGGAAACGAAGGTGATTCATCTCTTAGTTATCTGACTGAAATCAATGGGAATGAAAAGCCAGACGGTATGCAAAATGGGAACATATACGGCTCCTATGTTCACGGAGTTTTTGACAGTGATGAAATACTTACAGAGATTGCAACGGCATTAATGAAGGAAAAAGGTCTGGAATATAAGAAACATACTTCTTTTAATCTTAAAGAATATAAGGAAAAGCAGTATGACCTACTGGCAGATGCTTTAAGAGAGTCCCTTGATATGAAATATATTTACAAAGTTATTGAGGAAGGGATTTGACGTATAAGTAACGAAATAAATCATTCGGAGGCTATATGAAAATAATAATTGAAGTTGCCATTGGCTTTATACTGGATTTGATTTTGGGTGATCCTCAATGGTTGCCTCATCCCATAAGAATGATAGGGTGGTTTATTTCAAAGGGTGAGAAATTGCTAAGAAAGGTATTTCCAAAATCAAACAAAGGTGAGTTTATGGCAGGAGCTGTTCTTGCAATAATAATTTCAACCTTCTCATTGATTATACCGTTTTTGCTATTGTATTTTCTGAGCAGATTGAGTATATATATTGAAGTGGCTGCTGCATCCCTGTTCTGTTATCAGATACTTGCAACAAAAAGCTTAAAGACAGAGAGCATGAGGGTTTATTATCATCTCAAAAACCGTGACATGGAAAATGCAAGGAAGTATTTATCATGGATAGTGGGACGTGATACTCAAAACCTTACTGAAGAGGGGATAACCAAAGCTGCAGTAGAAACGGTTGCCGAAAATACATCCGATGGAGTAATTGCACCTTTAATATTTCTGATGATTGGCGGAGCACCTCTGGGCTTTTTATACAAGGCTGTTAACACAATGGATTCAATGATAGGTTACAAGAATGATAAGTACCTTTATTTTGGCAGGTTTGCAGCAAAATTTGACGATGTTTTGAATTTTATCCCTGCCGTTATATCTGCGTATACAATGATGGCGGCCAGTTTTCTCATTGGATTGGACTATAGAAATGCATTTAAGATATATAAGAGAGACAAGACAAATCATTCCAGTCCTAACAGTGCAAAGACAGAATCCGTTTGTGCAGGAGCACTAAATGTCCAGTTGGCCGGGGATGCATATTATTTTGGAAAGCTAGTAAAGAAAAAAACAATTGGCGATAGTAAAAGAAGCATAAAAATAGATGATATAAAAATTGCCAATACGCTGATGTACACAACGGCATTTATAGCATTTGTTATTCTTTGCGGATTCAGATTGGTTGTTTTAGGGGGAATTAAATGAAAAAGCTTGTTCATGGGGGAGATATCTATAGTAAAAGAGATTTGCCGAAAAATTTAAAGCTTATTGATTTTTCCGCCAATATCAATCCTTTGGGCTTGCCGAAAGGTGTAAAAAAAGCCATCGTCAATGGTATCGATGATTTTTGTAACTATCCTGATCCCTTATGTAGAGAATTGAAAAAGGAAATCTCAGTTTATTTAAAGGTACCGGAAAGTTATTTATTCTGTGGAAACGGAGCTGCTGATGTTATATATAGAATTGCTGTAGCTATAAGGCCGGAGAAAGTACTTCTTACAGCACCCACCTTTTCCGAGTATGAGGAGGCAGTTAAACTACTTGGCAGCGATGTTGAGTATTTTTATCTGCTGAAGGAAAAGAGTTTTAATATTGAAATTGATATACTTGATAAAATAACTTCTGATATCAGGCTTATGTTTATATGCAACCCCAATAATCCCACAGGTGTTTTGACAGATAAGGAAATGGTTCTGAAAATCGCTGAGAAATGTAAGTTAACAAGGACCATTTTGGTAGTTGACGAATGTTTTATGGATTTTTTGGATAATACACAGGATTATAGTATTATGGACAGCCTTGAAAATTATGATAATGTAATTGTCCTGAAGGCGTTTACAAAAATATATGCAATGGCTGGTATCCGCTTAGGATACGGAATATGTTCAAATACAAATGTCATAGAAGGGTTGCACAGAGCAGGTCAGCCTTGGAATGTGTCTGTAGCTGCTCAAAAGTGTGGGATTGCCGCACTCAAAGAAATAGATTATGTTAACCAAACAAGGGAACTAATTAAAAATAACAGAATATTTTTGGAAAATAGCCTTATTAAGCTTGGGTTTGAAGTTGTAAATTCACAAGCAAATTATATATTATTCAGAACAGAGATAAAATCACTTCCCATGGAACTCGAAAAATTTGGCATATTGATACGTTCCTGCGGCAACTATAGAGGACTGGATGAAACATATTTCAGAATTGCCGTAAAATCAAAAGAAGATAATCAATATCTTGTAAATTGCATAAAGAAAATCTTGTCGCCTTTACACCAATTATAAGGATGTGGTAAAATTTAGTAAAGGCATTCTTTTATCTTACTTTTTTCAAAAGGAGAAAATTACATATGTCGAAATTTGATAAGTATTTTTTAATGGGTCCATCGGATGCAATTGATTATGCAGCGGAAAAGCTCAGCCTATTCGGCTGCGATTCTGAGCTTGACTGCAAAGAAATAGGTGATGGAAATCTAAATTATGTTTTTAGGGTATGGGACAAAAAATCTGATAAATCAGTGATTATAAAACAAGCAGGATATACAGCAAGAATTTCTGACGATTTCAAGCTCTCACCTGATCGTAACAGAATTGAGGCAGAAACACTAAGATTTCAAGGAGATTTGGCTCCGGGTCTGGTACCGATTGTATATAAATATGACGATATCATGAGCTGCTGCTCCATGGAGGATCTTTCAGATTATACAATAATGAGACAAGCACTCCTGCAACATAGAATTTTCCCCAATTTTGTGGAACATATCACAACATTTATGGTCAATACTTTACTTCTAACTTCCGACGTCTTTTTAAACCATCAGGAAAAAAAATCACTTGTAAAAAGCTATACGAACCCTGAACTTTGCGAAATAACAGAGGATTTGGTGTACACGGAGCCATTTAATGATTATAAGCACCGTAATGATGTATTTCCACCGAACCTTGATTGGGTAAAGAAAGAGCTTTATAGTGATAATGAGTTAAAAATAGAGGTTGCAAAATTAAAGTTTGAATTTCTCACAAACGCACAAGCCTTAATTCACGGTGACTTACACACCGGTTCTATATTCGTAAATGAAAAATCAACAAAGGTAATAGATCCTGAATTTGCATTTTATGGCCCTATGGGTTATGACATTGGCAATATAATCGCAAATATGATTTTTGCCTGGATAAATGCCGATGCGACAATGGTTAATGAGGATGAGTGCATTACTTTCAAAAATTGGGTTGAGAACACTATCTGTGAAATTATTGATAAATTTAAGGCTAAATTCATGAAAGTATGGAAGGAAGAAGCCAAAGAAATTCTGGCCAAAACTCCCGGCTTTGCTGAGTGGTATTTAAGTCAGGTATTACGCGACACTGCGGCAGTAGCGGGGCTTGAAATGTGCAGACGTATTGTTGGTATGGCACATGTTAAAGATATTACTTCAATAGAAAATGAAAGTGCAAGATTGCGTGCAGAACGCATTTGTATAACTGTTGCAAAACAATACATAAAGAACCGTGAAAGTTATAATTTTGGAGAACAGTTTGTAAATACCCTAAAAGATGTGGAAAATGAATTTCCAAGATAGGAGAGATTACAAAATGACAAATACCACAAAAAATGTTTACGATATGGAAACTGTAATGTTGGATGATGCCCATAGTGAATTGGTAATCATTGATCAGACTTTATTGCCTACAGAAACAATATTCCTAAAACTAAAAACTCAGGAAGAAATCTGGGAAGCCATATATAAGTTAAGGGTGAGAGGGGCCCCGGCAATTGGTGTTGCGGCTGCTTACGGGGTTTACCTTGGAGTCAAGGCCTCAAATGCGTCTGGCTATGATGAATTTTATTCCGAGTTTATTAAACTAAAAGAATATCTTGCGTCCTCCAGACCCACGGCGGTTAATCTTTTTTGGGCACTTGATAGGATGGATGAGTGTGTTAAAGCAAACAAGGAAAAATCAGTAGATGATATAAAGGCTGAGCTACTCTTGGAGTCTCATAAAATAAAAGAAGAGGATACATGGGTGTGCAGAAGTATTGGTGAATACGGGCTTACACTGATACAGCCGGATATGGGGATTCTTACACACTGCAATGCCGGACAACTTGCCACATCTAAATACGGAACTGCACTGGCACCAATATACGTAGGTCAGGAAAAGGGATATAACCTTAAGGTTTTTGCTGATGAAACCAGACCGTTGCTCCAGGGAGCAAGATTGACCGCCTATGAATTGAATAAGGCAGGTGTGGATGTAACACTTATATGTGATAATATGGCTTCGGTAGTTATGAAAAATGGTTGGGTTCAGGCAGTTTTTGTAGGTTGTGACAGAGTTGCGGCCAATGGGGATACTGCAAATAAGATAGGAACTTCCGGTGTAGCCATATTAGCAAAAAATTATAATATTCCCTTCTATGTCTGTGCACCAACATCAACAATTGACATGACTTGTGCTTCGGGGAAAGATATATGCATAGAGGAACGTAATCCTGATGAGGTTACTGAAATGTGGTATGAAAAAAGAATGGCACCAAAGAATATAAAGGTTTTTAATCCTGCTTTTGACGTCACAGATGAAAAATTCATTACAGGAATAGTAACAGAATACGGTATAGCAAAAGCTCCCTATACTGAATCTCTAAAAGAAATATTTAAACGTAAAAGAGGTACGGTGTAATGGTAGAGAAAAACAGCTTTAAATTTCTTACTTATAAGGAAGCTGCACATGCCATAGTTGAAGTTGGAAAGAGAATGTATTTAAAAGGCTTTGTAGCTTCCAACGATGGTAATATTAGCATTAAAATAGGTGAAAATGAAATATTGACAACTCCTATAGGTGTTTCAAAGGGATATATGACGCCTGAGATGCTGGTAAAAGTGGATTTGGAGGGACAGGTCATATCCGGCAACACAAAACCCTCATCAGAATTAAAAATGCACCTGCGTGTGTATAGTGAAAATCCTGATGTAATGGCTGTAACCCATGCGCATCCTCCGGTAGCCACTTCCTTTGCAATTGCGGGGATTGAACTGGACAAAGCTATTTTACCTGAAGCAGTAGTGAATTTGGGAACTGTACCTATAGCTCCCTATGCTACCCCGGGCAGTCAAGCTGTTCCGGACTCAATAGCACCCTATTGCCGGGATTACAATGCGGTACTTCTTGCAAACCATGGGGCTGTAACGTGGGGCAAGGATGTATTTGAGGCGTATCACCGCCTTGAGTCGCTGGAATACTATGCCACGGTATTAATGTACACCGGAAATATAATAAGAAAAGCAAATGAACTCAGTTCAAAGCAGATTTCACAATTGGTTGAAATCCGTCAGAAACTTGGAATCAATACAGGCGGAATACCAAAAGGTAAGGACTTGGAAAGAAGTACAGCTGGTAATCCACCTGATGAAATTTTAATCCGTGATATTGTTGAGCAGGTAACAAGTGCTGTGCTAAAGAAGTACCAAAGCAAGGATTAGAAAGGCTAAAACTTATGAATTTTGAGAAGGATGAATTTGATTCAGAATTTAGTAATGTAAAATATATGAAACAGGATAATATAGTATTTCTTACATGGAAAAAATTCTGCTGCTACGACGACTATAGGAATCCTGCTACATTTGCTTTGGAATTACTTAAGAAATATCCGAATAGCAATTTTGTTGTAGATGCAAGAAACGGATTTGAAGATGAAAAAGAAGATACTGAATGGGGAATTACTGTATTGCTTCCGGCAATGTCAAAAACCGGTTGCAAAAATGTGGTGTTTATCATGAATGAAAAAAATGAAATTGAAGAAGAAATGGATATGTGGACAACAGAATTTATAAAATATTTTACTGTGAGTAAAGTTAAATGTTATAAAGATGCAGTAAAAATTATAGCAGGCTAAGTGGTGGCTCTTCTGGGATATGGAGTATACCGCTTATTTAGATGTTTATATAACGGAAAAGTTGGGGCTGCTTTATAGTAGTTTGATTTTATTATTTTTGTATATTACCTCGTAGCAGAATGAATTGAATGGAGGATGCAATATGAAAATTATTGAAACACATCCCAATACGCCCGATGCGCTTCTTCTGATGGATGAATTATCAGAGCATTTACAATGCATTACAGGAAGTAGTGGGAGGAGTTCGTTCGATTTAAATGATGTTTGTGTTCCTCGTTCGTTATTTGTAGTAGCCTATAATGAAACTGGAAAAGCTATTGGCTGCGGAGCCATACGCCCTATTAATGAGGATATTGCAGAAGTTAAGCGTATGTATGCTAGAACCAAAGAAGAGGGTATTGGAACTCAAATTTTGTGTTACTTGGAGGTACAGGCACAAAAATTGGGTTACTCTACTCTATGGATTGAAACTCGATTAATAAATAAACAGGCGGTATCATTTTATAAAAATAGAGGTTTTTATGTTATTCCCAACTATGGAAAATATGTAAATAACACAGAAACAGTTTGCTTTGAAAAAAGTATAATCTAACTTTAAATAGTCAATGGTGAAATACCAAATCGTAAAATAAACAAAACCAACCTAAAATATAATTGGAGTACGAAAAAACTTGCTATTATTAATTAGGAGATATGGCGGATAAAAATAGTTTTTAAATAGGCTTAAATAAAGGAGAAATGATTTTGAATTATGCTGGTTTCTGGAAAAGGTTTTTAGCAAGTAGTATTGATGCGTTATTATTTTATCCGTTATATGTGCTTAATAATTCTATATTCAAGTCAGTAGATAGAGAAATATTTTTATATATTTCATTATTAATCACATCCTTATCATTATTGTATAATGTTTTATTTGTATATTTTATTGGTAGAACTCCCGGAAAAATAATTCTTAAGCTTAAAGTTGTTAAAACTAATGGCAATAAAGTTGGATTAAGTAATGCATTATTGAGAGAAATTTTTTCAGTTGCAAGCCTTATAATATGGCTCATTGAACAATTTGAAATTTTCGGTAAAATACCAAATATAAGTTTTACTTTTACACTAATATGCTTGATCGACTATCTAGTGTATATCTTTAATTACCGATGTAAGACAATTCATGACTATATAGCGGACACAATTGTTATTGATGAGAGAGTAAATAAAAAAAGGGTAAGAAAAGCTTGGTATGAAATTATTAGTGGATAAGAATGAGGGGGTGAATAGATTGAACAGGGATAGAAATTGGACAGTTTTATTTATAGGTGGTGCTTCAGGTATGGGTAAATCAAGTGTTGCCTATGAACTTGCTCGTTTTTATAAAGTGAACGTCATAGAAGTGGATGATATTTGCCAAGCCGTAAAGGCAATGACAACGAAAGAGATTCTTCCGGCAATTCATTATTGGAGTAGTGGCATAGACTGGATGGATATTGGTGTAAGCGGCAATGTAAAGTGGCTTATTGACGTTAGCAAAGAAATGATTCCAGGAATTAAGGCAATTGTTGAAAACCATATTGAGTCTGGTGTACCAGTCATTATTGAGGGCGATTTTATACACCCTGAACTTACTGTATCTTTTGAAAATCCAAAGGTAAAATCTGTATATATAAATGAGCCGGATAAAAACCAAATTTTGCAGAACTATCTTGCAAGAGAGGGCGGCGAATTACAACATTTCAGAGCAGATATCAGTATCGAGTATGGAGCTTGGTTAGTAAATACCTGTGAGAAATTAGGGATAAAAGTGATTGAATCAAGGCCTTGGAATACTGTTGTAGATAGGATTATTGAAAATACATTTTAGGAAGGGTTAATTCATTATTAACAATAAATGAGGTGTATAATGAAAAAAATTGAAGAGTTTTTTAATGAAGAAGCATCAAAACATGATGATATCTTTGTTAAAAAAATGGGTATGACAGAGTTTTACGATGAGGTGGAACATCAGATAGAAAAGTGTATTAGGAAAAGTAATATTTTGGTGCTGGGCTGCGGTACAGGACTGGAAATAGAGAGAATAAAGAATGAAGCTAAAGTAACAGCTATTGATATTTCTGAAGAAATGTTAGCTGAGTTAAGAAAAAAACAGTTACATAAGGATTTGATTTTAAAAACCATATGTGGATCGTTATTAGAACTAGATTTTGGTATCCAAACATATGATTTAGTTCTAAGTTGTTATGCAATGCACCATTTTAATGAGGAGCAGAAAATTAGTATCTATTCGAAAATATATAGTTGCCTTATTAATGGAGGAACATTCATAAATGGGGATTTAATAGAAAAAAGTTATGAAGATGAACAAATAAGATTGAAGGATGCAGAACAAGTGTATTCCGAAAGTAATCTTCCGTTTGCAAGTTTACATATCGATGTTCCATTTTGTATAGAACATGAAATGGAGGTATTAAGGAAGGCGGGTTTTAATAAAATTTTATTAGAAAAAGAATGGAGTAATACAAAATTATATTGCGCAACTAAGAATACTGATAATGCATTCAATTTTATTTAATAGAAGTGACTAATTGTTTATATTGAAATATTCAGATACAGTATTATGCGGAACAAATTTATTTTTATTGGTATTAATATACTGAGTAGGAAAAGAATATTTGTATATATGCGGAGAGGGTATGAGTTATGATAAAACAGGCAATGATTGAAGATTGCAAGACAGTTACAGAATTGGCGATTCTATTATGGCCTGATAATAAAATTGATAATTTAGAAAAGGAAATAAGAGACTATATCGTTTCCAATGATGGAGTTGTCTTTATTTATTTTGAGGGCACTATACCAGCTGGTTTTGCACAGTGCAGTCTAAGAAAAGATTATGTTGAAGGAACGAAAAGTAGTCCGGTAGGTTATTTAGAAGGTATTTTTGTAAAGAGAGAGTATCGAATGAGCGGCATTGCAAAAAAACTTTTGACTCAATGTGAAAATTGGGCAAAAGAACAAGGATGTATTGAATTTGCGAGTGATTGTGAATTGAATAATATGGAAAGTATGAAATTTCATCTACAAGTTGGGTTTGAGGAAGCAAATAAGATAATCTGTTTTAGAAAAATGTTAAATGTTTAATTAGAAGCATTTGTATATCAAGAATCATTTCACTACCGCACATTCAGTAAAATCTGAGATGCGGTGTTTTTATATCTGCAACTCGGACGCACCATGGGATAGATTTAGAGATTCTCTTCCCGTAGAATAACCATTGTCAATTCTAGTGGAAACGGTGCAATTGAACAAGGCCAAGATGGAGAATTTGTTAAAAATACACTAAAACAGATTGCATTAATAACAATGCCCCAGAACCAATATAACTAGAGTCATAACTATTTTATAATATATTTTAAGGGGAAAATAATCATGGTAGTACACAATATTGTAACAGATCGACTTATCATTATATCTATGACATATTCAATGATATGTACTGTTTTAAGCGGTAGCACTGAAGAGTATGAAAAGCTGGGTGTTAATTTCAATGGCAGATGGCCGCTTCAAGATACATTAGATATTTTACATTTCATAAAAGATAAAATGAAACATAATGATGCTGATGGATTTGATGTATGGATGGTCGTAAAAAAAGAAGACATGACTGTTATAGGAGATGCCGGCTTTAAAGGTGCTCCAAATGAAAATGGAGAAATTGAAATAGGGTTTGGACTAATAAAAGAAGAGCAGCAAAAGGGTTATGGGTACGAAGTTGCAAGTTCTCTAATGGCGTGGGCTTCACAAAAAAACATAGTAAAGATTATTAAGGCCGATTGTTTAATTGATAATATAGGTTCGATTAAACTATTGGAAAAGTGTGGAATGAGTGAAGTTAAAAGAGATAATGAGTTTATATTTTGGGAAAAAGAATTATGTAAAAGTTTGGTAGAATAGAGATATTTACCGGGGTGGAAATATGCGAACAGAACAGGAAATGTTTGATTTAATAGTAATAATAGGTGCGGGACAAACGAGATATGAAATTTGAATGTGATTAAGCATGACAAAACAAAAACACAGTGAAGCGAGAAAACTATTTGATAATATATTATTGATTAATTTTGAAATGTATTGGGTATCTTTAGTTTTTAAAATATAGATGGAATATGTGCATGTTAGATTAGAGGAGGGGATTGTTATTCAGGGAATTCGTCCGCACTTATGGTTCGATAAAGAAGCTAAGGTGGCAGCACTGTTTTATGCAAGTTTATTTGACCAATCAAAATTATCGAATGTAACAGTTTTAGAAAATACCCCATCAGGAAATACAGAAATTGTTAGTTTTGAACTGGCAGGGCAACAATTTCAAGCAATTAGTGCAGGACCATACTTCAAATTCAACCCATCTATTTCCTTAATGGTAGCATGCTATTCTGTTGAGGAAGTTAATAGCAAATGGAAGGCTTTATCTGAAGGTGGGACTGAAATTATGCCATTGGGAGAATACCCATTTAGTAAGTGGTATGGCTGGGTACAAGATCAATATGGTTTGTCTTGGCAGCTGATGCTTATAGATCATGGACAAACTGTTCAAAAAATTACACCCAACCTGCTTTTTTCAAATGACGCATGCGGTAAAACTGAGGAGGCAGTAAGTTATTACGCTGAGGTATTTAAAAATTCAGAGATAGGAACAATCAGTAGGTACAAAGAAGGAGAAGCAGTGTCACCAAAGGCAAAAATAAACTATACCGCGTTTAAACTGAATGGTATGGCCTTTTCTGCCATGGATAACGGTTTTGAAGTGGATTTTGGTTTTAATGAGGCGTTTTCACTTATGCTAAACTGTGAGAACCAGCAGGAAATTGATTATTTCTGGGATAAGCTATCTGCGGTGCCTGAAGCAGAGCAGTGCGGTTGGGTAAAAGACAAGTTCGGAGTATCGTGGCAGATTGTCCCTAGTATAATGGATGAGATGATGACGTCAGGTGACAGAGAAAAAACTCAGCGTGTGACCGAAGCGTTCCTGAAAATGAAGAAATTCGATGTTAAAGTTTTACAAAGGGCTTATGACGGCCTTTAAGGTACAGCCCTTAAGTTCGAAAGGAGACTGCTTATGGGTAACCAGAGAATTACTGTCGAAACTATTGCAAAAAAACCGATTAGCCAAGTGTGGGAAAAATGGACTTTGCCTGAACATATTATGAAATGGAACAATGCATCGGAGGATTGGCACACACCATCAGCTGAAAATGATTTAAGAGCAGGAGGAACCTTTAATTATAAAATGGCTGCAAAAGATAACAGCTTCAGTTTTGAATTCAGTGGCATTTATGACGAAGTGATTTTTAATAAGAAAATTGCCTACACGCTAGGTGATGGAAGAAAAGTAGTTATAGAGTTTAATGAGGAAGATGAAGGTGTGAAGGTTGTAGAAACTTTTGATGCAGAAGAGACACATTCCATGGAAATGCAAAGAGCCGGATGGCAGGCTATTCTTGACAATTTTAAGAGATATGTTGAAGAAGTTTAGTACAAATGGCAAGAAGCGGTTTAGTTCTTTGAATCAAGTGCGAATTGAAGATTAATATCTATATTAATGGTAAAAATTTACAATATATTGACTTAAAAGGAGCACAAAAAACATGGTAAAGATATTAAGCTTGAATATTGATGAAAACATTTTAAAAAAACGATAAAATTAATGTTTTCATTGGCGGAGCGCCTGTATACAAGGATGACCAAGTAAAAGTAGTTCTATCCAAGGCTTCCGACAGTCCAATTACTCCCAATACAACGCTTGGTGCAATAGGCCAAAAAATAGTTGCGTCCAGAGAGGGAAAAAGGTTTTTACTCAATATAAACTGCATTCTATATTTTTATTCAGATGGTAACGAAGTAAAAATGGTTGCAGATAATAATTTTACGTATTATGTGGGACATACGCTTCAATATTGGGAGAAAAAACTTTTGCCGGAAAGCTTTTTCCGCTGCCACAAGGGATTTTTAGTAAATATTAATAATGTAATAGAAATAGTTCCTTACTTTAATTCAACCTTAGCATTAAAGTTTAAGGAGGAAAAAAATATTATTCCTGTAGGGAGAAAATATTTAAAGGAGTTCAAAGAGGCAATAAGCTGGTAACCACCGGCTTATTTTTTTATATTCAAATATTTACACTTCATAACATCCATTTTGCATTTCACCATTAACTGTCATATATGTTTTAAAAAATCACAAATACTGTTTCTGTACAAGAATAAAACCCATAAAATCAGTACACACCACACAAATTGAATAATTAAAAGGAGGAAATTACAATGCCTGATATTAAAGTAAAGGACCCGAATTCATTAGAAGTAGAAATAGAAGGTAGGGTATACGACCTTAGCAAAATACCTGAGTACAAGGACTCACTGGTTCAGAAAGAAGTTGCCAATGTGTTGAATCAGTTAAGCCTCAAGGATATAACCGAGAATCTTTATCTTACGGTTGAATTGTTTTATGTTGCTTACAACGGTGTTGCTGGTGCAAGAGGAGGCACAATACAGGCGGAGATTGCATCTATTCAAAGTGACCTGGCATTACTTTGCAATGAGTGTATAGAGACAATGACCAGTTTTAAAGAGGAAACAGGTAATATTCTAACTTTGTTGTGCGATATGTACAGGTGGCTTACACAAGGGAAGGAGAGCATGGCAATAAAAAAACTTGCTCATTGTGCTGAATCATCAACAACAATGTCGGCAGCAGCAAAGCACCTCGCTGAAAAGTTCACAGAACTGCAAATAAGGTCAACGAAAGCACGTTCAAATACTATCGAAGAAGAGGCAAGCGAACAGGATAAGAAATTGGCAGCTGAAAAAGCTGAAAGGGAGCTAAAAGCAAAACAGGAAGCCGAAAAAATCAACCAACAGGAACTGGTGGCGCAGATCGGAGAAATACAACAGAGATATGACGAGGCAAAAGCAAGAGAAGAAAAGGAGTCCACAAAATCACTTATATTGGGGATTACTACCGCTATTGCAAGTTCTGTAAGTGCCGGACTTGGTGCTTTTGCCGCCGCAAAAAATCCTGTTTCTACAGCTATATCGGGAACTGTATCCAGCATGGAATTATCAAAAGCACAGAAGGAAGCCAATGATAAAAAAGCACTCTCAGATAAAGCACAGCAAGACCTGCTTACTGCCAAGGACGACCAAACTAAAAAGAAAAACCGTGTAGACAGTCTTACAGCAGAAATTACAGCACTTAATAAACAGATTTCGGAAAATGAGAAGAACCAGGATACTCTGGCAAAACTGAAACAACAACTTGATTCCAAAAACGGAGAACTTACAAAAGCAAAAGATGAGCTAAAAGCAGCAGACGACAAGGTGGATGAACTCCAAAAAGTATCAAATAATTCTACAGCCGCTTATACAGCTGCTGCAACCTCACTTCAAGATTTGGCAAAAAGCACCGGACAAATGACTCAGGCAGCAGTCAATGCAGAAGAATCCATCCATGCCGAAAAAATGAGCTACCTTAATCAGAAGTTAAATCTGGAAAAGCAAAAAAGAGAGTCTCTTGTGGCATTGACACAGTATGCAGAAACGGTCAAGAATTTAAAAGCTGATGAGAGTATGGCTACAGTATCGGTAAATTCTTTGCATGCAGCAGTGGAAGCACTGGGAAAAATCATTGCAACCCTAACGAATGCAAGTTTGTTTTGGGATCAGATGTCGTCCTTCTGCAAAAAAATGACTGACGAAGGTTTCCAACAAACTATAAAAGATTTAACTGCACCGGATTCCGGCTTAAGTACCGAGGAAAGAATAGAAGAATATAAATCACTGAAGTTTATGAGACAATTTTTAGGATATATGTGTCAATGGGTAGCCATAAATGGTTTGTCCGGACAATACTTGATTACTGCCGGTGAAGCTCAGAAAAAAGCCGTGGAATACCTGAAACAGTCTCCCACAATTGAAGAAGCATTAAAAAAGGCACCCGAATTGGCTAAAAACATGGAAATTATGCTGAGCAAGAACTTACTGGAATCGGGAAAAGTTATTGCTGACCTGGAACAGCAGAAATCACTTATTGAAAACAAAAATAGTTAAAGGCAGGCCAAATATGAATACAATTCAAAAGAATAACTTTATTACAGTAATTGAAGTATTAAAGAAATCCGTGGATGAGCTTAACCAACAAAAAAAAGAAGAGGCTACGAAGACAATACTGAGCATTTCGGAAATTATTCAATTTTTATATGAAACTTCTAAAAAACTCAAGGCATCAGCCGAGAAAGAACAACAGAAAATATCTGATACTGTTTCTGAAATTATAAAAAGTGAAGCAGCTATTCGTGAAAGTTACCTGAGTACACAAAAAAGCATAGATGTTATAAATGCTTCTATAGCCACTAATTCCGTTAAGAAGGCTGAACTTTTAAAACAGATTGATTCCTTCAGAAAAGAATTAAGTGATGATGAGAGGCTGCTTCAGGAGCATCGGAGAAAACTGGATGAACTAAATGACAGCTCTGCCATAAGTATTATAAGGTCGATTCTCTCCCTTGGACTGGACAGAGCTATTATGGGAGTCCAGTGTCTGATTAATAATGATACCGGACGTATACAGGAGCTACAGACTCAAATTCAAAAATTTAAGGAACTGCTCAATAATAATTCATTGGAAATACAAAAAGCCGACGAACTGTTAAAAAGCTTAGGTGAGAGTAAAAGGTCATATGAAGTTAGCCTTGCCCAGCTTAAGGAAAAGGAAAATATACTGAATGCAAATGTGCAGTTATCCAGAAATAATCTGGCTTTTATTACAAATGCAGCACTTTTCTATGGAAGGTTATCTGTAATGCTGGAGCAAATAGACCATAGGATAGACGATGTTGTTGATATTGTGGCTGAATTGAACGACAAAACACCTACAATTATTGATTTTGACAGTACAGGAACAAATCTGGTTTCCCTCAGGGAGGCAATGGTCAAATATGATAAAGTCCTTGAAACTCAATATATTTTATGAAAGGATACGTAATAAGCAATGGGTTTGTTAATTAAAAAAATTCAACAGCAAGTAAACGGAGTATATATAACAAAAGAATGTAATCAGGACACAATAAAAGAAAAATATAGTGGACCACAAATTACAAACTTTTATGGGTACTGTCTCGCAGCGACTGGAAAATGGCTTGTTGATCCTGAAGACACAGAACAAAAAATAACAAAAACATCGTTTCAGACAGTAACAATGAATTTACAATACAAATTTGAAGCTTCCGGAGTACCCGGCGATATATTCTTAAAAAATGAATATCCAGAAAAACTGGGAAACCCTATTACAAAGGATATATATAAACTTACTCCAGAAAAACTTTTTAATGAGATAATTTATAAAGACGCTACACCTTTAACACTGGGCTATATGATGATTATTGTGGGGCAACAGCCAGGCTCTCACGAGCCTTCACATGCTCTTGGCGTAAGAATAGAAGGTGGGAAATACAAATTTTTCGATGCAAATGAGGGTTTTTGTGAAATGTATGACAGAGATACATTTTGGCAATTTATTAACCTCTATGTAACAGAGCCCAAAAACCAAGAAATTAATTTTCAAGGTGGTTTACGTGGACAGGAGTTTACCCATTTTCGCGTAGTGTTATATAACCATCAACCATAAAATACTCCGGTTATACGGGGGCCTGAGAAAGCGGAAGGTAGCCGGTACAGCCGGAGTATTTTAAGTCTGTTAAATAAAAGAGGTGAAAAACAAAATGCCGGGTGTCAAATTCAAATACCCTGACGAAACAAATGTATTCCCAAAACTTGTGTCAGCTATAAACGCTTTGTGTACTGCAAAAGGAAAAAGCTGCACCTGCACCTCTGGCTACAGAAGCTTGGACAAGCAAAAGCTTATTAATGCACAGAAGCTGAAAGAGAGTAAAGACAACTTCCAAAAGCCAAACGGGGCTGTTTACAACAAACAAGGCCAGTGTATAGCGGCAGAGTATGGTAAGAGTAACCACTGCTACTGTATTGCAATGGATATTTCTGATGAATGGTTTAAAGCACTTACCAATAAGGAAATAGAAAAATTCGGGCTGATAAAGCCAATGAGCTATGAACCTTGGCATGTGCAGTTGATTGAGCATACGGGACTGTCACTAGCTCAGAAAATTGCAATAAAGGAAAGTGTACTGGGGATAAAAAGGAGTTGACAATATATGGATAACTTTTACAATTGGGATTATTTGAGTTCTTTTACAGGTATAGTTGCCTGTGTGACCCTTATTATACAGTTTACAAAGGTATCTCTTGATAAAGTGTGGAAAATTCCCACGAGATTTGTCGTTTGGGTGTTATCCTATATACTGCTGGTTCTTGTGAGCTGGTTTACTACAGGAATTACTATAAATAAATTAATTATGAGTGCTTTAAATGCTATTGTTGTGACTTTGGCTTCAATGGGTGCATATGAAGCGACTTTTAGAAAAGTTGACCAAAAGAGTATACAATAAAAAACTACATTTTATTATGTTGAGTCTCTTGAAACAGTTATTAACTGTATACAGGAGGCTTTATTTTATTTACAACCACGATTACAATTAAGTAAACGAGTTCAAAATTTATCATAAATTGACAGTAAAGGTTTTATATGCTAAACTTAGAAAGGTTTAATAGGTTAAACCATAATCTATTTATAAAATACTTTTCAAAAAGGTATTAAGGTTGGCTGGGGCTAAACCCGGTAAAACTTTAAATACAAAATTATTATATTAAGGGAGGATTGTAAAATGAAAAAGTTTTTTGCTTATTTGCTTGTATTGGCTATGATTGTTTCAATTATACCAATAAATATGGCAAGTGCAGAGACCGGTGGATATTATGCCACAGGAAACTACAGGAATGTCTTCGTTGAGACTGGAAGGACGGAGTCACAGGTACAGGCTAAGCTTGATACCATGTACAATCAGTTTTTCAAAGGGAATACGGACACTCAGAGGTTGTTTTATGAAGTAGGTAGTGACATGGCCTACATAAGAGATACCGGAAATGGTGACGTACGTTCAGAGGGTATGTCATACGGTATGATGATAAGTGTTATGCTCGATAAAAAAACAGAGTTTGATAAGCTTTGGAAATGGGCCAGAACATACATGTATCAAACTTCCGGGCAGTTTAAGGGATTTTTTGCATGGCAGTGTAACTATAGCGGCGGTATTATAGATAGCACTCCTGCTTCTGACGGTGATGAATACTTTGCAATGTCACTCCTGTTTGCAGCACGCAGATGGGGCAACGGAACAGGTATATTCAACTACGAATCAGAAGCACAGACTATATTGGATGCAATGCTTCACCAATCAGACGACGGGGTTGGATATAATTTAATCAATAAAAATGCGAATCAGGTTGTTTTCTGCCCAAGTGCAGGAAATTATGATTTTACAGATCCATCCTATCATCTCCCTGCATTCTATGAATTATGGGCATTGTGGGGACCTGAAAGAGACAGGGCTACTTGGAGTACGGTAGCTGCTAAGAGTAGAGAATTCTTCAAAAAATCTACTAATTCAACAACAGGACTGAACCCTGACTATGCAAATTTTGATGGTTCAGCAAAAGAAGTTTCATGGAGCTCAGGTCATGGAGATTTCAGATTTGATGCATGGAGAGCTATTCAAAATTCTTGCGTAGACTATGCTTGGTGGCAAAAAGACAGTTGGCCTGCAACTACTTTTGCACCAAAAATTCAGGCATTCTTCAAAAACCAAGGTTTATCCTCTTATGGTAACCAGTATACATTATCTGGTTCAAAGCTTAGCAGCGATCACTCTCCGGGATTGGTAGCTATGAATGCCGTAACTTCTTTGGCACAAGATGCAACAACTGCTAAGCCTTTTGTTGATGAATTATGGAATACTGCTGTTCCATCAGGTCAATATCGTTATTACGATGGAATGCTTTATATGCTTGGAATGCTTCATGTAAGCGGAAATTTCAAGATTTGGGGTGCACCAACACAGCCTCAGGTAACACCTGGAGATATTAACGATGATAAAGTTATCGACGCTCTTGACTTTGCATTGCTCAAATCTTACCTCCTTGGTAATATAACTACATTACCTAATATGAAAGCAGCAGACGTAAATGGCGACGGTACAGTAGATGCAATGGATTGGGCTGCACTTAGGCAGTATCTTTTAGGTAAATAAAAACTTTATAATCACCGAAAATTATTATTTTAATACAGGGCAGGTCCATTATGGGCCAGTCCTGTATTTTTTTGCTTCAAACTGCTTATTTGACAGACTTGGCGTAGTAAATTAAACTAAAAACTAGATTGAGTTTAATTCACTACACCGAGGTAATATAATGGATGAAATTAAAATATTTGATGCAGAATTACGATTTATGAACATTATCTGGAACAATGAACCTATAAAAAGTACCGAGTTAGTTAGTATTGCAAGTGAAGAACTGGGCTGGAAAAAATCAACCACATATACGGTTATTAGAAGGCTTTGTGAGAGAGGTATAATAAAAAATAAAAACACAAAAATAGAATCACTGGTAAAGCGAGAGCAGGTAATGAGGTCTGAAACACAGGAGCATATAGAGAAGATTTATTCCGGCTCTCTCAAGCTATTTTTCACAACTTTTTTAAAAAGAAAGAAATTAAGCAAGGATGAAGTAGATGAACTTAGAAAAATAGTTGATGAAAATAGTTGAAAAAATAGGTATAATATACTTTTGGGGGTGCTTAAAATGAAGTTTAAAAAATCTATAAGTATACTTGGAATTTGTATTGCCTTACTATCGTTAATTGCAACAATCTGCGGAATATTTACAAAGCAAGGTTCGGGGGAGCATACCTTTACAACAGTACACGGACAAGTAATTACAATATATGGGAAAGGGATATATAGTAACAACACTTTTTCGGCAGCCATGCAGGCAATACCCCAAGATATTGTAACTTTAATTTTAGCAGTTCCCTTGCTTATTATTTCACTTGTATTGGTAAGGAAAAAGTTATTAAAAGGAAATATTCTCCTTGCTGGAGTGTTAGGGTACTATTTGATAACGTACATGATGTATACATTTATTGCTATGTATAATAGGTTGTTTCTGGTTTATGTATTACTTATGTCGGCTAGCCTTTTTGCACTTATTTTATCATTGCTGGATTTAAATAAAATAAAAGTAAGTTCTGCGTTTAAGGAGAAATTACCCACAAGATTTGTTGGGGGATATCTAATGGTCTCTGCAACAATAATAGGCTTGTTGTGGCTTTCAAGGGTTATTCCGTCAATGATTACCGGGAATGTTCCTGTAGAAGTAGAGCATGGAACTACATTAACAGTACAAGCATTTGACCTGGCCTTCTTTTTACCTGGGATGTTTTTAGCAGGACTGCTTCTGGTAAAGAGAAAAACTTTTGGTTATCTGCTTGCTCCGGTTTCTACAGTAAGTAATGCTTTAATAATGGTAGCATTGTTATCAAAAGGCATCTCTATGCAGCTTTCAGGAATACCTGGGAGTCTGCCAATGATAGTTATGATGTCCATGTTTGGTTCGTTAGCAATTATATCAACAGTTCTGGTAATTAAAAATATAAAAGAACCTTATTATACAAACTAAGAAGTAGGTAAACAGAGAAAACGATAGCTTGACATATTACACTTTAGCATGCTATAGTAATTTATTATAATGAAATGAAAGCAGGAGCTAATATGTTGAAAATTCAGTTTATAAAACTGAATAATGGGTACAATATTTAGCACTTGTGGCTATGATAAAAATCATAGGTGCAAGTGCTAAGACTTGTACCTATGTGATACAGTAATAGTAAGAATCACATTGGTAAATTTTAGAAAATTTTACATGTGGTTCTTTTTTTATACAGAAAGGATGTGATAATATTTGGCATAAAGACAATGCCTGCATGAAAACACAAGAATTATAATTGAATTTAATGGCGATGACGAAGAGAAGTAACGCAACTTATCGTTTTCAGTGAGTGGGAGATAGTGAGAACCCCATAAAGTGAATTTGCGTGAATAACACTTTAGCAGCTGCAATCTGAACTTCATACAAGTAATATTGTGTGATAAGTAAGAAAGCCGTAGGCTGTGCGAAAAACAGCGAGGTTTTTTGAACCGTTGAGTGACTGTTAGTCAGTAATTCAGGTGGTACCGCGGACATTATGTGTTCGTCCTGGACTTTTAAGTTTTGGATGAGCATTTTTTTATGCTCAAATATATTTATTAAAAGGAGAAAACTTATGAACACATCAAACATATATAGGAACAGGACTTTGGATAAAATCAGCGAAAGCGATGTTGGCTGGGGATTAAAAATAGCAGGTTGGGTTGAAAATATCAGGGATCACGGAGGAGTGTCCTTCATAGATCTTAGAGATATGTACGGCGTAATGCAGGTTGTAATGCGAGATAAGAACCTTTTAACCGGAATCAACAAAGAAGACTGTATATGCGTCGAGGGGAAAATTGAAATACGTGACGAAGAAACATATAACCCTAAAATTCCTACGGGAACAATTGAAATGGAAGCGCAATCTGTTGAAATACTTGGCAAGGTTTACAAACCGCTGCCTTTTGAAATAATGACTTCAAAGGAAATAAGAGAAGATTTACGCCTTAAATACCGCTATCTTGACCTGCGTAATAAGAAGGTAAAAGACAATATAATTTTCAGATCGGAAGTTATCAGCTTTTTAAGACAAAAGATGACTGAAATGGGTTTTCTGGAAATCCAGACTCCTATTCTCTGTGCTTCATCACCTGAGGGAGCAAGGGATTATATAGTTCCATCCCGTAAATATAAAGGGAAGTTTTATGCACTTCCACAGGCTCCCCAGCAATACAAGCAGCTTTTAATGGTATCTGGTTTTGACAAGTATTTTCAGATAGCACCTTGCTTCCGTGACGAGGATGCCCGTGCGGATCGTTCTCCGGGCGAATTTTACCAGTTGGACTTTGAAATGAGCTTTGCCACACAGGAAGATGTATTCCGGGTGGGAGAAGAAGTGTTGACAGCTGCATTTAAGAAATTTGCCCCTGAAGGCAGCGTGGTAACAGAGGCTCCGTACCCTATAATAAGCTATAAGCAGGCAATGCTTGAATTCGGAACAGATAAACCTGACTTGAGAAATCCTCTACGAATAGTGGATGTAACTGATTTCTTCCAGAGATGTACCTTTAAACCTTTCCACAACAAAACAGTTCGTGCAATCAAAGTACACGCTGACATGTCCAAGGGTTTTCATGAAAAGTTGTTGGAATTTGCTACTTCGATTGGCATGGGTGGACTGGGTTATCTCGAAGTAAATGATGACATGGCCTATAAGGGACCTATTGATAAATTTATTCCTGATGATATGAAAAATGAAATTGCACAAATTGCAGGGCTAAAACCCGGTGATACAATTTTCTTTATAGCGGACAAAGAAGAAAAAGCATCTCTTTTTGCAGGACAGATTCGTACAGAACTTTGTACACGTCTTGATATTTGTGAAAAAAATGCATACCGTTTTTGCTTTGTTAACGATTTCCCCATGTTTGAGTACGACAAGGAAGAAGAAAAGATTATATTCACACACAATCCATTCTCAATGCCACAAGGCGGATTGGAAGCACTTAATAGCAAAAATCCTTTGGAAATCCTTGCCTATCAATATGATATTGTTTGTAACGGTGTTGAGCTATCCTCAGGTGCCGTTAGAAACCACAATCTGGATATAATGGTCAAAGCTTTTGAAATTGCAGGTTATACAGAGGAAGACCTACAGCAGAAATTCGGCGCATTGTACAACGCATTTCAGTATGGAGCACCTCCTCATGCCGGAATGGCTCCGGGCGTTGACCGAATGATTATGCTACTGAGAAACGAGGAAAATATCAGAGAAGTTATTCCATTCCCGCTGAACGGTAACGCTCAGGATATGATGTGTTGTGCTCCAAATGAAGTAACAGAAAAACAGCTTCGTGACGTCCATATAAAAATAAGATAGTAGCAATTAAAAACATATATAAGGCAAACAGTATAACATTAATAAATGGGTGAACTGGAATTCCGTTTATTAATGTTATACACATACCTTTTCTATTCTGCTTTAATAATAGTGCATATTGTGTTAAGAAAAGCTTTTAGGGGTGTATTACAGTTACTTCTAAACCACATTCTGAAAGCACCCAAAAAGCCGGAAGTATAGAATTCGAGTACGTATATATTGTTGAAGTTTGTTGGACTAGATGAGTAGTTCGTCAATAAACTTTTAATGAAATTCTGCAGTTTTTTTTCAAAGCCAGTGTTGCTGCTGTCATTGAAAAATCTTATAAGAAAATCCTGGTACTCTTCGAACAATGAAACTATTTTTTCGAGAAAAGTATCATTAGATATTTCTGCTTCACTGATAAGTATATGTAATTTATATTCAATATCAGATAATATTCTATTTTGAAGACAATCTAGAGCATCATATATGTCTTTAAAGTAATCATAAAAGGTAATTCTATTATATCCGGCTGTATCTGTAATCTTTTTAATCGTAATTTTTTCTATATCGTGAGTTCTATATAATTTCCAAAAGGCATCCAACAAAATTTCTAGGGTAAATTGTCTACTTTTCGATACTTTAATCATAGTTTACCTCAAAAACATACATTTGGTACTTTATTGTATGTTGAAAAAGCACGCAACTGTTTTATTCTATTTATATAACATATTATGAAGGATTTGTAAAATGGAAACAAAAAGGTATAAAACTGGAATGTTTTTGATTTTTGGTATCTGTCTTCTTTTCGTGGTAATTTTCTTAATGTGTATGGCTGATCGCAACAGTATTCCGGCAGGAGGTTTAAGTTCAAAGGATTTATCCGTCAACGATATAAAGTACCCGAAAACATTTTTTGATGATTCAAGAGTACATACCATTGACATTCAGGTAAATGACCGTAAATGGGCCAACATGATAGAAAATGCAGAGTATGAACAATATATTCCTTGTACTATGATAATAGACGGTGTAAGAATAAATGAAGTTGGGATAAGGCCAAAAGGAGATACTTCACTTAAACAAGTAATAGACATGAATTCTCAAAACTTCAGTTTCAAGGTTGCGTTTGACCACTATAAAAAACAGACCTTTGACGGACTTGATAAAATGACACTTAATAGCTGTTCTCAGGATACAACTTATATGAAGGACTTCCTGGCACAGCATATGATGAACTATATGGGGATTGCAGCCCCGTTATCAAGCTATGTAAATATAAAATTAAACGGAAAGGATTTTGGCTTCTATTTGGCCATGGAAGCCGTGGAAAAATCTTTTTGCGTTAGGAATTACGGTGGGATCGACGGAAAACTTTACAAGCCCGATGCACTTGAGTTACCCAAATATGATTATATAAAAATAATGGGGTATGAGACTAAAGAAGGTCAGTCAGCAGTTGAGTATCTGGCAAATGTAATGTCAGGTAATGAATATAGAGGTATTAACAGCAGCACACGGGTTGATATGCTTGGTGATATGGCAAAAATACTTATAGATTCAAACGCAATTAACACAGATGTAACAGGTTTGGCATATATTGATAATAATCCTAAGAGCTACAAAGCTATTTTGAATACAGGAGTTTTTTCTGTAGACGAAATAGACAAAATTAGGCTGATTAATTCAATAAAAAAGCTTAACAGTGGTGAGGATCTGGATAACATACTGGACATTGATTCAATAATAAAGTATTTTGTAGTGCATAACTTTGTAGATAATTATGATGGATATACAAGCATTTTTTCACACAATTATTATCTTCATGAACGTAACGGTAGATTGACAATGATACCTTGGGACTATAACCTGGCTTTCGGTTCCTTTGCTGTTGATCCTGGAAATTCAGCCTCTAATCTTTTCGGCAATTATATAAAAACAACAAATGCACGGTATGGTATGAGTTCTGCTAAAAGTATGATTAATTATCCTATAAATACACCGGTATTTAAAGCTGATTTGGAAAAAAGACCGATGATAAATCAAATACTTAAAAACAAAGAGTATTCAGATATGTATCATCAGTATTTTGAAAAATTTATTACTGACTATTTTAATAGCGGTTATTTTGAGAAATTTTACAGAACAACTGTTGATATGATATCTCCTTATGTTAAAAATGATAAAAAGGGCTTTTTTACATACAATCAATTCATAGGAGGGGTTGAAGAACTAAACAAATTCTGCCAACTCAGAGCAAAAAGTATTCAGGGACAGTTAAACGATACTGTACCATCAACAATAAACGCCCAAAAGGAACATCCCGAAACTCTGGTTGACTCTCAGGGACTGGATATGACCAAAACAATTACAATGTACTCATTATTGGGAATTTCCAACAAGGATATAGATGGATTGCTAAAAATTCTTGTAAAGTACATTCCTGAGGAATATAAAACAGACGATAAAATTGATTTGAGTAAATTTAAATCTTCAGAGGATATTACATATCTGAAAAAAATATTTGGAGTAATGGGGCCAATAGCTTTTGAGGTTTCAAGAAGTACCGAAGAAGCAGATAATAAAGAGATAAATACGGGAATATCAAAAATTGTAATAATTTTATCATTAATTGCATTAATCATATTTACCATATTGCTAAGCAGGTATTCACGTGTAAAGTATAAAAAAAGAAGGGTAAGGAGGGGAAATTTTGAAATTACGTCATGAATACAAGATATTTCTTAATTATTCAGACTATCTTACCGTTCGCTCACGATTAAGAGCAGTAATACCTCATGATAATCACGTTGATGAAACAGGTGAATACAAAATAAGAAGTCTTTATTTTGACAACATATACAACAAGGCGTTATATGAAAAAATCAGCGGGGTCAGTATACGTGAGAAATTCAGAATTCGTTGCTACAATGACAATTACGACTTTATAAAACTTGAGAAGAAAAGCAAAATAAACGGAATGTGCAGCAAGTTATCGGAAACAGTCACAAAAGAGGAAGTAAGGAGGCTAATCGATGGCGACACAGAATGGATGCTTAATTCTGACAGGCAACTTGTATCCGAGTTGTACGCAAAAATGAAAACAGAACAATTAAGACCTAAAGTGATTGTGGATTATAACCGTGAACCCTTTGTATATTCAGCAGGAAATGTGAGAATTACATTGGACAGGAATGTAAGGACAAGTATAAATAGTGTTGATATGCTTGACCCTAATGTTCCTACAATTCTGGCAGAGGGTCAGACAATAATTTTAGAGGTCAAATATGATAACTACAAACCCACCATGATTTCAGATATAGTCATGGTTCAGGACAGGCTTATATCATCCTTTTCAAAATATGTAGCCTGCAGAAAATTTGGATAAACACATCTAGGGGGTAAAATAAAGTGGACAGTATTTTAAATTCAAGTTTTGTAAAAAATGCTACAGCAGTAAGTGGTTTTGATATGTTTTTAGGAATTATTGTTTCATTTATAATAGGCTTTTTTATTTTTATGGTTTACAAAAAGACCTTTTCGGGGGTCATGTTTTCCTCAAATTTCGGTTTATCATTGATAGGTATGGCAATGATAACATGTGCAGTTATACTGGCAGTTTCAAGTAATGTAGTACTTTCTCTCGGTATGCTCGGTACACTTTCCATAGTGAGATTCAGAACGGCATTAAAGGACCCATTTGATATAGTCTTTTTATTTTGGGCAATAACATCCGGAATAATCGTTGGGGCCGGAATGATCCCACTGGCAGTTGTAACAAGTCTGTTAATGGGTATAGTGATGACTGTGTTTGTAAATAGGAAAAGCAGGACTACACCTTATATCATAGTAATAAATTGTGAAAACTCAGATGTTGAAGACGGCGTAATGAATATAATCGAATCAAAATCCGAAAAATCAACGGTTAAGGGTAAAACTGTTTCCAGAACCGGGATGGAGCTTACGGTAGAAGTTCAATTAAAGGATGGATATAGTAAATTTGTTAATGATATAATTGACATTGAGGGTGTTATAAATGCCGTTATGGTCAGCTATAACGGGGAATACATGGGGTAATTAAACTATTATATTATGAAAGGGGATTCAATCATTGATGGACAATATTATGACTGAATCAAATAAGAAAAACAATAATAATAAAATTCTTTTACATACTATCATTCTTGTGCTATTAGGCTTTGCATTTGCAGGGCTCATCCTGCTAATTAAATCCGGCACAATAAATGGATTTGACAATAACGTCTACGATTTTTTGAGAAGCCTTAAATCACATACTACAAAACAATTTGTAAAGTTTCTGGGAAGTATCGGTGATCCGCAAGTGAACCTGTATTTGGGACTGGCAATTGTAGCACTTGGCATTGTGGTTTTTGCAAACAAGGAAGGCTATTCTAAGTATGTTGCGTATGCTGCGGCAATACTTGTAGTATCTTTTTTGAACCCTCTGCTAAAGGATGTTTTCCAGCGTCCTCATCCCGATGTAGAAGTAGATAAATTCTCATTTCCAAGCAGCCATGCAGCAATGGCGTTTATATTCTATCTGGTGCTTTATGTGGTAATTAGCAAACGTATAAAAATAAAAGCAGGCAGAATTGCACTTGCTATTTTCTGTATAATAATGCCTCTTCTTATTGGGTTTAGCCGTGTTTATCTTCAAAACCATTATGCAAGTGATATTATTGGTGGGTATCTTGAGGCCGGAATAATATTTGCCATTGCAGTTCTGGTAAATAATATATGTGGGCTTTTTTCATCGAAAAAATAAATAAGTAAATATAAAAAAGGGTGTTCAGCAAAAAGAATTTTTAAAAAGAAAAATTTTCTGTTTTGCAACAGCACCCTTTTTTTATGGATCATTATTACAAAAATATGAACTTTTCCTTAATATTTAACGTCAAAATTGATAATAATTACTAGTGTGTTATAATTGTTTAAAGAAAAAATAGGAAAAAGCTGCTATCTATATTATACTCGGCTGAAAGCGAGGAGAAATACTAAATGTCAAAGAAGTTATTATCAATAGTTGTTCCGGTTTACAATGAACAGGAAGTAATAAACGAAACCTTTAAAAGGCTTTCCGGGGTGTTTGAAAACTATTTTATGGATGTTGAATACATTTTTATAAATGACGGAAGTAAAGACAATACATATTTGAAGCTCAGGGATATTGCCATAGCAAATTCATGTGTAAGGGTCATAAACTTTGCAAGGAATTTTGGACACCAGATAGCTATTACAGCAGGAATGGACTATGCAAAGGGTGATGCTGTAGTAATAATAGATGCAGACTTACAGGACCCGCCAGAAGTTATTCTACAAATGGTGGAGCAATGGGAACAGGGCTATGAAGTGGTATACGGAAAGAGGCTTCAAAGAGAAGGGGAAACCTTCTTTAAAAAGTTTACTGCAAAAATGTTTTACCGCTTTCTTGACAGTATGACGGATGTCAAGCTACCTGTTGATGTAGGGGATTTCAGACTTATTGATAGAAAAGTCTGTGATGCTATGAAATGCCTCCCAGAGCGTTCAAGATACGTAAGGGGCTTGGTGAGCTGGGTAGGCTTCAAGCAGACAAGTGTAGAGTACAGACGTGAAAAAAGATTTGCAGGTGAAACAAAGTATCCGCTAAAAAAAATGCTTAAGCTGGCAGGCGACGGAATATTCTCATTTTCATATAAACCATTGAAGCTTGCAACGTTTGCAGGAATGCTTGTTTCAGCAATAAGTTTTATATATCTGATTGTTGTTTTAATACAGAGATTTGTAAAAAATGATATTGCCTCGGGCTGGGCTTCATCAATGGCGGTTTCCCTGTTCTTTAACGGTGTGATGCTAATAGTTATAGGGATTATGGGTGAATATGTAGGTAGGATATACGAAGAGGTAAAAGCCCGTCCTTTATACATTGTGGGAGAATTATTAGGATTTCAGGATGGGTCTGAGAGGAAAAA
Organism: Bacillota bacterium; assembly: GCA_023390335.1. GTDB lineage: Bacteria > Bacillota > Clostridia > Acetivibrionales > DSM-1351 > Ruminiclostridium. The sequence goes on along the minus strand of JAEWCZ010000087.1, from coordinate 188,142 downwards.
CGACGTTAAATGAGTAAGAGAAACATAGATGCTTTAAATAAGACAATACTGATTCTTCTGACAGCATTTACAGCATACTTACTGTATCTTAACTTTTTGTACTCCGCGTATAATAATGCATTCATATACGCACTGTTGGTAATCCCGGTGGTACTGATTATTTACTTGGTTTCCTACAAATTAAATATATCTCCATTAGCGTTTTGGGGACTAATATTCATACTGGCATTTGTGGCAAAAGGTTTAGTAGCAATTACGTCAGATACCCTTCCTATATCGGATTTTGGCATATTTTATAAAAATGCTGTAAGACTAACTAATGGAGACAAATCCTTTGGAGATGGATTTTATTTTAAATCATTTGCATATCAAACAGGGCCGGTTATATATTATTCCCTGATTATGAAATTATTCGGTACTGGACTTCTGCCTTTAAAGCTCGTAAATTGCTTTTTCATGGCAGGGTCCAATTCACTTATTTATCTTATAGCCAGAAAAATATCAAATGACTATACGGCAAGATTTGTTTCGTTGCTGTATCTTTTATATCCCGCACCTTATTTTCTCACTCCGGTACTTACAAACCAGCATTTTGCAGCATGTATGTTTTTGCTTTCCATATACCTGCTCCTTGAAAGTCGTATAAATTTTGCAATCAGAAGTTTAATGGCAGGAGTATTACTTGCTTTTGGTAATGCTGTCAGACCCCTTGGTGTGGTTATACTAGGAGGCGTTGTGATTTGGGCAGTTGCACAATCCATCAGAGAAAAAAAGCTTGCTCGTATTGGTACATCAGTCATTATGATTGCAGCATATTTTCTTTTGAGTTTTACAATCTCAACAATGGTAAAAAAGGCGGATATAAACCCGGAAGGCTTGAGCAATAATTACCCCTTGTGGAAATTTGTTGTAGGTTTTAATTACCAAACTAAGGGAACATTTTCTTATCCTGACCAGAATGAAATATTTTATATAAAGGATTTTAAACAGAGAAATGAAGTATCAAAGAAGGTAATAAAAGAACGTATATCCATAAGCCCGGGGAAAATGTTTGATTTGATTAATACGAAGCAAAAGATTATGTGGAGCTATTTTGATACTATGAAGTGGGGCTTCTATGATAAGGAATACAATCACCTTGTGGCTTCGGAAAGCTTGAAAAAATACGAACTCCCTATTCTAAAAATAGAAAAAATATATTATATTTTTGCATTTATACTCATGTTTGCTGGGTTATGTTTAACATTTTTGCAAAAACGAATTATTACAGATATAGTATTGCTAGCTTCAATTCTCGGGTGCTATTTTTCAGCACACGTACTAATAGAAATACAGGTCAGGTACAGGTACTTTGCAATAATGCTGGTGTTCGTACTTGCTGCCAGAGGAAGCGAGTTACTTATGACAGGCTTTTATGAATACAGAAAAAAATACAAACTGTCAGCCTGACAAAAAGTACAATTCATTATATAATATAAAAAGCATTATCAATGATGCGTAAATTCTATGCCGGAAATGGAGATATAATTCATGCAACAGTATCTTGACTTATGTAAACACATACTTGATAACGGTATTAAAAAAGAGGACAGAACAGGAACGGGAACAATAAGCACTTTCGGTTATCAGATGAGGTTTGACCTTCAGAAAGGCTTTCCTTTATTAACAACTAAAAAGCTTCATTTAAAATCAATAATACATGAACTGCTGTGGTTTATCAGTGGTGATACAAACATAAAGTATTTAAAGGAAAATGGTGTTTCCATATGGGATGAGTGGGCAGACGAAAACGGTAATCTTGGCCCCGTCTACGGACATCAGTGGAGGTCTTGGAGTACTCCGGACGGAAGAAGCATTGACCAGCTCAAGGATGTTATTGAACAGATAAAAAATAATCCGGATTCCAGAAGACTCATAGTAAGTTCTTGGAATGTGGGTGATATAGAAAAAATGGCTCTGCCGCCATGTCACTGTTTTTATCAGTTTTATGTGGTTAATGGGACACTGTCCTGCATGTTATACCAGAGAAGTGCTGACGTATTTTTAGGAGTACCTTTCAATATAGCGTCTTATGCATTGTTTACAATGATGATGGCCCAAAGCTGTGGCCTGAAAGCAGGCGAATTTGTTCATACACTGGGAGATGCACACATTTATCTCAATCACGTTGAACAGGTACAACTTCAATTGAGCCGTGACCCAAGGCCCTTGCCAAAAATGAATATTAACCCGGACGTAAAAGATTTATTTGATTTTAAATACAGTGACTTTACATTAACGGATTATGATCCTCATCCACATATCAAAGGAGCGGTGGCAGTATGATATCAATGATATGGGCTATGGGCCAGAACAATGCCCTTGGTTGTAAAAACAGAATGCCTTGGCACATACCGACTGATTTTGCATATTTCAAAAAAGTTACTTTGGGAAAAACCGTTATTATGGGGAGAAAAACTTTTGATTCCCTTGGCAAACCCTTGTCTGGCAGGAAAAACGTAATAATTACACGGGATACAGGATTTAATCCTGAAGGGTGTGTTGTGGTTAATTCTATAGAAAAAGCCATGGAATACATAGGAGAAGAGGAAGTTTTTATAATAGGGGGAGCAGAAATATATAAAGAATTTCTTCCTTTAGCCGACAGGTTGTATTTAACACTAATAGAAAAAGAGTTTGAGGCTGACGCTTTTTTCCCTGAAATCGACTACAGCCAATGGAAACAGGTGTCATGTGAAACAGGTACCAAGGATGAAAAAAACCCATATGAATATAAATGGTTGATTTATGAAAGAATAAAATAATAGGGGAAATAAGGATGTATAAAAATGTTGACAGATTAAAGATATTTTGTTATCATATTTATGCAAAACAAGAAGAAGTTTTTCCACTTCTCACCTGAGCGGACAATGATTTGCCGGGTAAATATCGGTTTTGAACATATTTATATGTAATAGCTGAGATTTGAGATAATTAGTGGATACTTGCTTCTATCCACTTTTTTTATTGTTTAAATATTATATGGACTTGAAGAGAATCTTCTTGCCTATTAAATGCGGAGGTGTCAGTTATTAGCAAAAATGAATTAATGATCAATGAGGACATAAGGGATAAAGAAGTCAGACTTATCGATGCTGATGGTACTATGATTGGTATAACAGCAATTAAGGAAGCCCAGAAACTTGCCAATTCACAAAATCTTGACCTGGTAAAGATCGCTCCACAGGGAGTACCGCCTGTCTGTAAGATAATGGACTACGGTAAATATATGTTCGAGCTTGCCAAGAAAGAGAAAGAAGCAAGGAAAAATCAAAAGATCATAAGCTTAAAAGAAGTTAGAGTTTCCCCTTCTATAGAAGACCATGATTTTGAATTCAAAGTTAAGAATGCATATAAGTTCTTAAAGGATGGAGATAAGGTCAAGGTTTCCGTTAAATTCAGGGGGAGGGAAATGCATTACACCTCAATAGGCAACGAAATTCTAGGCAAGTTTGAAGAAGCAGTAAAAGATGTTGGAACAGTTGAGAAAAGACCAAAACTTGAAGGCAAAAGTATGATAATGATACTTAATCCAAAGCAGTAGGATAGGAGGAGAATGATATGCCAAAGTTAAAGACACATAGTGCATCTAAAAAGAGATTTAGAGTTACAGCTACAGGTAAGATCAAAAGAGGCCAGGCTTGGAGAAACCATAGACTTGTATCAAAGTCAAGAAAAGCTAAAAAGCATCATAGATTAGGTGCATACGTTTCAGCTGCACAAGAAGCTACTATCAAAAAACTTATTCCATATAAATAAGAAGGAGGACGAAGGTTTATGGCAAGAGTTAAAGGTGCGGTTAGAACCCGTGCAAGACATAAAAAGATACTAAAGCTTGCAAAAGGATATTTTGGTGCAAAGAGCAAGCTCTTTAGAATGGCAAACCAAGCTGTAATGAAATCTTTGAATTACGCTTTCAACGACAGAAGAGCAAAGAAGAGAGATTTCAGAAAGCTCTGGATCGCAAGAATTAACGCTGCTGCAAGAATAAATGGTTTATCATATAGCAAATTCATCAGTGGTTTGAAAAAATCAGGAATAGAACTTAACAGAAAAGTTCTTGCTGATTTGGCAGTAAATGATGCGGCTGCATTTGCTAAGCTTGCTGAAACTGCAAAGGCTGCTAAATAATAAATTTTGATATAAGCAGTATTTAAAATATAAGGAGTCCTTTTAGGGGCTCCTTTATTTGACTTCATATATTACTACAGACAGTTTTGGTTGAAAGGAGAAGGACAGATGGACAAAGTAGTTTTTTTGGTGGATATGAATGCATTTTTTATAAGCTGTGAAATGTCCAGAAACCCCGAAATAGTCGGTAAACCGGCTGCTGTTGCCGGTAATCCCAAAACAAGAACAGGAATAATTCTTGCTGCAAACTATGAAGCAAGAAAATTTGGGGTTAAAACTACTATGGTTATCCATCAGGCTCTGAAACTTTGTCCTGAAATGTTGCTTGTTCCACCTGATCATAGATTTTATGAAAAAAAATCTATGGAGGTTATGAAAATCCTGGAAAGGTTTTCTCCGATTATTGAACAAAACAGTATAGACGAGGCATGGCTGGATATGACGGGTACAGAAACACTATTTGGAAGCCCCGTGGAAGCGGCACGTCAGATAATGGATGCAATAAACGAAGAACTTGGTTTATGGTGTTCTATAGGAATTTCTCAAAACAAGCTGCTGGCTAAAATAGCATCTGAAATTAAGAAACCCATGGGAATAACAGAACTCTGGCTGACAGACATTCAAACAAAATTGTGGCCTTTAAAGGTAACCGACCTGTACGGGATAGGTAAACAAACAGGTTTGAAGCTTAACAATTTAGGGATTGCAACTATAGGCGATCTTGCAAACTATAATTCCCAGGCGCTGGTCAACTTATTTGGCAAACAGGGACTGGAGCTTCAAAGAATGGCCAACGGTATTGATACATCAGCTGTTACACCTCATATATCAGGTGAGATGAAGTCGATTGGGCGGTCAACAACCCTTGCGACGGATATAACAGATATTGAAGAAGTCAGGACAACTTTTATTGAGATGTGTGAAGAAATTGGCTACGAAGCCCGGAAAAACAATAAAAAGGGACACACTATTCAAATAACAATAAAGTACTCTGATTTTAAGACAATAACGAGACAAACAAGTATAGAGCCTACCTATCTCACAAAAAACATTTATGAGTCAGGTTTCGCTCTCTTGAAAAAAAACTGGAACAGCTTGATGCCAGTACGCCTTATTGGAATAAGTATCAGTGGCTTTGAAAATGAAAACTTTTCAGGACAAATGTCACTGCTTGATGCAGTCGATTCTTGTGACAATTTATCCCGAAAAGAAGAAAAGCTTGAAAAAGCCATTGATTCTATACGTAGTAAGTTGGGCACAAACTCCATTAACAGGGCAATACAAATTAAGAACCCAAAAAGAAAGTAGTTATTTTTTTGATAGAGGGTTGTTTTTAAGCATTAGCCGCTGTTTCTGAAAGATAAACTTGGTTAGTGTACTTGAATCCTGCGGAGAAATATAAACAAAATTCATACCCACTTCATGTTTTTTGTTCTCGACATTTGTTGAACGGATTACTTGTGCCAGTACTCTTATACTTCCCATACCCTCAAGGTCTACCGAAATATCTGACATTATACCTGCGTCGACTGAATTGTCCATTATCAGGCATAGACCGCTTCCACTGATATTTTTGGTGAATGTGTTTTTTAAATCGTTTGCGGAAATTTGTTTAAATTCATGTTTTGTGGTGGATAATGGACGATCACCAACAATAGCATACTTGCATTCCAAAACTGCATCCAGTCTGTAGTTCATTCTTCTCTGAATTTTAGTTAATTCACTGGTTATCGATACTTGAAAGCACTCCAGATGTCCTAACTTTTTATATTCCTTAACAATTGCATCAAAATGCATTAGCTCTTGTCTTTGATTTAAAAAGTTTACGGCGATATTCAAACCGGCTGACAGATACTTGTACCTGCCTTCATTCATAGGCGCAGCAATAGTAATTGTTTTTGTATCAACCACATCCATTAACTGGCTGATATAACTTGAAGATTGAGAAGGAAAATTTTTTATGTACTCCGGTATCTCGATTTCTAATTTCGTCCCGATTATAATGTCATTAGCATTCATTAGAATTCTCCATAATAATTCATATTAAATTTTATATCTGATATTTTTATTATATTCTAATTATTACAAATTTTAAACTGCTAAATGAATGATTTTTTCGAGCAGTGGACACGGTATTAAATGTGAGATATAATTATCACTGGCGTTATGGGTGAATAATTTTATAATAGTGGAAGTGATGGATATGAAGAGTTATTTTACAGGAAACAGATACGAAACTAAGGGGAATAAGAGAAATATATTTGATAAGCTTTTTCTGAATACCAGATGGTATTTTGTTTACGGCTATGGAAAAGTAGTTGTAAAGGCACGGAACCTTGCAGTAAAGAATAAGTACGATTCAGAAAAATGGGCGACTTCCAGTTATAACATAGTTGAATGTATTGAAAAGAGCGGCGGTCGACTGTTTATTGACGGTATGGATAATATTACAAAGAATGATGGGCCTGTTGTGTTTGTGAGTAACCACATGAGCACATTGGAAACTTTTGCATTCCCTTGTATAATTGCACCGTTAAAGGAAGTTACCTATGTTGTAAAGGATTCTCTTGTAACAATGCCAATATTCGGGCCTATTATGCGAAGCAGAAACCCTATAGTAGTTTCCAGAAAAAACTCAAGGCAGGATTTACTTAATGTAATAAGCAAAGGAAAGGAAATACTTGCACAGGGAAGGTCTATTGTTTTATTTCCTGAAGGAACAAGGCAGGAGCAATTCAATCCTGAAAAGTTTAATTCATTAGGTATAAAGCTTGCAAAAGAAGCTGGTGTACCCGTAATACCTGTTGCAATAAAAACCGATTTCTGGAGAAATGGCAAGCTAATAAAGGACATTGGACCAATCCGCAGAAAAGAACCCGTATGCATATCTTTTGGCGAACCCATAACCATAACCGGAAATGGTAAGGCAGAACATAAGCAGGTTATAGAGTTTATATCTAAAAAAATAAATGAATTTAAAAATATCAAAATTTGAAAAAATTCTCATTTTGGTCTTGTAAAATAAATTACTTGCGAGTAAAATAATATAATGAGATTCGGGGTGTAGCGAAGCTTGGTATCGCGCTTGGTTCGGGACTAAGAGGCCGGAGGTTCAAATCCTCTCACTCCGACCAAAGAAAAATGAAGGGTTTCAGTTGATGAAACCCTTCATTTTTTATGCTTGAAAGTATTCATTTACACCTTATTTACACCTTGAAAAAATTTTAGCCTACTCGCATATAATCAAATCATTTTTTGATCCTTAATACATTGGCTACAACAGGAAATTTTTGCTCCAAGCTGTTTTGCAAAATCATTTGCTTCTTCTATAGTAGCATATGGCCCTTTCCATGCACTTCCTTGCATGGATTGTTTAGGCTCATCACCTTCAATCAGACAATGTTTACAGGTTGACTTATGAATACGTGCCCTGTGTCTATTTGTTTTCCAGTTTTCATAAATCCAAAATTTCTCTATCATAAAATTAATCCTCCTTTATGCAGTACCTACATAAATGTATATAAATAATAATACATTGCATATGAGTTCTGTAAATACCAGATTCCTTGCCTAAAGTTTAAAACTAAACCATGGGAATCAAAGTAGAACTACATGCATCTGATTCCTTTAAGTCACGGCGTATTACAAAAGGAGTAACTATTTCAGCAATTCTATCAAAAACCGGAACAACAACAGAATTACCAAATTGTTTATATGCTCGTGTATCTGAAACAGGTATTTTAAAAGAATCATCATAGCCCATGAGGCGTGCGCACTCACGTGGTGTTAGTCTCCGAGGATTCTTGTCCGGCCCCTGATAAACAAGTATTTCTGATCCGTCTTTGTAATATCGGGCTGATAGTGTCCTTGCTATGGAATCACCATTAACAAGGCCAAAACCAAATCCATTACCTTTTGCTTTATGCTTTTCGGCATAACGCTGCAAATAATCCCATAGCTTGTCCGTAAGGGTATATTTACTGTGAACGCAGTTTGCTTTATGATCAAAATAATTATCGCCGTCATGAGGAAGATAAGGTTCAGTTCCATCTGTTTTATGAAGAATGCTTTCAATTTTAATGACACCCTTCTCTGGCAGGTTTAATAAATCCCATGTAAAATCAATGTTTTGCTGAAATCCAATAATAACAATACGTTCACGGTGCTGTGGAACAAAATGCTGGCCATCTATTATTTTGGAAAATACAGTGTATTTGAGGTCATTTTGGAGAACATCCATAATAACCTTGAAAGTTCTTCCTTTGTCATGTGAATAAAGGTTTTTTACATTTTCAAGTACAAAAACCTTTGGTCTCTTTGCATCTATAATACGGGCTACATCGAAAAATAAAGTTCCTTGGGCTTTATCCATAAATCCGTGTGATCTGCCAAGTGAGTTTTTCTTCGAAACTCCAGCGATCGAAAAAGGTTGACATGGAAAACCAGCAAGCAAAATATCATGGTCTGGTATATCGTGCTCTTTTACCAGCGTAATATCTCCTGCAATTGGTTCATCTGAAGGATAATTCACTGCGTAGGTTCTTTGTGCATATGTATCCCATTCACTTGTGAAAACACACTTGCCGCCTTGGGATTCGAATCCTCTTCTGATACCACCGATTCCGGCAAACAGATCGATGAAGGTGAAGGATTGTTTATCATCAGTGCGCTGAACAATATCATCAAGCATATTTATTAACTGTGGAACAATATATTCTTTAGGTTTACAAGTTCCTTTGAGCCAACGTCTGACAGTAGATTCATTAACACCAACCTCTTTTGCGATTTGTACTTTTGTTTTATATTGACTTATAGTTTCAATAAGGCTGATTGCATCCATATTTATTACCTCCACGGGAAATATATATGCATTATGCACGAAATATTCCGCTATGTCAATAGCAATTGGCAATGTTTTCTTGACAACACTATTTGTAAATGATAGTTTTAACATATGCGGAAAATTTTCCTAAATCAACAGAAATGGAGGCTGTGAAATTGTTTGAGAATAAAGATAGTTTAGTACAATTTATGATAGAACATGGTGCTGAAAGAATTCTATTTAAATGTCTTGCTGAAAATGATAACAGTAAACAACAAATTTATCTTGGAGGCAGTTTTGAGACATTGAATCAGATTCCATTCGGTGAGGTGTATCCTGACAATATTAACGGCAAAGTACCAAATTACAAAGCTTCTCTACAATTCCATTGGATAAATGATGAAGGCCAAATTGAGTGTGCTCCAAGAGCACAGCTGATTCTGTATCCCAAATATCCAGAGGTAAGGCTTTCAGGTTTCTTGCAAAATTGCAGCATTGCACCAAGAGATCATCTTCAGCCTGTACCAATTGGTGAGCGTAGATATAATAATGGAAAAGATGGAAGAGTTCTTGTGATGGGAATGTGTACAGATGGTCGAATTCTTGCTCATCTTGTTCCTTCAGGAACACCCTTGTCAAACGAACTAACATCACTAGCTGATAATATAAATATATTTTCTCACATTGTAATTGAATCTAGGATAGCAACAAAAGCTGCAATGTTATCAAAAATTCAGGAGATACAAGATAGAGGCTGGATTTTGGGTAGCAGAATGAATTCCCAAGGGGAAGTTGTTCGTTATAATGCTCAAAATGCTGGTGGATATACTTTTGAAGCATGTATGGGAATTATTCCAAACGGGAGAGCAGAGCCTGATTGGATGGGATGGGAATTAAAGGCTTTCACAAGTAACAGAATAACTCTCATGACACCTGAACCAAATGCAGGTTATTATGGTGAAAATGGAGTTGAAAGCTTTGTCCAAAGGTTTGGACGCGCAAGACCGCAAGGAGACTCATATTTTACTGGTATTCATAAATGTGGAAGTGAAAATGCTACAACAGGAATGAGTATGATCATTGATGGCTATGATGCACAAACTAGCCGTATAGTAAATGTTACTGGCGGTTTAACTTTATTAGATTCAAATGGAAACCCAGCAGCTATTTGGACATTTGCCAAGCTCATAGAACACTGGGGTAGAAAACACGCTCATGCAGTTTATATACCATACCAGAAACGGATTACAAATGGAAATTACGAATATAAGTATATAAACCCTGTTAAATTTGGAGAAGGGACAGATTTTAATAAATTTTTGAATGCTTTTAACAGCGGTGTAGTTTTTTATGACCCTGCAAACAAACTTTTTACAAACGATAGGGGCAACTCCCAAACAAAGGCGCGTAACCAGTTCAGGATGAGAGCTACTGATTTGAGCGTGCTTTATTACAATTTTACAAATGAAACATTATCATTAAACTTGTAAACGAGCAGAGGTATGATGATGGACGTTCACACAAAAGATATTCGCTGTTACAATATGTCACAAATCAAAAGCAAGAATACAAAACCTGAAGATAAGGTCAGAACTTTCCTGTTTTCTAAAGGTCTTCGATACAGGAAAAATTATAAAAAGCTTCCGGGTTGTCCTGATATTGTGCTACCAAAGTATAAAACAGTAATTTTTATTAATGGTTGTTTCTGACATGTTCATGAAAACTGCAGATATTTTGTCTTGCCATCTTCCAATGTTGAATTTTGGAAGGAGAAACTGTATCGAAATAAACAAAGTGATGAAGAGAACATTGAAAAACTGATAAATATAGGTTGGAAAGTCATCATTGTTTGGGAATGTGAGTTAAAAAAAATAGTAATGACTGAGAGGTTGAAAAGCTATTATATTAAATTAATCCTGATTTTCATAAAACAACCTAATAAGTCCTCCTGTTGACTGATGCAAAAATATAGTGAAGAGGTAAAATCACTTCTGTTATTGACAATGTATGAAAAATCGAATTTTTACGTTATAATTGTTGATATACGCATAGAAGTTTTACGGGAGGTATTTTTTTGATATATTCACCAATTTTAATGGCTAAATATAATAAATGCGGAGAAGAAACGAAGTTATTGTTCAACAAACTTATTGAGCAAAGCTCTTTATATTGCGTAAGTCATTCTACTGTAGACATGAAAGAGTATCATTATCGACTACAGAAAGAGTACCCAAAAGCAAAGGGACGAAAAATTCAAAATTTCTGCCTCTATACTCTTACTCCTTTTAAAAGTGGTGTTACAGTTCACTTGAGGACAGATGGCGCAAATATCTCAAGTGAATTTCTCAAACTGGATATTATTAATGAATCCTCTTATCTTAAAGGCAAGGAATGGGTCAAATTTGCAATCAGAAGCTATGAGGATTTAGAGGAAGCAATTAAATTAATTCAAACCGTATATAAAGCTATAGAGTAGCTATTGAGAGTCATGTTATTTGGATGTGCCATTTATTTTAGTCGCTATAAAATCCTCAATAGTCATATAAAAAGCCGCTGGTTGTAAAAACAAGTACCAGCGGCATATATATTTTATTATGACTTATACCGATCCATAAACTCCATTAATGCTAAAGCAAGTAAATCCTTTTGCTGTTCCTTACGGCTACTACAAAATTCTATGAAATCATTAAAAACTGCAGAATATGACCGGAAGCTACGGGTTACAATTTCTCCCGACAGAAGGGGATGATTGATATTCATGTTGGCATCCTCTGCCAAGTTCTCCTTATTTGCAGCATATTTTAGCAACAGCTCAGACAGGTTTTCCTTTTGTTCCTTTGAAACCCGAATAATTTCAAACTCACTTTGATCAGCTTCGACATATTTTATTTTTTTGAGATCCTGAATATCACTTTCTGAAAGCTCAAACCATTCGTTTTTAGCTCTTTTATCCTTGTACCGCTCATGTAGTTTAATCCTAAAGATGAGATAATCCTTTCAATGTTACATCCTGCATGACAATATATTAATATGCTCCTGTCGGCTCCTTCAGATATACTCAAGGAATTCTGTTTGTCATCAATGCCCGGGACATTTACTGGTGTACCCATTGCCACTTTTTTTGACATTTTGTAATCTAGATAAAATCTCATTCAGATTCAAACTTACACCGCCTTTTGTAGCCAGTAATCTGAAAATAAATCATCAATTTCATACACCCATTCCGGCGGCAATCCTCTTGAATGAATATATATAGTCATTTCATCCTTACTGTCTTTTGGGAAGTTGATTCTCTTGCTGACCTTCTTCAATTCTCCTCTGCTCAAGTGCCTTATATAATGCCCCAGATTATAGTATGATCTATTCAATATTCTCGCCGCCTTTTGCCGGATTGCTTCCGGCTTCTTTTGTTTATACCCCTGCTTGCTCAAGCCATTTATCTAGTACTGCTTTTGGCACAATATAGCGTCTTCCCAATTTTAAACTCGGAATAATGCCTGCTCTGATATATTCCTGTGTCTTCGTGATACCTAGCCCTGTGTACTTTGCTGTTTCCTTTGTATTAAAACATACTTTCTCAATGTTTTCTGGCATATTTTTATACCCTCCTGCAGAATTTAATAGTGTTTACTAGTTCTTGTTATTTCTAGATAAATAAAGTGTACTCAAGTCGTAGTGAAATGTAAAAATTATTACATTTCGTTACAATTGTATAGCGCTTGAATACTGCGGTTGAGGCTATAAACATTTTTGTAGTTTTACTTATATTTCGTTACGGAGATGGGATATTATGTGGTGTGCGAATGTTCAGTTTAATTTATCAAAGGGAATGAGAAAGGAATTTGTGAAAGTGGTACCAAAGCATAATAGTCATCAGAAAATTGGTAATATTGCCTTTGCAATACAATATCTTTTACATTCAAAGAATGAGAATGAATTTTTAGAATTTCTTAAAACAATTGGGATTAACGAAATTCCTTTTGATTATAATTCCATCAAAAGAGAATTCGAAGGGTATATATCTGACTTTTACACTGGTAAATACAATACCAAGCAAATAAACACATGGATACCTAATAGAAGTATTAATGTGGATCTATCAATGGACAAATTATCAATGCCAACAAAGCGTCAGGGAGAACGAATAACGAAATATGCTCAAAAGTCAATGAAGGCTTTTATTCTAATAATGATTATGATTCAGAAGAGGGGTTTAAAAAGTATCATACCCAATGGCATAAGGAACTAAACAGGAGTGTCCAAGTAGCTCGTCAATATACTATTAAAGGCCTTTTGCAGTTATTGTGGCTTGAATTCATTATTTTGATGGAAAACGTATTTATGCCAAAAAAATGTAGTAACCAAGTATGCAACTCATATACCTTCAACAAAAAGAATCGGTATTGTGATACTTGTGTAAAATATGGATATATCGGCAAGCAACCACTATCAAAAGTAAAAAATGAAGACGATAAAATAACTGAATCACTTAAAAGACTATTCAGAGTAAATAAATGTCGCAAAAATTGGTCAAAGCAAGATGCGATTGAATACTTGAAAGAAAATGGATTGGAGATTTATATAAATCAAATAGATGAATTACGGCCTAAAAAAAAGTATAGAAAGAAAAAGAAATAATCTCTACACCTTATCTACACCTTGATGAATATTTTTAAATGTTTTTCTTTATCTCTCATTATTTTCATAGTTTCGGTAAAGCCATTGTAGATAGCGGCTTTCGGCTTTTAATCGCTCTAAATATTCTTGAAAACCCCTATTTCGGGACTAAGAGGCCGGAGGTTCAAATCCTCTCACTCCGACCATAAAAGGACTTGCTGATGTAATGGTGGCAACCCCTTTTATATTTTACTCACTCCTTAGTGCTTCCACAGCATCCTTTCTGGAAGCCATCTTAGCAGGAATATGCCCGCCAATTATGGTAAGAACTGTACTTAATACAACAAGCAGTAATGCATGAAGTATTTGCAACTGGGCTACGCCTTTAAGCTCAGTCATATTATATATAATCTTATTTATAGGTATCGTCAGTAACCAGGAAATTACTATACCAAGGACGCCTGAGAACACACCTATAATACAGGTTTCAGCATCAAATACCCGGGCAATATCTCTTTTTCTGGCACCCAACGAACGAAGTATGCCTATTTCTTTTGTACGTTCCAGTACTGAGGTGTAAGTGATAATACTTATCATTATTAGGCTTACTACAAGGGAAATGGAAGCAAAAGCCAAAAGTACGATAGTAATACCGCGCATAATTCCTCCCGTCATCTGGGACATAGTTCCGGCGAGGTCTGTATAAAATACTTTGTCCTCCAGCGATTTGCCTTCATTATAAGCATCAAGATAAGCAGTAACCGCGTCCTTATCACTAAAGTTGTCCGGATAAACCATTATCATAAAAGGGGAGGCAGTTCCGCCCAGATATGCAAGAAACATTGATTTTTCGTTTTTATCCATATCCTGCATAGTAATAACATTTTTACTGCTGTCTTTCTGCTCTTTTACAATGTCCGAATCTTTTGAGTTATTTATTACTAACTGGGTAAGCTTATCACTGTACGCAATACCGGGAGCAAGAATTCCTATTTTAACATTTGATTTTTTTCTGACTACCCCTGTAATTGTAACAGGAATACTACTTTTAGAAGAATACATGGCTTCATAATCGTCTCCCGGAAGATACGTGCCAAACTCGGTTTTAACATAGTAATCATCGTTTGATATTATCTTAAACTGTGTACCTACAATGTTATTAAAATTAATAGTTTTAATATTATCAGTTAGAAAACCAAGTTCTTTTAGGATAGTATAGTTAATGCGGTTTTTAGAATCCACTACCAGCACCATATCTGTCGGTTTTTCAGGGTATTTACCAGCAAGCAATTCATAGTTTTTTGACAAATATGGTTGGTCATTTTTTTTTAATTGTTCTGGATATGAAGCAAGACCGACTCCCTCCATACTGGATGTGTTTGCTTTTTCCTTCATGGCATCCATAGGGTTAGATAACGACACCGGAGAGGCTCTTCCGTTAATTTTCCTAAGCATGTTAATTCCGACTATACGAGCATAACCAATACTGCTACAAATTTTTGGGTTGATTTTACTGATGTAGTCCAAATATTCATCTGTAAAAATGTTTCTATGATTAAATATGCTTTTGGATGAATCATACAAGTACACCTTGTCAGAATCAGCGTACTCAACTGTACCTGTATTTGTCTTTTTGGCCTCGCTCTTATATGCTTTCATATTTTCCGAGTTCATGTGAGAGGGTGTTTGTGTCAGGATAATAGGGAATTGTGCAAGAGCATCACTCTGGAACTTATCAATTTGCTTTTTGAACCCTGTAGACAGGCTCAGAATAACTGCTATACCTATAATTCCTATACTTGAAGCTAATGAGGTAAGAAAGGTTCTCCATTTTTTAGTTTTTATATTGTTAAACGACAGTTTAAGTGCAGTAAAAAAACTCATGCTGGTTTTCTTTAAATAAAAGTCTGCTGCCTTTGAAAGGGGCTGGTAGGGATTACTATCCGAGATGATTTTTCCGTCTTTAAAATTGATAATTCTATCAGCATACTTTTCAGCAATAGCAGGATTATGAGTAACCATAATAACTAGCCGATTATGTGAGATGTTTTTAATTAAATCCATTATTTGTGTGCTTGTAGCTGAATCTAAAGCTCCTGTTGGTTCATCGCATAATAGAATTTCAGGATCATTTGCAAGGGCTCTGGCAATTGCTACACGCTGCATTTGACCACCTGAAAGCTGGTTTGGCTTTTTATGAAGATGTTCCTTGAGTCCAACCTCATTTAAGACGTCAAGAGCTTTTTTCCTCTTCTCTTCCTGGGAAATTCCGCTGAGGGTCATACCCAATTCCACATTATCTATAATGCTAAGATGGTTAATCAGGTTATAGCTCTGAAAAACAAAGCCGATGGAGTTGTTCCGGTATGCGTCCCATTCCTTTTCTGTAAAATGAGATGTTTTTTTACCGTTTATACTCATTTCACCTGAATCGTAACGGTCAAGTCCACCAAGAATATTTAAACAAGTTGTTTTGCCGGACCCGCTTGTGCCTAAAATTGCAACAAACTCTTTCTTCCGAAAAGACACGCTTATTTCAGCTAGTGCTATAGTAGCAACATTACCAACATGATAGGTTTTACTGATATTATTTAATTCAAGCATATTAATTTTGCTCCGATTTTCTCTGAAATACTATGAAATATAAGAATATTTTGGTCTATTGCACAAAAGATATTCAGTAAAATTTTAACGGAAGCATAATAAATTATGGTTATTATATAAATACTATAAAGAATTGTTAAAAATGTATTACCATATGTACTATGTTCTGCTATAATATTTTTTGGTACTCGAAAGATTATTTTGGTAAAATCGGCTTTTAGCTGTATTAAATAACCGAGTTCTTTTTTTTTGCTATTTATAAATATTAGATATATCGGAGGAAAAAATGAGTGTTAAACTGTCGGATGCGTTATTAAAGAGTGTTGAGAAACCATCTAGATATACCGGTAATGAATGGAACAGTGTCACAAAGGACCCTAAAAGTGTAAATATACGTTTTGCATTTTGTTTTCCAGACTCCTATGAAGTAGGAATGTCCCATCTGGGTATGAAAATATTATACCATCTGTTAAATGATAGAAACGACTGCTTCTGTGAAAGGGTATTTACCCCTTGGACTGATATGGAAGAAAAAATGAGGCAGAACAATATTCCGTTGTATGGACTTGAATCTAAAGACCCAATAAAGGATTTTGATTTTGTAGGCTTTACACTTCAATATGAAATGAGCTTTACAAATATAATAAATATGCTTGATCTGGCAGGTATACCTCTAACATCGGACAATAGAACTGACAGCGATGCCTTTGTATGTGCGGGCGGCCCATGTGCATACAATCCTGAACCATTAGCTGATGTAATTGACTTTTTTATGATGGGTGAAGGTGAAGAAATAATCAACGAAGTAATGGATGCATATGCAAAGTGGAAAGGAACAGGCCGTTCAAGACAGGAATTCCTTGAAGATATAGTAAAAATAGAAGGTATATATGTACCGGCGTTTTATGATGTTTCCTATAATGAGGACGGTACTATAAGCAGCTTTGAACCCAAAAAGCCGGATTATCCCGTGAAAATCAAAAAGAGAATAATCAAAGATATGGACAAGGCTTATTTTCCTGATAAAATAATAGTTCCATATACTGATATAGTACATGACAGAATAATGCTGGAGGTATTCAGGGGTTGTACCAGAGGATGCAGATTCTGTCAGGCTGGATTTATATACAGACCTGTACGTGAAAAGAGTCACAAACGTTTGCTTGAACTGGCAAATAAACTTGAGGAGAGTTCGGGCTATGAGGAAATTTCCCTTACTTCACTAAGTACAAGTGATTATACTGAGCTTCACGAATTAACTACAGGATTGCTTGATGAAATGGAAGAGAAAAAAGTAAATCTATCTTTGCCGTCATTAAGAATTGATTCATTTTCACTTGATTTAATGGAAAAGGCCCAAAAGGTAAGAAAGAGTGGACTTACATTTGCACCTGAAGCAGGAACTCAGAGATTAAGGGATGTAATTAACAAGGGTGTAACAGAAGAAGATTTGTTAAATGCTGTATCTATGGCATTCAATGGAGGTTGGAACGGTGTGAAACTGTATTTTATGCTTGGACTTCCTACAGAAACCATGGAAGATGTTGAAGGAATTGCTGACCTTGCTTACAAGGTAGTAAATGCTTATAAAAACGTTCCAAGAGAAAAGAAAGGGAAATTCCTTAATGTTACCGTAAGTACATCATCTTTTGTTCCAAAGGCCTTTACCCCATTTCAGTGGGAGCCTCAGGATAGCAGGGAGAATCTCAATGAAAAGCAGATGTTATTAAAGAGCAAGATTCGTTCCAAACAGGTAACTTATAATTATCATGAAAACCGTCTGAGTCTTTTGGAAGCAGTGTTTGCAAGAGGAGACAGAAAAACCTGTAAGGTGCTGTTGAAGGCTTGGGAAATGGGTTGCAAATTTGACAGTTGGGGTGAACACTTCAAGTTTGACGTATGGATGAAAGCCTTTGAAGAATGTGGAGTAGACCCGTATTTCTATGCAACGCGAAAAAGAGACTATGAAGAGTTGTTGCCTTGGGATCATATTGATATAGGTGTTTCAAAGAAATATCTTGTGAGTGAAGCTAAAAAGGCACTGGAAGAAAAAGTTACACCCAATTGCCGTGTAAACTGCGGCGGCTGCGGTGCTACAATATTTGATAGCGGTATTTGTGGAGGTAATTAAATTGACTATTTTACGTGTAAAATTCAGACGTGGCGATGAAGTCAAATTCATTTCTCACCTTGACCTCATGAAGGTATTTGAAAGGGCCATAAGAAGGGCAAGACTTCCTATAGCTTATTCACAGGGCTTCAATCCTCATCCAAGTATGGTTTTTGGTCTGCCTTTGGGTGTTGGAGTTACAAGTGAAGCAGAGTACGGTGATTTTGAAATTACCGATGATGAAATGCCGGCACAGGAATTTGTAGACAGACTTAACGCTCAGCTTCCCAAGGGAATAGAGATATTGTCCGCAAAAAAGAAGGTATCCAAGCAAAATATAATGGCAACCATAGCTGCATCCGAGTACATTGTAATTGTGGGCACACCTGCAGAATGTACTCAGAAAACACTTAAAGGTGCTATTGACAAATATTTATCACAAAAAGAAATTGTTGTTAAGAAAAGAACAAAGAACGGTGTTAAGGATACTAACATCAGAGATATGATATTTGACTTAAATTGCGAGATTCAGCCTTTTGAGTCCTTCAACATAATAAAATTTACAGTGCTTGTAAGTGCCGGAAGCAAAGCAAACTTAAAGCCTGACCTGTTGATTGAGTCCCTGTGCGGTTACTTAGGATTCGACTACGAGATTGACAAAATTCACAGAACAAAGCTTTTTGTGAGGTCTCAAGACCAGCTCCTGGATCCTATGGAAGAAGTAGTTTGAGGTGATTAGATGGTTAATGAAATAATAGTAGATGTTAGTCCGGGTGAAATAAGGGTTGGTATACTGGAAGATAAGGAACTGGCAGAAATTCATATCGAAAGAACAAATCATCAGGGACTTGTAGGAAACATATATAGGGGAAAAGTAAGCAGTGTTCTACCTGGTATGCAAGCTGCCTTTATTGATATCGGATATGAAAAAAATGCATTTTTGTATGTTGGGGATGCAGTTCCTAAAAAGGAATATTCCGACGATGAATCAGAAATTTCCTGTAACTACGAAGAATATAATATTTCCGAAATACTCAAGGTAGGGCAGGAGATTACGGTACAGGTTATAAAAGAACCTATAGGCACAAAGGGCCCCAGGGTTTCAACGCACATAACTTTACCGGGTAGAAACCTTGTTTTGCTACCCAATGCAGATTATATAGGAATATCCCGCAGAATTGAAAACGATGGGGAAAGGCAGAAGCTCAAGAAAATAGCAGAAAAACTAAAGCCTCAGAATATGGGGCTAATTGTCAGAACAGTTTCTGAAGGAAAAGAAGAATCTGACTTTGTAGAGGATGTTTCTTTCCTTTTAAAGCTTTGGGCAAAAATAAAGGAAAGTGAAAATAAAGGCCCTGTACCAAGGTGTATTCACAAAGATATAAACCTTATATACAGGTCAGTGAGAGATTTGTTCACATGGGATGTAAATAAATTTATTATTAACAATGAAAAAGAGTACAATAAAGTACTTGAACTTGTTGAAATGATATCTCCGATGCTTAAAAGCAGAGTAGAGTTGTTTCAGAAGGACTACAAGATTTTTGACTACTACCAGATAGAAACAAAAATAGAACGTGCTTTATCTAGAAAGGTATGGCTCAAATGCGGAGGGTATATAATTATAGATAAAACTGAGGCTCTCACCGTAATTGATGTTAATACCGGCAAGTTTGTAGGAGAGAGCAATCTTGAAGAAACAGTACTTAAAACTAATGTTGAAGCAACAAGAGAGATCGCAAAACAGCTTCGACTTAGAGACATAGGTGGCATTGTAATAATAGATTTTATCGATATGAACAATGTTGAACATCAGCAGTTGGTATTGGATTGCCTTAAACAAAGCTTGAAGAATGACAGAACTAAAACTATAGTACTGGGAATGACCGAACTTGGTCTGGTTGAGATGACAAGAAAAAAAATAAGGCAGGAGCTTTCTACTGTAATGAGCTGTGACTGCCCGGTATGTGATAGTGCAGGAAGAGTTTATACTGCCGAAACCAATGCCATGAATATACTAAGGGAGGTCAAGGAGCATATGAATTTTACACCGGCAAGGAAAGTGAGGCTGGAAGTACATTCGTCAGTAGCTCCTGTGATTGAAGATAACATTGAAAGATTATTAAGGGATTTTGTGGATAAAAAGGATAAAAAAATTAAAGTTGTTGCTGTAAATGATATAAGACCCGCAGGCTATAGAATTAAAGACATTGACATGGATTAGTCCATGTGCTAAAATATATCGGTAGCCGCACGGCCAAGGCTCCATAAATATAATTCATTAGAATTATTGCCTGTGATGAATACTCCTGTTGATGTAGTATATACGTCATAAAGCCGGCGAGATTGATATTAGGAGGTGTATATATGTACGCAATTATAATGACTGGTGGAAAACAGTACAAAGTTCAAGAAGGCGATGTAGTTTTCATAGAAAAACTCGCTGCTGAAGAAGGATCTTCAGTAACTTTTGATAAGGTTTTAGCTGTATCAAAGGATGGAAATGTTAGCTTTGGTGCTCCTGTTCTTGAATCAGCTTCTGTAAGTGGAAAGGTTATTAACCACGGAAAAGGTGAAAAGATTATCGTTTTCAAATACAAAGCAAAGAAGAACATCAGAAACAAAAAGGGACACAGACAACCATATACAAAGGTTCAAATCGAAAAGATCAATGCTTAATTAAGGATAATGGTAGATGATTAAAATTAATATAGGCAGGGATGTAGCAGGTACTATTAGGACGTTTGTAGTAAAAGGACATGCAGGGTTTGCCGAAGAAGGCAGTGACATTGTGTGTTCAGCCATTTCCGCAATCGCTTATACTGCGGTAGGAGCTATTGAAGATCTGATTGGACTGAAAGGCTTTTATAAACAGAAGAACGGATTTATGTCATGTAAACTTGACATGGAACTGTCTCCTGAAAAAAGACATGATGCCAATTTGATTATGGCTACCGCGGAAATTGGATTCAAACAGATAGAGTATGCTTATCCCAACTATGTGAAGGTATTGGATGAGGAGGTGTAATCTCATGATAAAGGTTAATTTACAACTTTTTGCTCATAAAAAGGGTGTTGGTAGTTCAAGAAACGGACGTGACAGTGCAGCTAAAAGACTCGGTGTCAAAAGAGCTGATGGTCAATTCGTTCTCGCTGGAAACATTCTTGTTCGTCAAAGAGGTACAAAGGTTCATCCCGGTGTAAACGTAGGAATAGGTAAAGACGATACCTTGTTTGCATTAAAGGATGGAAAGGTTAAGTTTGCAAGACTTGGCAGAGATAAGAAACAAGTTATGATTGTTACTGCTGAGTAATTAAAAAAATTATCGCATTAAAAAAGGTAGAAGATGTGATACGCATTTTCTACCTTTTTAGCGTATAATAAAAGTTGTTTTTCACATAAATTATTTGTTTCAGGTTAAAATAAACAGAGTTCTGGATTTGATAAAAAGAATATTTGTTTTAATGGAGAGAATATAAATGTTTACAGATAGTGCTAAAATATATGTAAAGGCCGGTAATGGAGGAAACGGAATGGTTTCATTCCACCGTGAAAAGTACATAGCGGCTGGAGGCCCGGACGGCGGTGATGGCGGAAAAGGCGGAGATGTTATTTTTGTAGTTGATGAAGGGGTTAATACCCTGATTGACTTCAGATACAAAAAGAACTTCAAGGCTGAACCAGGACAAGACGGCGGTCCGTCTAACTGTTCAGGAAAAAACGGAGAAGATCTTATTATCAAGGTTCCCCTTGGTACCATGGTAAAGGACGAAGTAACGGGCATGGTGCTTGTTGATTTAATAAAACCCGGTCAAACATGTGTTATAGCAAAAGGCGGAAAAGGCGGAAAAGGAAATCAACACTTTGCCACTCCAACAAGGCAGGTGCCTAACTTTGCAAAAAGTGGTGATTTGGGTGAGGAATACAACTTAGTACTTGAAATGAAGATGATAGCTGATGTTGGACTTTTAGGGTATCCAAATGTAGGCAAGTCTACAATATTGTCAATGGTTTCTGCCGCTAAACCTAAAATTGCAAACTATCACTTTACAACACTTGTTCCAAACCTTGGAGTTGTGCAGATAGAACAGGGGAAAAGCTTTGTAATTGCTGATATTCCGGGTCTTATTGAAGGAGCACATGAAGGTGTAGGACTTGGTCATGAATTTCTGAGGCACGTAGAGAGAACAAAGCTTCTTGTACATGTTGTGGATGTATCAGGGGTTGAGGGTAGAGATGCAGTAGAGGATTTTGACACCATTAACGCTGAACTTGAAAAATATAACGAGGTTTTATCTACAAGGCCACAGATAGTTGCTGCTAATAAAATGGACATACCTGGTGCAGAGGAAAACTACACTGCTTTTAAGGAAGAACTTGAAAAAAGAGGGTACAGAGTATTTGGAATATCCGCAGCAACAAATAAGGGGCTCAAAGAACTCATGTATGCTGTTGCAGATACATTAAAAACACTTCCTGACACCATTCTTCTTGATGAAACAAAGAATGAAGAGGTTGTATACAAGGCACAAGAAGAAAAGCCGTTTGAAATACACATTGAAGACGGTGTTTATGTAGTTGAGGGTAAATGGTTGAGAAAGGTTCTTGGTTCTACTAATATTACAAATTATGAGTCACTGCAATATTTCCAGAGAGCTATCAAGAAAAAAGGCGTAATTGCGGCCCTTGAAGAAATGGGAATAGAAGAAGGGGACACAGTCAGAATCTATGATACCGAGTTTGATTATACCAGATAGTAAAAACATGCATGGATATTTTCTATGCAGATATGGAGGTTGCAATGCTTACAGGTAAACAAAGAAGCTATTTGAGATCACTTGCCAACAATCTTCAACCCATTTTTCAGGTTGGAAAAGGTGGAGTAAGCGACAATATGATAAAGCAATTTTCAGATGCATTAGAAGCTAGGGAATTGATAAAGGCGACTGTGCTGAAAAATGCCGAATGTGATACCAAAACCATATGTGAAGAAATTGCAGAACAGACAAATTCCCAAATAGTTCAAGTTATCGGAAGTAAGTTTGTTTTGTACAAGCCATCTGAAAAGAATTCCGTAATAGAGCTGCCGTAGGGTGGCTTTTTATTTTTGGGAAAATATGTAATAAAATTATACTGTTCCGAATAATATAATAAGTATTTCGTTTTGAAAAAACTTATAAATTCTTGGGAGGGTATATGAAAGAAAACTACGCTACACAAAATCACGCTTATGAATGTCTAGACAAATCTTCAATAAAAAAACTCAGTGACAAGGCACTTCTTGAAAAGGCTAAAGATACATATAAATTTCTAAAGTTAAACGAGATTTACCTGAAAAATATAAGAGGCGATTATGGAAAACAAAAAATAGCCCAGCTGAGAGTTCAGTTTATTCGTCATCAGCTGGAACTGCTTATAAGAGAGTGCTTTTCCAGGGGGTTGAAACATGGAATAAATAACTATTACTAAAAAGTCATATTATTTTACAGAGTTATCGTTACCTGTATCGGTAAGTGCTGATAATATTTTACTATACAATTTCTCCGAATTCTGAGCCCAGTTGTCGCAGATTTTTTTAGCGTCATTACGGCTTCCAACAGACATTTTTAAATCAATATAGGTAAAACTGCCTTCACAAATCTTTAAATTGACGATATACTCATTTTCTTTTACGGCAACAAAGTCTGATTGTATATTTATTTCATTTTTTTTACCTTTTTTATATTTATTTAAAGCCTCATCAATTCTGGCTTTTATACCGCCGGGAATTAATGAAGTAAAGTACTCCAGACTTTGTTTCCCGGCAGAAGAGATACTATATGACAGTTTTTCATCAGCATCTATTTTTGTAAGGAACTTTCCTTCACAGAGCTCATCAAGATATTGTTGAAGAAAAATATAATTCATAAGCTTGTCTTCTAAAATTATCTTCGTTATAAGCAAATTGGTTACTGGCGACTCCAAATTATGAATTATATATAATAATATCAGCTTGTTTTCGGCAAGTTCTCTGCTGTTTTCAATAGAACTCATAAATACCTCCGATCTTCGTAATTTAGCTAGAAATTAAATTCAAAAAATATACTTAAAATTATACCATAAAGGCTTATGGTTTACTATATTACCCAAAAAGACTTTTTATAAGGCCAAAATTGAGCTTTATTTCCCGTGCAACACTTTTATGGTTAATGATATAATATTTGAATCAATACTAAGTTAAAAAGGAGATATACGTGTCAGATAACTTATATAAAGAATTGGAAGCAATAGTATATGGTATGGGAGGAACCTTCTTCGGAACATCCCGGGTGGGGGAACATTTACCGGAAGAATTGAAAAAATACCCCTTTGCCATAACCTTTGGTGTCAGGCTGTCAGATGCAATAATTGACGAGATAGGTGATAAACCTACCTTTACTTATTTTAACCACTATCGTTCTGTGAATACTTTAATAGACCAAATATCACTACGAGTAGTACTTGCTCTCCAAGCAGAGGGTAAAAGGGGATATTCCATTGCGGCTTCCCAAAGTATACCTTCCGCACCCATACCGTACAGTGGCATTTTTCCACACAAAACAGGTGCTGTTTTAGCGGGACTGGGTTGGATAGGTAAAAACGGCTTATTTATACACAAGGATTACGGACCTAGAGTGAGACTTGGGACTGTTCTCACAGAAATGGAACTTCCATGTGAGAATAAGATTTTACAAGACAAATGCTCATCATGCAACAGTTGTGTAAACGCATGTCCTGCCCTTGCACTTACAGGGAATAAGTGGGAGATAGGGAAACCACGTGAAAACGTAGTAGATGCAAGAGCATGCTCAGAATATATGAACAGGAATTTCAAGCACATAGGAAGGGGTTCTGTTTGTGGTATTTGTGTCAAAGTATGTCCTTGTGCGGAGAGTAGAACCTGATAGTAATATAAGGCAGATTAAGGCAAAATATTGCTATGAAAGTTTCTTACACGTTGACTGTGGAAAATACGTATGCTATTCTTTTTAAGGTAGCAGTAATCCCTAGAGTATACTACTTTCAGGGATTTTACTTTTTATACGATAGAGTATAAATGTATATATAAGGTGGGTTATATGTCTATAGATAGGAAAAAAGTTGAAGAGCATATCAGAGGTTTACTGATTGCTATCGGAGAGAACCCTGATAGGGAGGGACTTAAAGAGACACCCTCACGTGTTGCTCGTATGTACGAGGAGATCTTTGAAGGGATTAACTATACAAATGATGAGATTGCAGAAATGTATAACAAGACCTTTGAAGATGATTTGGTGATACCCAAAGACAACAAAGAAATGGTATTGGTAAAGGATATAGATATTTTCAGCTATTGTGAGCACCATATGGCACTTATGTACAATATGAAAGTTGCAGTTGCTTATGTGCCCAATGGCAAAATACTTGGTTTGAGTAAAATAGCTAGAATTGCAGACATGGTTGGAAAACGTCTTCAGCTTCAGGAAAGGATAGGGTCAGATATAGCAGAAATTATGCAAAAGATCACTGATTCAGAAGATGTTGCCGTAATAATTGAAGGGCAACATGCATGTATGACTGCCAGAGGCATTAAAAATACTGGTTCTTTAACTACAACCACTACATTTCGAGGAAATTTCAACACCGATACAAACCTTACAAACAGATTAATGATATTATATAAGTAAAATTACAGGGGAAAATATGGAGAGAGTACTTAAAATATTAAACCATCCACTATTTAAAAAGTATATGGAGTTGAATTCTCAGGCAGAAAAAGACCGCAAATTCTGCCTTCATGATATTCAACATGTAATGGATGTAGCAAGGGTTGCCTATATTATTGCACTTGAAAACAAATATGACCTTGATAAAGAAATAATTTATATAACTGCGCTCCTCCATGATATTGCTAAATGGAAGCAATATAGCCAAAATACTGATCATGCCGCTGAAGGAGCTGTTTTAGCACGTGAAATTCTAGTTGATTTAAATATGGAAAAAGGCGACACTGAAATGATTTTGGATGCAATTGCAAAGCATCGTACAAAAGAAGGGCATAGTACATCCCTGAGTAAGGTTTTATATGAAGGAGATAAGTCCTGCCGCCAATGTGTCAGTTGTAATATGGTTGAGGAATGCAACCGGTTTGCCAATGGAAGAATACCCGAACTTTATTACTAAAAGGTAAAGGATGTCTAAAATATGAAAGCTGGTTGCTTAAAAATTGGGCAGAGTATATGGGAATGGGGCAAAAAGACTTATGTTATGGGTATACTTAACATAACACCCGATTCCTTTTCAGACGGGGGAAGCTATACAAACTCCGAAATTGCACTAAAGCAGGCATTGAGAATGCAAGATGAAGGCGCAGATATAATTGACGTTGGAGGAGAAACCACAAAACCGGGTGCAGTACCTGTATCCTCTGAAATTGAACAACAGAGGATAATACCTGTAATTGAAGCTCTTTCAAAGGAAATAGCCTTGCCTGTTTCTGTGGATACTTACAGGGCAGACACTGCAGAACTTGCCATAAAGGCAGGTGCAGACATGATAAATGATATCTGGGGACTTAAATATGATTCCCGTATGGCCCCAACAATAGCAGAGTATGGTGTACCTGTATGTATAATGCACAACAGGACTACAGGGACAGATTATGGAGAAGACCTTATAGGACAAATATTGCGGGAGCTTGAAGAAAGCATATTAATAGCGCAAAATGCAGGCATTGAGGACGATAAAATAATCATAGACCCCGGTATAGGCTTTGCCAAGACCTGGGAGCAAAATTTAGAGGTAATGCGTAAGCTTGAGGTTTTTAAAAAGCTCGGTTATCCCGTACTTTTAGGTACTTCAAGAAAGTCCTTTATAGGCAGGGTTCTTGACCTTGAGGTATACGACAGGCTTGAAGGTACTTTGGCGACAACGTCAACAGGCATTGCAAAAGGTGTTGATATTGTAAGGGTTCATGATGTTTTGCAAAATGTAAGAGTAGCAAAAATGACTGATATTATGGTGAGATAAATGGATAAAATAATTATAGAAGACTTGGAAGTGTACGCATACCACGGGGTGGCGAAAGAAGAAAAAAAACTGGGGCAGATGTTTCTTGTTTCATTGGAAATATCAGCTGATTTGACCATTGCCGCCAAAAATCATGATTTAAGTTCCACATTAAATTATGCAGAGGTATGCAGAGTTGTCGGGGAGATTGTAAGGTCAGATAAATACGACTTAATTGAAACGGTTGCATACAAAATTTTGGAGGGAATATTTATCAACTTCCAGAAGGCTGTGTCAGTTAAGATATTGCTAAAAAAACCTTGGGCTCCCATGGGCTATCATCTTAAGTATGCCGGAGTTCAGCTTGAACGTACCAGAGGTGATTTAGATGTGTAATGGTGAAGTCACTGCATATATAGGGTTGGGTTCAAATATAGGGGACAGGGAATACCAACTGAACCGGGCGTTGGAGTTGCTAAAATCCGCTGAGAAAGTTGAAGTTACAACTGTGTCAACCTTTTATAATACCGCTCCTGTAGGATATGAACAGCAGCCCGATTTCTTGAATGCAGTGGTTGAAATTAGGACAACCTTGTCGGCTAATAGCCTTCTGAAATTGTGTTCGGAAATAGAAAAGGAACTCAAAAGGGAAAGAATAATACGCTGGGGACCGAGGACTATCGACCTTGATATTCTGCTTTTTGGTAATTCTGTAATAAATGAGAAGGATTTGATAATTCCTCATCCCAGAATGCATGAGCGAAAATTTGTAATGGAGCCTTTAAATGAAATTGCACCATTTGTAGCACATCCGGTTTTTCATAAATACATACATGAGATATTTCGAGATAACTTTCTGTAATGCTAACGGAGGATTTTATGGGTAAAACAGGTTTGGTACACATTTACACAGGTGATGGTAAGGGTAAGACTACAGCCGCAATAGGACTTGGAGTAAGAGCTTGTGGAGATAATATGAAGGTTCTTTTGGTTCAGTTCCTCAAAAGTAGAGATACCTGTGAGCTTCATTCACTAAAGAAACTGGAACCTGAGTTTACTATACTAAGAGGTTTCAGCTGTGAAAAGTTTGTCTGGAATATGACTGAGGAAGAAATAGAAGAAGCGCGTCAAGAGGCTTCAGCAATTTTTAATAATGTAAGAAATCTCATTTTACAGAACAATTATAGCCTGGTTATTTTGGATGAGCTGATAGGAGTTCTGAATAATGGGTTTATCAGTGAGGGTGATGTTATTGCTATGATAAAAGATAAACCCCAAGAAACAGAACTTGTATTAACCGGGAGAAATGCCGGGAAACCCCTCATAGAAGTTGCCGACTACGTATCTGAAATACAAGCCGTAAAACATCCGTATCAAAAAGGCATTTCAGCCCGCAAGGGAATAGAATTTTAGGTTTGCTGCTATTTCTGCAACGTTTTACGGTACATATTCATGTATTCATGAGCTGATTTTTCCCAGCTGAAATCTGTTCTCATCCCTCTTTGAACAAGAAGGTTCCAAATATCTTTTTTATTATAATAAAAATCTACTGCACGCCTGATTGTATTGAGCATATCGTGTGCATTGTAATTCGTAAAAGTGAAACCGTTCCCTTCTCCCGTAGCCTCGTTGTATGAAACAACAGTATCATTAAGGCCGCCTGTTTCACGTACTATGGGAACTGCTCCATATCGGAAGCTGAATATCTGACCAAGACCGCAGGGCTCAAATAGGGAAGGCATAAGGAACATATCTGACGCCGCATAAATGCGTTGAGCTAAAGTATCGCTGAAGGTTATGTTGGCTGAAACCTTGTCTTTATGCCAGTATGCTGCATTTTCAAAAATATATTTGTAATGTTCATCGCCTTTGCCAAGTATGATAAGCTGAATATCCATTTGCAGGATTTCCTCAAGTACACGTTCAATAAGGTCAAACCCTTTTTGGGAAGTTAGCCTTGAAATAATACTGATTACAGGTACTTCTGACTTTACCGGAAGGCCTAAATCCTGCTGTAGCCTCCTTTTATTTTCGTACTTTTGAGATATAGTGTCAGCCGAGTACATAGCATACAATCTGGTATCATTTTCAGGATTATTTTTTTCAAAATCAATACCGTTTAATATGCCGTACAAATCTTTTGAACGGCTGATTAATACACCGTTTAAACCCTCACCGTAAAAATCATTTTTTATTTCATTAGCATAAGTGGGGCTTACAGTACTAATTGAGTCTGAGTAAACAAGGCCAGCTTTCATAAAGTTTACATTTCCGTTAAACTCGACTCCTTCCGGCGTAAAATATCTCAAATCCAGCCCAAGTAGCTCTGAAAGCACTTCTTTTGGGAAAATACCCTGATACTTTAGATTGTGTATGGTAAATATGGTTTTAATGTTTTTGTAAAAGGGGTTGCTTTTGTACACAGCCTTCAGCAGAAGACTTACAACTCCGGTCTGCCAGTCATTGCAATGTATAATATCAGCCTTGAAACCTACAAAAGGTAGCATCTCTAAAAGAGCTTTACTAAAAAAAGCAAACTGTTCGGCCTCGTCAAAATCGCCATAGAGTTCAGGCCTATTAAAGTAATATTCATTATCAATAAAATAATAAGTTATTCCGTCATAATTTAATCTAAAAATACCACAATACTGATGTCTCCAGGATACATCAACATAAATGAAGCCCAGGTATTCCATTTGTGATTTATACTGTTCGGGTATTACCTTGTATTTAGGCATAACTACACGTATATCACAACCCAGTTTTGATAGAGCTTTTGGAAGGGAACCTGCAACATCACCAAGGCCTCCGGTTTTTGCAAAAGGAAATACTTCTGAAGAAGCAAACAAAATATTTAAGTTATTCACCTTGTTACCTCCTATAAATACTAGTGGTATATATTTTCCAGTTACTTAAAGTCTATCAGAAATTGATTCAACCTACAACAAACAGGGAATAAAGTAATCATAAAAATGCTGATTGACACTTGACTGAGGTTGGATTATCCTTGTATTAAATATTTGGAATAAGATTTAGGGAGGGTTAAAAATGCAATTCAAAACAAGAGGTACATGCTCAAGTCTGATAAGTTTTGACATAGAAGACGGAAAATTAAAAAATGTTCGGTTCAGTAACGGATGTTCAGGAAACCTTCAGGGTATCAGTTCACTTGTTGAAGGTATGCCGGCTCGTGAAGTGCTTTCAAGATTAAAGGGTATTGATTGTCAGGGCAGAGGTACTTCCTGTCCGGATCAACTGGCTTGTGCTATTGAATCGGTTTTAAAAACACAGCAGGCAGTATGATATAATTTTAAATTATAGCAAGCCTATCTATCAATTTTAAATGTAAAGTCGTATAATGTTAATAATAGGTATTTTATTATCCATTATTTGTAATATAAATTAAATACTTTAATGAAGGAGGCGTTTAACAATGGATTTAAAAGATTTACTCAAAAAGAATAAAAAGAAATCAACTAAAAAACAGGCTGCTAAAAATGTTGCAATCGGTGCCGGAATAGGAACAGCTGTTGGTGTAGCTGCCGGAGTACTTTTAGCTCCCAAATCAGGAAAGGAAACAAGGGACGACATAGCTAAAGTAACAAAGGATACACTGGAAACCGTTAAGGACGGCTTAAATACCGCAAAAGAAAAGATCGAAGATATAATAAAAAAGGATAAAGACGGCTGCTGTTGCAATGAAAACGAAGCTGTTGAAGAATGTGTATGTACAGAGGAAGAAAAGGCTGAATAAAAGCTTTTATACACGAAAGGGTGTGTACATATGTCTATAACTTTAGACCTGAGTGTTGTGGCATGGTTCATAATATTTTGCATAGCTGTTATAATAGGAGTCCTTATGATTATAGTTTTAAGAAATTGCTTAAGGATTACCGACAAGGTTAACAAAATTTTAGATGACAATGCTGACTCAGTTGGAAAGACACTGGAGGTTTTACCTGCCACTGTGGCAAGTATAGATGAACTTGCAAAAAGTGCAAAAGGTACTTTGGATAAGGCTACTTCGGTAGTGACGACAGTGGAAGATTCAGTTTCTGATACCATAGATTCATTTTCATTTAATGCTGAAAACATACTGAGCATTATTAATATTGCAAGTTCTGTAGTTAAATCTATTATCAGTTCCTTTTCTTCTAAGAACTAGTTTTTGTCACAATTGCTTTTTCAGGCACTCAAAAAGTTATCTTTTTGAGTGCCTTTTTATGTATACCGAACAACTAATTTTATTGTAAAAGCAAGTATTGTGTGATATTATTTACTTACAAATTCCTACCAAATAGTTGTTTATTTTTTACTAAAGAATTTATAATAACGTTACGGGGTGAAATACTGTGGATGGAAACATAAGGCTAAGTGCTACTGTAATAAGTTGTATGGGCAGCAGCTCAAACAAAGACGATTTCTATTTTAACGGCAGCTTCTCAAATTGCCACAATACTCAAAGTATTCAGTGCTCTTTTGAAAAATCCTCAGGTAATTTCGTTTTTGCTGTTTCAGATTCTATGGGAATTGATGACGGTGAAACGGATAGTATATCGGCTGTAAGAGAAATAAAAAGATATCACGAAACTGCTAAAAAGCAGCATTTTTCTCTTGAAGCTATTACCGAAAAAATCTATGAAGCGGTTCAACTTTCTAGTAATTTAATATACAGTAAATCCGTTATATCCAGTCAGAACAACCCGATATTAACAGGTTTTTCTTCGTTAATTATTGAAAACAACAGGGCTGTGATAATGAACCTTGGTAATAACGGTGCTTTTTTGTTCCGGCATGGACTTCAAAAAGATATTTTTTCAAATGGAGAAAGCAGGAAAAACGAAAAGCTAAAATCGCTTGGGATAACCCCAAACACTACAGAGTTGTATAACGATACGGATAAAATATTAAAAATAGCAGAAAAAGAATCAAAAACAAAAATAAAGCTTTCCTCCAGTATAATGATTGAAGAAGGGGATATCATACTTCTATGCAGCGACGGAGTGTTGAACAGCTTAAACAGGAGTAGGATAGAAGCGGTTATTGATTCCGGTTTGGACCCCCAAAAAATGGCCAGCGTTCTTTTTCAGGAAGCATACAAGAACGATATGGAAGAAAGCATAACGCTAATGGTTATCAAAGTTGAAGAGGTAAGAAATATATCATATATTCCCATGCAAAGAAGAATGGCGCAGTTTGATATGGACGAAGATGAGGACGAAGACGAATTACCTGATGAGCCGGAAAAGGGTCGTAGTGTTGTAAACTACATATTAGGATTTATATGTGTGCTGATAATATCAGGAGTTCTATTTATGGGGTATCTCATAGTAAGCAACAAGGGGCTGTTTGCTTCTGACGGAAAGCAAGGAAGTCCAACTCAGTCAACCCAGACGGCATCAAATACGACTGACACACCTTCTGTATCTACAGATACAGAGACTGCCGCAACAGCTTCAGACTCCCAATCAGTACCATCAAAAAGTAGTGACAGTCAAAACAGCGATACTAACGTTGATGATGTGACTGATTCGGATAATAATAATTCGAGTAAGCCGCAATCAGGCAATGTAGAGGACAAGGAACCTGCTCAAGCTTCAAGTACAAACCAGGAAACCGAGGAATATACTGTTCATGTAGTCCAGCAAGGAGAAACTCTTAGCGCAATTAGTACAAAATACTACGGGACACCTTCAAAATACACTGAAATCCTAAAATTCAATAATATGAAGAATGCTGACAGTATTAAGATAGGCGATGAACTAAAAATACCAAAAACAAAATAATACATTAATAGAAACGGGAACAACCTGAATCACAGGCTGCTCCCTTATTTTTTATATAAAAAGGTTACAAAGCTGTTGGTTGTAAAATTATCCATACAAAAATAAAATAGTTATATAAAATATGGAACTTAATAGTTCATATAACGTCTAATTTTTTGGTAGGATTTACATGCATTTAAAAAAATAAAAAACAAGAGGTGATTGTATTGAAAAGATTTATTTCAATGATTTTGGTGGTTGCAGTCCTAGCTGTTTTTATGATTCCAGCAATGGCCGCTGACAACTTAACATCAGTGGACAAAGAACTTCAAAGTGCTATTAAGTTTGTTAAATCAAAAATTGACATTCCTAAGGAATGTACGAAATTCAGTTACAACATTTATAACAGAAATGACCAAATTGTATGGAGTCTTGCTTGGAGTGACAAGGAATCACAAAAGAATGTAAATGTACAAGTAGATGAAGACAACTTTATTTCATCCTACAATACATATGATAACATGCCGAACATCGATAAAAAGATACCGAAGTATTCAAGGGAACAGGCGTATAAGATAGCAGAACAGTTTGTAAATCGTCTGAATCCTAAACTTATGGATCAGTTTAAAGTTAATGAAACAAATGCTTACGGATATAACGGTGGCTATAGTATAAACTATATAAGACAAGTAAACGGTATAGAATTTAGAAACAATAACATCAACCTATCAGTTAATTCTTATACCGGAAAAGTAATCAGTTATTCATGTAATTACTCAAAAGATACAAAGTTTGAAGATGCTTCAAAGATAATAAGTCTAAACCAGGCACAAAAGGCCTTTGCTGAAAAACTTGGACTTAAACTGGTTTACAATGTTAAATTAGATAATGAAAAGTATGAAACATATCTTTCATATGTTCCAAAGGCAACAAATAAGTATATAGATGCTGTCACAGGAGAGATTGAAACTACAACAGATTACAGAATGTATGAAAAGGCTTCATCTTCCCTAGATCAAAAAATGGCAGTAATGAATGCTGCAGGAGTAGTTTCAAATATCGCACTTACTCCTGACGAACTGGACGCTGTAAATGACATATCAAACCTTATTACAAAGGATGATGCTGACAAGAAGTTGCGTTCAATAAGCAATTTGAGTGTTGACAGTACTTTTAAGCTGACAAATGCTTACCTGGGTAAGGATTGGAGAAACAGCAATTCACTTGCATGGACATTAACTTACACTAAGGTGCTGGATGAAAGTAAGAAGCTTACAAGAGAAGTTCAGATTACAGTAGATGCAAAGACAGGAGCTTTGATAGAGTTCTGGGGAAATTATGTGTCGCCTACAGGTGCCATTCCTCAAAAGTCTGCGGAACAGGCAAAAGCAATATGTGACGAAACATTAAAAACACTTATGCCCGATCTTTATGCAAAAGTTAAATATGACGATTCTTATATAAAATATGATTCAAAGCCCGTAAACGGATATTCATTTAAGTATATAAGAATTGAAAACGGAATAGAGTGTCCTGATAACTATATCTCAATATCTTATGATAATCTGTCAGGAAACATTAGCAGCTTTTATACCTATTGGACAAAGGATTTGAAGTTTAATGATCCTAAAAATATAATTAGTGTCGAAGAAGCGAATAAGGTATTGTTTAACAAAATAGGCTATAATATACAGTATATACCTGATAATTCCGATACTGAAGAAACAGTTGTTGTCGATTATAAGCTTGGCATATCAAATACCAAAAATGCTGTTCTGGGATATTTCATAGATAGCTCAAAGCCATGCAATATCAGTGCAGTTAATGGTGATATTCTGGATAACTCAGGAAGGGTATATAAAGATGGTAAAGTTGCGGACTATACAGATATTAATGGAATTAAAGCTGCAGATAAGGTAAGAATATTAACACAGATGGGTATAAGATATAATCAGAATGAACTTAAACCGACTGATGCCCTGCTACAAAAGGATTATTTTGTTCTTCTTTCAAAATTAAATGACTATTACTACATGGACATGGCTACTGATAATGATAAGATGATTGATGATTTGTATAGCCAGCTGATTAGCCAAGGTATTATTACAAAGGCGGAAAAAGCTCCGCTTTCCGTAATAACCAGGGAAGAGGCAGCAAAGTATTTTATAAAATTTAAGAGATTAAGTGAAGTTGCTGAAATAAAGGGTATTTACAAAAGCAGTTTCAAAGATGCTAATAAAATAAACCCAAATCTTTTGGGATATGTGTGTCTTACTGCAGGTTTTAAAGCAATGAACGGCAGCAATGGAAACTTTATGCCAAAAAACAAAATGACAAGACTAGATGGACTAATGACTATATATAATTTTTTGGTTGCTAAATAAAAATACAAAAAAAGAGGGACTGGTAAAATAACCAGTCCCTTAAATAATAGGGATTTATCAAAAATATAGAAATAAGCATTAAAATAACATGAATTAATACTCATGTATATGTATAATTATACAACAATTAGTAACATAATTCAAGAAAAAATTTAACAATTTAGCATAATAAATCGTTAAAATACAAATTACCAAATAATGTAACAAATACTTTAGCATTTTTGTTTGACTATATCCCATATGAAAGTTAAAATTAAGAAAAATACATAAAATAAATACATGGAGGTATTACAAAAAAAATGCTTACACACATTGTTTTATTCAAATTAAAAGATAAGAGTGAAGAAACCATTCAAAAAACAAAAGACTTATTGCTTGGATTAAAGGGACAAATACCTTGTTTAAAATTTATAGAAGTTGGAGTAGATATTCTTCATTCTGAAAGATCATATGATATTGGACTTTATACCAAGTTTGATTCAATGGCTGACATGGAGGCCTACCAGGTTCATCCTGCACACCTTAAAGTTCTTGAGCATATAAAGCTTGTTAAGGAATCGTCTATTGCAGTAGACTATGAAAGTTAAATAACCACTGTATAATAATGGGAGAATACGAATGAAAAAATACATTGCAGCAGCTTTAGCATTAGCGATTTCCGCGTCAGTTGCCGTGGGATGCGGGGTAAATGAATATTACTCGGGAGATAAGAATACAAAATCAGCAAACAGTACCTCAACAGTTACATCTACGCCTTCAAAGCCAGCTGCAGATACACAATCTCCAGGTGACTCCACAAAGGAAGTTGATAACTCCCAAAAACCTGAACCAGTGAAAATTGATTATAATAAAGTTAAGCCCAACGAAGCAGGACAGATAATGGTTGTTATGTTTCATAACTTTGTTGAAACATACTCCAAAGGAAAAAATGAATACACAACTACTTTTGCAGAATTTGAAAACTTGTTGAATGAACTATACCAAAAAAATTACAGGCTAGTAAACCTTGAAGACATGTTG
This sequence comes from Bacillota bacterium, assembly GCA_023390335.1. Classification (GTDB taxonomy): domain Bacteria; phylum Bacillota; class Clostridia; order Acetivibrionales; family DSM-1351; genus Ruminiclostridium. Next base: position 151,643 of record JAEWCZ010000087.1, on the reverse strand, counting down.
AACAATAATATTGACGTTCCGGCAGGGTGTATACCCATGGTTTTTACTTTTGACGATGGAACAGCAGGTCAATTTAATCTTATTGAGCAGAACGGACAGCTGAAAGCAAATCCAAAATCAGCAGTTGGTGTCATGGAGGCGTTTAACAGTAAGCACCCTGATTTCGGACTTAAAGGTACATTTTATGTTAATCTTGGAGTAGAAACTTTTGATGGTGCGGGAACAGTTCAGGATAGACTAAAATATTTGATTGATAAGGGTTTTGAAATAGGCAATCATACAAAGACACATGTTTCTTTACCGGATGTTAAAACTGCGGCGAAAATGCTTGAGGAAGTCGGTGGAAATCAGAAAATAATGGAAGAGTACATACCAGGATACAAGTTTAAGGCATTTTCATTGCCATTTGGAAATGCGTCAAAAGATTTGAAGGACTATGTCATCCAAGGTAACTATCAAGGTACCGAATACAAACATACATCTATAGTGCTTGTAGGTGCAAATCCATCCCCGTCACCTGTATCCCCAAAGTTCAATCCTTTTGCAGTGCCAAGGGTAAGGTCTACAGGGCAGGAGAAGGTGGAATGTGACCTTGCATGGTGGATAGATGCCATGGCAAAAGGAAATTCACAGTATATCAGCGATGGTAATAAGGATACAGTGGTAGTACCTGAATCCAAAAAACAAAATGTTGATACGAAAAAACTAAACGGCAAGGAACTGATTACCTACTAAAGAAAATTAAATATTTTAATTATTATGAGCTGTCGGGCATTATGTCCGGCAGCTTTTTGCATAGAAAACGGTATAAAATTTGACTTACAAATCCATACTTTTATATAAATGCTTTTGCTTTATTTCCCTCGTAATATGAACGATTAACAGGGCAAATACCTCCGATTTCGTTAGGCTGTGTATCTAAACCAACCATAGCGAGATTTACAATAAACTACCAAATATAGTATAATAAATGTAAATATATGGATAATATCTGCCGATGTATCAATTGAGAAGGAGTGAATATTAATGGGTCAAAAACAAGTAAGAAAGATACAAACAGATATAGACGTAAAAAGAAAAGCTGTAAAACAAGTTGTGCTCCATATAAAGAAGAAAATAACTTCTGAGTATTTGGGGAGTGAGTATATAAAGGAATGGCTTTTACAAATTGAAGAAATACTTGCAAAGGATGAATTTGATATCAAGGAATATATAAAGGCAAGAAAGGAGTTGAATGACATAATAGAAAGAACCCTGGACGAGCAGATGCGGTTTAAACTCAGGGATTCATGGTTTAGTTTGGGTAGAGCGTTAGAAAAGAAAGTGAAGATTAACTAAACAAAACAATACTTATAGACAAATCGGAGGGTAAAATGTTTAGAAAAAGACGCAATTTAGTTGCCCGCAAGGAAATAGAAGTAACAGATAAAATTAAAAGGGATATAGAAATGGAGTTATCAAAAAAAGGAGTACGTGTATCGTGTATGAATTTAAACATAAATTCCGAAAGTATTTCACTTAACATATTACTTAACAGCAACAGAAGGCTGGCCTAGTCTATTTTTATAAGAAAATTAAAAAGATATTTGTATGGGATTGCTAAATTTTATGCAAACTTTCCCATACAAATATCTTATGTTATTTTTATGCTAAATTAAAGAACTTAAAAATGATTTTGCATTTTCAATGGCCTTTTCTTCGGTTTCGCGTGCAGGGCCTCCGACCAGCTTTCTGCCTGAAACACATTTTTCAAGACTTATTTCAGTGTATACATCCTCCTGGATTTTATCCGAAAAACTCTTGAATTCGTCCATTGTCATATCATCAATAGCCTTATTGTTTTCAATGCAATAAAGTACCATTTTTCCGATAATTTCATGGGCACTTCTGAAAGGAATACCCTTTTTTACAAGATAATCTGCAATATCCGTTGCATTGGTAAAACCGCCCTGAGCAGCTTTGTACATATTTGCCTTTCGTACTTTCATGGTATCAATCATGTTTGAAAAAACAGGCAGACACATTTTTACGGTATCTACAGCGTCAAATATTGCTTCCTTGTCTTCCTGCATATCCTTGTTGTATGCCAGAGGCAGGGATTTCATTACGGTGAGGAGAGTCATGAGACTTCCGTATACTCGTCCTGTTTTACCCCTTGCCAGCTCTGCAACATCAGGATTTTTCTTCTGAGGCATAATACTTGACCCTGTACTGTAGGCATCATCCAGTTCAACAAAACTAAATTCATGTGATGACCAGAGAATAATTTCTTCACTTAATCTGCTGAGATGCATCATAAGAATTGACAAGCTGGATGCAAGTTCAATTGCAAAGTCTCTGTCACTGACACCGTCAAGGCTGTTTTGCGTAACATCGTCAAAGCCCAATTCCTGAGCAACCATATACCTGTCCAGAGGGTAAGTAGTTCCTGCAAGAGCACCCGAACCAAGAGGTAAGATATTCAATCTGGAGTAGCAATCACAAAGCCTCTGGTAATCTCTTTTGAACATTTCGAAATAAGCCATCATATGATGGGCCAGTGTAATTGGCTGAGCTCTTTGCAGGTGTGTGTAACCTGGCATAATAGTGTCAAAATTTGATTCCGATATCTTTACAAGAGTGTTTAAAAAAACAGCAACCATTTCTTTTATAGAAATGATTTCATCTCTCAGATACATACGAATGTCCAGAGCAACCTGATCATTTCTACTTCTTCCTGTGTGGAGCTTCTTTCCTGTATCTCCAATTCTTGATATGAGAATTTTTTCAACGTTCATATGAATATCTTCAGCATCAATCTCAAAATCAATTTTACCAGCTTCTATATCATTTAAAATATCTTTAAGAGTACTTTGAATCAGACTGCTTTCATCAACTGCTATAATACCGCATTTTCCAAGCATGTTTGCATGGGCGATGCTACCCAGAATATCGTGCTTGTACATTCTGCTGTCAAAGCGGATGGAAGAGTTAAAATCATCCACTAATTTGTCTGTTCCTTTTGCAAATCTACCGCCCCAAAGTTTCATAATATACACCTCAATTAAATTGGATTAAAAATCTTATATATCAAACAAGGGCATACCTGGATAATCAAGAGGTCTTTTGAAAACCTATGGTCTACCGGTATGCCTTATTTTAGTTATTATTCTATTGTTACAAATTCTTTAATTTATTTAATATCCTTGTTTTGCAGCATTTGAGCCCTAACCTTCATTGGAAGGCCAAAGAGGTTGATAAATCCTTCTGCATCCTTCTGATTGTAAACTTCGTCTTTGCTGAAGGTAGCAATTGCTTCATTATACAGTGAATATTCAGACTTAGCGCCTGCGGGCATGCAGTTACCTTTGTAAAGCTTCAATCTTACAGTTCCTGTAACAGTTTCCTGAGTCTTATCAACAAATGCTGACAAGGATTCACGAAGAGGAGTGTACCACTGTCCGAAATAAACAAGTTCTGCAAATCTTTGTGCAATGATGTCCTTGTAATGGAGTGTATCTCTGTCAAGGCAAAGCAGTTCAAGCTCTCTGTGAGCAGCGTATAAAACTGTTCCTGCAGGAGTTTCATATACACCTCTTGACTTCATTCCAACAAGTCTATTCTCAACCATATCAACTATGCCGACACCGTTTTCGCCTGCAAGCTTGTTGAGGACATTCATCATTTCAATAGGGCCGTATTCAACGCCGTTAACCTTTTTAGGAATACCCTGTTCAAAATAAATTTCAACATATGTTGGTACATCAGGAGCTTTCTCTGGAGAAACCATCAGCTTTAAAAGCTTATCATACTGAGGTTCGTTCCAAGGATCTTCCAAATCGGAACCCTCATGGCTTAAATGCCAAAGGTTTCTGTCCATGCTGTAGTTATCCTTTTTAGTTACGGGTATTGGAATATTTCTTGCTTCAGCATAATCTATTGCATCTTCTCTTGACTTGATATCCCAAATTCTCCATGGCGCGATTATCTTAAGATGAGGAGCCAGAGCCTTTACTGTCAACTCGAATCTTACCTGGTCGTTACCTTTACCGGTAGCTCCGTGGCAAATAGCTGTACAGCCTTCCTGAATAGCAATTTCAACCATTCTCTTTGCTATAATAGGTCTTGCAAAAGATGTTCCCAGAAGATACTTACCTTCGTAAATTGCACCTGCTTTCAAGGTAGGATATATAAAATCCGTTATGAATTCTTCTTGCAAATCCTCTATGTAAAGTTTTGATGCACCGGTTTTAATTGCTTTCTCATTTAATGGTTCAAGTTCTTCACCCTGACCCACATCTCCGGCCATTGCAATAACTTCATAACCGTAGTTCTCTTTAAGCCATGGAATAATTATTGAGGTGTCAAGTCCACCTGAATACGCTAGTAATACTTTTTCCTTACTCATTTCAACCACCCTTTCCGCTGATTCTCCAGCAATAAAAACGAATATAAATGCAAATTTATTTCTCTTAAACAACATATAAGAAATATGCTAAAATATATATGATTTGTTTTGTCAGCAAAAAGCAATGTTCCAAAAAACTGCTTTCTACGCTGACTTATAGCTAGGTTTTATTATACAACAAATTGTATAAATATGCAATACTCATCTATAATTATACAGAAAATTTGTTAACAATATTAATTGGTTTTGCGGAGGGCTTTATAGTGATAATAATGGGGATTGACCCGGGATTTGCAATTACAGGCTATGGTGTTGTAAAATATGAAGGGAACAAATTTTCGGTTTTGGATTACAGTGCCATTACTACAGCTGCGTCCATGAAATTTTCAGACAGGCTTTTGGTACTCTATAATGAACTTGAAAAGTTGATAGATAAGTACAAGCCTGATGCAATATCCATAGAAGAACTGTTTTTCAATAAGAATATTAAGACAGCACTTACGGTAGGACATGGCAGAGGAGTAGCCGTACTTGCCGCCGCCAAATCCGGAATAGATATATTCGAATATACGCCCCTGCAGGTTAAACAATCGGTTGTGGGATACGGCAGGGCTGAAAAGGCTCAGATACAGCAGATGGTAAAGGCTATACTGAATCTTCCGGCAATTCCAAAGCCGGATGACGTCGCAGACGCACTGGCTGTGGCAATATGTCACGGAAACTCTCATAGAATGGGTTCATTGCTGGGGAATGGAAGGTTTTAGAATTATTACTTAATAAATGGAGTATAAAAATGTTTGCATACATAAAAGGAACAGTGGAAGTAAAAAACAACGACAGTATAATAGTAGAAGCCGGTGGAATCGGGTACAGAATATTTACCGCACTTTCTACAATAAATAATCTAGGACAAATTGGAACACCTGTTAAGGTTTATACTCATTACTACGTCAGGGAAGATATTGCAGCCCTCTACGGCTTTGGTACAATGGAGGAGCTATCTATGTTTGAGATGCTTCTGGCAGTTTCCGGAGTTGGGCCAAAGGCTGCAATATCTTTGATTTCAACGCTGTCGCCATCAAGGTTTGCTTTGGCTGTTGTCTCACAGGACACAAAGTCACTTACAAAAGCACAGGGTATAGGAACAAAAATGGCTCAGCGCATTATTCTGGAGCTCAAGGACAAAATATCAAAAGAACAGCTGACAGCTTCAATACCTGCGGCTAGTCTCGAAAACAGCGGGACTGCGGGAGATTCTGTTCTCTCTGAGGCTGTGAGTGCATTGATGGTATTGGGATACGGTTCAGTAGAAGCGTCAACTACTATAAGCGGTATTTATGAAGAAGGAATGAGCGTAGAAGAAGTAATTAAAAAAGCACTGAAGTCGCTTTCAAGATAGCCTTCCCTATTAAAGGAACGTTGCTAGATAAGAAAGATGTTACAATATTTTTTGGCAGCCGTAGCTAACGGCTCATGGAGGCTAATATGACAGATTTAACTGATGAGAGGCTTGTTGAGGCAGGTACGCGTACTGATGATTTTGATGAGGTAAGTTTAAGACCCAAACGATTCGATGAGTACATAGGACAGTCCAAGGCCAAGGATAACCTTACAGTATTTATAGAGGCAGCAAAGAGACGGAAAGAGGCACTGGATCATGTTTTGCTTTATGGCCCTCCGGGACTTGGCAAGACAACTCTTGCAAGTATAATTTCATCGGAGATGGGCGTTAACCTGAGAATTACATCCGGGCCTGCAATAGAAAAAGCCGGTGACTTGGCAGCAATACTTACAAACCTTGGTACTCATGATGTGTTGTTTATAGATGAAATACACAGGCTTAACAGAAGTGTAGAAGAAATCCTTTATCCTGCCATGGAGGATTACGCGCTGGATATTATCATTGGTAAGGGGCCAAGTGCCAGATCAATAAGGCTGGATCTTCCCAAGTTTACCTTGATAGGTGCCACTACAAGAGCGGGACTATTGACTGCACCTTTAAGGGATAGGTTTGGTGTCATAAATAAATTGGAAATGTATACTCCCGAAGAACTAAAGGAAATCGTAATACGTTCTGCAGGGATTCTAAATATCGGACTTGATCAAGACGGTGCTTATGAGATTGCCAGAAGATCAAGAGGAACTCCCAGAATAGCAAACAGACTGTTAAAAAGAGTACGTGATTTTGCACAGGTAAAGGGTAGCGGCGTTATAGATCTTGAACTGGCAAAACATGCCCTTGATGCACTTGAGGTTGATGAGATAGGTTTGGACGGTGTTGACAGAAACATGCTGCTTAGCATAATCAACAAGTTCGGAGGCGGGCCGGTAGGTTTGGATACACTGGCGGCCTCAATAGGAGAAGAATCAGGTACTATCGAGGATGTCTACGAGCCATATCTAATACAATTAGGATTTATAAATAAAACTCCAAGGGGAAGAATGGCAACAAAAAATGCATATGCGCATTTTGGACTGGAGTATGAAGATTAGAGTATATAATATAGAAAGAGTGATAACACAATGAAAGTATTATTGCACATGTGTTGTGGGCCATGTTCCACGTATCCTGTACATGAACTCCTAAATGAAGGTATTGATATACAGGGTTATTTTTTTAACCCCAATATACATCCTATAGAAGAACATAAAAAACGAAGGGAAAATGTTGAAAAATTTAGTGAGATAAAGAACATTCCCGTAATATATGATGACGATTTCAGACAGACTGAATGGGAAGGTATGAAGGATATAAGAGATGCCAGATGTTTACATTGCTATAGTATAAGGTTGGAAAATGCAGCAAAACTTGCTATCGAAAAGGGATGTGATGCTTTTACAACAACACTGCTTGTTAGCCCCTATCAGAAACATGATTTAATAAAAGAGCTGGGTGATAAATACGCAGCACAATACGGAACTACATTTTTGTATAAGGACTTCAGACCGGGATTCAGACAGGGACAGCAGATAGCAAGAGAAATGGAACTGTATCGTCAAAAATACTGCGGATGCATTCTATCCCTACCTGTTAAATAATTTAGGCGATTTAACTCATTATTTTGCCATAATTTTTACATTAAGGTTACATTTGTTTTAAAATGTCTAATATTTAACCCTTTATTGTCAAAATAAAGATATAATAGTAGTGTACAAAATAATGGTAAACTACGAGGTGACAGAAGACAAATGAAGAAAAAAACGAATTTTAAAAAATTGCTGGCATGTATTTTAGGATGTTTTTTGGTACTAATACCTCAGTTTTCTGTGTTTGCAGCACAGTCGCTGACTATGAATTATGATGGAAAGAAAGTAAAATATTCCGGTACCGTTTATAAAATTACAATAGAGGGTAAGGAATTAAAAACAGACTTTCCCGGTATTGTTTTTAATAAAACAACCATGATTCCGGTTAGAGCAGTGTTTGAAAAGCTTGGTGGTAAGGTTGTATGGAGCAATAAAACACAGCTTATGGATGTTACATATAAAGGTTCAAAGCTCCAATTCAAAAATAACGACATAAATGTAAAGATGGACGGAAAAAACTATAAGCTTTCAACTCAAGCGAAAAAAATTAATGACAGGCTTATAATACCTGTTGACTTTATAAAGAATATAAAAAGCCTTTCAGCAGCGGTAGATAGTAAATCCAAATCTATAAATATAAAGACAGTAAAAGCTGCTCCCCCCAAAAATGAAAATCATAACGTTAACCCTGAAAAACCAAGTGAGCCGGTAAAAGAGATTCCGGCTGACGAACCCGAAAAAGTACCTGTAAAGCAAGTGTTAAGTTCCTACCTCACATATGTAAGCAATCAGGACAGGGTATACTTTGCATTTAAGGGAATTGCATTGACAAGTACAGGCTCAACTATAAAAAAACATTTTACTGAAAGTTACGATAAGGAAAATGGTAAATATACTATTACAATACCCGCAACAGCAAACTTAAAACTTTCTGAAGAGACATACAAAGTAGATGACCATAATGTTGTTTCCATAGAAATTTCACATGACAAGGACACATTGGATACCAATTTTATATTTAGTGTAAAAAAAGAGTTTACATTCTATACTTCCTACAATGAAGATTTAAAACAAACGGAAGTAAATCTACTCACACCTGCTAAAGAAGGCGAAAGGTTGGTTGTTATAGATGCAGGACATGGTGGTGTTGATCCAGGGGCCTCAGGAGGGTCTACCCGTGAAAAAGATGTAAATCTGGATATAGCATTAAAACTTGATAAATTATTAAGGGCCAAAAATATAAATACCTTTATGCTTAGGCAAGACGATACTTTTGTTGGTCTCTATGACAGACCTTATATAGCAAATGCTTTAAATGCTACACTATTTTTAAGTATACATAATAATTCTTTCGATAAAAGTACCGCGAAAGGGACAGAAACCCTGTATTATCCTGAAAAAGCAGGAGATAAATCATTTACAGGACAGAAATTTGCTCAATTAATTCAAAATTCACTTATGAGCACACTGGATACATATAATAGAAAAACTATATCAAGGCCCGGATTAGTTGTTCTGAAATATACAAATATGCCTTCAAGTCTTGCAGAAATCGGATTTTTAACAAATCCTGATGATTTACAAAGACTAGTTAGCCAGGATTTTCAGCAAAAGACTGCCGAGGCTTTGTGCGATGCCATAGTTAAAGGGCTGGATCAAATAAATAAAGAACAAGAAAATAAAAAGCAAGAAGATAAAGAAGAAAATAAGGAAGAACAAATAAAGGAGAACTAAACCATAAAATTACCAACACTTTACGGGAAATAATAATTTTTGGATATATAGTCTATAATTACCATATGTTTTAAATTACTCTAAGGAGGACTATATATGAAAAAAATTATTAGTATTGTGTTGGTAATTATGCTTTTATCAACAGGGTGCTCTTTTATTGGTCACAAGGATGAACAGGAGCCAAGTGCTCAGGCCGCAAATCAAACGCTTAATGCTTCTGCAACAAATACAGCTCAGGATTCTAAATCAGCAGCTTCCGCCACAGCCAGCAATTCAACGGGAATGGCTATGGCTTCTGGTACAGCTGCTCCAACAACAACAAGCTCCATGGTAAGCGGTAATTATAGTGGCAGCCAGATAAACGGTCTTGTTATAGATAACGGAGCTGGTAAAGGTATGGTTCCTGCTTCTGATAAAACCAATCTTCTTATAACTTTATACTACAAAAATACTAAAGGACTGCTTGTACCTGTAACAAGAACGGTTAAAAAACAGGAAGGTGTGGCAAAGGCAGCAATTCTTGGGTTAGTGGATGAAGCTGTAACCAAAGAACAGCTAGACTACTATGGACTCTATCCTGTGCTTCCAAAAGGAACTAAGATTAACGGCATAAATATAAAAGACAAGGTTGCTGTAATTGACTTTTCCAAGGAATTTTTAAATTTGTCGGGTAAGCAGGAGGAGCAGGAGGCAGTAGCTTCAGTTGTATATACACTGACAGGTTTTTCAACGGTTTCAGATGTCAGAATAAGAGTTGGAGGACGAGAAATAACAACTCTTGAAAATGGAACGGATTTATCAAATCTACGAAACAGAAGCAATACATTAATTAATTCCGACGATACTCAAATTAAGGATGGTTATGTGAAATGCGATTTATTCTATATTTCGGATGACAGCAACAATCACAATTACCTAGTTCCAGTTTCTGTACAGATCCCTCAAACTGACCCTAACGGCATACCTGAACTAATATTTAATGAACTGAGTAAAAAGCCAAATGATGCAACATACTTTACATCCATTCCAGAAGGTACAAAGCTCATATCTTTCGACCATCAGGGAAGTACTGCTATTCTAGATTTTTCAAATCAAATAACAAATTATGGCGGATCTGAAAAAGAAGACAGTCTATTAAATCAAATATATTATACAATCAGCCAAATGAAAGGAATACAAAAAATAAAGCTGCTTATAAACGGTCAGGAAAAACCTCTGCCTGAAGGTACTGAAGTGGCGTCTGCTAAAAGTGTTCCCGTGACCTTTAACAAGATAATAGATAATTAGAATTAGATAAAGTATACAAAAGATATAACATTAAGGTTAATTATTTATCTAAATATACGGATGATTTTTTAAGATATTTAGGTTATTATTAGTTTGTTTTAAGATATGGAGGGAATATGTTGAGGCACGACGGAAGAAGCAATACACAATTGAGGCCGGTAAGGATACAGCGAAATTACATCAAACATGCGGAAGGGTCGGTTCTCATAGAAGTCGGGGATACAAAAGTAATATGCACGGCTTCGGTTGAGGAGAGGATTCCTCCTTTCAAAAAGGATTCAGGAGAGGGTTGGGTAACTGCTGAATATTCTATGCTTCCCAGAGCTACAGCTGTAAGGAATCAAAGAGATATTTCAAAACTAAAGCTTAATGGAAGAAGCTCAGAAATCCAGAGACTTATAGGAAGGTCATTGAGAACTATAGTTGACCTGAAACTATTGGGTGAGAGAAGTATAACCATTGACTGTGATGTAATACAGGCCGACGGCGGAACAAGAACTGCTTCCATTACAGGGGCGTATGTGGCATTGGTAGATGCATGCAGGACACTGGTTAAAAACGGTTTAATTTCAAAAATGCCGGTTACCGGAACTGTGGCAGCAACAAGTGTGGGAATTGTAAAGGGTGAGGAACTTCTAGATCTCTGTTATATCGAGGATAGTAATGCAGAGGTTGACATGAACGTAATAATGACTGGTGAAGGCGAGTTTATTGAACTACAAGCTACCGGTGAAAAGTCAAGCTTTAGTAAGAAGCAGCTGGATCAACTGTTGAATTTAGCTGAATCGGGAATACGTGAGCTGATAAAGGCTCAGAATGAGGTCTTATGGAAAGATTAATAGTTGCTACAAAAAATAAGGGGAAAATAATTGAGATAAAGCAGGTATTGTCAGGATTGCAACTTGACGTTATATCAATGAATGAAGCAGGTATTGATATCGATGTAGTTGAGGATGGCTCAACTTTTGAAGAAAACTCTCTTAAAAAGGCCCTTGAAATAAGTAAAGTATCAAACAGTATGGTGTTGGCGGATGATTCAGGATTGGAAGTTGACTTTCTTGACGGAGCTCCTGGGATTTACTCTGCAAGGTTTGCAGGGCCTGAAGCAAGTGATGCCGACAAAAATAAAAAGCTATTGGAAATGTTAAAGGACGTACCCTTTGAAAAAAGAACCGCAAGGTTTGTATGTGCAATAGCAGTGGTATTTCCTGATGGCAGGGACTTTGTAGTTAGGGGAACCTGTGAGGGATTTATAGATTTTGAGTGTAAAGGCAGTAACGGCTTTGGTTACGATCCCCTTTTCTTTATACAGCAATTTGATAAGACTATGGCAGAGATAGATTCAGATCTGAAGAATAAGATAAGCCATCGAGCAAAGGCGTTGGCATTGATGCAGGATAAATTACAAAAATATTTAAAACAATCATTGTAGCAGGTTTTGTTGTATGGGGGAATGTTGGTAATGAAAGTACTGGTTATGAGTGATACACATGGTTATATAACTAATGCAAGGAGGGCAATAGAAAGAAATCCGGATGTGGAAATTATAATTCATCTGGGCGATTATTGCCGGGATGTAGCAGATCTGGAACAGCTATATCCAAATAAAAGGTTTGAGTATGTTTATGGAAACAGTGACTTTGGAGTTGGAGAAATTGAGGCAGAAAAGATTCTGGAAATTGAGGGTAGGAGAATATTTTTGACCCATGGACACAAGTATTCTGTGAAATGGGATCTCAATCGTATACTTGCAAAAGCAGAACTGGAAAATGCACATATTGCTCTTTATGGTCATACCCATGTAGCGTTAATTGATCAAGTTTGTGACCGTATGGTTTTAAATCCCGGAAGCATAAGTGAATCCAGAAGTAATTTATCGGAGTCCTATGCAATTTTGGAGATAACACCTGAAAAAGTAGACGCGGAATTCTTTTATATTTAGCGAAAAAGTGAACATAAAAAACATTCAAAAAAATAGAAATAAAATGTTGACAAAAGATAATGTACCTTGTATAATAGTAAAAGTCAGCTGGGGGACACGTCCTAAACGCTGAAAAAACAAGGTGTTGCGGGTGTAGTTCAATGGTAGAACATCAGCCTTCCAAGCTGATTGCGTGGGTTCGATTCCCATCACCCGCTCCAATTAAAACTTAACATGTGCCCATAGCTCAGCTGGATAGAGCAACGGCCTTCTAAGCCGTAGGTCTTGGGTTCGAATCCCCATGGGCACGCCAAAGTCTTGCAATTATTTTATTGCAAGACTTTTTTATTATTCAACGAATACCACACGCTCTATGTATTGTTCCAGAAAGCTTATGGATTTGAGTGGAAAATAAAAGCAGATATATGTCAAATATTGAGAGAGTTATGTAAGCAAAAGGGAGTAGGAATAATAGAAGTAAATGCCTTGTCCAGACCATATACATATGTTGGTGAGTATTCTACCTAAGATATGGGTATCAAGTTTGATGAGATATTTAAAAGGAAAGAGTTCGTTAGTGTTAATTGGCCGACATGCCAACTAAAAGTTATGGAAGGATAGTTCTTGATTTCATAGAATAATTTACATTAATAATATTTTATTAGTATAAGGTATAATTTACGGGAAAAGGCTATTTTTTAAAAAATGGAGATTATATATTCACTGTTTTCTTGAATATCTGTATTTTATGCACTATTTAAGTGTTTTGAAAAATATGCCAAACTTGTGCTCTTTAGTGGCTTAAATCCATATGGATAATGCTAATTAAATTGTATTATACTGGATAAAGTGATATATTATATTTGAATTAATAAATTTATTAGCTACGTACCATGGTATAATCAATTTACTGTTATATAAATAAGGAGAAAACTATGTCAGGTTTTATTACAAAAATAGAAATAGAAAAAATAAGACATCTTAAAGATTTTCAAATAGAAGTATGTGATGATCAAATTAAACATCTTATTATAACAGGGAAAAATGGTTCTGGGAAAACATCACTTTTGGAGAGAATAAAAGACTACTTACAAGTTATTCCGCATAACTATTTGATGGATTTAATTTATACATGGCCCAAAAATCTAAAACTTAATCATACATGGTATGATCAAATATTAAATAATCCAACTAGAACCATAGAACAGAACCACGAATCAGATAAATTTAAAAAAACTATGATTGTGTTTGAAAATAACATAAAAAAATATGCTAACGGGTTACAATTAGTATTTAATAAACCTGAAGAGATAGCTGATAAATATATTAAAGGGGAGTATATATTAGCTTACTTTAGTGCGACTAGAAATGTAAGAATGGATATACCTACTAATGTTCCTAAAATACAATTACAAGAGAAATATGATTTGCAACAAAATATAGGAGCGATGTTTCTAAATTATCTAGTATATTTAAAGACTCAGCAATCGTTTGCTAGAAATGAAAATGATATGGTTGAGGTAAATAAAATTCAGCATTGGTTTGATAACTTTGAAGAAGCATTAAGAATCTTATTCGAGGATAATAGTATTTATATAAAGTTTGATTACAAGAATCTCAATTTTACCATATATCAAGATGACAGAGAGCCATATGGTTTTGATGTACTATCTGATGGTTATTCTGCAGTTTTGGATATTATTATTAATATTATTTTGAGGATGGAAAAACATCGTAAAGAGGCATACGATACTGATGGTATTGTTATAATTGATGAATTAGAGAATCATCTGCACATAGGATTACAAAAGAATATGCTACCATTTCTAACCAGATTTTTTCCGAATATACAATTTATTGTTAGTACTCATTCTCCATTTGTTATTAATTCTATTGAAAACGCAGTTATATTCGACTTGGAAAAGAAGCAACGAATAGAAAATCTATCAGGTATAGGATATCAAGGAATTGTAGAAGGTTATTTTGATCTCAACCAGTATTCAGAGAAAATTATTAACAAGTTAGAGAGATATAATGAATTGACTAAAAAAGAATATAAAAGTAACGAAGAGATTGAAGAAGAATTAATATTAAGAAGGTACTTAAAAGGTGTTTCTCCTGAATTATCACCTGAAGTAGTTTTAGCGTATAACAATATAGAGATTAAAAGAAAACAAATAGATAAAAATGTTAATTAGCGGAGGAATATACATGATTAATTTTACTAAAAGAACCCCTTCTGCTGATGTATTAAATAAATTGCAAAAAGAAAAAGCAAAACAAAGCGGGACATACAATATACCAGAGGTGGTAGAGGCTCTTAAAGATGAATTCCATAATAAGTGCTATATATGTGAACAAAAAAATATAACGAACCTTAATATTGAACATTTTAAACCACATAAAGGCATAAATAGGGACTTGATGTTTGATTGGGATAACTTATATTTCGCATGTGGGCATTGTAATAATATTAAGTTGTCAAAATATGATAATATTTTAGATCCTGGAAATCAATATGATGATGTTGAAAGCTTAATACGTTATGAAATGCCTATACTGCAGAAAAGGTCTGTGGTTAAAATAACAGGAGTATCGAACGATGAAAAAGTAAATAATACTGTTGAATTGCTGAATAACGTGTATAATGGAAATACTTGTATAAAAACTATTGAAGCAGTTAATATTAAAAAAGATTTAGTTAACGAATTATTAGAGTTTACAATGTGGCTTGTTCAATATGACGATGATGAACTAGAACATGACGAAAAAGAAAATTTAAAGAGAAATATTCGTAAAGGACTAAATGTAAAATCAGCGTTTACATCATTTAAAAGACAAATTGTTAAAGATACAGATTACTTATATGAGGAGTTTAAAGAATATATATAGGCTGTTTTTAGAGTGCAAAATTTCAAGGTATCAGTCCTCTTTAATTTTGTTATATAATTAATTGTTGCATGTCAAATAGAGCTCTAATTTTTCGTTTTTTAGATATAATAGACTAATTACGAATGAATTTACCCCAGTATCTGTGGCTCCGTGCTACTTCTTTGTGCCAACCATTATTACCGAGTTAGAGGGTGTGTGATTTCTTAGATAGTTTAAGCAACTAATTTAAAGATTCACTGATACTCTAATGGACTCATGTTTACAAGTTATGTTCTAATTTTTAGTTTGGCTCTTGTACGTGAATTGCTTTAAGTATTTTTGCCTCAAGTTTCAACTTTGACAATGTAGTATAGATGCTCTTTTATTTTATTTAATAATTCAAATTGTCGTAAATATCGGAATGTCGTATCGTAAAGCTTGTGTTGTTATTGTTATTTATCATATCAAGAAGTCTCCGTATTTCTTCTACCTCGTATTTTTTCATATGTGGTGAAGCAAGTATCTCTAGAATAATTTTGGAGGGATCAACTTTAACTTTCACTCCTTCGGCGGGAAGGTTCTCGAGACCAAAATGAAATTTCCTGCTGACTACGTCGGCAAGGATAGTTGTGTCAGAGCAAGAGGAAGCAAGGGCTGGTTGCTTTTTTTTCTTGTAGAGAATAATTCTGAACTCGTTTTCATAAATGAATTCTTTTCTTTTGTTTTTAAAAGGAAGAAGCTCATTATAAATATAGTCGGTATCGTTTTCTTTATCAAAATCTATATAATTAACTTCAGACATTACCATATTGTAACCCTCTGGTATAACCAAGGAATTTGCAAGTCTTTCTGTAGTTGTCTGTACTGCAATACCAAAGCCAGCTTTGGAGTATAATTCCCACATTGCAGCAGACTCTGTGTCGTTTAAATGCCAACAGCTTATTGCGGCCTTTTTTCTTTTTTCATCAAAAATTTTCTGAAGCTCAAGTTTTAAATCTGTTTCTTTTTTAGCTGTGCCGTAATCCTTAAAATTTTCTATCAAACTTTTGAAAGTCTGCTTGGGTATTGCACCTTCATATTTGTCCTTAAAACTATCTGCACGGGCAAAATACAATTCACCGTTAATCAATGTAAGAAATTTTATTAAGTCGTAGTATCTCCACAGTTTTTGCTCTTTCACTTTACCCTCCAAAAAGCTTTGTATATTTTATATATTCCCAATTCCCAGCATTATAGATGTATAAAAAGTAAAAGGCACAAATTGTAAACAATTTGTACCTATTATTGAGCTAATCAATGAAGTAGAGCTTTTTAATATAAATCAAAGGTAGAATGTAACGAATTTAATTGTAAAGAAATCGCAAACAACAATATCATCGGTTTCAGCTTGCCTCAGTACAAGATAGTTGGCACCTACAGCCAGGAGTGTACCAAATTTATCTACGAGAGTTCCAGTTCCGATAAGAAATTCTACTCTAACGGTTTTACCTATCTGTGTTCTTAAAAATCCGTTCATAAACTCAATACTTTGAGTTGTCATAGGCTGAGGCTCGGTTGTAGGAGTTATCGGTGCTAGTGGATTCAACGATTGATTCATATTCTGAGAATGCTGCATTGGTTGGTTTTGTGTATTCATAAACGGTATAGTCTGACCAACCGTTGAATTGCCCATGGGGAAAGCTGTAGAACCAAATGGACCACCTGTAGGTATCCCGGTAGGAAAACTTTCGGGGTTTATCATATTGTTGTTTTGACGGTCATCAAAATAACAATCCGGTATGTTGTAGTAAGGAGTATGTGAGCTTTTCATAATTTAACTTCCTTTCTTTAAGATACATTAATTTAGGTACTTGCATACTTTTGAGTGGGGATATAATAACAGTGCTGCTTTACTCTGGTCAAATATATTCCGTTTTCTCCCGGAGGGAAAAAAGATGTACATGAAGGTTTAAACGGGTTAAAATACCATAATGAGTTTGCTACAGCACCAAGAGTGTTGCCTGTCATAGCCCAATCAGCTATGTCGTAGTGTGTTTGTAAGGGAGTCATGTTAAATATGTTTTGAGGGTTATATTGACCATTTACGACTTCCATTACACAAGTAAACTGTCTTGGCTGGAATATTACAGCTCTAATGTCACCATGAACTAGTCTGAAAAACTCGCCATACGGAACAGTTACTCGGTTCATAACGACAGAGGCTACCCCTTTCATACCGTCGTCCCCTTCACCTTCGGCCTCACATCTTATTAATCTTGCAAGTAGTTCTCGATCTGTTAATGGCATACTAAATCACCTTAAAAAATAATTTTTCTATTCACAATAGTATTATATTAAGCTGGTGTACTATATGTTACATAAGATTTTAATATGATTTAGTCAGAGTCCTTGATAAATAGTAGATTGTAAGGATATTTAAAGAAAAGGAAATTTGTTATGTAAAATTAATACGTTAATTGATTTTCGAAACAAAAATTTGCTGTTGCAAAAATAATCTGAATCATTTTTAGCCTAAACGCCAGTATAAATTATATCAATGGAAGCATGGAAGCAATCATTGATATAATTTTATACGCGAATAACAGCAAATTTTATGCTATTTCTGAAACGAAGTGTTCGATAATTCCTCTGGTAAAATGTGAGGCCGCTTTTTCGATAAATTTAGGGAAGTTTATATTGGCATGCTCATCGGCTTTATCAGAAATAACACGGAATACAATATAATCAACACCATGTTCGTAACAAACCTGTGCTACGGCTGCGCCTTCCATTTCAATGCACTTGAGATTTTCAATCTCCTGAGAAAGGCTTAAGACTTTATTGCTGTCTGCTACAAACTGGTCTCCGCTTGCAACTGTTCCTGTTACAATGTTTGGAGTAGAAATGTTAAATTCATTTAAGGTACTTTCTTCTACATCGTATTTTAAACAATTAGATACATAAAACTCAGCAGATTTTTTACCTAGAGATACCATGTGAGAAGGAACAGTAAAAGTCCCTACGCCCAAAAGAGGTATTTCAAACTTGCTGAATCCCGGTAATAAACTGGCATCCATGTCGTGTTGAACCAGCTTGTCCGCAACTATAATATCTCCTATATTCAAATTTTTGTCAGCACCTCCGGCAACACCTGTGAAAAGAACAACATCTACATTAAAAGTTTCTATAAGGGTAGTTACCGTTGAACCTGCAGCAACTTTGCCACATTTAGAGAATACTAAAACAACATCTTTACCAAACAGTTTTCCGATATAATATTCACGCATTGCAATAGTTTTTGTTTCATTTATTAACATGCTCTCTGCCAATAACTTTATTTCCTGCTCCATAGCTCCAATTATTCCTATAAGCATAATTAGTCCTCCGCTTAATAAATTTAATAGGCCTGCAGGCATAAAATGCCTACAGACCTATTATAATGGAAATAATATTCAATTTAAACTACCAATTCCATTAATTAACTTTGACGTACTTCACCGTCCGTACCTATTGTTACGATACTCCAAGGAAGCATTTTTCCTGAATTAATTAAGGCAGTTTTAACTGCATTTACAATGCCTCCGCAGCATGGTACTTCCATTCTGAGAACTTTAACACTGTTAATATTATTGTTTGCAATTATAGCAGTAAGTTTCTCAGAGTAATCACCTTCATCCAGCTTTGGGCAGCCTATAAGAGTAATTCTGTTTTTCATAAAATCACGATGAATGTTTGCATATGCGAATGCTGTACAATCGGCTGCAATCAGCAGGTCACAGTTGTCAAAGTAAGGTGCATTTACCGGAACAAGCTTTATTTGACATGGCCATTGCATAAGCTCTGATACTGCAGGAGCAGCTGTTGCAGTTGATACAGGTTCTGCTGCCGGAGCTTTTTTTATTGCCATTGCTCTTGAACCGGGACATCCACCGTGCATGTGATGATGTACCGGAGGAGTTTGTGCAGCAGCTTTCATTTCTATATTCTTTTTGACAAGTTCTTCATCGTAGGCATCTGCTTCACGTTCCTCAATAGTTATTGCATTTGTAGGACACTCAGGAAGGCAATTTCCAAGACCGTCGCAGTAGCTGTCGGATATAAGCTTTGCTTTACCATTTTCCATAACCAGGGCACCTTCATGACACGCTGTTACACATAATCCGCATCCGTTGCATTTGTCTTCATCTATTCTGATAATATTTCTTTTCATAATAAAGTCTCCTTAATATATTTTATTTGTTTGTTTTGTCGTTTAAATGATTATGTAATGATTATAAGGTATAATAATATTTAATTCGGTATCTACGGATACAAAAAAGTGGAGGACAAAATGCAGGTAAGTGAGGCTGAAGTTAAAAAAATAACAGGAGTTCTTCTTAATTGTGAATTATTTGAGAACTTTGACAGTAAGCAAATTATATCTATACTTGAGTGCTTTAACCCTAAACTTCACAGCTATAACAAGGGTGATTATATTGTAAGGGCAGGGGACAGATATCACGGAATGGGGATACTTGTTGAAGGAAATGGAGTTGTAACTAAAGAAAATGCTGCAGGGAACCGTGTAATGATGAATCTTATCAAACCGGGAAGTATTTTTGGCGAGGTTATTGCCTTTTCAGGGACTGTAAAATGGCCCTCAAACGTTCAGGCTCAAACAAATTGCAGGGTTTTATTTATTGAGAATGAAATGATATTAAATCAATGCAGTGATGCCTGCAGTCACCATTCACAGCTTATAAGAAACCTTTTAAAAAGTGTGTCTACAAGAGCAATCATGCTTAACAGAAGGGTGGAGTACCTTTCCATGAAAGGTATTAACTCAAAAATTGCATGTTTTTTGCTTGAGTACATGGAAAGGGCAGGCAGCAATACTTTCAGACTTCCAGTAAACAGAAACGAAATGGCGGAATTCTTGAATATATCCAGGCCTTCAATGTCCAGAGAGATGGGAATAATGCGGGATATGGGTATCATCGAATTTCAAAAGGAAGCAGTTAAGATAATAGATGTAGCAAAATTAAAAAATATGGTTGAAGAATAATTTTTTATTGGCAAATATTGAATTTGTAATATTAATATGATATCATTTAGATATCATATTAATATTTAATTGTTATTTATTTAGGGAGGTTAATAACTATGAAAGAAATTGAGGGAAAGGCCGCTTCGGGTGGGAAAATATTCCTGGCATCATTTTTTCTCCTAATTCTGAGTGTAGTGATTTTCGGGATAGGGGTGTACAAAGGAGCCGATCTGGTAATCGTACTAGGTATTGTATTGTTCGTGGTATACTCATTTATACTTCCGGGATTTTTTACTATTCAGCCAAATCAAGCTATGGTTTTGATTCTTTTCGGAAAGTATACCGGAACTATAAAAAAGGAAGGTTGGCATTGGGCTAATCCTTTCTATTCAAAGAAAAAGATTTCATTAAGATCAAGAAATATAAACGGCGAGAAAATAAAGGTTAACGATGAAATGGGTAATCCTATTGAAATAGCAGCCGTAATTGTGTGGAGAGTTGAAAATACAGCAGAGGCAATATTTGATGTTGATAACTATGTTGACTATGTAAATGTTCAGAGCGAGTCTGCTTTAAGGCACCTGGCAGGTATGTATCCATATGACAATACAGAAGATACGCACACAATCTCTCTTAGAGGAAGTACTGATGAGGTTGCAGAAGCACTTAAAAACGAACTTCAGCAAAGGCTTGGAAAAGCAGGAGTAGTTGTTGAAGAAGCAAGGTTATCTCATTTGGCATATGCACCGGAAATAGCTGCAGCAATGCTTCAGAGACAGCAGGCGGCAGCCATCATTGCAGCAAGACAGAAAATAGTTGAGGGTGCTGTTGGAATGGTTCAGATGGCACTTATCAAACTCAGTGAAAATGAAATAGTGGAACTTGACGAAGAAAGAAAGGCTGCAATGGTAAGCAACTTATTGGTGGTATTATGTGGTGAGAAAAATACGCAGCCGGTTATAAACACTGGAACCTTGCATAATTAAAAAGGCGATGGTATAATGGCGGAAAAAAAGACACTTTTACTAAGGTTAAGTCCCAAAATGTGGGAAGAAATATCGAAATGGGCTGATGATGAATTCCGTTCTGTAAATGGTCAAATAGAGTATTTGATTAGCGAAGCACTTCGAAAACGTAATAAATCAGCCCCCAAAATCGATTCTAACGAGGAAGAAGACACGGTAAATTAAAAATACCGGGTCTTTTCCTGTTTAAGAATTTCATGGATAAACTTTAATATTTATTAATAAATAGTTAAATATTTTATGCTATAATGTAGATTATATTGCAGCAAAATAATAACAATATATATATGAAAGGGCGTTGTAATTGAGCAAAGGCATGAAAATAGGTATTTGTGGAGGAACGTTTGATCCGGTACATCTTGGGCATTTGGCAGTTGCCGAGATTGTCAGATGTGAATTTGGACTTGATAAGATATTGTTTATACCATCAGGAAAGCCGCCTCACAAGAACCTTGATTCAGTAACTGACCCTATTCATAGATTAAAAATGGTACAGTGTGCAGTTAGTACCAATCCAAATTTTGAAGCGGTTTCTATTGAGGTTGAACGACAGGGATACACTTACACGGTTGATACACTTAACCAACTGCATGCCCTTCATTCTGAGAGTACTGAGTTTTACTATATAATTGGTGCGGATGTAGTAATGGATCTTTTAAAATGGAAAAATGCTGAGGAAGTTTTTACACTTACGAAGTTTATTGCACTAATGCGGCCCGGATTTCAAGATGAAGAATTTAAGAATCGTATAAGGTATTTGAAGAGTAAATATGGAGTTGAAATTACCGGATTTGAAGCGCCGCTGATTGATATTTCATCAACCTTTATAAGAGATAGAATAAAAAACGGAAAATCTGTTAAATATTTTATAACTGAGCCTGTTGAGAGGTATATAAAGGAAAATAAACTGTATATTTAAGAGGTTTTAAAATGAATTTTAGTGAAATGGATATACTGTTAAAAAAGTCCCTAAAACCTGGCAGGTACATTCATTCTATTAATACTATGAAAGTAGCTGTACAATTGGCTGAACATTATGGCGAGGATGTAGAAAAAGCTAAAGTGGCGGGACTGTTGCATGATTGTGCAAAGAACTTGGAAGACAACGAAACAAAGCGGTATTGTCTGGAAAATAACATAGAACTTAGTCCTATAGAGGAAAATCAATTGTTCCTTATGCATGGAGCAGTAGGTGCTATACTGGCAAGACGAAAGTATGGTGTGGAAGATTCGGTGGTGCTAAACGCTATCAAATATCATACTACAGGATTTGCAGGAATGAGTACTATGGATAAAATAATATTTCTGGCGGATTATATTGAGCCGGGAAGAACCCATGGTGATGTACAGGAAGCACGGAGCTTTGCTTTTATAGATTTGGATCGTGCTTTGATAAGCGCATTTAATAGTGTAATTAAATACGTTATTAGCCAGAATGGCTTAATTCATCCATTTACTATTGAAGCAAGAAATTGTATATTATTAATGACACAAAAAACCGAGGAAAAATGATTTTGGAGATATAAAAAATGGGGAAATTCATAAAATTTGTATTTTACGCGGTAGGAACATTTTTACTACTGTTTTCATCAATTATAGTAGGAGCTAATTTTTATAAAGATTCAGGTGTTTTCGACAAAAAGGTTGTTGAAGTAAAAAAGCAACCAGTTAAGCCTGCACCTGCATCAAAGACACCCGGTAAAATAATAGTTGATAGCAAGCCTGTTGAGGATTCGGCAAAGGATACTGCAGAAACTACAAAGAAAAGCGGAAAAACCACAGTTCAGGTTCTTAACTGTACGGGCAAAAAAGGCCTTGCGGGAGAGGTTAAGAACATGCTTGTTGCACAGGGGTTTGAGGCAAGTGCCGAAACAGGCAAAATTCAAAGTGCTTCTCAAATAATTGTTCGAAAGAAAGGCTTAAAGACAGGTGCAATCAGCAACATGTTAATGATATCAAAGGTTACCCAAGAAATTCAGGCTGAACCGAAATATGATATTACAATAATACTTGGAAATGATTATAATCCATAATATAAAACAATCAGAAGATGAGGTGCAAAATATTGGATTCAAAAACAATGGTAGACAAAATCGTTGCGGCTATGGAGGATAAGAAGGCAAAGGATATAAGTATAATTGATATTCATGATATTACTGTTATTGCCGATTATTTTGTTATTTGCAGCGGTACATCCTCGACCCATATAAAGGCAATTGCAGATGAAGTTGATTTCAAACTGACTGAAATAGGGTTGGAGGCACATCACAAGGAAGGTTATGATTCTGCAAAATGGATATTACTTGACTATGCCGATGTTGTAATTCATGTTTTCCATCAGGAAGACAGAGGGTTCTACAATTTGGAAAGGTTATGGTCTGACGGAGAAATGACCAGCATAAGATAGAAATTTTTTAAATATCAAATGTTCGAGGAATATATTGAACATTGTAATAAGATATGCTTTAATATATTGAGAAAAGCATTAATTAGGCTTTTCTTATTTTATGCTGTTTTGAAGAAGTATTATAACATTAAAAATTAATATATATAATAAAAAGGATAGGATATAATTTTATCCTGCCTGGAAACGGAGATAAAATGATTAGTGCAAACGGTGTCTCTCTAAGGTATGGGGGACGTGCTTTATTTGAAAATGTAAACATTAAATTTACCCAAGGAAACTGTTATGGATTGATTGGAGCAAATGGTGCGGGAAAATCAACCTTTCTAAAGATACTTTCCGGAGAAATTGAACCAAACAAAGGTGATATTTCAATTTCTCCAGGAGAGAGAATGGCTGTTTTAAAGCAGGATCATTACGCATTTGATGAATTTGAAGTAATAAAGACTGTAATGATGGGCCACAAGAGATTGATTGAAATAATGGATGAAAAAGAGGTACTTTACGCAAAGTCTGATTTTACAGAGGAAGAAGGAATAAGGCTTTCTGAGTTAGAAGGAGAATTTGCTGAGTTAAATGGATGGGAAGCAGAATCCGATGCTGCAACGTTATTAAACGGATTAAATATCACAGAAGAACACCATTATAAGCTTATGAAGGATCTTGACGCTAATCAGAAGGTAAGAGTTCTTTTAGCCCAAGCTCTTTTCGGAAATCCTGATATACTATTACTGGACGAGCCTACAAACCATCTTGATATAGCCTCTATTACATGGCTTGAAAACTTTCTGGCCAATTTTGAAAATATAGTTATTGTTGTATCCCATGACAGACACTTTTTGAATCAGGTGTGTACACATATTGCGGATATTGACTTTGGTAAGATACAGCTTTACGTTGGAAACTATGATTTCTGGTATCAATCCAGCCAATTGGCACTTCAACAGGCAAAGGACGCAAACAAAAAAACTGAAGCAAGAATAAAGGAATTGCAGGAATTTATTCAAAGGTTTAGTGCAAATGCTTCAAAATCAAAACAAGCTACTTCACGTAAGAAATTATTGGATAAACTTACACTTGAAGATATAAGACCTTCATCAAGAAAGTATCCTTTTGTGGATTTCAAGCCGGAAAGAGAAGCAGGAAATGATTTGCTCATGGTTAATGGGATTTCAAAGGAAATTGAAGGAGAAAAGCTACTGAACGACTTTAACCTTATTGTAAATAAGGGTGATAAGATAGCGCTTGTGGGAACATACGGAAATGCAAAAACCGCATTATTCAAAATATTGATGGGCGAAATGGAACCCGACAGTGGTGACTTTAAATGGGGTATTACTACATCACAGGCTTATTTCCCAACGGACAACTCTGAATTCTTTGATGGTGTAGAATTAAACCTGGTAGATTGGTTGAGACAGTATTCAAAGGATCAGACAGAGACCTTCTTAAGAGGATGGCTTGGAAGAATGTTATTCTCAGGCGAAGAGGCTTTGAAAAAGGCTTCTGTACTCTCTGGAGGAGAGAAAGTACGTTGTATGCTGGCAAAAATGATGCTTTCAGGTGCTAATGTACTAGTTCTTGACGAACCAACAAACCATCTTGATCTGGAGTCCATAACCGCACTGAACAACGGTCTGATTAACTATAAGGGAACAATTCTCTTTACTTCCCATGACCATGAGTTTGTTCAGACAATAGCCAATAGAATAGTTGAGATAACTCCAAAAGGAATAATCGACAGACAAATGACATACGATGAGTATCTTGAAAATGAAGATATAGCAGCATTAAGAAAAGAATTGTGGTCTTAAAATTTAATAAAAAATATTCACATAATAAAAATAAATGTCCAAGGGTAAACTTAGCCCTTGGATATTTATTTTTCCATAAAATACATTTATAGACTTTTATGTATTGTAATGTAAAATAAAATCGATTATAATCAAATTACAATCATAAATGAATGGGTGAATATTAATGCGATACATAAAGGATTTACAGCCATACAATAAATTTTGGGGGAACTGTATTGTAAATATGTTCCTTTCTGTACTAACAAAAGTCGATTCCAGTTACGACCCACTTGCATATCTCAATTATTATGAATACAGTTACTACCCTGACAATGTTTTTCATCTTGACTACACTCAAGAATATTACAATTATTTCGCAAAAAACATATTTAAATATGATGCATTTAATTTTAAAAATAAAGAGAACTTTCTTCAAGAATTTAAAGAAATTCTCATGAATAACCCATACGTAACTCTTAATGTTGATTTATATAATTGGAATAAATTCTGTTACTACTATAATAAAATTCATACATCCCACTTTGCTTTTGTTACAGGATTTGATGAAGAAAAAGATGTTTTTTATACCTTTGAAGATGATGTAAACCTATTTTATGATATAAGAGAAATTCCCACAAATGAAGTAATTCAAGCATTTAATTCACCTCTTAAACAAATTAATACAGATTACAGAATTCTTACCTTTAAAAATGATTATCTTCCTCCATATGAAATAGACGTCAAACAGTTTATAAAATGTACAAATCAGCTTATTTACAATTTGGATATGCTTATAGAAAAGCAGGAAGTTGTAAACAAAACTATGATACATGAGGATTCATCTAAAATTCATCATTACAATTATGAGTTTTCCAAGATATCAAACAGGGTAAAGGGGAACAAGCTGTTACTTTCCGCACTAAAAGATAAGGGACTATTGGATGTACGTCTAACTGATGAATTAAACAAAGTATTGGACGAATCCTGTATCACGTGGAAAAATCTCCAGGGTGTGTATCTTAAACATTGTCTGAGAAATAACTTTGCAGAACTTGATAATATTGAGGAAAAAATCGCGGATGCCTTTATGACTGAAAAAGAAGTGTGGGAAAAGGTTGTTGAAAATATAAATAAACCGGAATAATAGGAATATTTATATTTCTATTACTCCGGTTTTTTAATTTAGATGCTTAATAACTTAGCTTACGTTCTCAACATATCTCTTGATTTTCTTGGTTGTTGTTTTTGCAAACTCGTCTTCTCGTATTGTAAAGTCTTTGATACGCTTATAAAGCGGCATCTGTTTATTTATTTCCTTAATCTCGGTATGTAGAATTTTGCGTATTTCATCGTTTGAAACAATATTAATACCAAGTTTATCCTTTATTTCATCAATGTCGGGTAAAATCTGTGCATTAACTTCGGTTTCACCCGTTTCTTCATCAAATCTACCCCAAACAAGGCTTTCTCTAACAAACGGACATTTTGCAAGATATGCTTCAACTTCCTCAGGGAATATATTCTTACCGTTCTTTGTGACTATGACATTTTTCTTTCTGCCTGTAATATAGATGTAGCCTTCTTCATCAATATATCCTAAGTCGCCGGTGTATAAACGACCATCTTTTAAAATATTTCTGGTAGCTGTAGGGTTTTGGTAATAACCTAACATTACACTATCGCCAGATATAACAAATTCTCCAATACCGTCCTCACCGACATTTTCAAGCTGTACATCTACTCCAGCAAGAGCCTTTCCAGCAGAATCATGTCTGAACCCACGGTCGTTATTTACTGCTACTATAGGTGAAAATTCAGTAAGTCCGTAGCCTTGGACAATCCTTATACCCATAGCACATAAGTCATTTGAAACATCTGGATTTACGGCAGCGGCACCGGAAATAACCAGTCTAATTCTACCACCGAAAGTGTTCAGAACCTGTTTGAATAATTTTTTACGTATATCTATTTTAAAGAGATTATATAAAAAATTACTTATTTCTATTGCAGTATTAAACTTAATTTTACCCATACGGGTTTTGGAAGCCTGCTTAACTATTTTTTTATGCATGTTTTCTAGTATAAGAGGAACCAGCATAAGGATTGTAGGTTTTGTCTCTTGCAGGTTTTGAACTATATATTTTAATCCCTCATTAAATGACATACAACAACCACTGTACATCATTACCAAAAACCCTGCTGTACATTCATAAGTGTGATGTAGGGGCAAAATAGAAAGAACACTGTCATTTTCGTCTATGTACAGCACTGAAACAACAGCTGTCACGTTGGAAACAATGTTCTTGCTTGAAAGCATAACCCCTTTCGCCAGATCAGTTGTACCTGATGTGAAAATAAGAGCACACATGGCTTCGGGATCTATCTCGGCATCCAGATAACTTCTGTCACCTTGTTTTAATAAATTTCTACCCTTTTCAATCAAACATGAATAGGATAGAAACCCGTCGGATACTTCTTCTTTCTGATCAATGTCTATGTAATATTCAACCCGGGAATTAAGGGATAATTTCTTCATATCGTTGCGGTATTTTGATGAAAAAACAATTGCACTGACATCCGCACGTGAAATAAGGTTTTCTATCTCATTAAAAGGAAGTTCCTTGTCTAAAGGGACAACCACACCAGTACCGCCTGTTATTGTCAAGTATGACGTACACCATTCGGATCTATTTTGAGACAAAATAGCAATTTTTTTGCCCTTTAAACCTAAGCTTATCAATGCAGTACCAAATGCGTCAATATCGCTTTTGAGTTCAGTATATGTTTTTCCGTAGTACTCACCATTTTTGCCTTTAATATAAAATGCGTTTCTATCTCCGAATAATTTTGCACTCTGAACCATGAGATCTTTGAGATCAGTGATTTTCCTAGTCTGGTAAATCGGTTCGGTTCTCATTGATTACACTCCTTTTAAAAAGCTAATAGTTTTTTATTTTTTACTACATATAAACATATACTATAATATAAGTATATTTAAATTAAATCAATATATGAGGCAAATAAAAATATAAAAAGTCAGATTTCTAATTGAAGTTTCTTAATTTGTATTTCCTTTTTCTTGATATTTTTCTCAATATTATTCTCATAATTAAAAAACAAATTATTATAATTACTCCAATTACAATGTACTTAAATAGGTTATTGCTTGTTAGGTTTTTTACATAATCCTTTGATTTGGATTTTAGTGTCTGTTCAACAGTTCTTGAAGAAACAATATCGACTTTTCCAAGTGATACCCCGTCCCTTGTATACTCAATGTTGCCAAGAACAGTTCCTTTTTTTAATGGAGCTTTTATATCCTGCCTAACATTAATTTTTTTATCTAGACGCCATTCGTTTTTATCATTAGGTAAAAGTGCCTCAATTACCCCGTTGGTTATAAGATCGACTTTATCCCCATTAGCTCCATCCTTGACAGTGATTTCCTGAATCATAGTAGAACGGTCAATAATCATTTGTCTGGAATAGTTTTCGTAACCTGCCTTTAAAAGTGTTTTTGTAAAATCAAACACAGTTCTGTTTGGCTTATTATTTACACCGAGTACAACAGAAATCAATTCCAGACCATCCTTATTTACAGCACTGGAGATAAAATTTGCACCTGCTCGAGAAGTAGAGCCGGTTTTCAAGCCAGTTATGGTAAACTGATTCCTGTCATCTCCAGTTTCAGGTCCGTATTTAAAGGATTGTCCCAGTAATTTATTTGTAGAATTAAGAACATTCCAAGTTTTATGCTTATTTGTGGGTGGCAGCATACTAAGTTGCTTTTGGCCAATAATTTCACGAAATAAAGGGTATTTTAAGCACTCTTTAGCTATGAGCGCCAAATCTCTTGCTGAGGAAAAATGCTCTGCATCTTTTTCGTATTCATCAATTCCGCAAGGATTTGTGAAAGTGGTATTTTTGGCTCCTGCATCGGCAGAAACCTTATTCATTTCTGACATAAACTTAGCTTTATCATTAAATAGGTTTTCAGATATTATGTTGGCTGTTTCATTTGCCGATACAATCAAAAGAGCGTGAAGAAGATCATTTAATGACATTTGTTCTCCTGGCATGATGCCTATGTTCATACCTCCGACACCTATATCAGTAACTGCCTCATTACTGGCGGTCATTACTTGATCCATATTTCCTTCCTTAAGAGCTACTAATGCAGTTGCTATTTTTGTAGTGCTGGCAGGACGCCATTTCAGATCGGGTTTATACTCATACAAAACACTTCCTGTTTTTGCATCCATTAGTATGTATGAAGCAGCAGCAATGTCGAGATTTGCACAAAATGCGGGTGAGATTTGAAATAGTAATACTATTGATATAATTAATGTTGCCAGTACTTTCTTCATAACTCCTCCTCTGAATAAGTAAAAATATATTATAAGTATAAAGCAAGAATTCAATTTTTTAAACTTATTTAATGACTTTTGTTTAAATAATATGGAAAAATTCTAAAATATGTAATATAATAATTAAGAAACACTTCTAAATACTTTTCATCTTTCCAGTATAAATTATAAATCTGTATTTTCAAAGTATTATTGGTTGGCAAAGGTGGAAATAAATTTATAAATTTCCCGTGGGTTTTTTCTATTTATTTCAAAATCTTTAATTTTTAACTTAACATAACATAATAGGAGGTAATTAATGGAGCTATCTGTCTTTGGAAGAAAGATATTTTTAAGTAAAATCCATATTGTATGCATAATAGTAGTTCTGGTTTTAGGTTCAGGTATATTGGGGTTTTTTTTGAAGCAGGTTTATCATCCCCTTGAAACACCTATAGTTGAAGAGAATACAAAAATTGAGTCAAAGGTGGAGGAGTCTTTAGAAGAACAGACTGAGGAGGAAAAAATCCCTAATATAAAGGTTTATGTTACAGGATGTGTAAACAAACCGGGAGTAGTAACAATAAAGAAGGGTCAGATTATTGAAGATGCCATAAAAAATGCCGGTGGTGCCACTAAACAAGCAGATATTGAAAATATAAACTTAGCATACCCTTTAAATGAAAATACAATGTTAAGAATCAAAGCAAAGGGAACATCAAAAGCTGAAAACACAGCTAAAACAGGCAATCAGTCCGAAAAAGTTAAAGTTGCGGGCGGAATTCCTTTAAACAGCGGTGTTGATATTATAAATGACAGTTTGGGAGCTGATGCAGGAGAGAAAGAGATCACATTGGACAACTCTAAATCTAAACTTTTGGATATTAACAAAGCGTCTCAGGCAGAACTTGAAGAACTACCCAATGTTGGGCCGTCAACGGCGAAAGCTATTTTAGAATACAGGGAACAAAACGGCGGTTTTAAAAAACTAACAGATATTATGAAAATAACGGGAATTAAGCAAAAGACATTTGATAAAATAAAAAATTACATATGTATTAACTGATTATTTTTAGAATACAAAACAAGAAACCGGCTATTTTGAGCCGGTTTTAAATAATTTAAAGGAGGAAAATATAATTTAATCCATGCACTTATTATATTATTATACTTAACTATTTCAAATAGTATTAATACACGATTTTCTTACAATAAAAAACTAAAATGATATGCAATATTAACAATTACTTGACATATAACGGCATAATAAATATTAAAAATGAAACGTAAACTATTAGTACCGAAAATGCTGGTAATAAAAAACCTAAAAAAAACAGCTTTAAATACTTTTTTCTCCTGTCCTTTTTACAGCGAATAACCCGTTTATTTCTCAAACCTGTCCTCCTGCTTTTTTTATAATGTAGTATTAATATTAATAACTATATTATTTACAACTTATAGATGATTTAACATTAAATACAAACAAAACATGAAGTATTGACATATAAAAACAGTAAGGAATATAATAAATAAATAGATATTTAAATATCGACAAAGGCGTTGACGAGAAGAGTAAGTAAAAGCAGGGGTTTCAGAGATTGGATATTATTGGCTGAAAGTATCCAAACCTTCACTTTACCGAAGACCACCTCCGAGCTGTATCGGTGATAACGTTATAATCAGCGTATTTTTACGCACAGAGCAGAAAGTAGGGTGGAACCGCGAGATAACTCTCGTCCTTATATAAGGACGGGAGTTTTTTATGTCTTTTTTATGTCTTATAAAGTATTGCAAAAGGGAGGTTTTTGAACATGATAAGGATTACCCTGAAAGACGGTATTGTAAAAGAATATCACGAAGGCATTACAGTCCGTGAAGTTGCAGAGAGCATAAGTGCGGGATTGGCAAGAGCAGCTTTGGCCGGAGAAGTTAACGGCAAGGTAACGGAGCTTGATTTCAAATTGGATAGTGATTGCAGGTTGAATCTTTTAACCTTTGAAGATGAAGGCGGAAGGTTTACTTACAGACACACCGCTTCACACGTTTTGGCTCAGGCTGTAAAAAGACTGTACCCTGATGCTAAACTGGCAATAGGGCCGGCAATTGATACAGGGTTTTATTATGATTTTGAAAGAGAAAAACCATTTTCAATAGAGGAACTTGATAGTATTGAAAAGGAAATGGAAAAAATAATAAAAGAAGACTTAAAGTTAGAAAGGTTTGTTCTTCCAAGGAATGACGCAATAAAATTTATGGAGGAAAAGGGCGAACCTTATAAGGTAGAGTTGATTAAGGATCTTCCTGAAGGTGAAGAAATATCCTTTTACAAACAAGGTGATTTTACAGATCTTTGTGCAGGGCCTCATTTAGTCGGGACAGGAAAACTGAAAGCGGTAAAATTACTTTCTGTGGCTGGAGCTTATTGGAGAGGTAATGAGAAGAATAAAATGCTTCAGAGAATATATGGTACAGCTTTTCCAAAGAAAAGTCAGCTTGATGAGTACCTTTTCCGAATAGAAGAAGCAAAAAAACGTGACCACAGAAAATTAGGAAGAGAGCTGGATTTATTCGATATACTTGACGAAGGCCCAGGCTTCCCGTTCTTTATGCCAAAAGGTATGGTTCTTCGCAATCTCCTGGAGGATTTCTGGCGAACTGAGCACAAAAAAGGAGGCTATCAGGAGATTAAAACACCTGTTATCCTCAACAAGGAACTTTGGCTGAAATCGGGCCATTGGGACACATATAAAGAGAATATGTATACTGTGGATATTGACGAACAGGAATTTGCTATTAAACCCATGAATTGCCCGGGAGGGATTCTTGTATTTAAACGAAAACTTCATTCTTACAGGGATTTGCCTCAAAGAATGGGAGAATTGGGGTTGGTACACAGACATGAGCTCTCAGGTGCACTTCACGGCTTGATGAGGGTAAGGTGCTTTACACAGGACGATGCACACATTTTTATGACACCTGAGCAGATAACTGATGAAATAGTTGGTGTTATAAATTTAATAGATGATTTTTACAAAGTTTTTGGATTTAAGTACAATGTAGAATTATCTACAAGACCCGAAAATTCGATTGGTTCGGATGAAATGTGGGAATTATCTACAGAGGGACTCAAAAAAGCATTGGATTTAAAAGGCATCAAGTACACCGTTAACGAAGGCGATGGCGCTTTTTACGGGCCGAAGATAGATTTTCATCTGGAGGATTCAATAGGTCGTACATGGCAGTGTGGAACAATTCAGTTGGATATGAACCTGCCTGAAAGATTTGACTTAAGTTATATCGGCCCTGATGGTGAAAAGCATAGGCCTGTAATGATTCACAGGGTTGTTTTTGGAAGTATAGAGAGATTTATAGCTATCTTAACAGAGCATTTTGCAGGTGCTTTTCCAACATGGTTGAGTCCTGTTCAGGTTAAAATTCTTCCTCTGGTCGACAAGCATCACGACTATGCATATGAGGTTAAAAAGCTTCTGGAAGCTGAAAATATAAGGGTAGAGGTAGATACAAGAAACGAAAAGATAGGTTACAAGATTCGTGAAGCCCAGATGGAAAAGACTCCATATATGCTTGTTATAGGAGACAAGGAACTGGAGGGCAGACTGGTTTCTGTCAGATCCAGGAAAGACGGTGATTTAGGAGCTGTATCACCAGAAGAATTTACTGAGAAAATATATGATGAAATAAAAAATAAACTGAAATAAACAGTTATTAATATACGGAGGTTAAAAATGATTAAGGTTACATTAAAGGACGGAAGCAGCAAGGAATACCAAAACGGTATTACAATCAAGGAGGTTGCTGAAAGCATCAGCGCAGGACTTGCAAGAGTAGCTCTCGCAGGAGAAGTTGACGGAAAGGTTAAGGAACTGGATTTCAAGTTGGAAAATGACTGTTCACTGAGCCTTTTGACATTTGCAGACGAAGGAGGAAGACTAGCCTACAGACACACTGCATCACATGTTCTTGCACAAGCTGTTAAAAGACTATTCCCAAATATCAAGCTTGCAATAGGTCCGGCTATAGAAAACGGTTTTTATTATGATTTTGATACTGAAAAGAACTTTGCACCGGAGGATTTGGCAAAGCTTGAAAAGGAAATGGAGAAAATCATAAAAGAAGATATTTCTCTTGAAAGATTTACATTACCAAGAGAAGAGGCAATCAAATTTATGGAGGAGAAGGGTGAACCCTATAAGGTAGAGCTGATAAAGGATTTACCGGAAGGCGAAGAAATATCCTTCTACAAGCAAGGTGACTTTGTTGACCTTTGTGCGGGCCCACATCTATTGTCAACAGGAAAGCTCAAGGCCGTTAAACTTATGAGCGCTGCTGGTGCATACTGGAGAGGAAACGAGAAAAACAAGATGCTCCAGAGAATATATGGTACAGCCTTCCCTAAAAAGAGTGAGTTGGAAGAATATGTAACTAGACTTGAAGAAGCAAAGAAAAGAGACCATAATAAACTCGGCAGAGAACTTGAACTGTTCACCACCGTTGAGGAAGTAGGACAGGGCCTGCCTTTGCTTATGCCAAAAGGAGCTAGGATTGTTCAAACCTTGCAAAGATTTGTAGAGGATGAAGAAGAGAGAAGAGGCTACGTGCTGACCAAAACTCCATTTATGGCAAAGAGCGATTTATATAAGCTATCAGGACACTGGCAACACTACAAGGACGGAATGTTCTTATTGGGTAATGAGGAAAAGGACGAAGAAGTTATGGCGTTAAGGCCAATGACTTGTCCTTTCCAGTTTATGATATATAACACAAAGCTTCACAGCTATCGTGACCTGCCTATAAGATACGGTGAAACTTCTACCTTGTTCAGAAACGAAGCCTCCGGAGAAATGCACGGACTTATACGTGTCCGCCAGTTTACAATTTCAGAGGGTCATTTGGTTTGTACTCCTGAACAATTGGAAGACGAATTCAAGGGAGTTGTTGACCTGATTAAATTTATGATGGAAACTCTGGGAATACAGGATGACGTAACTTACAGGTTCTCAAAATGGGATCCTAAGAACAAAGAAAAATATATCGGAAACGAAGAAGACTGGGAAAATGTTCAGGGCCAGATGAGAACAATTTTGGATCACTTGAAGATAGATTACAAGGAAGCAGAAGGTGAAGCGGCTTTCTACGGACCAAAGCTTGATATCCAGTGCAAAAACGTTCACGGAAAAGAAGATACCATTATTACCGTACAGGTTGACTTTGCCCTTGCTGAAAGACTTAGCATGGTTTACGTAGATAAAAATAATGAAAAGAAGCATCCTTATATAATCCACAGAACATCAATAGGTTGTTACGAAAGAACTCTTGCAATGCTTATTGAAAAATATGCAGGAGCGTTCCCAACTTGGTTATGTCCTGTTCAGGCAAAGATTCTACCTTTGGTTGACAAACATCATGACTTTGCACAAAAGGTAGCACAAATGCTCAGAGATAAGGGTGTAAAGGTTGAAGTGGATACAAGAAATGAAAAGATAGGCTACAAGATCAGAGAAGCTCAGATGGAAAAAATACCTTACATGCTTGTAATAGGCGACAAGGAAATGGAAAACAATGCTGTTTCGGTTCGTTCCAGAAAAGACGGCGATCTTGGAGCAATGTCCGCAGAACAGTTTGTTGATAAGATAGTTGAAGAAATCAGAACCCGTGCTAAATAATATTTACTTTTATGTATATTTGTGGTAGCCTTTTGAATAAGAAAAATGTATTTAAGGGGTATACATGAACGATACAAATTATCATAATGTTATTAGAGAAATGATAAAAGAAGAAACATCCATTGTAAATAACAGAATGAACTGGCTGATACTTTTAGAAGGCCTTTTATTTGCAGGCTATTCAAGCTTATCAACCAGAGGCTTCTCGTTATACATTATTGGAATACTTGGGTTTGTAGTATCCTTATGTATGAGGTATTCAATTTTGTCCAGTGAAAAAGCTATAGCGTTCATAATGGATAATTGGAACAGGTATTTAAAGCAAAACAATGTGAAATATATGGATTTCCCGCCTGTTTGGGCCGGAGCAAATCTGCAGTCAAATCGTTTTCAGGCAATTATGACGGCACATAGATTTATACCTTTCGTGTTTATGATTGCCTGGGTTTGCCTGGTTATAAATACTTTATTACTGAATTTAGGTATATTTAAATAGCATGTCCTTAAAGACATTAAAAAACGATGTATGAGTACCATTTTACAGGTATTCATACATCGTTTTATTATTTACCTTGGGTTAAGTCTGAGTTCCATCCAGTCAAATGCCATCCAATCACCTGGGCCGGCAGTTGAAGTATTTACTATGGTAACTCTGTTGTTTCTTCTTAAATTAGGTACATTAAAGGTTAAGTCTCTCCAGTTGTCAAACATTCCTCCGGGAGGTACACCATGCTGTAGAGGCACGGGACCGTTATGGACAACAGTACCGTTTATTGTAATTCTGGCAGAGTAACGGTTTACGGGTACACTTGAATGGTCATCAAGCACCGCCCTTATAACAATTTGTGCCCTTTGGTTCCCGGGTACAATCAGAAAAGCAGGAGAGTCAAAAGTCCATGTTCCCTGGTTTCCGGTGTAAAGTATATCCGCATTTCTGCTTGGATTTCCGTAGTTCGGATAACCGGTAAGCTGTTTGAAAAGTACAATACTGGTAGTAGCAGGGTTATTGCTTAAAATCGGCGGTGGGTCGCTGGGGCGACCGATGGTAGAGTAATCCTCTGTATACTGGTAAGCATCATAATACGGTTGTTCCTGCATCACTGTTGGCTGCTGGCTTACGAAAGGATATCTGATATAAAACATAAATCATCCTCCTATAACATTATATTAACATAATATTCAAAAGTTTAACTTTATGTTACCTTTGTATCAGCTGGAACAGCTATCAACACATTTGAAGGATGAAACCCATAAATTGAATTTGTAATATATCTAAGGTAAAATAATGTAAGATCATTTTTGTGGAACTAATTACACTAGTCAAGTAGACATAAAGTTGATAATATAATCTTGCGGATCAAAATTTTAATAAGAGGTGACATATGAACAAAAGAATAACAGGTAAATTACTTAAATCACTATTTGCGGTTCTGATTGCAGGAAACGTAGTTTTGGGCACAGCCAATGTTCAGGCGTCAGGGGTAAGTGATTTGAGCAAAAGTTCAACGTATGCCAGAGAAGCCATTCAATGGATGGCAAACAGTAATATCATCAGCGGGGATAGTAAAGGAAACTTTAATCCCAGACAGAATATTACAAGGGCTGAACTTATTACACTATTGGTAAAGGCACTGGACATTGATACTTCAAACTTGCCCTCAAAAGCTACTTTTTCTGATGTACCTGCGAGCCATTGGGCTTTTAAGTACGTTGAAGCTGCCAACAGAGTGGGGATAGCAAGTGGTACCGGAAACGGTAAGTTCGGCATTAGCAATCTGACTACGCGAGAACAAGTTACAACAATGCTTTTAAACTATCTATCTGTATCAAAGGAAGCTGTTGTTGCAGAACATGGACTTGATGACCTTTTAAAATTCAAAGATACCGGAAAAATGTCTGATTGGTCAAAAGCATCAATAAAATTTGCTATTTCAAACAATATCATGAGCGGCATTAGTGCAGATACGTTTTCACCTGCGGGTAAGGCAACAAAAGAGCAAATAGCTGTTATTTTATATAAATTTTTAAATTCAAAACAAAGTATCGAACAAAATGCAGCAGCACTTAAAAAAGTTGTTGTAACTTATAATGATGACTTAATAAAACTTGAAGCCGTACCACAAATTAACGGTAATGAAGTGATGGTTCCGGCAGAGGTGTTTTCAAAAACTGGGGCACAGGTTAATGTGGATAGCTCAACTGGCAGTATAATCATTAAAAAGCTGACAGCTCAGGAAAGAAATATCTATATGAGTATAGATAATCAGTCTGCTTATGTCAACTATACGGGTGGTGCTAATCCTTATTCAGATACATCTGCTCAGGATAAATTGGTAACGCTTAATAATACACCCAAACAAATAGAAGGGGTAGTTTTTGTCCCTGCAAAGGCTGTTGTTGATGCCCTTGGGATTACAATGGACTGGAACCCTAAACTTAACCTGTTAAAAATTAAGGATAGTACAATTCCTAAGAATCCACAGCTGTACAATGCAATGAAGAGTATGCTGGATTATAAGGGTGAATACAGTAGTGAATTAATAATAAATATGCAAGAAAACAGTTCGAATATGAATATTGGAATGAATATGACCATAAATGGAGCAGTAAACGGGAATAATTCAACATCAAACTCCAAATTTACAATGACATTTGATGGTGAACAGGAAGATATAATGGATTATCAAACCGTAAATATCGGAGACAAGATATATGTAAAAAATCCAGAGACAGAATCATGGAACACATACACCAGAAGTCAGGCGGAAGAAGAGGGTATCCTGTTTACTGATTTTGAGGCTGATAGAAATGAAATGCTGAGAGTATTAGATATTTATGGCAAAATGAACATATCTAATGAGGGAAAGACAGTACTCAATGGACAGGAAGTTTCAAAGTACCAGGTAAGGCTGAATATGGAATTGCTGCAGGGATTGTTATCAGCAGATATGCTTGAATATGGTCTAGGACTCGAAGATATATATAATAACGGCCTTGACACAAGAATGTTTGTATATGTTAATTCTCAAGGGCAGATGGTAAAGCAGTCAATTGTTGTTTATGGTTCTATGGATATGGAAGGTTCAATAGCGGAAATTAATATGACAATCAATAATGTGTATACAAACATTGGAAAGGAAATTGAGATTGTAAGTCCTATCTAATAATTAAATTATACGTAATGGGCAGAGGTCTGTACTAAAGCAGACTCTGCTTTTTTATTTAGTAAGATGGAACTTTTTTCATTCTTTAGAGTCAAAGAAATTAAAGTGTACAAAAATATTAAAACATATGGAGTGGAAAAACATGGGACTTAAATCAAAATTCATTTGTATATCAGTTACTGCTGCTATGCTTATTTCAATGACAGTATCAAGCTTTGCGGCAGTTAGCCAATTTAATGATCTGAAGGATGTCGGTGTAAAGGAGAAGATACTTTCTTTAAAGGATAAAGGAGTTGTCTCCGGTACCGGCAGAGGAAATTTTTCTCCTAATCTTCCGATTACTGCGGCTCAAGGGGTACAGCTCATGGTAAATGCTTTTAAGCTGAACCTGGATTTCGTAAAGTTTGCCAAGGAACCAAAGGCCACGGATTATTTTGTAAAGGCTGATAATAATGCATGGTATTCCCGAGGACTAATTATTGCAGCAGTAAATAGCATGCAGCTGCCTAGAGATCTTGATCCTGCACAAAAATGGACAAGGGAAGAGTTTACCCATTGGTTGGTGCAAACTATGGAAAATCACTACCATCTGCCGGCTGTAAAGCTAATGTACCTGGAGATTGCAGATCAGAAAGATATAACGCCGGAGTATGAGGGTGAAATCCAGAGAGCACTTCTCTACAACATAATCAAATTGGACAGTAAGCAAGAATTCAATCCAAAGTCGGAAATTACACGGGCAGAGGCGGCGGAAGTGATATTTAATGCACTTGAGTATATTGAAGCGCGTGATGTTGAACAGAAACAGCAATAAATATCATAATATAATATTTGTTAAATGCAGAGGGCTCTTTTGTAATATTAAAGGCCCTCTTCTTTATTGACATTATATATCAGAGTGATATAATAAGACTATATCACTCTGATATATAACGGAGGGTTTAAATGAAAAACAATAAGACCAAATATGCACTGTTAGGAGTAATAAGTCTGTTAGGTCCTATGTCAGGCTATGATATAAAGAAATTTTGTGATAAGTCTATTTCGTTTTTTTGGAACGAGAATTTCGGACATTTATATCCTGTACTGGCACAGTTAGAGTCTGATGGACTGATAGTAAGAAGCTATTCAGAAGAAGATACGAGAAAAAAGTTGTATATTATTACAGATGAAGGTCGTAAAGAACTGAAATCCTGGTTAGTTGAGCCGGTTGAATATCAACCTGAAAGATCGGAGCTGTTACTGAAGTTGTCCTTTGGAAATCAAATGCAGCAAAAAGATACTATTTACATGTTGCTAGCTGCCAAAGCAAGAAACCAATTAAAGTATGACCAGCTAAACAGTATATATGAATATTATCTGAACAGTGATGATGCAAAGAAAAAACCACAGTATCCATACTGGCTTATTACTCTCAGATACGGAATAACTTCTATGGAGGCGTCTTTGAAATGGTTCAATGAAGCTATAGAGTTTTTGGATAACTATGAAGTCAGTGGTTAAATGTCAATAACATGAAGCGTTTTAGCTCGTGATCGTAGATATATAATAAGGGAAGGTACTGCCTTTATGGAATACATTGAATTAAACAGTTGGAAAAGAAAAGAGAACTTTTGAATAAAGTTGCGTTCTCGAATAGTATAATAATATACTTTGGTAAATTTTATAAAATCAGATATGGAGGTTATGATGAATAGAAGTGCATTTGATAAATTTGCATATGGTTTTTTGTTTGTATTGCTTGATTTTAAAATAATGGGTTTTGACATCTTACCGGAATTTATAGGCTACATATTGTTTGCTCTTGGGTTCAAAGCGCTGATTTCCTATAGCGAGTATTTTAGAAAGGGTTTATACGTTACTATCCCAATGATCATTGTCTCAATATTTTCAATTTATGAAAAGCCAGCTCAATCTGGCGGCATCAATTTTGGAACCTTAGGGTTGCTGGGAATTCCAATAGCCATTGCAATCCTTATTTTAGGTATACTGGTAGTGTATTATTTATTTCAGGGAATTATTGAAATGGCGAAGAATCTTGGCTTTGAAAGTATAGCAGCCGAAGCAAATGACAAATGGAAACAGTTTCTGTATTTACAACTTGCTTTATTATTAGGCTTTTTATTTGTTTTCATTCCTCTACTTGGTATAGCTTTTATAATTGCAATCCTTATTCTTTCAATAGTGCTTACATATACTATCATGAAGTTTATGAGGTTATGTGGTGAAAAATTATAAAATCAAAATTTAGAAGATAAATGTGAAAAGCCTATCATAAATCTAGTAACTTAAACCTTACAAAACTTATTATACTAAGGAGAATTATAAGATGAAAATATCAGAAGGATTGGCAATGCTGGAACTGAAGTCCAATGTGCCCAATGTTGAGGAAGTAATCTATCCGGTAATTGTGTGGGATGAAAATGAACTGGTACTTATAGATACCGGCTTGCCAGGGCAAAAAAGTAGCATTTTAGATCTGGTAGAAAAAGAAGGAGTTTCTCCTCAAAAAATGACAAAAATCATAATTACTCATCACGACATGGATCACATTGGAAGCCTTGCTGAAATAGTCAAGACTGTAGAGAGCAGTAGCGGTAGAGAAGTTGAGGTTTTATCCCATGAAATAGAAAAACCCTATATTCAAGGAGATTTAATGCCTTTAAAGTTTACCAAGGAAATGATAGCCTCACTAAAAAAGCAAATGGAGGAACTGCCTTCTGAAACACGCTCAAAATATCAGAGCTTGTTTTCCTCCAATAAACCTAAAGTTACAACAACACTGGTCGATAAGGAGGAACTTCCTTATTGTGGAGGTATAACAATAATACACACTCCGGGGCATACAACAGGACATGTTTTTGTTTATCTGAACAAGTACAAAACCCTTGTAGCAGGAGATGGTTTGAATTTTGAAAAATCCTCTGATGGCGAACTGAAACTTACAGGACCTAACCCTCAATATACATATAATATGGAGGAAGCCTTAAAATCACTGGAAAAGTTACTGGATTATGACATACAGAAAATAGTTTGTTATCATTGCGGTTTTATTCAAATTAATAATTTAAGTGAACAAATAAATCAAATATTGAAATAAAGTGGTATTATACAGGAGGCGTTATGCACAACAATATTAACAACACGTATCCAACTGACAAGAATAGTATGTATAAACTTTTGGCTTCACAAATGAAGGCGCTTCTTGAGGGAGAAACAAACACAATTGCAAACTTGGCCAATGCCTCTGCCTTATTAAATTATGCACTGAGTGATATAAACTGGGTGGGTTTTTACCTTATGAATAATGGAGAGCTTGTACTTGGCCCGTTTCAGGGAAAGGTAGCATGTGTCCGTATAGCCGTAGGAAGAGGCGTTTGCGGTACGGCAGTTAAGGAAAATACAACTCAATTGGTTATGGATGTTCACAGCTTTCCAGGACATATAGCTTGCGATAGTGCATCCAACTCCGAGCTTGTAGTACCCCTTCGCCATAAAGGAGAAGTAGTAGGAGTGCTTGATATTGACAGTCCTAAAATAGGACGTTTTGATAGGCTTGATGCGGAGGGAATTGAAAAAATAGCCCTCATTATCGAGGAATCTTGCCAATGGAATGGTAAGTAGAAAATGTGAAGTGCATAAACTTGTATCAATAGTTGCCAAAAGCAATCCTGATACAAGTTTATGGCCAACACGGATATTATTTACTTGTTTTCCAAGAGCCTTCCTCAGTACAAACTGATTGTAAACCGTTTTCAGTAGTGATTTTTGATCCTACTGCATGTCTTTTGTGATCGAAAACACAGAATGGATCTTTTCCAGCGTTACCTGTACCTTTTTTTGTTACTTTACTTATATCATTTTCCTGAGTTATATTATCAACGGAGATACTGTCTTGTTGTTTTCTATTCTGCATAGTATCAAATCCTTTCGTTTTTTAGCTGATAAAACCTTCTATATAAATATGTGTAAAAGAAATAAGAAAGATTCCTTGAAAAATCAGGCAAGATAATTGTAAAAAATATTTAATATTATCACCATACTTTTTTAATAAATTTTCAGTACAATGTTTATGTAGAGAAAGTCGGGGTATATATACTATGAAAGGAGTGTGTAGCTTTGTTGGATTCCAGAAAATGTTTGGAGATTTATGAATTTTGTCAGAGTCAGTATAAAAAACTAGAGAAAAAGACCGGATATTATAGTCCTAAGCATGATAAGATTGTCATGGAACTTGCTTCAAAAGAGTTTCAGATGAGTGAGGCTACCATTAATAATGCCTTTGATTTAGCTGCGCAAACTTTAAGTAAAAACAATAAAAGTAAGTCTGAAAAAATAATCCGAAACAAGCTTATTCATGGAACCTTCTAATCAATATATAAAATATATAAAAAAATAAGGCATAGGCATTAAAAGTCTGTGCTTTTTTTATATATTAAAAAAACATATTTGGAGTAAAATTGTATCAATTACAAAATAATCACATTATTACAATATTATCGTCGATTCTTGAGAATAATTGGTTTGTAGGATATAATTTATCTAAGATTCTACTTAATGAGTAAAATCTATATTTGGGGGTGTATTATGTATCACTTTTATACAATAGTTTTTTTGGTTGGAGTTTTTTATACTATTGTTTCTTTGATTATAAGTGGTATATCAGGAGCTTTTCATTCAAATGGGGACTTTGGAGGTTCTCATATGCATGGACATAGCGGAGACACAGGTCATATGCCAGGACACGTTCATGCCGACACGGGGAGTATTCATGGAAGTGATGGAACCCACGGACATGGGGGTGACGGGCCTGATATGTCAAACAGCATTCTTTCGTGGGTGGGATTGTTATTCAATCCGTTGGTTGCAGTTTCCTTCCTGACTGTATTTGGAGGGATAGGAATTACCAGTACTAAATTTTTCAGTTGGAATTGGATTGTGGTTTTGTT
The DNA here is from genome assembly GCA_023390335.1 of Bacillota bacterium. Lineage (GTDB taxonomy): Bacteria > Bacillota > Clostridia > Acetivibrionales > DSM-1351 > Ruminiclostridium. Next base: position 108,043 of record JAEWCZ010000087.1, on the reverse strand, counting down.
AATTGCAGTGGTCTCCGGCATAATTATCTCAACAATTTTATATAATTTAGTTGCAAAACCCCTCTACAGGAGTGAAAATTCTTCAGACGTATCAAGAGAAAACCTTTTGGGAATTCAGGCAGAGGTGACAACCGATATTATGGAAAATGGTTTTGGTACTATCAAGTATACTGTTAATTCAATCAAATACACTGCACCTGCAAGACATGTTGAAAATAAACTCGTAAAACAGGGTGAAAAGGTATTTATATGTAAAATAGAGAATAATACTTTCTATATAAGTGAGTTGTCAAAAGTAATAACTTAGAAAACAACTTTTTTCTTCAAATAAATTGAAATCTTTATATGGAGAATTTAAGGTTGAAATATAAAAATCACAAAGGAGTGTTAAAATGTTGGATTCAATATTTTTTATACCAGCGGTAATAGTAGCTATACTTTTTATCGTAATTTTCATCTTTCTTTCAATGTACAGGAAGGTACCTCAGGACAAAGCTTTGGTTGTAACAGGATTCAGAGGTAGAAGAGTTATAACCGGTGGTGGCGGTATTGTCGTGCCTATGCTTGAAAGAACAGACATCATTTCGCTGGAAAACATGCAGATAGATATAAGAATTGATGGAGCATTGACCTCTCAGGGAGTTGGAATAGTAGCTGATGGAGTTGCAGTAGTAAAGGTTAAATCCGACAGAGAGTCCATCCTGTCGGCGGCTGAGCAGTTCAATACTTCAAAGGGACTTGACTATATGCTTGGGATAATAGCAAAAACGACTCAGCAGGTTCTGGAAGGAAAGCTCCGTGAAATAGTTTCAAAAATGACTGTAGAAGAAATTTATAAAGACAGAGAAACCTTTGCATCACACGTTCAGGGCGTTGCAGCGACAGAGCTTCAAAACATGGGTCTTGAATTAAAGGTTCTTACAATCAAAGATATAGCAGATAAAAATGGTTATTTGGAAGCGCTTGGAAAACCTAGAATTGCAGAAGTAAAGAGAGATGCCCAAATCGCAGAAGCAAATGCTACAAAGGAAACCAAGGTTAAAACAGCTGAGGCTAACAGACAGGGTGAAGAAGCAAGAATCCAGGCTGAAACACAGATAGCCGAGGCAAACAAGGACAAGGAGCTAAAGGTTCAGTCCTATAACAAGGATCAGCAGACAGCAAAGGCTGAAGCTGACCTAGCATACGATATCAAGGCCAACATCGTTAAGAAGGAAGTTGCCGAAACTGCAATGCAGGTTGAAATAGTTAAGAAGCAGAAGGAAATTGAACTTGCAGAACAGGAAGCAATGAGAAGAGAAAAGGAATTGGAAGCTACTGTAAAGAAGCAGGCAGATGCTGAAAACTATCAGGCAACAAAGGTAGCTGATGCCAACAAGTACAGAGAGGTTGCAGCAGCCGAGGCAAGATCACGTGCCATCGAGATGGAAGGTGAAGCCAAAGCTAAAGCAAAGAGAGCCGAAGGTATGGCAGAAGTTGAAATCATCAAGGCAAAAGGTGAAGCGGAAGCTCTGGCAATGGCGAAAAAGGCAGAAGCCTTCAAAATGTACAATGATGCTGCCGTAACACAGATGATAATAGAGAAATTACCTGAAATAGCTAATGCAGTAGCTAGTCCGCTTTCAAAGACAGAAAAGATTGTTATAGTGGACAATGGAGGAGAAGGAAAAGGAAAAGGAGCAGCCAAAGTAACAGGTTATGTAACAGATATAATATCTCAATTGCCTGAAACCGTAGAAGCTCTTACAGGTATGAACGTTTTAGATTTTCTTAAAAAGAATACAGTACAGACGCAGAATGAAAATGAAGCAGAAAATGTAGAGTAAAGTCAGAGAAAAAAGACATAACCCTTGGTATTAATTTACCAAGGGTTATTTTTCGCAAAAATTTACACTATTTGATAAGAATAATATATAATAATTGTAAAAATCTCAAAATATTCTAAAATTTAGCAAAAAAATTAAAAAATGTATTTAAAATTAGTTTATTGGAATGTATAATAAACTTAAAGGTTAAATTTATATGTTACTTAAAAAAATTAATTAATGAGGAGTAAATATATGTTTAAAAACTTAAAGATAGTGTATAAAATAATTCTTTTATCTGTTGTTTTACTTGCTTTTATAGTAGCTGTCGGTGTTACAGGTTACCATTATATTGATAGTGCACACAGAGCCATGGATAGTATGTATCAGGACAGGCTATTACCCATAGAATGGCTGAACGATAGTATAAGTAAAATAGATGAAAATGAAACCTATATTCTTTATTTGGTACTCAATAATAATGATAAACAGTTACAAAGCCAATATGAAAAAAATATTGAAAGCAATTCACAAAAAATAGATGAGAATTGGGAAAATTATAAAAAAACAAAACTTGACAAGTTTGAATCAGATAATATAGCAGTATTTGAGGAAAACAGGAAAGCTTTCAGGGAAATAAGAGATAAAATAATACAAGCAGCAAATTTAGGGAATGACGAAGAAGCCCTTGAAATATTGAATAAAAATATTAGTTATTTACGCGGTGAGCAAAAAACACTTAAAGATTTGGCAGAATACTGTAGAAAGGTTGCAAGCAATATAAATTTACAAAATAACAGAGATTCTGTAGTTGCAATAAGAATTTTGACTTATGCAATTGCCATTTCATTAGTAGTTGGCTTCTTACTTAGCTTTTTGATCGCACTAGGAATAATTAAACCTATAGGTAAGCTTAAAAGAGAACTGAATATATTAGCTCAAACAGGCGGAGATCTTACTAGAGAAATTGATATTAAAAGCAAAGATGAAGTCGGACAGCTTGCGGACTCTGTCAATAAATTTTTGTTTAATGTAAGAACAATCGTAAACGGAATAATTAAAGAATCGACGGTGGTTGAAACCTCCATAGCCATAGTTGATAAAAAAATGGAGGAACTAAATGCATACGTTGAAAATGTTTCAGCTACTACCGAAGAAATATCTGCCGGTATGGAGGAGACAGCGGCTGCAACGGAACAGGTAAATGCATCCTCGCAGGAAATTGAATCTGCTATAGAAGCAATGAATGAAAAGGCTCAAAAGGGTTCAATAGAGGCACAAGAAATAGGAAATCGGGCGGTTACATTGAGAGACAGCTCAATATTATCTGAAAAAACAGCACATCAAATTTATGAAGGAACAACTAAAAAATTAAAAACTGCATTGGTTAATTCAAAAGCAGTGGAGCAAATCGATGTTCTGACCGGAACGATATTACAAATTTCAGACCAAACCAATCTTCTTGCACTAAATGCGGCAATAGAAGCGGCAAGGGCAGGTGAAGCAGGAAAGGGCTTTGCGGTTGTTGCCGATGAAATCCGAAAGCTGGCTGAGGAGTCGAAGACCGCAGTAAACGAAATACAGAGGGTCACTAATGCAGTTATCTCTGCAGTTGCAGACCTTGCAGAAGGTTCCAGAACAGTATTGAATTTTCTCGATACAACCGTGAGGCCTGATTACTCAAACATGGTAAAAACAGGTGAATTCTATAATAATGATGCGGCATTTGTTTATGAACTTGTTTCTGATTTTAGCGCAACATCACAAGAACTCACGGCTTCAGTGGAAGGAATAATCCGTGCTATTAATGATGTAACCAAAACAGTAAATGAGGGTGCAGCGGGAACACAAAGTATAGCGGAGCAGAACATGGAAATAGTTGGAATGGTAAATAAGGTTAAGAATGAAATGGAAATCAGTAATAGAAGTACTCAGAAATTAAAGGAAATTGTCGGTAAATTTACAGTATAGTTTTCTATGGACTAAAGTAGTTAATATAAGTTATACTAGTTCTGCACATAATATATTTTTATCAGGGGTACAAAATGAGTATATTAAATGTAGAGAATGTAAGTCACGGTTTTGGTGCCAGAAAAATATTGGAGGATGCCTCTTTCAGACTTTTAAAGGGTGAGCATGTAGGCCTTGTCGGTGCCAATGGTGAAGGAAAATCCACTTTTTTAAATATTATAACCGGTAAGCTTATGCCTGATGAGGGTAAGGTGGAATGGTGCAACAGAATAACAACGGGATATCTTGATCAACATACGGTTCTTACTCCGGGAAAGACTATCAGAGAAGCACTTAGAGAAGCTTTTCAGTATATGTTTGATTTGGAAAAGGAAATGCTGGAGATATATGAAAAAATGGGTGAAGCATCAGAGAGTGAAATTAACTCAATGATGGAAGACGTGGGAGATATACAGAGCGTTTTGGAGCACAACGGCTTTTACGTTTTAGATTCGAAAATAGAAGAAGTAGCAAACGGTCTGGGACTTGGGGATATAGGTCTTGAAACAGATGTTGCAAACCTGAGTGGAGGACAAAGGGCAAAGGTACTGCTTACAAAATTACTTTTGCAAAGCCCGATGATATTGATACTGGACGAGCCTACTAACTTTTTGGACGAGAATCATATTAACTGGCTAAAGAATTATTTAAAGAATTACGAAAATGCATTTATTCTTGTCTCACATGACATTCCGTTTTTGAATGACGTTGTAAATGTAATTTACCATGTTGAGAATGCTGTGCTTACAAGGTACGCAGGAAATTATGATGAGTTCCAGAGAATGTATCAGCTGGCAAAACAGCAGACCCAGCAGGCATACGAGAAGCAGCAGAAGGAAATTGAGAAGCTTGAGGATTTCATAGCCAGAAATAAGGCTCGTGTTGCAACGACAAATATGGCAAAGAGCAGACAGAAAAAGCTTGACAAGATGGATATTATTGAAAAGGTTAAGGAAAAAGCTAAACCGATTTTCAAATTTAGAGAGGCAAGGGCTCCGGGAAGGTACATTTTTCAGACTGAGAATCTTGTAATCGGCTATGAATCTGCTTTGTCAAGGGCATTAAATATCTCCTTGGAGAGAGGGCAAAAAGTAGCTGTCAAAGGAGTAAACGGACTTGGTAAATCTACCTTGATGAAAACCCTTCTAGGTGTGCAAAAGCCATTTTCAGGAAGTGTAAAGCTTGATGATTATTTGTATCCGGGTTATTTTGAACAGGAATCAGAACGTTATAACACAAATACTGCATTAGAAGAGGTGTGGAACGATTATCCCGGTATGAGCAATGCCGAGGTACGAGGAGCTTTGGCTAAATGCGGTTTGACTACAGAACATATAACAAGCCAGATGATGGTACTCAGTGGGGGAGAAAACGCAAAGGTCAGACTGTGTAAGCTTATGTTGAAGGATGTTAACTGGCTTATACTGGATGAACCTACAAACCATTTGGATGTTGATGCAAAAGACGAGTTAAAAAGGGCATTGAGAGAGTTTAAAGGTACAGTACTACTTGTATGCCACGAACCTGAATTCTATGAAGATTGGGTTACCGATGTGTGGAATGTAGAGGACTGGACAACAAAAATAGTTTAATAGTTTATTATATTTGGGAAAAGCACTTATCTTTTATAGATTTGTGCTTTTATTTTTGTCCGGTATGTATTGCATACAGCAACAGAACCAAAACAGAATGACTATTGACTTTTAAATATTGATTTGATATCATAAAAACAGGTTAAACGTTTCGTGAATGAAGGTGATTATATCTCTGCTACAATGAAGGATGTTGCCAGGAAGTCCGGGCTGTCAATAGCGACAATTTCAAAATATATTAATGGCGGTAATGTCCTGGAAGAAAATCGTGTTGTTATTGACAAAGCAATAAAAGAGTTGGGTTTTGAAGTTAATGAGATTGCAAGAGGGTTAAAAACTAATAAAACAATGACAATTGGACTATTAATTCCAAGCCTTGAGAACATATTTTTTACTAGCATAGTATCAAATATAGAAAGTATTTTAATTAAGAATGGATATAGTACGATAATTTGTGACTATAAGGAAGATAAAAACCTTGAGAAACAAAAGCTCGATTTTTTAGTAAAAAAAATGGTTGATGGAATTATTACTATGCCGATGGGATGTGATTTAGAGGTTATTAATTCGGTTATTAATAGAAATATTCCAATTGTACTTATTGACAGAGCTCTCAGGGGAGTAGAGTGTGATACAGTATTGGTAGATAATCTGAATGCTTCTTATAATGCAGTGGAACAATTGATAATGCTAGGTCACAAAAGAATTGGGATTATCTGTGGACCTGAGGATATATACACTGCTCAGGAACGTTTGAAGGGTTACGAAAGAGTACATGAAGATTATGATATGACTATAGATAGCGAACTTATAAAAAAAGGCGATTATCAGGTAGAAAGCGGATATAGGCTTCTGTTGGAATTAATAAACATGGAGGAACCGCCAACTGCTGTTCTGGTTACAAACTATGAAATGACTCTCGGTGCTGTAATGGCTATAAATGAAAGTGATATAAAAGTACCGGATGATATATCTATTATAGGTTTTGATAACTTACAGCTGGCAAAAGTAGTAAAGCCTCCATTATCCATAGTAATTCAGCCTGTTAAACAAATTGGGGAAGTGGCAGCAAATACGATATTAAGACGGCTAAAAGGTGACAATTCAAATTTTCCGTCAATGATTAGGCTTAAAACAGAGTTGATGTTAAAGGATTCTATTAAAAAGGTAGAAAATTAGTTAAATAAAATGTGTTATTAAAGGTATATGAGAAGTGAATGCATTTTGCTTCTCAAATATTTTGAAGTAAAGCTAAACGTTTAGCTATATAATTTATGAAATGCAAATAACGTAACGAGGTGGGCGATATGGAAAAATTATTACTAGGAATTGATATTGGAACATCTGCCTGTAAAGTAGCAGTATTTAACCTTCAAGGTAAAGTTTTATCACAATCTACAAAGGAGTATAAAGTATACTATCCTCATTTAGGATTTGTAGAGCAAAACCCGAATGAATGGTGGGAAAGTGTCTGCGCCGCAATCAAAGAGACAATTACTTCTTCTAAAATAAATGCAAGCCAAATAGCAGGAATAGGCATTGACGGGCAGAGCTGGTCTGCCATACCTATTGACAAGAAGGGTGATGTTCTCAGCAATACACCAATATGGATGGATACAAGAGCAGATGATATCTGTAGAGAAACTATAAATAGAGTTGGATTTAACCGAATTTTTAGGTTAAGTGGTAATTCATTTGAACCTACATATTCAACACCTAAAATACTGTGGTTTAAGAAAAACATGCCAGATGTTTACAACTCAACATATAAGTTTTTGCAGAGCAACAGTTTTATAGCTTTTAAACTCACCGGTCAAATATCTCAGGACTTATCACAGGGTTATGGTATACATTCTTTTAATATGAAAGAGGGTAAATGGGATGATAGCTTTTGTGACGAACTAGGATTTGATAGAGATAAGCTTCCAGAAATTTATCAATGTCATGATGTAATTGGTGAAGTAACGGGTGTGGCGGCGGCTCAAACAGGATTAGTTAAGGGTACTCCTGTTGTTGCCGGTGGATTGGATGCATCTTGTGGAACACTTGGTGCTGGAGTTATAAATGTTGGTCAAACGCAGGAACAAGGTGGGCAAGCCGGCGGAATGAGTATATGTCTGGATTCAGCAATTGCTCATGAGAAGCTTATTTTAAGCTTCCACGTTGTACCTGGACGTTGGCTTTTACAGGGAGGAACTGTTGGCGGAGGCGGAACGATAAAGTGGTTTAAGCAGGAACTTGGAGCATTTGAGGAAATAGAAGCCAAAGCAAAGGGCGTAAGCCCCTTTAAAATTATGGATGAAGAAGCTGGAAAAATACCTGTGGGATCAGAAGGGTTGATATTTTTACCATACATGGCTGGAGAAAGGTCTCCTTTGTGGGACAAGAATGCAAAGGGAGTATTTTTCGGACTGGGTTATAACAAAACCAGAGCTCATATTATTAGAGCTATTATGGAAGGCTGTGCATTTGCATTACAGCACAATATGAAAACTGCAGAGGAAATTGGCGTTGACATAGATAAGCTGGTTGCAATGGGTGGAGCTGCCAACAGCAGACTTTGGACACAAATGAAGGCTGATATAACAGGTAAAACCATCAATGTTCCAACTTCAGATACGGCTACAACACTGGGAGCTGCAATTCTGGCAGGTGTCGGAACAGGACTGTACAAGAGCTTTGAACAGGCGGTAGAGGATACTATTGTAATTACTCGCACACATGAGCCAGATATGCAAGCTCATGCTAGGTATAAAAATAATTACGAGATTTACCTTGAACTGTATGAAAAACTGAAGGATACAATGCAAAAAGTTTAAGCGTTAGAACGCGTTAAAGGAGGTAACAATGAAAGCAGGAGTATTACATGCAAAGGATGATATTCGTTATGAGGAGATAGCTACACCTATGCCCTTAAAGGGTGAAGTACTGGTAAAGGTGAGGGCTACCGGAATATGCGGATCAGATCTTCCAAGAGTTCTTGGTGATGGAGCACACTTTTTCCCAATAGTGCTAGGCCATGAATTTTCAGGAGAAGTAGCAGAAATAGGTGAAGGGGTAACTTCGGTCAAGGTCGGTGACAGAGTTGCTGGTGTACCATTAGTTCCATGTCTGAAATGTGAGGACTGCCAGAAAGGTGATTATTCACTATGTAAGCACTATAGCTTTATTGGCTCAAGAGAGCAGGGAAGCTTTGCTGAATATGTAAAAATGCCTGAAAAAAATGTTGTCAAGTTTGATGATAGTGTACCTTTTGAACAGGGAGCATTTTTCGAGCCTGCTACAGTAGCGCTTCACGGTTTACTATGTGCCGATTATCGGGCAGGAGAAGATGTTGCGATCCTTGGTGGTGGAACGGTAGGAATGTTTACAGCACAGTGGGCAAAAATATTTGGTGCAAAAAGAGTATTTGTATTTGATATTGATAATGATAGATTAGCACTTGCAAAAAGATTGGGCGCTGATGAGACTATTAATACTCTTGAAAAGGATTTTAGACAGCAAATAGATGAGCTTACTAATAAAAAAGGGTTCGGCTTTGTTTATGAAACTGCAGGTGTTGATGTAACAATGAAGCTGGCTTTTGAAATGGCAGGAAATAAGGCTTCGGTATGTTTTATTGGTACACCGACTAAGGATTTAGTATTTACTCCAAAACTATTTGAAAATATGAATAGAAAAGAATTTAAGCTTACCGGCTCATGGATGTCATACAGTGCACCATTCCCAGGGAAAGAGTGGGATCTTACAGCACATTACTTTTCAACCGGAGAACTACAGTTTGATAATAGCTTTATATTCAAAAAAGTTCCGCTTAGCAATATTAAGGATGCTTTTGATATGTTCAAGGTACCCGGAACTGTTAAGGGAAAAGTGCTGATAGTTAATGACGAAGGATAAATTTTTTAGAAGTTCACATTATTTAAAGAGGGGGTCATAACAATGGCAGATTTGCATCCATTGAAGCAATTAGTTGCAAAGCAGAAACAGGGAATACCAGTCGGAATATATTCTGCCTGCAGCGCAAATGAGTACGTTATTGAGGCAGCTATGGAGAGAGCTTTAATATCAGATAGTTATGTATTGATCGAAGCAACCGCAAATCAGGTTAATCAGTTTGGGGGTTACACTGGTATGAAACCGGCAGATTTCAAAGCATTTGTATATGATATTGCCAAGAAAGTTCAATTCCCTGTACAAAAAATAATACTTGGTGGGGATCATCTGGGACCACTTACATGGAAAGATGAAAAATCTGATATAGCAATGGAAAAATCCTGTGAATTATTAAAGCAGTATGTCTCGGCAGGTTTTACAAAAATACATATTGATACAAGTATGCACCTTGCAGATGATAATATCAACGAAAAGCTGGATACAGGTATTATTGCTGAAAGAGGAGCTATACTGTGCAAAGTTGCCGAAGAGGCATATGCAGAGCTTGTTGAAAGTGATAAAAATACATTGCAGCCTGTATATGTTGTGGGCAGTGAAGTACCTATTCCCGGAGGAAGCCAGGAAGAGGACGAGGGCATCAATGTTACAAAGGTAAGCGATTTTGAAACAACCGTAGAAACCTTTAAACAGGCATTTTATAAGCTGGGACTCCAAAAAGCCTGGGATAATGTTATTGCTGTTGTAGTTCAGCCAGGTGTTGAATTTGGTGATGAGACTATTCATGAATATAACCGTGAAGCAGCTAAAGAATTATGCCAAGCACTTAAGAAATATCCTAACCTTGTTTTTGAGGGTCATTCCACCGATTATCAGACGCCAACAGGACTCAGACAAATGGTTGAGGATGGAATAGCTATTTTAAAGGTAGGCCCGGCATTAACCTTTGCACTGAGAGAAGGATTGTTTGCACTTAGTTTGATTGAAGAAGAAATGTTCAGATACAATCCTGATATTCATCTTTCAAACCTTGTAAACGTATTTGATGAGGCTATGCTTCAAAATCCTGATAATTGGAAGAAACATTACCATGGCAATGGAGAGAAGCTCAGGTTTGCCAGAAAATACAGTTTCTCTGACAGATGCAGATACTATCTGCCGGATCCTAATGTACAGAAATCAATTGAGAGGATGTTACAAAACCTTAGTACGGCAACAATACCACTATCCTTATTAAGTGAATACATGCCTATTCAATATAGTAAAGTTAGAAATGGCAAATTATCTAACAATCCTATAAGTCTTTTAAAAGACAGAGTTGTAAACTGTATTGATGACTATTTATATGCTACAGAAGCAAAATGTCTTGTTTAAAAACGGTTTTTATGCAATTAAGAAAAATAATATACAATTAAAAGGAGATGTATTTATGAGTAATGATATTATAAATCCAAGCTTAGTACCTCAGAGAATATTACGTGGTGGAGACAAGATGCCTGGTATTGGAATGGGCACTTTTGGTTCAGACAGATTTTCTGCTGAAGATATTGCTGCTGCCGTAAAAGGTGCGGCTGAGGTGGGTTTCAGATTGTTTGACTGTGCATCTGTTTATGGAAATGAACACCTAATTGGAGATGTTTTTGAAGATATTATGAAGTCCGGTATAAACAGAGAAGAACTTTTTATTACTTCTAAGGTTTGGAATGATATGCATGGAAAAGGAGATGTATTGCTATCCTGTGCAAAAACCTTAAAAGATTTAAAACTTGACTATATTGACTTATATTTTGTACACTGGCCTTTCAGAAACTTCCATCCAAAGGGAGCTGCCCCTGATTACCATAATAAGGATGCGAGACCATTCTCAATTGAACAGTATATGGAAACGTGGTACCAGATGGAAAGGTTACAGAAAGCTGGTTATGTTAAACACATAGGTGCATCAAATATGACTATACCTAAATTAAAGGAATTGATGAAGTACTGCACAATCATGCCTTCAGCAATTGAAATGGAGCTTCATCCATGCTTCCAACAACCTGAGCTATTCAAATTTGTTCTTGATCATGGCATACAACCAATTGGATTTTGCCCAATAGGTTCCCCAACCAGACCAGATCGTGACAAGACTTCTGACGATTTTGTTGATATTCAGGAACCTGTAATTGTTGAGATAGCTAAAGCGCACAATGTTCATCCTGCTGTTATTTGTATCAAATGGGCTGTACAGAGAGGCCAGACTCCAATCCCATTCTCAATTTTTAGAAACGAATATGCAAGTAATATTCGTTGTGCAGTTGAAGATCCATTAACTGAAGAGGAAATGAAAAAAATTGAAAGTGTTGATAAAAACTGTAGATTAATCAAAGGACAAGTATTCCTCTGGGATGGAGCAAAGGATTGGACGGATTTGTGGGATTTGAACGGAGAAATAACAAAATAATTACAACGCAAAATGCGAATTTGGAGGTTTTATGTTAAAAGGAATTCCTTCTATTTTAACCCCTGAACTACTAAAGACACTTATGGAGATGGGGCATAGTGATGAAATAGTAATAGCAGATGGAAATTTCCCGTCAGGTACCTTTGGAAAAAAGGTGATTAGACTAGATGGACATGGAGTACCAGAGGTGTTGGATGCATTACTGAGGTTCTTCCCGCTTGATCCTTACGTTGAAAAACCTGTAGCACTAATGGAAGTAGTACCCGGAGATACTGTAGAAACACCAATATGGGAAGTTTATAAAGAAATAATTAAAAAACATGAACCCATAAATAACAAAATAGATAATATAGAAAGATTTGCTTTTTATGAAAGAACAAAAAGTGCGTATGCAGTAATTGCAACAAGTGAAGCTGCACTTTATGCAAATATTATTTTAAAAAAGGGTGTAGTAATAGAGAAGTAATTTACAAATATATAAGTACAAAGTTTACTGTTATTAGTACCACATTATGTCAATACTGGCGTAATGTGGTACTAATACAATGAAGTAAAAACTTATCATATGATTCTTAGTAATTTGGTAGTTGAACCTAATGGACGAAAACTGGAGGTTAATGTGGAATTATTAGAGCACATTAAAAAAATATATTTTAATAAAGATAACCTTAGTGAAGCCGATATGCAAATATCCAGAAGAATGTCTGTTTTTGAAGGTTGTACTGCCAGAAGCATACTTACTTTGACAAGCGGTGCGTTTCTAGTAGGTTTTGCAAAATTTCTTGGTGCAAGTAATCAGATTTCAGGAATTATTTCTGCAATACCGGTATTAGCAGGAATAATAACGGCATTCTCACCTATAGTGTTTGAAAAAATGGAAAACAGAAAGTTTATAACATGCTTGTTCTGCTTTATCGGCAGGCTTTTACTGGGTATGATGATCATAATACCGTTTATAAAATCATCGCATGTATTTCAGCTCTCTTTATTAGTTGCAGTATTTTTTATTGCTAATTTACTCATAGCTTTTACTTTACCGGCATCGCAAACCTGGATTTTGGATATAACCCCGGAGAAAATAAGAGGAGTCTATTTTGGACGAAGGGAATCAATTGTATTGGGTGCAGTTACAATTATTACTATTGTAATGGGACAAGTACTTGATAGGTATGAAAAACAAGGAGATATGTTAACCGGATTTATTATACTATACGTATTTGTAATCTGCACTGCAATAGCTAATTTTATTTTCTTTTCAAATATTAAAGAACCTTACAATAAGTTAGCAAAAGCTAGAGTATCATTTAAAAATATATTTACAATACCTTTAAAAAATAATATATATATGATAGTCGTTTTACTGATGGCATTATGGAATATAGGTTTTCAGCTTGCAGCTCCATTTACCTCTGTTTATATGATTTCACATTTGAAATTGGGGTATAGCTCGATAACAATAATGACTGTGCTTGCTTCAATTACAAGTGTACTCTCGGTAAGATTGTGGGGAAGACTGGCAGATAAAAAATCTTGGTTACATTTAATAAAATTAATGGTTGTTATTCAAATTCTATGCTTTTTTATATGGTTTTTTATAAATCGAAATACACTGTTTTTATTACCTATAGCTCATATATTAAGCGGAGCAGCGATATCTGGAATAAATATTTCTATAAACAATATTCAATATAATTTTTCTCCTAAAGAAAATAAGACTATATACATGGGCTTTTCTTCTGCAGTCAACGGAATATTTGGGTTTTGCGGCACTTTGGCAGGAGCATTTTTTGTTAAGAATACAGATACATTAGGTTTTAATGCTGCAGGTTTTACAATAGAAAATATGCAAATGATTTTTCTCACAGCCGGAGTATTACTTATGGGCTGTTTAATTGTAATTCGAATACTAAAGAAGTTTGAAGAATATGCAGCTGTCCAAACACAAGTTTAAGTGTAGGGTTTAAAATAAAAATATTCCATATATAAAATTATGTTAACTTATTATGTATTAAATGGTATACTTAACTTAAAATATTAAAAAATAAATTACAGGGTTTGAAAAGATGAGAAAAAAGTACTTTAATCATTTAACTAAATTGCTCAAGGACATTTCAATTAAAAATAAGATTTTTATTTTTTATATAATAATATTAGGAATTTCGCTAAGCATTTTTACCTTGCTTACTATCAGTATATCCAATAAGGCAATAACCGAAAAAGCTAAGAAAAATGCTGAACGTGAGCTGACACTTATTGATAAGAATCTCATGAACCTGACCAGAAATTTCGAGGATTATGTAAGAATACTATCTACAGAGAACAGATTACAAAATCAACTTGAATTGGTAAGAAATAGTAATTTGAACTCGATTGAAAATATGGATGTTGAAAAAACATTAAAAGAAGTAATTAGTAATATTGTACAACCTAATACTAAGATGGTGGCTGCAAGTATTATATCATCAAAAAGCATACTTTTTGACATAGGATATGCAGATAATTCAAGCGTATATTACCAATTTGACAGAACATTGATAAACAAGGTGATTGAAACAAAAAGCCCTGTTTGGACAAATCTGTTTAATTTAAAATATCGTTATGGTTCTGATGAAAATGTTTTTGCAATTGCAAAATCAATTATCGGAAGAAATACAGGAAGCTGGTTGGGAATAGCGATACTTTATATTAAGGAAACTGATATAGCTTCAATATATTTAGATAACATAATAAATGAAAAAGATAAGTTTTTTATACTGGATAGTAAAAACAACATTATATCTACTCAGGATAAACGTGATTTATATCAAAAATTTGAAGAAGATAAATATTTGGGTAAAAATAAACTGAATAATATACCGAATAATGGTAGTCTCGTAACAAGTGTAGATGGTAGACAAATATTGGTGACTTTACACAAATTTGAAAAGCTTGATTGGAAGATTATCAGTACTACCCCTATGGATGAAATAACCAGCGAGAATAAAAGAATAACAAGACTTATCATTATTATCGCAGTTGCTTGCCTAGGGTTTGCTTTTGTAGCATCATATCTGTTGTCTTATACAATATCCAAGCCTATTTTAAAGTTGGTTAAAATTATGAAGGAAATAAAACAGGGAAATTTAGGATTGAGAGCTGATTTTAACGCTAATGACGAGATTGGAATGCTGGGAGACGGTTTTAATAGCCTAATGGATAGGATTAATAAACTTTTGGAACAAATTTATATTGAACAAAGGTTAAAGCGTGAAAGTGAATTCAGGCTTCTGCAATCACAGATTAAGCCACATTTTCTTTATAATACCATCGAAACTATTATTTCATTTATAAAACTCAATTTAAAGGAAAATGCCATAATGTCGGCAAAATATCTTGCCGGATTTTATAGGATTTCACTAAGCAAAGGCAATGACATTATTACAGTAAATGATGAAATGCTTCTTATAGATAACTATTTATCTATACAAAAGTTAAGGTATGTCGAATATATGGATTATCAACTGCAATTTGATGAGGAAATATTAAAATATCAAATACCGAAGTTAACTTTACAACCTCTTGTGGAGAATTCCATTTACCATGGTTTGAAGCAGAAAGAGGACAAAGGCACACTGATAATTAAAGGTTATAGGTATAAGGATTGTATCAATATTGATGTTTTTGATGACGGAATTGGAATGACTCAAGAAAAAATTGAGAGTGTACTTCGCGGTCCAGCAGAACATAATAAGTCACCGGATTTTGGAGTTAGTAGCGTGGATACAAGATTAAAGTTACTGTATGGGAAGGAATATGGGTTAAAGATAGAAAGTTTAGTTGGACAATATACTAAAGTCACTGTCAGACTGCCGGCTACAGAATTGTAAAGGAGTTAATGAACATGCTCAAGGTTATGATTGTAGATGATGAGTTTTATTTTAGAGAGGCACTAAAAATATCACTGTTATGGGAAGATTTGGGATTGGAAATATGTGGAGAAGCAAACAACGGAAAAGAAGCCTTGCAGAAAATACAGGATTTAAATCCTGATATAACAATTGTAGACATAAATATGCCATTAATGGATGGCTTGGAGTTTGCTAAAAAAGTAAAGGAAAGAGGGATTAATACTAAAATTCTAATTTTAACTGGACATAGCGAATTTAGTTATGCCAAACAAGCAGTTTCATTAGGAGTATGCAACTATATACTGAAACCGGTAAATGAAGATGAATTGACTAATTGTTTATGTGAAATGAAAGCATATATAGAAAAGGAAGTTAATATCAAAGTTGAAGTAGAAAAGTTAAAAGAACAGGTTAAAGAGAATATTCCATTACTTAAGGAAAAGTTTTTAAATGACTTAGTACAAGGAAACTCAGTAATAAAGTCAGAGGAAGTATTCAACAAGATAAAATATCTCAAAATGAATATGCTTTCCGAATATTATCAAGTAGCGGTAATTGAAGTTGACTATGATGAAAATCGCGAATGGATTGATGAAGACAAGCAACTGTGGATATTTGCCATAAAAAATATTACAGAAGAAATACTACATGAACGTTTTGAATTTGAAACGTGTTACGATAATAATGATCGACTATGTATTATATTGTGTTTAAACGGAGATGAAGAAGACTCTTTAATAGAAGATAAATTAGAGATTGTCAGAATATTAATTGAGAAATATTTTAAATTTTCCATTTCAATAGGTATTGGCAATAGGAAACGTGATATATTTGATGTTACCAGTTCATATAAAGAATCTATTATAGCTTTAAAAAATAAGCTTACCGTTGGTAGCAATAAAGTAATATTATATAGTTTGGTCGATGATTTGGAGATAAAGTTCAATTTATTTACTGCTGAACACAGAAGCCAGCTGTTATTAAGTATGCGGACAGGAAATAGTGAAGAAATCAAAATGATTCTGACGAACATATTCAATGATGTCCGGGGCAAGAATATTCACTATGAAATACTGCTTGTGGTTTGTGTGGAAATTGTGTCGGTTTGCATGGAAATAATTGCAGAAATGGGCATTAGTTTCAAGGATATTTATCCCAAAAACGAATTAAATGTACTAGAAGAAGTGCAGTTAAAGCAATCTATAGATGAAATGGAAAGTTGGGTAAATAGGATATTCGCAGATGCTGTTGAATATATCAACAAGAACAAGAGTACCAAAGCATCACAGCTGATTGAAAAAGTTAAAAAATATATATTGGATAACTATCAGGATGAAGAACTTGATATTAATAAAATGGCAAAAAGTCTTTTCGTAAATTACGGGCATCTTTGTTTTATATTTAAAAGAGAAACAGGTATTACAATAAATGAGTATATTACCAAATTCAGAATTAAGAAAGCTAAAGAGCTCATTGACAGCGGAAATCAACTGGTTGTAGGTGTGGCAAAAAAGGTTGGTTATGCTGATGCTAACTACTTTGGAAAGTGTTTCAAGAAATATTACGGACTTGCTCCAAGTAAATACATAGAAAATGTGAGTCAAAAGAATTAACCCAAATATTAGTCAAGTGTTAAATTAACAGTTAAATTTCCTTATTGCCATAAAATTTTCTCTTCAATGGTGGGAAGAAAATATATATCATATAAACATACTACAGAATCTTTCGAAAGAGATATGTGAATCATTTATAATGTTATAGGAGGCAATAATATGATTAAATTGAAAAAAGTTGCGTCACTTTTTCTCTCAGCAGCAGTGGTTGCTTCACTGGCAGCTTGCGGAGGAGGCAATACAGCATCAAACAGTACAGCATCATCTTCAACAACGTCAACCTCACAAACATCTACCCAATCAGGTGAAAAGGTTAATCTGAAATTCCTCTCTTTAAGTGCAGATGATAATAGAAACAAAATCAGAGAAAACTATATTAAGAAAAATATTGAAAAAGAAATGCCAAATGTAGTGGTTGAATATGATTTAGGCGGTGGCGGAGATGATTACGCCAATAAGTTAAAAACTTATAACGCTTCAGGAGATATGCCTGATGTATGGTTCTCAGAGCAGAATCTCTCGTCTGTAGTTATCTCAGCAGGAAATGCATTGGATTTAGCTCAGTATGTTACAAAATCAGGCTTTGATAAGAAATTTACTATGAAAGAAGTAATTGCACCGGATGCAGACGGCAAAATATACTGTGTACAGCCTGGCGCAGATCAATACTTTACTCCAAGACTTTGGTATCACAAGGATATCTTTACAAAGAATAACATACAGGTGCCAAAGACTTTTGATGAGTTAGTAAAGGTTTGTGAAACTTTGAAGGCAAAAGGAATTACACCGATATCTATAGTTGGTAAGGGTGGATGGACTCCTAATCTTCATATGCTTCAGACTATGATAATGGCCGAAGATCCACAGGTTGCAGTTGATCTTGCTAACAATAAAACCGATTTCAACAATCCTGTTGTTAAAAATGCATTGGGCAGAATTCAGAAACTTGTAAAAGTAGGTGCATTTGCTCCAGGTATTACAAATATAGATTATGGTCCAGCTGTTGAAATGTATACTTCAAACAAAGCGGCTATGCTTGCAATGTTTACATGGGAACTTCCAAATCTTGAAAAAGCTAGTCCTGATACTGACTTTATCGTTTGGCCATCAGCAAAAGAAGGTGTTGATGCAAATGCAGCAATTCAATACTGGGGTGCGCCATTAAGCGGATATTTAGTATCCTCCAAGACACAGAACCCTGAAGTAGCTGCTCAGTTTGCAATGTTCTGTGCTACTCAAGACGCTCTGTTCTACAACACTGAAAACAAGTCTATGACAGCTCTAGATACAGGTGTTAAAATTGAAGGTATGTCTGAATTGGCAAAGAAGAACATAGATCAGTTCAATGCTGCTACATTAAAAGTTCCTTCCTTATGGTCAGCAGTATACAATACAAAGATGTCAGCAGAAATAACTACTCTTGACAGTAACCTTCTTACCGGAGATTATTCACCGGATGAATTTATTAAGGCTATAAATCCTATATGGGCTAAAAACTTTGATAAATAAGACTTGAACTGAAAATGAAGGCAAGACAATACAAATCCCTATATGGAAACTCAATTTCATATAGGGATTTTAATTAAATAAGGTGATAATATGAATAAAAACTATAATAGTAAACTTGCAATTTTTATATTTGCTTTTCCAACATTGATTCTATTCACAGCTTTTGTTGTGTATCCGATTATCCCTGAACTTATTATTAGTTTTCAAAATAATGATGGTTTCAAAAATATGGGATTTGTAGGACTTGATAATTACCGGAGTATTCTTACGTCAGCGACCTTCTGGAAATCAAATGCTAATACATTATTAATAGTAGCAATCTCAACATGCGTAGGACTTCCTATTTCATTACTCCTTGCTTTATTAATGGATAGGCAGACTGAAGGCGTAAGAAGGTTTTTTAAACTAAGCAGTGTATTCCCCGCAGTACTTTCAGTTACAGTAATAGGTCAGATGTGGATAGCTATTTATGAACCACAATGGGGAGTAATTAATAGTGTATTAAGGGCAATAGGATTAAACAATCTTGCATTAGAATGGCTATCCGATAAAAGGACAGTTGTAATTGCAATTGCTGTAGCCTTCCTATGGCAGTATATAGGGTTAAATGCATTACTTTTCTATACGGGTATTAAATCAATACCAAAAACTTATTATGAAGCAGCTACAATAGACGGAGCATCCTTCCTGAGAACTAGTTTAAAAATAACAATACCGCTTTTACAGGATGTTACTAAATACTTATTGGTATTGTCAGTACTTGGATGTATGTCCCAGTTTGCACATGTCAGAATAATGACAGCAGGAGGACCTGGTGATGCTTCAAGAACAGTTATTTACGAATTGTATTATAGAGCCTTTTCAGCATCAGATTACGGGCAGGGATGTGCAATTGCTATTATATTTATAATTGAATGTCTTTTGTTTACCTTAGTTATTAACAAATTTGTTGCAAAAGAAAAAGTAGAATTTTAATGGGGGTGAGAATTAAATGAAACAAAAAATTATTAACAGGACAATCAAGGCAATACTAATTATTATAGGACTAACATTTCTTTTTCCATTATACTGGATGGTAAATCTCTCCTTCAAATCAAAAAGCGAGGTATATGACAATCCGTTTGGACTTCCGAAGGAATGGGTTTTTAATAACTTTGGCGATGCATTGGAAAAGTTCAACTTTTTCAGATACTTATCAAACAGTGTGATATATTCAATTGGTACAATTATTATTACAATCCTTTTAGGGAGTATGTTTGCATACTGTGTAAGCAGAATGAACTGGAAATTTAAAAATACTGCTTTAACATATGTTTCACTAGGCCTGATTATACCGGTTCAGGTTGTAATTATACCCCTTCTTATAATGGTTAAAAATATTGGACTGAAGGATACTCATTTGGGATTAATACTTCCGTATTCAGCTTTTGCGTTATCCTCATGTATTTTAATGCTTTATGCATTTTTCAGAACTTTACCCAAGGAGCTTGAAGAAGCAGCTTGTATTGATGGATGCAATATCTACCAAACATTTTTTAAGGTAATACTACCAACAATTAAGCCTGCACTTGCTACACAGTTTGCGCTTATATTTATGAACACGTATAATGAATTCTTTTTAGCATTTATTTTAGCTGCTGATGATAGCATAAGGCCATTACCAGTGGGCTTACTTAATTTCTTTGTAAGTATAGGTGTATCCCATTGGGGGCAGATTGGTGCCGCTATGGTTATAACAAGTATTCCTACAGTTTTGGTATATTTGTTTGGAAATGAGCAAATAGAGAATGCCCTTACAGCAGGAGCAATTTTGAAATAGCACTAAGATACACTAAAACAGGTTTTCATACGGGAGAAAATAATGCATAAAGTTTTATCAGAATATCTCTTTTCAGATATGATAATAAGATACTTAGCAAATGAAGAAGGAAATATAGGACTTGAGATTTTGCCTGCCTGTCTGAAAGATAAACTAGCTACCTCAAAAAAATATAATATTGATCCACTTGTCCAGGTTTTTATAAGTGGTGATGATTTTTCAGGAGGGTTTGCAAACGGACACACAATGAGAAATGGACAACAAACCTTTCTGCTTCAATATGAATCCCAGATAGTTGAAAAAATAGAAAACACTCAGGTCATTACCACTATACTGAAAAGTCAACAGGGCTATGTTGCGAGTCATGTACTTACTTATCACAATGGGTTGAAAGCCTTTAAAGTGAAGACGGTACTTGCTAATAAATCCGATAAAGCTATTTGTTTAGAAATGGTATCCAGTTTTTCAGTTGGTGGACTGACTCCTTTTATAGACGGTGAAGCACCTGAAAGTATGAATATTCATAGGATACGGAGTTGCTGGAGTAATGAAGGACGGCTTATAACGGAGGCAGTCGAGGACCTGCAACTGGAGCCATCCTGGTCAGGTCATGGTGTAAGAACAGAAAAATTTGGTCAGACCGGGTCATTGCCCGTCAGAAAATTCTTCCCCTTCCTGGCGGTGGAAGATACTGTTACACGTGTGGTCTGGGCTGCGCAGCTGGCCTGTGCCTCTTCGTGGCAGATGGAACTGTATAGAAGGGATGATGCGCTGTGCATATCTGGTGGACTTGCAGACTATGATTTTGGACACTGGATGAAGGTATTGGAACCAGGAACTGAATTTGAGACACCTTCAGCATTTATAACAGTCGGTATTGGAAATGTTGACGAAGTATCACAAAGACTACTTACAATACACAAGTACAACTTTAACAAGATAAGCAAATTTGACAGGCTACCGGTTTTATTCAATGAATTCTGTACTACTTGGGGAAATCCTTCACATGATAATATCAAAAATATTGTGGATATTATCAAAGAAAAAGGAGTCGATTATTTTGTTATAGACGCAGGTTGGTTTGCTGATAAAGAAAATGGCTGGGATGGTGCACACGGGGATTGGATAGTAAGTCCGGAAGTATTTCCACATGGTCTTCAGGAGACGGTTAGTATAATCCGGGAGGCGGGAATGATTCCCGGAATCTGGTTTGAGTTTGAAAACTGTGGAGTTCTGTCAAAAGCATATAAAGACGACAAACATCTTCTAGCAAGGAATGGAAATATAATAACTTCAGGACTCAGGAGATTTTGGGATATGACCGATCCGTGGGTTATTGATTACCTGAGTGAAAAAGTAATAGCAATGCTAAAGCAATATGGTTTCAAATATTTAAAGGTTGACTATAATGAAACAATCGGTATAGGTTGTGATGGGTATGAATCCCTTGGAGAAGGACTAAGACAAAGGATTCTTGCTTCACAGGAATTCTTCAGGAGAATAAGGGAGGAAATCCCGGACATTATTATAGAAAACTGCTCTTCGGGAGGGCATAGACTTGAACCATCAATGATGTCATTATGCGAAATGGCATCATTTTCGGATGCGCATGAGTGTGATGAGATACCGGTTGTGGCAGCTAATCTTCATAGAGTAATAAATCCATGCCAATCACAGATATGGGCGGTGCTTCGGAAGACAGACAGTAAAAAGAGAGTTGTATATTCTATTACTAATACCTTCTTGGGAGTAATGTGCTTATCTGGTGATGTATATGATTTGGATAAAGAGCAATGGAATGTAATTGAAGAGGGAATCAGTTTCTACAGATCAATTTCAGATATTATATTAAATGGCACAACTTACTTTTTCGGTTCAAAACTAAAAAGCTACAGAAATCCTAAAGGGTGGATGGGTATTCTAAGAAAATCTGAGGATGAAAAGGAAGTACTTGCTTTGATTTATACGTTCCACGGAGATTTCCCTAATACGGTAGAAATTCCTGTAGGTGATAATTATGAAATTTGCAATACTTACAGCGCTTTCGAAAATAATGTTTTACTCATAAATGGAAGTCTTTGTATCAATATGAAAGAAGAATTTGAAGCAGTAGCTGTTCATTTAAAATTGTCCAATTGATAATAATGAATTGAGGTAAATGCCTCAACTTTTACACACAAAAAATCATCGGTATTCAAACTTATCAATGGTTTGTTGCCGAAATAATTGCTCGAATTAGTAATGGTTCATCTCAGCATTTTAGCCGTCGCACACATTCACCATCCATGGCTCATAGTGTGCTAAACCCGACATCGTGTCGGTTTTCCAGCAAAAAAACTTCGATTTACCAACTAATTCATGCAACTATTTCTAACCCAACTTTCCATTGATAAGTTGAACACCTATATTCAAACTTGTAAAGATGAGTAAATAACTCAACAATACAATAGCCCATTTACAGGAGTGATAAAAATGTCTTTGTTTGTTCATATTATGCCAATGACTGAAAATATCATAAGAGTCGTATATTCCAATAGTAAAGAAAAACCTGGGAACAGCATTCTTATTGCGGAAGATTTCAAACCTATAGATAATTTGGCAACAGATAACTACTTATGTGTGGATAATTCCATTTTGTTTAAAAACAAACAAGGCGAGGTTATTTTAAAGGAAATAGGACACAGCTTAACTGAAAAAGAAGTTCTTGAATATTATGTAGATGGTGAGCCTATCATCAAGTACAAGCAGACAGCAAATGGCGATGTAGCTTATATTGAAAATGCCAGGCATAAGTCTGCAGGTAAAGCATATGAGGGGAAGCTTGTTTTTTCCATTACAGAAAAAGAGGGTATCTATGGTTTGGGTCAGCACGAAAATGGGATTTACAACTATAATGGTAAGAAGGAATACCTGTTTCAGACAAATATGAAAATATCTATTCCATTTATAATTTCATCCCGAAATTATGGAATATTGATTGATACGGAAAGTGCTGTAATTTTTGACAGCAAACAAGGAGAAGTAACATTCTCAATTGATACAACCACGGAGCTTTCGTACTATGTTATTATAGGAAAAAATTTCGAGGAAATCATTAAAGAGTTAAGAAACCTGACAGGAAGAGCACCGATGCTTCCAAGATGGGCTTATGGATATGTTCAATCCAAGGAACGGTATTATTCTTCTGAAGATCTTTTAAATACAGTGTTGAAGTTTAGAAATTCTGGTATCCCTATAGATTGCATTGTACAGGATTGGTTTACCTGGGAAGAAGGTTTATGGGGAGAGAAGAGTGTAGATAAAAAGAGATATCCGGATATAAAAAGATTAGTCGACAGTCTTCATAAAGAACATGTAAAACTTATGGTTTCTATTTGGCCCAATATGGCGGAAGGTGGAACGAACCTCCGTGAGTTTAAGGAAAAAGGACTTTTATTGCCAAATACAACTACCTATGATGCCTATAGCGAAGAAGCAAGAGCTGTTTACTGGAAGCAATGTGAAGAAGAATGGTTTTCGGCAGGAGTGGATGCATGGTGGTGCGATAATGCCGAACCTTTTTCCGATGCGGACTGGAATGGAGAGAAAAAAAGACCGGAAGAACTGCGTTATCAATTGATTGTAGACGAATCCAAAAAGTTCATGGATTGGACGCGTCTTAATTCATATGGCCTTATACATTCAAAAGGTATTTACGAAAACTGGCGGAAAACTAAAAATGGAAAACGTGTTACAAATCTTACACGTTCATCCTATATATCAGGTCAAAGATATGGAACGGTTTCATGGTCAGGAGATATCAGTGCAAAATGGTCTGTTTTGAGAAAGCAGATTACTGAAGGGATTAATTTTTCAATGAGCGGCATGCCCTATTGGACATTGGATATCGGTGCATTTTTTACAGTAAAGGATAAATGGGAAAACAGGGGCTGCAATTGCAGTGACAATACCAACAAGCTATGGTTCTGGGACGGGGATTATAATGACGGTGTCGATGATTTGGGATATAAGGAGCTTTATGTAAGATGGCTTCAATATGGTACTTTTTTACCTATGTTCCGCTCACATGGCACTGATACACCGAGAGAACCGTGGAATTTCGGCAAACCGGGAGATATTTTTTATGAAACAATACTTAAGTTTATAAAACTACGCTACCAGTTGCTTCCTTATATATATTCAATGGCAGCAGCAGTTAATCAAAATCATTCAACAATTCTTCGCAGCTTAATGTTTGATTTTGCAGAAGACGAAAATGTGAAAGAGCTCAGCGACAGCTTTATGTTCGGTAAGTCATTCCTTGTTTGTCCGGTTACAGAACCCATGTACTATGAAGTAGATAGTGTGCCTTTGTCAAATACTGAAAAAATAAAAAATGTGTATTTACCTAAAGGTGTCAGCTGGTATGATTTCTGGACGAATACTTTGTATGAAGGAGGACAGACCTTAACGTACAGAGCAACGTTGGATATAATTCCGTTGTTTGTTAAGGCGGGTTCCATTGTACCGATATCTGAACCGCTCATGTATGCAGACGAGAAAAAGGGTGAAATTTCCGAAATCATTATTTACAGCGGAGAGGATGGAGAGTTTACCTTGTATAATGATGATGGAGACAATTACTCCTATGAAAAAGGGAACTATTCAGCTATTGATCTACTGTACAAGGATAATGAAAAAACATTGACGTTTGGAATGGCTTGCGGTGAATTCAAATACCAGGAAAATTTCAAAATTAAATTGATTAGTAGCGGCGAAAATCCTAAAACAATAGAGTTTATATACAAAGGAAAAGAGGAAACGATTAATCTTTAATATCTGTAAAAACGCCGGGTACCGGCGTTTTTAATTTATATTACTGTATTAGAAATTAATAATTTATGAAGGGTGGAATACAATGATTAATCCTGCATATGAAATTGAAAGATTACTCCAATTTGGGATAAAACACGGTATGATAGATAAACTTGATACCATAATTGCACGAAATCAGCTTTTGAATTTGCTTAAAATAGAAGAGCCGTACAGTGGTAATGTAGTTGATGAGGAATTAGAGTATCCGACGGAGATATTGAGTTCACTTGTAGAATATGCAGGGGATAAAGGCTTGTTTAATAAGGATATATATGCTTATTCCGAACTATTTGATACAAAAATAATGGGCTTAATAATGCCAAGACAGTCTGAAAACATTAACAATTTTTACAATTTAGTCCAAACACAATCCATAAAGGCTGCAACGGATTATTTCTACGAACTTTGTCTAGCATCAAATTATATAAGGACTGCTCAAATAGCTCAAAATATAAAATGGACAACCGACACGAAATACGGAAGCATTGAAATAACAATAAATCTAACTAAGCCGGAAAAAGACCCAAAAACAATAGCAATGGAGAAACTACAGCCTCAGAGCAATTACCCCAAATGTATGCTTTGCATAGACAATATAGGATATTCCGGTAGAATTAATTTTCCGGCGAGACAGACACATAGAATAATTCCTGTAACATTATGCGGAGAACAATGGTATTTTCAGTATTCTCCATATGTCTATTATAATGAGCATTGTATTATATTAAGTGAAAACCATGTGCCAATGGTTGTCTGCAAAAAGACATTTAGCTGGCTTTTGGATTTTGTAAGGCAATTTCCTCATTACATATGCGGGTCAAATGCTGATCTGCCAATAGTAGGAGGCTCTATACTCAGCCACAATCACTTTCAGGGCGGAAACTACATATTTCCGATGCAGAAAGCTTCTATTATAAAAAATTACAAATGCAAGGAATACGATAAAATTAATATAGCTGTAGTTAAGTGGCCTCTGTCGGTTATCCGTGCCACCAGTGACGATATCTCCCAGTTAACTGATTTCTCTGACTATGTTTTAAACATGTGGAGGGAGTACAGCGATGAAGGTGTTGAAATTCTTGCATATTCTGATTCTGAGAATAATAAAATCCTTCACAATACAATAACTCCTATTTGTAGAATAAATGAAGAGGGAAAATATGAGATGGATTTAGTGCTTAGGAATAACAGAACAACTGCGGAATACCCCGATGGAATATTTCATCCTCATAAAGAAATTCATCACATAAAAAAAGAGAATATTGGCTTAATTGAGGTTATGGGTCTGGCTATATTGCCTGGGAGACTTAAATCGGAGCTAGAACAGATAAAAAGAATACTTTGCGGCAAATCATATAATGTAGATGTTTTTGAAAAGGAGCAGGAACTGTATAAGCATAAGGCTTGGATAGAAGAACTTCTTTCAAAATACGGAAATACATTAACCGAAGAATGTGCTGATGAATACATCAAGTTGGAAATTGGGAGAAAGTTTGAAACTTGTCTGGAGCATACAGGGGTGTTTAAGCAAACAGTTGAAGGGTTAAAGGCATTCGATAAATTTATGAAATCAATAGGTTGTACAAATATAAATTTAAGGAGCTTAGACTAATGCATAAAAATTATGATGATCTAAAGAAAAAGTTTTGCGAAATATACGGAGGGAATGAAGAGGATTTAAGAATATTTTCAGGCCCCGGGAGAGTTAATCTCATCGGAGAACACATTGACTATTGCGGCGGATTTGTTTTCCCGGCAGCTTTGAGCCTTGATTCTACCGTAATTGCAAGAGTAAATAATGATAATACTCTAAGACTTGCAGCAACAGATCTACCAGACAGGGTAGAGGTGAAAATGGTTGAGTTGGAGAGTGCAAAAAATCTTAAATGGGGAAATTATCAGGCGGGAGTAGCTTATGTACTCCAAAATGCAGGCTACAAGCTGGTTGGGGTAGATATGCTTTTTCATGACACTGTTCCGCTTGGTTCAGGACTTTCATCTTCCGCTGCAATAGAGTTGGCTACGGCTGTTACATTAGTTACCTTGGGCAATGAAGCATATGGAATAACAAAACCATTAGATATGGTAGAAATGGCGGTACTGGGACAAAAAGTTGAAAATGAATTCTGTGGGGTAAGCTGTGGAATAATGGATCAGTTTGCCTCTGCAATGGGGAAAAAGGATCATGCAATTTTACTGGATTGCGGAACTTTGAAATATCAATATTTACCTTTAAGGCTGGAGGGTTACAAAATAGTGCTTGGAAATACAAAGAAGAAAAGGGCACTTGGTGAATCAAAATATAATGAGAGAGTCGAAGAATGTGCTGAAGGCTTAAAAGTACTACAACAGTATCTGCCAAATAAAAAGAATTTATGTGACATTACTATTTCTGAATTTGAGCAGTACAAGGCAAGAATTGAGAATGAAGTAATCAGAAAAAGAGTTACTCATGTTATCTGTGAAAATGACAGAGTTCTCAGGGCGGCAGAGGCACTAAAGAAAAATGACTTAATAGAATTGGGTAGGCTTTTGGTAGAGGCAAATGCTTCAATCAGGGATTTATATGAAGTAACAGGAAAAGAACTGGACACAATGACTGCCGAAGCTATGAAGGTTGAAGGTGTTATAGGCGCGAGAATGACCGGTGCCGGCTTTGGAGGATGTACGGTAAACATAGTTCCGGAGGATAAGGTTGATTTGTTTATTCAGCAAGTGGGCCATAATTATAAAGAGAAAACCGGTATAACTCCGGAGTTTTATGTCAGTGAAATAAGTGACGGAGCAAGAGAAATCAAGATTTAAAGTATTTTTAATATTTAAATATAAAAACATGGAGGGACAAGGATGGCAGTTTTAGTTACAGGCGGAGCAGGTTATATAGGAAGCCATACAGTTGCGGAGCTTCTGGATGCAAATGAGGAGGTTATTGTTCTTGACAATTTAGAAAAAGGGCACAGGGAGGCTGTATTAGGCGGTAAATTTATTCAGGCTGACTTAAGAAATATTGATAAGATAAGAAAAGTATTTAGTGAAAATGATATTGAAGCTGTAATACACTTTGCAGCATATATTGAGGTAGGAGAAAGTGTTTTAAATCCTCTAAAGTATTACAATAACAATGTAATTGCATCATTAAATCTTTTAACCGCAATGCAAGAAGCCGGAGTGAACAAGATAGTATTCTCATCAACAGCAGCTACTTACGGCATACCGGAGGCAATTCCAATAAAAGAGAGTGACAAAACAGCTCCAATCAATCCATACGGAGAAACAAAATTAACAGTTGAAAAGATATTAAAATGGGCAGATGGTGCATATGGAATAAAGCATGCAGTTCTCAGATATTTCAATGCCTGCGGTGCACACATTAGTGGGAAAATAGGAGAGGCTCATTCACCTGAATCACACCTGATACCCATAATATTGCAGGTTGCTCAAGGTAAGAGAGATGAAATAAAGATATTTGGAAACGACTACAACACAAAAGACGGAACTTGTGTGAGAGACTATATTCATGTTTCAGACCTAGCTCAGGCACATGTGCTTGCACTAAAAAATCTGAGAAAAGGTGCAGAAAGCAACACCTTCAATCTTGGTAACGGAACCGGCTTCTCAAACAGAGAGGTAGTAGAGGTAGCCAGAGCAGTAACAGGAAAGACCATAAAAGCTACCGATGCACCAAGAAGACCCGGAGACCCTGACATACTGGTTGCTTCAGCAGAAAAAGCAATTGATATCTTAGGTTGGAAACCCAAATATAATGATTTGAATAAAATCGTTGAAACAGCATGGAATTGGCATTCATCACATCCGAACGGATACAATGAGTAAATATTCTATTTTTCAACAACATTTGACAATTTACACAACTAGCATTAGAATTAGTTGATTAATTAAAAGGTTATATTAATACATAAATGGAGGAACAAAATCATGCTCAAAAATGTAAAAATTACTCACAAAATTCTAATTCTATCTGTTGTTTTAATTGTATTTATTTTTTTGGTTGGTACTGTAGGATACTATTATGTTAATAATATCCATGACACGATGATGAACATGTATCAAGAGGACTTTTTGCCATCAAATTGGTTATCAGAGGTAATTATTCAAACTAATGAAAATGAGGCCTCATTGTTATATGCAATTTTATATCGAGATATTGAATCCGAGTATACCGAATACATACAAAAGTTAGAAAATGGCTCAAAAGAAATAGATTCAAACTTAAAAGAATATAAAAATACTAAATTGGATAAATTTCAAAAAGATACTCTTGTTGAAGTTGAAAGTAATAAAAGCGCATACAGGGAGGCAAGAAATAAAGTTATTGAGGCATTAAGAATTGGTAAACAGGAAGAAGCTTTAAAGCTACTAAATGATAATATAAAGTTTTTACGAAATGAGCAAAAGGCCCTTTATAGCTTATCACAATATAATTCCTCACAAGCCGCGCAAAAGAACAAGCAAAATGACACAGATTATAATTCCTCAATAATTACCATGATAGTGTTTGAATCACTGTCTCTTTTATTGGGAATAGCTCTTTCAATTGTAATAGCAAGGGGAATAATCCGTCCAATTATAAAGCTTAGAAAAGAACTCAACGTATTAGCTCAAGCTGGTGGAGACTTGACCAAGGAGATAGATATTAAAAGTAAGGATGAAGTGGGACAGCTTGCTAATTCAGTTAACAAATTTTTGGCTAATTTGAGGACTATTGTAAGCGGCATAATTGAAGAAGCGACGGTTGTTGAAAACTCTATAGTTATAGTAGATAAGAAAATGGAGGAACTAAATTTATTTGTTGAAAATGTTTCATCTACTACCGAAGAGATTTCTGCAGGTATGGAGGAGACAGCTGCTGCAACTGAACAGGTAAACGCATCATCACAGGAGATTGAATCTGCAATAGAAGCAATGAGTGAAAAGGCTCAAAAGGGTTCAATGGAGGCAGAAGAAATCGGGAATCGTGCGATTACACTAAGAGACAGTTCATTATTATCTGTAAAAACAGCCCATGATATTTATGAAGAATCAACAAAAAAATTAATAACTGCATTGGAAAATTCAAAAGCAGTAGGGCATATTAATGTACTGACCGGAACGATATTACAAATTTCAGAACAAACCAATCTTCTTGCACTAAACGCGGCAATAGAAGCAGCAAGAGCGGGTGAAGCAGGAAAGGGATTTGCAGTTGTTGCCGACGAAATCCGAAAGTTGGCTGAGGAATCAAAAAATGCAGTAAACGAAATACAGAGGGTTACTAATGAAGTTGTTTCTGCAGTTGAACACCTTGCCGATGGCTCCCGTACAGTTTTAGATTTTCTGGATACAACAGTTAAGCCTGATTATTCGAATATGGTCAAAACAGGTGAATCCTACAATAACGATGCAGCGTTTGTTTATGAACTTGTTTCTGAGTTTAGCGAAACATCACAAGAACTCACGGCATCAGTGGAAGGAATAATCCGCGCTATTAATGATGTATCTAAAACAGTAAATGAGGGTGCAGCAGGAACTCAAAGCATAGCAGAGCAGAATATTGAAATAGTTGAAATGGTAAATAAGGTTAAGAATGAAATGGAAAACAGCAACAGAAGTACTCGAAAGCTTAAAGAAATTGTTAGCAAATTTACAGTATAGATTTATATAGACTAAATCCAATTAGTAATGACAACCTAATAACAGTCAATACAAATAGCTCATACAGAAATGTATAGGCTATTTTTTTACTTAATGTTCCATTTTACCTCATATTATTGACAATCGAACCGATGTAATTTACAATTAGTTAGAAACCTAACAATATAATATTAATAAAGGAGGATTGATATGAATAATGATGTTTATATAGGGAGATTAGTAAGTATTTTTTATAAAAGAATTCATAGGAGAATAGGACGAGAAGTCAGTCAATATGGATTAACAAGTATTCAAAGCAGAATTCTTGGTTTTGTTTATTATCAGTCTGCTATAAGGGATATATTTCAAAAGGATATAGAAGAGGAGTTCGAAATAAGACGTTCCTCTGTAACTAGTGTGCTTCAATTAATGGAAAAAAAAGGGTACATTAAGAGAATAAGTGTTTCTGAGGATGCAAGACTTAAAAAGATAATACTTACTCAGAATGGAATAGAAATTCAAAATAAAATATATGAACGTATACTTGAATTCGAGAAGTCGTTAGAAGACGGATTGAATAGTGAGGAAAAGGAAATATTGATTAGTTTAATAAATAGACTATCTGATAAAATAGCGGATTAATTCCAGTTAAATAAAAAGGGATGAGAAACATGATAAAAAAACTATTAAGTTATGTAAAGGAGTTTAAAAGAGATTCTATCGCCACACCAATATACATAGCATTGGAAGTGGCCATGGAGATAGCTATTCCTTTATTAATGGGATGGATTATTGATAATGGGGTAGAAAAAGGGAATATGGAATATGTAGTTACTATCGGAGCAGTGATGGTAATAGTATCTATATTTTCTTTAACCTTTGGTGTTTTGGCAGGTAAATATGCTGCTAGGGCATCCTCCGGTTTTGCAAGAAACCTTAGAAAGGGAATGTATGATAGAATACAAAGTTATTCTTTTTCAAGTATAGATAAATTTTCAACAGCCGGGTTGGTAACCAGATTAACTACAGATGTTACAAATGTACAAAATGCTTATCAATTAGCCTTAAGAATGTTTGCAAGACCTCCGCTAATGCTGGTATCTGCTCTGATAATGAGTTTTTACCTAAATGCAAGATTGGCATTAATATTTGTGGGAGCCATAATTTTTCTCGGATTGGCATTGTATTTTCTTATGACCAGCGCCTTTCCTCATTTTAAAAATGTGTTTGAAAAGTATGACGATTTAAATGCCAGTGTACAGGAAAATCTGACTGGAATTCGTGCTGTAAAGGCATATGTTAGAGAAGGATATGAAACAAATAAATTCTATAAAGCCTCTAAAAGTATATACGACAACTTTATAAAAGCAGAAAAGATTGTTACATTTATTTCTCCTATAATGCAGTTTACAATGAACGCAAGTATACTTCTTTTATCTTGGGTTGGAGCAAAGCTAATTGTGTCAGGTTCTATGTCAACA
This sequence comes from Bacillota bacterium, assembly GCA_023390335.1. Lineage (GTDB taxonomy): Bacteria > Bacillota > Clostridia > Acetivibrionales > DSM-1351 > Ruminiclostridium. Next base: position 75,505 of record JAEWCZ010000087.1, on the reverse strand, counting down.
GGAGAGCTTATGAGCTTTTTCACATATACCACTAACATTTTGATGAGTCTTATGATGTTATCTATGGTGCTTCTAATGACAGTTATAGCAAAATCTTCTGCGGATAGAATTGTAGAAGTACTTGATGAAAAGAGCGATTTATCCAACTGTGATAAACCAATCTATGAAGTAAGGGATGGTTCTATAAGTTTTAGAGATGTTAATTTCAGTTATAGTAAAAAGGTGGACAACCTAATCCTTGATAATATCAATATAGAAATAAAGGCAGGAGAGACTGTAGGAATTATAGGAGGGACAGGAAGTGGTAAAACAACTCTTGTTCAGCTTATTCCAAGATTATATGACGTAACACAAGGCTCAATAAAAGTCGGCGGTATTGATGTAAGAGAGTATGATATAGAAACTCTTAGAAATGAAGTCTCAATGGTGCTGCAGAAAAACGTGTTATTTTCCGGGACAATAAAAGAAAACTTAAGATGGGGAAATAAACAGGCGACTGATGAAGAAATAATTGCTGCCTGCAAGCAGGCTCATGCAGATGAATTTATACAAAACTTCCCTGAGAAGTATGATACATATATTGAACAGGGCGGAACTAATGTATCCGGGGGGCAAAAGCAAAGGCTTTGTATTGCAAGAGCTTTGCTGAAAAAGCCTAAAATCTTGATTCTAGATGATTCCACAAGTGCTGTGGACACTAAAACCGATGCCCTTATAAGAAAAGCATTTAAAGAGAGTATTCCTGATACAACAAAACTTATAATTGCACAGCGTATATCTTCCGTTCAGGAGGCAGATAAAATCATTGTGCTCAATGACGGTAAAATAGATGGCATCGGAACACATAAAGAACTTATGAATTCAAATGCTATATATACTGAAGTTTACGAGTCTCAAGTGAAGGGAGCTGATAGTGATGAAGAAAGGTAATCCAAAAGGTAGGGGTATTGAGAACCCAATGAAAGTTTTAAAAAGATTACTATCTTATGTATTAAAGGAATATAAATTTCTATTTGTCATTGTTGTAATATGTATATTTATCAGCTCACTTTCTAATGTTGCAGGTACATTATTTTTGAGGAATCTTATTGATGATTATATAACCCCGCTGTTAAATAAAACCGGGGCAGCTGATTTCGGACCGCTGTTAAAAGCAATATTAACTATCTCCTCAATTTATCTTGTAGGGGTTTTGACCAATTTCATATTTAATCGAATAATGATTGTAATATCTCAAGGCTCTTTAAAGAAGATAAGAGATGATATGTTTGAACATATGGAAACCTTGCCTATAAGTCACTTTGATACTCATTCTCATGGGGAGCTTATGAGTTTGTATACAAACGATACAGATTCATTAAGGCAGATGATCAGCCAAAGTATACCACAGCTGTTGGCTTCTGTTATCACAATCGTAAGTGTATTCTTTTCAATGATTTTTTTGAGTATACCCCTGACGATTGTACAAATGATAGCCATAAGTGTTATGTTTTACGTAATCAAGGTAATCGGCGGAAAGAGCGGTATGTATTTCGGACTTCAGCAAAGGGACATTGGTAAACTTAACGGCTATGTTGAAGAAATGATGGAAGGTCAAAAGGTTGTAAAGGTATTTTGCCATGAAGAAGAAGCAAAACTTAATTTTGATAAATTGAATGACAGCCTTTGTGACAGTGCAAATAACGCTAATAAATTCGCAAATATTTTAATGCCTATACTTGGAAATATCGGAAACATGACTTATGTACTGATTTCCATTGTGGGCGCATTACTTGCAATTTCAGGCTTTGGTGGCTTTACAGTGGGAGCATTGGCGGCTTTTCTTCAACTAACCAGAAGCTTCAGTCAAACTACAGGTCAGGCTTCTCAGCAGTTTAATTTTATCGTAATGGCTTTAGCCGGAGCTGACCGAATCTTTAAGCTTCTTGATGAAAAGTCAGAGGTAGACCAGGGGTATGTATCCTTGGTTAATGTAAATGAAACTGAACAGGGGGAACTTTCAGAATCAGCAGAACGTACCGGGATATGGGCTTGGAGGCATCCACATAGTGATGGTACTGTTACCTATACAAAGCTTTTGGGTGAAGTAGTCTTTGATGATGTGGATTTTGGCTATAGAGAAGATAAAATTATACTGCACAATATAAGTCTTTTTGCAAAACCTGGACAAAAGATAGCTTTTGTAGGTGCAACCGGAGCTGGAAAAACAACTATTACAAATTTAATCAACAGATTCTACGATATTCAAGACGGAAAAATACGGTATGACGGTATTAATATCAACAAAATTAAAAAGAACGATTTAAGAAGTTCGTTAGGAATAGTTCTACAGGATGCGCACCTTTTTACGGGAACAGTTGCAGACAATATAAGATATGGAAAATTAAATGCGACGGATGAAGAAGTTATTGCGGCATCAAAGCTTGCCAATGCCCATCAGTTTATAAAGCATTTGCCAAATGGATATGAAACAGTCATTACCGGAGACGGAGGTAATCTGTCTCAGGGACAAAGACAACTTCTAACTATTGCAAGAGCGGCTATTGCTGACCCGCCGGTTTTGATTCTTGATGAAGCAACTTCAAGCATTGATACGAGGACTGAGGCTATTGTTCAAGAAGGAATGGACAGGCTCATGAGAGGAAGAACAGTATTCGTAATTGCACACAGGCTATCAACTGTTAAAAATTCTGACGTGATTATGGTATTAGAACAAGGTCAGATTATTGAAAGGGGAAGTCACAACGAGTTAATCAAACAAAAAGGAAAGTATTACCAACTATATACAGGAGCATTTGAACTGTCATAAATTAAGATTACAATATAAAGAGGTTGAGGCTTCCAGGCAGGTTGATTGAGACCATTTCAAAGTTTGTGTAAACCTTCCTATTGATGTTAGTAGTATAAATACATCAATAGGAAGGTTTTTTGTTGGAATAATATTTCTCAACAATTTATTCACCATTTACCTCGCTGGCAAGTTTATGTAAAAAGCAATTCGGTTATGGTAGGATATTTGATATTTGCTAAATTTTGTCGTATTATGTTGCATTATACAAGATGAGAGAAGTATAATTTAAATGATTGTACTCAAGATGTAAAAATACTAGAAAGAAGGGGTATGAGAAAAATGAAAAACTGGAAGCTAAGCAGAACAATTACGTTGGGGATTATGGTAATTGTCATTGTTGGCATCAGCCTGCTCTATGTTACAGTAAACAACACAATGAACAACATGCTGAAACAAACAGAACGTAAACAGATGGAAACAAATCTTTTGGTACAGACAAATCTTATTGCTGAGTATGTAACCCACCAAGAAGATTTATTAATTGCTTATAGTAAGGCGCCGGCAGTACGGGAATTATTAAAGGATGTAAATAATGCCGAAAAACAAGCAATTGCGCAGGCATATACTCAAAACTATTTTTCAGGACTTGATAATTGGGAAGGTATTTATATAGGAGAGTGGAATACGCACTGTATTGCGCATTCTAATGCTTCAGACGTCGGACGTACATGGAGAAAAGAAGGAGATAGCTTAAAACAATTACAAAATGCGATGTTAGAAAAAAAAGGATTATATAATGCAGGAATTATTGTTTCACCGGCGCGCGGGCAGCTTATTTTGTCGATGTACTGCCCTGTGTTTGACACAGATGGAACTACTATTTTAGGTTATGTAGGCGGTGGTCCATTTGCAGAAAGTTTAAAAATCCTTTTAAATAAATTAAAAAGTAAAGAAGATACAATGGGACATTATATGATTAATGTTAAGACCGGAAAATATATATTTGCTGCTGATGAGAATTTAATGGCTAAGGATATCGAAAATCCAATGCTATTACGTGTTATTGAAGCAATTAAAAAAAATGGTGTTTCCGGAGAATTAACCTATACAGATGAAACAGAAGGTGCTTGTGTTGCAAATTTCAAAAATATCAGCGAACATGGGTGGGCTGTTGTATCATTCGATAGTGAAAAGAATATTTACAACGATACTAGAAAAAATACGAAAGTGCTTGCTATGATTTGTTTCTTATTCGTTGTAGTAATCAGTGCATTGGCATTTGGAATGATTAGATTTAGCATGAAGCCTTTGCGATATGTTGAGGATTCCATCAAACAACTTGGAAACTTAAAATTACAGAAAAACAAAAAATTGGAGCCATGGATTGGTACGAAAAGTGAAATCGGACAGATTGCTACTGCAATGAATTCATTATATGAGGCGTTAGGAGAAATTGTACATACCCTTAGCAATTGTTCTTCTTCATTAAGTGAATCAGCAATTGCTATGCAAGATTCTTCGGAAGTATTGTTAGAATGCGTATCAGATAACTCAAAGGCGACAACATTATTCGCAGGACATACAGAAGAAGTAAATGCAGCTGTTTCAAGAGTAGATCATGAGGTTGCAGAAATTGCTCATGTAGTATCAGCGGTAGAAGAAAGAATTCATCAGGGTAATCTGCACAGTGGTGAGTTGCTTGGAAAAGTTGATCAAATGCAGAAACTTGCAAATAGCTCAATGAGAACAATTAGTGAGAAAATAGAAGAAAATCAAAAAACAATTGAAAGTGTATTGGGTAACTTACAATCATTGATGCGTATTGATGAGATGGCGTCAAAGATTCTGGATATTACACGCCAGACCAATCTCCTATCATTAAATGCTTCGATTGAGGCGGCAAGAGCCGGTGAAGCCGGAAGAGGGTTTGCCGTTGTTGCCGGAGAAATCGGAAATTTAGCCAATAGCTCATCTGAAACAGCAACTCAGATTCAAGCAATTTGTAATGAAACAAGAAATAATATTGCAAATATTCAAGCATGTTTTGATCAGGTTATTTTGTTCCTGGAAAATGATGTACAGACACAGTTTGTAGAGTTTGAAAAAGCAACGAAGGATTATCACCAGTCAATCCAGGGTATTCAGGGCATTATTTCTGATATTGCAGGTGCATCGTCAACGTTTGTTGAGACAGTCGAAACAATTCAGACTCAGATTCAGTCAGTGTCAGATGTTCCGGGATCTCACACAGTGAACAGTCAGGATATTCTGGATAAAGCGCGTCAGACGAAAGTAACAACAGAGGAAATGACGGTTATTGTTAGCCAAAATAAAAAGAACGCAGTCGCAATCAGCGGAATTGTGAATCGATTCTCATAATATATCATTTAAAAGTGCTCGTAAATAGCTTAGATTTGTGTTAAATATCAGTTTAAATTTAGGGGGCAATGCCAAATTTTTAGGTATTAGCCCCTTGTCACATAAAGCACTAAGATTTTGTCTTTTTAGATTCGTTCATAAATTCACTTCTTCCTACCACCAACCAAGGCTACTCTGGTCTGTACCTGCTCTTTACCCGGAGATAAAAAGAATAGAGCAAAGGAACTTCCGGGAGTTTGACCGATGAAATATCTTCCTAACATGGAATTCAGCGCGGGGCTGGTGATATCTACTACCTCGATGGGTTGCTTTATTCCCCAATATATTCAAACCTTCTGAAAGTCAAACCATCCCTTTCAATTATTTCATCCCACATTGCAGCAGGTCTGACCCATATTCCGAAATCTCCGTAAAGAGCCTGATAAACAACCATTTCCTCCAATGTTTCACTATGTTTGGCTATATATAGAACTCTGTATTCATTCCCTTTGAAGTGTCTGTATTTTCCGAGCTTTATTGTATTCATAATTATCCTCCGGTAATTTAATAAACGCCTACTATGTAAAAGAAGCAATAGTTATTATATCACTATATATTTTGAAATTCACAAGCTATTTACAGAAAAGAAGCAGCACTAGGCTACCTAATGCTGCTTGTAAGTATATAAAAATTATTCTTTTAACTTTTCCATCATGTCCGAATAGGGGATTTCTTTATGGTTTTTATCATAGAATGTAAATTCTGCTGCTTGAGAGGTACTAGTATCATTTGGAACTTTTTTATATAAAATGAAATATGGACTTTTAATATCAAATGTATAATTATTCTCATCAAGCTTAACTTTAACATATGTAGCTTTTTTATTATACTGTTCTCCTATAGCAATCAGATATTTACCGCTTTCCGTACTAATAACAGGCAGATCTATCAGACCCGTACCATATCTCACTGATTGTATTTTAAATTTTTCTTTAAACGGGCTTTCTGTTAATGTGCAGTATCCGAAGTTATTTCCTTCGGAGGAAGAAGCAACAAAAGAAACGATTTTAATATTCCCAATCCGAATTTCATTCTTTAAAGTTATTTTCATTTCAGGGGTTGTACCTCTGTTAATAAATGCTTCTATTTTAGTCTTAATACCCTTATCGTTATTTTCTATAGTAAAAGTTGAATTATAAATAAGTAAGACTACTAGTAGGATTAATACAGCAACTGGAATTATAACTAAAGTTATTTTTTTCTTACTCATGGGTTAATTCTCCAATAAAATTAAAATACGACTTATGGAAGTATCCTGTTTTTTCCTGCTATCACTTGATCATAGGTAGAAGAAAAGCTAAAGGCGCCTGTTAAACTCATTGCACCTTTTAAGTCAAATTCAATGGATGGTGAAAAACTTAGTGCAAACTGTTGATGATCGTATGTAGCAATGTTAGAAATAATTGTGTTGTTAGTATTGTTTTTATATAAATCGACTCTCATATACCCTCTAATATTGGAAGTATAATCTTGGTATGAATATGGACGAGGATACTCATTACCATAATGTACATCGTACTTTATGGGTAAATTAAACTTTTTTGCTATGCCATTGGGAGTATACTTGCTTGGAGTATTATCATTTACGGTAATTGTTGATGTTCCACTGCTATACTTTGGGTTTGTATTACTAGCATGGTTACATGTTATGTCATATTTTTGTACAAAAGTAAAGGTATTATATAGAACATCTGCTCCACTGCAGCCCATACCTAGAACATCTTCTAAATTATAAGTTGGAGTTTTTGACCATTCATATCTACATGACATAAAATAACTATTACCACTATTATGTAAAATAGATGTTTCTAATTTTAGCCAATTGGTAGTAGTCACTACCGGATCATCGTTACCTGCTATATTAGCTACTTTATCATTACTTGCTATATTAGCCGCTTTAACATTATTTTCAGTTTGTTTTTGCATTAGCCATTCATTCTCAGAACTTTCTATAACTTTACTACCTTTTTCTGATGAAATAATTTTAACATATTTTTCATCAGACGAATATAAAGTTGCATTTTTGTACTTTAATATTTCCTCTTCATTTAAGTCATTTATATACTGCTGAGAAAATCCCATACTTAACATGTTCGAAACTGCATCATTATACATAGTATTTTCTCCTGCTGCAGAAACACTTATAGAAAAAAGACCAAATAACAATACTGTTAACACCATATTTTTAATTCTTTTAATTATCATAAACTTAATACCTTTCTTTATGCCTATTAGTAAATTTGTGATCACAAAGGAAAATATTAACAGACAATTGAAAGTAAGTCAATCCCATATATTATAAGATTATCCATGTAGGGACAGATGCTCAAAAACAGGCACCCGTCCCTTATTCTGCTTTCCCGGTTCTATCTTAGCCGATAGCCTCGGAGCCTTCTTCTCCTGTTCTAATACGATAACACTCTTCGATTGGAAGTACAAAAATTTTTCCGTCCCCAATGTTTCCACTTCTTGCCGTTTCCATTATGGCGTCTACGGTCGGTTTGACATAGTCATCATTTACGCAGATTTCAAATCTGATTTTGTTCAAAAGATTTACTTCGGTAACTTTTCCGCGATAGCTCTCGGTGTAGCCCATTTGCTGCCCACAGCCCTTTACGTGGCTTACTGTCATTTTTGCAACCTTTGCATTAAAAAGTGCCTGCTTTACATCTTCAAAGGCTTCCGGCCTTACAATTGCAACTATCATCTTCATAATAAAACCCTCCCTTTAAGTTTATTATCGGTATATTTAAATACTTATATTACTGTATGTACCCAATAAATAAAAATATTAACTTTTAAAGGAAATTTTAAATTAATTAGGAATTTATGATTTTAAGCGGATATTTGACGAAATTTTGCGAAATTCGTATTAAATATGATATAATTTTTCTATTATATTAGTTTTTGAGCCGTTTTGGCTCAGGGGAGGTAAAATGTCTAAGAAACTACTTATGGGTAACGAGGCCATAGCCCTTGGTGCTATAAGAGCAGGGGTAAATATCGTAACTGGATACCCCGGAACCCCTTCTACAGAGGTACTTGAATCAGTAGCCCATAATAATCCAGGTGATATATATGTGGAATGGTCTGTAAATGAAAAATCAGCAATGGAAGTAGCTGCGGGTGCGGCATATTCCGGTGCCAGAACCTTGGTAACCATGAAGCAAGTAGGATTGAATGTTGCTTCTGACCCGCTAATGAGTCTGGCGTATATTGGAGTTAAAGGTGGTATGGTAGTACTGGTTGCTGATGACCCGGGGCCTTTTTCATCCCAGACCGAGCAGGATACAAGGCATTTTGCAAGATATTCAAATCTTCCTGTACTTGACCCATCATCACCTGAAGAAGCGTATGAAATGATCCAATATGCTTTTGAATTGTCAGAAATGGTGGAGCTTCCTGTATTTTTGAGACCTACCACAAGGATATGTCATTCCTGTGCAACTATAGACGTAGATGAAAAAAGACATGACCATAAGATTGAGGGGTTCGTGAAAGACCCCAGGTGGGTTATATTCCCAAGCCTTGCTTACAAAAAGCATCTTCATATTGAGGAACTTCAACATAAGCTAAGTGATATTTTTTCAGGAATAAGTTTCAACAAGGTTGAAGGAAAAGATGGAAAACTTGGTGTTGCTGCATCAGGAGTTGCATATTCATATGTAGTGGAGGCCCTGGAAAAATTAAATGCCAATGTAAAGCTGTTTAAAGTGGGAACTCCCTACCCATTGCCAAAGGCGGCAGCATCCTGTTTCCTTGAAGGACTGGACGAAGTTCTTGTATTTGAAGAGCTTGATCCTGTTGTTGAAGAGGAGATAGCAATGTTTTGTGCCTCCAAACAGCAGAATGTAAAGGTACTCGGTAAAAAAACAGGGCATCTGCCATTTGCAGGAGAGTATACCTTTGAATTGGTTTATGATGTACTTGCAAAATATCTCAATATCCAAACAGAAAACGTTGAAAAAGTGGTACCACCTGAACTACCTGTAAGACAGCCCGTACTTTGTGCAGGATGTCCTCACAGAGCTTCCTTTTTTGCAGTCAAAACGGCTATGAAAGGTCAAAAGGCAGTATTTACAGGTGATATAGGTTGTTATACCCTTGGAAATGCTAAACCCTTGGATATGGTAGACACCTGCCTTTGCATGGGCGCTGGTATTACTGTGGCACAAGGGATTAAAAGAGCCCAGCCAGAAGCAAAGCATATAGCTTTTATCGGAGACTCCACATTCTTCCACACAGGAATACCCGGCATTGTAAATGCAGTATATAACAATACCGATATTACCGTGGTTATCTTGGATAACAGTACTACAGCAATGACAGGCCATCAGCCTCATCCTGGAACAGGAAAAACAATGATGAATAGCATTTCAGAGAAAATAGATATATACGGAATGGTGAAGGCCTGTGGTGTCGGACACATAGTTAAAGGAAATCCTCTGGATTTCAGTAATGCCGTAGAAATAATCAAGAAAGCGGTAGAATACAAAGGCCCCTCAGTAGTATTATTTGAAGCTCCTTGTATTGCTCTTTTTAAACCGCCTGTAAAATATAGCATTAAAGAAAACTGTAAAAATTGCAAAAAATGCATTACTGACATTGGGTGTCCGGCGATATCATTTATTGACGGCAAAGTCAGTATAGAACCATCACTTTGCTACGGCTGCGGGTTATGTACAAATGTTTGCCCGTTTAATGCTATAGGAGGTGAAGAGAAATGAGTAAGATTGATATATTGATATCAGGTGTAGGAGGACAGGGAACAGTGCTTGCTTCAAGGCTAATAGCTGCGGCAGCTATTAATCAGGGCAGCTTTGCAAGAACTGCTGAAACTATTGGTATGTCCCAAAGAGGAGGCTGTGTTGTCAGTCATGTGCGTATTGACAGCGAAAAATCCGGCTCTATAATTCCATTTGGAGGTGCGGATATGGTTATAGCCTTTGAGCTTGCAGAAGCCGCAAGAAGTATTCCGAGACTTTCAAAAAAAGGCTGTTGTATTGTTAATACACAGGTGATAAAGCCTGTATCAGCATCTCTCGGCAACTCCCACTATGATAGCGATGAAATAATCAAATATATAAAAGACAATTCACAGGAAGTATATTTTGTAGACGGTTATTCACTGGCTGAAAAAGCAGGTAATGTAAAAGCAGTAAACGTAGTCTTGCTAGGAGCTGCTACAGCTGTGGGTAAAATGCCCTTTACAAGAGAAATAATGCTTAATACTATTATTGAAAATGTTCCTCAGAAATTCAGAGAACTTAATCAGAAAGCATTTGAAATGGGATATGAAGCAACAGTTGAGTTAAAAAATGCCTAAAATATATAACATAAATGACGCAACTAAACGTACAATTACAGGGGGATAAAACCATGAGCGGAAATAAACTTGGCAAGCAGAAACACATAGCATTAATAGCACATGATAACAGAAAAGAAGATTTGATTAACTGGGCAAATAGCAAGAAAGATATACTCTGCAAGCATTTCTTATGTGGAACGGGAACAACAGCAAAAATGATTACTGAAAAAACAGGCTTGCCTGTTAAAAAGTTTAAAAGCGGACCTCTTGGAGGCGACCAACAGATAGGTGCATGTATTGCCAATGAAGAAGTGGATTTTATGATATTCTTCTGGGACCCTCTTACTTCACAACCACATGATCCGGATGTAAAGGCGCTGCTGAGAATAGCCGTGTTGTATGATATTCCGGTTGCAATGAATCAGTCGACGGCCGATTTTGTTCTTACATCCAATTTGATGGAAGACGACTATGAGAGAAATGTGGTAGACTACTACAGCCGCATTAGAAAGGAACATTTTGGAGGTATCTGATTTTAGGTAAAATTCATAGACAAAAAATGCAAAAATTTGTATAATAAAGAAAAAATAAAGAGAAGAGATGAGTTTAAGATGAGCATAGACCAGTTTGAACTATTGCAAAAATTACTGGTAAACATAAGCCAAAACAGTCCCTTTTACAAGGATAAGTTTCAAAAAAACGGTGTAAACATTAACGATATAAAATCCCTTGAACAGATTAAAAAGCTTCCTTTTACGGTAAAGGAAGAACTTAGAGATGCATATCCACTTGGGTTACAGGCAGTACCCGATGAACAGATTATCAGAATACATTCGTCATCAGGAACCACAGGTAAGCCAATAATAATCCCTTACACTGCTCAGGATGTATCAGATTGGGCAGAAATGATGTCCAGAAGCTTTAGTATAGCAGGGGTTACACCCCTTGACCGGATTCAGATTACCCCGGGCTACGGACTGTGGACAGCCGGCATAGGCTTTCAGGCAGGTGCTGAAAGACTTGGCGCAATGGCTGTTCCCATGGGCCCCGGCAATACTGACAAACAGCTTCAGATGATGATGGATTTGAAGTCAACTGTTATTATTGGAACATCATCGTATGCACTTGTACTGGCAGAAGAGGTTGAAAAAAGAGGGATAGGCTCTGATATTCATCTGAGGAAGGGCATCATTGGTTCAGAACGCTGGGGCGAAAAAATGAGACAGCGTATAAAAAATGAGCTTAAGATTGATATTTATGATATTTACGGCCTTACAGAGATTTACGGACCGGGTATAGCAATTGACTGCCCTTGCCACGACGGGATGCATTATTACGATGATTACCTTTATTTTGAGATAATTGACCCTGTGACCGAGGAGGTTCTCCCGGTGGGAGAGGTTGGTGAGTTGGTAATTACAACTCTACGAAAGGAAGGAGCGCCACTTCTCAGGTACAGAACGAGAGATTTGACAAGAATAATACCGGGAAAATGTAAGTGTGGTCTGGAATATCCACGTATTGATAGGATTATTGGTCGTACTGATGACATGGTTAAGGTAAAAGGCGTGAACATCTATCCCGGACAGATTGATGAGATACTAAAGGATGTTGACGGAGCAAGCAGTGAGTACCAAATTATTATTGACCATCTAAATGGAAAGGATGTTATGACTCTCAAGGTTGAATATAATTCCGATGGGGATACTGAACGTGAGGAAATCGAATCCAATATCGTTGACTTATTCAAAAAAAGAATCGGAATACATATTATAGCCGAAGCCAGTCGCATTGGCAGCCTTCCCAGAAGCGAAAAAAAGAGCAAGAGAATAATTGATTACAGACATAGTTAAACAAAGAAAATCTAAAGGCGGTTTGCATAAAAGCAGACTGTCTTTTTTTTTATTTCTATTAACTTGAACCATTTACAGTTTGTTCACAATTCAAACACAGGGAAAACATAAAAATTTAATATTATTTTAATAAAAGAATTATGCAGTTTACTTATTTTGAAGAGGTGGATTTAATGGGGAAAGGTACTAAAAAGTGGAGTCGTAAAAGAATTATAACACTTGTGATATCACTGGTGGTTGTTTTGGCTGTAGCAGTAGGCATATTCCTTGTAGTAAGGCAGAGGGAGTCAACGAGTACAATGGCATCGGCAAAAAGAACTACACAAGTAACCAGAGGTACTATCGAGGTAAGTCTTTCAGGATCGGGAACAATTGAGTCTGCCAGTACATCGGATATCATGTCTAATGTTCAGGGGAAGATAATCAAGGCATATAAAAAAGTAGGTGACACAGTTAAAAAAGGTGAACTACTTTATGAAATGGACGATACCGATGCAAAGCTCCAAATTCAGAAAATACAGAATTCTATCGATCAACAGCAGGTAAGTGAAAGCAATACATCCAAAAGCTATTCCAATATGACGGTTACTGCACCATTTGGCGGTAAGGTAACCGGGGTTACGGCTGTAAAAGGAGACAATGTAAACAACGGAATGACACTTTTTACAATAACAGATACTTCAAAGCTTAAATTATCTATTCCGTTAAGTACAGCAAATATTCCATATGTAAAAATAGGACAGTCAGTGAAGATTAATCTACAGCAGTTTACAGATACCATAAACGGTGTAGTTACTGAAATTGATGACAATACTCATACAGCTTCCACAGGAGGAATGGTAAGAGATGTTATAGTTACAGTAAATAACCCGGGAACTTTATCTGATGAATCAATGGCCAGCAGTGTTGATTTCAAGCTAACTAACGGCACTGAGGTAAGCTCAAGCGAAGAAAGCAGGTTTTCCTATGCAAACAAAGAAAACGTAAAAGCACAGGCACAGGGTACGTTAGCTGTAGTAAATGTTAAGGAAAACCAGTTTGTAAAGAAGGGTGATTTACTGGTCAGGATAGAAAATGATCAACTACAACTGACTTCTCAAACAGATAACCTTAAGATGCAGGATCTCCAAAATCAACTGGATGCGGCACAAAAACAGCTTGCAGACTATAAAATTTACTCGGCAATAGACGGTACAGTTACTGCCGTTACATACAAAGCGGGAGATAGTGTAAAATCCGGGGATACGCTTATTAGCATACGTGACTTTAAAGAAATGCAGTTTGTTATTCCCATAGATGAACTTGATATATCAAAAATAAAAGTGGGACAGGAGGCCTCCGTAACGATTGATGCATTGCCGGAAACAACCGAAAATCCCCTTACAGGTAAGGTTATAGCCAGCGCTATGGAAGGTACTTCATCAAATGGAGTAGCCACCTATGATGTGACTATAAAAGTAAATGAGACAAAGGGTCTTCTTGCAGGAATGAATGCCAATGCAAATATTATTCTTAACAAATCTGAAAATGCAATCAGAATCCCTCTTGAAGCAGTGACAAAAATGGGTGACAGATCATTTGTAAGAGTACTGTCAAATGGCGAAGAAGAACCGCAAGACCCAGGAAATTGGGGCCGCGGAGAAAATAGGGGCGCAGGGGCAGGTAATGCCGGTGGTTCAGGAAATGGCCGATATCCAGGTTCCTCAAGACCCAGAATGTCAGCCGCATTTACACAGAATCAGGAATATTACAAGGACACTGTTATGAAACCAATTGAAGTGGGATTGAACAATGATGAATTTGTTGAAATAAAAAGTGGACTTGAAGAAGGAGAAATAGTTGTGCTTCCTCCGTTGGTTACAAACACTGTAAACGGAAATACCAATTCTCAGGGAGGTTTTGGCTTCGGTGGTTTTGGTGGTATGGGTGGTATGAACAGGCCAATGGGAGGAAACTTTGGAGGCGGAAACAGTAACAGAAGTACAAACAGAACTTCCGGAGGAAGTAACTCGGGCACAAACAACCCTGGTAGCAATGGGCAGGGTAATAATCAGGGAGTGAACAATTCAGGAGGCAATTCCGGGAGCAGACAGTCGGTACCCGGGAACTAGAAAAAATTATCGGCCTGTTGAAGCAGGCGTGTGGAGGACTAAAAAGTAATGATACAAATATCCAACATGTGTAAGACATACCAGATGGGAGATAACTTCATATACGCACTCAATAATGTTTCACTGCACATATATAAACACGAATTTGTTGCCATTGTAGGCCCGTCGGGGTCAGGCAAGTCTACGTTGATGAATATGCTGGGCTGTCTGGATGTGCCTACAACCGGAAATTATGTTTTAGACGGTCATGAGGTCAGCAAGTTGAACGACAGTCAGCTTGCCGAAATAAGGAATAAGAAAATAGGCTTTATTTTTCAAGGCTTTAACCTTTTAAAAAAACTTACGGCTATAGAAAATGTGGAATTGCCTTTAATTTACCAAGGAGTAGGTCACAAGGAAAGGCATAAAAGAAGTGTAGAAGCATTGGGACTTGTGGGACTTGGAGATAGAGTTTACCACACACCGAATGAATTGTCTGGTGGTCAGCAGCAAAGGGTTGCAATAGCGCGTGCACTCGTCAGTAATCCGCCATTGATTCTTGCAGATGAACCGACGGGGAACCTTGATACCAAATCAGGTATGGAAATCATGAAAACCTTACATGAACTCCATCAAAAGGGAAATACAATTGTGCTGATAACCCACGATAATAATATAGCTGCCCAAGCCCAAAGAATTGTGAAAATTCAGGACGGCATGATTATTGAGGATAAGGAGGCGGTGTAGATGGGCTTTTTACAAGCCTATAAAATGGCTTTAAAGAGTATTGCCGGCAACAAGGTCAGATCATTTCTTACAATGCTTGGAGTAATAATAGGTGTTGGGTCAGTTATAACAGCTGTGGCATTTGCTCAAGGCAGTACAAAAAGCATAACAGATTCAATTGAAGGATTGGGCAGCAACCTGATTTCAATAAATATATCGGGAAGAAACAGTAATAGAAATATAACATATGATGAAATCAAAACATTTGCAGATGAAAATTCAAATAATATAAGCATGATAGCCCCTGTCGTTAATGGTAGTATGACTTTAAAAGCAGGTACAAAAAGCAGAAACTCAACGGTGATCGGAACCAGTGAAGAGTACGAGTATATTAGAAGCAGACATGTTCAGTCAGGACGTTTTATTTTATCCTTTGACAATGATTACAAGCTAAAAACCGCAGTGATAGGAACTGCTGTTGCCAATGATCTGTTTGAGGGAAAGAATCCTGTAGGACAGACACTGAAAATAAACGGTCAGGTATTCAAGGTAGTAGGGGTACTACAGCAGATAGACGGTGGACAGGATTCTTCAAGCGACGATCAGGTAATTATTCCTGTTACTGTTGCACAGAGATTAGGCAAAAACAGCAGAATATCAAACTTTACGGTTCAGGCTGCGGATGCTGCTTCTGTAGAAATCGCTATGGCTAAACTCAATGTATATCTGAACGGAATTTATGGAAGTACTGATGCATTTACCGTAACAAATCAAGCCCAGATGCTCTCCACACTGAATTCCATCACAGATACGCTTATGGTTGTTCTAGGAGGTATAGCAGCCATATCCCTCATAGTAGGCGGAATCGGAATTATGAACATAATGCTGGTTTCGGTTACAGAGAGGACACGGGAGATAGGTATAAGAAAAGCAATAGGTGCCAAACGGAAAAACATAATGATTCAGTTTTTAATAGAGGCAGTTATGATAACAGGTATTGGCGGGGCCTTGGGGATCTTAATCGGGTTATTCTGTATACGCTTTATAATAGGAGGTTTTAAAATAACTACCCCGGTATACTCACCCTTCTGGATGATGCTTTCATTTGGAATATCACTTGGGGTCGGTGTAATATTCGGAATGTTTCCCGCATACAAAGCTGCCAGACTTAACCCTATAGACGCCCTTAGATTTGAATAGAAAAAACATATCAGGAGGTAAAAAATGATTAAAAGAATACTTGCATTAACCTTGACTGCTATCATATTATTGTCAACCATTACATTTGCAGCAACCACAACGGCTCAAACTCTCTGGAAGGATTCTTTAGCCGAGCTTAAATCATTGGGAGTGGTTACTGATTCTGAAATAAAGACAACAGGAAACATATCAAGAGCAATATTTTCAAAGATTATTATAAATGCCACGGGAAACAGTGAAATGGCGAAATCTATGGCAGGGTCATCAACATATGCCGATGTTTCAGCAAAATCGGCATACTGCGGATATATAAATGCATCAGTCAAAAAGGGTTACATGTCAGCGTTGGCTGACGGGAGCTTCAAACCCAATAATGCACTGACAATGGCTCAGTTATGTACTGCGGTCATCAGGGCTTTAGGGTATACAGACGGAGATATTGTAGGAGGTTGGCCTTCAGGATTTATAGAGAAAGCTGCAAGCCTTGGAATTACAAAAGGATTTACCTTGAAAAGCGGTGCTTCAGTTCCTGTAACAACCGCAATAGTTGTTATTGACAGAATGATGAATACATACACAAAAAAAGTAAATCCCGGAGACAGCGACAAAACGCTTAAAGATTCTGTTGGACTGGCTGATGACCAAAGTAACCTTATATATGGAAAACCTGAGGTTGCATTTAATTTTAAACCTGGCTCCAAAAAGTTGGGCAGTATAACTTTTAATACAAATCTACCTTTATTGAGAAATACGGTTAATAACTCGCTAACTCCTGCGGAAAGCACTATAGGGGAATCCATAACATTAAACGATATTAAGGACAAGGATGTTGTCTACCCTGTGTACAACAAGCTGAATGTTCTGATTTATTACCTCGTTGTAGACAATAAGGTAGACGGTCAAATTACAAGTATACTGCCAAGTAAATATGCACCGAAATCAATAAAAATAAACAATGCGGAATACCAGATGGGAGATTATGCAAACCTGAACAGGTTCAATTCATCAAAGGGAGCCTTTAAGGTGGGAGATACTGTATCAGTAGTTTTGGGGTACGACGGAAAAGTTGTAGAAGCATATTACACCGACAATTCCGATAATAAGGATTATGCATTTGTGGAAAACACATCAACAATAGTATCAAAGGATGCAGCAGACTACGGAAAGATTTATTATACTGTGGATTTAATGCTTGTAGACGGTACTACAAAGACCTACAAGGTAAAAGAGGACCCCGGACAATACAAGTGGAGGTTGGTAAAATATTCGGCTATTACGGATGATACAATAACTCTGATGAACCTTAATTATATGACTCCAACCGATGTTACGGTAGATAAATACGAAAAGAAGATTAATCAAGGCTATGCTGCGGATAACATAAAAATATTTAGTTACACGGATTCTACAGTAAAACTAGTAAACTTAAATGATATTCCAAACGGAATACTCAAGGCCGGAAAGGTACAATATATAGGAACTACAGGTGCATTTTCCGATGTCAATGTCATGCTTATAAACGATGTCTTTGAAGAACAGTACAAAAATTGTGTAGTCCAGAAAATACAGGTTCCTGACGGAAGGGTAAATTCATACACCTATACTTTAATATCAGGCTCAAACAAGTACACATATACTGCAAAAGCTGAAATACCGGGAGCAATTGTTGGAACAGTTCTCAAAATGAAAATGTATAACAACAGTATCAACTCCTTTGAGCAAATTAAAGACCCGGAGGCAATGGGGTGGTTTGTTCAAGCAGTGGACAGCAAACGTATTATGCTGAATAACTGGGTATATATGTTCAACCCTGATATGACAGTATATGTAATAGACTACGCAGGCAATATTAATGCTAAAAAAGCGGCAGATATTATCACAGGAACTAATGCAGGGTATACGTCTGTGAAACTGTATTGTGACAGGCCTCTAAATAACGGAGGAAAGGTTCAGACAATAGTGATCAGTATGAAATAGGTTTAAAATATAAAATTAAATTTGAAGCTCAAAGATGTAATCCTGTAGACACACAGGATTACATCTTTTTTTATGGCTTAAACAAAGAAAAAAATTTTCCATGGAAAAATTGTATATATTTGCTCATTTTACTAATACTAATATCAACAATAACTTGGAGGTGAAAAAATGCATTCGGATTCAGATACTTCTGAATGGGACAAATGGAAATCCAGCCTGGGAAAGGTAGTGAACACAGCAGAGGCAGCAGGTATGTCAGAACGAACAGTTGACAATATTGCATATAGAGTCGGTAACGTACTTAATGCTGTTGTTGATCCGAACAATGTTCATCAACGCGTTTTAAGAGAACTTTGGAAAGTAGGAGATGATGAGGAAAAAAAGACACTTGCCAATATGATCGTAAAATTGGTAAAAAGCGAGTAGAAATCAATTATGATACCGCCTTATGATCCTATGCAAAAGGATTATATATAAATTAAAAACATTATATAGGAGGAAACTTTTATGAAAAAGATTTTTGCATTAGTTATAACCTTAGGCTTAGTTTTAAGTATGGCAGCATGTAATAAGGCCGGAACTCCCGGACCTTCAACAACATCCCCATCACCGACATTAAAGACACCAACCACTACATCACCTGCCAAAACATCACCATCACCTACAACAACATCCCCATCACCGGGAAAAGCTTCTCAGTCTACTGCTACAGCTACCCCATCAAAGTCAGCTCAGGCAGGAAGCTATAAGGATGGAACTTTTTCTGCCAAAGGTGACCCATGGGAAAACGGACAGGAAGAAGCTATGGTAACAGTTAAGAGCGGGAAAATTTCTGACGTGTCATTGAAAAGATTAACAAAGGATGGTAAAGCTGAGGTTGATTACAGTTTGTTTGATGGCAAGGTTCATAATGGCAAACAGTATCCTAATCTGAAAGAATTTAAAGAAACAATGGCAAAGAAAATGGTTGAAAAACAAAGTGCACAGGTTGATACCATAGCAAGTGCAACAACAACAACAAAGAACTGGACAATTGCAGCACAGAGAGCACTTGACAAAGCTAAAAAATAAAACGAAAAATCCGGGTATATAAAAAAATGTATATTCCCGGATTTTTTTATGTATTTTTTTATGTAATTATTGTATAATTATGCATATAAAAACTGGCAGAGTAGATTTTTGTGCGTCAAGTGCCGGAAGGACGGGAAGTTGCCTTTCGGACGAAAAACAATAAATTTTATTGTTTGCGGTACAAATTTCGCATTCCGCTGCCACCAAAAAGGGAATACCTCTTTTGTGTGGCTTCAACTATTTTTAAGGGACTTTTTATTTTGTCCCTCACATTAAAAGGAGGTATACATAGTGTACTTAAATGTCAAAAAATTGGTTTTGGCAAGTCTTTTTATTGCCATTGAAATAATTACTACAAGATTTTTATCAATTCAGACTCCCATTATCAGAATATCATTGGACTTTATCCCTGTGGCCTTATCGGCAATTATACTCGGACCCTACACAGCAGGTGTGACAGCTGCAATAGCGGATATTTTCGGTATGATGATTTTTTCCAGAGGAGGGGCCTACTTCCCAGGCTTCACATTAAGCGCTTTTGTATCCGGTTTCTTATATGGGAGCATTCTACATAAAAAGAGAATAACTCTCACACGGTGCTTTTTTGCAGTTCTCACAGTAATAATTTCAACTTCCATTGTACTTAACACAATCTGGCTAGTGATTATCACAAACAAGGGAGCATTTGCCATTTTAGGTGCCAGAATAGTTAAGGACATGCTTATGATGCCGATACAAACGTTTTTAATATATTATGTATGGCGCTCAGTTGAATCTGCACTGAAAAGTACATTGATATTTAATAAGACTTTTTAAAAGCTATTACGTATTTATTATAAATGATAATTAGGAGTTGAGGGAATGTTGAAAAAGAAGTTTATTTCGTCTATTGCATTTATATCAATTGTTAGTATGCTCTTTGTGACAGCCGGTTGCGGTGTAAGGATAAACGGCAAGGACTATACAATATTCAAAGCGAATCATCAAAATGACACAAATAGTGATACAGTCACTACGGAAGAAGCTATAGGAAGTGAGTCGGAAGAGGGCAACAATAAAATCGTTGAAGAAATAGGAGAAGGAGAAGTTCTCAATATAAACAATGATGCCGGAAACATAACTGTTAAAAAGTCTGATGATACAAAACTTGTTGTTGAAATTCAAAAAAAGATAAGGGGAGTATCTTCTCAGGAAACTAAAGACGTATTTCGCAGTATGAACGTAGTACTGGAAAGAGATGGGAAGAACTTAAATGTTGTTTTAAAAACAAAAAACGGTAAGGACTTTTGGGATTGGAATAAACTTGAGCTAGGCATTTTGAAGTGTAGTATAAACTTTATTGTATTGGTTCCTGAAGGGGTAAAAGAATTAAATACAAAAACGGGAGCGGGTAATGTTAATATTAAAGACATATCTTCCAAAATATCCGCTAATACAGGAGCAGGAAATATCGAGCTTGATGATGTATCGGCAACAGGAGAAACAACACTGGAAACTGGTACAGGGAATGTAGATTTTGACGGAAATATAGACCAAATTACTTCTTTCAGAGCATCAACGGGAGTTGGAAATGTAATATTGAAAGTGCCGGAGAATACAAAAATGTCACTTAAGGCAGGAACAGGTCTTGGACGTTTATCAGGTTTCTTCGTAGATTCCAATGAAAAAGTAAAGAACAGCTTTAATGGAGACATAAATGGAGGCGGCCCGGAGGTAAACTTAAGTACGGGTGTTGGGAATACAGAAGTTGACAGACAATAGATAAATGCCGTTCATAACTTTGCATAGAGTTATGAACGGCGTTTTTATGTAAAGAATGATTTATAAGAGTGCCTTTAGCGAAAGCCATAAAATGTCACATAGTTCGCAATTATTATCACTGGAATACATATCAGATATAGAAGTATTTTTTCCTATATCGAAGGTTTTATCATCAAATGCAACTGACAGTGAAAATTCGCATTCACCGAAGTTCTTACGTTCCAGGATATCGATCATTTGTCCTATATCCAACAGCGGTAGACAATCCTGCTTGTTAAAAGATTCAGGCCTTTGAATTTCAAAATTGAAATCTTCATCAATTGAGAAATCTTCTGAAAAGTCATCATTAAGGGTGTCCTCGGAATCTTCAACGGAATTTGCTGCACAAGACTCATTATCCTCAGAATTTTCAGTTACTGTGAAAAGATTGTCAGGCAAAAATTTCATATCGTATAAAATAATATCATTATGTTTGGTTATATTGAGTCCTCCGATAACAAATGTAATCTGATTATACTTTTCCTCGGCGGCATCTACACAAACATTGGCAACTGCAACATCATATGCCTGGGGTAGCCACAAATCACAGAGATTTTGTTTTTGCTCAATTGTAAGTTCTGCAAGGTCTTTATCAGTTATTCTTAATTTCATTTTTTTTCCTCCGACTTCAATTTACTTAAAAAATTACGGTAAATTGTGCCAATTTTACCCGCAAAAATATTATATTATAAAGTTTGTTTCTTGTCATAAATATTTTATTTTTTTATCGGTATAATACACCGTACAGCTTTAAAGTTAGTTTATAACACTTGACAGAGAACACAAGTTTGATAAATAATGTTTAGGTGGATGATTATACAAGTATTTTATGGAGGTTTTACAAATGACAAAGGATATTAGAAAGAATGAATATGGGAATGAGAGTATTTCATCGCTCAAAGGAGCTGACAGGGTAAGACTTCGCCCGGGTGTTATATTCGGTTCGGACGGATTGGACGGATGTGAACATTCTTTCTTTGAAATTTTGTCAAACTCAATAGATGAGGCCAGAGAAGGCCATGGTAATGTTATAGAAATTACAAGGTTTGCAGACAAATCAATAATGGTTCAGGATTGGGGCAGAGGTTTGCCTGTAGACTTCAACACAAAAGAGGAACGTTTCAATTGGGAGTTGGTTTATTGCGAACTGTACGCAGGAGGAAAGTATCAGAACAACTCTGGTGAAAACTATGAATACAGTCTAGGATTAAACGGTCTTGGAGCATGTGCAACCCAGTATAGCTCAGAATATTTTGATGTTACGGTATTTCGTGACGGGTACAGGTACGACCTTCACTTTGAAAAGGGTGAAAATGTCGGAGGATTGAAAAAAGAAAAATGTAAATACGATAAAACATCTACCATTCAAAAATGGAGACCTGATATAGATGTTTTCACCGAAATAGATATACCTCTGGAACATTATCAGACGGTTTTAAAAAAACAGGCAGTAGTCAATGCAGGTCTAAAATTCATATTAAAGGATGAAGAATCAGGGGAAACTTTTATATATATTTATGAAAACGGAATACTTGACTATGTAAAGGAAATAACAAAAGATACTGGTTTTACCGAAATTCAGTATTATGAAGGTTCTGCAAAGGGCAAGGACAGAGAGGACAAGCCGGAATACAAAGTAAAGATGCAATTTGCCTTCTGTTTTAATAACCAGACAAATCTTCTGGAGTACTATCATAATTCAAGCTTCCTTGAATATGGTGGGGCACCGGACAAGGCTGTAAAAAATGCATTGATATATGAAATTGACAAATGTATAAAGGCTAGAGGAAAGTATAACAAGGATGAGTCAAAAATAACCTTTGCGGACATTGAGGACAGTCTTATACTGGTTGTTAATTCTTTTTCAACAATCACAAGCTATGAGAACCAGACAAAGAAATCTATAACCAACAAGTTTATTCAGGAAGCTATGACGGATTTTCTCAAGCAGCAGCTGGAGATTTACTTTATAGAAAATAAGATTGAGAGTGATAAAATTATAGAGCAGATTCTGGTTAACAAAAGGAGCAGGGAAACCGCCGAAAAGACCAGAATCAATATAAAAAAGAAGCTTAGCGGCAATGTAGACATTTCCAACAGGGTAAAGAAATTTGTTGACTGCCGTACAAAGGACATAACGAAAAGAGAAATTTATATAGTTGAGGGAGATTCAGCGCTTGGAGCTTGTAAACTGGGTAGAGATGCTGAATTTCAGGCAATCATGCCTGTAAGGGGAAAAATTCTCAATTGCCTTAAAGCTGAGTATGACAGCATATTCAAAAATGAAATAATTGTAGACCTTCTCAAGGTACTGGGCTGTGGTGTAGAAATAAAATCAAAGCATAACAAGGACTTAAATACCTTTGATTTGTCAAATCTCAGGTGGGACAAGGTAATTATATGCACAGATGCGGATGTTGACGGTTTCCAAATCAGAACGTTGATTCTTACCATGCTTTATAGACTTGTTCCTACACTTTTAACTGAAGGAAAAGTATTTATAGCGGAGTCTCCATTGTTTGAAATTACTTGCAAAAACAAATCCTATTTTGCTTATACCGAAAAGGAAAAAGCAGAGATTCTGGCAAAGCTTGAAGGTACGAAGTATACTATTCAACGTTCAAAAGGACTTGGAGAAAATGAGCCGGAAATGATGTGGCAGACTACTATGAATCCTGCTTCAAGGCGATTGATAAAGGTTATGCCAAGTGAAGTAGAGCAAACTGCTATGATGTTTGACATACTACTAGGGGAAAATCTCGCAGGAAGAAAACAGTTTATAGAAGATAACGGCAGCAAATATCTTGATATGATAGATGTAAGTTAATAAAAATTACAATTACTGCACTTTAAATATATAGGAATAAAGGAAAGAGGCAAAAAATGACTCATAAAAATCTGGTTGAACAAAATATTACAGAAACTCTGGAAAGTAATTATATGCCTTATGCCATGAGTGTTATAGTTTCCAGAGCCATACCTGAAATCGACGGGTTTAAACCTTCCCACAGAAAGCTTCTTTACACCATGTATAAGATGTCTTTGCTTACAGGGGCTAAAACCAAGTCATCCAACATTGTCGGACAAACTATGAAACTGAATCCTCATGGAGATATGGCAATTTATGAGACAATGGTAAGAATGACCAGGGGTAATAACGCTTTGCTTCATCCATTCGTAGATTCAAAAGGTAACTTTGGAAAGCAGTACTCCAGGGATATGAAATTTGCGGCACCAAGGTATACTGAAGCCAAACTTGATAAATTATGTGAGGAAATCTTTAAGGACATTGATAAAAACACTGTGGAATTTGTTGACAACTATGACGGAACAATGAAAGAGCCTGTTTTACTGCCAACTACTTTTCCAAATATTCTGGTAAATGCAAATCAGGGTATAGCCGTTGGTATGGCCAGCAATATCTGCAGTTTTAATCTCGAAGAAATATGTAAAACAACCTCTGCACTTATTGATGATGAAAATATAGTAATTGAAGACTATCTTAAAGCGCCTGATTTCTCGTCGGGAGGCCAGCTTATATACTCCGAAAAGGAAATAAGAGATATATACAATAATGGCAGAGGCAGCTTCAAGGTTCGTGCAAAGTATAATTATGATAAGGAAAACAATTGCATTGAGATTGTTGAAATACCATATACAACAACCGTTGAAGCTATAATTGACCAGATAATCGAGCTGATAAAGGGTGGCAAAATAAGGGAAATAACTGATGTCAGGGATGAAACGGATTTAAGCGGCTTGAAGCTTACTCTTGACCTCAGAAAGAATACTGATCCTGATATACTGATGAATAAGCTGTTTAAGCTTACTCCGCTTCAGGACAGCTTTAACTGCAATTTCAACATTCTCATAAACGGACGTCCCAGAGTAATGGGCGTTAGAACTATTTTAAACGAATGGCTGTCCTTCAGAGTTGACTGTTTAAAACGCCAGATACTATATGATATAGAAAAAAAGAGTGACAAACTTCATTTGTTAATGGGTCTGAAAAAAATACTCATGGACATTGACAAAGCAATTAAAATCATAAGGGGTACTGAACAGGAAGCAATGGTTGTACCAAATTTGATGGCAGGCTTTGAAATAGATCAGGTACAGGCTGATTACATAGCAGAAATTAAGCTAAGGAATCTTAACAAGGAATATATACTAAACAGAGTCGGAGAAACGGATAATCTCGTAAAGGAGATAGCGGAACTTAAAGATATCTACGGAAACGAAAAGAAAGTAAAGAAGATTATCCAGAAGCAGCTTAGCGAGATAGCTAAAAAGTTCGGAAAACCAAGACGTACTGAAATCATAAGTGATGAGCAAGTAGAAGAAATCACTACGGAACACTTTATAGAAGACTATAATTTAAAAATATTCCTTACTGAACACAACTACCTCAAAAAAATACCTTTGGTTTCATTAAGAGCAAACCCGGAGCATAAACTTAAGGATGATGATGCCATAGTTCAGGAGGTGGAAACACATAACAAAGCTGATCTACTGCTTTTCACCAATAAATATAACGTTTACAAATCAAAGATTTATGAAATTCCGGATTGTAAAGCAAGTAGTTTGGGAGAATATTTGACCAACCTTCTTGGCCTTGATAGCGACGAAAAAATAATTTACATTACAGCCACTGATAATTATGAAGGTTATATGTTGTTTTTCTATGAAAACGGCAAGGGTGCAAAAATAGATCTGTCAGGGTATGCAACCAAGACGAACCGAAAAAAGCTTGCAAATGCTTACTACAATGGTTCACCGCTTATAAGAATGTTTTTTGTAACTGAGGATATTGAACTGATTGCTATAAGCAGCATTAATAAGATGCTTGTATTTAATACCGAAGGTATTAATGTAAAAACAACAAAAAACTCACAGGGAGTTCAGGTGCTTACATCAAAAAAAGGCAGTACCATGATTGGAATAAAAACATTGGACGAAATGGTATTGTCTAATATTGATTACTACAGAACAAAGAATATTCCGGCAATAGGTTGCTACATTAAAGAAGAAGATAAGACTGAAAAACAGATGAGTCTGGAATTAGAATAATATATGTAAAGTACCTGACAAATTGTTAGGTACTTTATTGTTTTATTACAGTGATATGGTGTTTTATTTAAGAATACATTACATAATTGACATATATAGTAAACTAGTGCAATAATGGTAAAACAAGTAATTTGATTACAATTTTATCATAGTTGAAAGGTTAAGATATATGTTACAAAAAATCACAGAAAAAACGGTAATAGTATTTTGTTTAGTGTATCTGTTAATCACATCTATTTGGAATTTTGTTTATTTAGTACAAAATAAAATGGCAGCCTATATTTTCCCTGTAGAACTTATTTGTATATGTGTGTTTCTAATTATATATAAATTAAAGACAGGCAAGCAAACATTTGCAATATTATTATTTATTATGGCTTTCTGCCTTAAAGGCTTTGTTGCGGTTCGTTACAATGCAATTCCTCAATCGGACTTTAAATTAATTTATAATGCAGCGTTACAGTTGGCACAAGGCAATTTTTCTTTTGCATATACAAAATATTTTAGCTTATGGTCATACCAGACGGGAATAGTTTTATATTATGGCTTTCTTCTTAAACTTGGCTGCAATATTGTAGGTCTTAAAATCTGTAACTGTTTATTTATGGCAGGGGTTAACGTCCTGATATACAAGATTTCAGACAAGCTCATGGGTGACAAGTATGCAAGATACATTTCCGTAATGTACCTTTTTTACCCTGCTACTTTTTTCTTATGTTCTGTATTAACAAACCAGCATGTTTCCAATTTCTTTATACTGCTGGGAATATATATGTATGTTTTCAAAAAATCCAACACTTTAGGGATTGCTATATTGTCAGCTGTAATGATCGCTATTGGAAATGCCTTGCGTCCACAGGGTATTGTGGTAGTCGTTGCATTTGTTATTTGGGCGATGATAAAATTAATAAACAATAATATCGAAAAAAAGGTTAAGATAAAAACAGTTGTTGGGATTTTAGGTTTTACAATTGTTTATGTGCTTTTAGGAAAAGGTATGTCCATGGCAATTCATTATTCAGGAGTGAATCAGAACGGACTGAGCAACAATTTTCCATTATATAAAATAGTAGTAGGATTAAATCCTGATACTTCTGGCTGCTTTTCTAAGGAGGATGCCTTAAAACTTATTTCAATTAAAGATAGTAGAACCAGAAATCAAGAGGCTTTGAGAATTATTAAAGAAAGGTTGTCAAACTATGAAAAGATAAAGGATTTAATGATTAAAAAGCATAAAAAAATGTGGGTAAGAACAGATGATTCAATTGATTGGGGTTTCAAATATATAAGTCAAAGCGGTATAACAGTGTTGGGAAAGCAGCTTGAATATGAGAATTTTAAGACACGAGTTTTGAAGCTGGAGAAGGTTTTTTATTGCTTAATATTTTTTATGGCAGTAATAGGAGTTTTTACAGAAATTAAAAAAAGAGAGCATTCAAAAGGGTTTATTCCCATTTTATTAATTACTCTTGTCAATTTCGGAGTGTATGCAATTATAGAAATTCAGTCCAGGTACCGGGACTTTCAAATGATATTTGTATTTATATTGGCGGCATCAGGAGTTCGGTATTTAGCCTTTCTTATAAAAAGAAGTTTGAAATTATGGCATGACAGAATATACTTGACAACAGTGGATAAAACTATAAAATAAGTATAGCTAAAAAATATATATTTTGGAAGGAATGCTGATATATGAACAAAAATCCTATTGTTACTTTTGAAATGGAAAACGGGAAAACTATGAAGGCAGAACTATATCCTGAAATTGCTCCCAATACCGTTAATAATTTTATTTCTCTTATAAATAAGGGCTTTTATAATGGCGTAATATTTCATAGGGTTATCCCCGGTTTCATGATACAGGGAGGAGACCCGGAGGGAACCGGAGTGGGTGGCCCTGATTACAGCATTAAGGGAGAATTTTCATCAAACGGATTTAAAAATGACTTAAAGCATGACAAGGGAGTTCTTTCAATGGCAAGAACGATGGTTCCAGATTCTGCGGGATCACAGTTCTTCATAATGGTTGAAAAATCACCTCACCTTGACGGACAATATGCTGCATTTGGAAAGGTGATAGAGGGAATTGAAGAAGCAGATAGAATAGTAAGTGTAAAAACTGACTACAACGATAAGCCAAAGGAACCTCAGGTAATGAAGACGGTTACTGTTGAAACTTTCGGTGTTGAATACCCTGAACCTGAAAAAGTATAAACTATTCAATAAAAAAAGCACTTTGTATCATGGATTAAAACTGATACAAAGTGCTTTTGGCTTATATATTAAGAATTGCTGATCCTGTTTATAATTGTTCTTGCTGCCAGTACACCGCTGGCACTGGCTTGTGAAAGTCCTCTCGTTACACCGGCACCATCACCTATGGCAAACATATTCGGGAGCTTGGTTTCAAGTTCATTGGTCAACTGAAGCCTTGAACTGTAGAATTTTACCTCAACACCATAAAGTAATGTATCATAATTTGCCGTACCCGGAGCAATCTTATCAAGAGCATAAATCATCTCAATTATATTGTCCAGATGTCTCTTGGTTAACACAAGACTCAAATCTCCCGGGGTTGCATTTAACGTCGGGTGAGTGAAGCTCTGACCCAGTCTGTGAGGGTTAGTTCTTGCACCCTTGATTAAATCACCAAACCTCTGTACCAATACTCCTCCGCCAAGCATATTTGAAAGAGAGGCAATTCTTTTACCGTATTGATAAGGCTCATTGAAAGGTGATGTAAACCTATTGCTAACCAGAAGTGCAAAGTTTGTATTTTCACTTCTCAGCTTTGGATCTGTATAGCTGTGTCCGTTAACTGTTACGATTCCGTCAACATTCTCTGAAACAACATGTCCGTAAGGATTCATGCAGAAGGTACGAACAAGGTCACCGTACTGCTTTGTCCTGTAAACAAGCTTGGACTCGTATACAACATCGGTAATATGTTCAAATACCTTGGCAGGCAGTTCGACTCTTACTCCGATATCAACTTGATTATTAATAAGGTCAAGCTTTAACCTTTTACACTGCTGTGAAAACCACTCAGCGCCTGATCTTCCGGGTGCCGCAATAAGATACTTACAGTGAATGGTTTGTCCATCATGTAACTCTACAGCATAACCGCCGTCCTTGCAGGGTTCGATGTTCAGAACCTGTGAATTGCACATAAGTTCAAGACGTTCAAGAAGATAATTGTACAGTCTTTTAAGTATTTCAAGGTTGTTTTCAGTACCAAGATGCTTTACAGATGCTTGTAAAAGATGAAGGTCATTTTCTAATGCTCTCTTTTCAATAGCCTTTGCTTCATCTGTATATGTGGAGAACATTTCCTTTGTAGCACCGAATTCAACATTAACATTGTCAACATAATTTATTAGATTCATAACTTCGTCATCGGGCAGATAATCATTCAGCCAGCCGCCGAAAGCAGTTGTAAAGTTGAATTTACCGTCGGAATATGCTCCCGCACCGCCGAAACCACGCATTATATCACATGTTTTACAGCGTATACAGTCCTTTGTCCTATTAGCAACAATTGGGCAGGTTCTTTTATTAATATCATGTCCCTGTTCAATCATTACTACCTTGAGTTGGGGATTTTGTTTTGTCAGTTCATAGCCGGCAAAGATACCTGAAATACCACAGCCGATTATTACAACGTCGTACATTGAATTGTTCATGCAAACCCTCCATATACAAAATGTCAGTTAATTATTTTACATAAAAAAGTATGGTAGCTGGTAGATTGTCTACCCAAATTATACATTATATATTATATAAATAGAATAGTAAATGGAAAATAATTAATTATGTAACTTTCATTTATAATTTGAATTACTATATTAAAAGTGATATACTTTACACAAAATAAAAAGACAGTTCGTGACCATCCTGTCTAAAAACAAAACTATGGCGACGCTGCCTGCTTAAATGCAGGGCAGTATTTTGTTTTGTATAAAGGCTTTATAAGGAACTTTGTCACGGCAATGGAGGTTAAAATGAATAGAAATATCAGAAAATTAACGGTAGCAGCAATGATAGCAGCCGTGTATCTAGTTCTCACAATGATTTTTTATGTAACAAGTTTTCAGCCCCTTCAGAGCAGACTTGCAGAAGCGCTTGCAGTACTCCCGTATTTTACACCTGTAGCAATACCCGGACTGTTTGTTGGTTGTATTTTAGCAAATATAATAGGAGGAAATGGAATATGGGACGTGGTTGTAGGAAGTCTTTCATCTCTCCTTGCAGCTTACCTCACATATAAGTTGACCTATAACAAGCCCAAGCGTAAATGGTTGGCACCACTGCCTGCGGTACTGGTAAATGCTGTAGTTGTTGGAATTATGCTTAGTGTACTTGCTAATAATACGACTATTACATCCTTGTTTGTCAATATTTTATTGGTGGGATTGGGACAGCTACTGGCTTGTTATGTCCTTGGATTTCCATTAATGCTACTTATTGAGAGAACTAAAAAAATAAACGAACTTTTTAAAGAAATTTCTTAAAAATGTTCACATTTGTCTTGATTTTTTCTTTTGTCTAATATAAAATAATTTTGTCGAAATACTATTAGATTTGTTAAAATTAAAAATTTAAATACAGATATTTTCCAAATAATTGATTTTTTATTTTATTAAATATAAAATTATATTAAGGAAAAGTATCCCGTATATTTTCGGTAATATGGTCCGACAGTTTCTACGAAGCCGCCGTAAATGGCTTTGCTACGGGTGTTCATCTTAGACATCGCACTTTGTCATAAGATTTTGAACTCCCAATCTTTGATTGGGAGTTTTTTAGGTTTATGGCGTAAGTTCGTAATGTTTAAACACTTAATGGTATCCTACCCTACTGGTGTGGGAATTGGTATCATTTTGTAAAGGTATGGATATTACTGCGATTAATGACATTTATATTACCGGAGGATAAGATGGAACTCTTAAAGCAAAGAATATTGAAAGACGGAAGAGTAATTGGAGACGACATATTAAAGGTTGATTCTTTTCTGAATCATCAAATGGACGTAGCTCTTTTCAATGAGATGGGCAAGGAATTTTACAATCAGTTTGCCCATAAAAATATCACTAAAATTCTTACTATTGAAGCATCGGGTATTGGGATTGCATGTATTGCAGCACAATATTTTAATGTCCCTGTAATTTTCGCAAAGAAAACAGAATCCAGGAATCTGGACAGTGATGCTTATCTTAGTGAAGTTTTTTCCTTTACCAAGGGAAAAACCTATACAATTCGGGTTTCAAAAAACTATATAAATTCAGAAGATAACATTTTAATAATCGATGACTTTCTGGCAAACGGTAAGGCTGCCTTGGGACTTGCCCATATTGTGGAACAATCGGGCGCCAAGCTTGGAGGCATAGGTATAGCTATCGAAAAAGGCTTTCAGGACGGTGGGAAACTGTTAAGGGAAAAGGGTTTTGATGTTAAATCTCTTGCTATTATCAGCAGTATGAAAAACGGAAAGCTGATTTTTGCAGATTAGTTATTTGATGTTTCTTAAATATTGAAACATTTAAAATATATAATTTATATTTAAAAAATAGGGGGATAACAAAATGAAAAGATTAACGGCGTTAATGCTAACAATTGTATTTGTTTGTATGGCAGTATTATCCGGATGTGGATTAAGCTCAACAGACAACAGTGAAAATTCATCAGCATCTACCTCTACGGCATCAGGCTCAACAGCGGCGGGTTCATCCGCATCGGCAGGCAACGGGTTAAAAGTAGGCTTCATCTATATCGGATCGGTTGGGGATGTAGGATATACCTATGCGCATGATCAAGGGAGACTTTACCTGGAAAAAACCCTTAAAGACAAAGGCGTTACTACAGTAAAAGTTGAAAATGTTCCGGAAACAGCTCAAGCTGAAAAAACAATTAATAACCTTATAGACCAAGGCTGCAAGGCTATATTTGCTACAAGTTACGGTTACATGGATTTTGTTGAAAAAGCAGCAAAAGAACATCCAGACGTTAAATTCTTCCACTGCTCAGGATATAAATCAAATACTACTAATTTCGTAAACTATTTTGGTCAGATTGAAGAAGGAAGATATCTCTCCGGTATTGTAGCAGGATTGAAGACAAAATCAAATAAGATCGGATATGTTGCAGCAATGCAGATTCCTGAAGTTATCAGAGGAATAGACTTCTTTACACTGGGTGTGCGTTCCGTAAATCCAGATGCAGTAGTTAACGTAAAGTGGACAAACACTTGGTATGATCCTCAGGTTGAAAAAGATGCAGCTACAGCACTTCTAAACGAAGGAAATGACGTTATAGCTCAGCACCAGGATACAACAGCTTCACAAATAGCAGCTCAGGAAAAGAATGCATTTGCAATAGGATACAATTCAGACAGTAGCAAGGCAGCTCCAAAAGCATATCTGACAGCTCCTATATGGAACTGGGGAGTATACTATGCTGATCAGGTTCAGAAGATTCTGGACGGAACATGGAAAGCTGAGAATTATCTTGGCGGAATGAAGGACGGAGTTGTTGATATTGGGCCAATGTCAGATTTGGTTGATGCTGACACTAAGGCTAAGGTTGAAGAAGCAAAGAAAAAGATTCTCGACGGCTCATTAAATGTGCTTGCAGGTCCTATCAAGGATCAAACAGGTGCAGTAAAGGTTCCTGAAGGAAAAGTTATGACAGTTGAAGAACAGCAATCCTGCAAATGGTTTGTTGAAGGTGTTAACGGTAAAATAGAAAAATAAGTTTTCAAGGTTATATATTGCAGTTATGACAATTTAGCAGTAGTTGATAGGGCCGATTTAGTCGGTAATCGGCTACTGCTAAAATTTTACTAAGCAAATAAATATGAAAAGGTGATACTGTGAATAACGAAGTGTATATCAGAATTGATAACTTAACCAAAACCTTTGGTCCTGTTGTCGCTAACAATAATGTGTGCCTTGAGGTAAAGAAGGGTGAAATCCATGCTTTGCTCGGGGAGAACGGTTCCGGTAAAAGTACACTGATGAATATGCTTTCAGGTATATACACTCCGGATAGCGGAAATATACACATCAAGGGAAAACAAGTTACATTCAAAACTCCTAAAGACTCCATGGCAATGGGTATTGGAATGATACACCAGCACTTTAAGCTTGTGGATGTGTTATCTGCTAAAGACAATATAATAGCTGGACAAAAGGAAAGTTTCTTTATAGGAAATAAACAACTTTCTCAAAAAATAAAGAATATATCTGAAAAGTATGGACTGGCAGTTGACCTTAATAAGAAGGTTTATAATATGTCAGTAGGTGAAAAGCAGACTGTTGAGATATTAAAAGTAATTTATAGAGGTGCGGAAATACTAATTCTTGATGAACCTACAGCAGTTTTGACACCTCAGGAAACAGAAGGCCTTTTCAATATCTTAAGAAAAATGAAGCAGTCAGGCTGTTCAGTTATTATAATTACTCATAAGCTTAACGAAGTAATGGAAATATCAGATAGAATAACTGTTTTGAGAAAAGGTGAAACAGTAGGTACTGTAAACAAGGAAGATACAAGTGCCGCTGAGCTTACAAACCTGATGGTGGGTAAAGCTGTTGATCTTTCAATTAATAGGGTTGAAAATAAAAATAATAAGACTATATTAGATATAAAAAATCTTACAGTAACAGATGAAGAAAATGTTAAGGCTCTTGATTCCATTAGTTTTTCGCTTTCAACAGGCGAAATACTAGGTGTTGCAGGTGTTGCAGGAAGCGGACAAAAAGAGTTGTGTGAAGCTATAGCAGGTCTGTACCCTATTGCATCAGGCTCTATAGAATACAAAGGTGAAAATATCGTAGGAAAAAATCCTCGTGACATAATCAAAATGGGAATAAGTATGAGCTTTATCCCTGAAGACAGACTTGGTATGGGACTGGTAGCCTCCATGGGAATGGTTGATAACCTGATTCTCAAAGAATACCAGAATCAAAAAGGTGTATTTATAGAAAAAAAGACTGCAAGAAGTCTGGCACAAAAACTAATAAATAAGCTTGAAATAAGTACGCCGGGAATTAATCATCCTGTACGTCAGCTGTCCGGAGGAAATATACAAAAGGTTCTTCTGGGCCGTGAAATAGAATCAAACCCAGATTTACTCATAACTGCATATCCGGTTAGAGGTTTGGATATCAATGCCTCCTACACAATTTATGACCTTCTAAATGAGCAGAAGGAGAAGGGTGTAGGTATACTTTATATCGGTGAAGATCTGGATGTTCTAATAGAGCTTTGTGATAGAATAATGGTTGTCTGCAATGGTAGAATAACAGGCATTGCTGAAGCATCAAAGATAACAAAGGAGCAGCTGGGTCTTATGATGGCTGGAGAACAAATGGAAAAGGTAATGGGGGTGGGAGTGTAATGTTCAGAATTGTTAAAAGGACAGACCTTACAAAGAGACAATCAGTTTTATTCAGAGTCATCGCAGTATTCGGGGCACTTGCTGCCACCAGTATATTTATTATGATGATAGGGTTTAACCCCATAGATGTTTATGTATCAATGCTGGACGGTTCCTTCGGATCAGCGTATAGATTCAAAGAAGCAATAATACAGGCTATCCCATTGATTATTACCTCTCTTGGTATTTCAGTAGCTTTCAGAATGAAATTCTGGAATATCGGAGCGGAAGGACAAATAATAATGGGTGCTTTCGCTGCCAGTTATTTTGCTTTATACTATTCAAACATCCCTAAGGGCTTGTTGCTTTTATTAATGTTTGTATCTGCGGTAATTACAGGAGGCATTTGGGCACTAATTCCTGCATATTTTAAGGCAAAGTTTGGTACCAATGAAACACTGTTTACTCTTATGATGAATTACATTGCACAAAAATTTCTTATGTACCTGCAATATGGTCCGTGGAAAGACCCTAATGCACTTGGAGCCGGTAAAATCGCAATGTTTTCCGATAATGCTGCACTTCCTGAGGTTTTTGGAATTCATATAGGATGGATAGCTGCCATAGTATTGGTAATTTTAATGTATATTTTTATAAATAAAACAAAAAGAGGTTACGAAATACAAGTAATCGGTGAAAGTGAAAATACCGCAAGATATGCCGGAATGAATGTAAAAAAGATAATTTTGTCTTCTATTTTACTAAGTGGTGCTTTGTGTGGTATGGTGGGTATGTTTCAGATAGCGGGGGTAAATCATACCTTGAGTTACCAGGTTGCAAACGGGGTCGGATTTACAGCAATTATAACAACCTGGCTTGCTGGCTTGAGTGCTCCTATTATTGTTGTTGCATGTTTCCTTTTCGCTGTTCTTCAGCAGGGAGGAACATATATTCAAACAGCTTTTAACATACATTCATCTGTTGCGCAAATACTTCAAGGAATGATTCTTTTCTTTGTTCTGGGGAGTGAGTTTTTCATTCAATACAAGCTTGTACGCAACAGAAGTGCAGAACATAAAATAGGAAAGGAGGCGGCATAAATGAGTTTAGTTAATTTGATTACATTTATTTTAGCCGGTGCCGTTACAGCAGGAACTCCTTTACTATTTGCAACATTAGGAGAAATAATAACAGAAAAGGTTGGGCAGTTAAACCTTGGTGTTGAGGGAATGATGCTTATAGGTGCCGTTGTAGGTTTTGGTGCTGCCTTATCTACAGGTAACCCGGTAATTGGTATGATTGCAGGAATGATTGCAGGAGCAGGGGGTGCATTGATTTTTGCATTTTTGACAATTACATTAAGAGCAAACCAGATTGTATCAGGTCTTTCATTAACAATTTTTGGTGCTGGTTTTTCAAGCTTTTTAGGACAAAAGATGATTGGACAGGCTTTATCTGATTCCATAAGAAACAGTTTCAGTCCTATCAAAATTCCATTGCTGGGGGACATTCCCGTTATAGGAAGTGCCTTTTTCCATCAGAATATTCTTGTTTATGTAGGATATGTAGCAGCTATATTAATGGGACTGTACATGTATAAAACCAGAATAGGCTTGAATATGAGAACTGTTGGCGAAAACCCCGGTGCTGCTGATACTGCAGGAGTAAACGTAACTATGTACAAATACCTTCATATACTTTTGGGAGGTGCTTTGAGTGGCATAGCCGGTGCATATATGTCAATGGTTACTGTACCATCCTGGCAGGAGGGCGTAACGGGAGGAAGAGGTTGGATAGCGGTGGCTCTTGTTATTTTTGTAACCTGGAATCCATTTAAAGCTATGCTGGGAGCATATTTCTTCGGAGGATTAAGTATTTTGGGCTTATATCTCCAAAGCCATCTACCCATACCACAAAGTATATTCGACATGCTTCCGTACTTGGTAACGATAATAGTTCTTATTATGATTTCCATAAAAAAATCAAAGGAGAACCAACCACCAAAAGCGCTTGGGGAACCGTATTTTAGGGAAGAACGATAGAATAAGTTAAAGAGCCGTAAAGTCAAGAAACTTGGTTTTACGGCTTTATTTGAAAATTCTGTTGTTGCATTGCTTACATAATACAAATTCTGTGCTAAAATATGTTTGATGTTAATATTTTAATGTAACAGGAGGTTGTTCCGGCATGAAAAAGATTTTAAGGTTGGGTAGTTTATTTTTTTCGATTATTCTGTTGGTTTTTGGAATCATACGCATTATGTCAGGCCGGGAAAATTCAGGTATATTTTATTTGGTAGCGGCAGTAGGATTTTATATTATATATTTTTCATATAAAAGGTCTCAATCGGAAGACTAAAAAGGATATTTTGTAATATGTTAGAAAATACCTTGTTATCGATATTATTTTAAGATAAAATCTTTAGGTATAAATATAGGAATAATAATAAATTCGTAAGGATGTGTTTTAGATGGAACAGATGGAACAAAAGAAGAGGATTTTCAGTGGTGTTCAGCCGTCAGGAAACCTTACCATAGGAAATTATTTGGGTGCCATAAAGAACTGGATTCCTTTGCAGGATGAGTATGAATGTTTGTACTGCGTAGTGGATCTTCATACACTTACAGTTCGTCAGAAACCTGCCGAATTAAGACAGAGAAGTTTGAATCTTCTGGCACTTTATATGGCCTGTGGTCTTGACCCTAAAAAAAGTATACTGTTTTTGCAGTCACATGTCAGTGCACACGCAGAATTAGCTTGGATACTCAATTGTTACACATATATGGGTGAGTTGAACAGAATGACCCAGTTTAAGGATAAGTCACAAAGACACGGAGATAACATAAATGCAGGTTTGTTCACATATCCTGTACTTATGGCAGCAGATATTCTTCTTTATCAGGCAGATCTCGTTCCGATCGGACAAGATCAGAAACAACATCTTGAGATTACAAGGGATGTAGCCGACAGATTTAATAACATATATGGAGATACTTTTACTATTCCAGAAGCATTTATACCTAAAATAGGTGCAAAAATAATGAGCCTTCAGGAACCTGAAAAGAAAATGTCCAAGTCAGATGAAAATGAGAATGCATTTGTTCTGATTCTTGATTCACAAGATGCCGTAATGCGTAAATTTAAAAGGGCTGTAACCGATTCAAAACGTGAAATACGTTATGACGAGCAAAACAAGCCAGGTGTAAGCAATTTAATTAGCATATACTCAAGTGTCACCGGAAAGGGTATCAGTGATATAGAAAAAGAATTTGAAGGAAGATCCTACGGTGATTTAAAAGAAACAGTAGGACAATCAGTGGTTGAAATGTTGATGCCAATTCAACAGAAATTCAATGAGTTTTCAACAGATAAGGAACAGCTGAACTTGATTTTAAAGGAAAATGCAGAAAAAGCAGCTTACATGGCAAGAAAAACTCTTTCAAAAGTTCAAAGAAAAATTGGTCTTTTGCCAAGAGGTTAATATAGTATAAGGGATTCATTTCTTGAGGTGTATTGAGATGATTCCCTGTTTTTTTAAGTAATACAATTCTACCGTAATGATTTTAACGGAGGCTTACATGAGTTTAACAGAACTGATTTTGCTGGCGATAGGTTTATCTATGGATGCTTCAGCCGTGTCAATATCAAATTCATTATGTATTAGAAAAATAAAAATAAAACATATTCTGCAGATGGCAATAATGTTTGCTGTGTTTCAGGGCATTATGCCGTTATTAGGTTATTATGCAGCAAATTCCTTTGAAACAGTTATTGAAAGGTTCGACCATTGGATAGCTTTTATTTTACTTGCCATTATCGGTGGAAAAATGCTTCATGAATCTATAACTGCTGATGAAGAACAGGATTGTTCGTTATTTGCATTAACCTTCAAGATGCTTTTGATACAGGCAATTGCAACCAGCATAGATGCATTGGCGGTGGGAGTTAGCCTGTCTGCTTTAAATGTAAATATTTTATATTCAATAACAATTATTAGTATTATAACTTTTATATGCTGCACAGCGGCAATATTGGTATCTAAAAAGTTCGGCAATCTACTTGGAAAGCGTGCAGGAATTGTGGGTGGACTAATTTTAATAGGAATAGGTGTCAAGATATTTGTACAGCATATGTTCTTCGGGGGCTAGATATATTTACCAAACATACGTTTGTTTTTCCTGCGATATATGGTATAATATTTTTTATCATATATAACGATGGATAAATGTTGCCGGTAATGAAACAGTTTTAACTGATGTAACCGGCTGGTAAGTATAGAAAGGTTTGAATTTATGAATAAATTTGAAGTTATTTCACAGTACAAGCCCAGGGGAGATCAACCCGAAGCTATTGCGAAAATAAGTAAAGGTATACAAGAAGGACAAAAACATCAGACACTTCTGGGAGTAACGGGATCAGGTAAAACATATACCATTGCTAAAGTTATAGAGCAGGTTCAAAAGCCTACTTTGGTAATTGCACACAACAAGACACTTGCAGCTCAGCTTTGCAGTGAATTTAAGGAGTTTTTCCCAAATAATGTAGTTGAATACTTTGTAAGTTATTATGACTACTATCAACCTGAGGCTTATATACCGTCTACAGACACGTATATAGAAAAAGATTCTTCCGTAAACGAAGAAATTGATAAATTGAGACACTCAGCCACAGCCGCGCTGTTTGAGAGAAGGGATGTAATAATTGTTGCCAGTGTTTCCTGTATATATGGTTTGGGTGATCCGGAGGACTACACAGACCTGATGCTATCCCTTAGGGTAGGTATGCAGAAGGACAGGGACGAAGTAATTAGAAAGCTGGTAGACATACAGTATGAAAGAAATGAGATAGATTTCAGAAGAGGAAGATTCAGGGCAAGAGGAGACGTTCTGGAGATATTCCCTGCAAACAGTTCCGAAAAGGTTTTAAGAGTAGAATTTTTCGGGGATGAGATAGAGAGAATCACCGAGGTAGACTATCTAACAGGTGAGATAATTGGAACCAGAGATCATATTGCTGTTTTCCCGGCTTCCCACTATGCTACAACCAGACCTAAAATGGATCGTGCTATGGTAACTATTGAAAAAGAGCTGGAAGAAAGACTGGAGCAATTAAAAATGGAAGGCAAGCTGCTGGAAGCTCAAAGATTGGAGCAAAGAACCAGATATGATCTTGAAATGATGTCTGAAATCGGCTTTTGCCAGGGAATAGAGAACTATTCCCGCCATATAAGCGGTCGTGAAGCCGGAAGTGCACCATATACACTAATGGATTACTTCCCGGATGATTATCTGCTTGTTATAGATGAATCGCATGTAACGGTATCACAGGTGGGTGCCATGTACAACGGTGACCGTTCCAGAAAAGAATCTCTTGTAGAATATGGTTTCCGACTGCCATCAGCCTTTGATAACAGACCTCTTAAATTCCATGAATTTGAAGAACGGGTAAATCAGGCGGTATATGTAAGTGCCACTCCGGCTGCTTATGAAAGGGAACATTCTACTCAGATAGTTGAACAGATTATCAGACCAACCGGTTTGATTGATCCTGAGATTATAGTAAGACCTGTAAAAGGGCAGATAGATGATTTAATCGGCGAAATAAATATGAGAGCCGAAAAGAAACAAAGAATCCTTGTAACAACCCTTACAAAAAAGATGGCAGAAGATTTGACGAACTATATGAAGGAACTGGATATAAAGGTTAAGTACCTGCATTCTGATGTTGTTACTTTTGAGAGAATGGAAATAATAAGAGATTTACGCTTGGGAGTATTTGATGTTCTTATCGGAATAAATCTGTTAAGAGAAGGACTTGATATTCCGGAAGTTTCGCTGGTTGCCATATTGGATGCGGATAAGGAAGGTTTCCTGAGGTCTGAAACATCTTTAATACAGACTATAGGAAGAGCTGCCAGAAATTCTGAAGGTAAAGTTATAATGTATGCTGACAATATTACGGGCTCAATGCATAGGGCTATAAGTGAGACCAACAGAAGACGGCAGATTCAGATGGATTACAATAAGATGCATGGTATTGTTCCTACGACTATTCAGAAAACCGTAAGGAATGTTCTGGAAGCCACAAAGGTTGCCGAAGAAGAGGACAAGTATTATACAGGAAAGAAAGCAACTCAAATGTCCGAACAGGAACTTGAAAAACATATTGCTAAACTACAGAAGGAAATGAAACAGGCAGCAGCTGATTTACAATTTGAGCGTGCAGCAGAATTAAGAGATAAGATAGAATCACTCAGGGGGAAGTAATGAAACTACTAAGGCAGTTTTTAATAATACTAATTATTTGCTTTATTGGGGAAGTATTGAACAAAGTAGTTCATGTCCCGCTCCCGGGCAGTATCATAGGAATGATATTGCTTTTTATTTGCCTGATAACGGGAGTCATTAAATTAGAAAAATTAGATGAAATAAGCAGGTTTTTAATTGATCATCTTGCATTCTTTTTTATTCCGGCAGGGGTTGGCCTACTTGGCTACGTGGGAATATTAAAGAAAAGTATCCTTCCAATATTGGTTATATGTTTTGTTACAACTTTTGTTGTTATGATTGTAACAGGTTGGACTATACAACTGATTAAAGGGAGGAAGGGTAAATGAAAGATATTATAAGGTCACCTTTGTTTGCACTGCTTCTATCAATATTGGCTTATGAAATAGGTATTTATATTAACAAAAAAACAAGGATAGCATTTTTCAATCCACTAATGATTGCAATAGCATTGGTTATTGGAACGTTACTGGTATTACATATTCCATTGGAGGATTATAAGAAGGGAGGAGATTTCATCTCTCTTTTTCTGACACCTGCAACGGTAATACTGGCTGTTCCATTATATAAAAACATAAATTCTTTAAAAAAAGACTACGTCGCCATACTAGGTGGTGTAATCATTGGGTCAGTTACCGCAATCTTCAGTGTATGGGCTATGGCAAAGGCTTTCGGACTTTCCAAAGAATTGATTGCATCCCTGATACCAAAATCTATTACAACTCCGCTAGGAATTGAATTATCAACCCAGATGAAGGGAATTCCTTCAGTAACAGTTGCCGCTATTATAATAACGGGTGCATTTGGTGCTGTTTTTGCAGAATGGATATTGAAAGTATGTAAAATAACGGATAAGACGGCAAAGGGTATAGCCATTGGAACTTCATCCCATGCGTTAGGGACAACAAAGGCTGTTGATTTGGGCGAAACAGAAGGAGCTATGAGCGGCTTGGCTATTGGCCTTGCAGGGCTTGTAACGGTTATAGTTGCAACAATATTGTATAAACTTGGATTCTTTTAATATAA
This sequence comes from Bacillota bacterium, assembly GCA_023390335.1. Taxonomy (GTDB): domain Bacteria; phylum Bacillota; class Clostridia; order Acetivibrionales; family DSM-1351; genus Ruminiclostridium. The sequence continues at coordinate 33,511 of JAEWCZ010000087.1, read as the reverse complement.
GACAAGTTTCATACATGTTTGAATTATTTTCGTACAATATTATAGAAAATGTGCTATAAGGAAGTGAAAATATGAAAAACATTTATGTTGTATTATCTTCAACTCCTACTAAGATGGGGAAATTAATAAGGGTATTTACCAGAAGCTTTTATAACCATTCTTCTATAAGCCTTACAGAGAATCTTAACGAGATGTATTCGTTTGCACGTTACAGGGCATCTAATCCTCTGGTTGGCGGTTTTGTAAAGGAATTTCCGGAGAGGTTTACTCTTGGAAAGCAACAGGAGGTTTGTATAAAGGTTTTCAGAATACCTGTAACTGAAGAACAGTATGAAGCTATTAAATTATTTATATATAAAATAAAAAATGACAGAGAAGAGAACATTTATAATTCCTTGGCTGCGGTAGGAGTTTTACTGGGGCGTAAATTTGACACCTACAAGGCATATACATGTTCTGATTTTGTAGTGAGAACTCTTATTGAGGGTAACGTTCTCTGGGATACATGTATATCTAAAAATATTATTCCCGACGAAATTCATATACTTCTTGAAAAATACGCATCCTATAGCGGTTGCTTAAACGCCTACAAGCCTATTGCAGGTGTGGATTTTGACACCCAAAACTTCTTTGAAAAAGAGGGGGTAATAAATGAAGTTGCTTATACCTTCTATCATTTCTACAGGCTAATAAAGCGCAATATTTTATACAGTTTCTATATAGCCTCAAAACTTTCACAGATAAATAAAATTTTTACAATTTAGATTTTTATTCGACTTTCTAATCCTCATTGAATTTGATTATATTTATGATATACTAGTACTCAAATGAAATTTTTAGGAGGTTGCTTAAATAATGGATTGCCTATCAAAACTTAACTTTTGGTTGGATAATGAATATTTCGATCAAGATACAAAAAATGAACTTTTATCCATAAAAAACGATGTCAAGGAAGTGGAAGACAGGTTCTATAAAAGCCTTGAATTCGGTACTGGAGGACTCAGAGGTATTATCGGAGCCGGGACCAACAGAATTAATATCTATACAGTCAGGGTTGCATCACAGGGGTTAGCAAATTATATAAACCAGCTGGGAAATCAGGACAAAGGTATAGTTATTGCATATGATTCACGTTTTATGTCACCGGAGTTTTCACTGGAAGCTGCAAAGGTTTTCTGTGCAAACGGTATCAAAGCTTACCTGTTTGATGAATTAAGACCTACACCACAATTGTCATTTGCAGTAAGATACCTAAAAGCTGCTGCAGGGGTAGTTGTAACTGCAAGTCATAACCCAAAGCAGTACAACGGCTACAAGGTGTACGGAGAAGATGGGGGACAGCTTTCAATTGATGGATCAAATGCGGTTATATCAGAAATAAATAAGATCGAAGACATTACCAAAGTTAACATTATTACAAAGGAAGAAGCTATAAGCAAAGGCCTCCTTCAAATTATAGGCAGTGAAATTGACGATGCTTATATCGAAATGCTAAAGAAGCTGAGAATAAATAAGGATGCTGCTTCTAAAGTAGCTGATACCTTCAAAATCGTGTACACTCCTCTGCACGGAGCGGGTAATAAGCCTGTAAGAAGAATTCTTGCAGAAAGCGGCTTTAAACACGTGCTAGTTGTTAAGGAGCAGGAACTTCCTGATTCACAGTTTTCAACTGTAAAATCACCAAACCCTGAAGAAAGGTCGGCTTTTGAGCTTGCAATCAAGCTTGCATCTGATAATGATGTTGATCTGATTATAGGAACTGACCCGGATAGCGACAGAGTAGGTGTGGTTGTTAGAAAAAATGACGGGGAATATGCAGTTCTGACAGGTAACCAGACAGGATGCCTGTTGTTGGAATATATACTTACTGCAATGAAAGAAGAAGGAAAGCTCCCTGATAACGGTTTTGTTGTAAAAACAATAGTTACCACCGAGCTTGCAAGGGTCATAGCTAACTATTATAATATTGAGTTGGTTGAGGTTCTAACAGGCTTTAAATTTATCGGTGAACAGATAAAACTTAGAGACGAAAGCGGAAAACAGAAGTATCTGTTTGGTTTTGAAGAAAGTTATGGCTATCTTGCAGGAACAGACGTGAGAGACAAGGATGCAGTAGTAGCATCAATGCTTGTAGCCGAGATGGCTGCTTATTATAAGGCAAAAGATATCTCACTTTATGACGCTCTTATAAATGTTTATGAAAAGTATGGTTATTTTGTTGAAGGCATCAATTCCTTTACACTTGAGGGTAAGGATGGAGTCATGAAAATAAAAGAAGCCTTGTCGACTATGAGAAATACCAGATATGAAGCATTTGGAGGTATCAAGGTTAAGGCCATAAGAGATTACCAGAAATCAGAAAGATATGTTATTGCAAGCGGTGCTACAGAGAAAATCACTTTACCGGAGTCAGATGTTCTTTATTTTGAAATGGAGGACGGTTCATGGTTCTGCGTAAGGCCATCGGGAACAGAACCTAAAATAAAGATATACTACGGAGTATCAGATAAGACGCTTAACCTTTCACAGGATAAACTTGAAAGGTTTAAGACAGGAGTTCTTGATGTTATAAAGCCACTCTTGTAATTTTGTTATAAAAGCCCTTAAAATAGGTGTTATCACCTGGTTTAAGGGCTTTTATTATTTATGGAAGTTGGATTACTGCAATTTCAGGAACCGAAAGAAATCGCAAAGGAAACAGAACATTTCCTAAACCTCGGTTTATATAAACAACTATGCCGTTAATTTTATGAAGTCCTCTTCTGTATCCTATCTTGCAAAGTTGTTCCCGTCTCAGAATCCTAAACTCAAGATGGAAGGGCATCCAAATCTGTCCACCGTGAAAATGACCGCATAGAAAATAATGTGCTTTATCTCTAGGCAATTCAAGTACCATATCCGGGTTGTGAGAAAATACAATATTAATGCTGTCCCCGGATGAGGAATCTATATTTCTGAATGCTTTATCCAAATCGGGCTTACCCCTTTTCAAATCATCAATACCAACAATATTGTAAGTAGTATTGTTCTTGTATATACTTTTACACTCATTGTTCAGAACAATTGCCCCGGTCTGGTTTAGTTGATTAATAAAGCTTTCTACACCGTTCTTTTTTTTTAGATGGGCTTTGTGGTCATGGTTCCCAAGTGTAAGATATACAGGGAAGTCATCCGCCAGTGCTTTTATTAAATCAAGGGCTTTGGGGATATCGTCAGTAGTTTCAATATAATCTCCTGTGATGACAATTATGTCAGGATTAACGTCTCTCAAAGCACTTGCAAGCTTCTTTTTGCCTATATGAAGATGATTTACATGTAGATCGGATAACTGGGCAATTTTAAGACCCTTTGAACTTTTACTAAAATTGATATAATTCTTTTTTAGAAGAGTTGTTTCAAAAATCATATAAACCAGCAGAAGTACTGCAATGCCTGTTATTATAATGTAATTCATTAATTTCTCCTGTTTTTTAAGTTCATTTTTCTAAGTAAGGTTATAAATAAGTATATTCTAAAATATTTTCTTTGTAAAATAAAACAAAATTTTGTTGATATTAAATGGGAAAAAAAGTATAATTATTTTGGTAGATACTACATTTTGTCACATCATATAACAACTGGGGTTAATTAATAGTCAAATCATAAAATACAACGTAATTCGGTAGTAGTGTAATTAAGCTTTAGATAATGTTTCTACAATTTATTATACACAAAGGTTCCGGATTGTATTTTAATGTCCCGGAATACTAGAAATCAAGACCTTGCTGAAGCTGTTATGCCAAGGGGCGTGGCTGGTTAGGGCATGGTTTTTGCTGAAGAGGAAACAATGAGAAAGATTAATATTTCAAACTGCCAGGCAGGAATGACATTGGGGAAGGCTGTATATTATGATGGTTCATCAAAGTTAATTGATGAGGGAACTGTATTAACACCATCGCACTTAGCACAAATTGCCTCTCTTGGTATTACTGAATTGTATATTCAGGATAATTTTTCAAAAGATATAGTAGTAAAAGATGTAATAAGAGACATCACTAGGTTGGAAGCCATTCACTTTATGAAACAAACTATGGAGAAGTATAGTTTAGAAGGTATGCCATCATCCGGGAACATCATTTCAATCGTAGATAACATCTTAAATGATATCCTTGATTCTGAAGAGATAATTGTTAACCTGATGGATATAAAGACCTTCGACGGGTATACTTTTTCTCACAGTGTAAATGTATGTATCCTGTCTTTGATAATAGGTATAAAATTAAAGCTGGGCCAGGCAGAACTTCAAGAATTAGGCGTGGGTGCATTATTACACGATATAGGCAAAGTGCTAATACCTACAGATATCCTTAATAAAAAGTCTTCTCTTTCAAATGACGAATTTGAAGTAATAAAGCGTCATTCAAAGCTTGGTTATGATATCCTAAAAAATATACCGGGTATAAGTGATAAGTCTGCAATGGTTGCATTGAATCATCATGAGAGATGCGACGGAAAAGGCTACCCTATGGCTTTACACAAGGAAGAGATACACCTGTACTCAAAAATAGTAGCAGTGACCGATATATTTGATGCCTTGACTTCAGATAGGATATACCGTAAGAAAATAGATACAGTTAACGCCATAAATTATCTTGAATCTATTAATAATTTGCTTCTTGATTCAAAAATTTTAGGCTGTTTTCTTAACGTTATTCCACCATATCCTATTGGCACTGAGGTTACTATGAACAGCGGGGAAAAGGGGATAGTTATCGGCTTGAACAAGTCTCATATTCCAATTGTCAGACTCAATGTAAATTCTGATGGAACGTTAAAATATCCATATGAAGAAATAAATCTGGAATGCTGCAAAAATAACTTTATAGTATCATCATGATAATAAAAGCAGAGATGCTTAAATAGGTCATCTCTGCTTGTTTAATATCAAAACAGTTATTTTATTTTCTGTGGATTATAAACGTGTATTTGCCCAAGTCCGTGAGGATAAAGCTTTTGCCCCGCAGTGGTAGTATTAACGTCTGTAACGATTGAAGCAGGAATATGGTCAGACAGTCTTGGACCGCAGCTTGCATCAAAACTGAAAGTCTTTAGCTGTGAGTGACAGCTTTCTCCGTTTTGAGCATCACCCTCGATAACATATTCTCCGTCACAATTAAATAATATACCGCCTTGTTTGGTTGCAGCAGAATCCTTTCTCAAAGACATGCCGCAGGATATTACTATTTGGATATCCAATTCCTTAATTTTTTTCTCCGACAAATAACCCAGAAGTCTCTTTCTACTGTGGTCAAGACAGATTTCAACACCTATATTTAATCCTCCGCAGTTAAAAGTAGAGTAGGTTAATGTCTGTACAGGATTTTTTGTGTCAGAGACAGGAGGATAATTAACCATGGTCTGAAGGTAATTTTCAACTATGCCTTTCGAATCCGAAGGATTATTCAAAATAAAGTCCTCTTTGGACTTAAATTCCTTCTGTATGTAATTAGTTTTTTGCTTATAATAGATAAAACATCTGTTATAAACCATTTTATTAGCTAAACCGTCACTCATACTCAAAACATCGCATAGCAAATCCGAAAGTTCCTGGTCATAACTGTTTTCTGATGATTGTTTTTTATCGATAATTTTCAGCAAGTGAGAGACCTTTGGAATATTTTTATTGTTTGTAGATTTTTTTAGTATGCTGTATACGTTTAAATAATCATCGCCAACTTTTGAAAGTGTTTTGTCTGTATCAGTTATACAGTCGGGGATATCGAAGGTTGTCAAAATGGAACCGAATAAGAAAAGCCAGTCGCTGAAGTCATATTGCTTTTCTAGGGTTTTAATAATGTTAATAAGACCGTTACTGATTTTTATGTACATCTCATCGTTTGCTTTTTGTGAATTTAAATATGCACCCTTGATTCCTCTCCAGAAGAATTCAGGCAATGCAAATACTTTCAGTGTAGCAGGGTCTTTGCTAATGTCACCAATGCTGATTACTTGCTTTAGTACATCTGATACGATTTGCAAACGAGCATTGATGTCATCGTTATCATTCTCCAGGCCAAGATAGATTCCCCAATCGCTAATTTCCTCAACGGACTCCTTTAAAAGCGGAGTAGAACTTAATACATGACCGATAAATTGCACCTTGGTATAAGTACTTTCATTCATAGTATTGTCTCCTGTTGTATTTATTTTTATTAGAAATGATATAACATATACCAAATTGTGTCAATTTTTAATTTTAATACCTTTTTTTGTACTACCGGGTTTTCGGTTTTGGCGGGAATGACGGTGGCAGGACTTTAGCTGTTTTGTCACCCAAATAATCTCGGACGATTGCTTTGGCCTTTTGGAGATCAATATTTTTAAGTGCTGTTTTCGCAATTCTATCATCTGTTGGTGAAATATAAGCAATGACGCCGTTATTGTTTTGAGCAAAAACATTTCCGCTGAATACCGGTCTGTTTTTGCCGATTGCTCCAAACTGTACCAATGCATATTTAGCTTTGTATAGTACGTTATTGCTGACGATTCCACCTTTATTCCACTTAGGTCCCTCCCACCAGGTTATGGCATTTCCGTCGTACTTTTCGTCTATCCAGGTATGGTAATGCTTGCTGCTGCTCCAACCGTAACCGCTGTACATAATGTAATTGTCCGAAATGTTGACCCCATCAAACTTAATTTTACCTGCGTTGCCAGCCTCAATATCTTCATTGTGTTCACCAATCAGTATTCCTGATACACAACGTTCAATTAAATTGTTGCGAATTGTCATTCCATTCCAGTTTATAGGGGTGTCAAAATAATCGGTTTCAATGGTAATGCCCCCATCAAAGCAATCATGTACATAGTTATTGACGGCTTTATTATTATCTCCCTCAAGCCTGATTCCTTCGCCTGAAGTCGGGACGAAAGGCTCACTGTAAGGTGACAGCCAGGCTATGTCTGAAGGAGCGCCGGCACCTATAATGTGGGAACCACCGCCTACCCAGGCAACTTCACAATTTTGATAGGTTATGTTACTTCCGCCCGCACGGTCAAGTCCCATGGTACTGCGGTACATAACACAAATATTATCCACTACGATATTATTTCCACCATATATAATACCTGTATAACCGGCAGCAGGCTGAACTGATGACTGAAATTCAATAGTTTTATAGAGAGCTCCGGGATTCCCTTTATCACAACGCAAATATATCGGTCCATTTGAGTCTACATCATGAGCTCCATAGGGAATTTGATATTTGCTCATATCAAAGGTTGAATAGAACTGTAAGTCAAACTCCAATTCTGAAGCAATATTAAACTTTGTTTTATAGTCTTTACAAGACACAGATTGCTTTCCGTTCCAATAAGAAAAAACACGAGTAGCATAACTTTTGCCGTCATTTAATACGATACCGCCACAATCTGAAATGTCTTTATAGAATTTCCATATCTTAACACCCTTTTTGTTATACCACAACGACCACTTGTTAGCACCTGCGCCGTTTTCAGGAGAACCATAGATTTTGGGTTTTTCTCCTTTTCCATAGGCAGAATAAGTCACACCGTCAACACCCCAACAGCTTATACTTCCGCGCCATAGACCGCCACGTTCAAGAAACACTCCGTCACCTACTTTGAGAACTTGGTTATCCAAAGCCCATCGGATTTTGTCCAGTGTTGCCCATGCACGATCCGGTGAAAGTCCGTCGTTATTGTCATCACCACTGTTGGAAACATAGTATTTTGTGCCTGTAACAGTTACTCCCGTCGAACTATTTAGTATCGCTTGTTTTCGCTTCTCCGCTTTACTCAGTATGGCTGTGTCATCAACACTTTGCCATCGCTCCGTGACCGGAAATGCTCTATCAGAGGAATCGTGTAATCTCAAAGCTGCGAGAAGTGCTTCAGTATATAAAAGTTTTTTGTCGGGATTCATGGACTTTTTAACAGCATCATAATCAAAGAGTGTTTTATTGCTATAAAGGGATACTCTGCCAAACGAATACCGATATGCGACACCGCAGTCATCCCATTCATAGATATACTTATCATTGGTAAACCCTTTTCCACAATAAGGATTGTGGTTGGGTATAAAAGCATAGGGATTGTTTATTTTTCCTATTTCGTCCCATACTTTTTCACCAATTCGATCATTAATATTCGTCCAACTGGTGTTAAATTCTGCATACTCACCGCCGAGGATAATGGCAGCATTCAAAACAATCATCATTCCTTCAAATCGAGTCAAGACCTTTTTGGATGTTCGTGCGCTCTTAAACTTTGCTTTCCAGACTTTAAGCTTACTCGTATCTGACAATTCAACTGTCCGATCCATCATATTCATAAATTGCGCATAGGTTACAGCTGGGTTGTCCGAACGGTATGCTCCGATTCCCAACGTCACAGCTCGGGCAAGCTCCGTATCAGAATAAATTTTGGCTGCATAAGCTTGGGGTGTAGGCAGAAGAAGTAACGCCACAAGTACGAGTGAAAGAACGCACTTAAGACTCGGAATATTCCTTTTCCAAAACGGTTTTTGTCTTTGCATATTAACCCTCCAAAAAATTCATCAGTTCCACTGACTTCACATGTTTGGTTCAAAGAAAAATACCCTAAAAAAGTGGACACCTCTGTTTGTATTTATTTTATTTGAAATGATATACCATATACCAATTTATGTCAATTTTTAATTTTAATTACTTTTATACAATTTCAGGGCATAAAAAAGGATTTCACAAATTGTGAAATCCTTTTTTGGTGCGGATGAAGGGACTTGAACCCCCACGGTCTCCCACTGGAACCTAAATCCAGCGCGTCTGCCAATTCCGCCACATCCGCTCGAGCAGTTCTTATTATAAATACATTTAGCAGTTTTGTCAACAATATATTAAATAAAATTTTTCTTTTGGTCATAACGAATGACAAATTTTTAACTAAGTTACATTTATTTAAAAAAAATGAAATACATGGTACCTAAATAAATATAATTAATATATAATTATTCTAATGATATTACTTGATTGGAGGTAATGCAAATGAGTAACGGTTTTTGGGAGGATGATGAGGATTACGATTACACTGATGATAACCATCAGGAAGACACTGATTACGACACTGAGGATGCGACTGATGAAGATGAAGATTCAGAAGAAGATGACAATGATGATGACATAAATCATGAAGATGATTCTGATGAGAATACAGAGTATGAGAAAACTGAAAACACGGATACCGGCGAAGTCTCAAGGAATTATGCTCAAAACAGTATAATAAAACAGCATTCTTCAAATAGTCCAAGTTTTCACGGATACGGAAAATGTATGCGTTATCTCTGCAACTGTCAGCATTATGAGAGCATATCGGGCAACACTTGCAGTAATTGTGGACACAACTATAGCGATCATTGGTAAGGATATCTATATAACCTATACATAGGGGGATAAAATTATGGCATTTGGAGTAGACGATATAGCTCTTTTGGTTGTATCGAGATTGGCAACCCGGGCAATTTCCTCAGCTGCAAAAAAGGCATACGACTTTTTTACAGGCGCCGAACAAAAGGACATAGATAAAAAACAGAAAGAAGCAAACATAAATTTTGATAATAAAAGCAAGATACAGCTGATTGATCATCAGCTCAGGTTGACGGAAGCAAGGACACAATTTGAAATGCGTATGGATGAATGGAAGCAAAAAACCTTTTATTCCAATTGTTGGCCTTTAAGAGAACCATTTGATATGCATTTTGCTCTGAATACACCCTTTGAAGGCTGTAATATAGACGGCAAAGAGGTAATTCCATGCAGAATAATAACGTCATTAAAGGATAAAGATCACCCTATAGCGAGAACCATCAACGGAAATTTATCCTCTTTTCTTATAACACATTATAACAGTGTAAGCACTCACCCTGTTATATCAGATATAGGTAGTTGGAGGGAGGATGCACCCTCTAACGATGCATCGGTAAATTATTTGTTTTCAGGGCTCCAAGGCCAGCCGATTCTAGTCTTAACACCTGAATTTATTAATGACGGGCAAACAATAATTTTGAAAATGTGGTCATGGGGGCTGGGTGAAAAGGTGAATCTTCCCGTGGGGGTTGAGCTTGGAAGGATTAACATTAAACCTCTGTATCTAAATGCTTTATATGAAGAAAGTAAAAAAAGCATGGAACTTGTACAGGAGTTGGGAATAAAATCAGAAGGGTTTTATTCTGAAAAATTAAATAATAACATAAAGATTATTAAAATGATTGAAAAGCTTGGTGATCAGGCCGAAGATAAAAAGCAAATCATCCAGCAGTTATATTCACAATTATCAGAAGCCGGTGAAATAAGGGATGCTGTAAAAGAGAAGATTTCTGAGCAGGTATCAGGTATATTTTCCTGCTGTGCAGGGATGTATGCAGATGCATATCATCTGGTGGAGTATGGAACTGTTCCCAAGCTTCCTTTACTGGTTGAAAACATACCGGGGGCTGAAATGATACGACGTTCTATAGGAGATTTTTATTTTTCATTGCTTTCGGAAATTGAGCAAATAGATAATTATAGTAAAGTATTGCCTGCTATTTATGCGGATACAGCAAATGCGTTAGCCAATATGGGAGCTACTTACGAGGAAGTCAACAAGTACGTAAAGCCTCTGCTAAGCAGGGGGATAAATCTGTTTACATATGGAAATTGTAATTCCTTGACAAAGGCAAAAATCCAAAATATCAGCAGTCTGGATGAAAGTCTTGATAAACTCTTAAGTGAAAATGTATCAAATGTGGACAAAGGCTTTTTGGATAAAATAAATTCGGTACTAAAGTCTATTCACCACCCGGCCTATCCTCTACAGTGACATGTATGAGATGGAAAGAGATATAAGGAGGAATGTTAATGTGTAACAGTGATAAACTAAAGTCAACTCAGAAACTTTTAGAGGATTTGGGTAATGGTATGACGGCTCTTTTTAACGAATACAAGGAAGACTTTTTAGGGGATGAGCTGGTTACTACACAATTTAAAAGTTTTTTTGAAGAACATAAACGTGCTATGGAAAGGATAAAAAATCCCGTTCTTTCTATTGCTACTATAGGTACTACTTCATCGGGAAAATCAACACTTACAAATGCATTGGCAGGAAAAATGATAGCACCCATAGATTCCGGTGAAAAAAGTGCCGGAATTCTGGTTTTGAAAAATTCTAACAAACGGTCTCTTTATATAGAAAAAACAAAAAATGCAAAGTGGAAGACCGGACAAATTAAGCAGGATATTTCAGATGAAGAGGCATATAACATTAATAGTGACACAATGAAAACATATTTTGATAACAGAAAAAATTCTGCACCTCCGAGGATTTACTCAAAAGGGCCTTTGCTTATAGGTTCATCACCTGAAATACTTAACCTTCCGGAAGATATATGTGTGGAACTTGTGGACCTGCCCGGCCTGAAAAACAGCGGGGACAAGGAAAATCTGAGTGTTATACAGGAAATGCTGACAAGATCCCTGTGTCTTGTGGCCATGGACTATTGTCATACGGATGATGAGAACAGAAAAAAGCTTCTGGGAGAACTAAAGGATATTGTCAATTTTTTAGGAGGCAGACATGATTCAATAATTTTTCTGCTTAACAGAGTCGATTTGAGAAATGAGACAGATGTAGAACTTGATTTAAATATATCTAATCTCAAAAAAGAGATAAGGGAAGTATTATCTCTGAAAAACGAGCCTGAGATAATACCGTTTACTGCCCTCCCCCTGTTTTATGCACAATGTGCTTGGGGGCCTGTTTCACATAAGAATATGAACAAGGAGCCTCAATATCAAAATGATGCTCTAAAATATAACTACAAATGGTTTCTCAAAAGCTTAATGAAGGATTGTTATGATATTTATGACAGCAATGCATATAATGAAGAACTTGAAAATTGGCTTGCAGATTTAAGAAGCAGTATAAAACACGGTCATGATCTGAAGGAAGAAGATTTAAGAAAACTTCTTGACTATACATACCAATGCAGTAACGGAAACCTGCTGTTTGAGAGAATACAGGAGCGTCTAAATAACAGTTTTTCCCAGCTGGTTATAATGCCTGCAATATGCGAGTTATTTAAAATATTCTGTGCTCTCCACAGTACTTTAAAAACTCTTGGGAGCATAAGAGTTACAAAATCAAAGCTTAGGCTTGTAAATTATTATCTTGGTACTGTAAGACTTAAAGCCGAACTTATAGGCTGTGATAGTGAAGAAGCTGCCGATAGTATAAAAAGCGACTTGAATTCAATATTGGATGAACTGGCAGAATACGAAAGTAAGGATATACCCGATGGGGAGAGGAACAGAATTGACAAAGTCAAGTCGGAGGTCGTTTCATTAAAGGAGGAAATTGTAATTTCACCCGGGAGAATAGGTGAAAAAAAGCAGGAGTTTCAGGAAAATCTTCAGCAAATAACAAGGAAGATAAATGAGGGAAAAGGAACATATGATGCAGAACAGTTTGTTGATGAACATCAAGAAATATTCGGAAGTATTGAGGATTTTTCCAACATGTTTGACTCAGTTGCACACCTGACGGATGAGCTAAGACTAGGAATAATACAAATTATAGGAGATTCAATTATAAATAACGATACATACGATGAAGTGCAGGGAAAAATGGATTTTCTTCCTGCTGAAGTGTCCTCCCGACTTGCAAGAGCATATGATTATGTAAGCAGGATCATACTTGGTGGACTAAGGGACAAGGAAGTCGTTAACAATCACTTTGTTATGAAAGCCGCAAATAAAACCGAAGAAATTCAGAAGTATATGGAACGCTATGATTTTTTAGATGTAGCAATAAACAAGGCACTGTCAGCAAGAGCCGGGCTTCTTCTCCAATCGTATTCAAATGAGTTGGTTCTTCCACTAAGAAATATGATTCAGGGGCATATAGAAGAGATAGCGGAAATATGCAGAAAAAAGTTGGGGATCAATGATCTTGAAATGACTGAAACAATTGAGAATATACTTCAAGCTGTAGATATTAATGAACTGTCTTTGCCTGACGGAATTTTTGAGTTTGCTTCAAAACCTCCTGAGGAAAAAGTTCGTATTGAAAGCAAAAAAGTGGTTAAGTCAAGAGTGAAAAAAAGTTCATTTTGTGGAAGTGAATACACAGAGTATTATAATGAGAATGTTGATGTAATAGGCAATAAGTATTATTTTCCTAATGGTGTAGGCTTGAAACAGAAATGGGACTTCGGCTTAACCAATGCTAAAGAATTATTCTGGAAGTATATGTTTGAATGGATGGCTGAACAGTTGAACAGTTATTCTGATGCATTCTCAATTTCAATAAATACTCTTATAACAACAGTAAATGAAACAATAAAATCGAAAATAAGCATGAGCGAGCAAAAGCATGAAGAGGAAATCGGGAGATGGAATAAAATTTTACTTCAAGCCAATAACGCTTCAGCGGTATCCAATAATATTAAGGAAGTTGCTGTTGACGGGAATGGGGTTTAAGATGGAAATAGGCGATAATATTGAAAAATGGGAAAAAGATTTTGAAAAAGAATGGCATCCTTGCGAAAAACAAAAAGATCCATTAAAATGTGCTATAAAAACATTATCAAGCAGTATTCTCCGTCTTAACGTATCAGATGAAGACAACCGAAAAATAATCGATACCTGTACTGATATTGTTTCCAAATTACTTAAACCATATATGACTATAAACAAGAAGAAAGGAAGATTAGATGTGAAGGGTCTTTTCATTGCGGGTCTGGCGATAGTAGGAATCTCCATGATTTTTATCTATCAAAAAAAATATAACAATGACCAAAAGGAAGTGTCCCTAGAGAGAAAAGAGAAAAATACTAATGTTCATACAACTTCCTGCTCACCGGAACAAAATGTATTGATACTGGTACTTAGAGCGGGTAATGAAAGCTGCTTGAATACCTTAAAAGAGAATAAGCGGCTTAACTTGGAGCTTTGTGATGACTTGTACAAGGCAACCAGATACTTATGGGTAGGGAATGAAGCTCAATTTAACAGTTCTCAGATAATTAAATGGTTTGATGGAACAAACATCGCTGAACAATCAAGCAGTTTGGATGTACACCTTATAAAGCTGATTCTGAATAAAAACTACAGTGGTTTGCTGAAGTCTGCCGATGGTCAGTCTCGCTATAATGCATTTAAACAAATGTGTCAGGATGGGGTACAGATAGAAGGGTTTTCTCCCAGAGTTTCAAATGCTGCCTATGGTACAACCGAGGTATATGAAAAATAGGAGTTGATGGAGGATGTATTTCATTTTTAAAATTACATCCTCCAGACTTTCATTTTTCTTAAAAAATAAAGAGCGATAAGTTGTGTACAACCTATAATTAAAAGAAAATAATTTAGACTTCGGTCATATTTAAAAAACCACAGCAAACCTATAAGAACAGACAAGCTTATTATCCTGCCAAGGTTAACCACGATTTCTTTGTTTATAATGTATTCTAGCCGCAAATCATCTTGGTGCTGAAGACTTATAATATTGAAGCTGGCAGAAGAAAAAGGAACCAGGAAAAAGGGTAAAGATGCAGATTCCATTATCATATACAACATAAGCGTTCCGTAACGAATGTTTACAACTAATCCCCAAACTGCTGTAAACATTAATATTGAACCTATAAGCATTGATTTTAACCTTGCTTTTGGCTTAATAAGCTTTTGTTCAACTACATATGCTACTGACGAGATAACAGAAGCAATGAGGGCAAAGGTACCTACAGACCATTCGCTGCCTGTACTTTTAAAAACAAGAACGATTATTAGAAATCCTATAATAACATCTCTGAAGCCCCACATAAATATGCCTTTCCTCAAAATGCTCCAGTCCCGGGAGTTACTGCCAAAGACTTTTTTATAGTTAATTTTGCTGCCATAGTATTCTGCTTTTATTAAAAAGGATACCAATATTAGTATTACAAATAACAGCAATGAAATAGAAAAGACAATAGTATAGCCCATTCCAAGGAGATTTTTATTAATTATATAAGCTGAAGAAATAGGGGCAATCGCACCACAAATTCCACAAATTGAACCGTTAAAGCCATTAAAGGTATCTCTGTTTTGAGTTGATGTAAAATCAAAACTTAGCACATGATAAGCAAGCCAGTAAAAACCTGCAGCCACCCCGAATAATATTCCCAATAGCAGTACAAATTTTGATATTTTGTCTTCAAATAAAAGGATGAGTCCAAATAATAATATGAAGAAAACTATACCTAACCTCAAAGACCATATACCATTTTTTCTTTTAGACAACCATCCGGCAAAAATGAAGGTAATAGGTAGAAATATATACTGCATAAGGTTGTACTGTGCTAAAACTATAAAATTCTTTGATTCTTTCCATAATAATATATTAAGGAAAACATTTGAAATACCCATTGCAAGGGTGAAAAGGGCACTAACAGTTAACAATAGCTTAGCTCTTTTTGACATTCAAAACCTCCTAGTCAGTATTTTGAATGTGTTTATTTTATACAAATAAAATATTATAATACCTCAATATAAAACTAAAACGGTAATAATCTCGAAAAGAGTCATTACCGTTTTTAGTAATTAAATATATGAACAATGTTATTGCAGTCTCACTTTATGCTTAACTTGAAAATTATGATCATTAGAACATAGGTATATAATTCCTTCAATAAAAGCAATAAAACTTGGAATAAAAGTCCAACTGAATAACAGATAAAGTATTCCTTTTCCTATCTTGCCCATGTAAAACTTGTGAATTCCGAACCCTCCTAAAAATATAGCCAAAAGACCCGCTGCTATTTTACTTTTTATGGGCCAGGCAGGATTGATACCATTGTATATATTCTGCTGCTGAGCGAATTGCTGTTGTGCTACTTGCTGTTGGTAACGTAGTGCCTCAGCTTTATAATCAATTTCCTGCTGATCGGAAACAGGTCTCTGAGTAGCTGAAGGAGCTGAATTATTTACGGTCAAAGCTTCACCGCAATATTTACATTCCCTATCACTAAGAGCAATCGGTGCCCCACATTGAGGACATTCATTTTGAGCCATTTTCATACCACCCTATCTTATTTATTTTAAATTATACTTAGAACTAATATAAATAATTACAGCTTTTTACCGCATTGTGGGCAAAATTTTGTGCTTACCGGGATTTCTGCTCCGCATTCACAAGACTTTGTTCCCATGGGAGTTCCACATTCAGGACAGAACTTTGGATTACCAGGTACTAATATTCCGCATGAAGTACATTTCTTTTTGGGGGTTTCCAGTGGCTTTCCGCATTCGCAGCAAAACTTTGATTTTGCGGAATTTTGAGCATTGCAGGAGGGACATGTTATGGTCGCTGAATCTGCAGCTGCTTTTGTATTTATGGTATTATGCATGTCGGAACCAAGAGATGCACCTATCCCAAAACCAACGCCACCCGAAGCAAATGCACCTGCCACCCCTGAATTATTGCTGGCAGCATGGTCATATACATCAAAAGAACGCTTTGTTATATAACGGTTGTCGCCCATAATTTCAAATTCAGCCTTGTTTTTGAGAATCTTATTTATTTCCTCAAAATCTTCATCGGGAAAATTAATGGACTTTATAATTAAGTTGATTGCAGTTAGACCGTATTTCGAAAATTCTGGCGCAATTATTTCAAGTGTATAATTTGCTATATCATCCAGTCTGGCAGTAATCTCTAATGCAGATATTTTCTGATTTACAATTACATTGGCGATAATGCTTTTGATTTTCTGAATCAAGATGCCCTTAAAGAAATCTATGACATTGTCAAATTTGATAATGTCAGCCGGGTTCATTACACCAATCAGTTCTCGGAAAAAAGTTTCATAGTTTTCCAGTTTCAAGCCCATTTGCCCAAAAGCACGAACCCTGAGTCTGGTATAATATTTAGGATCAATTATCTGTACGGGGTCAGATGTTCCCCAGTTTATATCAAGCTTTGAGGTAGTATTGATATAAAAAATCTCTGCACTAAAAGGAGTCTTTCCTCCAAAAGGTAGGTTTACAAAGGCTTTAAGTATTGGAAGATTTTTAGCATCAAGAGTATAGGTTCCCGGAGTAAACAAGTCATAAATCTCTCCGCCTTTAACAAAAACCGCAACTTGACCCTCACCTACAATAAGCTGTGTTCCATAAACAAGATCTTCAGCGGGATGTTTGTAAACAATCCAGTCACGGGATCTAAGTCCGTCGAATTTTACTCTATCAATAATAGCCATATTGCATAACACCTCACAAAATATTGCTTTAATTATATCATATCATACCCTGTAAATCAAACCTTTGAGGCTGTTACTCTGCCGGGTATACCTCAAACTCATTCCTGTCAAAATCAAGGATATTCTCTTGCTTCATATTAGATAATTCTCTTGATAAAGCACTTCGATTAACACACAAAAAGTCTGCAAGTTCGTCACGTGAAAAAGGAATCCTGAATTTGTTTGTTCCTGTTTTCTGCATCTGCATTGAAAAATAAGCCATTAGCTTTTCTCGGGTTGACCGTTGAGATAGGATATCGATTTTATTATTTAGAAAAATATTCTTTTGTGCAATAAGGGAAAGCATATTTGAAATAAGCTTGGTATGAAAGCCGCAGGAGGAAGAACAGGTTGTGACAATCCTGTTGAACCGAATATACATAACCTTGCAACCTGTGGTAGTAAGTACTGTTACAGGGCTTTTCGCCACATTTGCACATGCAAAAGCTTCTCCAAACATGTCTGCGATACCAATTTCAGAGACAATGTTTCTGTTACCCATTATATCTTCCTTAACAATCTGGGCGGAACCGTCTACAATTATCCCTACAGAGGATACTTTGTCTCCTGCCAGCAACAGGATATCATTTTTAGTATAAACCTGTTCGTAGGCTTCAAGGCATTTCAACATACTTAGTATATTTTTTTCGCTTACATTTTGAAAAATTGCTACCTGTTTTAATATATCTATTGATTTATTCATAAAATTTTACTCCTTGTTGCAAATGCAACCGATTTATTGAATTTAGTTTAGTATACTCATCTCGTAAAGTCAATCAAGACAAAAACAAAATTAAATAAAAAAATATAAGTGTTTTGAAAGGAGTTATTTTATGTCAGATATGTTTTGTTTTCAATGTGAACAAACCGCAGGAGGAAAGGGATGCACAGGAGGTGCGGGTGTCTGTGGTAAAAAAGCAGATACATCAAATTATCAGGATTTACTTACAGGTGCAATGATAGGTCTTGCAAATACAGCGCAAAATGCTAAACCAACCGACCATACTCATAAAACAATTGTCGAGGGTCTGTTTATAACAATAACCAATGTAAGTTTTGACAATGAATCAATCCTTGCACATATGGAAAAAGTTAATAGTGAAAAATTAAATCTGGTTAACGGAATTGCTGCGCAGAACAACTATGATATGGAAAATGTATGGAATGCTCACGAAGACATTCGTTCTCTGAAATCCCTTATTTTATTCGGAATCAGAGGAATGGCAGCTTATGCATATCATGCCTTCGTGCTTGGATATTCCGATGAAGAGGTTAATTCATTCTTCTACAAGGCATTGAGGGCCGTAGGAAGTGACATGTCTGTTGATGAACTGCTGGCTGTTGTTATGGAAACTGGAGAGGTTAATTTAAAGTGCATGGCTCTTCTTGATAAGGCCAATACAGAAACCTATGGAACTCCTGCACCTACTTCAGTACCAATGACTGTTGAAAAAGGTCCATTCATTGTAATTTCAGGTCACGACCTTTACGATTTATACCTTCTTCTTGAACAGACAAAGGATAAGGGAATCAACATTTACACTCACGGTGAAATGCTTCCTGCACACGCATATCCTAAGCTTAAAGCATATACACATTTAAAAGGAAACTTTGGTACAGCTTGGCAGAATCAGCAGAAGGAGTTTGATAATCTTCCGGCGCCTGTACTGTTTACAACAAACTGTCTTATGCCAGTAAAACCAAGTTACAGTGACAGAGTATTTACAACTGAGGTAGTTGCATATCCTGAAATGGTTCATATAGGAGACGAAAAGGACTTTACTCCTGTAATAAACAAGGCACTTGAACTTGGTGGATACAAGGAAGACACAAGGTTCACAGGTATAAACGGTGGAGATACATTGACAACCGGTTTTGCAAGAGGAACTGTTCTATCCGTAGCAGATAAAGTAATTGATGCTGTTAAGGCAGGAGCAATAAAACACTTCTTCTTAGTAGGAGGCTGTGACGGTGCAAAGGTAGGAAGAAACTATTATACAGAATTCGTTAAGAAAACACCAAAGGATACCGTTATCCTGACACTTGCCTGCGGAAAATTCCGCTTTAATGACCTTGATATCGGTGAAATAGGCGGACTTCCACGAATCATGGATATGGGACAATGTAATGATGCATACAGCGCAATACAGGTTGCTGCCGCTTTGGCTAGTGCTTTTGAGTGTGATATCAATGAACTGCCTCTCTCACTGGTGCTTTCATGGTACGAACAGAAGGCTGTCTGCATATTGTTGACCTTGCTTTCTCTCGGAATTAAGAATATTTACCTTGGGCCTACACTACCGGCCTTCGTTTCACAAAACGTGTTAAATATATTAGTAGAGAAATTTAATATCAGCCCGATTTCTACTCCAGATGAGGACTTGAAAAAGATTCTCGGATAAGTTTAAAATCAATTTTTCCGGCCTGCTTACATGCTTATGCTGTGGGTGGGTCGGGATTCTCCCAATATAATAAATAATACTGCGGTTCAATCATTTTATGTTCAAATAGCGCATAGATGGTTGAACCTTTTTTTATGAATTTATATTATGTAATTTTGCTAATAATAAAGTCATACTAAATCAAAAAGGAATTACTTAAAGCTATGACATTTATGACTGAATTCAAAGAGTTTATATCGAGAGGAAACGTGGTGGACCTGGCAGTGGGCGTAATTGTAGGTTCCGCATTTACAGCCATAGTTAATTCTCTTGTAAACCAGGTTGTAATGCCCATAATCGGATATATAATCGGAGGAATAAACTTAACTGATTTCAAATGGGTATTAAAGAAAGCTCAAGGAAAAACGCCGGAAGTGTCTGTGAATTATGGCTCATTCATTCAGCAAGTAATTAATTTTCTTATAATTGCTTTTGTGGTTTTTAGCATGGTAAAGCTGATAAATATGATGAAACGTAAAAAGGAGAAAGAAATAGAAGAAATAAAAGAAGAAAAAGTTTCAAAAGAAGAGATATTACTTACTGAAATCAGAGATTTGCTGAGGAAGCAAATGTAGCACTGTTTTAGGAATAAAAAAAGTGGGGCTGCTGCACGTTTAATAAAAATTATTCTTGTGCAACAGCCCACTGTAAAGGAGGGACATTAATTTATTGTTATAGAGTTATTAGCCTATAAACTGCTGAGTCCAGTACAATCTTCCGCTGGAGTTCTTCGCTACTCCTACACCAATCTCTGTAAAGGATGATTTAAGGATGTTTGCCCTGTGTCCGGGTGAGTTCATCCAACCCTTCATTACCTGTTCAGGAGTGGTTTGTCCCATTGCTATGTTTTCTCCTGCTGTTCTGTAGCTGATACCATATTTCTTCATCATATCAAACGGTGAACCGTAAGTTGGTGAATTGTGGTCAAAGTACCCCAATTTAGCCATGTCCTGTGATTTAAGTGTTGCTGTTTTATTAACCTGTGCATTCATTTTCAAAGGCTTCAATCCGTTTTTTGCTCTTTCTGCATTAACAAGTTCAACAACTCTCTTCTGGAAAGCTGCATAGTCACCACTTACTGCAGGAGTTGCTGCAGGTTTTTGAGCGGCCGGTTTAGTAGCTGATGGTTTTGAAGTAGCAGGCTTAGCTGCTGATGACCCCGATTTGAAGAATGAATTCAATGCTGACTGAATATCTGAATAATTTGTATTTTTGGCAGTTGAGTTATTACAGTCCTTTGTATATGCTATTCTTTGCAGCTTATCCATAATACCTGCTGATTGGATATTATTATTGTTGGTAGCTGTAGTCGGCTGATTATAATTGTTTGGTGCTGTAGTTGTATCAACATTATTTTTAGTTGGGCAATTTGCTGATTTTGAAGTATTGGCGGTCACGTTGTTAACTGCTGATTTGTTAACTGCCGCTGTATTTGAGTCATCTTTATTTTGTGCTGTAGCTTGTGAAACTTTAGCTATAATTGACTCTAATGCACTGGATGGTGCTGTAGTTGATTGGCTGATATTTGTTGTATCTTGTGCAGCAATACTTTCAGCTTTTGTATTTCCGATTGCAAAACCGTTAAAAGCAAAGGCTGATGCGAAAATTGCACATGCAGCTACACTTGAAATTACTATAGATGATTTCTTATTCATATTTTACCTCCATTAGTTTCGATTAATTTTACGTTCGTTCCTTCTTCTTGCCCATAATCAGCGTTCTTGCGACGTTGCTTCTGCCAAAAGAATTATCAGCGTAATATTCATCAGCCTACCGGGGTATGGACATTATGTTAACACTCATGTCCGGTTGTAACAACCCCCCAATTATTTACAGTGAATATACAGATATACGGTCAGCTGTGTGGTTTTTAGCTGCAGGCCTTACCCACAGCGGGATAGATAGATTATGATTTTCTTTTTAAGCATTTTCAGGTTAGTTAATATTACTATTTATTTTATTGTTTTTAGGCAATGTATTGTTTACTTTTAATAAATAAGGGTATTATACATTCGTAAAAATGCATGATGAAAGGTGAGGATGTTATGGAATGGTTGAATAATCAAAATCCTGTATTACTTGCACTTTTTGCTACTTTGGCGACTTGGGCATTAACAGCAATGGGAGCTGCAATGGTTTTCTTTTTCAAGGAAATAAATCAACGCCTGCTTAATACAATGCTTGGTTTTGCAGCAGGTGTAATGATTGCGGCAAGCTTTTGGTCTTTACTTGCTCCTGCAATAGAAATGGCGGAAAATTCGTCAAAAATACCTGCATGGCTTGTTGCAGCGGTAGGCTTTGTTGGAGGTGCGGCTTTTCTTTATTTGGCTGACAAACTAATTCCGCATATGCATTTAAATGCTAAAGATGGAGAAAGTGAAGGTATATCAACAAAGCTAAAACGTAGTATACTATTGGTATTTTCAATAACTTTACATAATATACCTGAGGGTTTAGCAGTGGGAGTAGCTTTCGGAGCTGCCGCAAATGGCCTTAACAATATAACTTTGTTATCTGCAATTGCAGTTGCAATGGGAATTGGAATTCAGAATTTTCCGGAGGGTGCCGCCGTATCAATACCGTTAAGGAGGGAGGGACTATCCCGTACAAAAAGCTTCTTTTACGGTCAGGCCTCGGGCCTTGTTGAGCCAATTGCAGGAGTTTTGGGTGCTGCTCTTGTAATGTATGTGCAGCCTATCCTTCCGTACGCACTTGCCTTTGCGGCTGGAGCAATGATATTTGTTGTAGTAGAAGAACTTATTCCAGAAGCCCAGAGCGGAAACCACAAAAGTACACATATGGCCACCGCAGGCTGTATTATAGGTTTTACGGTAATGATGATTCTTGATGTTGCACTTGGATAGGCAAATATTAGCCGGCATTCTTCCTTTTTTCCATTGAAGGAGGAATCCCGTAGTATTTCTTATAAAGCTTGCTGAAGTAAAAAGCATCATCATAACCTACACTTCTGGCAATGGTTTTAATAGGCATGTCACCTGATATCAGCAGTTCTCTTGCTTTTGTAAGGCGAATCCTTATCAAATGATTTATTGGTGATTCACCCGTTTCTTCCTTAAATATTTTAGAAATGTAAACAGGACTCAAATACATATTGTGAGCTATTCTATATAAAGAAATTTGCTTCATATAATTTGAACTCAGATACTCAAGAATATCGTTCACAATATATGTCTTTTCAGAAGTTTGAATATCAAGCCTTGTTTTTTCAGTCCTTTCCTTATTTGCAGTCATTCCCCTATGCAATAGTGCGGTCAACTTCATGATACTGCTTTTTATAAACAAGTCGCAATAAGGCTCATTTTTTTCCTGCTCACTTATTGTTTCATTAATACACTTTATTATTTCCGGTTGGTAAATGGGTAAACTGAAAACAGGCTGGGTGGAGGGTTCAATTAGGAAGTTTTCAGGCAGTTCCGTAAACTGTAAATTGCTTAACGCATAATTAAACTCCTCAATATTAACTCCCTCTGGAATAATCTTTTTATGTTTTACACCGGGGTTTATAATAATAATATTCCCTTTAGCTACTTCATATAATTTATCATCTATTATATATGTAAAAGATCCTGAAAGAATAATTTTTACTTCGGTAAAGTCGTGTGAATGCAGTGTAACATGGCTTTCGGAATTAACCATATTAATAAATGCATATAGTAATGTTGGATTAAAATTTTCGGCACG
The DNA here is from genome assembly GCA_023390335.1 of Bacillota bacterium. GTDB lineage: Bacteria > Bacillota > Clostridia > Acetivibrionales > DSM-1351 > Ruminiclostridium. Next base: position 10,081 of record JAEWCZ010000087.1, on the reverse strand, counting down.
AATTTCAGGCTTACACAAAAGAATCACCCCTGTTATTTACAATATATATGGTGCAAAGTAATCCTATCTTACCACAAACTAAATTTTATTCCAATTGGAAAACTATGAAATTATGTCTATTAATATAGATAAAAATGTACATTACCAGATAAAGAATATCCATTCCATAAGAAAACTTATCAATTATAATTAATAAGGTAAATTACAGGCATGTGAAAGGGATTTATTATGGAAAATGTAAAGTGGGTTTGGAAGTATATAAAAAAATATAAACTCCGAATGTGTATTGCCTTGATATTTGTATTGGTGGCTTCAGCTCTTTGTATGGTAACCCCATACGTATCCGGCATAATAATTGACAAGGTAATTAAGCAAAGCCATCATGACATGCTTTTAAAATTGTGTATGCTTATGTTGGGAGCTACGATTATCAAGTCTATAATCAGGTTCTCGTATCAGATTATGTTTGAAACCATATCCCAGGGAGCTTATATGAAAATCAGGGAGAGTATGTACCAAAAGCTTCAAAATATGGATTTTAAGTTTTTTGACACCACCAGAACCGGTGACATCATGGCAAGAATGACAGGTGATATGGAGACGGTTCGACATCTTATTGCATGGGTAATATACATGGTTTTTGAAAATGCTACAATATTTATTTTTGCCGTAACACTGTTATTCACAATTAACTGGCAGTTTACTTTGGCCCTGCTTCTGGTTGTACCTTTTCTGGCATGGGCTGCAATAAGACTGGCAGGTGACGTTAGACCGACTTTCTCTGCAATAAGGGAACAATTTTCCAGACTCAATTCCGTTGTACAGGAAAATATAAGCGGAAACAGGGTGATAAAGGCATTTGCAACAGAATACATAGAAATAAACAAATTTGACAAGGAAAACGAAGCCTATCGTCAGAGAAACATGGCTTCCGCAAAAGTATGGTCAAAATATCTTCCTATAATAGATTCTCTGGCAGGAGCTCTTTCACTGATTATTTTGATTGTAGGGGGAATACTTACAATTAATAATAAAATATCAATAGGCGAATTAGTAACCTTTAACTCTATAATATGGGCATTGGGTAATCCTATGAGGAACTTGGGTTGGCTTATAAATGACATACAGAGGTTCAATGCGTCTGCAGACAAAATACGTGAATATCTGAACAATGAATCAGCAATAAGCAATATAGAAAAGCCCGCTAAAAAAGAAATAACGGGATTTGTTGAATTTAAAAATGTCAGCTTTGGTTATGACAATGACGAAGTATTGAAAAATGTCAGCCTTAAAGCAAAGCCGGGAGAAACAGTTGCAATAATTGGACCCACAGGATCAGGTAAATCCACTCTTGTAAATCTGATATGCAGATTTTATGATTGCAGCGAAGGAGAGGTATTGGTTGACAATGTAAATGTAAGGGAAATGGACTTACAAACGCTGCGTTCGAAAGTTTCAGTTGCAATGCAGGACGTATTCCTTTTTTCAGATACTATTGAAGGGAATATCGCTTATGGTGTACCTGATGCTCCTTATGAGAGAATAAAGCAGGCAGCGGGTATGGCAGATGCAGACGATTTTATATCCTCCTTACCTGAAGGTTATGATACCATTATAGGAGAACGCGGAGTCGGACTGTCCGGCGGCCAGAGGCAGAGAATTGCTTTAGCAAGGGCCATACTTAAAGACCCGTCTATCCTTATTCTGGACGATACAACCTCCAGTGTTGACATGGAAACAGAATTTGAAATTCATAGAACACTAAGGTCCTTTTACAATAATAAAACCACTTTTATTATTGCTCACAGAATATCATCTGTAAAAAATGCAGACAAAATTATTGTATTGAATGGCGGACAGATAATAGAGCAGGGAACGCATAAGGAACTGCTTAATTTAAGGGGTTATTATTACAGTGTTTATCAATGCCAGTACGGGGACTTTGATGGACTAGATGAAAAGGAGGTGGGCTAAATGGCAAGAAATAAATATGATGTTGATGAAGAATTAATAACTAAATTCAAAATGGAAGATCTTATAAGACTTTTAAAGTACTTGAAGCCATACAAACTTACAATGTTTGTAACAGTCGTATTGATGCTTACTGCAAGCGTTGCAAACCTTATTGGCCCACTTCTTGTACAGAATGCAATAGATCACAAGATACCCGACGGGAATACAAAGGGATTGATTATTCTATCAGGGATTTTCGTAGTAACACTGATAGTAAATGCTGTATGTTTTAAATTCAGGGTAATACTCATGTCTCAGCTTGGAAACAATGTAGTTAAAAAGATTAGGGAAGACATATTCTATAAAATTCAGAAGCTTCCCTTTTCATATTATGACAGCCGCCCCCACGGGAAAATACTCGTAAGGGTTGTAAATTATGTAAACTCACTCAGCGACTTACTTACAAACGGCTTTATTAACTTTATAACTGACATGTTCTCTCTTGTATGCATAATAGTTTTCATGCTCTTTATAAATGTTAAGCTTACCTTAATCAGTATGATTGGACTTCCTCCATTATTTATATGTATAATGCTGATTAAAAATATTCAGAGAAAAAACACACAGGCCTTGAGCATGAAGCAGTCTAACCTCAATGCATACATACATGAAAGTATATGCGGTGTAAAGGTAACTCAGTCCTTTGCAAGAGAGGAACAGAACCAAGGTATTTTTCATGAATTAAATAAGATTTACAGAAGGGCATGGATGAGATTTGTCAAAGCAAATTTCATATTGTGGCCCATAATAGAGACAATTTCAACAGTCGGTATAATAATACTGTATTTTGGCGGAATATTTTGGGTAAAAGGGATAACAATAGGTGTACTTATAGCCTTTATAAGCTATATTTACAGGTTCTGGCAGCCTATAACTAATCTGGGGAATTTCTACAACGCAATGATCAATGCTATGGCGTATCTGGAAAGAATATTTGAGACACTGGATGAGGAGGTTTCTATAGAGAATCTGCCCGGAGCCATTCCTATGCCTGAGGTAAAGGGAACTGTGGAATTCAGAAATGTAGGTTTTAGCTATGAAGAAGACAAAAAAATTCTAGATAATATAAACTTCAGATTTCAACCGGGAAGTACAATAGCATTAGTAGGCCCCACCGGTGCCGGTAAGAGTACTATAATTAATCTTCTGAGCAGATTCTACGATGTACAGGAGGGAGAGGTACTCATTGACGGCATAAACATAAGAGAAGTACAGCTAGAGTCTCTGAGAAAACAGATGGGAGTAATGCTGCAGGATACCTTTCTTTTCTCAGGTACGGTTATGAGTAACATAAAATATGCAAGACCCGATGCCACCGATGAAGAGGTCATCAGGGCTGCAAAAACAGTTTGTGCCCATGAATTCATTATGAACATGCCAAACGGTTATTACACTGAAATAAATGAAAGAGGTACAAGACTTTCAATCGGCGAAAGACAGCTTATATCCTTTGCAAGGGCACTTCTGGCAGACCCTAGGATACTGATACTGGATGAAGCAACCTCCAGTATTGATACCAGAACCGAGCTGGCACTTCAAAAAGGGTTACAGGGCCTTCTGGTTGGAAGAACCTCTTTTATTATAGCTCACAGGCTCTCAACAATAAAAAATGCCCATTGTATTATGTATGTTGATAACGGCTCAATTGTTGAAAGAGGAACCCACGACGAGCTGATGGCGGCAAGAGGACACTATTATAAATTATACAATTCTCAGTTTAGTGTTATGGAAGCAGGATAACAAAACATAAAAATTTAGTATAATAAAAACCCTTCGCGGGCATGGTGCAATAATGCCCGCGAAGGGTTTTGTTTAATTTAAACCAGTTTTCCATCTGATACTTCCCTGTAATAATATCTTACGGTCCTTCCGGTAGTTCCTAAAAACAGATTACTAAATGAAATCATTGTCTAAATATAGAAATTTAATGCAATAGTAGAAGAAATATGATATAGTTTTAAAAAATAATGGAAAATATGGGTACGGTATACATGTTTCGGATATTTTTGTATTGAATAACATTGGAGAGGGGATAAAGAAATGAATTTGAAAAACACAAGAAAGATTAGTCACTTAGCAGTAACAATTTTACTGGTAAGTGCAATCCTATTCAGTTATATGGGTGCTTCAGGTATTGCAGCAAATGTGGATAATCTCACACAAACTAAATACTATGGTGACTTAAATGAAGATGGCTTTATAGACTCAATTGACTTCGCATTAATTAAATCGTATCTTTTAGGGAAAGTTACGTCAATTAACAATGATGCCGCAGATATAAATGTTGACAACAATATAGATGCTATTGATCTTGCAAACTTAAAACTAATAATATTGGAGAATCGTACTCCTCAACCTATTAATCCAAGAAGTACAGTTTTGCTACCCAGCGTAGGAATAAATGCTATGACGCAGGCGACTGAGAATTTCTATAATATATGGAAGAAAACCTATGTAGTAAAAAACCCATATACCCAGGATGCGCAGTATTATGTATGGTACAGCGGGCAGTCATATAATCCGAATAATCCTCCTGCAGGAGTAGGCGTGGCAGTTACTGTTTCAGAAGCTCAAGGATATGGAATGCTTATTACAGCCTTGATGTCAGACTATGATAATGGGGCAAAGAGTATTTTTGACGGGCTTTACCGTTTTTATAAAGCACACCCAAGTTCTATCGGCCCGAATCTTATGGCATGGCAGCAAGCAGATAATGGCAAAAAGATTTTTGATTGTGAGAATGATGGATACAATGCTACTAATACTCCTGATTCTGCAACAGATGGAGATATCGATATTGCATACGCTCTGCTGCTTGCTGATGCAAAGTGGGGAAGTAATGGTGAAATTAACTATAAAGGAGCTGCACAAGCAATTATTAATGACATTATGAGTTATGAGGTCAACAAGAAAGACTGGACATTGCAATTAGGCTCATGGTGCAGTACTTGTGACTATAACGACGCCTATTATACGGCAACAAGATGTTCTGATTTTATAATGCAGCAACTTAAAGCATTTGCTGAAGTGTCAGGTAATAATGATTGGAATAAAGTAATAGATGCTTCATATTCCATTGCATTAGATATTGTGAAAGGCAGTGGATATAATACCGGTTTGTTACCGGACTTTGTAATTAAGAAAAGTAATGGTACATATGGCCCGGCTTATGAGAATTTTCTGGAAGGTGTAAATGATGACGATTATGCATACAATTCATGTCGTACTCCTTGGCGATTTGCAACCGATTATATTATGACAGGAGACACAAGGGCAAAGGAAATTCTTAATATGCAAAATAACTGGGTTATGAAGTCTACAGGTGGCAATCCTGACAAAATAATGGGGAGCTATGACCTAAAAGGAAATGCCCTTGTTAATTATAATGATACATGTTTTACTCTGCCGTTCTTATTAGCGGCAATGTGTCAGGACAATTCGGTAGTAGGTGCTCAGCAATGGGTGGATGCACTTTGGTCTGCTTCATCTGATACTGAAGTCTATGATTACTATGGAGATAGCATTAAAATGCTGACTCTCATTACTGCAAGCGGAAAATGGCAAACGCCTTGATTTAGAATCGTAATTGAGCTATAAAGAAAGCCTTTATACCTCATAAGTAAATAAGATAATATTATTTACAATATATGCTTAAATGAACTATTATATAATGGAAGGTAAACACATTTAAATTTGCAGGAGGAAATAACATTGTCAATAACTAAGAAGATTTTTGGAAAAATGCCGGATGGTACTCAAGTAGATATTTATACCTTGAAAAATTCAAACAATATGTCTGTAGATATATTAAACTACGGCGGAACTATTGTTTCTATACTTATGCCGGATAAAAACGGGAAGATTGCGGATATTGCTTTGGGATTCGATGACATTAAAAGATATATGGAAAATGATGCATACATCGGAGCATTAATTGGAAGACATGGAAATCGTATTGAGGGAGCGGAATTCGAATTAAACGGAAAAGTTTACGAACTTGTGAAGAATGATGGAAATAACCATCTTCATGGTGGTACAATAGGTTTCCATAATGTAATATGGAATGCTGAAATACAAGAAGAAAATGGAGATCAAAAGTTAGTTCTTACGCATACAAGTCCTGACGGTGAAGAAAATTACCCCGGAAATCTCAACGTAAAGGTAGAATATTCACTTTCCGAAGGAAATGAGTTAAAAATAGACTATAATGCAGTTTCAGACAAAGACACAGTTGTAAACCTTACAAACCATGCATATTTCAACCTTTCAGGACACGATTCCGGGGATGTTTTGAAACATCAGATATACATTAATGCAGATAAATTTACTCCTGTAAATGATGAATGTATTCCAACAGGAGAAATTCGCGATGTTAAAGGTACAGTAATGGACTTTACTAAATTGAGTAGTTTTTCAGAAGGTATTTCCAGCGGCGACGAGCAGATTGTATATGGTCTGGGTTACGACCATAACTGGGTACTGAACACAAAAGGAAATATAAATGAAGTTGCTTGTGAGCTATATGAACCTGAAAGTGGTCGTGCAATGCAGGTATTCACAACAAAACCGGGCATGCAATTCTATTCCGGAAACCATTTAAATGCAAATGTAGAGTTGATTGGAAAGAATAATACGGTTTACAACAAGAGAACAGGACTTTGTCTTGAAACACAGTTTTTCCCTAATGCAATGAAGCATAAGAATTTTCCTTCACCAATTCTAAAAGCTAATGAAACGTATCATTATGTAACTATATATAAATTCTTAAATAAATAAAAATCAAAAAGCCCCTGATAAATCAGGGGCTTTAAATTTGTCTAATTAGGAATTTACCTTCTGTTAAACCCGCCATTAAAGCTTTTCTGTGAAGCCTTCTTAGCTCTTCTGCAATCAGGACATCTAGCTGGTTCATTAGTGAATCCTTTTTCGGCGTAGAATTGTTGCTCGCCAACCGTAAATGTAAAAGTTGCACCGCAATCTTTACAAGTAAGAGTTTTATCTTCCATGGGTCTACCTCCTATAAAATTTTATTGCTGAGCATATAAGAACTTAAACATTACGGACCAAAAAGGATGTTATGAATCAGTATAAGAAATTATAAGCTTTGCATCTTTATTATACACTTGGGAAAAATATTAAGCAAGGAGTTTAGTATAAAATAAGAAAAAAATTACAGTTTAAACAATAAATAGTATTATTGTATGAATAATTTAACTAATATGTAATTTCATTAACAGAATAAAATTTTATCTGAAAATAATTATTTATTTTATTTTTTTTCTATTGACAAAAGTAACATTGTGCCGTAAAATATCAAATGTGTCTTGCGGGACATACTGATAAATGGTGGGTATAGCTCAGTCGGTTAGAGCGCCAGATTGTGGCTCTGGAGGCCGTGGATTCGAATTCCACTATTCACCCCATATAAAACAAGCCGATAAATTTATTTTATCGGCTTGTTTTATTTTACTACTTTTGATCTATTTCATTACTATACTCTATAATCAAGTCAGCATTGTGCTTTTTTCCCATCTTGTGTCTTGCTTTGCGATTTTCAACAGTATCAAATATTATTGAAAAATCGTAGTCTGGCGGGTACAGTTCACTAGCAGGTACGTGGAGCTTTATTCTTTTGTGGGAGATGAGCTTTTTTTGCCCTTTAATCTGAACACCTATTTCACCATGTTCATTAGCTTTCTGATATACCAGCCCCAATTCTTTCTGGGGAAAGATCATAACACTGTCTCCTATGTTGAATTTGCTGCTTCGGTTTTGAGGTACATTCTTTTTGGGGGATTCCTTAATAAGTACAGGTGATTTTAAGTCCGGTTGTATTCCAGACTTGTTTTCCTGCTCAATGGCGCTCCAAAAAGATTCTTTATTTTCCGAAGCAATATCCTTGGTAGAGTTGTACTCCTTATAGGCGGCAACGTGAGCAAGCCTGAGAAGATGTGGGGGGAAGCCAAGCCTTTTTGCAATATAAAGAGCACAGCTTTCTCCGGCCTCACCAATTTCAAGTTTATACAAAGGTTTAAGACTCTCCTTGTCAAAAGCCATTCTGGCGTTTACAAGACTTTGTGTATTTCTGGCATAGTCCTTTATTTCAGGGTAATGAGTAGTTGCCACAAACAGGCATCCTTTGTTCTTTAGTTCTTCCAGAATTGCCGTAGCTATACCCATTCCCTCTGCCGGATCAGTTCCTGAGCCTACTTCATCCAACAGGACGAGGCTTTCTTGTGTGGATTGCTTTAAAATATCATTAATGGTTGTTATGTGAGCCGAAAAGGTTGATAAATTTTCTGTAATGCTTTGGCCGTCACCGATATCACACAAAATCATATTGTGCATTGAAAACTCACTTCCCGGAGCGGCAGGAACATGAAGTCCACTTTGTGCCATAATTGAAAGCAATCCTACAGTTTTAAGAGCCACGGTTTTACCTCCTGTATTCGGGCCTGTTATAACGACTCCTCTAATTTCGTTACCGATTTCAAAGTCAAGAGGTACACATTCTGATTGATTAAGAAGAGGGTGCCGTCCTGCTTTAATAACAATCCTACGCTGCATATGAATGTCGGCTGCAGTTGCCTTCATTTGAACAGAAAGTTTGGCCTTTGCAAAAAAGGCATCTAAAGTTTCCATGATATCTGCATTGGTTTTAAACACAGATAATTGTTCATCTACTAATGAGGTCAGAGTGTATAGAATTTTTCTTTCTTCATTTTCTTCTTCAATAGCAAGGGTTGAGATATCATCCTGAAGTTTGCGAACAACAGAAGGCTCTATAAAATATGTTCCTCCTGTGGCCGAAGTTTCTATCAGAGAGCCGGTTACCATGTTTTTATATTCTTTTCTAACCGGCAGGACGAAATGGCCATTTCTCATAGAAACAAAACTGTCTGAAAACCATTCTTTTTTACCTCTTAAAATACTTTCAAGCTTGGATCGAATTTGCTGATGGGCATTTTCCTTTCTTCTACGTATATCTTTCAGATTGGGTGAAGCGGAATCATCAACCCTCCCATTTCGTATTGAACGCTCAATTTCTTCACATAAGTCATTAAGAGCGTCTATTGAACTGCCATAATAAGCAATTTCATTGTCCAGACTTTCAGCCCTTTTTAGATATGATTTCATGCGTCTGCAAGCCAAAAGAAACTGAGAGATTTCCTCAAATTGTTCAGGAACAAGCATTGCTCCCTTTGCGCATAAATCAAGAATTTTATCAAGCTCGTTCATAGAAGATAGAGGGGGAGTGCCCAAGCTTTCAAGAAGCCTCCTTGAATCGGTGGTTTCCTTCATTCTTCTTTTACATTCACTTTCGCTCATGTAGGGTTTAAGCAGTGAAAGCATATCTTTAGCTTTCTGTGAGACGGCATTTTCCATAAGCATTTCAATAATTTTGTTAAACTCAAGTGTTATAGCATATTTATTCATAATTACCCTCCTGTTATTAGCAGGCAGAGAGGTGTGTCCAATCTGCGCGAAATTTTAACTTTAATTAAGCGGACACAAAACTTGTATATACGTTCTCCAGAACAAATAAAAAAGCGTAACAGGAACAAACCCGTAACGCTTTACAAAAATCATTTAAATACAGCTAAAAAACTATATAATAGTAAAAATGGTTTTGAAGCATATCTGTAATGTACTGAACGTACCAAGCAGGTGTCCTACGATACCTTAAAAACTGGTATCGGTAATAAAAAGGCACACGAAATAAACAGGATTACGACCTGTTTAAGAAAAGAACCTTTTCCAACTATTTAGTTGTTAATCACCTTTACAGATAATACCGACATCAAAACCTTCCTTTCGTTGTTAAAATTAATTACAGAATAGCATATGCTATTTTTAGTGTCAAGGTAACAATTAAGTATAAGATTGAATCTAATATGTTTTTAATAACAATAAAACCCTTCAATCGATTAAGATTGAAGGGTTTTTGGTGACCCATCGCAGATTCGAACTGCGGACACCTTGATTAAAAGTCAAGTGCTCTGCCAACTGAGCTAATGGGTCAAATGGCTGGGATGGCTGGACTCGAACCAACGAAATGCCAGAGTCA
>JAEWCZ010000064.1 GCA_023390335.1 Bacillota bacterium | reverse complement strand
GGAATAGATAATTCCAATCCAGGCAGCTCCCAGAATCTGTATTGCAAATGCCAGTAAAAGCGGCAGAACTGTTGCCAAATAATCTCCAGGTCTTTTCATGTTTTCTCCTTCCCTGAATGTAATTCCACATTCAAGTTCTCATTCTTTACTTTAACATGCGGAGTGCAATTATGCAATGCTTTGGCAGGTCACTTTTCGAACTGTTATAACATCAGGTTATCCAGGCAAAAAATCACTTTGTTTGTTACTGTGTAACTCTTCAGGTTCAGCGGAACATCATATTGTTTAATTTACAAGATAAATGTTATTATCTAAAATGTCTTCCCACAATACTACGTCCTTGCAGCTGTTATAAAATTTCAGGCTCACAGACTGCTTATCCAGATAAGCCTTTTTTACATCCATTTCTGTGGCCCTTTTATACCGAAAGCTATCTTCTATTGTTTTACACTTATTATCTGCAACGTCCAGTTCTGTTTTTGTCGATTCCATTTTGCGAAAGGCTCCTGCATAAGAATTTATTGCCTTTTTCACATAATCTTCTATCTGTCTTTCTAATTGCAGCCTTTGTAATTTGTAGCTTTCGACAGTAAGTTCAATCTGGTGTCTATAGGCAGTGCTTGTCATAGCACCTGAAGAAAGATAGGCCTGATAACTGGTTTCCATATTTTTAAGCTGTAAATAAGATGATACATTCTCCATAAATGAATTCACTGTGTTAGTTACTGTGTAACTCTTCAAGTTTAGCGGAATATCATATTGTATAGTATCATTATCGGCAATGCCGGTCTCTCTTTTAACATAAGCAATTAAAAAATCATAATCTTCCAGCTTTTCGAAAGATAGACTATCACTTTCCTTAAGATTTAGGAAAATGTCATCAACTCGAGCTTTGGTAGAAAATCCATGCTGATATTTTGTTTCTTCGATTTGCTTTTGCAATTTTATATATTCCTGATTTATTGCGTAATACTTTATTCCTTCTTGATCGATTATTAGGTTAAGGCAGTTTTGTATAAAGCCATGTCTTGCCTTATTCTTTCCTTCCTGCGTCAGTAAACCTTGATAAGTTTTATAAAATTCTGCCAGGTCCTGGGACAGCTTCGCATCTGAGGAGCTTCTGCCCAGAGTGTCAGCACTTTTTTGATAGGAGGCAAGCTCTGTTTCTATCCTATTAAGTTCAGTATCTAATCCTGCAATAACAGTATTGATATCCGCTGCTGTATTGCCCCTGCTGCTTTCGTTTTCATTATTTCTGTCCGTGCTGCTTTCACTTGAATCACTTTCATTTACAGTTGCCCCACTGTATTGTGCCAGTAATTCATTTTTTGTTGTAGTCAGATTCTCCTTTGTAGCTTTAAGCTCCTGTATTTTAGCTTCAATATTCAAATAATCTGAATATGCATCTGTATAGGTTTCCTCTGCTGTCAAAGCCTTCGCTGCCTGCAATTCATTTTGCAGATTATTTACCTGATAATCCAAACCATAGCTCTCACACCTGCTCATGATATCCTGAAAGCTGTATATCTTGCCTCCTCCCGGCAGAATGTATGTTATACTCTCAGCAGAAACTGTTTTACTGCAAGAACTTATAGCCAGTAAGCAAACAAGGAGAAATTTATTTATTCTTTTCCCATTGTATCCTTCGAATTTTTTCATTTACTTTTTCCTCTAATCACTCAAAAAGTTCATCTTCTCCAATACAAACTTAAGGATACGTTTGTTTTCTGTAATCATCTGCGCCTGACAGGACATTCCGGCCTTTAATGCAGCTACCTTACCTTTGGAATCATAGAGGGATTTACTGTTTATAGCCGCCTCCACCAAATAATATCCCCGTGCATTCTTCTCATCCACTTTCAGGTCTTTTGAAATCTTCGTTACACAGCCTGTTAGATAACCATATTCTCTGTTAGGAAGGGCATAAACGTTAAATTTAACCTTCATGCCTTCCTTTAATTTTCCAATATCTTTATTACTGACGTAAATATTTGCCTTAAAGCTGCCCTCATTATCTGGTATAATTGTCATCACAGTAGCTCCGGCACTCAAGGTATCTCCTTTTACTAGTTCCGTATTACTATTAATAACTCCTGATTTTGTTGCCTTTACCGTCGTATCCTCTATTTGAGAATCCAACTTTTCTATGGCTGCCATAAGCTCTACTTTCTTATCTTTATCTGTTTTGATACCGTTAATCACAGTACGAATCTCAGTATTTTTATATTCCTCCAAGGATGCATCTATCTTTCTTTTCCCTCCGGTTAACAGCACTTTGTTATTTTCAAGCTTTAAATTGCTGAGATTGTCACTGAGAGAACTTATACTATCCTCTAAAGCAGCAGTTTTATTTCTTAAATCCACCAAATAATTTAGTTTAAAATTTAATAAGGCCTCTTTTTTTTCTTCTTGGTTTTTTGCTAGAAGTTCCTTCTTACTTAAAGTACTCTTCTGAGATAGCTTAAACTCCGTTATACTTTTCTCTGCCTCTGTTATGCTGTTTTTAATGTCCTTTAAATATGAGGTTTTATAAGTATCGATAGCCCGCTTTGAATCTTGAACCTTTATCTCTGATTGTTCTACTTCCCATCCGGTAACAGCTAATCCTTCCAAAGCTTTGTTCATTTCATAATCTTCTTTCGCCTGGGTGTAGGCAGTACTTAAATCTGCCTGCTTACTCCTATATTCCTCGTATTGCAGACTATAGCTGCTGCTATCCGTACATAGATTCTCCCCTTGTTCTATGCTTTTCTTTAACAGTGTTAAGCCAGTTTTCTTCATGTTATAATAGTTCAGCGAATCAACCAGCCCCTCCGCTGTAGTTGATAACTTGATTTCTGATTCAACACTATCGTATTTTTGCTCCAGAGTTTGATAATCACTCCGGTATTTAGTATAGAGGTCATAGTACACCTTTTCGTTTACTATACTATGAAAGGGATTCTGGAGGCTGGTAATAGCCGTTTCCAGTTTATTCAGATTTCGCAGCCTTTCTTTATCTTTGGATAACTGCTTGGTTACAGATGCTTGATTAAGGCTCCTTACTTTATTTTTATACTCCGTATCCTTCTGGGATATTTTATAATTTATTAAAAAACTACGGTATTTTAAGTAGTATTCTTCTTCATCGTTGTTAAAATAATTTATTCCTTCCACAATGGATTTTTTGTAGGTTTCCTGATTAGTGATCTCTTTTGTTATTTCTGACAATTGTTCTTTATAATAGTCCTTCTGCTTTAATAGATCTTTATGCTCTATTATATAGAGGATATCCCCCTTTTCCACCTTCTGCCCGTCTTCTATATTAACTGCTTCAATTGTTCCGGTATAATTATTAACAACTGTTGCCACCTGCTTATTTGGACGCAGAATTCCTTCAGATTTTACTACAATGTCTATTTTCCCAAAATACATCCAGATAAGCGCAATGAAAAAAATACCCAATACCAGAAATATAAAAATTGATATAAATATATTTGGCTTTGATTCATACACTTCTCTACTGTCAGACATTTCATTTAGGTTCAATATAATCGGTTTCATTAAAAAATCTCTTTCTATGTTCAACTTTTGAATAATTTCTATTTTTCGTTAAGGTAATAAAGGACGTTTTAACGGCATATAATTTTTTATTTGCCTAAAAGATTTCACATACGTAAATATTCCAATTCCCAGAACACATATAAATATTATACATGCTTCCCAAATATTATTTATTTTGGGCAATAAGTATATGGTCAGAATTTTAGGAAATAAATACCCAATTGTGTTATAGCTCATATGTATCAAAATGGTTGCAAAAACCGTTTCATATTTAGTATAAACATATCCCACTATAAGTCCCAAGAGAAAGACATATATTCCTTGTACAATATTATTATGGGAAATTGCAAATAACAATGCCTGTATTAAATTTGCCCAAAGTAATGGCAGATATCGTTTTAATATTCTAAATACAATCCCTCGGAACAGAATTTCTTCAATAACAGGAGCTATGAAACACACAAGAATAATTTTTTCAAAAAATGTACCGTCTCCAATTAATTCAGAAAAATGTTTTCCATACTCTAACATCCATTTTGAATTTAAAAAATAAAGTATGTTTAAACTCATGGTAGTAATTAAGCTATATCCCGCTCCTACTGCAATCAAGGAGGAAATTGTTTTACTATTCAGCAGTTCTAATAATTTACGACTGTTCATTATTATCCTTTCGAAACAATAATAACTTCAAATTCTTTTCTTTAAAAGGAATTAATATCTTTATTAAATCATGCTAAAATTGCTTTTGACAGCATACCAAAACAGATTAATATTATTCACTCTAATAAGCTATATATTTAATTTATATAATATTACTAGCCTCATATATAGACTTAAAATTATGATAAGATAATAAACATGCCAATTATCTTATCATAATTTTATAAATCTATATTTATACTTCTCAAAAGTTTAGCTTAATTAATTATAAAGATATTTAATATAAAATTCTAATGCCAATATGTTCCGTATCCTTGTAAGCTCTTAACATTTTCAGTAAAGTTTTTAGCAACATACCCAACTGCATATCCAATTGCATATCCTAGTTGCTCTGCCATTCCGCCTCCATCTAAATCAATTAGTTCTTCTTCATTAATTACTTCAAACATAGTATAGCTCCTTTTCTTATTGAATAGATATCTTAAATATTAATTTTACCATTATATCTCCGACACCAATACAAATCATTCTATTAGTGTTAGTATTGATTGCCGCAACTTTTCTGTACAGTACTCGTGAACTATCTATTCCATGCAGCTTTGAATCCGTTAACTACTCCAGCTCCAAAATCACATAATTCTTCCGCAAGACCTCCGGCCTCCATAAGCTTTCCAAACATTTCCCATGCACCGCCGCCTTCACAATCCAGCAATTCCTTATCTTCAAGTGCTAAAAATAAACTGTTCTCCATATTATTACCTCCAAATTGTTTTATTTATCTTAAAAGCAGCCAAATATTATTAGCGCGCATTTAAATATTTAGAACTTTTATGATCTTGATTGCTTTTATACTTCATATAGTTTCTATATCAGTATCCTCCAACAGCACTACAATAATATCTCATATTTTTTCTGCATGATAATAACTTAGCATTTATCACGTTATTTTAGAGAATGTAACCCCTATTAATATTTTAGTTATTTATTTACAATATACGTTTTATGTTGATTGCCCTACCTGCTGCTGCCAAAGCATAGCATACCGCTCCCCTTTATCTAACAGCACCTGATGACTTCCACTTTCAATAACCTTTCCTTTTTCCATCACAAATATGCTATCACACCTTCGTATGGTGCTTAATCTATGGGCAATTATTATCGTCGTCATCTCTTTACTATATTCCTCAATGGTATTCTCAATAGCCCGCTCCGTAATAGAATCCAGATTACTGGTAGCTTCATCAAGTATTAATATATCCGGTTTTTTTAATATCGCTCTTGCAATAGCAAGCCGCTGCCTTTGGCCTCCTGATAAATTTGAACCATTTTCCTCCAACCTTGTTTCATACCTTAATGGCAGCTTGTTAATAAAATTGTGTGCTTGAGCTTTCTTAGAGGCCTCTATAACTTCTTCCGGCGTTACGTTCTCTAATCCCAACATCAGATTATCCATGATACTACCGCTAAAGAGGAAGGTTTCCTGTGGTATATAGGCAATATGCTCCCTTAATGCTTCCAGTTGAATGTCTTTAATATTATAGTCATTAATTAGGACTTCTCCCGACTCTACACTGTAAAGATTCAATAATAACTTTGAAAGTGTTGTTTTACCGGAGCCACTTTCTCCCACTAATGCTATCTTTTCTCCTTGTTTGATATGTATATCAACTCCTTCCAGTACCGGTCTTCTGGTTCCGTAACGGAAAGTTATCTTCTTAAACTGTATATCTCCTTTTAAGTCTGCCGGGATAATCTTCTTATTTTCACTTTCTGTTCTTTCCGCCTCCAAATCAAGAATTTCTCCCAGCCTGTCCGCAGCCACTACTGCTGTTTGCATCTGCGGCTGAAGATTAATCAGATTCTTAACCGGGTCTAGAAAGTAAGAGAGCAGGGAGTTAAAGGCTATTAATTGGCCAATTGAAATATTCCCCTTAATAACCTCATAGGCCCCTACCCAGAGAATGACAGTGCCGCCAGTTAATTCTGTGAAGCTTACAAGAGAGCCTTGAAGATTGTTCACCCAGCTAAGTCTGAATATGCTTTTTAAAAGCTTAATGAACTTTTTCTCTGTTTCCAATTCAACTTTTCTCTCAGCATTGTAGGCTTTCACTGTCTGAATGCCATTTAAGGATTCGACCATGTAGGAGGTCAGCTGCGCATTGTCTTCCATCTGGGATTGGTTCAATTTCCTATACCATTTATTAAAACTCAAAACAATAATGAAGTATAAGACAATCACTATAGCAGTTACGCCAAACATATAGGCGTTCTGCATATAAAGTATTACTCCTCCGGCAACCGCCATCAGAGTATCAATCATAATCGTAAGAGTCGCCCCTGATATTGCATCTCTTACCTTTGAAGCATCATTGAAACGTGAAATTATTTCTCCAACTTTTCTAGTACCGAAAAAATTCATGGGAAGCTTTAAAACATGGCTATAATACCCAAGCAGTAAAGCTATGTCCAACTTTTGGCTTAAATACAGCATCAGATGTGAACGAAAGGCAGATAGAACGACCTTGAAAAGATTTAATAAAATCACACCCACTGACAATATATTTAGTGTTTTAATTAGCCCCGCTGATAGAACATCATCTAATAATACCTTAAAATAAAAGGAACTAAGTATACCCATTGTTGTGATTAAAAGAGAGGCTATAAACACATGTAACAACAGACGTTTTTGTGGGAGAAGCAGTGAAAAAAAACGTTCAAAAAGCCCTTTGGTATCATTGCCCTTCTCAAAGGTCTGACCAGGTACCAGCAGAATTAGTATTCCCGTCCATTGATAAACCGGAGGCTGTCCATTCATTCCACCCGTACCAAGAAACTCTTCCGGCGTCAGCTTCACAATACCTTTCCCCGGATCTGCTAAGGTAATCTGTTTTGGTGTAATCTTATGTATCACTACATAATGAAGTAAGGCTCCGTCTACTATCATATGAGCAATACAGGGCAGGGGAAACTCGGAAAAAAGAGCAGCTTTATCTCCTTTTACCCCTTTTGCGCTAAATCCAAGTCGTTCTGCTGCCTTAATTAAGCCATATGCATTGGTCCCTTGTTTATCTGTCCCTGCCACTTCTCTTATGTTAGTTATGGAAGTCTTAAAGCCATACTGCTTCGAAATGGTTGCCAGGCAGGCTGCCCCGCAATCAGTCATATCATGTTGTTTAATGCAATAAAATTTGCGAAACATATATTCCTCTTTTGTTAATTTTATACAAAAATTTATTATTGTATTGCATGTAATTCTCTTGGCAGTAACTGCTACTTTACATTTTATTTTTAGTAGTTATATCTGAGCAGTATCGCAAGCAAGCTTGCGATATGCGTGGGAATTAATATGTAATTTTACTGCAACATACCTTTTACTCAAGGATTAAAAGCCCCAATAATCTCATTATATATTTTGCTTATAACAGAATTAACTACAGAATATCCTCCCTCTATTTCTTGGGATTCCTTATTATTTAATTCCTCAAAATTATTATTTATAATAACTGTTATATTTTTATCCTCCATGTCTTCTTCCTCCTATGCGAGAAATTTAGCATTTTTAGAAAACAAATACAATATGTATGTGCTATTTGGTATAATATAGGTGGTAATTGGTAAGTCAGAACAATTTGGGCCCCTTATATTTGGTAAATGAGGGCATAGAATTGGATTTAAATTATTTCTAAGAGAACATATATCAAAAATTGATATCTATGAGAGAGGTTATTATGAGAGAATTTTCGATTTCATTTTTTATTGATATTGTTAACAATATATTGCCTTTTCTGATATTAGATAAATATTGCACCACCCTATTAAGTCATAAGTATTCTGATAATAGACATACAAATAGGCTTTATTATTTTTTACCGATACAAGTTTTATTAAGTGCCTCTTACATTAATGCTACCTTCTTAACTGTTTGCCTCTTTTTAAGCTATTTTGCATATGTGCTGCTTTTCTATACCGCCTCTCCAAAAAAATGTATGATTTTTGTATGTAAGTTTTTCATGCTTTATTATGGATTATTAGCCATACTCTACTTTATAATTTCTCTTATTATTGACTTCATACCCAATTCAGCTGCACTTCTCAATAATCACTTTTATATATACCTTAAGGGGGTATTGTTTAGCTCAATAATTTATATATTCTCCAGTTTTTATTTGAGTCGCAAGAAATTAGGGAAGCATACGATTGATAATCCTTATAAAAGAAGTATTTACTTCATAATGGGTTTGATTTTAATAGTAATGGGCAGCTTTATTATTTTTATTTATACCTTTAATTCATCCAAAAATACCATGGAAGATATTGTTACACTTATTTTCCTGATTAACATTCTTATGATAGTCATAATTCTCTCTATTTACGAGAAAATCGTAGACTCTCTCCAAGAAACTGCTCTTAAGCAATTGCAGCAGCAAAAATATGAACTTGCCCAAGGCTATTATGAAGAATTAGCAGTAAAATCCAAACAACTCGTATCTCTTCGTCATGATTTTAAAAATCATCTTGGTGTGATTGCCGGACGCTTAGAGCAAAATAATTACTCAGAAGCTCTTGCCTATTTAGAGAAGATTACAGCTGCTACAAAATCTGCTGGAGATCTGGTAGTTACCAACAACCCCACTATTTCTGCCATCCTTCAGTCCAAAAAAGCTGAATGTAAAAAAAAAGGCATAACCTTTACCTATACAGCTGCCTTTGAAAAAATTTATAAATTAACCGATATGGATTTTACTATTATACTTGGAAATATACTGGATAATGCTATAGAAGCACTAGGGTCGGAAATCACAGATAAATACCTGACCGTTTCTATTGCTCAGGTAAGTACCTATCTTGTCATACAATGTGAAAATCCATTTTCAGCTAAACCCTTAAAGAAAAACGGATACCTGGTCACCTCAAAAAAAGATAAAGAAATTCATGGAATTGGGCTTTTTAATATTTCTGAAGTTTGCGAAAAATATGGCGGAGAATTTCATTATTCCTACGATAATTGCATTTTTACAGTCAAAATACTGCTGCCAAATTATTAAAAATCCTGTTGCTGTAATTTTACATATATCTGGTTCATAAAGCGCTCTTTAAGCCCTTTATAGTACTTCCTGCTTATTGGCACTTCCATATAATCTGCAAGTACTACCATGGTCTTACCTACCTCAAGTATCATATCAAAATTTACGATATATCCTTGATGAACATAGCAGAATTTATTTACATCAAGTCTGTCGTATACCTGAGCCAGGGTTTCATAGCAGGCATACTCATTATCTGTTGTATGTATGATGCAGGTATTACGCTTCTTTTCAATATATTTTATTTTGGTTATCTCAATATGTACCTGACTATTTTTAATACGGACCTCCAGGTATCTTTTTCTGGCGCTGATTTGATCCCTCTTAAAGTCAACGGAGGCTGTAGCTGTGGACATGACTTTTTTAAGTTTTACATAATCCACCGGCTTTACCAGATAATTTAAAGCATTCACCTCAAAAGCCCCCAGTGCATAATTATCAAAACCGGTTGCAAAAATTATAATTACATTTTCATCTATTTTCCTTATTTCCTTTGCTGTTTCCATACCGGATAAGCCTCCCATCTCAATGTCAAGAATAAGAATATGAAAGATAGCTTCCTTATATTGTTCTAATAATTTCTCACCACTGCTGAACCTGCATATATCCAGCTTATTGCTGCTTTCATTCTCATAGGCTTTTAGTAAATTACACAGTTCATCCTGATAGTATATTTCATCATCACAAATAGCAATTCGATAGTGATTAAACATTTGTCTCATCCCTTTATTTATAAATTATTACTTTATACTTAAGTCTAACCGGAAACTTATCTCAAATCAACTCCTATGTGCTCTTTGGTATAAAAACAATGACATTTGGTGTTGTATACAATATATAAAATCATATTAATATGCCTATTCAAGTCATGCTCAAAGTTTTCTACAGTAAATCCAAAATAAGTTAATTCACTCAAACCTCAGATTCCATTGTTCAAACCCTTTTAAACCAACACCATACAAGAATATTGACTTGCTTTACTGTTTAATTCTTTGTAACTGGTAAAACGAATACATGTCAACAGCAATGACATAATTATTGATTATAATAAACTTAGTCGAGATGAAGTCATACTCTTTTGTAGAATCAGGCGATATTGCCATTGCAACAACAACTGTCCCCATAGTATCAGGTTTTATTCCTTTTATTCCAGAATAATTACCAAGTAACTCATCCTTTTCCATCTGTTCTAAAGTTTCGTTATAATATGCAAATACAGGGTTTTTATATGCATATATTGAATCACTTTGAGTTGATTTAATAAAGTTTATTTTTGATAACTCTATTGTACCATTATCTAAAGCACCTCCTGTAATATCGTACTTTAAGCTGTACCCTACAGTATCTCGGACTTGCCATTTCCCATATAATATTTGTTCGATTTCTTTTGTGGCAAATTTAAATTTATGGTCATATTCCGCACTATATCCATTTATTAGAGCAGAAATTTGTTTATTATCCTTATATGCTTCACTGTTACTTATATTTGATTTCCCATCAATACGTATTACAGAGATAAAAATCAATACTACGAGGGGAATAAATAAAACTAATTTCTTCAAAAAATCATCCTTTCCACTTGTCTTTACTATCAGAAACTGCCTGTCCATGGGTTGTGCTTGAGATTCTTTGTACTATAGATGTAAGGGAAATTTCCTTCTGCCAACGCTAGCCAATTTTCTCCCTTAAACACTTGGCTACCCGTCCCCTCACTACAAGAGCTATCTACTCATTAAAATCTATAAATACATCATTAATCCTTTTCAGATATTGAAGTACGGTAAATAATTTTGCGTTTAAGATTCTCTACCGTTGCCTATCATTGGTATTACTAATAACTTACCGATTTTAATGCAACTGATGTTATAATAATTATTTTATCAAATCTTTCCATATTCCACTTTCAGTTTTTATATTATCTTTTATATCCTTGTACTTGAGTTCAACTTCCAAATGATCACCCGCAACATGAGGTACCTCTATGCTTATTCCAAGAGAATCTTCTTTAAAATAAC
>JAEWCZ010000043.1 GCA_023390335.1 Bacillota bacterium | reverse complement strand
GGGAGAATTAAGGGAGCATCTGATAAGGAGCCTTCCTGAATATATGGTTCCATCATATTTTGTAAGGCTGGAAAAGATGCCACTTTCCCAGAACGGAAAAGTGGACAGAAAGGCTCTACCGGAGCCGGAATTGAGTGTGAGAACAGGTACAGAGTATGTGGAGCCTTCTTCTATGGAAGAACAAGCAATGGCTAAAGTATGGGAAAAAGCACTAGGTTTAACCAGGGTTGGAATCAACGATGACTTTTTCGAGCTTGGTGGAGATTCCATTAAGGCAATACAGGTGGTTTCTCTTCTTGCTGGGGAAGGGTTAAATATAGAGGTAAAGGATATTCTTGTACATCGCACTATATCTAAAATTCTTCTTAATACGGATCATAAATCTGAAGTTAATGATTATGATCAAGGGTTTATTGAAGGAAGCTTTGGTTTTACGCCTGTAGTTAAATGGTTTTTCAATAAAAACCTTAGTAATCCTAATTATTTTAATCAATCTATTTTGCTGGAACTTAAAAAGCCAATAGATATACAAAAACTAAAAATGGCTTTTGTAAAAATAATTGAACATCACGACGGACTGAGAGTAAACTATTCACCAGATATAGATAAACTTTACTTTAATAATGGTGATATATCCCAAGAATTTAATATTGAAACCTTTAATATCGCCGGATTGACAATACAAGAGCAGGAAAAGGAATTAGAAGAAATATGTATGAGCCTGAAAGCAGGGTTTAATATAGAACATGGATTGCTTATTAAAGCTGCTATTATTCATTTCGGAGAAAATGACAAGCTGTTTATAACTATTCATCATTTAGCTGTTGATGGGGTTTCGTGGAGAATTATTCTTGAAGATTTACTTAGGGCATATGAGGCCATAGAGAGCGGCAGTGATGTTGGTTTTTCTCCAAAGACAGCATCCTTAAAAGATTGGTACGAAAAGCTGTTAAGCATTAAAAATAGTGAAGATTTAATGATAGAGAAAGACTTTTGGAAGAAGTATGCTGATTTCAGATTTGAGCTTCCTATAGATACTGAAACAGAAGATTGGAGTATTGCCTCAAGAGCCCTTGTAAAAGGATATATTAATGAGGAGGAAACCGCAAAACTTTTAAAAGATGCAAATAAGACTTACAACACTTCGGTTGAAGACCTTCTGGTGACAGCACTTGTAAAGACCGTGAAAGAATTAACCGGCTTGTATGAAATAGTAATTGAGATGGAGAATAACGGACGTAACCTGGATGGAATAAATGTTTCAAGAACCGTGGGATGGTTTACTGCAATGTATCCGCTTAAAATTTGTATCAACAGTGATGATACGGGAGAGCAAATAAAAGAGATAAAAGAAAGCATAAGGGAAGTTCCTAAAAACGGAGTAGGTTATGGAATATTAAAATATTTAACCGAAGCGGATACGGAAAAAGATGAAAGCATGACTGAACTTAGATTTAATTACCTGGGACGCTTTGATAAAGAGGCAGATAACCAGATATTTTCTTATTCACATTTGAAAACCGGAAGTGAAACATGTTTGACTAATACAATGACTGCTAAACTTGAAATTAATTGTATGGTGGTTAATGACATTTTTGAATTTGAAATACTTTATAACAATAAGGCATATAAGGAAGAAACTATGTCTGACTTTAGAGACAGATACCAGAGTAATCTTAAAAATTTAATAAGCTGCACTGTTGACAGTGAGGATGTTTATTTTACGCCATCGGATTTTGAAACACTTGATATGGATCAGGAAGAGCTTGATTCACTGTTTGAGTAGTACAATTGGTTTGCCAAATTAATCTGGGGGTATTTACATGAACAATAAGAAGCTTGATAAGAAAAACATTGAAGATATTTTGGCATTGGCTCCAATGCAGGAGGGAATACTCTTTCATTATCTCAGCAGCCCCAAAAGTAAGCAATATTTTGAACAACTAAACTTAAGGCTAAACGGGCCTTTTGATTTGGATATACTTAAAAAGGCTTGGAACTTTGTAGCTGAAAATAACGAAATACTCAGAACCCTTTTCAGATGGGATAAACTCGAAAAACCCGTTCAAATCATTTTAAAAAATTATGAAATCCCGGTTAGATATTATGACTATTCTATACAAGAAGCGACTATAAAACTTAAAAAGCTTGAAGAAATAAAATTAATGGATCGGAATGAGAGTCTGGATATAAGTGAAGAACCTTTCAGAATAACCTTTTGCAAGCTTGAAAGCGATTGTTTTGAGATGATAATATCTAATCACCATATTCTTTATGACGGTTGGAGTAATGCCATACTCTTAAAGGAGTTTTTCGATGCTTATAAGGCCATGTATCAAGGTCAAAACCCTATAAGACCTGTAAAAAACAGATATAGGGAATTTATTAAGTGGCAGAAAAATCACGAAACAGATTTGCATAAAAAATACTGGACGGAGTATCTTAAAGGTTTTGAAAATAAAACACTGCTTCCATGGGATAAAAGGAGTCAGAAAAGTGTTGAAGAAGGCGAAGTTTTTACACTATCACTTTCCAATGATAGATCAGAACAGATTAAAAACTTTGCCAGAGAATGTAAAGTTGCTTTGGCTACAATTCTATATTCAGCATGGGGAATACTGCTCCAGAGATTTAACAATGCTGATGATGTGATTTTTGGAACAACAGTATCCGGGAGAACGGCTAAAATCAAAGATATTGAGAACATAGCAGGACTTTTTATAAATACTCCCCCTCTTAGAATTAAATTAAGAGACGGCGAAAATGCACTGGATTTTCTTAATAAAACAGAAAATTCAATAAGGGAACGTGGAACCTTTGAAAATATATCACTTTCTAAAATTAAAGAATGGAGTTCATTGAACAGCAGCGATACACTATTTGATTCAATTATGGTAATTGAAAATTACCCCTTGGATAAACAACTGGGTAATGCGAATAGTCTTATTAAAATTACAGATTTTTCAATGTTTGAAATGACAAATTTTGATATAGCCGTTGCAGTGTCTGTATTTGATAATATAGAAATAAAGTTTATTTATAACGGAAATAAGTTCTATTCCAAAACCATAGAACTAATGGGGGAATATTTTCAAAATATTATTATTAATATAATAGATAACCCTCAGTGTAAGGTAGCGGATATTGAAATTTTAACGTGTGATCAACGTAATTGGCTTATAAACAGTTATAACAATACAACTACTTTTTACCCTCGTGAAAAGCCATTAAGTCAATTGTTTGAAGAACAGGTAAGAAGAGTGCCTGAAAATATTGCTCTTGTGTTTGAGGACAGACAAATAACATATAGAGAGTTGAATGATAAAGCAAACAAATTTGCTCGTATCCTAAGGAACAAAGGGGTTGGGGAAGAAAGTATAGTTGGTTTGCTGCTGGAACGGTCATTTGAAATGATAACGGCTATTTTAGGTGTTTTAAAAGCAGGCGGCGCTTATCTTCCAATAGACCCGGAGTATCCTAGTGAAAGGATCGTGTCAATTATAAATGACTCGGGTTCAAAAGTGGTTGTTACTCAAAATGAAATTTATGAAAAGTCGTCTTTTTCAGAATATTTTAGGGACTCTTCAATAGAAATATTGCTCATGAACGGAGCAGATACGGAGTTTGAAAATGAGAGTCCGGAGAATCTTGAGTGTATAAATACTTCAGATAATTCCGCTTATGTTATGTATACCTCTGGTTCCACAGGTCTGCCTAAAGGAACTCTTACCATGCACCACAACATAAGCAGAGTGGTTAAGAATACAAATTATATTGATATTACCGATAAAGATACATTGCTACAGTTGTCAAACTATGCTTTCGACGGCTCTACTTTTGATATTTTCGGAGCATTACTAAACGGAGCGAAGCTGGTTCTGGTAAGTAAAAAATCCCTTCTTGATATGGAAAAACTTTCACAAATTATAAGAGAACAGAATATATCTGTCTTTTTTGTGACAACAGCTTTGTTTAATACACTGGTTGATGTTAACGTTGAATGTTTTAAAAATGTAAGGAAAGTGCTTTTTGGAGGAGAAAGAGTATCTGTTCCCCATGTCAGAAAAGCATTTGGTTACATGGGTTCGGGTAGGATGATACATGTTTATGGGCCTACTGAAAGTACTGTTTTTGCATCATTTTATCCAATAGACAAAGTTGACAGTGAAGCAATTACTATTCCTATCGGGAAACCTCTGGCAAATACAAGACTTTATATTGTTGATAAAAACAATAAGCTTCAGCCTTTTGGTGCCCAAGGTGAATTATGTATATCAGGGGATGGATTAGCTAAAGGATACCTGAATCGCCCCGAATTAATAGCGGAAAAGTTTGTGTATGACCCATTTTGGAATGAAAATGGTCAAGGTAAGCGGGAATTGATGTATAAAACCGGAGACCTTGTAAAATGGCTACCGGATGGAAGTATTGAATTTCTGGATAGAATAGACACACAGGTGAAGCTAAGAGGGTTTAGAATTGAACTGGGAGAAATTGAGGCAAGCCTGTTACATTATAATGGCATTAAAGAAGCAGTGGTACTGGCTAAAGAAGATAAAAAAGGCAGTAAATTTCTTTGCGCCTACTATACCTCAAATACTGAAATCACATTACAGGAGCTAAAAGATTATTTGGGAAGCAAGCTTCCTGTCTATATGGTGCCGTCTTGTCTTGTAAGAATGGAGAGTATTCCGTTAAATTCTAATGGAAAAATAGATAAGAAAAAACTCCCGGAGCCTTATTTGGAAGAAAAAGAATATATTCCTCCAGAAGGTGAAACAGAGGCTAAATTAGTAAGAATGTGGCAGGAGGTTCTTGGAGTTGAGACAGTAGGTGCAAATGATAATTTCTTTGAGCTGGGAGGTCACTCTCTAAAAGCTACTGTTCTTGTTGCACGCATACATAAAGAGTTTAATAAATCAGTACCTTTGGAAAAAGTACTCAATACCCGGGATTTAAGGGAGTTGGCCGGATATTTGGAGGATGCGGAAGATAAAGCTTATTCACGAATAAAACCTGTTAATGAAGATGAGACATATAAAAATGCATCCTATCCTGAGGGAGTTTACCCTTCATCTGCATCACAGCAGAGAATGTATGTTCAGCAACAATTTGAAGGAATTGGTACAAGCTATAACATGCCATTGGCAATGAGTGTGGAAGGTGAACTTGACATTTCCAAAGTAGAAGAGGCTCTTAAAGCTTTGGTAAAGAGGCATGAACCTTTCAGAACATCATTTGAGATATACAATGGTGAAGTAGTTCAAAGAGTGCATAAGGAAATTGATTTCAAAGTTACATTCTTGGAATCAGCTACTCAAAGTGGGGACAAGGTATTGAGAGAATTGATAAAGCCTTTCTACCTTGGTAAAGCACCATTAATAAGAGCTACCGTGTTGACTATAGGAGAGAAAAAACATATTTTCCTTCTTGATATGCATCATATAATATCTGATGGAATTTCTGTAACAGTTCTGGTAAGAGAATTTGAACAGATATATAAAGGATTAAAAATTGCTGAGCCTGTAATTCAGTACAAAGATTTTTCATATTGGCACAATAATTTTCTTGAAGGAAACATAATTAAGAAACAGGAAGAATACTGGAGGAATGTACTTGATGGTATAGATTCAACGATTAACATGCCTTCGGATTTTTCCAGGTCTGACAGCAGAACCTTTTACGGTGACAGAGTTTTATTCAGCTTGGATACTGAAATTAGTGAATCTCTTAGCTCACATTCACATAAATTCGGAGTAACCATAAATGTGCTACTCCTCGCTCTTTATACCTCTGTGCTATATAGGTACACCGGGCAGCAGGATATAGCCGTAGGTTCGTTGGTTGCGGGAAGAAATCATCCTGATGTGGAAGGTATGATTGGAATGTTTAACAACTTTCTTCCCATAAGAAGCAAAATTGAGCCATCCTGTACCTTTAGAGAATTTATGAGCGGTGTGAATGATACTGTTTTAAAAGCATATGAGAATCAAGATTATCCGTATGACAGGATGGTTGAGAATTTTGCAGGACGAACAGATGTAACAAGAAATCCACTTTTTGACACAATGTTAATATTGCATAACGAGCTTCAAGAGGATATTGCCCCTAAAATAGACGGTCTTTCATTTGAAATATACGATCTAAATTCGTTTACTTCAAAGCTTGATTTTAAACTAGATATTTACACGGGTAAATCAAATATTATGAATTGTATACTGGAGTACAATACCGGAATCTTTAAGAGAGAAACCATGGAGAGGTTTGTACGGCATTTTATAAATACGGTTGATGAAATAGTTAAAAACCCGGATAAAAAGATATGTGATATAGAAATGCTGACTCCACAGGAGAAGAGTCAGATACTATTTGATTTTAATAATACAGAATATGAATATCCAAAGGACAAAACCATATCCTGTGTTTTTGAGGAGCAAGCTGAAAAAACTCCTGACAATATTGCAGTAATGTTTGGAGATGAAAAGCTTACATACAGGGAGCTTAACCAACGGGCTAACTCTCTGGCAAGAGTATTGAGAGAACATGGAGTGAAGGGTGACAGTATAGTTGCGGTGATGCTTGACCGGTCATTTGAGATGATAACAGGTATACTTGCAGTACTAAAGGCGGGGGGAGCCTATCTGCCTGTTAGCCCTGATTATCCTGAGGAAAGAGTAAGGTATATCTTGAAGGACAGTGGTACAAGCATATTCCTTACAAATAGTGAAACTG
>JAEWCZ010000073.1 GCA_023390335.1 Bacillota bacterium | reverse complement strand
TCGGTTTGAGGCATAAAAGTTTCTCCTTCTTGAAAAATGTTGTGTGGTAACTTCAGCTTACAAGAATTCGAAGCATTATGCCTCATTTATTTTTTTATTTACCCCAATGTTTAGTATAGAACCTTTTTTTTATTGCCTTTTTTAGGTAATTAATTTAGTATAATAAATTGGGATATTATTAATTCTAAGATAATAATCATTTTGTACTATAAGGTAGGGTCTTAAAATGAAATATACATATAAACATACTTTGCAAGCTTGTTACTTTGGATATATTACACAGGCGATAGTGAATAATCTTGCCCCATTATTATTTGTTGTTTTTCAAAACCAATATAAAATTTCTTTTGAAATGATAGGTAGACTTATTTTAATTAACTTTGGTACTCAGCTTATAGTTGATGCTTTGGCAATAAAATTTGTTGACAAAATTGGTTACCGGCTATCAATTATATTAGCACACATTTTCAGTGCAGTAGGTTTAATTGCATTGGGTATGTTACCAAGAATAATGCCATCACCATATACTGGACTTATTATTGCTGTTGTTATTTATGCAATAGGAGGAGGCCTTATAGAAGTTTTGGTTAGCCCTATAGTAGATTCACTGCCAGGCGATGCAAAAGCTTCAGCTATGAGCTTGCTACACTCATTCTATTGTTGGGGACAGGTCGGAGTTGTTTTGATTTCTACTGTATTATTGAAATTAATAGGAAGTAGTACATGGTACATTTTACCTATACTGTGGTCGCTGGTTCCAATCTACAATCTAATTAAATTTATAAATGTCCCTCTAATGCCAGCAGTACCTGAACATGAAAAACTACCTATTAAGCAATTAATAAACTCAAAACTTTTTTTAGTTGCGTTATTATTAATGATGTGTGCTGGGGCATCCGAACAAGCTATGTCCCAATGGTCATCACTATTTGCAGAGAAAGGCTTACAAGTCCCTAAGTTAATGGGGGATTTGTTAGGTCCATGTTTATTTGCTGTCTTAATGGGAGTTGGTAGAACCATATATGGTGTTTGGGGACATAAAATTCAACTCAAAACGGCATTGATGATATGCACCACATTATGTATTATTTGCTACCTAATGACTGTATTTGTTCAAATACCAATTATTTCACTATTCAGCTGCGCACTTTGTGGATTTTCTGTTAGTCTCATGTGGCCAGGAGTATTTAGCTTAACTGCAGCACGATATCCAAAGGGGGGAACGGCCATGTTTGGTATGCTTGCTATTTTTGGGGATTTTGGCTGTTCATTTGGGCCTTGGCTTGCTGGAATAATTTCTGATGTATCTCAAAAATCCAACGAGCTCATTGAATTCGGAGCTACTAACGGATTAAATCCTGAACAGTTGGGATTGAAATCAGGTATTCTTATTGCATCTATTTTTCCAATTGCTATGCTTTTACTTATGACAATTTTTCGAATTGATAAAAAGGCTCATAATTAAAGAATTATTTTACTTACAACTACTTTTTGATTGATTATTTTGAGTAAAAGTGATCAAAAATAATTTACAATATGTATTATAGTAAAAAAAAGTGTTTTAGTGTATAATTTTAATAGATTGTGATTCGTTATAACGAGGCGAAAGATATCCACTACTTCAAGTGGTGGGTACCGCTCCGGTTTCCAGGCGGCGAGTATATCTCCCGCCTCGTTGAAACGCCGCTGAGGTAAGTAAATTTTTCTACAACCGAAAAATTTACTTTTGAACCAAGGCGTTATTACAAAGCTTTCACATATTATTGAGCAGGAGGTTTGAAATGTCTGTAAAATTATTTCAGACGCTATCTGATAAATATAGCGAGATTATAAGCAAAGAAGTAGGGGTAACTGATGATAGTGGAGTTATTATAGCTCATTCTAATTTTCAGATGATAGGGGAACACGACAATAGTGCTGCTACTTTTCTTCAAGGAAAAAGTCAACAGGGTTTAATAGATGGTAAGCTTTTTAATAAGGTTATAATTAAAAACAAAGTTGAATTTGTAACCTTTATTCAATCAACAGAACCTCAGGATAATAAATATCTTGAATTATTTACACTGAATATACTTAATCTTAAAAGTTACTATGATGATAAATATGACAAAAATACATTTGTCAAAAACATTATAGTAGAAAATATTTTGCCGGGAGATATTCTATTAAAGTCAAAGGAACTACACATTGATTACAGTTCATTACGAGTTGTATTCTTAATTAATGCTACAAGTGAAAAAGATATTCATGTACATGAGGTGATTGAAAGTTTATTTCCAAACAAGAGTAAGGACTTTGTAGTTGTAATTGATAATGACAATGTCGTGCTTGTCAAAGAGGTCAAGAGTAAAGATGACTACAAAGAAACCTATAAGATAGCTAGGTCTATTGTAGACACTCTTAATTCAGAATTAATGGTAAAAGCATGTATTGGAATAGGTACTATTATAAGTAACCTAAAGGATATTACTAAATCATATAAAGAGGCACAAATGTCTATGATAATAGGTAATGTTTTTAATGGTGATAAGAATGTTTATGATTATAATAACTTAGGTCTTGGAAGGCTTATTTACCATATTCCAACTACTCTATGTCAATTGTTTCTCGATGAGGTATTTAAGGATAATTCTTCAAACTCATTAGATAATGAGACAATGCACACAATTCAGAAATTCTTTGAAAATAATTTAAACGTCAGTGAAACTGCAAGACAGTTATATATTCATAGAAATACATTAGTTTATAGATTAGAGAAAATCAAGAGATTAACAGGCTTAGAGCTTACAAACTTTGATGATGCTGTAACATTTAAGGTAGCTGTTTTGGTCAAAAAGTACATGGCAACTATGGACAATTAATTCTGAATTGCTATGAAACTGAAATAATTGCTACAAAAACTAATAAGGAGCTTAAAGAAAGTGGTAGAATTTATTGGTGTAAGTAAAAAATATCCAAATGGTACTATTGCTTTAAAGGATATTAACTTGAAAATTAATAAGGGAGACTTTGCTTTCATTATAGGTTCAAGTGGTTCTGGTAAGTCAACTTTACTGAAGCTAGTGATGAAGGAAGAGAGTGCAACTGAAGGAGAAGTAATGGTAAATGGGTATCAGCTATCATCACTTGAACACAAGCAGATTCCATATTTGCGACGTGGGATGGGAATAGTTTTTCAGGACTTCAGGCTTCTCCCAAATAAAACTGTGTATGAAAATGTTGCTTTTGCAATGGAAATAACTGAATGTCTTCCAAAAGAAATCCGTAGACAGGTACCTATGTCTCTCGCATTAGTAGGGTTAAGCAGGAAAGCCAATGCATACCCTAGTCAGCTATCAGGTGGAGAACAGCAGCGTGTTGCGATAGCCAGGTCTTTAGTAAATAGCCCAGCTCTGCTAATTGCAGATGAACCTACAGGTAATTTAGATCCTGAAAATTCATGGGAAATTGTAAAACTCCTAACAGAGGTAAACCAAAGGGGAACCACTGTTATTGTTACAACCCATGAAAAAGGTATCGTTGATGCTATGAAGAAAAGAGTAATAGCAATAGATAAAGGAAGGATAATCAGAGATCAACAGAAAGGGCTTTATGGGGATGAAGATACGGAGTATAAGATATATTCTTAAAGAAAGTTTTTTGAATGCATCTAGAAATAGACTAATGTCGTTGGCGTCTATAAGTATTATAAGTGCAGCATTGATTTTATTCGGAGTATTTTATTTAATATTAGTAAACTTAAATTATAATTTAGAAGTTTTGTCTGAGCAACCTCAAATGCAGGTGAACTGCCTTTCGGAACTCACTGATGAACAGGTTAATGCAGTTAAGACTGAAATAAGTAATAATAAGTACATAGATAGTATTACTGTCATTTCAAAAAAAGAAGCATTTGAGAAATTAAAAAAATATCTTGATAGTGATAAAGCTGAGCAGGGCGGGTCAAATATTCTTGATGGTTTAGATGAAAGTTTTCTAAATGTCACATTTGTTGTAAAAGTAAAGGATGCAAAAAATAGTGAACTCGTTGCAAAGGAGTTTCTTTCACTTGCAGGAGTAGATAATGTTAAATATTCACAACAAACCATTGATTTGATAGCAAAAACAGCAAATTGGGTTAGAATTATTAGTTCTGTTTTGATTGGTCTGTTATTAATTGTATCATTGTTTATTATTTCAAATACCATTAAGTTAACAGTATATGCAAGGCGTAAGGAAATTAATATTATGAAATATATTGGAGCAACTGATTGGTTTATAAGGTGGCCCTTTATATATGAGGGAATATTGATTGGAATTGTAGGAGCATTGGTAGCATTTTTAATAGTTGCCTATATCTATAGTTTTGCTGAGCCAAGGCTAAGTACCTATATAGTTGAGTTTGGTAGTGAATTCTCCTCTGTAAAGTTTGGCTCTGTGGGTGGAAAGTTGGCACTAATATATGTGGGAATTAGTGTAATTATAGGTGGGTCAGGAAGTGTTATGTCAATACGGAAGCATCTACATGTATAAACAGAACTTTAAATAATTACGTTATATACTTGTTTTATTATGAAATATATGGTAATAATTTAAATTGGATAAAGACTCATTACAAAGGATGAAATGGGAGGGTTAAAATGAAGAGAAGAATATCTTTAATGATGGTGGCTATATACATATTTTCATGCATTATTATACCTGTCAATGCATCTTCATTGGACACTATCAAGAAAGAACAAAAAAACATTAAAAATAAAATATCAGATGTTAAAAAAGAAAAAAAGGCGATAGAAGCTGACCTAGCGCAAATAGCAGCAGAAAAAAAGCAGCTTGAATCTGATGAGAAAAAAACTCAGGGTACTTTAAAGCAAAAATCAAAAGAAATTTCAATTGTGAATACCGATATAAAACTTATTAATAAAGAAATAGACGCTATTGACAAGGATTATGAATATAAGACTGAGTTGTTCAAAACAAGGATGAGGGTTTTGTATCAAAATATGAACAAATCCCCTTTAGAATCTTTTGTAGAAGCAAAGAGTTTTAGTGAATTCTTCTCTAGAATTGAATTACTGTCACTGGTTAGAGAGAATGACGAGAAGCTTATCAATGAGATATCTGTTGCCAAACGAAATACTGAAGATAAGAAACAGGAAAAGCTATTTTTGCTTGATCAAAAGAAAACACAGTTAGAAAAATTAAATGGTAAAGTTTCTGAAATCAAGACATCTAGAGCACAGGCTGAGATGGATATTGAAGCTAGAAAGGCAGAATTAAAGAAAGCGGAGAAATCGCTAGATGATTTCATTGCTGAGTCAAATCAACTAAGCAAAAAAGTTGCTGCCTTAATGGATAAAAATACAAAATATGCTGGTGGAGTTATGAAATGGCCAACCGCGGGGTATACTAGAATTTCATCTCCATTTGGTTATAGAATTCATCCAATATATAAAGTTAAGAAAATGCATTCTGGTATTGATATCGATGCCCCATCAGGAGCTACAATAGCTGCTGCCAATAGTGGTAAGGTTATTTTAGCAGGCTGGAATGGTGGATATGGGAATTGTGTTATAATAGATCATGGAGATGGCATAGCTACATTGTATGGGCATCAGAGCAAAATCCTAGTTAGTGTTGGAGACAAAGTTGGGAAAGGTGATACTATTGGCAAGGTGGGTAGTACTGGTTTATCAACAGGGCCTCATTTACACTTTGAAGTAAGAAAAGATGGTAAAGCTATAAATCCAATGCCATACTTTACATAAGCTGATTTATATACATAAAGGTCTATAAATATGATAAATATTAAACCCGCATAAAAAATGCGGGTTTAATATTATATTTTTAAGCATATCAATATATATAATGTTAAATCCAAAGAATTCACAAAGTCTATAGTAAATAAAAGTTTGAGGGTAAAGAGGTGTGTTATTTTGAATTTTAATAAGAGAGAGTATGATTCAAAACATGTAGTAGGCATTATCGCAATGACAGCTATAATCTGCTTTACAATATCTGCACTAGTATTTATGGGGTTTACGTATTTCTCAGGCGGATATTCATTAGCATTTGAAAAAAGCAGCGTTAACAGAGAAACTGTAAAGAAATTTAATGAGGTACGAAGCATTCTGCAAAACTCGTATTACGAAAGCACTGATACAAACAAGTTACTTGAAGGTGCAATAGCAGGTATGGCTGATTCACTTAAAGACCCATATACAGTTTACTATAATAAGGAGCAAATGAAGTGGTTTACTGATATGCAAAAAACCACTGAGAACGAGTATGTAGGTGTGGGATTACCTATAATGCTTGATAAAAATGGGATAGTAACTGTTCTAGAGCCATTTGATGATTCACCCGCAAAGGCTGCCGGAATTAAGCAAGGTGACAAAATACTTAAAATAGATGGTAAGGATATAACAGGGATAAAAGATGATGCCCTTGTAGCTAGTATGATAAAAGGGCAGGAAAATACTGAAACCGTATTAACAATACTTAGGCCATCAGAAAGCAGCACTATAGATGTTACTGTTGTTAGAAAAAAGATAAAGGCAAAATTAAATATACGAAGCGAAATGCTAGATGATAATATAGCTTATATAAAATTAAAAATGTTTGATGAAAACATAAGTAAGAATTTTATCAGCCAACTAAATAAGCTGCTTGATGCGGGTGCAAAATCACTTATAATTGATGTAAGAGATAACCCAGGTGGATTATATAATGAAGTTGTAGCTTTGGCGGATAGGCTACTGCCAAAGGGAACGATAGTCTATACTGAAGATAGAAATGGCAAAAAAGTTGTACAATCATCTGATGCTACTGAATTGAATATTCCTATTGTTGTCTTAACAAATGGAAATAGCGCAAGTGCTTCAGAAATTCTTGCTGGTGCTATTAAGGATTTCAGAAAAGGAACTCTCATTGGAACAAAAACCTTTGGAAAAGGTTTAGTACAAACAACTTATGGATTTGACGATGGAACAGGATTAAAGGTGACAATAGCTAGGTATTTTACTCCTTCCGGTGTATGTATCCATGGAGAGGGTATAAAGCCTGATATAGAGGTTAATCTTGGAGACAAATATAAAGACACTTCAGTATCTGCTATTCCAAGAGAAGATGATTTACAGCTTCAGAAGGCAATAGAGGTGTTGAAAAATAAATAAAGAAAAAATAGAAAACTGAGTATAATTCCGTGCTATTAACCACATAATACCAATTAGTATTCCATTTTTATGGCAAATGATTTTCTTTATTCGTATAAAGCAATAAAGAAAGCTTTACAAATTTTAAAAACACTATGGCATATGGAGGTTATACTATGGATGAAAATGAGAAGGTAAAATACGAAATAGCACGTGAACTCGGTTTGATTGAAAAAGTTATGAAGGACGGTTGGAAAAGTTTGACTCCGAAAGAAACGGGTCGAATTGGTGGATTGGTAAATAAAAGAAGGAAGACACAAATACAAGAAAGCCAGCAGATATAATTTTGCTGGCTTTCTTGTATTTGACAGTGTATATTATAGGAGATGATTCTTTTTATATATAATTGTTTTTATATAGTAAAATAGGGGTTATTGAGATATAAGTTCATTAATGGGGGATTTGGGATTGAAAAGTCGGATAGAATTCATAGATACTCTAAAGGTATTAGCCATATTTGGTGTTATTACAATACATATCTGTGCGATACCTTTAATAAATTTAAAAATTATGTCACTTAATTGGATTTTTTCTGTATTTTTAGCGTCTATTATAAGATGGAGTGTTCCAGTTTTCTTAATGTGCAGTGGAGTGTTATTTCTGAATTCAAATAAAGTCATTGGAGTAAAGCAGCTTTTCACAAAATATTTACTGAGAATAGTTAGTGCTCTATTTGTTTGGGCAATATTTTATGAACTGATTAAGATTTTTAGAGTTTCTCATAGCTCTGGTTATATTGAACAAGCAGTCATAATTAAATCTATAAAAAATATTTTGACACTAAATACTCAAACTCATTTGTACTATTTATATATAATAATTCTCATATATGCCCTTCTGCCGATAATACGAGTATTCACTGATGCAGCAAGTAAACAACAAATGGAATATGCATTAATTGCGTGGATTTTTTTGGGGATTGTATTTCCTTATGCAGTTAATATTTACCCTTTCACTCGTCTAAAGGGGATAGTGCTGCAATATGCAATTACAATGGTTTATTCAGCGATTGGTTATTTTGTATTGGGACATTACTTACAAATATATACTCTTAAAAAGAAAACAACCTGTATAATTTATTTGCTTGGTATAATGGGGCTTCTGATAACAATAGGCGGTACGATCATTAAATCGATATCCAAGCAAGCTTTAAATACGATGTATTTAGAGGGGATGGCACCAAATGTAGCGGCAATGGCAGCAGCTTTGTTTCTATTTATAAAAAATCAACATGGAAAAACAAAAGATGTTGGGGAAACACTTATTAGCATGAAGAGAAAAATAACTAGATATATATCTAAAGCAAGCTTCTGCATTTACCTTGTACATGTTTCTTTTATAATTGTTTTAAAAGATTTAAATTTTCCGTTTTTAGCAATAACTCCTCTTGTAACCGTTCCTTTAGTAGTATTACTGATATTTTTATTGAGTCTCGGTGTGTATTGCGTACTCTCAAAAATTCCGATAGTAAATAAATATTTTATATAATGCTAGTTAGCAATAAAAAACTACTTTTTAACATCATTTCAATGTTTATAAGCTCTTGATTAAACAAATACTGACAAACGAATAAATCATTTGTCATCTCCATATGATACATGTACGATAAATGTAAGCTTATTAATTTAGACTATAAAAGTTCAGACTACATCTATCTCATCAGAAAATATGCTAATAGACAACATTTATGGTAAAATGTAAACAAAAAAACAAATGTAAGGATGTGTGTATTTATATATAATAATTTTGCATATGTTTATGATAGGTTAACTCTTGATATTGATTATAAAAAATGGGCGGACTATGTGGAGAAAATACTTTCAAAACATAAGGTAAAGGCGTCGATGATCTTAGAACTTGGATGCGGTACAGGGAGTTTTGGGATAGAAATGGCAAGACGGGGTTATGAAATGATATGTCTAGATTTGTCCACCGAAATGCTTGATTGTGCAAATGAAAAAGCTAAAGCGGAAGGATTGGATATACTGCTATTGAACCAAGATATGTGCGATTTTGAACTTTATGGTACTGTAGATGTGATAGTTTGCTTGCTTGACAGCTTTAACTATCTAACTAAAAAATCGCAGATTCAGAAACTATTTAAGCTAGTTCAGAATTATTTAAATCCAGGTGGATTATTTATTTTTGATATTAATACCCAGTATAAATTTGAAAATACGCTCTCGAATAATCTATTTTATGAAATAGATGAGGAGGTTACATACATTTGGCAAAACGATTATGATTACAAAACAAAGAAAGCTAGATTTGATTTAACATTTTTTGTAAAACAAAATGATCTTTATAAAAGATTTGATGAAACGCATTTTGAAAGGGCATATTCAAATGATGAGGTAATGAATTTTATAAATGATTCGGATTTAGAATTTACCGCTATATATGATGAACTGAAAATAAAAAAACCATCAGAAAAAAGCCAAAGGAATTTCTATATATGCAAAAAAAGTCATAACTTAACATAAATTATAGGAATAATTGCTCATGATATTGGCAAAATAAATTCACGATTAGTGGTTGAATGTTTCTAGATAGCATGTTAGAGATATTGCATAAATATCATTTGACAGTTAGAAAGATATATGTTAAACTTCTAGATGTTGTTAAAGAACGCGACCGTGTCGCGCAATAAAGTTTAGTTATATTTCAGGAGGAATTGATCGATGGAAAAGGGAAGAGTTAAATGGTTTAATGCTGAAAAAGGATTTGGATTTATCGAAAGAGATGGCGGAAATGACGTATTTGTTCATTTTTCTGCAATCACAATGGATGGATACAAAACACTTGAGGAAGGCTCAGAAGTAGTATTTGATGTTGTTGAAGGAGCTAAAGGTCCTCAGGCTGCAAACGTTCAGAGAGCATAATACTTGCTTTAACTATATACTGAAGTAGCCATTATTACCCCGATATATTACATATATCGGGGTTTTCAAATATATTGAAAAAATATAGTTTTAAAAATATTATCCAAGAAGCATAAGGGGAATTGAATAATGAAAGATTACATCGTACGAGCAACAGCTGCACAAGGTACAATACGCGCTTTTGCCACATCATCGACTGAGCTTGTAGATAAAGCTGCCAAAGTGCATGGATTATCGCCGATAGCTACTGCTGCACTAGGAAGGACGCTTACAGCTGCAGGAATGATGTCTAGGATGTTAAAAGGCGAAAATGACAAGCTTACAATTCAAATTAAAGGTGATGGCCCACTTGGAGGAATAGTTGTAACATCTGACTCTAGTGCGAATGTAAAAGGGTATGTTTACAACCCAATTGTTGATTTACCTCTAAATGATCATGGTAAATTAGATATTAGAACAGCAGTGGGCTATGGATATATCAATGTTATTAAGGACATGGGACTGAAGAAACCGTATATTGGATTTTCTGATTTAGTTTCTGGAGAGATAGCTGATGACTTGACATATTACTTCGCTACATCAGAGCAGGTACCATCAACAGTTGCTTTAGGAGTATTAGTAGATGCAAATGGTGTCAGAAGTGCGGGTGGATTTATAATTCAACTTATGCCTGGTGCCGACGAGGAGACTATTGAGAAGCTCGAAAATAGGCTAATAGGGTTTCCGCCAGTATCAAAGCTACTATCACAAGGAACAACACCAGAAGAGATTCTAGAGATGTTATTGGACGAAATGGACCCTAAGATCATTGAAAAGGTACCTTGTAAATTTGAGTGTAACTGTTCTAAAGAAAGAATGGAAAGAAATTTAATTAGCATTGGTAAAAATGATTTGCTTGAAATACTTGAAGATGGGCAAGGCGCTGAGCTTCAATGCCATTTTTGCAATACAAAATATAATTTCACTCACCAAGATATTGAGAAGCTTATTAGAGAAAGTAAATAAATAAAAAAAATGTGTCGCTTAGAATTTTAAAGCTTTTGAGAGTAATATAACGTATATTTAAAATAATTCTTAAAAAAAGCGAAAAAAGTTGTTGACTTTAGTGAAATACTTTTGTATACTATCAATTGTCGCTCACGGAAATAACCCTTGGGAGCTTAGCTCAGCTGGGAGAGCATCTGCCTTACAAGCAGAGGGTCATAGGCTCGAGCCCTATAGTTCCCACCATTTTCCGTGAAGGACAATAAATTGGCCCGGTAGTTCAGTTGGTTAGAATGCCAGCCTGTCACGCTGGAGGTCGACGGTTCGAGCCCGTTCCGGGTCGCCAATTTGCCCAGATAGCTCAGTCGGTAGAGCAGGGGACTGAAAATCCCCGTGTCGCTGGTTCGATTCCGGCTCTGGGCACCAAGATAAATTGCAAAAGTTTTTGCAATTTACATGCGGGTTTAACTCAGTGGTAGAGTGTCACCTTGCCAAGGTGAAAGTCGAGAGTTCGAATCTCTTAACCCGCTCCAAACAAATGAGGCAGATTGCTTACGTGGTCTGCCTCAATATTGATGGCGCCATAGCCAAGTGGTAAGGCAGAGGTCTGCAAAACCTTTATTCCCCAGTTCAAATCTGGGTGGCGCCTCCAAATCTAAAAAACAATAAAAAGTCCTTGATATAAGGGCTTTTTATTGTTTTTGTCTATTTTTTCAATCTAATGAGAACAGTACATCAAATTTAAAAATTTTTGTAAAAATATAAAATTGTATTGACAAAAAAATACAGATGACAATATAATGATAGTAACAAAATGATAATATCACAAAGAGAATATCATTTAACATAAAAACGAGGGTGATGTAATGCAGGATAATACATTGAAAAATAAATTGGGTCTTACCGAACAACAATTTCTGGCAGCATATGATGCCCGCAAATTTGAGAGACCTTCGATAACAGTAGATATGCTGATTTTTACAGTAACTGATGAAGATAAGGAAAACTATAGGAAGCTTCCTGAAAAAGTATTAAGACTCCTAATGATTAAAAGGGGTGACCATCCGTACATTGGACAATGGGCTCTTCCGGGTGGATTTGTACAAATGGATGAAAGCTTGGATGAAGCAGCTCTAAGGGAATTAAAAGAGGAAACCAACATTGGAAAATTATATATGGAACAGCTTTATACATGGGGAGATGTGAGCAGGGATCCTCGTACAAGAGTAATAAGCACCTCCTATATGTCCCTAGTTGAAAGTTCGACACTTGATATCAGGGCGAGTGATGATGCAGATGATGCAAAATGGTTTACGGTATCCTGCAGGTTATATCAAGAGCAAAAGACAATAACTGAAAAAGGATATGTTTTGCAAAGATTGTTCAAACTGAGTTTATCTAATGATGAAAATAACCTTTCTGCAATAGTTAAAATTATGAAGACTGTTGAGGGTAAGGTGACTAAAGTAGATAGAGAAGTAGTTGAATCAAATGGAATAGCTTTTGACCATGCAAAAGTTATCGAATATGCCATTGAAAGATTACGCAGCAAAATTGAGTATACGGATATAGCATTTAATCTTATGCCGGATTTATTTACTCTTACAGAGCTTCAGCAGGTGTATGAAGTTATTCTTGATACCGAGCTGTTAAAAGCAAATTTCAGAAGGAAGACAGCTGATATGGTTGTTGAAACAAATGAGTATACCAAGGATGCAGGGCATAGGCCATCAAAATTATTCAAGTTTAACCCTAACTGGAGTAATACAGCAGAGTGAGAGGAGAAATCGATATGAAAATGATAAATAAAAATGAGTTTATAAAAAGAAGTGTTAAAACTCTGGAGGGGATATTTGACGTACTGGCAAAGCTCCCGGCTATTCAATTGAAAGACTTACAGGGTAAACAAACGGCCCTTGTAATAGTTGATATGATAAATGGTTTTGCCAGGGAGGGGGCATTGAAAAGCCCTAGAGTGGAAGCCTTGATTCCCAATATAGCAGAATTGTTCAAGACTTGCGATGAATTAAACATTACAAAGCTTGCATTCGCAGACTGCCAC
This sequence comes from Bacillota bacterium, assembly GCA_023390335.1. Classification (GTDB taxonomy): domain Bacteria; phylum Bacillota; class Clostridia; order Acetivibrionales; family DSM-1351; genus Ruminiclostridium. The sequence continues at coordinate 119,817 of JAEWCZ010000073.1, read as the reverse complement.
ACAACAGCATCACCGGAATTTGATGCTTATCCGGCACACTGTATGATTGGTACCAGCGAAGGGGAAATGGTTGATGAACTTAGGAAACTTGGAGGTTATACGCTTATTCCTAAAAACTCTACCAATGGTTTTCAAGAAAAAGCATTTCAGCAATGGCTTAAGGAAAATGATCATATAAATACTTTTATAATTACCGGTGACTGTACCGATATCTGTGTACAGCAATTCGCGGTGACATTAAAGACTTGGTTTAATATGCAAAATAAGAAAGTAAGGATTATTGTACCAATAAATGAGGTTGACACTTATGATTTAGATCTGCATAACGGAGATTTGATGAATGTAATGGCACTATATAACATGATGATTAATGGAATAGAAGTGGTTCAGGGGGTGGAATAAATGGATAAGATGAATTTAACGATGCTGACGGATTTTTATGAATTAACCATGGCAAATGGGTATTTTCAGAATGGTTTGAAAGATAAACAGGCATATTTTGATATGTTTTTTAGAAAGGTTCCGGATAATGGTGGCTATGCAATAATGGCTGGAGTTGAGCAGCTTATAGAGTACCTGAAAAATCTTAAGTTTGATGATAAAGATATTGAATATCTGAGGAGTAAAAATCTATTCAGTGAAGAATTTTTGCAATACCTTAAGAATTTTAAGTTCAGCTGTGATGTTTGGGCTATACCTGAAGGAACTCCTATATTTCCAAATGAACCTGTAGTAACGGTAAGGGGACCTGTTATTGAAGCACAGTTTATTGAAACAATGATTTTATTAACAATAAATCATCAAAGCCTGATAGCAACAAAGGCAAACCGAATTGTCAGAGCTGCTCAGGGAAGAGATGTTATGGAGTTCGGTTCAAGAAGGGCACAAGGCTATGATGGAGCTGTATATGGAGCAAGGGCTGCATACATAGGTGGCTGTGTTGGAACTGCATGTACAATAGCAGAAAAGGAGTTTGACATTCCAGCTATCGGTACAATGGCCCACAGCTGGATTCAGATGTTTCCAACTGAATTAGAGGCTTTCCGTGCTTATGCTTTGACCTATCCCAGCAATTGTACATTTCTCGTAGATACCTACAATGTGTTAAAATCCGGTGTACCCAATGCAATAAAAGTGTTTAACGAGGAATTAGTTCCGAGAGGATTCAGGCCCAAGGGAATAAGGATTGATAGTGGCGATATAACATATCTTTCGAAGGAAGCCCGAAAAATGCTGGATGACGCTGGGTTTCAAGACTGCAGTATAGTGGCGTCAAATTCATTGGATGAATTTATTATCAGAGATATACTTATTCAAGGTGCACAGGTGGACTTGTTCGGTGTTGGGGAACGTCTAATCACTTCCAAGTCAGAACCTGTGTTTGGCGGTGTATATAAGCTGGTAGCAGTTGAAGAAAATGGGCAAATGATTCCTAAAATAAAACTTAGTGAAAATGTAGGGAAAATAACCAATCCAGGATTTAAACAGGCTTGGAGACTTTTTGATAAGGAGAGCGGAAAAGCAATTGCAGATGTCCTTACAACTAATGATGAGGAAATAGATGAAAGCAAGCCTTATGAATTATTTGATCCTGAATATACTTGGAAAAGGAAGGTTGTAACTAATTTTATTGCAAAAAGACTTTTGATTAGCATTTTTGATAAGGGAAACTGTGTATATGAAAGTCCGAAGTTAAGCGAAATAAAAAGCTACTGCAAAGAGCAAACCGATACATTATGGGATGAAATAAAAAGGTTCGAAAACCCACACAAATACTACGTAGATTTGTCAAGGCCATTGTGGGAGATGAAGGAAAGGTTGCTGCAAGAGTATTCGGTAAAATAGAACGGGGTGGTCGTTATGACAGAGAAATTAAACTTTCAATATGTTGAAATCGATGCCGAATCATTACAGATATTAACCGAAATGAATTTAGAAGAGCCCCTTGGACATAAAAAAGTTGAACTTCGTAAGTGGGCGCTTGAACAAAAACATCAGATTGCAGTACTTTATAAAGGTTGGATTAGTGCTGGAATTGCTCATACAGATGATAGAACCAGTTACTGGTACTTTTTATTAAGGGTTAATGGCAATTATGCTTCAATTGAGCTTGCTAGAGAAGGGTATTCTATTAATGCTGATAAACGCCCGATTCAACAGTCTGAGATTAAGATTTATTCTCGTATTCCAATAAGGTGTGGTTTATCAGATGAAGAGTTAAAGCACGCTGTTTTTGAAGCTATCAGGGTGATTGAAAATGGGCAGCAAGAGGAATATAAAGAAAAAGAAAGGCAAAGAAAACTTGAAAATAGAAAAAAGACTCCAGGTCAAATCATGTACGGAGCGTTTTCAGAAAAATTAAAGCAGTGTATTGATTGCGTAAATGAAATTGATAACATTGAGCAACGGTTCAGAACGGTATGTCTCAAGCACTTTCTGGAATACAATGTGGCTGTTCAGGGCTATGATAAATTTTATATCCATAAGGACGAGGATTCTTACTTTATTTATGATGTAATTTTGTGGATGTACCTAAAACTTAACAAAGCTGGCACGGTTGAAAGCTTTATAAAGGACTATCCTGTTATTACAAACGAAGATTACTCGTATAGACACGGCTGGGAGCAGAAATTTTGCATTGGCGGAGCAATAGAATTTTTGAAAGACCATTATTTATTAGATCGATTTATAGATAAAAAAATAATCTTAGATGAGGAAACTATTCGCTTTTCCGCAAAACATGAAGAAGAAATTATTCGACGATTAAAAGTCAATTATGAGTTTGATTGGAGTTGATCAAATAATGTGTAATTCTAAAAGGGTCATCGTATGGAGAATAACTCAAAATTGTAATATGAACTGCCTGTTTTGTTCGTATAGTAATGAGGTTATAAGAAAGAGAGATGTCGCTGATTATGAAGATATCTTAAAGTTTTTGAAGATTCTAGGCATGTATAAGGATGTAAGTAAGCAAGAAACATTAATAAGCTGGATTGGTGGGGAGCCATTTTTATGGGATCATATAATCCCATTATCAAAGGAGATTAATGAGAATTATGGTATTAATATAAGTACTACAACAAATGGATTATTACTTTCTTCAAAAGAAACAAGGGAGGGCATAGTACAGCATTTTTCAGAAATAGTATTTAGCTTGGATGGCTTCAGACAATGCAATGACAGAATTCGCAAGTTGAATGGACATTATGAGAAAGTAACAAAAAATATCCTTCAGTTAAGTAAAGAAAAGAAGGAAGCCGGAAGCAATCTTATTATCAAAGTAAATACAATTTTGATGAGAGAAAACATAGAAAGCTTCGAGGAATTTTGCAAAGAACTTGTTGCTTTGGGCGTAAATGAAATTACATTTAACCAGCTTGGCGGGTTTGATAGACCGGAATTTTATGAAGACAATAGGTTGCTCTATAATCAGGTAAAACAGTTTTCCTCAGATTTACCGAGGTTGAAAGAAAAATTTTATAAAATGGGTTTGTTGATTCATGGCAACGATGATTATTTGGGGAGAATTATGTCCTCAACTGAAAATAAGAAAATTAAAATAGATGAATGTAATCCTGGGAGATGGTTTTGGTTTATAAATGAAAACGGCTTTATAAGCCCTTGTAGTTATACTTCATACGAGTATATGTTACATATTAATTCAATTAAAGAAATTGAAGATATAGATAAAGTAGAAGGGTATTTTAAGGATTTGAGAAAATCAAAACGTTCCCATTGGTGCGATGATTGCCATTGTACTCAATTGTATAAAAAGTTTGAATGATGTATTTGGAATTTCTTTATACTTATACTTGGGGAGAAAAGTCGTATGTTCATGAAGTAAACGAGCAATTCGGATATTTTACTCCAAGTGGATTTAAAGAGTTTATCGCTTCGACTTTAGGTAAAGATGCCAAAATAATCGAGTTTAAGCATTTCTTACAAGAAGGCTATACAATAGCGTTGTCTCAAAAAGTAGAGTTTTTTGATGAGAACAGAAAACTGGTAAGGCTGCCTGACAGTACTTGTATTGTAGTGATTGAGAAAATTAACTGAGTTGTTAGTCAATAAAAACCCCATTTACAGGATTTACCGTAAATGGGGTTTTTTCATATATACTTATATAATAATTGACCATTTGACCACATGGTCAATTATTGTTACGATTACTTTTAGTAGAATATTTATATTAATTAGCAATAATGGAAGGAAAACTATTTTTCTTGTAAATAAGACTTTATTATATTCTAAATCGTGTTATAAATGTGGAAGTAAAAAAATGGTAGATGAATTTTACTTTATACAGATGAAGAATTTGAAATGTTGTATAAGCGAAATGTAAAAACAGTATATCGTCTTTGTTATATGTATCTTAGAAATTCCGCAGATGCGGAGGATGTTGTACAGGCAATTTTTATCAAGTATTTAGAAACCGGAAAGACATTTAATGATTATCAGCATGAAAAGGCATGGTTTATTCTGACAACACACAATCATTGTAAGGATATTATGAAAAGCTGGTGGAAATCCCGACGTATAGATATTGATAGCTTACCCGATGTGCCTTATTGGGATAAACATGAATCGCACGAGATAGTGGATAGACTCCTTTCCCTGCCATTAAAATATAAAACTGTTTTATATCTTTACTATTATGAGGGTTATTCTGTTAAGCAAATTTCACAAATATTGAACCGCAATGAAAGTACGATACGTACACAGCTTTGCAAAGGCAGAGAACGTCTAAAAATTGATTTAGGAGGAGTATTTCATGACTAATAAAAACATCAATAATATTTTTGAGTCAATAACCCCTACAAACAATACAACTGAAAAAATATACATAAATATAAAGAAACACAAAACAGATTATACTCACACACCTGTAAAGAAAAAAAATATGATTTTAAAACCAATTTTTGCGTTCATGATTTGCTTTATTATAGTTATGGGAGTAGTAACATTTGTTAACCAAACAACATCCATTACAGTATATGCGTATGGAACCAATACCGAGATTACATCTCAGGGTGTGGAGTTTACTACAGGAACCATAAGTAATAGCGGAGAAATGAAGGGTCATATGCTACAAATGTATATAACCGGCAAGGACATAGAATATATCCGTTTTTCATGCAACAACCAATATATTAATTTTATTGATTGCACTGACAAGAGACAACCCCTTGGGATGAGAAAGAATTTTATTATACGTTATGGTAAGCCGGAATCAGAATATAAATACCTATTAATAAACTGGGAGCCTAACGATACGATTAGAACTCTTACAGACAATGCTAATATGAGTATTAAGAAATTAAACAATTCCCTTCGTGAAGATGAGATATTAATGAATATTTCTTACTCAGACGGGACTTCTACTATTAATGCTATTCATGTTAGGTTAGAGGATAATGGTAATATTATAGCTTCATATAAAAGAAATGTTACAACAAGTGACTCTGACTATTTTATACCAAAGCCGGAAGATAAGAATAGTGATAGTAATGAAACTACTCAAACTACGCCAACGCCCAAGGACAATAATTCAAGAGGCATAAAATTCTCGGCTTCCGATATTTCAAAAGCAATAGAAGTTGCAAAGAAATACTATGCAGAAAAAACCAATCTTAATATTATATCTATTAAAATAGATATAAATAACAGCTCCATGAACCAAGATTATGGAAAGGAATATAGTACAGAAAATATGATTGCTTTTAAAGTACAGGTTACTTCAACAGATGCCCCAAGAAGCATTATTTTAGGTAGAGTGCATCAAAATGGAAGCTGGGAAGTTTTGAATGAAGGGTTTTGAGAATAACTCTGTAGAGAGTTACATTTTTTTTGCCTGATTATTGACAAGTATAACGTAAGCCGATATAATTGTAATAGATATAACGGAAGCCGATATAACGGTAACCGTTAGTAATTTCGGAGGCAAGGAGTGATTTAAATGCCTGAAAGCCAAGAGCGGGGTGCGTTGACAGAAGCCGTTTTTTATATTCTTCTCTCATTGTATAAACCGCTACATGGATATGGGATTATGCAAAATGTAAAAGAATTAAGCCAGGAAAGGGTTAATCTAGGGGCAGGTACTTTATATGGAGCGTTAAATACGTTGTTGGACAAAAAATGGATAAAATATATTGATGTGGAAAAAGACTCAAGAAAAAAAGAATATGAAATAACTGATTTAGGTAAAGAGGTTGTCAGTGGTGAGATAGCCAGGTTAGAGGAGTTAATTGCAAATGGAAAGAAGATTACCGGGGGTGCATATTAATGAAACATGTTGTACGGAAGGCATATTGGGATTTTGAAAAAGAGGAAAAGTGGCTTAATGAAATGTCTGCAAAGGGAATGGCATTAACGGATTATTCATGGTGCAGGTACGTTTTTACTGAAGCACCAAAGAATGAATATATTTACAGACTTGAACTACTGGAAAACGTTCCATCTCATGCTGAAAGTGTGGCATATATCAGGTTTTTAGAGGAAAGTGGGATTGAATGTGTGGCTACTTATTGGCGCTGGGTTTTTCTGCGAAAGAAATCATCAGAAGGTCCCTTTGACATTTACTCCGATATAGAATCAAAGATTAATCATTATAGGAGAATAAGTACTTTTTTGGGTACAATAGGCGTAATTAACTTAATAGCGTTCTTAATCAATACTGTAAACGGAATAGTTGCAAGTTGGAAATTTAACAGCAGTTTCCTTACTAATATTATGCCTTTAGTTTTCCTTAACGGATTATTTGGTGTTTGTCTTACTTGGTTGGTAATGGGTTATTTAAGGAAGATTAGAAAACTAAAAAAAGAAAAACAACTTCATGAGTAAAAAAAAGTATCATTCAGTGTGAGGCTCCTAAACCTACAGAACTAATTGTTTTGTAGGTTTATTATGTTTCAGGCTATTTACATGGGGTATATAAGGAATATAAAATTTCAGGAGGAAGACAAATGTTATATTTAGAAACCTTAAAAAGACAGCATGAAGAAATTGCTCAAATTCTATCTGATATTAAATCCTATATAAAACAAGATATTGCCAAAGAGGCCCTTGAGATTTCATCAAAGATAAGTAATCTTGCTGGTAAGCTCAAAGTTCACCTTAATACAGAAGATCAGTATATGTATCCGCAGTTGCTTAAAAGCAGTAATCATGAAGTAAGGACAACAGCACAGGCTTACATAGATGAAATGGGTACTATAAGTACTGAATTCATGGCATATAAAGAACGTTTTAATACAAGAACTAAAATAACTAATGATATAGCTTTGTTTGTAAGTGAATCACAAAGAATTTTTGATCTCCTTGAGGAAAGGATAGCAAAAGAAGATTCTAATTTATACCAGCATATATAGTTCGCTTTCTCATTTCAAAAATAGGGATTACACCCACATTCTTAACCTTGCAATAATTTATGTAACCTTAATAACCAAGTAAACATAAGATGTATTAGCTGATTATTGGTGGTAGGGTTACGGAAGTGACGTTAATGAATTATAAACAAATCGAAAATCTAAAGTTTGCACTCTTGAATCTTGCCAGACAAGGGTGCAGGCTGAATATACCTTCCCACGGTATTAATGGAAGAATTATAGGAGTTGGTTTTAAGCCATATTGGACCAGTCCTGTGGATTCCAAGATCGAAAAACTGGAAATCAACTATATGGATGATTCCGGCAACATAATACCTTTTAATTTCCACAATATAACAAATTATGATGTGATATCAAATGACGGTACTGGGTATGAAAACATGCAAAATGCGTGTATGGATATCCAGGTTTTTTCACAATCAAAAGGCAGGGACGAAGAACCTTACGAAAAAGTCAGGGTAGAAATATCCAAGGATACACAAGATTAAAAAGGTTACCGAAAAAGTAACACGGGTTGAATAGTAGACATAAAGTATAGTATGAAATAAATGAAAGGAGATAGCGTACTATGTCAGATGGTTGTGGATGTGGCGGAGGTATATCCCCTGCAACAAATTGGGGTGCTTTGCTTGCTAACTATGTTGGAGAGACTGTAACAATTTTTACAAGCAGCGGCGGTCAGTCAGGATCTGGATTTACCGGAGTAATATTAGCAGTTAATCCTGTTTTTGTAAGACTACTTTCCAGAATAGGCCCACCTCCCGGATGTTCTCTGGGTAATGCATGTACAGGATTTACACAGGGTGGTTACGGTGGAGGCTATGGCATGGGTTGTGGATCAGGCTGCGGTTCAAGTTATGGTTCAGGTTATGGACCAATGGGCCCTGCAAGCCAGGTTGGAGCTGTTAATGCAGGAGGTTGGAGCAATCTACCTGTTTATACGGTTGGTTCTGTAGTAGATATACCTATTGCAGCAATTGTTTCTTTTGTACACAATGCAGTTTAATAAAAAGCAATTTTAGCATTGGGAGGTGAGTACTGCGGATACAAGATATTTACCTTTTTACGGAGGACTCTATGGAGGCTCTATGCAGCCTTATTTATATTCACTTTATAACGGTTATAATTATGGGTCTCCCTTTGGTCTTTATGGAAACATGGGTTACGGCGGTTACAATAACTATGGTAACTATGGTAACTACGGGCCTTATGATGCATATGGAAATCAGTTCTATGGAAATAACTATGGTTTCCCATTTGGATATTATGGTAGGATGGAGTATGACTACGGTAATAACTACGGTGGATATAACGGTTACGGTTACAATAACTATGGTTATTGAGCCTGATATAGTTAAAAAACAACAACCTGACGGGAGCCCGTCAGGTTGTTGTTTTTAATATCAATTAGTCACATTTGTTCTTTAGTTCACATAAGATGAATTAGATTTAAGTATATAAGGAGGAAGTGGAATGTCAGAAGAATTTGAATTTGAACGTGGAGTAACAAAGGCAGCAGCATGTTCACCCGTTGTGAACTGGGAAGCTTTGCTTGCAAAATATATAGGTCAGACTGTAACTATTTTTACAAGCAGCGGCGGCGAATCCGGATCAGGCTTCACAGGTGTGCTAATGACTGTTAATTCTGTATTTGTAAGGCTTCTTACTAGAATAGGTCCACCTCCGGGATGCTCTCTTGGAAATTCTTGTACGAATTTTTCAGTAGGTGAAGGCTATGGAGGAGGCTACGGCGGAGGTTATGGTTCCGGGGGTTGCGGCGGAGGTTCCGGCTACGGCGGATATGGACCTGGAATGTCAGGAACCGGCCCAATAGTTCCGGCTAATGTAAATGGTGCTGTAACGGCGGGTGGCTGGGATTCAATTCCAGTATACACTGTAGGTTCAGTAACAGATATACCTATCTCATCAATAGTTTCCTTTGTCCATAATGCAGTTTAAGCTATGGAATAGGATTAATGACTGCAATGATTCTTGAGACTGGTTTTTACCAGTCTCTGTATTTTTTTTTGGAGCTTTTTAGAGGATTAAATTATATAAAAGTAACATTATGTATAGTGTCAACATAATATGAACTAGAGTGGTTACTCGATAAATGTATTTTGAAAGGAGTTATTCAAATGGGAGAAGGATGTGGATTTGCTGGAGCATCGCAAGTAGGTAATTGGGACGCATTGCTTGCAAGTTATATAGGCCAAACCGTAACTATTTTCACAAGCAGCGGTGGTCAATCCGGCTCTGGTTTTACCGGAGTTTTATTAGCTGTAAACTCTGTCTTTGTAAGATTGATAACTAGAATTGGTCCACCACCGGGATGTTCATTAGGTAATGCATGTACCGGATTTAATCCAGGATACGGATATGGCGGTGGCGCTGGTATGGGCGGTGGTGCTGGTATGGGCAGCGGATGTGGCGGATGTGGTTCATCCGGAGGATATTCAGCTGGAGCATATGGCCCTGGACCGGTTTTACCAGGAAGTATAAACGGAGCTGCAACTGCAGGAGGTTGGGATTCCTTACCTGTATATACAGTAGGATCAGTAACTGATATACCTGTGGCATCGATAGTTTCCTTTGTTCATAATGCAGTTTAGAAAAATTAACGCTAAAAAGGCCGGAAATGCTATCCGGCTTTTTAGCGATTATATAAAAAACAGATTACTTTAATGATGCTTCAAGGGTTTCGTTAACTTGTCTATAAACTTTTTGAAGCATATCATTAAAGGACTTCTCTGCTTTAACAAACCTGTTAACCTCAGGTATACTATTCAGATTTTCAAAGATTTTGTTCAGTTCTGTAGCTCTTTTTTGGGCATCACTTGAGGAAAGCTTTCCTTTGTATAAGGCATCCTCTTTTTTCTTGAAATCCTCGATTTTTGAACGTAATTCCTTGTTTTTATCAATAACAGACTTAGCCTGTTTAAGCTCGGTATATTCCTTTGTACCCATTACTGCATTTGTAAGTTCTTTTGCCTTATCACCTATATTCATTGCAAACACTCCTTTTTTAAACGGCTTTTGATTGCATAGTGTATTGTATGATGACAGGCATGTATTTGTTCTTTCGCTCTGTAACTAATTTTTAACATAGGGACTAGGCCTGATGTGATAAAATCAGTATATAATTAAAAAGAAGGAGCTGAAAAATGAAAATAAAAAAGACACTTATTAGCTTGATACTTATACTGACGATGGTAGCTGGTCTTGTTTCTCCGAACACATCTCAAGTACAGGCAGCAGCAGTAAAAAAACTTGAACTTCACGCATTTTATCCTGCGCAGGCAACTTTTTCGGATAATTTAAAAAAATACATAGATCCCCTTGATTCAGTAAGTTTTCTATGGGGCAGATTTTACAGTGATCTGACTGGCGGTATAAATACTACTTTCGGAAAGAATGGAAATAAAGATTTTTATTATCCAAATGATTATATTGAGGTTCTTAAATACGCTAAAAGCAAGAATAAGTCAATTCAATTGGGTATTTTCTCAGATAGTGTAAATGCGGAAAAAATCCTCCCTTACAAAGAGCAGAGGGATAAAGCTATTCAATCAATAATCGACTTAATGAAAAGTGATGTATCTCAGGGGAGCAATATATATTTTGATGGAGTTGTTATTGACATAGAAGGTCTCAATGGTCAGAAAATGAGCAGCTTCTTTAACCAGTTTCTGAGAGACCTTAAATCCAGGCTCTCAGAAATTAATAAAAAATTGTTTGTTGCAGTTAATTCTTTGTGTTATTACTCAGGCTACGATTATTCTACCATTTCTCAGATAGCCGATAGAATGATAATAATGGCCCATGACTATGAGCCTTCGACAAAGCTCACAAAAGAACAGGTGATGCAGTATACAGGCTATGACAGTCTGAATCCTATAGACAGCCTTGCCCCTATTAAACAAATTCAGAGGGTAATGGAAGACGTTAAAAAATACGTCAGTAAGAATAATATGAATAAAATAATGCTTCAGATAAGCTTTGATGCTGCACAGTGGAGATTTCAGATACCAAAGAGTTCTACCTGGAAAAAAACAGGGAAAAAGACTGTGAGCTTGAACGTTCTTCCTCCTCCAACGTATAAGATGCTGTATGATAGAGTTATCAATAAGGACGGTAATGGTAAATCAATTACATATGGCTATAATAATGAACTTGAAAGTCCTGTAATGCAATATTTCAATATAAGCAATGACACACAGAACATTTGTCTTTACGAAAACAGCAGAAGCGTAAAGGCCAAGATAGATATTTCAAAACAGTATGGCGTAGGTGGTATATCTCTATGGAGCCTTTCGAACGTTCCCGACTATACCAACAGTACTGCAAAGGCTTACGGACTAGATGTATGGGATTCAATTATTAAATCACTTCCCTTAACAGCATCGGTATCACAAACGAAAGTAACCTTAACAGACAAAGTTGTTGAAAAAGCAATAAGAACAAAAATATCCAAACCTTCCGGGACATTATACAAATCGGATTTGGCTAAAGTGTACAGATTGAAGATTCCTGCAGGGTACAAGACCTTGAATGATTTGAAGCTGCTTACTAATTTGGAGTATGTAGATTTGAGCAATACAAAGCTCACAAGCGTTTCTGCTTTGGCATCGCTTAAGAATCTGAGAGTACTTTATTTGTATAAAAACAGTATAAAAGATATTTCTCCCCTTAAAGGACTGACAAAGCTGGAAGTTTTATCAATTAATACAAACAAGGTTTCAAACATAAATACTTTGTCAGGGTTAACTTATCTTACAGAACTTTATATTAGGGAAAACGCCATAACTGATTATACGCCTGTTGCGAAACTGAAAAATTTAAATATACTGTATCTTAAAGGCAATAAGTCCGCAAACTATAGTAAACTTCAGACAATAAAAAAGGGTCTTATTGAATTTGATTTTTAACTTGAAAAAGTTACTTTGTTTTGTCATAATGATATAATATTGGAGCTGACTTATTTGTGGTTTTGAAAGGAGTATTATGAAAAAGTATTTATCCGGAAGCTGGGCAGTTATAAAAACTTATTTGATTGCCATGCTGATTTTCTACATATTTTTTGTGGGATTTTACAAAAGGCTAGGCTTGTATTCTGTTTTTGTATTTGTAATAATGATTTCTTTCCTTTATGCAGAACTCCAGCATTTGACTGGGGTGGACAAGCGGAGGTATGGTTCTGTAAAGTATTATGACGGGGCTATATACGGAATTTTGGGCGTAATACCTTTCGCAATTTGCCAAGTTATAATTTCATTCCTTGATTTATCAATAAAAGATGTTAATTTTCCGGTGCTAAAGGGCAATCTTATTAAAGGACTTGCCGCACCAATGTTATTTATTGAAAAATCCATGCATTATTCGGTAGCAGGTTATATTGTGGCATGGTTCATAATTGTATTGATTTCCTTTTTAGGGTATTTCGCAGGATATAAGAAGTTTGACATTACAGAATATGTAAGGAAAATGCTTGGACTTCAGCCCAGAAAGCCAAAACCAAAAAAGAATAGAAGGTTTTTTTAAATGGATAGATACAGGATTATTTCAGATAGCTATAATAAGGCAATAGAAGAGGGTTTTAATAAATACCTTGAAGAAAAAGCAACGGCTGTAAACAGCGAAATAAAAATAGATGAAGAAGCACTGATTGGTGATATAGAAGCAAAATGGCTGGCAACGGTTTTGTCAGAGCTAGACGGAATAACTCCGGTCGAATTTATAAATTCACTATCTTCACAGGATGAATTGTTTGAATTTTTCTTTAGCATTGCAAGTACTTCAGATGTTGGAGTTCCTGATATTCTCATTGAGAGGTTTAAAGCTTACGGTGGGAAAGCTGCTTCTGACAGATTATTTGACCACGTAGAAAGTTTACTTTCTTCTGAGACTAAGGAACAGGATGACATTTATTCGGTTATTTCTCAAGCAGTGTATGCTGTCGGGTGTCTGAAAGAAGAAGAGTACAAGCAAAAGCTTATTGATTTGTTAATAAAAACAAGTCAGGATGAGATGATATCAGAAGCAATTTGTGCTGCAATAGTTGCATATGGCGTAAGTATTCTGAACGATATAATAAACGCCTTTAGCAAGGTAGATAACCAGACTGCAAAAGAACATTTTCTGGCATGTGTTGCTGAAATCTGCAGCGAAAATAAGTACAAATCCGACGAGGTTTTTTATTTCATGAAAAACGCTTTTCGTACAATTTCAAACCTTAATCTCATAGTGGAGATACTTGGTGATTATGGGGATGGCAGAGCAATACCATTATTAAGGGGTTATGTCCTTAAAAATATTGATAAAATTGATACTGCTACCTTTAATCATATGAGAGCAATAATTAAAAAACTGGGTGGAGATATAGAAGATCTAATTTACACTAATAAATAATTTGATATAATGGCTTTAGATAAAACAGGAGTGAATGCTCCTGTTTTTTTGTTAGGACAATTTGTTTTGCTTTTATGCATAAGTGGGACTAAGTTGAATATTCATAGTAATAAGATACTCAAAAATGATTAAGGAAGGATACCCATGATTGTATTAATAAGCAAAAAGAATATATTGTTTGTTGTTCTATTACTACTTATGTCCATAACAGTATTAAGCATTGGATTGACAGTTAATTACTCAAAACCAGTAACAGCAGATGGCAATCAGGCTCCCGGAGAAGGCGCAGCACCAGCTGCCGTAAGAACAGTAATACTGGATGCAGGTCATGGAGGGGAAGACCCGGGGGCAGTAAGTAATTATTCCGGGTTAAAGGAAAAAGATGTAAACCTCAATATAATTATGCAGTTAAAAAGCATGATGGAAAAGGATAATTACAAGGTTATCCTGACAAGGGATTCAGACAGATTGGTGTATACTACCGAGAGCAACAACATAATCCAGAAGAGAAAAGAGGATTTAACAAGGAGGAAAGGAATTATGGATGATTCCGGTGCTGATTTGGTAGTAAGCGTTCATCTCAATAAATTCCCACAGGCACAGTATCACGGGGCACAGGTATTCTTCCCACCAAAATCTGATTCTAGTAAAAAGCTGGCAGATGAAATTCAAAATGCTATCCGACTTAATGTAGATAATGCCAATGACAGGGTTGCTCTGGTAAAGAAGGACCCTATAATAATTCTCAAAAACCTGAAAACAACTACAGTTGTTGTTGAAGGTGGATTTCTTTCAAATGCAGACGAGGAAAAGAAGCTTGCTACGGAGGAATATCAAAATAAGCTGGCAGCAGCAATAAAGTTGGGGGTAGACAGCTATTACAAGAAAGGGGCTAACGATATCCAGAAGAATCAGGGCAGTGCCGATAGCTCTAATTAAAATATATGAATAATTCTAAATATAAAATGCCGGATTTAAATGTTACATAAATCCGGCATTTTAGTCTCTTTTTTTGTGATTTGCATAAATATGCGAAATGGACTGACCTTTCATTATTAACGGAAATACAATATTGTCTGGATTAGTCAGTTCCCTAGGTGTTATATTCAGCCTCTCCCTTGATGGTTTTAGCAACTGCTGACCTATCTTCTATGGTAAGATGTTTTCCCTTATTCAGATTAAGATTTGACATAGCTTTTCCTCCTGATATGCTCAGGACAAATATCCAGCTAAGTATATTAAATCTTCTGCAATACTAACTTCCGTTGCACCGTTAAATACGGAAGTTTCAAATTCATTCAACAAAACATTGTAAATTGTGATAAAAAATCCCTGTTTTTTTATACAATTTTGGTTTATTATTACAAATTTCCAAAAAAAATGTTGACATTTTTTGTATTTATTATATAATAATGTCATAAATTGTAGTCGAAAATTGTTTTGAGAATTGCAAATTCTTAAAGACAGACTAGAAAATCTTAGAGTGTATAGGATTACACAACTTTTAAGGAGGACATCAAAATGGAAATGGTAAACCCTAATTATGCTAATGTAGGAAATTTGAAAATGTATTATGAAATCTCAGGAAACCAAGAAGGAGATTGGTTGATCCTACTTCACGGAATCTCCGGCTCTACCCGATGTTGGAAGTACCAGATCGGGGACTTTAATCAACATTTCAGGGTGCTGAATATCGATCTTCCAGGGCATGGAAAATCATCATCGCTTAGTTGTGAAAAGTATAACGGAGTAATTATTGCAAATCACATTAGGCTACTTATGGATAATCTAGGAATTGAAAAAGCTCATATGCTTGGCCTGTCCCTCGGAACTATCGTTCAACAATATTTCTGCGAATTATTCCCGGATCGGATTCTTTCATTGATATTTGCAAGTCCTATTTGCAAACCGAACTACCTCTCAAAATTCATGAACAGTTTTGCAGAAAAAGTGTTTTTAAAAGCCTTTTCTAAAGACACCTATCTTAAACTAATGGCAAACATGATGCTTCCCGGAAAAACTCACTATAAGTCAAGAAGTTTCTTTCTAAAAGAAACACTTAAGATGAGTGATGTGGAGTTTTACAAATGGTGGAAGGTTGTCGTTCAAGGTGATCATCATTCCTTCTTAACAAAACATGATTTGCCAACGTTGATTGTGGCAGGCAGCAAGGATTTTTGTTTCTTTGACGATGCTGTTGCGTTAAAGGAAAAATTCACCGACTGTGATTTCCGTGTAATACAAGACGCAGGACATGTATTCATTTTCCAAAAAGCAAAGGAATTCAATAAAATGGTTATTGATTACTTGCAAAATCGTGAAAATGAGTATATTGAAGACGAGTATATTGAAAATAACCTTATTGAGAAATCAGTTATGACAGCATAATATTAAAATTCAAAATAGGCATAATAACCGTCTCCCACATTAAGAAATGAGTTCAACCCAGTTATTATGCCTATTCTTTTATTTACAGTGATGAATGTTGTACTCTATTACTTTCAGATGTGGGCAGCATTTCAGCAAGATACCCGTTTATTATTTCGGCAGGCTTATGTCCCGGCTTGTCATAGCCAAGCATCATATTGCAGTGCCAATAGTCCTTCACTATATTCAATTGGCAATTCTTTGCACCCTTTTTAACAAGTCTGTTATATAATTCTATTGAATTCGAACGCGGAACAAGCCAGTCATCTCCACCGTGCAATATCAAACAAGGAGGTTCTTTTCCGGTGATATGTGATACCGGGGAGCAGTCTATTTTATTACTGTCTGCACCGAGCATTGCAAGTATCGATGAATTTAATATGGGTGCCAGGTAATTTTCAGGCAGATTAAAATCATAAATACCGCTTACAGGTATCCAACACTTAACTGACTTCATGTCTATATCATATTTTTCGTGCCATTTCTCTCCTACAACCAGAAGTGCCGCTAGATGTGCTCCCGCTGAATGACCGATTATTGCTATTTTATTGGGGTTTCCGCCGTAATTTTTTATATTGTCCTGTACCCATTTAAAAGCTTTTGCACAGTCCTCTATTTGCGTAGGATGAGTGACATTGGGTGCCAACCTGTAATTTATGGAGACGACCGTAAATCCTCTTTTTATCCATTCAAACGCATAAAACCGTGTATTGCTTTTATCTTCAGTTGTCCAGCCTCCTCCATGTATAAAGAAAATAACAGGTCTTTCTTTTTTTTCAGGGGCTTTTAAATGATGGATATCAAGACGCTGCAATGGATCTTCGCTGTAAGAGATTGCAAAGTAATCCTGACGGTTCGGGTCTGGTGTCGCATAGAAATACGGGTATTCTATTCCACACTGTCCGTAAAATGTCCAATCTTTTTCCTGTAATGAGCTTAATGGTTCCTTTGAATCTACATACTGCTGATAATCCGTTTCATAAGTCATACTTTCCCCGCCTCCAGTGTTTATATTTTTACTACAATTTCATTCAGTTCCTTAGCCAACTCATCCAATGCGTTGGCAGAGCTAAACAGTTCTTCACTTGAAGCAAATGTTTCCTGCGTTGAAGCAGTAGCCGACTCTATACTTTCCGTGGTCATTACCGCTGCATTTTTGACGTCTTCTATAAACCTGTTGACCAATTCAGTATGTGAAATCTGCTGATCAGAAACATCTCTGATATTCAAGAGTGACTTTATGGTCTCATTTAGCGCGTCTATTATGTTCTGGTAATATTCCTTTGACTTACGGATTATTTCAACACCCTCGTCCACCTGTCCTACCAGGTTATCCACCTCGTTTTCATGTTGAAAGATGTCTTTCAGATTATTTGTTATATCATTCAATGACATCTGACTTTGCTCCGCTAGCTTGCCTATCTCACCGGCTACAACCGAAAAGCCTCTGCCATATTCGCCGGCCCTTGCCGCTTCAATTGTTGCATTGAGGGAGAGAAGGTTGGTTTGCTTTGATATACTCTGTATGCTGCCCACTATTTTGTCAATTTTTTGAGCCTTTATATCAAGTTCCTTGGCACTGGCATATGTAGCAGTAGCACTTTCTTTAATACGCATTATTTTCTTAACTGCGTCATCAATTGAGTTCCTGCCTTTACCCGCAACATTCTTTAATTCCTCGGAATTATTAATAACACTTATAGTCTGTTCCTTCATCCGTTTTGTTTCATTAACAAGCTCAGACATAAGTTCTGTACTCTCTTTAACACTTTCGGAAGTTTTTACAGCACCTGCAAGAATATCCGACGTATTAACTGCCGTAGTTTCTGCCGCCTGCTGCTGTTGGGATGCCAGATGGGTTATCAATCCACTGGATAGCGATAGGGTATTTGATACGTCTTTTACCTTTGAAACTACCAGCTGCAAGTCACTAAATGACTTGCTTACATTAAATTCATTTTCACATGATCTCTTAAGAAGGCTTCTTCCCATGATTGCACTTACAAAAGTAGCCACGGCTCCAAAAGAAATAACCTGCAGTCTTGTTGTTATATCTCCTAACGATCTGCTAAGAGTTTCAGGGCATGTATTAACATAAAAACTAAATATACAAATCACCGAACCAAATACTATACCGTACAAAGCAACCGGTTTTTCAAGAAAAAATGATGCAACAACGAATATTAATATCAACGTTCCCCAAATGTCCCTGTATGGAATAAATATGGCTATTGCAAAGTAGTTTATACAGGCTACCGAAACAATAATATATTTGTATATATTCACATACGTTTTCACTGACTTCTTTTTGAGTATTGCGTTTGAAACTGCCATTAGCGTGACATTAAAGACAACAGGTATTGAGAAATAAATTAGGTTAGTCCAACTGAATATACTCATAATACCTATTATTTTCATAAATGCATAAAAAGCTACACCTCCGAAGCCACCTATTGTACAATAGAATGTAATTGAATTACAGAGGTTTTTTTGATATTGTAGCAAGTTTTTTTTGAATAAGCCTTCCAAGCTGTCTTCCATTCAACAATCCTCTCCTTTTACAGTTACTATATTTAAAAAATTCTCGTATTGAACATAAGCAAAAAAATAATAAATGTAATAAATTCATCGAAATTGTATTTACTTTTCATTATTCTACAATGTGTTTGCTTTTTCCTTCCATTTATACTATTATTTTTTATTTTATATATTATTTTACACCATTTAGTGTAATATTGTGTTTTTGTTTGTTGAAGGTTAAATGAAAAAGTAAATTACAGTATGCCCTGAACCAAGGGCGATATTACGGATACGATAGAACTACTTAATGTAATGGAAGAGAGAATAAATTATGTAGGAAATAAATACGGCTACACGGGCCCGACAAGCCCAATACTTGCCCTAATGAAGCAAAAAAGACCAATAAAAATAGTTGAAGGCTCATATGCCATATTCTGTTACGTGGGTTCCGGATATACAATGGGTGCGCTTCTTTATAAATTCTAAATATTTACCCCGATATATGCCGGGATTGTGTTGGTAATAACATAACCCGGCTTTTTTGCTGCAAACAGACAAACTAAAAAGACTATGCTTATGGGGGTATAGTTTGTTATAATAAATAAAAACTCAGTAATACAAAATATTTGCAAATGGAGAACTACGGTGATAGTACTAAACTGTAATAATGTTGAATTTTCATATGGTACAGAAACCATTTTAAATAATGTTTCCTTTAGTCTGCAGGAAAATGACAAGGTAGGGCTGGTTGGAGTCAACGGTGCCGGAAAGTCTACTTTGTTCAAGCTTATAATAGGTGAATTGCAGCAGGAAAACGGAGAAATATTTATTTCAAAAGATCTTAATGTGAGCTATTTAAAGCAGAACTCTGCATTAAACTCAGAAAATACACTTTGGGATGAGCTGCGTGATGTTTTCAGGGAGTTGGTTGAAATGGAAAAGTCAATCAGCAGAGTTGAAAAGGAAATAAGCTCTACCAAAGAACAGGAAAAATTGGAATCACTTATGAAGGAATATAGTCGTCTGACTGAACGGTTTTCATACCTGGGAGGCTTTGAGTATAACAGTCGTATAAGGGGTGTACTTCGAGGCCTTGGTTTTGAAGAACATGAGTTTGACTGTAAGATAAGCATTTTAAGCGGGGGGCAGAAAACAAGGCTTGCACTTGCAAAAGTTTTGCTGGAGGAACCGGACATACTTATGCTGGATGAACCTACAAACCATCTGGACATAGCGGCGGTAGAATGGCTGGAGGATTATCTTAAAAGCTATAAAAAGTGTCTTTTTATAATATCCCATGACCGTTATTTTCTGGATTCCGTAACCAGCCGGACAATTGAAATGGAAAACTGTACAAGTACAGTTTACAATTGCAATTATTCAAACTATGTTAAGCAAAAGGCAGTAAACCGTGAAATTCAAGAAAAGCACTATATACAGCAGCAGAAGGAAATAGCACGACAGGAAGCCTATATAGAACAGCAGAGAAGATGGAACAGGGAAAGAAATATTATTGCTGCCGAAAGCCGCCAGAAGGCACTGGACAGGATGGAAAAGATAGAAAGACCAAGCGACCTGCCTTCTACCATCAAGATAAAATTCAGGCAGACAATTGCCAGTGGCAACGAAGTCTTGGACGTAGAGTGTGTTTCAAAATCCTTTGACAATAAAGAGCTATTTAAAAACGTTAGCTTTAAAATAAAAAAAGCCGAAAAGGTGTTCTTGCTAGGCCCTAACGGATGTGGAAAATCAACGCTTTTAAAGATACTTGCAGGAAGGCTTCAGGCAACCTCTGGCAGTTACAACTATGGGGCAAAGGTCAACCTTGGCTACTATGATCAGGAAATGTCTGATTTGAACGAAAACAATACTGTTCTTGATGAGGTATGGAGCGTAGACCAGAAACTTATTCAGTCAGAAGTCAGAACAGCACTGGGTGCATTTTTGTTTACGGGTGAAGATGTATTTAAAAAGATATCTGTTCTCAGCGGCGGTGAAAAGAGCAGGGTTGCAATGCTCAAGCTAATCTTCTCTGATGCCAATTTTATTATCCTGGATGAGCCTACAAACCATCTGGACATAAATTCAAGGGAAATTCTTGAGGACGCCCTTACTGACTATGAGGGAACTCTTTTGGTTGTTTCCCATGACAGATATTTTATAGACAAACTGGCCACCAGAATTATTGATATTGGGACAACTCCAGTAGTAGACTGCTTTGGAAACTATACTTATTTTACAGAACACCACAAAAAGAATGTTGCAGCAGTAAGCAAAGAACAGCCTGTAATTTCAGAGGCAAAACAAAGCCATATGGCAACCAAGGAGGAACGCAGCAGGATACGAAAGCTTGAGAAACAGCTTTCCGACACTGAAAAGTCTATAGAGAAAACTGAAACCCGTTTGAAAGAGTTAGAAGAAGAGATGGTCAGGTTTGCTACCGATCATCAGAAACTTATTGAGTTAAGCGAGGAACAACAACAGGCACAGCGTAGGCTTGAGGAACTGTATGAAGTCTGGTCTGAGGTCACAGAGCAGCTGGAAGCCTGAGTAGGGAAGAGGGTCAAATAAAAAACACGCAGTTAAAGTTCTGCGTGTTTTCAATATCTTTTTTTATTCTGAAATTAATTCAATTGCGTAGTGTGAGTTCTCACGGGCTTTACATATCAGATTATCCACAGAGCTTTCCAAAGCAGCCTTAATTGGTTCGCGATTTTGCATTACATTATCAATTTTGGAGCGCAGGCGTTCAAGATTGATTTCTTTTACACTTCCCGCAGAGGGCTGATTAATATACTCCAAAAACCCGTCAACCTTTGGTTGATAACTGATTCCGATAAACGGAACCTTTAAATACGCTGCAAAAATCAAAGCATGAAGCCTCATGGACACCATAATATCCATTTTATGTATCACAGAGAATGTTTCCAAAACAGTGTGATTATTGCTTATAATATAGTTTTTGGTTTTCATTTTTGAAATAATGTTTTTTATAGTATATATGTCTACATTGTATTCCATTGGAATGAACACAGGTTCAAGACCATATTTATTAAAAACATAATCTGCGGTTTCTGCAATAGTCTGCTCATATTTTTCATGCTGATATTCTTCAAAACCGGGACATCTTCGTACTGAGAAACCCGCGTAATTTTTATCAAGGGACAATCCTGAGAAATTACGGCTGTCATTGAGTTCATCGGGATTAATATTGACAGCAAACGCAGCATCGGCAGTTAATGCAATTCTAGGCCCGGTAATACCCATTTTCTTTAGTTCGTTGAATGAAAACCGTTCTCTTACGGTAATTACATCAGCCATATTCAATATTTTACGGGAATGTTCGGCATTACCCGATTTATTTATGGGACCTATTCCGTTTGCATAGAACATTATTTTTAATTTTAGTTTTTTTGCAAGCCATGCGGTTCCAAGGTAAAACATAAGGGATCGCGAGCTTGTACTATCCTGAATTATATTGCCTCCACCGTATACAAAAAGCTTGGCTTTCTTCATAGATGAATAAACCTTGAATATATTTTTCCTGTTTATAGCACTGACACCGTAGTTTCGGGCGGTTTCCACAGGGTTTCTGGAAAGTGCAAGTATAGATATGCCGGGTTTTTGTTCTTGCAGATTGTCTACAATTGACCGAAGCATAGCATCATCCCCGATATTACCGAAACCATAGTAGCCGGATACTATTACATCATACTTTTTGCCTTTGGCTTTGTTTAAAACATCCCTCTGTATATTTGAATATATTTCAAGCTGCGTTTTGCACATAGCATCCAGCGAGAAGTTCTTATAGGCTTTTTCATAAATTCTTTTGCCGAATTCTTTTCGTTTTTCATGGTCTAAAGACAACTCAAGAAGATATTTTGCCAGTGTATTATAATCAAGAGGTTCAAAAAGGTAACCGTTCACTGAGGAATCTATAAGATCTGGAATTCCCCCAACTCTGCTGCTGACAGTGGCCTTTGAATAAAAAGCACCCTCCAGAATGGAATAGGGAAAGCCTTCACTAATAGAAGTCAGAACGCTAATGTCAATAATACCAAAAAGTTCATATGGGTCATTTAGCCAGCCAAGAAAAAATACATTGTTATCCAGTCCCAACTGATGGCACCGCGCGGTGAGGGTTTTGTAATCTTCTCCATCTCCGCCTATAAGGAATTTTACATTGGGATTTTTCTCAACAACAAGCTTTGCGGCTTCCAAAAGAGTGCTTATACCCTTAACTGGGGTCAATCTTGCGGCTATTCCTACAAGTATATCGTTTTTATCTAATTGGATACCGTATTTTTGGCCGAACTTTTCTCTTGTATAGTCATTTAGTTTTTTATCGAAATCAATTCCGTTTAATATGGTATAAATGCTATTGGTGTCAAAGCCTCTTTCTATCAGCATTTTTCTAAAAGCAGAGGTAACCACGATATAATAATCTAAACTATGAAGTACCCATGAGTTAAATAACCCTATAGTAAGCCTTTTAGGCAAACTTTGGAGATAATCAAGTTTATAGTCGCTGTGCATTGTTGTTATTACGGGTATATTGCAGGCTTTTTTAATAGCGTAGGCAAATATATTTGCCTTGGCACCATGTGAATGAATAATATCAAAGTTATTCTTTTTTACAAACTGTACTGCGTTGCGTATATCTGTAATTATATTAGAGGACTTTATAACTTTTACATTTATCCCCATTGCACGGGCTTCATCTGCAAAGGCTCCCGGTCTGAGACTGAGAAGTGTAACATCTATATGGGAAGTAAGTTCCTTTACAAGTGACAGGACGTGTACTTTAGCGCCTCCAACATCCCCTCCGCCAATTAAGTGCAAAACCTTCATTAAAATTTCTCCTTTAAAATCTTTTGTAAATGACACAATTACTATTTTATCACAATTAACAGTATGACACTAACCTATTTTCTATAATCAATAAGTATATAAATAAGTATAAAACCTGAATAACATGTTAATATAACTAAAGGAAATGTAGTTACTTAGAGTGGAGTCTTGATATTGACAATAAAATAACAAAGATGATATAATACGAACACAAATAATTATGAGGTGAAGATTTTAATGGCTTCAAAGAAAATTTCCATGGCTGTAATAAAAAGACTTCCCCGTTATCATAGGTACCTGAATTACTTACTTGAACTTGGTATTAAGAGAGTGTCTTCTAAAGAGCTAAGTAGCCGTATGGGAATAACTGCTTCCCAGATAAGACAGGACTTAAATTGCTTTGGCGGTTTCGGACAGCAGGGATATGGATACAATGTCGAGTCTTTATATAATGAGATAGGTAATATATTGGGTATTAACAAGACGTATTATTGTATTATAATTGGTGCCGGTAATATGGGACAGGCATTATCCAATTATGAGAATTTTATAAAAAGAGGATTTAAAGTAATTGGAATTTTTGATGTAAATCCGGAAGTAATAGGTAAAAAACTAAAAAATCTTGAGGTTATGAATCTTGATTTACTCGAGGATTTTATCCTACATAATCCGGTTGACATTGCAATGCTTTGTGTTCCGTACAGAGAGACAGCTACTGTTGCCGACAGAGTAGCCCGGTTAGGGGTAAAGGGATTGTGGAACTTCTCACCTATGGATTTAAAAATTCCTTATGATGTAATAGTGGAAAACGTACATCTGAGCGATAGCCTAATGGTGCTTGGATATAAACTCAATGATAAGTTTGAAAGAGAATAATAAGAAAGCCGGCTTTTTTAATTAAGCCGGCTTTTGACATATTGTGAACAAGCTAATCTTTTCTAAATACCATGTATGAAGAACTTTCCAAGGTTTCAAACGCTTTATCTGCATTTTCCTGGTCAGATAGGGTGATTTTAAGGCATCCCTGTTCATACTCCCGGCTGTTGGATACATTTATATTTTTAATATTTATTCCGCTATTGCCCAGCAGAGTAGCTATTTTTCCAATAATTCCTGGCTCGTCGGTAACATCTACGATTAGCTCGAAGTTTTTTGGAAGCAGCCCTGTAGCAGTGTTGGAAAATTCATCTCTAAAGGTTTTAGCATTATCAAAAAAGCTGTATATTTCTTTGTTTTCAGAAGATTTAATATTGTCTATCATACTGTCAACGATAAGCTTATAATCTTCCAAAAGCTTTACAACAACAGGTCCGTTGCTGATAACTATATCTTCCCACATTGACGGGTTTGAAGATGCAATTCTGGTAATATCCTTGAAACCTCCCGCCGCAAGAAGCTTTATAAGGCCCTGACTGTTTTCATAGTTTTTGGCAAGTGATACTAATGCGGAAGCTATTATATGAGGAACATGGCTTATGCAGCCTGTGACTGTATCGTGTTCCATGGAGGAGACTACTATAGGTAGGGCTCCTATTTTCCGCAGTAATTCTTGTAAAGTATTTATTGCATCGTCATTTGAACCCTTTGTGGGTGTCAAAACATAGTAAGCGTTTTCAAACATATGAGCTAATGAATTGGGATAGCCTGATTTCTCTGTGCCGGCCATAGGGTGTCCTCCTACAAAAAGTGGA
The DNA here is from genome assembly GCA_023390335.1 of Bacillota bacterium. Classification (GTDB taxonomy): domain Bacteria; phylum Bacillota; class Clostridia; order Acetivibrionales; family DSM-1351; genus Ruminiclostridium. The sequence goes on along the minus strand of JAEWCZ010000073.1, from coordinate 94,535 downwards.
GGATTTTCAAGGCTATCAATGTAATTGTACAATTCTCCCTTAGTACTGGCTACATCTGTCAAAATACTGCCTTTTTTAATTTTAGGGGATAATTGATTAACATATTCTATGGTTTTACTCACCGGGGTGCAAATGAAAATGATATCGGAATTCCATATCTCTTCACAGCAATTATCATAACCCTTGTTTAAAACCCCCTCGTTTTCGGCCAATCTAAGGGACTCAGTACAATTATCAACTGCATATATTTTTAAATCCGTAAACTCGTGCCTGAACGCTTTCGCTAATGAACCACCAATAAGACCCAGGCCGATAACTGATATACTTTTAACATCCATAGTTGAACTCTCTCTCAAGGATTGGTGCAAGCTTACTTATATCTTTGCAAAGTGAATCAAATTCAGATGGCTTCAATTGTTGTGCTGCATCAGAGAGTGCACACATCGGGTTCGGGTGTACTTCAACTATAAGTCCGTCAGCACCTGCGGCAATAGCGGCTCTGGATAGAGGAATGACATACTTGGATTTTCCGGCAGCATGGCTGGGGTCAACAATTATTGGCAGATGACTCATATTTTTAACTACGGGAACAGCACTTAGATCCAGAGTATTTCTTGTAGCTGTCTCAAAGGTTCTAATACCTCTTTCGCACAGTACTACATTGTAATTGCCTTCACTCATTATATATTCTGCAGCGTTAAGCCACTCGTCTATAGTAGTGGCAGAACCTCTTTTCAGAAGTACCGGCTTCATTGATTTTCCTATTTCTTTCAAAAGCTGGAAATTCTGTACGTTACGTGCACCTACCTGAAACATATCAACATATGGTATAGACAGTTCTACTGCCTTATCGCTGGTTACTTCTGTGATTATCTGCAAGCCTGTTGCATCCTTTGCTTCTTTTAGCAGCTTCAGGCCTTCTTCTTCAAGACCCTGAAAAGCATATGGAGAGGTTCTTGGCTTAAAAGCTCCACCTCTTAGGAATTGGGCACCAGACCTTTTTACTGCCTGTGCGGCTTCAATTATCTGTTCTCGGCTTTCTACGGCACATGGGCCTGCCATCAGAACCAATTCCTTACCGCCTATTTTTACGCCGTTTACATCTACAACACTTGGTTCCGGTTGGAATGTTTTTCCTGCCAGTTTAAAAGATTCAACGATGGGAACAAGTTTTTCAACACCCGGCATAATTTCAAGAGGAATATCACGAAGCACCGTCTTATCCCCGATGATACCGATTATAGTTCTTTCGGTTCCCTGTGATACATGAACTCCCAATCCAGAATTCTTAAGGACATTGATGACATCATCAATTTGCATTTGATTTGACTTTGGATTCATTACAATAATCATTAAAATTCAACACCTTTCTACCGTTTTACGTTTTTAAAATCTAAAAAACACCGTTCTACCATATTACGCAAGGACACTAAGCCCTTTTCATATAACCAATCATTTATCGTGATTGTTATATTAACCTATATTATATAGCAACATTAAAAATTTATAAACAGCTATAAGCTACAAGATTTTAAAATTTTTATATATTAAAAAAGGTAAATTTGTACTGATATAGAATAGATAATAATAAATATAATTTATACTAACCCTTTTATTCTGTTTCACTTTACTTTTTGTATTGAGGTTCTATACAAATGAGAATAGGCTTTAAGCCGATATGTATGACTCGGAAAACGATTTCCGCAGGGAAACTCGATTTATTATACAGGTGTGAAATTATTGTAAAAATAAGGGGGAATGATTATGAAGGACTATTCCGTGCAAAAACTACGGAACATATGCCTCTTGGCACATGGTGGGGGAGGAAAAACTACTCTGGCAGAGGCTATGATGTTCAATACGGGTGTATTGGACAGATTTGGGAAAGTTGCTGACGGGACTACAACGTCTGACTATGATCCCGAAGAAATTAAAAGAAAAATATCTATTGGCACTTCTATGGCACCTTGTGAATGGCTGGATAATAAGATTAACGTAATTGATACTCCCGGTTATTTTGATTTTGTAGGAGAAGTTATGCAGGGCATCCGTGCGGCAGAGGGCGCGGTAATAGTCGTATCTGCAAAAAGCGGCGTTTCCGTTGGAACGGAAAAATCATGGACTTACGCTAAAGAAAATGGTTCGGCCCGAATGTTTTTCATTAATAAAATGGACGAAGAGAACGCCAATTTCAACGCTGCTTATGACAAAATGCTGGACACTTTCGGAAACAGTGTTATACCATTCCAGATTCCTATCTATGAGGCTGACAAGTATGTTGGTTATGTCGACATAATTAATATGAATGCGAAAAAATTTCAGAAGGATAAACTAACGGATACAGATATTCCTTCAGATTTAACAGATAGAATTACTCAAATTAAAAATTCACTAAATGAATTGATAGCTGAAACTGACGAAGAGCTTATGGAAAAGTTTTTTAGCGGAGAAGAGTTTACAGCTGATGAAATGCAAAAAGGTATTAAGGCAGGTATAGCTAATGGGACAATAACACCTGTATTTTGCGGTTCTGCGTTTCAAAACCTTGGAGTTAGAGAGCTGATGGATTCCATTGTAGCTTTTATGCCATCTCCCGAAGCCGTGAAAGTCAAGGCTCAAAAAGCAGGAAAGGATGAATTGGTTGAAATAAAGCCTGATCCTGCCGCATCTCTTGCCGCACTGGTATTCAAAACTATCGCAGACCCCTTTGTAGGTAAAATCTCCATGTTCAGAGTTTATTCAGGAACTTTAAAATCAGATTCTTCTGTTTTTAATTCTACAACAGAGCGTACGGAAAAAATCGGTCAGATTTTCATTATGAGAGGCAAAAAACAAATTCCTACGGATAAACTTATTGCGGGTGATATAGGCGGAGTTGCAAAGCTGGCCGGCACAAATACCAACGATACTCTTTGTGATCAGGCCAACAAAGTCATACTGGATAAAATAGTTTTTCCTGATCCGGCTATTTCAATGGCTGTAGAACCAAAAGCCAAAGGTGATGAGGAAAAAATCAGTTCTGGTTTACATAAACTACAAGACGAAGATCCTACGTTTAAAGTTTCAATTAATACGGAAACCCATCAAACTCTTATTTCAGGTGTAGGAGAACAACATCTTGATGTTATTGTCAGCAAACTTAAAGCTAAGTTTGGGGTATCAGTAAATCTTGTTAATCCCAAAATACCTTACAGGGAAACAATTAAGAAAAAAGTCAAAGTTGAAGGGAAACATAAAAAACAGTCCGGAGGACATGGACAGTACGGACATGTATGGGTTGAGTTTGAGCATGGTGATACAGAGGATCTTGTGTTCCAGGAAAAGATTTTCGGAGGTTCTGTACCAAAATCCTATCATCCTGCAGTAGAAAAGGGGTTACGAGAAGCAATTGTACACGGAATTCTTGCAGGGTATCCCGTTGTAAACCTTAAAGCAACGTTGGTTGACGGTTCATACCATGATGTGGATTCCTCTGAAATGGCCTTTAAAATAGCTGCAAGACTTGCATATAAAAAGGGACTGCCGCTGGCTACTCCAGTGCTGCTGGAACCTATTGTACACGTAGAGATTTATGTACCTGAAAGCTATATGGGAGACATAATTGGTGACCTGAATAAAAGACGGGGAAGAATTCTTGGCATGAATCCATTGGATGATGGACAACAGCAGGTTGAAGCCGAGGTTCCTCAATCTGAAATGTTCAAGTATGCCACAGATTTAAGATCCATGACCCATGGTAGGGGCTACTTTAAGCTTTGGTTTGAAAGATATGAGGAAGCACCAGCTATTGTTGCCAACAAGGTTATCGAAGAGGCTAAGAAGAACATGGTTGAGGAGGATGAGGAGTAATAAATTTTAAATAAATATATTTTTTAGGGCTGACTGTTATTGGTCTTTTCCAAAACATCAGCCCTTTTAATATTAAAAACTATTGACTCATACTTTGCAGTAATATAAGGTAATTATGTTGGTTTAAACCAATTTAATAAGGAGGATGCTATGTGCAAAGATATTGTTTTAAGTAATGAAAGGCTCTCTGTTGAAATATCATATCCCGGAGAAAAATATAATGGTTCCAGATTTGACTGGTGTGGATTTATTACTCAGGTTACTTTGGACGGAAAACATACCTTTTGCGTAAAGGAGTCTTTAGAAACGGGAAAAGGTTCAGGAGGCTGTGGACTCTGCGGAGAATTTGGAATACGCGAACCTGTAGGCTTTGATGAAACTCCCGTAGGAGAATACTTCCCCAAGATTGGAGTAGGCCTTTTGAAAAGACCTGATACAGAGCCTTATGATTTTTTTAGAAAATATGAGGTGAAACCCGTTGAGTTTAATGTAATTTCCGATAAAACTTCCGCCAATTTATCTGCAGTAATGCCTGTGCACAACGGTTATGGGTACATATATAAAAAAAGTATAAGTCTAAATCAAAATAGGTTAAAAATAACCTACATATTAGAGAACACAGGGGAGAAAAAAATAAGTACTACTGAGTATTGTCACAATTTTATTGGAATAGACAATAATAGTATCGGAAGCAGTTATTCATTAAAACTTCCCTGTGATATACATCCGGAAGGTGTCAGCGGTGAGATTATTGTTAAGGATAAAGAAATATCATGGCCTGACAGCCTTAGTGGTGAATTCTACAGTCAGTTTAAGGATTTTGATTGCAGCGGAAGCAGTACATGGGAACTATATGACAGCAAGTCAGGAGTAAGTGTAAAGGAAACAGATGATTTTATTCCACAAAAATTTGCCTTATGGGGTTCGAAACATGTTGCAAGCCCGGAAGCATTTGTTAATATTGACATTGAGCCGGGTGAAAAACAAACCTGGTTAAGGGAGTACGAGTTTGAATAAATTTCCTCCTAAAAAAGTAAACTATTTTTCAAATTCTGAGTATAATTATTTGATAACTAGTTTATTAAGATGGAGATAAATGTATGACTAATAATTTTTTAAATCAAGATAACTTGCGGGTTTATTTTCGCAGGATACTCCTTATGTTATTAATACCAATGGCCCAGGGGATATATTATTTACTAAATGTTACTACCAAGCACGCACATGATGTAACTATATTTCTTGATAAACTTATACCATTTAACGAGTGGTTTATTATACCGTATATTTTTTGGTATCTGTATACTTTTGGGATTCTTCTGATTATGGCATACTATGACGAGAAAACCTATTACAAACTTTTGTTTAGTATATTGGTTGGTATGTTCGTTTGCTTTGCAGTATACTATATTTACCCTACTACGGTTCCACGTCCCGAAGTTACACCTGACAATGTGCTTAAAAAAGCAGTTCTAATTATTTACGGGAATGACAGGCCATATAATTGTTTCCCCAGTATCCATATGCTGGACACTATTTTGATTACAATGTTTACATTAAAATACGGTAAAGGGTTGCTTATGAAGTTTTCATCAATAGTAATATGTATTACCATTTATATGTCTACATGGTTCACCAAGCAGCATAGTATTCTGGATGCCATTGCATCTACGGTTTTGGGTACGGCTTTGTTTTTAGTTTTCGAGAATCGGTATTTATACGGTAAGATGAAGCATTTTGTAAGCACTTATTTAATTAGAAACAAAAGTGCGTCATATCAGGAGGAAGTATAGTGGAAAATATCAAGGATTTATTATATAATCTAAAAGTGTTTCGATTTTAGGTATAAGGGGTATTGATAAAATGTGTTTCAAAAGACAGAAACTTCAGGATGCACAAAGGATTGTCATTAAAGTAGGTACTTCTACTTTGACTTATGAGACCGGAAAAATTAATTTCACTTGTATAGATAAATTGGCAAGGATCATTTCGGATTTATCCAATCAGGGGAAAGAGGTAGTTCTGGTTACTTCTGGAGCCATAGGTGTAGGAGTTGATAAGCTCAAATTGCCGGAAAGACCTAAAACCATAAGGGAAAAGCAGGCAGTTGCGGCAGTAGGGCAATGCGAACTTATGCATATGTACAGTAAGTTCTTTTCAGAATATGGACATATTGTTGCACAGATTCTATTAACAAGAGACATAATGGGTGATGATAAGTGCCGTAAAAATGTTGTTAATACATTTGAAACTCTTTTAGAGAAGGATATTATTCCTATAGTTAATGAGAATGACTCTGTTTCTACAGTCGAGCTTAAAGTTGGGCAAAAGGATACCTTTAGCGAAAACGATACACTGTCCGCTATTGTAGCAAAGCTTATAGAGGCTGATTTACTCATAATTTTATCGGACATAGACGGTTTTTACGATTCTGATCCAAGGAAGAATCCTGACTCTAAAATGTTATCCATTATTGATAAAATTACTCCTGAGATTGAGGAGTGTGCCGAAGGTGCGGGAACAAAACGAGGTACAGGCGGTATGGTAACAAAGCTTAGCGCTGCAAAGATAGCTACAGGCGCAGGGGTAGATGTGGTATTGACAAACGGCAGTCACCCAGAAGCAATTCTTGACATATTAAGCGGAAAACAGGTTGGTACACTGTTTATTGGAACAAAATAAGTCACAAAAGTTATAAAAAGATATTTAATATATAAAACCACAAAAGTCATCAACTCGATGCTTTGTGGTTTTTTTTATCTTAATATCTGCTTAATTTAGGATAAAGTCGATTTCAGTTAGTATTTGACAATTAATATCATTAATGGTATAAATGTAATGTTTTTATAAAAATTACCAATTAATTTAGGAGGTCGTAAATTGAATAACAGACTAAAGAAGACAGGCATATTAGTGGCTTTTGCAGTTCTAATCCAGCTTATGCTGTTAAGCACTGATTTTGGAATGATTCAAGTCCAGGCAAGAGGTGTAATTGACAAGGCCTATTGGAACTATAAAAATATAGGACAAACCAACGAATATTCCACTGCTGATATTTTGGCGAGCAACACTGTTATTGTTGCAGGTAGCGGATCAGGCGAATTCAATACTGAAGACTCGTTTACTTATGCTTATATACCGGTACAGGGAGATTGCACAATACAGGCGAAGCTCACAAGTGAAAGCGGTTCGGATCTGTCAGCAAAGGCTGGCCTGATGATAAGAGAAAGCTTGGATACCAATAGTAAAAATGCATTTCTTGCATTAAACCGAAACAACGGATTGACATATCAATACAGAACTTCGGTAGGTGACGGTACAGCTAATATTGCAACCGCTTCCGCTAGTTTCCCGGTTTATTTAAAATTAAAAAGGACTGGAAATGAGTTTGAAGCCTTTATGTCAACTGATGGTGAGAATTGGACAAAAACAGGTAGCACCCAAACTATAGAAATGGGTTCAAAAGTATATTTGGGTTTTGCTTCTACTTCAACTAATCCAGATAAGTTATGTACAGCCAGGTTCGAAAATGTGGATGTTCAATATACGGATGAGACTCCACCCTCAGCTCCAAATAATCTGAGGTCAGTTGATATGTCCTATCCAACGTGTTATCTGAAATGGGATGAAGCTTGCGATGATTCTGGGACCGCATTGTATGAGGTTTACTCAAATGGGAATCTGATAGTCAGGACACACGAACGTTCCTGTTCATATTCAAATGTTTATTCCGGTAAAACTATTGATTACTATGTGGTAGCAATAGATGCGGCAGGAAACAGATCGGCGGCGAGCAACAAAATAAATATAGTTACACAGAATGCCACGGTTTCGTCAACCGATGTTAAAAATATACGTTTAAATTCCATTGGTCTGAATCGTTTAAATGCAACGAGACAGCAACAAAATAAGCCTCTGATAGAAGTTGATCCAGCTCAGGTAGGAGAGGAGGTTATGACGGACAACACTCCGAATAATGTGAATGTTCAGGGAACTCCTGTCGACCTGAATACAATATATTCAGAGTCACTTCCTGCCTCCGCAGACAACAGCACTTTACAGTGTTTTCCGAATATAGGTTATCAGATGTTTGGGGATTGTGTTTGCTGGTCAAGTACATATTATACAATGACGCATATGGTAGGTCTGGCAAAAATCAATGCAGGGAGAGAGTGGGATGCTAAAAATGACCTGAGTAAGGTTTTTTCTCCTAAATTCACATTTCCTATAGGCTCTTCACCGGCCGGCGGTCCTATACAAGGAATATTTCAAATGCTTTTGGAGACAGGCAGTGCAACATTGGCGGATGTCCCATATGTAGATGATGGTGTAGATGGGAATAAAATAAATACCGATTTGAATGCATGGGAAAATGCAATTAATTACAGGATGGATAAGTGCGGATACATAGATACAAATGATGCAAATTTGGTACGCATTAAGCAGTTGCTGAACAATGGGTATGTCCTGTCTTTCGGTACTTTTATAAGTAGTTTTAAAGAGTATCCATATCCCGTAAAGGATAATCCTGATCCTTCTGTAAACGATGATTATATGGTCGGAAAGAAAATATATTATATGCTTGATGGTAAAAATGGAGGCCATCAAATGACAGTTGTAGGTTATGATGACAATATATGGTGGGGTGATGTAAACGGCGATGGAATCCCACAGCCCGAAGAAAAGGGAGTCTTTAAAGTAGCCAACAGCTGGGGCACTAATTATGGTTATGATGGTTATTACTACATAGCTTATGACAGTATCTACGGGTCTTCCAAATTTAGTGAATTTAATACCTCAGAAAGAAGACCGATTGTTGAGAATAATTTGGCATGGACTACTCCCAAAAGGGATTATAATCCACAGTTGGTTGCTGAGTTTACAGTGAGCCATGCAAAACGTGATCAGTTAAAAATTTCGGTAGGTTATTCTGATAAAAACCAAACAGTACCGGAGGCATACTTTGTTCCTAGCAGTTTGAATAATATAGGGTATCCAATACCTTTTGACGCCAATTCTGCGGGCGTTGCCAGTGATGGTAATTTTGCTGTAGACTTAACTGACTTTATAACAAAGTTCAATCTTGACACCAGTAAGGAATACAGGTGGTATCTGATGATAGGGGACAAAAATGAGGATGGTTTGCCTGCCACTTTAAAAAGCTTTAAAGTTCATGACGAAATTCATGATACATACGCTGCATACAGCGGTCCGATGTTCCAGTGCGATGGAAATATTAATTTTGCTTATGTTGACTATGGCTGGCTGTCTGATATTGTGGGTGATCTGGACGGAAACGGTAGTATTGGAGATTATGACTATTCACTAATTATAGATTATATTGGAGGAACAATAAATGACTTCCCGGTTGAACATGATATGTGGTCAGCGGATGTCGATGGTGATGGTAGTATAAGTGTATTTGATGCTATGTTAATTAAAAGCTATATACTTGGGAATATTAATATTTTCCCAAAGCATTAATAAAGATAAAGAAGGAAGTTTTTTAAAACAAAGAATGTAAATACAAAAAAAGGGAGTATCGCTACTACTTTTCAATAGTCTAGCGATACTCCCTTTAAGTCTATGGAATTATATCGTCAATATTTTGATCATCTGTGCTATCTGACGGTGTGCCTCCGGTACTGTTAGTTGGTTTGCTTGGCGTACCATCGCCTCCGGGTAAAGTGTTACCAGAACCATTGCCTGAATTAGCCGGCGGTGTTGATGAATTATTCGGTGGAGTTACGTTAGCGGTTCCTCCTCCATGCTTGGTACAGTATTCACCCTCTGACATTTGGTAAATCCAGTCCTTGATGGTTGCCGACAAGGAGCCTTTAAGCGGACTTTTCGGCAAGTAAGGAACAGGTCTCTTTATAAATACCCTTTCCTTTACCAAATTTGGCGGACAGAATGGATTTGCCAACAACGGGCGACCGTAAATATCCTTTGAACTTATATCTACCTTAGCAAGTACGTGAACATCACATGTATCAGTTGGTTCAGTACCTTTTGCAAAATATTCCGTCCTTATGGCGTTTCCACGAGGATCGCCACTACAGTGAGGACCTACAAGTTTTCCTGAGTAGATACATATAGTCTTCTTAACCAGTCCCTGAGGTTGTGGGAAGTCTTTTGGTTCAAGCTTCGCATGTGCCCTGTTCATGACCTTATTCCAAAGGTTCAATGCCTGGTATACTTCTTGACCTTTCAGAGTCTTATTGTAATTGTATCCGTACCAGGTAGCGCCAACGTAGTATGGTGAATATCCCACGAACCATTTGTCGTAGGTATCGTTGGTGGTACCTGTTTTACCAGCGGTAGGGATAACCTTACCTGCGGAATTCTTTACTGCTCCCAAGGCTCCTCTTCCCAAGCCTCCAGATGTAGCAGCAGTACCGTTTGTTACAACGTCTCTCATCATGCTTGTCATAAGGTATGCAGTTGATTCCTTGTATGCTATATTTCTTTTCTGGTCTGCTTTCTTATCCAATATAACATTGCCTTTATCATCAGTTACCTTTGTGTAGGATATAGGTTCCAGATAAACTCCCTTGTTGTCAAAGGGGACATATGCAGCAGCCATAGCTAAAGGGTTAACTCCTTCATTCAAACCACCGAGGGCCATTGATACGTAACCTTCCTTTGGTCTGTCTATATTAACCTTTTTCAGATAATTTATGGAATTTTGAGCTCCCAATAAATTCATCCATACCTGAGCTGCAACAACGTTCTGTGACTTCTGTATGGCTCTTCTGATTGTAAGAAGTCCTTCGTATACACCTGTTTCTGCATTCTTAGGATACGGTGTATTAGGATGTTCTTTATCCAGATATACAGGTACGTCATCTATTACAGTAGCAGGTGTTATTATACCAAGGTCTATTGCAGGTCCGTAAACCGCTATAGGCTTGAAGCTTGAACCAGGCTGTCTCTTCATATCAGTGGCTCTGTTTAGAGTAAAATTAGCTTTTTTCTCGCCATAAGCACCGTACATACCACGTATTTGTCCAGTAGTCGGGTCCATAACAAGCATAGCTGCCTGAGCCTGCATATCAGGGTTGCTGATTTTTTCATTGGCAGTAAAGTTCTTGGGGTTTGTAAATTCCTCGTTCATTATTTTCTGAATGTTGCTGTCCTGAGTTGTGTAAATCTTCAAACCGCCATTATACAGCTTTATAGTAGCATTATTGCTTGATAAATTGTATTTCTTCATCAAGTCATTTTTAACTTGGGTCAGTACATAGTCCTCAAAATAGCTTTGGATGTTATTATCCTTTTTGTCGCCTTCACTTGCGCCTTTATAGATTTTTAATGGCTCAGCAACTGCTTGATCGTACTCATTTTGAGTTATATGTTTTTGCCTAAGCATTTCAGCAAGTATGATTTTTTGACGTTCCTTGTTTGCAGCCTTTGTTTTTTCACTTAATGTAGGATCATAGGTTCCCGGAGATTTTGTTACACCTGCTATGCTGGCACATTCTGCAAGAGAAAGATCTTTTACTTCCTTGTTAAAGAATTTCTTTGCGGCCGCCTGTACACCCCAGCAGCCCAGCCCGGTGTTTATTCGATTCATATAATTGTCAAGAATCTGATCCTTTGACATCTTTTTTTCCAAATCCATTGCCTGCCAAGCTTCCTGGACTTTTCTTTTGACGGTAGAATCAGTGTTTCCGGTTATGTTCTTTACAAGCTGCTGCGTAATGGTACTTCCGCCGTAGTCAGCATTACCAAATTTGATGATATAACTAAGTGCAGCACCCACAAAACGTTTTGTGTCAACACCATCATGACTTTTAAATCTTGAATCTTCTATTGCAATAAATGCATGTCTCATATTATCGGGTATTTCAGAATGTTCGGCAAGTATCCGATTTTCACCGCCCTTGACCTGTGCAATTTCCTTGCCATCCTTGTCATATATGAAAGTTACTTTCGTCATTTCAAGCTGATCAGGTGTTATCGGAGCTGCAGTCTTTATGTATCCGAGAACGGCCCCGCCTAATACACCACCAACAACACACCCTAAAGATATGAGGATAACAAATACTGTTTTTATAACTGCAAGGGTAAATTTGGAAGCTGTAGACGAAGTGGTATTTTTCTTCTTCTTCTTTTGCTTATCCGTCCCAGATGCAGCCTTTTCATTAGCTTTCATAATATCCTCCTTAAATTAATACATTTTGCTCACAATATTATATCATAAAACACTTTTTAGTACATATTATTTAAATGTTAAGAAAAAGCCTAAAATAAAGGAACCAAACTGTACTAATGTCTTGGCTTTCCCATATATATAGACGTCCCCGGCTTTATAGTAAAATTCCTTTTATAAACATAATGGTAAAAATTAAATAAATGAATACAATATTTCCCGACTTTGATTTAAAGAATTATCGAATAAAGGGTTTGAATTCAACATATTTGACAGGATCTACTGCGGTATTGGCTATTCTTATTTCAAAATGCAGATGAGGCCCGGTACTTCTTCCTGTACTGCCTACCAAGGCTATCTTTTGGCCCTTTTTGACAATTTGGCCGACTTTGACAAGTAGTTTTGATGAGTGACCGTATATTGTTTTGAAACCGTTACCGTGATCAATTATAACATGTTTTCCGTAGCCTCCGGAGAGACCTGAATATATTACTTTGCCTGAACCTGCTGCAAGTATGGGGTCACCGGTGTCTGCATCAATGTCTACTCCCTTATGAATGGTTCTGATATGTGTAATGGGATGTTTTCTCATACCAAAAGGGGAAGTGATTTTTCCGCTTACAGGAATGAAAGTAGGTAGTGCATCAACAAATTCCTCCAGCTCTGTATTTGATTTATCAAGCTTCTCCGTTAGTTCACTGTTAGTGTTGAAAGCTGTATTTAGATTTTTCACAAGAGTATTGAGCTTAATTATATCTTCTATTGTATGATTTGCACTCTTTGAGGAAGTACCCCTGCTGGACTTATTTACATAGTTGCCCGCTATTTGAGTATATGTTTTTGCGAATTGATCAAGTCTGCTTTTAAATGTCGATTGATCCGATTGAAGAATTCTAATCAATTCACCGTTTACTTCAAGTGCGTTATTTTGTTCTGTTAAGGTTTTGGACATACTCCGGACTTGTTCACCCAAAACATTGTTGGTTTTCTCCAGTTTGGCAGATTTAGTGCTGAGCATATAAACTATTGGCATTAGTAGTATTAATATAATTACCAAGCACCAGGTTGGTTTGAATAATTTTCGCATTTGAACCACCATTCTACAAATTTATGTACTACAATTATTTCCATATTTGTTATAAAAATAACCTGCCAGTACTACTTATATAAGGTGTAGGCTAGTATAAGAAAATATTGGCGAAAAAGGTAGACGAATTAAAGGGTTTTAATACTAAAATGTAGAACTATTTTATATTCGGGTATTTTGCGTTGAAAAGTAGGAGGCCGTCATATATGAAAAATATTAAAAGTACAATTATCGGAGCATTTTGTGTAGTTATTGCAATCTCGTTAATTTCATCCGCAATTTCTTTTTTCGGATATAGGAAGGTAATTAATTCTGTTAATAATATAGAAGTTAATAAGTCAAATCAGGATTCAGTTCAAGAACTCAACAGGTTATCCGCACAAAGACAGCAGGTTTTAACCGATATGGTGAATTCATTTACTGATGACAGCCAAACTTTTGCAGACATAGGAAGCAAGATGGATGCTGCATTAATGAAATTGAAGGGGGCTAAAATAAGTCCTGAGGATAAAAAGACTGTAGAGGAACTGGACAGTATTAACAAAGAATATGTAAGTTTATATAATGATAAAATCAATTCTAATATCAAAACGTTTGAAAATAAAAATATCAAAGGGTTCTTAAAGGACGTTCAGGATAATTATAATGAAATGCAAAACATTATTAATGAACTCCAAAAGACTTTGACAGGGCCTATAAAGGATAGATCAGGAAGGCTTATGGATGATATAACCGAGTTGAACAGAGTAATCGGGCTGGTTGATGCTGATTCCGGATATATTGATAATCAGTTTACGGAAATAAAAAAGCTTTTGGCTGATATTCTGACTGATGCAACCATCGAGGACAAAGATTATAATGCAAAAATTGAAGATCTTGAGCAAAGAATTTCAGCAGCAGCTTCCGCCAGCCAGAATATCTTGGATAATGCAAGGTCAACCCAGGGCTTTGACAGGGTTTGGAACATGAAAAAAGTTTCGGGCGATTTACATATATATAATGAGATTTTGGACATAGCGGTCTTGACTAACAGAAACAATGCAATATTGTTGTATTCTTCATCGGGTGGGAAGGATTCATCCTCTGAGTTTAAAAAGAACAAAGCGGATATAGATGTTAAATTAGCAGACCTTTTAAAAAATAGAGTTGATTCTGAAAAAATTAAAAGGCTTGAATCTTTAAATAATTCCATAGACGGTACAGCACAAGAGATATACAAAAGAGCTGCAATTCTTGAAAAGGGCTTGATGGCTGACGGATATAAAAGTATGTCAGAACTCAATAAAGCTTTTCTTGATGCTTCAGATAAGCTCAGAGTTTCTTTTAATAACTATTTTTCAGATGATATAAAGTCTTCTGAAAAAATTAAGCATGCTATATTCTGGGTATTCATTGCTATTACGCTGTTTTCCATTATTATCGGTATGTTGCTTGCATGGCTTTTATCCAACAGAATTGCTAAGCCTATTCATTATCTGTCCAACATTCTTTCAAAGGTTGAAAAGGGCGATTTGACTGTCAGGGCTGAAATTGCTGCTTCCGATGACATAGGTAGGTTGGGTAAGCAGGTAAACAATGTAATTGACGGACAGAAGAAAATGGTTGAACAGTTTAAGGACACTGGCAGTGAAATAAGCACTTTAAAGCAAAGAGTCAAGTCTCTCGTTGATCAAAACAGGATAACTATGGAGAAAATTTCTGCAACAAAGGCTGATGAAAGAGAAGGGTTTGTACTTGATACGGAAGGTATAATATCCGGAGTAAAAACCGTAACTGAACAGGCAGAAAAGGCAGTAGGAGACAGTATCAGGGCGGTGGAAACAGCCAAATTAAAAGAAAAGACGGTGGAAGAGGCAGAAATGTTTATAAACTCTGTTAATGAAACTGTTCAGTCCATTGCGACATCCATTGGTAATCTGGAATCCTCATCAGGTAGAATAGGAGAGATAACAAATACTATAACTCAAATTGCATCACAGACAAATCTGCTGGCGCTGAATGCAGCTATTGAAGCCAATAGGGCAGGAGAGCAGGGTAAGGGTTTTGCGGTTGTTGCAGATGAAATAAGAAAGCTTTCCAACCTGAGTAATAATTCAGCAACTGAAATAAAGGAGCAAATCAAAGAAATTCAAGCAAGTATAAACACTGCTGTTGAGAAAATGACTTCAGGTTTGCTAGGCGTTGAAGATGGGGCAGCCAGAATAAATGAAGTCAAAAAAGGTATTGGAGAGATAATTCAATCTATAAGCAACGTTACAGATACAGTTAAGGCCTCTGCAGACAAGGCTTATACTCATTATCAGACTGCCAGAGAGTTTGTTGACGCTGTAGACAAGATTGCCTCCGGGGTTTCTGATAACTCCTCAGATTACCCGGATTTTAATTCCATTATTCAGATACAAGCAAAAACTCTTAGTGATTTGGATGAAATTTCTATGCTTCTAAATGATGCATCTACAGATCTTTTGAGCATATCTGAAAGAGTTAAAGTGTAGGAAATGTGTGGAAAATAAAGGTATAAACACTATATAATATGGAATAATCTATATAACGGCATACTGATTCAATAATAATCTTATCTTTCCCTTGTGAGAGGGATTTTTTTTTATTAGGAGCGGCCTTGTAAAACAGCCGCTCCTAAACGTCATTTTTGCAGGTATTCCTCTATGGTATCTACATACCACGTCCTGGAATAATTGCATCGACTACACCATATACCAGTGCAGCAATAACAGCAGCTATGAGAGATATATTATATCCCGGTACTATAAACTTGATAGCATAGATGATAATGGCTGCAACTATAAAGCCGGAAATTCCACGGCCGAATGGAGTTGCATTTACACCTGTTATCTTGTTTACTGCCCAGTCCAATACTGCCAGTACTACTGCTGCAAGCAATAATGAAAACCATGATGAAATCGAAAAACCTGGTGTTAAAAATGCTGTGATTGCCAGAATGACAGCTCCTATTACTACACGTAATACGAGGTGTCCTAGGCCAAAACCTTGTCTGTTTTCTACTTTATCCATGGTATATTGTCCTTTCATGTTAAAAGATATTACTTGCTATAATAGTGTTACACGTTTATTCAGTACATATTCAGTAAAATAATGGTCTTAAATTATTGCTGACTCTGACTGCCTTGGGATTGCTGTCCCTGTTGTTGTTGACCCTGTTGCTGTTGCTTTCCCATAGAACCCATACCAGAGATTATCTGAGGTATTTTGTCCATAAACTGGCTTGTAGCAGTGGGGCCGACCTGCAGCATTGAAACATTGTCCTTGTCCACGATTATAATTGCATCAGTACAAAGTTTTGCTCCAAGTCCTAAAGCTCCTCCGGCCATATTATTAGCCATACCGGAAGTAGTGCCTCCTGCTTGTTCTTTTGTACTTGTGCCATGGTTTTTGCTTGCTGTATTACCTGTTCCATAGCCAAGAGTTACTGAGACTACAGGAATAAAGGTTTTATCCCCATGTGTAACCGGCTTTCCTATTAAGCCTTCGTTCTGAGTAAAGTCTTCAAGGTTTGAAAATAGCGAGGTTACATTCTGATTCATGTTTGTATCCATTGTAAGTCCCTCCTGTAAAGTCGTCGTATTTTTAATATTTTCATTATAGCCGGACCAATGTATATTTTGGCAGAAGCGTTCAAATATACATAATCTTTATCTGAAACAAAGTCCGGCTCGTTTTCAAAAGTACTTATATTTATTAATTGCGAAACCATGTTTATAGCTCCGCAAGTAATACCAGTATTAAAGGGATTACAAAAACCGTAATGAGTGCTGATCTGTAAGTCCTCAGGGTTTATAGCTTTTAAATAGTCCATACTGTGACCTTTACCCGCTTTTTTCTTTATTGTCTTTTTCAATAAATGCTTCCCAAAAACATGGAGATTTAAAACCGGGTTGTTGTTTTCTAATGTAACCCGCGCCATTAGGAATGGGTGAAGCCATAAAGCGGTTGCTTGTACTATTGAATTATCTGTATCTAATACAAAATCAGTCTTTAACGGTACAACAAACAGTAATATAATTAAAATTGCCAATATTGCAATAATTACTGAAACTATTAGAGAAACTATAATTAATGCCAATTAAAATGACCTCCAATATAAAGTTTGTTTACAATTTTATAGATTTACCCTGATAAAAAGTTTTATTCTATCAATATTTACATAAAAAAACTACAAAATGCTAAATATAAAGAAAAGCACTCCGTAGTTTTTACCTTTTGGAGGAATACTATGGATAATTTTTATAATGAAAAGCCGCTGCCGGACATCCTTGCGCCGGGACTTAAAGTTGTTTTTATTGGGTATAATCCGGGTTTGCTTTCTGCCAAAAACAGGCACCATTATTCACATAAAAGCAACAGGTTCTGGAGATTTTTGTATGAATCAGGTCTAACACCTGTCAGATTTGAGCCGGAGGATGACAGGAAAATACTTGAACTGGGATATGGCTCCACAAATATTGTTGACAGGCAGACTAAAGCCGCTAATGAAATTGGCACCGATGAAGTTATTGAAGGTTCTGCAAACCTTTACAGGCTTTTGGATACCTTTAAACCTCGAATTGCTTGTTATGTGGGAATTGGAGTGTACCGTGCATATGCCTCAAGCATTTTGAAGGTGCCTGCATCAGGAATTAATGTTAAGCCAGGCCTTCAAGCTGCAAATATACTGGAAGCTACCTTGGATTTTGTTTGCTACAGTACAAGTGGGCTGAATACAGTTCCTTTTGCCGAACAATGTAAGTGCTTTGCTGATTTAAAAGAACTTTTGGATTCTATTGGGTAACGGAGGGATTCTATGAACGAAAATGAGATTGAACTTACCACGTACGACAGGCTTTTAAGAGCATGGGAAAATTCCAAGGAGTTGGTAAGGGACTACGAAATGTACTCAAAAAGGATTGAAGATGAAAAGATTAAGCAGGTGTTCAAAGATTTTGCAGAGGACGAAGGAATGCATGCCAGTAAGCTTCGTGATATCCTGTTGGATTACAAAAGACAGTAAAAACGAGTTTATTCACAATTGCAAGATAGACAAAATTATATGAAACTTTGGCGTGGCTAATGTGACTTTGGATTGCCATGCCAAAGATTTTGTTTTGATTGTGGGTTCTACCCATGTTTATCAATTCCTCTAAATATGGTATTATATTGGTTATAAATTAAGGAAACGGTGGTTGACCAATGAAACAGCCTTCTCAAAAGACATTATCTCAGAAAAAAACATTTAAAATTGATATAACGGGTTTAACTCATGAAGGACAGGGTGTAGGCAAAATTGAGGGCTTTGTGGTTTTTGTTGACGGGGTTCTTCCCGGAGAAAATGTTGATATTAAAATAGTAAAACAAACCAAGAGCTATGCGGTGGGACAGCTTGTTAAAGTAAACAAATCTTCAGAGGACAGAGTAAAACCTTTTTGTCCCGTCTATGATAAATGCGGTGGTTGTGCAGTTCAACACATGACCTATCAGGCACAACTGGATTTTAAAAAGGATACGGTTCTTCAAAATATCAGAAGAATTGGTGGCCTTCAAGATGTTACAGTAAATGCCACAATTGGAATGGAAAATCCATATAAGTACAGGAACAAGGTTCAATACCCGGTGGGTTCTAACAATGGTGAAATCAGTATTGGCTTCTATGAGACAAGGTCTCACAATATTATTGACAGCAATTTGTGCGAAATACAACCTGATGAGAGCAATGAAATAAGAGACGTTGTAAGAAATTTTTGCAAGGCTGCGGGTATAGCCATTTATAATGAGAAAACCGGCAAGGGACTTCTTCGCCATGTAATGGTGAGAAAGGGTTTTAAGACCGGTGAACTTATGGTGGTTCTGGTTATTAACGGCGATAAGCTGATAAAATCCGATGAGCTGGTTAATAAGCTGCTTGAAGGATTTCCTGATATTAAGAGTATTATTTTAAATGTAAATATCAGAAACACAAATATTATTCTTGGGGATAAAAATATATGTATTTACGGGCAGAAGTACATAACTGACTATATTGGAAGCTTCAAATTTGAGATTTCTCCTTTGTCTTTCTTTCAGGTTAACCCGATTCAAACGGAAGTGTTGTATGAAAAGGCTTTGGAATATGCAGGTCTTTCCGGGAATGAAACTGTTTTTGACCTTTACTGCGGTATAGGAACTATTTCGCTTTTTCTTTCGCAAAAGGCAAAGCGTGTTGTAGGGGTAGAGGTTGTTGCTGATGCTATCAGGGATGCTAAA
The DNA here is from genome assembly GCA_023390335.1 of Bacillota bacterium. Taxonomy (GTDB): domain Bacteria; phylum Bacillota; class Clostridia; order Acetivibrionales; family DSM-1351; genus Ruminiclostridium. The sequence continues at coordinate 75,189 of JAEWCZ010000073.1, read as the reverse complement.
AGAAATGCCGAACTAAATGGTGTCTCAAATGTGGAATTCTTGGTGGGAGAGGCAGAGAAGGTTATCCCTGAGTTGTATAAACAGGGCGTAACGGCGGATGTGGTGGTGGTTGACCCGCCAAGAAAAGGCTGTGATCAGTTGTTGCTCAATACTTTGGTGGAAATGCAGCCAAAGCGGATTGTTTACGTAAGCTGTAACCCGTCCACGCTGGCAAGGGATTTGAAGTACCTGACGGAGCATGGGTTTGAGGTGAAGGAAGTGCAACCGGTGGATATGTTTCCGTGGACGGGGCATGTTGAGGCGGTAACACAGCTTGTGAAGAAGTGAAACGACTGAAGAAGCTGATGTACCACCCATGCAAAGCACGTCCAAGAAGCCGAGACAAGGTCGAAGGCTGAATGGAAACGGGCTACTGCTGAGGCGGTTGCGTTGATAGAGGCATTGAAAGCTTAGTGAAGACGAGGCTACGAGGTCTGAACTTAGCGAGAAAGCTCTCTGCCAAGTAGCTATTGAGGTAAATAAGTATTTATCAATGAACTCCAAGCCACTAAGGAAGTCTTCAATCTCAGAAGGGAAAGTTATTTAATGGATGAATTCATAGATAACATCTGAATTTTTGTACTTGCATTGGGACATAAGGTGTTTGGGATGTTGGCAGATGATACTTCTAATCACAGTATAATTTTAGGTACATAAAAGGAAATGAACATGTGGATATGTGAAGTAGTAAATAAGGATTATGCCAATAAAGCTATTAGTAATTTTAAATTTATGGATATACAAAGAGAATAGTGAAGACTATCATTGAGAGGACTTTCGGGTCAAATTGAGATTTAGCTATAAATCTTAAGACCTAAGGGTCCTTTTTGCATAGGTCAAATTTTGTGTTTTTACTTAAAATCCTGCTTGCAGGTTCATTTATACTTACATCTTACACTCTTCGCATCTCAATAAAAATGTATGTCGTTTTTGAACTAATATTTTCATTCATAGCAGGGCACGTATAATTCTCTCCCCAAATACCTATTAATTATGTAATTTCATAAATATGTAAAAAAATCAGGTATATTAGTAAACCAAAATATCCCACTAATGTATACTTGTGTAATATTTAAATGTATAATAGTATATGAGAAATTTTTACAATTTAAACTAAAATTAGTGGTGTATTTTGGAAGGAGAGGTTTTAATGTCATTACCTACCCCGGAAGGAAAACAGAAAGAAGTATTATGCTTACCTGAAAAAGGGCATTATATAGTCCTTGGAACAGCTGGAAGCGGAAAAACTACACTTGCAATTCATAGGGCATCCTATTTAGCCAAGTTAAATACTTTAGGTGACCAAAAGGTTTTGTTAGTAACTTTCAACAAATCTCTTGTTACATATTTGAATTCGATTTCTGATAAGACACTACAAAAGGTTGTTGTTCAAAATTATCATAAATTTGCACGAGGATATTTATCATATAGAGATATGATAGGATGGAATGATATTGTTGACACCGATTTAAAACTATCCATAATTAAGGAGGCTATGGCTGAGGTTATTTTGGAAATAGGGAAAAACTCAACTTTATCTAGGGCTCCTGAAGTATTTAATGAAGAAATTAACTGGATTGAGAAGATGGGTATAACTGTGCTTCAAGATTACATAGGCGCTGAAAGAATAGGTAGGGCAGGAACTAGAATTACCAGAGACAGGCGAGAATACTTTTTTAGAGTATACGAAAGATATCTTGAAATTAGAGCACAGAAGGGTTTTAAATATGATTGGGATGATATAGCACGTTTTGCAAAGGAAGAATTTAGAAAAGATAAAACTAATAGAATGTATAAACATATAATCATTGATGAGGGGCAGGATTTATCTCCGATTATGCTGCAATCTTTGGTTTTAGCTATTCCTGAGGATGGAAGTCTTACTTTCTTTGGGGATGTTGCACAGCAGATATATGGAGGAAGGATTTCATGGAGGGACGCAGGTATCAATGTTACTAAAGATGAAATTTGGAAATTTGATCAGAATTTTAGAAATAGTAAGGAAATTGCTGAACTCGCAATTGCTATTTCTAAACTCCCTTGTTTTAAAAGTAATGTTGATCTTGTCACACCTAAATCACCTACTGCATCAGCTCCACTTCCAGTATTGGCTGAATTTGATGATGCAACAAAAGAAACTAATTGGATCATAAATAACGCTGAAACAATATCAAAAACACAAACAGTTGCAATTCTTGTCAGAGATAGGGGAGCAGTCAATGATATTAAGTTAAAGCTCCTAAGAAAAGGCTTGAAATGTCAAGAGCTTAATGGAGAAATGAGCCGGTGGGATAGTTCACCAGGAATATCTGTAGGTACTTACCATTCGGCGAAAGGACTTGAGTTTTACGCGGTAATATTACCATACTTCAATTCCGAAAGGCTTCCAGATAAAGAAAAAATATTAGCTTTAGAGGATAGAGATGAAGCCATGAGTGAGGAAGTTAAACTTGTATATGTTGCTGTTACAAGGGCAAAACGTACTTTGATATTAACGTATGCGGGTGAACCAACTGAGTTGATTCCTGAAGATGAAACGCTTTACCATAAAACAAAAATAATTTGAAGAAGGATAAATTTTGGGATATGATTGAACAAGAAATAAAAGATAGAGGTATTATAAGACTGTGCCATTTTACAAGGTCTAGTAAAGCTTTACATATATTAGGTAGTGAATCTGGAGTTATAGCAGTTGACTTTTTAGATGAAAGTATATATGATGCCAATGATAAGTTACGATTGGATGGAAAAAGGGAATATATAAACTGTTCTGTTCAGTATCCTAATTATTGGTACTTTAAAAATGTAAAAGATAAGGAACCACTTTTTAAAGATTGGGTTGTATTGTTTATAAAACCGGAAATAATATTGCTCGATAGTACGGAGTTCTGTTTTACGAATGCTGCGTTTAGAAGTGGAGCATATATAGAAAAAGGAGCCGAGGCCTTTAAAGGAATGTTTGCACATAGCGTGAATGGAAAATGGCCACGTACAAGAACGGAAAAAATGTTACCCTGTTGCCCTACAGATGATCAGGCAGAAGTGTTAGTCTATAAGAATATTTCTAGAAAAGATATTATTGGAGTGGCAGTTGAGACCAAAGAACAAGCGCACAGAGAGAAAACTAGGTGGTCTTGCTTAAAAAACATTCCGGAAATTGATATAATTATTGCACCAGATTTGTTTAGTAGTTCTTGTAGTGAAAAAATAAGAAATGGAATCATTCCTCAGGAAGATAAGTTTATGGAGGTGTGTAATGCTGGAGTGCAAAGTGGACAATCTTAGAATTGAGAAATATCAGGGGGCTCTTTTAGGTGTGGCTGTCGGAGATGCTTTGGGCTGGCCAAATGAACAAAATAGTAAGAAGATAGGCAATTCTAAACCTACAAATGTGGAGCTTTTTCAAAGTTGGAAAAGACGATGTGGTGGTAAATTTTGGAACCATGAAGAAGAAATTAATCCTGGAGAGTATAGTGATGATACTCAATTGATAATTGCGACTGCAAGAAGTTTGCGTTATGGGGCTAATTGGAATCGTTATTTTACAAAATACGAAATTCCAGCTTGGCTTTCATATGAAAGAGGTGGTGGAGGAGCTACCAAGAGAGCAGCAGAGGTTTGGAAAAGAGGTAGAAAGCCTTGGAAATTAGAAACTGAGAATATAAGTGACGTCAGGAAATATTTCGATGCAGGAGGTAACGGAGTAGCAATGAGGATACTCCCTCATGTATTTAGAAATGAAGATATGGTTGAAGAGATTATGCATCAAGTTGTCTTGAACGGTATATATACACATGGGCATCCAAGAGCATTGCTTGGTGCAACTTTATATGCCTATGCCTTGGTATGTCTTTCGGTTTATAAAGGAATATTAGGTTATGGCGAGCTTGTAAATATGTTGATAGAGAATCATGAAAAATGGGCACAATTTCCGAGAATTCAAAAACTTGAGGATTGGATAGAAAATGCCGATGTGGTAATAGGATCGCAATATATAGATTTATGGGACGGTGTTGTAACTGAAGCTATAAATTTACTAAGTATAGCAAAGAATGGCCTTAATCAAGGAGCACTGGATATGGGAAATGATGTTTTGGTGAAGCTTGGATGCTTCGACCCAAAAGTAAATGGCTCTGGAACAGTGACTGCAGTAGCTTCAATATATTTAGCATCAAAATATGCTTCCAATCCATACATTGGATTGGTAGAAGCAGCTAATTTGAACAATGCCGACACAGATACCCTAGCATCTATGGTTGGTGGTCTACTTGGTATGCTCCATGGAACTGAATGGCTGTCAGCGAAATGGTTTGATGTTCAAGACTATCAATTTATAAAGAAATTGGTACAGTATTCACCTGTAGACCCTAGTAAAGAGGTATATTCGTTTACTCAATTAATACCGTTTGACATTTCAAATTCAGGCTTTAAAAGTAAACTAAAAGATGCCAAAGTGGGAGATAGAATTATTACTCATCCTTTTAATTTGTTGACAGTAATAGAGAAGAGACTTAACAAACCTATAGCAAAAGGGATTTCAGTTTATACAATAAAACTCAGATCGGAAGAAGGACAGACAATTTTTATAAAAACTTGTGAGAAGGTAACATCTCAGATGGTTATGGTACCTGAAAACGATATTACTGAAAAAATGACAGGATATAAGAACAGACAATCCGTAAACAATAATTTGGATGAAAGCAAGGACGTACTTACAAATAGAGAAGCCGTTTATAGAAAAACACCACAGGTCCTTAATGAAGGTATTCAAAAAAAATCTATACCTGCAAGAAAACAAGTAATGATTACTGCTAATAAGCTCAGGAGTTTTGCAAATGTTTTACCAGAAAATATACCAATAGATCAGTATCTCTTTATAATTTCTGACATAATGATTGAAGTGGATCGAGCTAGTACTGGAGAACTTGATGAAACTACTTTTAATATGTTAAGAAATCGGTGGAGAAAATATAACTTAACCTTACAGAATATTAAGAGAATTATACAAATACTGCTTAATTATTGAGAATATAAGAGGCATGGATTTTGCCTGCCTCTGATACAGTGCGATATATTAACGATTTTTGTGTATAAATTCAAATAAATTGTTTAGATATTTTACCTTACTGACTCTGAAAGTTTCAAAAACCCCATACTACTAAAATATGTTTCACGCCCGCACATTTCACAAAACCTTGTATAATCCGGTTTTGTATGAGAACAGCTGCCTTTGTCAAGATATAGCCCTTTGTGGCAGTAGTCATACAGTCGCATGTTACAACTGGGGTAAATGCCCTCCGGCCAGTAAAAATGTTTTTGACCGCAGTATGGGCATTCAGTTTGGTCGAAGTAGTCATCAAAGGATACAGTTTCATAATACGATTTTCTTTCAACGCCGTTAAGGTTATTTTTTAGATGATTACCGCAAATTCGGCAATACCTTGCGGCCCCGTGAAATTGAGTGTTTCCGCATTTGTTACATACCCGGGTTATTTTGGACTCAAGCAAATCAAGCCTTTGCAGATTGTTAAGCCTTATCCAGAGAGCCGTGTTTGATACATTGAAAAATTCTGCTACTGCAGGTATGGATACAAAGTTACAATGTAATAAAGTTTTTTCGGGTATGAGAAGCTTGCCTGCAAACTCATTTGCTTCCAGGTCTTCAATGTCTCTTTCTTCATCGGTCTTAAGAATGTCTGGAATGGAAAGATGGTCAAGTAGGATATGGCCCAGCTCATGGGCTATTGTAAAATTAAGTCTTCTGTCTCTGGAATCCTGAAAGGGATACCGGATTTTATCCCTGTTTATAATTATCTGATACAGGTTTTCTTCTTTCACATACCGGGATACAGCATCAAACTTGTCGCTTACATCCCTGACTGTGCTTATCTGAAGTGATAATCGATTCTCGCCCTTGATTCTCTTTATTAAAGCAACACAGTCAAGAGGCCATTTTGTTATAGAAAAATCCCCTATACAACAATTAGATATAATAGAAATAGGCGGTATGGAGTATCAACTAATTCTGACTACCAAGGCAACAAAGGAAATAGCCAAGAGGTATGGAGGAATTGAAAAATTAGGCGATAAGGCTATGAAATTAGAAAGCTTTGAAATGGCATTGGATAAAATAGTATGGCTTATTACACTATTGGCAAATCAAGGTGTGCTTATACACAATTTACAGAACAAAAATGACAGAAGAGAGCTTCTGACTGAGGAAGAAGTAGAACTTTTGACCTCGCCTTTTGAGCTTGCAACATATAAAGAAGTGATTATGGAAGCAATGTACAGGGGAACAAAGAGATACATTGAATCGGAGGAGAGTAGCACAAAAAACATGCCAGTCGGGTAAGCGATGAAGAATTGTTTGCCCGGCCTATTTATTATGGTGTAACACAGCTAAGAAGAAATGAAGCGGAGGTCTGGCTAATGCCCATTGGAGGGCTTCTGGACCAATGGGAAATTCACAAGCAGTTTAATGGTTTGGCTAAACCGAAAAGAGAGCTGTTTATTGATGTTGTGATTCCTTTTGGTATTTAGTTTCATGAGGTTTCTCTACGTGATATAATTAGTTCATCTTTCTTTTAATGTATGAAAAGGTCTGGATTTTACTTCATTTGTAATCTTTATATTTTGGGAGGGTACCTTTATGAAAATTTATGAAGCAAAAGCAGATGATTTGAACGGATTATTGAAGATTTACACTCAGCTTCATGATAACCACATGCCAGAAATTGATGAGGAAATACTTTTATTATGGGAAAAAATATTAAATGATAAGAATCATTACGTTATTATTGGAAAAATAGATGATACTATCATTTCATCTTGTGTGCTACTAATTGTACCTAATCTAACCCATAATCAACAACCATATGCATTTATTGAAAATGTAATTACTGATACATCTTATCGAAACAAAGGTTACGCAACAGCAATTCTTAATTACGCAAAACAAATAGCCATAGACAATAATTGCTATAAAATCATGCTTATGACAGGAAGTAAAAAAGAGAGCACAATGAATTTTTACAGAAAAGCAGGATATAGTTCAAATGACAAAACAGCATTTATTCAATGGCTTTAACAGCATATTCCAAATATAGTATTAATGCATCAGGTTATTTTTTACTACATGTATAGATATAAGAGGGGGACTCAAATGGATTTGCGTCTTAAATTCAACGAAGATGTAACAAATTATGATAAATACCGTCCAACCTATGTCAATGAATTGTTTATGGATATTATAAACTATTCAAAATTAGATAATACAAAAAATGTACTCGAAATAGGTATTGGTACCGGGCAGGCCACAATGCCTATCCTTAAAACAGGATGTAATTTGACTGCAATTGAGCTTGGAGAAAATTTAGCAGCGTATTCCAAAAATAAATTTGCTTTATTTGATAATTTTAATGTAGTCAATATTGATTTTGAAAGCTATTCATCCGTTACAAACCGGTTTAACTTGATATATTCGGCGACGGCTTTTCATTGGATACCGGAACATATTGGATTTACAAAAGTTTTTGATTTGTTGAAGTCCAAAGGTGTTATTGCATTGTTTTGGAATCATCCTCATCGTGAAAACGATGCGATGCATGTTGAAATTCAAAAAGCATACGGTAAATATAGACCTTCTTCTGATAATCCGAAACTAGAATTTGATGAAAATTTCTGCAAAAAATATACAGATTTACTAAGTAAATATGGTTTTGTGAATGTCACATCAAAGTTATACCACCAAACTCGTATTTTAAAAGTTAATGAGTATATTTCGTTGTTAAATACATATTCAGACCACAGAGCTATGGATAATGACGCTAAAACAGGATTAGAAAACGATATTTCAGATGTAATCAAGAAATTTGGCGGAAAGATTGATATACATGATACTATGGATTTGTATCTCGGAACGAAACCATAATTGTCATAATAAACATTATCTGCAATGAGCAAATAGCATTCTTTATAAGAGCTGTTTATTGATGATGTGATTCCTATTGGTGTTTAGCATGTGCAGTAGGATTTTAACAAATATGTTATATTTAATACATGTTGGTTTTAAGTGCGAATTGGAGATTTTTTATATTTTGAGAGGTTAGGCTATGAAAAGGATAATAGCTATTTCCCTAGTATTATTGATTTGTATTTGTGTACATGCTTGCCAAACAACTTATCAAACCCCAAAGGATGTAAAAACTTACCAAAAACCGATTGATTTAGTATATGTTTACCATGAGGCTTTTGGACAAAGATTTCCTGAATATAAAATAGATCTTAAAAATAAGCAGTTCTGGGAATTTACATCTAACAGTTACGAGAATTTCGTTGCTCGTGATTCTTCTGCTAAAAATGAAGGGTTTACCTTTGTTTGCGATCTGAGAGAAGACAAGATTGAAACATTTATTCTTGAATCTTCAAGATATGGATTTACAAATTGGAAAGATACTTATAAGAATAATAATATTTTAGATGGCCATCAGTGGGGAATTACTATCATGTTTTCTGATTCAACCAAAAAGGAAATAAGCGGGAGCAATCAGTACCCTAAAACATGGAACAAAATGTACGACGTTTTTGAAAACTTGACAAGTAAAAATGTTCTTCTGCAAAAAGATAGTTAACCCCTTATGTTATTTTTAATTCATGTTTGCTTTTATAATATGCAACAAAGATTATTTATGTTTTTGTGAGGTGATTTAATGTCACATTATGTAATGTTTATAATTAATAGCGGAGTATTTGCAAGCAACTGCATGGCTCATATTTTTGAAGATTATTCATGGTGGATTAGTATTATAAAAAAATCTCTTAAGAAGGCAGATACATTCGAAATGAGGTTGTGGCCTGACGATGTGGAAGCCATAGAATCGGGATTGAAGTATGGTATGGAAATAAATAATGAAGAAACTGAAGAAATTGTTTTTCAAGGGAAAGTTACAAATGATTTTGAAATTGAAGTACAGAAAAATTTCACATCTAGAGAAGGGTATATTAAATGGTTTACTCTTAACTTATACCATGATAAAAAGCTATTGTTTTCAAGTGGACATTATGGAGATGAAACATTAGTTTTTGATTTATCAGAAGAAGAGATTAGCCAAATCCGAGAGTGGGCGAAGCAATACCTAGTTATAAAAAGAGTCGATGTTTATAACCAAACTAACAGTATCCCGTTTTAATGATAATAAAATCAAAGTTCTGCCTTTTATCAGATTTTAGTAAATTAATAACGTGAGTTAAAGGTAGCGAAGATAAGTAGTAAAGGACGCACTAACAACGGCTTCTGCTTGCTGAATTCGTGTAAGAAAAGTTCGAGTACAGATTATTTAGATTAGTGGAGGTGTGCAGATGAAACATTTAGGTACAAAAAGGCTTGAGACGAATAGATTGGTACTTCGTAGGTTTGTCATAGAAGATGCTGATGCAATGTTTAATAACTGGGCAAACGACTCAGAAGTTACAAAATACTTAATGTGGCCATTTCATAAATCGGTTGAAATCAGCCGTAATGTGTTGTCTGATTGGACCAATCAATATGCTAAAGATGACTATTACCAATGGGCTATTATATTAAAAGAAAACGGCGATGAACCAATTGGCAGTATTGCCGTTGTTCGAAAAGACGATGTTGTAAAAATGGTACATATTGGGTATTGCATAGGAAAAAGATGGTGGAAGCAAGGAATTACTTCTGAAGCTTTAGCCGCATTAGTTGAATTTCTTTTTGAAGAAGTAGGAGTAAATCGCATTGAATCACGCCATGACCCAATAAATCCTAATTCTGGAAAAGTAATGGTGAAATGTGGTTTAAAGTACGAGGGGACACTTAGGGAAGCAGACTGGAATAATCAAGGGATATGTGACAGTGCTATGTATGGCATTTTAGCAAAGGAATATAACACTGCAAGAAATCAGGTGCTTAACAAGGAGATAGATACTCAGAAGGAAAAGGTATCTACTCTTGAAAAAGCATTGCTGAATGCAGCCACCTCCTTTGGCGAGAATGATAAGCGAGCTCGGGCATGGCAAATTCAGCTTAACAATGCAAATGCAGACCTTAACAATATGGTAAAAGGAGCTGGCAAACAACGACGAGGCTCTGAATACCACGGGAAGCGGCTTTGATGAAGCGGAGAACAAAGTCAGTGAGTTTGACAGGGAAGTTAAGGAGTCGGCAAATACGGCAGATAGTGCAGGCACTCGTTTTGAAAAGCTAGGCGGTGTTTTAAAGGGAATCGGTGTGGCAATGGGTGCTGTTATGAGTGATGACTCTCTCTGCACAGGGTTTTAATCAATCCTGCAGTGCGTCTTTTTTAATTTGGAGCTTGGTATAGAGATAATATTTGAAAAAGAAAATATACGAACGATGGATTCAAAGGGTGAAGTACTGAAGAATATTTACCGATTATCTTGAAAGAAAAGGTCCGAACAGGATAGCGCAGGAGCTTGAGAGGGATGGAGTATTCAATTGGAATGGAAAAGCAAAAATGGTATGAGGGCAGTATCAGGAAAATGCTGAGTAACTTCAAAAAACATATACCATTGATTTCCTCACTAAAAAAAGGGTTGAGAATAACGGAGCTGTTCCGCAATATTATGTGGAAGAAAGCCATCCTGCAATTATTGATAAGGAAACATGGGAGGCAGTACAGTTTGAAAGATATTTGCAAAAAAGCATGGACTGTATAAGTATGATTATGCTAATAACAATAACCCGTTTGCAGGGAAAGTTATATGTGGCTGTTGCGATAATACATTTGGCAGGAAGGTGTGGAATTCAAATGATGAAAGGCTTAGAAGATTTATTTACTATGCTATATATCGAATCACTTACTATATTATCCCTTAGTTTACACAAAATTGATAGACTATCTGTTAAAAGCTAAAAATTGAATATTTCCCTTCATGGGAGCATACTTATAAGTCTTTCAAGTATTTTCTGTTCCTTTGCTTTTACTTCTTCTAGCTTTTTTAATATTTTAATTATTGTATCTTCTTCTTTTATCAAAGAATATTTAATCCATAGACTTTTAATGAGTAGCATATCATTTTCTATGTCTGAATATTTATTATAGACGGAATCCAAATCAGACAAGTATCCACTATCTTTTAAATACTTAAGCCTATTTAACATTATTTTCTTATGTTCCCACAAAACATGAAAAGGTCTAATATCATAAAAAGTTTTATCAGCTAACAAATCATCAAAATAATTGTGTATGAAATCATATATGTCTAGCCCGTATACCCAATCACCTCCAGAACGCCATTGTTCACTAGGAATTCTATATCTTGTTACCGTATTTATTGAGTTTAAATAATCTTGTAAAGAATCTTTAAAAAGCGACATATCAAATGTATATTCGTGAGTTGCTTCATCAAAATAATTGGTTTTTTTTCTATAATTGATAAGTTCTATGCCATCAAGCCACTCAGTTCGATTAGTTAGGCTTATATTAGTATAACCTTCATAAATTTCTTTAAATGTTGCCTCTTCATAGGCATATTTACCATTTTTAAAATTATCTGCAACTTTGAAAATTTCTTTTTCAGTATCATATCCAAAAATAAAAATATCATGAATCATGTGCTCGTTTAGAAATGAATCATAATTAGAAACAAAATACGTATTAATGGTAAAATATACGTAATATCCAAGGGAAATACAATCAATAATAAACTCAATTATAGAATTCCATTTTACATTAACCAAATCTCTACTAAGCCTTTGATAATAGATAAAAGGACATGACTTCCATAAAAGTGTTGTGTAATAGTCAATTCTCATCCCTCTTTGTTGATAATTTTTAGGGCATACTAATTGAATATAAAAATTATAAAACCATTCTTTATATAAATCATTATTCGAAATAACGGATAACAAATTTGCATGAAATGGATAACAGTTTATCTCTGGATATTTCATGGGAAGAATAGCGGTTGTTTTAGGTGTGTTTATATAATCACCTCATTTTCATTGATGTTGTTGAGCATCTAGTCAAAAAATTACAATAATTTAATTATATACTTATAACAAGTAATAGTCAAACTAGGGGGACTCATTCAGTTCTAAAAGGTAAACTATAATATTTATTTTCTATGGTATTAGTTTTGGTTTTCTTACCTGTATCTTTTCAAATACAAGTTCTTCGGCTGTTATTGGCTGTTTCTTTAAACATTCCAGTATGAAATAATCGAGGAACTAAAAAAGACAAATAGCAATAGATATTTCAACTCATGGAATAGTAATATAACGATACTTGAAAAAGGTCATAAAACTGCACTGCATAATAGTCTGAGATGTTTAAGCAGTTTTTAAAACAAATGGAGAGTAAAGAACGGCGAAGCGAACTCCTTTACAATAAGAGGGATCCATATGATATACTAAAAAAGTGGCAGCTGTCTTGCTTTGAATACCCGCTTATGAAGGATGCTGCACCTAGCTGACAAAATCATATGGGAGATGCTTGTTGTCAAGAGCGTGACTCTGGAGACACTGCATAATCCTAGGGTGATATCTGTTTTTCAATTCCCTATAGTTAATTGACTCAATCAAAAAAAGGTTGCATTTTGTAAATAAAGCATGTTGCATTTTATAAACAAAAAAGGTAATATATTACTAATAAACTCAATTTTTACACCTAAAAAATGGGTTTGCTCTTTGATAAATTAATACAGGTATGTTAATAATTATATAAAAACTCCTAGATTTTTGGATGATAGAATTGTCCAGAAACAACTAATACCAATGAAAAGATCAGAATTTATGAATGCAATTATAACAAATAAATCAAACAATGAAAATGCTATTTAATCCAAAATTGATAATTTCTTTTCAACGTTTACAATATATAAGCATATGGAGAGCTCCAATTTTTATAAAGAAAGTGGCATTCAACCCGTAGAATTACTGAAGCAATTATTTGGGTTGATTTTCTCTGGCAAAAACCTGTACAGGACTTTGGATATGAGTTCTGGAGATATATCTTTTAAGAAAAATACGGCTTACAGGTTTCTCAACTCTAGTAGTTACAATTGGTCTCGGTTGCTATTATTACTTGTTACAGCAATTATACATGAAATAAACAAACTAAGATCAGATGATAGAGCAAGTGTGCTGAGTGTTGATGATTCTTTGTATAATCGAGGAAGAAGTAAAAAAGTAGAGCTGCTTTCAAGAGTTTTTTGACCATACAACCCATAAGTTTATAAAAGGTTTTAAAATGCTTACAGTTGGCTGGTCTGATGGCACCACATTTCTGCCAGTTGAATTTTCACTTTTGAGCAGCAGATATGAAAAGAAACTTATATGTCCTGCGGATAATACCCAGAGTAAGCAAATTCGACAGAAGTAATGTTGAAAATTCTTGATTCTGTTAAGCGTTTATCCGCCAAATATCTTCTCTTTGACACCTGGTTCGCTTTTCCAAAAAACTATTACTAAATGTTCTTAATCAAAACTGATATAAGAGGTCGGTGATAAAAAAGATAAAATTACCTTACATATTTAAAAGGTATTTTATAAATGGGAGTCAGAAGTGTTTTTGTATTTTTGTCTCCAAATAAAATAGAACGGAGGGGATAAATATGAAACAATGGAATAAACCTGTTGTACGTGTTAGAGTAATCTATGCTGACTGCTAATTACAATTTGACATGAAAAGTTAAAAATTAAGCTTGCTTACGAAAAAGTCACTGGATTTACCAGTGACTTTTTCGGGAAACAATGGAGAGAAAAATAAGAATGATAAATGTATTGCATTTAGGTTTATCATATAGATGTAACATGGCTTGTAAGCATTGCTTTGTTACCAAAAAAAAGGACAAACTAGTGGAAGAAGATTATTACAGAATAATAGATACATTGTTTGAAGAAGGTCTGTTTATAATCTATTATACATTTGGAGAACCATTATTAAGTGAATTATTTGATAAAGTGTCTACATATGCCAACAAAAAGGGTATGGTTCAGATATTAATGACAAATGGTTACTTAATAGATGAAGGAAAGATAGCAATATTGAAGAAAAACCACATACAAAAGGTGTGCATAAGCATTGACCATAGTGAATCCGAAATGCATGATATGAATCGGAACCATAAAGGTGCCTATGTTAAGGCATTAAATGCGATTAAATTACTTTTGGATCACGGAATACATACGGAAATGAGTGTTACGGTAAATGATAACAATGTATCTTGTTTAGAAGATATTTATCATTTGGGTGAAGAATTAAATATAGAATTCATTAGTTTTCTTAGGGAAAGAAAAGATGGATATCTTCTAGAATTGGAAAAAGAAGAAGAGTATATCAGATTCTTTGAAAAAATGGCGATGAAATCAGAAGGAGTCCAAACACTGTTTCATGATATGAGGCTGTTACCTACACTTCGAAGATTAAAAGAATCCGGGGAAATTAATGATTCTGTATATGAGCGTTACTTTGAAATGAATTGTTGTCACAGCCAGTATACACTGAGCATTGAACCTAGTGGAGAAGTAGGAAGATGCAATTTAAGAAATGACATAATAGGGAAAATGCTTGAAACATCATTAAAAGAGATAATTGGGGAAGGGGTAGATAATTGTGAAGGTTCTATTTGTTGTACCTCCATATCCGAATAGAGTGAAAGAATATTTGATTTTACCATCACTAGACGTTTATATATGGTCAGCAGTGCTAAAAGAAAATGGTCATGAAGTAGATCTGATTGATATGAAAATTGATAATATAGATATTGAAACATTGAAGGGGATGTTACGTCAGTATTGCCCAGATATTGTAGTTATTGATGATGATCCTAGAACACATAGTAATGCAGTAAAAATCATTCCATTGGTGAGAGAAATATATGGTGAACAAGTAGGAATTGCAATGAGAGGTGAGATTGCGACTTTCGTTCCAGAAAAAGTATTGGAACGTAATCCAGAACTTGATTATGTTATTCGCCATGATGATGACTATGCATTGTTAAAAATTCTTGAGGCAAGACAAGGTAAGGGTTCCTTTGAGAATATTAATAATATTGGATACAGAACTTCAAAAGATGGTGAGTTTAATATAACAGAACGAAAGTTTAACGACTATCCATTAGACAGTTTACCTATGCCGGATAGAGAAATATATGATATTAGTAAATATTTACGACGTGATTCTGAAACAATAGTTCGTTCGTCCAGAGGATGTCCAAGCAATTGTCTTTTTTGCATTAAATCCAAATTTGCCAAATTCTCTTTGTTCTCAGTAGAAAGATTTTGTGATGAAATTGAAGAACTTTTATCTTATGGTTTTAAGAGTTTCTTCTTTTCTGATGATACCTTTGCATTTTCCGATGAAAGGCTAACTCAATTTGCAAATGAGGTGAAAAGGAGAAATTTGAAGTTTAAATGGACTTCAAATATTAGAATCAAAGACATTAATGATTATAAGATTAAACTTATGAAAGAGATTGGTGCATATAGGGTATTTGTTGGAGTAGAGACTTCCAATGCAAAAACTTCTAAGGTGATTGGAAAGAATCTTGGTAATGAAGAAGTAATAGTAAAAACAGATATTTTACATAAATATGGTATGGAATTTCATGCATCATTCATTTTAGGTAATCCTGGTGATACAGAAGAAGATCTTCAGGCTATGGTTGAGTTAGTAAAAAGAATAAATCCTACTCTTGTAACATTTAACTTACTAAAATGCTACCCTGGAATTGATATGTATGCAAATCCAGAAAAGTATGGAATTATCCTTGATGATGAATATTGGTACGAAAAGGATACCTGGTCCAATAAGGTTATCGTTTCAACGAAAGATTTATCTGCAGATACCCTTGAAAAATGGAGCAGGAAATGTCTTTTTGAGTTTATTAATATATGAGAATCTTAGTGATAGGCGGAGGAATTGCTGCCAGAAGGTACGTTGAACCATTACTTTGGACACAACATGAAATTGATGTTTCAGGAATTGGAGTAGTTGGAGCTTCAAGGAAATTGGCCGAGGAGTTTGGATTATGCTATTATCCTGTAACATCATTGGACAAAGAGCAAATAGATAAATATGGTATGATAATTATTTGTTTGTCTCTTGAAAAGAAGTATGAAGTCATATCAAGATTAATAAATGATTTAGAGTATAAGAATGCTATTATCATAGAGAAGCCGCTAAGTATTTTAGAAGATGAAATAGAAAAATATAGGGAAATACTGTACAATGTCGAAAAATGTGCAATTGTATGCCAGCGGAATTTTGATATTGAGCATTACTCTATTGAAAAAGATGAACGTTATAAGATTAAATGGTTTTCCATTAATAATGAACTAATATCAAGTATAATTCATATGCTTCCTCATTTATTAAGCTGGCTGATGATTGAAATAGGCAATGATATTGAGCTAGAGCAAGATGGGGATGACTTAAAAGGAGTTATTAATGGAAAAGAATTAGTAATTCGTTTTATACGGTCAAAGGAAGTTGGGATTGAGATAAATGGAAAAAGATACAGCAGTCCTAATTATAGAATTTTAAATTGTAAAATTGTCGAGGCTGTGAATCAGTTTCAATGTGAGGATTCAAGAAAAAATATTGATATAGCATTACAAGTATCGAAATTAATCAGTAAATTATTGGAGGGAAAAGATTATGAAAATCGAAGAATTAAAATATGAATTTAATCAAAACATTTTAATTAGAAATATTGGAAAAACAACTATGGCATATAATCCTGAAACAGGTGACATGTATGAGTTGAATGAAGTTGGCGAAGAGATTTTTAATCTACTGAAACAAGAATTAGAAATTGACAAGCTTCTTGAAAAATTATGTACAGATTATGCTGCGCCCAAAGAAGAAATATATGAGGATGTGGAACCATTTATTATCAGAATGTTAGAATTGGGTACCATCAAAGAGGTTAAATAATAAGGAGGAGTTTAATGCAAAACTCTATATACGATGGAATTGTTTATTATTTAGATGACAAACTTTATATGGAAAACATTTGTATAGAAGATTTAGTAAAAAATTATAACGGTCCTGCGTTTATATATTCGAAACAGAGGCTAGTTAATAATATAGAGTCTATCAGAAATGCCTTTTATCAGAGATATCCAAATTGTAGTATTCATTTTGCATATAAAGCATGTTATATTCCTGGAATCCTACGTATTATAAAGGAAAATCAAATTGCGGCAGAGGTATGTTCTTCATATGAGTTTGAGATGGCAAAGAAGAATGGGCTTAGCAATAATGTTGTGTGGAACAGCCCTGGAAAAACGGAAGACGAAATGAAAAATTTGCTGGAGAATAAAATAAATTGGAATGTTGATTCATTAGAGGAAGCAATCCGTATTAACAATCTTGCAAAAGCACATGACAGATGCATAGACATAGGAATTAGAATAAATCCGGATATTAGTGATTTGCATTCAAAAATTGAAGCTGGCGGTAAATTAGGTGTAGATGTGGCATCTGGACAGGCTTATCTTGTATGTCAGGAAATCAAAAAGATGTCTAATGTGAGACTAGCTGGTTTGCACTGTCATATTTCAGTAGAGAACACCACTCCAACAAATCATGTAAAAGCTCTAAAGGGATTGGTAGCTTTTGCAGAAAAATTGTATAACAATTTAGGTATAGAGTTAGATTACATATCTCCAGGTGGAGGCTTTGGAAGTCGGAATCATATGAAGAGCGCTGGAAATACAATTGATGATTTTGCAGAAGCAATGTGTCCGATAATAAAAGAATTGAAATATCAGCCTAAGCTTATTCTTGAACCTGGAAGATATTTAGTAGATGATGCAGCGATATGTATTGGAAAGATTCTATGTGAAAAAGAGTGCGGTTCTGAGATCTGGTGGATTACAGATATGGGCACCAATATTTTAATGCCTTTTTTTGGAAGAGAGTACGATGTACTTCCAATAAAGAGACATGGTAGAGACATGGTTACGGTACAGATTGGTGATCGAACTTCTTCTTTCGCTGGGATAATCAAGAGGAATGCCCAAATTGAACAGCAGAATGTAGAAGATTACATTGTAGCATTGAATTGTGGAAGCTATTCATTTTCTTGTGTTCAGAATTATATGTATCCAATGACTTGTGAGTTCTTTATTGTTGATAAGGATAAGGTGGATCTCCTTTATAAACAAAAAACAGAGGAGCAATACATTAATGAACTTTACCAATAAGTGCTAGGGATGGTGCAAGAATGAATAAAGATAAAAAGTACAATGTAATAGGGATGATTTATAAAATATCACCATTCTATTCTGTACTCTTTATAGTATTAACAATTATAAAAGCAGTAATGGCAACATTGGTAACAACAATCACAACAGCTAATTTTATTGACATGGCTGATGATATTTTACATGCAAAGCGAGACTATCAGTGTATTTGGTTACCGTTGATATTATTGCTATTGGTATTATTATTTGTTAATACAATAGGTACAATTATGGAATTAATAAAAAGAAAGCTAACACTTCAAATAGAAGAACAGTTTAAGCCACAATTAATCAAGACACAAGCAGCAATGGATTATCGATACATTGAAGATAATAAAACATGGGAAATTATTAGAAGAATATCGACTAATCCTCAGAATGTACTGATCAATGGATTTAGTGCAGATATGAATGTTCTGACAACCATAGTTTATATTATATCAGTTTTGAGTATTATTCTTTTTCATGTATGGTGGGCTACAATTTTGATTGTACTTTTTTCAATACCGATGATAGCTTTTTCTATAAAATCGGGAAGAAAAAGCTATCAGATTGGAAAAGATACTGAGAAGTTAAATAGACGTACAGATTATTTAGAAAATATTTTGACTGAAAGAAGTAATATGCAAGAACGTTCATTATTCGGTTATGGACAGAATTTAAGTAATCAATGGTTCAATATAAAAGATCAGGGACGTAGGATTAGGGTAAAAGTACAGTTGAAATATATGCTTTTAACAAAAGGTGCAACTATAGCACTTAGTTTAGTAGCTATTTTAGTGGCTATTACACTAATTCCATCTGTTATATCAGGTTATATATCAGCAGGTATGTATATGGGTATCGTTGGAACCGTGCTGTCTGTTACACATCAAATAGGATGGGATATGTCTTGGTCTGTTGAAACGTTAGCTAATACAAGAGAATACCTAAGAGACTTCGAACAATATCAGAGCTGGGGAACAAATGAAGAGGTTCTAGAGTGTCCTTGCAAAGATTCTATCAAGTTTGAAACATTGGAATTTTTAAATGTTCGTTTTAAATATCCAGGTAGCGATAAATATATTTTAGATGGATTGTCGTTTCGCTTGCAGAAGGGAAAACATTATGCATTTGTTGGTAGCAATGGTGTTGGAAAAACTACAATTACAAAGTTATTGACAGGCTTATATACGAATTATGAAGGAAATATATATGTAAATGGAGTGGAGCTTAGACAATACAATCATCCAGACCTTAAAGCATTATTTACTACGGTATATCAGGATTTTGCTAAATACTACATATCAATAAAGGAAAACGTAGCTCTTGGAGATATTTCGATGGATTATTCGGATGAAGAAATTCTTAATGTCTTTAATAAGGTAGGTATAGATGAATTAATATCTACGCTTAATAATGGATTAGATACTCCGTTAGGAAAAATTCATGAATCGGGACAAGAAGTATCAGGAGGACAATGGCAGCGTATTGCGATTGCGAGAGCTTTAATAAGTAGATCACCAGTAAAAATACTGGACGAGCCTACATCCGCTCTTGATCCTATATCAGAAAGTCAGATCTATTATGAATTTGAAAAATTAATGGATGGTAAAACCACAATATTCATTAGTCACCGATTAAGTTCAACTAAGTTAGCAGATGAAATTATGGTATTAGGAGATGGACGAATTGTTGAGCAAGGAACCCATCAAGAGTTAATAAAACAAAAAGGGCAGTATTTTACAATGTTTGAAGCTCAGAGGAGGTGGTATCAATGAATAAAAAGGGAAATACATCTATAGTAAAGATTATTTTGTGTAGTTTACAAATGCAGTTTTCTATAACACCTTTCCACACAACCTTTCTTTTGATTATTATTTTATTAGAAGCATTGGGATTAACTGCTCGTGCAATTACAACACAGCATATATTTGATGCCATAGTAGCTGCTTCTGTTGGGAACAAGCAATTTAGGGAATGCCTTATATTAGTACTCATTATGGGAGCCGTGACGGTTACACAGCAATTTATTAATGGCGTGAAATTCTTATATTGGCCAGCTATTATAGATAAAACAGGTAGTAAAATCAGAAAAAAATTACTATCTAAAGTACAGAAAGTTGACCAAAAAGTCTTTGAGAATGTTGAATTCTTAGATGATTTAAATAAGGCACAACAAGGGGTAGAGCCTGTAACTTCGGTCTCCATTTATATTTTAAATATCATATTTTTTGACGTAGTATATGCAGTGTCAATGGGAGGGTACCTATTAACTTTAAATCCTATATTGATTGTAACATTAGCACTTGCATTTGTTCCAGCGCTATGTTCACAATATATACGTATGAAATTATTCTCTAAACTAGAGAATGAAAGTGCTCCTTTACGTCGACAGAATGACTATTATCGCCAAGTAATAGGAGATCGTGAATATTTTAAGGAGACAAGGATACTTGGAGCGTTTCATTATTTTAATAAATTATTTCAAGAAACATTATCCTTGTTAATTAAAAAGCAATGGAAAAATGAATGTAAGACTACCGTGTTACAACTTATATTAAATTTAATAATATTTAGTGGAATGGGAGTATCTACGTATTTATTATTCAAATCTACTATGAGTGGGGTAATTTCAGTTGGTGCATTTGCAGCTGTATATACTACGTTAGGTCAAATATTTAACATAATGGATAGCATGATGACATGGGATATTGGTGGTATTGGAAGGAACATAGGAAATGTATGTAACTTTTTTAGAATCATGGACTATCCGGAACGTACAGGTAGTTTTGGAGAACATGATTTTTCAAAGGGAATTTGTGCAAATAATGTTTCCTTTTCTTATCCAGGAAGACATGAGCCAGCCGTTGATGATGTTTCCTTAATGATTGAAGATGGAGAGTCTATTGCAATTGTTGGAGAAAATGGTTCAGGTAAAAGTACACTTGTTCGCTTATTGATTGGGTTGTATTGTCCAGATCAAGGCGATGTTGTTATTGGAGGATTGGATTCAAAGAAAACTGAACCAACATGCCTATTTAAGGATATTTCTGGTGTATTTCAAAGTTTTCAAAAATATAAGATGACATTGTTTGAAAATGTAGTTATTAGTGATATTGAAAAGGAATCAGATACTTCAGAAGTGGAAAATAATCTCCAGCAAGCTTCGGTAAATTGTATGAGAGATAAGGTTTCACTTAATACGATGCTTTCTCCAGAATTTGGGGGAGAGGATCTTTCTGGAGGACAATGGCAACGCCTTGCGATTGCACGTGGATTATATAGAACGAGTAAATTTATCGTTCTAGATGAACCAACAGCGGCAATTGACCCCGTTGAAGAAGACAAATTGTTTACGCAGTTTAAGACACTTGTACAAGGAAAGTCTGCAATAGTAGTAACACATCGTATTGGTTCAGCAAAATTGGCAAACAAAATTGTTGTCATGGATAAGGGGCGAATTGTTGATATAGGTATACATGATGAATTAATCTCACAGCCTGGAAAATATCTGGAGATGTGGTCCACACAGGCTAAATGGTATGAAAGAACAGTACATAATGAATATGCCAACGCTTAACATGAATTTTTATCAAGGAAATCTGTTAATTTGATAAAGAACATACTAAAAAAAACACTTTTATGTGTGAGTGAGAAAGGTGATTGTATGGGAAAATTTGTTCTAATTGGTGGAGGAGAATGTGGCAGACCAGGAACTGTATATGAAACTGAAGTAATAGATAAAGAGATAATTTCATTAACTGGGAAAAGCAAACCAAGTTATTTGCTAATTGCCTTAGCAAGTCTAAAACCTGAATTATATTATGATGTCATGCGTAATGTCTACGAAGATATTCATGAATGCTATACAGATCAGATTTTAATCAGTGATTTGGAAGATTATGAAATCTTGAAAAAGAAAATAGAATGGGCAGACATTATATATGTTGGAGGCGGAGATACATTAAAGTTAATGAAATCCATGAGAAAGTATAAAATGGATCAGTTGCTAAAAGAGGCATATGATAATGGGAAAGTTCTATGTGGTGTTAGTGCTGGTGCTATTTGCTGGTGTGATTATGGTAATTCTGATTCAAGAAAGATTACTAGTGATAGTGAAAATATGATTAGGGTGAAGGGCTTAGGTTTTTTACCTGTTCTTCTATGCCCACACTATGATGTAGAGTCATACAGAAAACCTAGCTTAAAGGAGATGATGAAAAGAACGTATAAAATGCCGGCGATTGCATTAGATAATGGTGCAGCATTAGAAGTAGTTGATGGAGAATTTAGGATAATTAGTTGTTTTGACTGGTCTACTGCTACAAAATGTTATTGGAATAAATCAGATTATATTGAAGAAAAATTTCAAAATGGTAAGCAATATAATATAGAAGAGCTCTATCGAAGATAGAAAGTAGAAGAGGGAAAGTATGATTAATTACGTATATGAATTATTAATCAATCAAATAGGCTTCAAGAAAGATAGGATTGCTTTTAGAAATGATGAAATGATTAAAACATATGCTGAGATGGTAAGTGATGTTGGAGAATATAGTGATAAGTTAAAATCATTAGGAATCAATCGTAATTCAAGAATCGGAATACAGTTACAAAATTCATATGATTTTATTAAAGTGTTTTTTTCATTGCAGAAGATTGGGTGTACTGTTGTATTAATAAATTACGATAGTTGGGAAAAAAATGTGTTACATATTTCTAGAGATTCACAACTGAGCTATATTATTTCGGATAGTCAAAATTATGTTCAGGATGAATTGGTAAAACTAAATTTGAACTGCGAAGATATTGAGAACATTCAATTGTCAAATCATCAGGATTATCCTGATAAACTTGAGTCATCAGCTATAAGTGATGATGTAGCCTTGATTATCTATACATCTGGTACAACAGGTTCAAGTAAAGGGGTAATTTTAACACATAAGAACGTAATTAGTGGTACGGAAATTGTTTCAACTTATTTAAATATCGAAAGTCAAGATTGTATTTTAGGATTATTACCATTTTCATTTGATTACGGTCTTAATCAGCTACTATCAGCTGTGTTTTGTGGAGCAACTATTTATGTCAAATATCCTGTTAATATTTTTCAACTGCCTAAGATTATACAGAAAGAAAAAATTACTGGTGTTGCTGGTGTTCCAAGTATATGGATTAATTTACTTAATTTAAACTACATTCGAGACTATGACTTTAAACATTTAAAGTATATTACGAATTCTGGTGGAGCCATTCCGAGTTTGATTTTGGAGCAAATGGCAGATGTCTTTAAATATACCAAGATATACTTGATGTATGGTTTGACAGAATGTTTTAGATGCTCTTTTCTGAGTCCTGATATGTATATGATAAAAAAGGGATCATTGGGAAAAGCCATTCCAGGTTGCGAAATAATGTTACTAAATGAAGAAGGAAACAAGTGTAAAACAGGAGAGGTTGGTCAGATTGTATTTCGTGGACCTACTGTTGGTAAGGGTTACTTAAATAATGAAGAAGCAACTAAAAAGGTTTATCGAGATAACCCATTTAATATAATTTATCGTGAAACAGTTGTTTACAGTGGAGATTATGCATACTCAGATGATGAAGGATATTTGTATTTTGCGGGCAGAAAAGATGAACAGCTGAAAAAAAATGGATATCGTTTTAATACAGAAGAGTTAATAAATGAAATTTACAAGTGTAGTTCAGTATTAGAATGCTGTATTGTTGCGAGAAAAAATGAAATGATGGAAGATGACATTTATGTCTTTGCAAAGTTAGCAGATAACTGTGAAGCACTTGAATTTGAAAAATCTATCTACAATGAATTAATAAATGATTTGCCAAGTTACATAAAACCACAAAGAGTGATTGTCTTGGATGAGATTCCTAAGCAATATAATTCAAAATATTCTTATGTAGAGCTTAATAAAATTTTAGATAGAATATTGGAGAAATGATAATTTTTTAAGTGAATATTATAATACGAATTCGGAATGAGGTTTTGAATTATGAAAGAAAAAGTTTTAGAGATTGCAAAATATGCTTATGAGCATGTTCCATTTTATAAGGAAAAAGCAATTGAAAACCAAATTGAGTTTACAGATAAGTTTCAGTTTACTAATTTGCCAATTATTACAAAGCAGGAAATCGTAGGGCAACCTCAGAATTTGCTTTCAGATGAAGTTAATATTAATGATTTAGTAACTGAGCATACGTCAGGAACGACTGGATATGAGCTGATTCTCTATTTTTCCAGATTAGATTCTTTAGAACGAGCTATGATTTTATGGCATGAAAGGGAAAAAAACCTGCCTAATATCATGCAAAAAAGGAAAGCAATGTTTAATGATAGTGCTTGGCTTGGTGATTCTATAGTAAAGCAAGTAGATGACATGATATATTTAAATACTAAATATCTGAATGATGAAAGATTCCAGCAGTATTACGAAACAATAGTAGAGTTTCAACCAGAATTTATTCATGTGCCATGTTCCGTTATATATGAGTTTATGCGTTACCTGAAGAGAAATTCAAAAAAAATGCCATATCAAATCAGTTACATAGAATTAGCGGGTGAATACGTATCAACAGGTGTTTACAATGATTTGAAGGAGTTTTTCGAGGGAGCATTAATCATAAATTATTATGGTTCTGTTGAATTTTATAGTATCGGTCACGGATGCAAAAATAATGTGATACATGAAGTTGAAGATTCTGTTTATATTGAAATTTTGAACCAGGATGAAGAAGGATTTGGAGATATTGTGGTAACATCTCTGGTTAATAAGGCAATGCCTTTAATTCGCTATCAATTAGGTGATATCGGAAGATTGCATGAGAATACTTGTACATGTGGTAAAACAGGAAGAATTATTGAACTAAGATCAGGTAGATCCTATGACTATTATATTGATGGTGATAGAAAAATTACAGGGGATTATTTTAGAAAGGTTTTGGTTGATTATTTCAAAGAAATAGACGATTTAAGTAATATTGTACAGTTTTCGATTATACAAAAATCTAAAAGTATCTTAATGTACAATTTGCTTTTACACAACAAAATTGATACAGAGGAAATAAAAGAATATCTTATGAAGCGTTTAAATGCTTTTTTAAATGTGCCTGTCGAAATTGAAGTGGAAACTGAACTCGATATGACGAATAAAATGAAGCGAAAATTTAAAATATATGAATTCCTAAAGTAAAAACTGAGTAAATCAAAGTGTGACATTGAAAATGATTACTTTAATTGTACAGCTGCTTTGAATAAATATCTATCAGCTAATTTAACAGAACCTTTTGAAGGACAACGTTTACCAATTTCTGATATAACGAAAGGACATGCAGACTTGGCTTTGCTTATCAAGCGTAAGACGTCAAGGAGGTAAAACAACCTGAAAAAGTATCCGCTGTAACACATGTAGACAATAGTGCAAGAAATCAAACAGTTACAAAAGAAGGTAATGCGTTATTGTATGGAATCATTGAGCAGTTTGAAAAAATGTAAATTAAAAAACTATGAAAGGTATGGGATGTTAAATGAAAAAAGAAGCGATTTTAAAAGAATGTATTTTAAGAAACTCCCCAATGAAGCACGTAAATATAGCAATAGATGAAAACATAAATTTAGTTAACGATCTAGGTTATGATTCTATGTCATATATTAAGCTGATTGTAGATCTGCAACAAACGTTTAATTATAAATTTAAAGATAATGTATTAATAATAGAAAATTTCACATATCGATATTTCCATAACGAATTATGTAAATAAGTTACTAAATGTCACAGAATCTATTTCAGTGGAAGCACTTTGAATTCAGAAATAATATTGTTGTGTGTTCGTTGGTATTTATAATATCCACTTAGTTATACAATGCTTGTTGAAATGATGACCGGAAAAGGTTTAACAATAACCCATACAACAAGCAAAGTAACTCATAGAACGGTAAAATACCTGAATAATATAATAGAACAGGATCATAGATTTATTAAACGAAAAGTCAAGCCAATGCTAGGATTTGGGAGTTTTGAAAGTGCTGAGAAAACAATAGCAGGAATTGAAATAATGCATATGATTCGAAAAGGACAGATTGAAGAAATTCGATGTGTCCTTTCAGAGGTTGAATTTATAAACAAGATAATGGGTATATTTCGGGTTTTTTCTATAATAAAAACAGCAAACAGAGAAACAAATAAAAATATTTAAAAAGGAGCGAAAAAATGAACAATTTAAAACGCAAGAAAGGTCTGTGCCTTATTCTATCAGCTGTAATATCACTTTCGTTGTTTGCAGGTTGTGGGTCAGAAAAAGTCAGCACTACAAGTAGTGAAAGTACTGAGAATAGTGCAAGTTCAAGCGTAAGTAAAACAGCTACAGGAACAGATAAACTAACAATAATGCACTACTTAGTTGAAATAGGTAAACTAAAAGCATTAGATGACACGGTTGCTGGTTTTAAAAAGGAAAACCCAAATGTTAAAGTTACTGTACAGGGAATGAGTCTTGACCAGTATACAAATACTTTGAACATGAAAGTAGCTTCTAATGATATGCCAGACATAGTTTTCGGTAATCCTAAGACATATGCAGACGTTGTTAAGTCAGGAAACATCTTAGATATCACTAATGAAGCTTTTACAAAAAATGTTATGGAATCAGCATTACCTTGCGTTATGCTTGATAATAAGGTATATGGCATACCAATGGATCTAATGTTATCAGGTGTTATATATAATAAGGATATCTTTGCAAAATATAATATCCAAATTCCTAAGACTTGGGACGAGTTTGTAACTGTTATGGAAACCCTTAAGAAAAATGGTGTAACACCTGTTGCCGCTGGCTATAAGGATGCTGCTTCAGTAGGTGGGAGTTATTGGTGTCAATCATTTGGTGGAATGCTTGAACAGATTCCAACTATGCGTGCAGACATAATGTCTGGAGCTAAAAAGCCTTCTGATTATCCACTATTAAAGCAATTCTTATCAAATTGGCAGACAATTAATACATTTACATCAAAAGAAGCTACTTCAGTAGGTGTTGACCGTTCAGAGCAGGATTTTGCTGCTGGTAAAGCTGCTATGATTATTATTGGAAGCTGGGGTGTAAGTTCAATTCGTAATTATGGTCCTGATGGAAATTTTGGAGCTTTCCTCTATCCATTCTTTAATGATGCTAGTAAGAACAAAATGCAGTTCAACACAGATGATGCATGGATGATCGCTTCAAAGGGTGCTAATCTTGAAAATGCAAAGAAATATTTTGCATATATGACTACACCAGAAGCTGCTTCAACATGGGCAACAGATGTTCCAGCAGTACCTGCAATCAATAATGCAAAAGCTGCTAAGTTAGATCCAATCATAGATGACATGAAAGCTACTCTAGATGCTGGCCAAGGCTACAATGCAATGGCTGAAGATGCATTCGCTGGACAGATGGCTACTACATGGGATAATCAAATGCAAGCATGGTGCTTTACTGAACCAGGTGCAAGTATTGACGAATTCATGAAGGAATTTGATGCAGCTTGTGCTAATGCTATTGCAACAGGTAAGTAAATAAATACTTGATAACCAGTGTTCAAACTTCGGCAAGTATAAGTAAATCATAGGCTTCTGTCAATTGATATAGGTTCAGCAATAGCCAAGTTTTCTATAGGGGGTATCCGCATGGACAGAAAACTCATTGATAAAATTCAAGATTTTAGTTTTGTTCTTCCGTCTTTACTTATTTTTTCGTTTGTGATTATTGCTCCATTTATCAGAGGAATCGGTATTGCTTTTACCGATTGGAATGGCATTAATGAAACATATAATTTTGTAGGGTTGAAAAACTTCTTCTCAATGTTTAAAGATACTGAATTGCTAAAAGCATTTAATAATACGACATATTTTACTGTTGTTACTGTAGTTTGTGTAAATATCTTCGGTCTTATGTTGGCATTAGCTTTAAACAACTCTTTTAAAGGCTCTGACTTAATAAAAACCTTTATTTTTATGCCTATGGTAGTGAGCCTAGTGCTTACATCTTATATGTGGGTAAATGTTTTTAATGATTTTGGTACTAATGTTTTTGGTATTCGTAGTCCGCTATCTAGTGCAAAAACAGTTATGTCTGGTTTGTGTATTATGTCTATATGGAAAGAAACGGGTCTTGCAATGGTTATTTACTATGCAACACTCAAAACGATACCAAAAGATATGCTAGAAGCTGCACAAATCGACGGTGCAAATGTGATACAAAGATTCACTAAGATTACGGTTCCATTTTTAGCACCTGCTTTTACATACTGTATTCCATTATGGATTGGTTTGGGATTAAAACAATTTGATTATTCTTTTGTAGCGACAAATGGTGGACCTGGAAGGTCATCGCAGTCGATAGCCATGTATATTTATCAGTATGAGTTCCCGTATTATAAGACTGGTTATGCTCAGATGGTTTCAGTGGTGTACTTAATATTTGTACTTATTATTACATATTTTGTAACATCATTTCTGAGAAGAAAGGAGATAGAACAATGAGAAACCAGAATGCGAAACTTTATGACAAAATACTAAAAGTTATTAAAATAATTGTATTATGGATGCTCGCACTTGTTTTTCTATTCCCGTTCTATTTCGCCATACTTTATGCGTTTAAGACGCCTGTAGAAATAGCTAATAATCCAATTTCTTTTCCTACCCGATTAAACCTACAGAATTTTATTGATGCTATAAAGTTGCCATACTATGTAAGCGGATTGTTTAATAGTGTTATTACTGCAGCAATTGTTGTACTTCTTACTGTGGTAGTTACATCAATGGCATCGTATAAGATTGTCAGAAAAAATAATAAGTTTTATAGTATGTTTTATTATTTATTTCAATTTAGTATATTACTACCGTTTCAGGTAATTATGTTTCCTCTGTATAGTGAGTTGAAGTTTTTCAATATGATTAATAAACTTCCAACACTCATGCTTGTGCAAACGGGAATATTAATAGGATTTTATTCGTTTCTTTACGCAGGTTTTATCAAAACAGTTCCTGTAGAACTTGAGGAAGCTGCGCGCATTGATGGCTGCTCAAAATACGGGACATTCTTTAAAGTTGTTTTTCCTTTACTTAAGCCAATCACTATGACAATAGTTGTCTTAGTTGCTCTTGCATCCTGGAATGACTTTATTGTACCAATGGTATTTATGCAGCAAGGTAATGTTCGCACATTGCCACTTATTCAATTTTATCTGTTTGGTCAATATGCCCAATATGTAAATATTGCGTTTGCAGCAGTAATTTTGTCAATGATTCCTGTGATGGTTTTATATTTCTCATTCCAAAAATTTATAGTAAGTGGTATCACTGCTGGTGCAGTTAAAGGTTAGAAATCATATAGATTTGTAGTTGCAATGTTTAATGTCTGTGGTTAATCAAATTTGAAAACATCTGCTCTGTAATTAAAGGGCTGATTAAATATGAATAATAGGGGATAGAGTTTTGTAGGACAAGCGAGTCTTACAAGAAGCAGGGCTAGCTTTTTACGACAATGCTAGTATAAACATAAAATAACTATTGCCAGTAACAGCTGAGAATACTTTGTAGTCATAAATTTTTTACATTCTTCAAACTATGGGAAATTTGTATTAAGTAACAATAATACCCATTAAAATCAATGGGTTTATTGCACTAGCAAATGCCATAAAAACTATTATTTAAGGAGGAAAATCATGTTTACGAAAAGCAAGAGAACTCTAAAAAAGGTATTGGCTTTGGCATCTATTGCTGCAATATTGACAACAACATTAATACCTATGTCTGTGTCAGCTTATGGTTCATCAACTTTGTACACTTCACCATCATCAGCTCCATCACCGGGTGCACTTTATGCAAGGGCTATGCAGGCAAGCAATGGCAAAATGTATGCAACATTTGAACAGTATTCCAATGGGACACCAGTATTCCCGATTTATGAGAGTACAAATAACGGTTCAAGTTGGACTAAAGTAGGTAATGTAAGTGATACAAAAAATGGATATGGAATGAGATATCAACCATTTCTGTATCAGTTACCTCAGGCAATAGGTAACATGCCTGCTGGAACTTTGCTTTGTGCCGGAAGTAGTATCCCAAGTAGTCTGGCAACTACTGAGCTTCAGTTACATAAGAGTACTGACTCAGGTAGGACATGGACCTATGTAAGTACGATATGTCAAGGTGGTTATGCTGATCCTAACGGCAAAAATGATCCTGTATGGGAGCCATTCTTATTGGTAGCTAACAACAAGCTCATTTGTTACTATTCAGACGAACGTGATCCCGAACATAATCAAAAAATAGTGCATCAGACTACTACTAACGGTGTAAACTGGAGTGCTCTTGTTGAAGATGTTGCTTTAGAATCTACGCTTAGACCGGGTATGCCTGTAGTAGCTAAAATGGCAAATGGTAAGTATATTATGACATATGAGGTTATGGGTGAGGAGGGACTTCCTTGCAAATTCAAGGTGTCATCTAATCCTGAATCCTGGGATCCATCATCCTCGGGTACAAAGTTTGGTTCTGGTGGATCACCTTATGTAGTGGTTATGCCTAACGGTAGGGTTGTTGCAGGTACATACGGAACAAGCAATGTATATGTCAATAATTCAAACGCTACTGGGACTTGGTATAATGTTGAAACAAAGGTTCCTGGAGCATACTCTCGTTGTCTTGTACCATTAGCAAATGGAAGACTATTTATAATCAGTGGTGGAGGTTTTGGAGGCATAAATAATGTTACCTATGGTGATATGGACATTGGAAGCATGGCAACAATTAAAAGGTTGCAGTCATTTAATGTTGCCAACTACTTTGTAAGACATTGGGAGTTCGCAGCTGTACTACAGAATAATGTATCACCTATAGAGGACTCACAGTTCAGGATAGTTCCAGGACTTGCGGATCCAACAAAAATATCTTTTGAGTCAGTAAACTTCCCGGGTTACTATTTGAGACATTGGGATTACAATTTAAAGGTGGCTCAAAACGACGATTCAAATGCTTTTAAACAAGACGCAACTTTCACAAGGGTACCAGGATTAGCAAACTCAAGTGCATACTCATACCAATCCTATAACTTCCCTATGATGTATATAAGGCACTATGATTATAAATTGAAGATTAGCACAATAAGCACTACTACCGATAAGCAGGATGCGACATTTTATGAGAAATAAATCAACATGTTAGCTGACTTTATTCAAGGTTACTGAAATAAGCAGCTAATTGGTTCACACAGTTGCATTATAAATTATAACCATTAAAACCCGTAAAACTACATTTACTATAGGGGTTGTTTAACAATATTATAAAAGTATATATTTTCAATGGTATATAGCCTGTTTATTGTTAATTTGTAAAAAACGGTGATAAAATACCCTTAATAAACGGTTGAAAAATCCCCACAAAAAACGTAGTCTTCTCTTTAGGAGGAGACATAGCAAGGATACAAAGTGAGGTATTTTTCATCATTAGAGGTTTAAAAAGCAAAGGAATGAATATCACGCAGATTGCGGTATTTGAAAAGCTGCTTTATGAGCTCGAGGAGCTACTGTGGTAAGATACTTCAAAAAGTATATATTGAATTTGCTGCTAAAAAAGCGAGGGAAAAAACCCCTCGCTTTTTCGCCGAAATACATTATAATACTTTACGCAATAAGCATCCAGCGCTAAAAAAACTACTTGTTACTTCTAAGAGTTCTTTATTATAGCTCCATACATTATGGCTTCTTTTGTTGCTTCGCTTCGTTGGAATTCCCCAGTTATGTTACCTTCTGCAAGTACAAGAATCCTATCGCACATTCCCAGTATTTCTTCGATGTCTGAGGAAATTAGGATAATAGATGCACCCTTTGAAACCAGATCCAGCATACAGTTATAAATATCAACCTTAGATGCTACATCTATTCCACGTGTTGGTTCATCAAGTATATAAATCTTTGATCTTGTCATAATCCAACGTGCAACAGCAGTTTTTTGCTGATTTCCGCCGCTATAGTTCTTCAATAGGTCGTCAAGATTACCCGGTCTTATGCTAAGCTTTTTTATATACGAATCAGTGACACTGGTCATAATTTCATTGTGCAAATATTTGTATTGTTCAAATCTTTTAAGTGCTGATACCGTTACATTGTTTTCAAGATTGAGATAAGAAAATATCGAGCTATCTGTTCTATCTTCGGGTAAAAATGCTATTCCATTTCTAAAGGCATCATTGGGATCGTTAATAGTTTGGACTTGTCCGTCGATTTCGATGGTTCCGTTCTTTATAGGAGTTAAGCCGTAGAGACACTTCGCGAGTAACGATCTGCCGGAACCCATTAGGCCTGTTATACCTAATATTTCTGATTTATGTAAATCGAAGTTTATTGAAGTTAATAAATTTGCAGAGCACAAGTTTTTAACAGACATGACTACTTTTCCAAGTGGAATGTTAAGCTTAGGATATCTTAGTTTTTCTATCGGGACTGATAACAGCTTTATAACATCTTCTTTTGCTGTTTCGCTGACAGTTTGGGTTCCTACTACTTTGCCCTGATACATGACAGTAAACCTATCGGATATCAACTCTATCTCATCAACCAGATGTGTTATATAGAAAATAGCGGTGTTTTTGGCCTTTAGAGTATTTATTATTTTATAGAGAATGGCTTTTTCGGGTTCAGTTAAGGTTGAAGAAGGTTCATCAAATATTACAATTTGGGCATTTGAAATATAAGCCTTTACCAGCTCAACTATTTGCTTTTGAGCAAAGCCTAATTGACTGATCCTGGCCGTTGCATCGATGTTAATATTAAACTCCTTAAAAACAATGCTGCAGGCATCAAACATTTTGTAAAGATTTACAGTATTAAAATGACCCTTTAGCAAATAAGAGTAGTCCATATAAATGTTTTCGGCGACAGTAAGGTTTGGGTATAAATTTATATCCTGCCAAGCACAGTAAATGCCATTCTGTCTAGCGTCGCTTACACTATTGTAGTTGGCAGGCTTTCCGTCAATAAATATCGAGCCGCTATCTTGTTTTATAAGCCCGCTGATTATTTTTGTAACCGTAGATTTGCCGGAACCATTTTCACCAATTATAGCATGAACTTCACCGGGAAATACATCTAAACTAACATTACATAGAGAAAAAGATTCACTAAAGTACTTATTTATTCCCCTGATTTCAAGCTTGGGAACACCCATATCAAAAACCCCCGTATAAGAAGACTTATTTTTGATTTACACTTTACCTTCCATAACACTAATCGATGTAAATAACTGTATATTAGCGTTAAAAATATTGTTTTTGTATTGATCGGACAAGGTATTATTTGTGATCACTTTATCACATAAATCTTTTAATCGTCCTGCTCTATAAAAAGATGTTTTCTCAAATGCTGAGGACTTACAAACGATAATTCGTTCATTTGCATTTTTTGCGGCTTCTTTTATAAAGGTTGCCATATCAATATTTGAAACAGATATGTCAAGAGTGTTTGAAATACCATCTATTTCGATAAACAGATGATTCACATAGAAGTTATTCAGGTTACTGATTGTCAGTGAGCCAAATACAGATTTCGTATTATAGTCAATGTCCCCACCTAAAAGAATTACCTTTGCTGATTGATCTTCCATAATATGAGATGCTATCTTTAGGTCATTGGTAAGCACTGTTACTCTGTTCTTGGAATTTAGGTGTTTTGCAATTTCGAGATTGATTTCACCGTTTGTAAGCATAATTATATCGCCGTCATTGATCATCTGAATCGCGATATTAGCAATTTCAGAATATTCCATTAAAGCATTCGGATCAGAATTACTTGAGAAAGTGTCATTTATAGAACCAAGTACTGCGCCTCCATGGGTCCTGGTAAGAAACCCCTCCGACTCTAGTTTTTCGAGGTCGCGTCTAATAGTAACTTCAGATACGCCAAGCATTTGACTTAACTGGTTTACTTCAACCTGTTTGTTTTCTGTTATATAGGCTTTTATTATTCGTATTCTCTCAATAGCAAACATTACGTATCTTCCTTATTTACAATATTTATTACTTTGAGTATAAATGATTTATACTTTAAAATCAAACATAATGAAAAGAACAAAAAAGAAAATATATAAAATAATATTACACAAAAGTGTTATATAATATGCACAAAAATGCGCTTAAAAGACAGGTAAATTTGTTGAATGTTTATAAAAGCGTATTGACAGCATATACTTCAAGTGATAACATCTAATCACAAAACGAAAGCAAACGAAACCAAATGTAACGTTTGCAACTATTGAGGAGGGTATAAAAATGAATTTGAGAAAGATTATCGCAGGGGCGCTTTCAATGGCGATGGTAGCTTCAATGGCTGTTGGATTCTCGGGTTGTGGGTCAAAGAGCAACGACAAGCTCGTTGGTGTTGCAATGCCTACAAAGTCATCGCAAAGATGGATTCAGGATGGCGACAACATGAAGAAACAGCTTGAAGCAAAAGGCTACACTGTTGACTTGCAGTATGGAGAAGACAACATTGATAACCAGGTTGCACAGATTGAAAATATGATTTCAAAAGGTGCTAAAGTACTAGTTATTGCATCAATTGATGGTTCTGCATTGACAGATGTATTAGAAAAAGCAGCGGATGCAGATGTTAAAGTTATTGCGTATGACCGTTTAATCAAGGGGTCTAAAAACGTAAGCTATTACGCAACATTTGATAACTACAAGGTTGGTGTTCAGCAAGCTACGTCATTAGTTAAAGGATTAGGAGCTGACACAAAGCCAGGTCCATTCAATATTGAATTATTTGGTGGTTCACCAGACGATAATAATGCATTCTTCTTCTATGATGGTGCTATGTCAGTGCTACAGCCACTAATCGATAAAGGAACATTAGTAGTCAAGAGTGGACAAACGGGTATGGATAAGGTTTCAACTCTTCGTTGGGATGCAGCAACAGCTCAGGCTCGAATGGATAACATATTAAGTGCAAACTATACAAGTGCTAAGCTTGACGGTGTGTTATCTCCATACGACGGTATATCAATAGGTATCCTTTCTTCACTTAAGAGTATTGGTTACGGAACTGGTGACAAGAAGATGCCAGTAGTAACAGGTCAGGATGCAGAGGTTGCATCAGTTAAATCAATCATTGCTGGTGAACAGTATTCAACAATATTCAAAGATACAAGAACTCTTGCTGAGAAATGTGTAAAGATGGTTGATGCAGTTATTTCAAATACTGAACCAGAAGTTAACGACACAAAGACTTATAACAACGGTGTAAAGGTTGTACCTTCATTCCTTTGCGACCCAGTTCCAGTAGACAAGTCAAATTATAAGCAAATCCTAATTGACAGTGGATACTATAATGAAACAGACCTTAAATAATATCACCTCTTTAAATAATACATATGAAGTACGCCATGCAATAGCTTGGCATACTTCATATGTCCAAAAAAGGAATGGATAGGGAGCTGAGAGGATGTCTGATTTAATACTTGAAATGAGGAATATAACTAAGGCGTTTTCAAGCATCAAAGCACTGGATAATGTAAATTTGGAAGTTAAGAATGGTGAAATACATGCTTTGGTTGGAGAGAACGGAGCGGGTAAATCAACTCTAATGAACGTATTAAGTGGGATTTACCCATATGGAACCTATACAGGTGATATTGTTTTTGGCGGGAAGGTATGCCAATTTAAGGAGATAAAAGACAGCGAAAGGCTTGGGATAGTAATTATACATCAAGAGCTCGCCTTGATTCCTTATTTATCAATTGCCGAAAATGTTTTTTTGGGTAATGAACAGGGGAAAACTGGGATCATAGATTGGAATCAGACAACGACAAAAACGAAAGAAATTTTAGAGCTCGTGGGGTTACACGAAAATCCAAGTACGCTGATAACAAATATTGGCGTTGGTAAGCAGCAGTTAGTTGAAATTGCAAGAGCACTTGCAAAGGATGTTAAGCTGTTGATTCTTGATGAACCGACAGCAGCACTTAATGATGAAGAAAGCAATAAGCTTTTAGAACTGCTAAATAACCTTAGAACAAAAGGAATTACATCAATTCTTATATCACATAAACTAAACGAAGTTTCAAAGGTAGCTGACCAGATTACCGTCATCCGCGATGGTAAAACTATCGAAACACTTGAAAAAGGTGTAGATGAAATAAGTGAAGACAGGATAATCAAAGGCATGGTTGGACGTGATATGTCCCACCGTTTCCCAATAAGAGAGCCGAAAATCGGCGATGTCATTATGGAAGTTGAGAATTGGAATGTAACACATCCTCTCCATGAGGATCGAAAAGTAATAAATAACGTTAATATTAATATCAGAAGTGGTGAGATAGTAGGTCTTGCCGGACTAATGGGAGCCGGAAGAACAGAGCTTGTAATGAGTATTTTCGGAAGGAGCTACGGCAAAAAAATAACCGGAACTATTAAGCTCAAGGGTAAGCCGGTTGAACTTACTACAGTAAGTAAGGCTATAGATGCTGGTCTTGCTTATGTAACCGAAGACAGAAAGAATTATGGTCTTGTTCTTATAGATAACATTAAAAATAATATCACAATGGCAAATCTACAAAAGGTAAGTAAAAATTCTGTAGTTGGCGATCAGGACGAAAACATGGTTGCACATGATTTTCGCAAAAAGTTTAACATCAAATCATCCAGCATATTACAAAAGACAGGCAATCTGAGCGGCGGAAATCAACAGAAGGTTGTACTGAGTAAATGGGTATTTACCGATCCTGAAGTCTTGATTCTTGATGAGCCTACACGAGGTATAGATGTTGGTGCAAAATATGAAATATACACTATAATAAACCAACTTGCTGATGAAGGTAAATCAATTGTTGTAATATCTTCTGAAATGCCGGAATTATTAGGGTTATGCGATAGGATTTATGTCGTAACTGAAGGCGAAATTGCCGGAGAGCTTTCACGTGAAGAGGCAAGCCAGGAGAGCATTATGAAATGTATTATGAATCATACAAAGGGGGTATAAAGATGAACAATATTAAATCCTTTATTAAAAACAATGTAAGACAATATGCAATGGCAGTGGCGTTAGTTGTTATAATGGTCTTGTTTCAGTTCCTTACAGACGGTATACTTTTCAAGCCGCTAAATATTACTAACCTGATACTACAAAATAGTTACGTTTTGATTCTTGGTATTGGAATGCTGCTGGTTATACTTACAGGAAATGTTGACCTTTCAGTAGGATCGGTGGCAGCATTTATAGGCGCTATATCTGCAATATTAATGATTGAAATGAAGATGCCGGTTATACCAACGGTTTTGATATGTCTTGTTATTGGTGCATTGGTCGGAGCATGGCAGGGCTTTTGGATTGCATACATAAGAATTCCTGCATTTATTGTTACTCTGGCAGGCATGTTGATTTTCAGAGGCTTCACAATGACACTGCTTAATGGAAAAACGTTATCGCCATATGATAAATCATTCCAGGCAATGGCAAATGGATTTCTCCTTTCTGATACAATGAAGGTCAATGGGATTAATATGATAGCTGTAATTACAGGCTTGCTGCTATCGCTTGTATTTGTTTTCGTGGAATACAGAAGCTTAAAGAATAAGAAAAAATATAACTTTGAAACTATACCGCTTTCACTTACTATTGCAAAGGTATCAGTTATTATAATAGCTATAAATCTTCTTACATTCAGTTTAGCTTCCTACAAGGGTATTCCTATAGTTCTAATTCTTATCGTTGGACTTATTGTAATATATACCTTCATTACACAGAAGACTATAGCTGGACGTCATATCTATGCATTAGGCGGAAATGAAAAAGCAGCTAAGCTTTCAGGTATTAAGACAAAGAGAGTAATGTTCTGGGTATATGTAAATATGGGATTGCTCGCAGCGGTTTCGGGACTAATAGTTGCAGGACGTCTCAATGCTGCTACGCCTAAAGCAGGTGTTAACTTCGAGCTTGATGCAATAGCTGCATGCTTTATAGGTGGCGCATCCTCATCAGGTGGTATTGGTACCATTATAGGAGCGATAATAGGAGCTCTTGTTATGGGTGTATTGAACAACGGTATGTCAATAATGGGAGTTGGAATAGATTTGCAGCAATCAATTAAAGGTTTCGTATTACTTGCTGCTGTGGCGTTTGATGTTTACACAAAATCAAAGGCAAATAATGATTAATAAATAGTTTTGTACCAAAAAGGTACGAATAGGAGTTTAATCTCTTAAGCATACCTTTTGTGTGTGCGCCCAGCATGGGCACAATCTAACGGGTGAAAGTCCCGAGTACGGATTAATAGTGCCAAGCAAAATGGAATTTGACAACGTATCTCCTGCAGTATTATATTTTGCTTTTATTTTATGCTTACTATTTTTCGGATTTTTATCTGCCGTATGTTTAGTCTGTGGAATAAAAGCATTTAAAAAACCAAATCACAGAATGATACATCATAAAAAAGAAATAAATAGACTAGATTTAATAAAAGAACTTATTTCAGGATTAACCCTTCTATTATATTTGTTGTATATATTATTTTTCTACCGTCATATACATACAAAATTTAACCGCTATTTTCTTACATCTTAGCAAAAAACCGTGCCAACAATAGTTGGCACGGTTTCTATAATTCTTATGAGAAATTATCACTTATTGTATAGTTTATAAAGGAATACTGCGGCTTCTGCTTTCGTTGCATTTCCAGTG
Source organism: Bacillota bacterium (assembly GCA_023390335.1). Classification (GTDB taxonomy): domain Bacteria; phylum Bacillota; class Clostridia; order Acetivibrionales; family DSM-1351; genus Ruminiclostridium. The sequence continues at coordinate 36,202 of JAEWCZ010000073.1, read as the reverse complement.
GGATTGACTTTGTTATTGCTACCTACAATCAACCCTTCTTTAACCATGGTAGCTACGCTGTTCACTGCATAAGTAGCAACTTTGGACTTGTCGTAGAATTTATCCAGATCCGCAGCCGTACCTTGCTTGTTTAGACTTTTCAAAAGTTTCAAGGCTCTTTCCGTCAACACCATCATGTCCTGCCTTGTGATCCAGTTATCGCTGCCGAATTTGTCGTTGCCTATGCCACTCGTAATACCAAGAGCTTTAGCAATTGCAATTTCATTATAATAGTAAGCATCCTTCTGTACATCACTGAAATTGCCACTTGTCTTTGTAGTCAATCCAAGAGTCCTAACAAGTGAGTAAAGGAAATCTGCCCTTGTGATATCAGTTGTCGGATTGAAAACATTACCCTCTGTCTTGAGAATATCCTTTGATGCAAGTACTTCTACCGCTTTCTTGGCCCATGCTACCTTTCCAAGATCTGTGAATGTCTTGGATACGTAAGATATCGCATAGTCGTCGCTGAAATGAGTTGTTGTGAAGGTTACCACACCATTATTGGGGTCATAGTGTCCGCTTGGTATGGTAATAATATTTCCGCTTTCATCAATGTACCAAACAACAATCATTTCGGGATTCTTCAATTCGTCCGCAGTTGGCTTGTAAGGCACGGATACGGTTACAGGTGCGCTGGGATTGCTCCAGACTGCTTGTTTTCCGTCTACCGTGAGGGTAAGCTGTATGATTGGTCTATCTCCGAGAGCCGCCTTCACTTCCAACGGGAGCTTGGACTTGTCGCTCTTGCCAATTTCCAGTGCTACTTCCTTGCCGCTGCTTTCAGCTGTGCCGGTCAACATGTTACCGGATATTACAACCTTACCCAATTCAGTGGAAAGAGTGAGTTTGTCATCCTTTGTTCCACTTGTCAGTGCAGCAGCAGGCAAGCCAACCGAGTAAGAATTCACTCCTTGCACCACAGGTATATCTATGGTAACATCTTTTGCCAGAAATTCCTTTGCTTTTTCCAGATCCAGTGTTGGAACTGATGCGATTCCATTCTTCACAGTCGTCTGCATGGTTACTTTTTGATCCTGAACAACTGGCACTACAGGTGTTGAAGATGGTGTATTCGGAGTTTTGCTATTTGTTACTTTTATAGTGTAAATCTTTAACCTACCGTTTTCAGCTGTTACATGTACCTTTATATTCGTTACTGTACCAGGTGTCAGCGATATTGTTCCGGAAGCTGTACCGCTGGCAACAACCGTGTCGTTCACTTTAATTGATGCCTTGCTATCAGCCGTTGTCGCAGTTACCTTAATGCCGGTCGCATCCTGCAGGGAAATACTGTATTGGGTGGTTGCCGCGGTGAATGTCGGCTGGAGTGTTCCCGCACTAAGGGTCAGATTGTTGAGATTTGCATTGGACGATTTTGGTGTATACATTCCAAGGTCGCCGAGGTCAATTTTATAGCCGTCCTGAAGTTTCTCGTATTCGCTATTAAAGAAATCATCCAGGTATGAATGTCCAAGAATGAATCTGTCTGGATTAATGGCGCCGTAGTAACCAGAATTGGCATTGCTCTGACTGTCAAACAGCACATAGCTTCCCTGCCATCCTGAACCGGATACGCCCCAGCTGATGATGTGATCGATGTACGGGGCGAACTTGGTGAACATTTTATACATCAGCGCATACTCATAACCAAGGGCGTCAGACTGTCTGACATTGAGCACTACGGGAGCGGTCGCACCGCCGCCGGGGGCGTTGGTCGGCACCTTTAGGTCAAGTTCCGAGTAGGAAATACCGGAAAGAAGGCCCCGGTCAACGAGAGAGGCATAGAGGGCCATAGCATATTGGTTATCGCTTGCAAGGGTCTTTCCAATCGAATCATGTCCCTGGATACCGATGTCTTCAATAAGGGGCCTTCCATCATACAGTGGATCGGAGAGCCATGCGGTGTTCAGTTCGAGAACCATGTTGTATACAGTCCTCGCTTTGCTGCGGGTAGCAAGGCCGTAATCGTTGTAGGTCAGTTTAGGAGGATTGTCAACGATATAGGCGTCAATACTGCCATTGGTGTCATGCTCATCGAGCTTCATGTACTCGGGAAGGTCAGCATAGTTGGCTTTGTAAGCTGCCGCCATCTTGGCGTTGGGGGCCGCGATGTGAGCGTATTTGAAAAGCAAGTAAATGTAATGATCTTTGATGTCGCCACCAATTAAATCATCTGACATTGCAACAAGCCAGTTGGTGTGTTTGAGGCTCGTTCTCCAGCTATTTACATCCTGGGGGATGTTTTCGCTGTGGCGGCTCTCGTGAACCTCTTCGTTGAGTACGTCCCATGAATTGAAGGGGATTACTCCGCGGGATACACTTGAGCCATACTTCGTATCTGTGCTTAGGAAGTGACGCATCACATACATTGTGTGGTTATACTGTACTCTTCTGGCCATTTCTTTGTCTACCTTAACCGTGGTTGTAACGCCGTTGCCCAATCCGAAGAAATCGGTTGTGCCGTTATACCCGGCGGAAAGGTTCGCGGGAATAATCTGTGTCATCCATGCAGGGGCTTGGTTGTACCATGCCAAAACATGGCCGTGAGACTTGTACTCTCCGGGAGTTCCGGAATCTCTGATCGCTTGATAAGAGTTGGTCGGGAAACTGTATTCACCTACACCAGGGGGGGTGGTTGCGCCATTCAGGGCGTCACCAGTAACACTTTTCAGCCAGCTTGGGCCACGCGGATGAGTTCCATCGGCCTTGAGATTGTTGCCGTCGACAAAGATTTCATAGTGATTGGCTCTAGTTTCGGTTACTGCTCCGGTTCCGATAGCACCGACCATAAACAGGCCATTTTCACTGTTGTAAACACTCTTTAAAGGTGCAACGACACTTTGATTTTCATTGTTGACTACGTTGGGGAGCGCAACGCCTTGGGGATCGGGTGCGGTTATTTTGATGTTTGCGACAAGAAGCATGCCGGTTTCTGCGGGACGACCGTTCTCGCCATGGAGTTCTAGAACGAAGTCCGAGGAATCACCTGTTGAGGCAGTAACGCTGTTGTGAGCCACCAACCAGGTTTCACCGTTGTAGCTACCAACCCAGTCGGGGTTAAGGTTGTTGTACTGGTAATCCCTGAGGTAGCTATCGATGTTAGAGTTGGTATTTCTGATTCTCCACCTCATGTATTTACCCTGCGCGCTCTTAGGATAGTAAACATCAAACTCAATAGTTGAGCCTAGGGGGACATTTACAGCCGGGGACAACGGAGATTGAATGCTCATTCCGCCGAATGTGCTGGTTCCGTTATGGACGTAATTGATCTGGAGTACATCAGCTTTGCCTTCGGAATCTGAAAAAGGATACGGAATCATTTTGTATGTGCCACCAGCAAAGTCGGCGGGGACACGGCTGTCAAGCGGGGTTCTTGAGGTCCAGACATTTATGGGCTCGGTAATTTTTACGGGTACTTTACCAGGACCCGGATCAAGACGAAAATAGGGATCTGAACCGTCCGCTTTGATCTTTTCATTGAAACTCACTATTGCGTCTTGAAGGCTGGATATAGCTTCATCAACGGGAGTGAGCTCATTGCGCGCGAACTGAAGCGCGTTATCAAGATCTTCGAGTTCGTTGGCGTACACCCAGGGGAAAGCTTTGTTCATATCGGATCCGTCGTCAGTGTGGCTAATCTGCAGTTGGAATTCCTCGTTGCCGGCTTTTAAAGCTTCGGCTTGTGCAATGAGGTTGTTCAGTTCAAGTGTTGGTTCGCCTTCAGCCGCTGTGGCCGGGACGGGAGAAACTGCGAATAATGAGAACATCATGATGACTACGAGGAGGCGGGATACGTTGATTAAGAGTTTTTTATCTTTCATCTTAGTTTTGCTCCTTTTTTTAAGGCAACCTCTAAAATCACGTTTTAGAGTCACCCAATTCTCAGATTTTAAATTTTTTACAACTTTACAGATTAAAATGTTGTGATAAGCTGAAGATTTTGTAATGTTTAGACGAATTAATTATTTAAATATACCTACTTTCGCACTACGTACTTGTCCCTTGGGTTACTCGTACGTGGCTTGACGAGCATTATAAAAACACCTCCCGTTTGATATTGTATGTCAGATTCGACATGTTTTTTATTGACTATTGATAATATAATATGAAAATCTTATAATAAAATCCATGGATGTAAATTAAATCATTTGTACTTTTTTCGGAAATGGGGTATTTTATGGACTACAAGGAAATTAATCCACAAATAGACTATTTTAATAATAGGCGCGCTACTCCAAACTGGGTTATTCAAGATTCAACAATTACCTTTATTGATTTATCCTATTTCTCAAGAGGGAAAGCCTTTTACAAAGTGAATGGTGAATACTATGAAGTTAATCAGGGCGATCTCATTTGTATTCCGAAAGGCAGCCAGCGAAGCGCAACTACGGATGCGAACAACCCAATGGAAGCATTTTCTGTAAATTTCCAGTTATATGATATTAAAGGGAATGATGTTGAGCTTCCTTTTCCATTGGTATCCCATGTCGGCACCTCGGAAGAATTATTATATTTGTACAATGAACTGACACTTGTGTGGTTGAAAAAAAGTCCCGGGTTTGAAATAGAAGCTCGCGCATTGCTTTTGATGATTCTACATAATTATTTCAAACGCTTCTATTATAAAATTAACGTTCAGAACATTGACATAAGAATCCAAGAAACCATCAGGTATATCCTAAGTAATCTCCACAATCCTATCAAAGTAGAAGAACTTGCCATAATTGCCGGTCTAACAACCGCATATTTCGGAACACTTTTCAAAGAGTATATAGGTTGTTCCGCAAAGGAATATATTAATAAGATGAAAATCAGCAATGCGGAGAATATTCTTCTTAGTGGCGAGTTTTCCGTAAAGGATGCAGCATATAAATGCGGCTTTGAAGATATCTTCTATTTCAGCAAGCTATTTAAAAGAATCAAGGGATATCCTCCCTCCAAAATCCTATTGGATAAAAAGATGGTAAGTTCTCAATATTAGTATCGACTGTATGACAACAAAGAATTAGAAAGATTACAGGAAATCATGTTCTTTAGAGAACTAGAAATTCCATTGGTTGATATTAAAAAAATCATGGAAAATCCTGATTATGATAAAGAACAGGCTTTATTAACTCAAAGGGTTTTACTAGCCTTAGCAATGGAAGCTGTTGAAAAACTCGCAGAAAATTATAAGACCATATTTAGACTTGATAATGCAAGATATTTATTAAATGAAATGTTAAGAGATTCACATTTTGATATTGTTAATCCTAAATGAGCATGGGAAGTTTTCAAAGTTTTCAAATATTAAAGTAGAATGTACTGACGATGCTCTTTTATATCAAATTTCACCTAAATATATTGAGAAACTACTTAAAGTCAAGGTTTATTCGGAACAAATAATTAACCGGACTCCTACTATTGAATCTAATTATATTAATAGGTGGGAAACAAAAAATAGATTAACAATCAAAATACATGAAAAGAATATGTATATTTCGACTAACAGGGATGGGTTCTGCTCACTTGCTGCTGGTGCTAAAGAAATGGCAGAGAACGGTGATGAGCACTATGATTATTTGCGCCATAGACATTATGATTCGGACGAAAATACATCGGCGAGTGTTGGAGTTACTCTTTATCATTGGCCTAATAGATAAAGGACATATATTTTTTGATTCCTTTTGGCTTCATATATTAAGGGTTTATGTTTAAATAAAATGTAAAGGGGGATGTGAAAATGAAGTTTAGGTCTAGTATGAAAAGAAAGAACATAATAATTGCAATTATTCTTGTAATAGTAAGTGCCTCTTTCTATATATGGACATCCACAACTTATATTAATGATATGAACTATAGAAAACGTGCATACGACATTGGAAACAATGCTAAAGATATACTTGATTGGGAAAATGCAAAGGTCACTTTAGTAAAGTTGGACAAAGAACCTTGTAGCACACCTCAAATTTTAACTGCAAAAATTAATAGGAATTTATTGCTTTTGAATGGAGGTTACGCTGTAAAGGTGGAAATGCATACTGAAATGGATGGTCTATTAGGCCCCTATATCGTGTATTTTAATCCTTTTACCAAGCAATGCATCGGTGGGGTTCTACGAATGTAAGATAAAAGTGTTGTTACAAATGATTCATATTATATAAATTACCTTAAAAAGATTAAATCTTTCAGGCACTCTTTGCAGAGTGTCTTTTCTTATGCTCAAAATCAAGGAAGGAGGTGGTATACTGGCAGACAATTTCGGTTGCGGTAGTTTAAGAGGGGATTCTTCAATACGAGAGTACTTCAAATACATCGGTAAACACAGTAGGTGCTCTTCAGTTGAAATTTGACGTTTATGATCAAGAAAAATATTCGACTACATCAGTTTCGCAGAATTTCCAGCTTAACTATAATTCAGCACCTTAACTTTTTTTCAATATCAATAGTTGTTATAAAACAGTAATCTTTTGGCACAGAGCGGTATATATTTTTCTGCTCTGTGCTAATATTTTAATAGGTAGATTATATAATAGTAATTTGCAATCACAATACAATTATAAATGTGATTTAATTGTAACTTAAACACAAATAACCATTATAGTAAAATATATGCATTAAGGCTGTTTTAATTTATAATGTAATAGGAGGGTTTAATTATGCTTAATTTCAGCAGTAAAAAATCGACTATCATTAATATATTAATGGCAGTAATTCTTTTAATAACAATAATAAATAGTGTTTATTTACATATAAAGAACCAGAACCTAAAGGATGAAGATACACGGCAAATGCATTATGAATGGTATGCAGTACATGATATGTTTAAAATTGTAGACAAATACATTAATAGCGGCAGTAAGAATGGGGAGAAATATACACTATATGTTAATTCTGTATGCCATCATTTCGGTTCAGTAGTGTCTGCAAGTAAAATGAATGTTAATATGCACAATCTGTTGATTTTATCTTATGATCCGTTGTTTTCTAATTTAGCAAAACCAGAAGAGACCTTAAATAAGGAAGAAGCGATAGAGCTATTAACCAAAATGAATAGTGATTTATTAGCTATAAGTAAGGAATTTGTTGATGTAAATAATAAACCAGAAGACTCAGATCTTTATGACCAATCAACATCACAGTATAGTAAAATAAATGCTAAAGTTGAGGAAGTTTCTAATAAATATCAAAAGTTAGTAGATGACTACTTCAAAAAATACAAAAAATAATTTCTCTTGCTTCAACATTTCCAGCCTCCTCATCGTCTGTCCCCCCCTTTAATCATACTGATTAAAGAGTGGTGCATTGCCGCCAGGCTATATTCAATCTCAGATAAGAAGTTACTTCAACAACAAGTTCTTCTGAACGAAAGATAGCTGTTAGAACTGGCATGCATGATTTCGATGGTGATGGGAGTATATTACAAGAATATGGTGAAGCAGATTACCACTTTATGTTACAGCACAGTAATGGAGATTGGTCAGAAAAACACGGCTCTAACCCATCGATAAATGATGGACAAATAAATCCAAGCACATTTAGTTGGAATGCTGCGGGTTACTCAAATTATTATAATAGTGCAACTGTTTATATTGCTGTATCAAATTAAGTATATCTTTTGAACCCCAAATATTTGAGGGAGGTTTTAAATTGATATGAAAATTAATAGAATTATAATTTCTGCAGTATTAATAAGTTTAGCCCTTTGCGGATGTGGTGTTAATAAGCTTACAAGGCAAAGTACTAATGCTATTGAAGAAAACACAGATATTTCTAAACAATACAGGAAAGATGTACAAAAGAAAATACCTGACGAGATAAACCTTCCATATGATATAAGACGAAGTTTATCTTTTGTTAACAAAAAAGATTCAATACAACATTTATATGGTAGTCCTGACATTGTACGCTCTGCCGATGATTATTCATATGAAATTAGGAATATGGATGATGAAAGTAAATTGTTTGTTTTTTATGATAAGGATGGTATTGTCAGAAACATATGGAGATTAAAAAAGCTTTTTAACCGTGAAGAATTTAATAAAATAAACATAGGAAAAAGTACCGGCGATGATGTTAAAAATATTGATCCTTATTGTGTAATTGCAAATGGATCTAAAAAAGATGCAATTAGTGAACACAAATTGCAAAATAATAAAATTGTTAAAATTAAGTACATTAAAGATAACGATAAGTGGATTGTCAATGGTATTGAATACATAGAAAAAGATCCGTCAGAATTTGGGTCAATGCTTTTACCTGAAGATTTAAAAAATCTATTAATGTTTTGAACGGGCTGATACTTCTTCTTCGGTAATAGTAAGTTTTAATTAGCAATACAATTTCAATGCATCCCCAAATGATAAACTATGATTAAATAGTTCTGTAGCAGGGGGTTAACTACTTCCTGATGTGAATGTTATATAATACATGATAAAGGATGTGTTTTACATGTATAGCAAGAGTTTCAGATGTATAGCCGTAACAATAGATGTATGAATACATGTACCGCTTCTTATAGCTAGATAGAAAGACAAATGAAATAATCTAGAATATCATTCGGAATCTGCAGGTAATTGTTATAGTATTAACATTGATTAGTGCTAAAGTGATTAAATTCATTTAGCACTAATTACATATAGGTGCTCATGTAATTGTATAAAGCAGTAATAAAAGAAGAAAATGCTTTTTTTATTCTTTATCATAAGTAACTAAAATTATTAAAATTTACTTGATATTATTTACTGTTTTTGTTGTAATGGTAATTAATAACATTTTGTTAAGGAGATGAGAGATTGGTCTGAGGATGAAAAGAAACAGTTGAATAATATTGCAATATATGCTGAACTGCATAGACAACTAAAGATTGCAGCAGCACAAGAAGGCATTACAATTGTAGTAAAGGTGGTTAAGGCATGACTAGCAAAGAAAATTCAATCTGCTACAGACCAACAACCTTTCATACATTTAAGGAGAATACAATTAATGAAAATAGGATGCCCTATATGTAAACAAAAACAGGAATTAAATTTTAAGCTATTATTTAAAGAGAGATGTAATTCCTGTAATGAAAAATATTATCTCCATTATAGCAAATCAATTAAATTATTCCGTTTTTTAATGCAAACTTTTATTTTCATTATTATTGGAATTTATAATTCTATAACAAATTACCCAAAACTACTAATCATCCCTCTTTTTTTTATTTCTTTTATGATAATCGAAATTTTATGCCTATTATCTTTAAAAGAATAATGTAAATAAATCTATTAAGGTATAAACTAGTAACTGATATGGTTCTGTTGTAAAAACTTTTGAACGTCCTTCCACCATCTATCGCTGGGTTCTTCAATATTCGCCTATTATGAGTAAAAATATTAGAAAGTACCTGAAACCTAGCAATGATTCATGGCGTCTGGATGAAACTTATTTGAAAATCCGTGGTAGATATATGTGATACCTTTACAAAAGCTATTAATTGAGTATTCACATCAATATAAATCGTTAAATTTACCACATGATCAAATTATATTGATTTTAATAAACAATTCTAGTAACAACATTCCAAATAATTTAAGAAAACAAATGATTGAGACTTATAAAAAATTGGATGAATTATTTCAGAAAGGTAATAAAATAAGTCTCACTCCCATACATTTCGCAAAACCTAGCATAATCCGGTTTTGTATGAGAACAGCTGCCTTTGTCAAGATATAGCCCTTTGTGGCAGTAGTTATAAAGCCTCCTGTCACAACTGGGGTAAATGCCCTCCGGCCAGTAAAAATGTTTTTGACCACATAGGGACATTCAATCAGTATTACTAAAAACATCTAATTACATTATAATAATATTTAGAATAATTGAAGCTGTAGAAATTTTTCAATATATCATGAAGTACTACATAAATTGCTATTTAAGTTCATATATGAGAGGTTTTTAATATGAAAGGGAAAATATCTTTAAACTTAGTAAGTGAATTTGATGGTATGTTCAGCCACTCGAAGAAAACAATAGGCAAGGATAATGCTACATATTGTGTTCTTGTGAGTGAGCAAGATGGGTCTTACATTTTAGATAAAAGGCGAGTATTCTCTAATAAACCTTTTAATAAATTTAAATTTATTGACTCATTTGGGGTAATCCGTCCAAAGGGCAAAGGAAATATCCAGGCAGTAATGGGTAAAGAAACTTTGTATGTATCAGAAAGTGGCTGGTATTCGGTTAGTACGCAAAAAACTGGTCAACCTATGTTCTATGCTCTTGACTTAGACGGCAATGTTAAATGGGAAAACAGTTTAGATGGCACTTACTCAACAGAGATCATCGAGATTTCCAATAAATATATATTAATTTCATCATTTCATGAGAGTTCTGATCGTGAAAACTACATATTTAAACTTGATAAATTCGGGAAGTGTCTTTGGAAGATAGAAGTAAGTCCTTTAGAAACTTCACCAATTGTTGACCATGAAGACAATATATATATAAAACATGGTTCAAATATATCAAAATATGATAAAGATGGGGCTGCTGTGTGGAATATAAATTTAAACTCTGATAGTGGATTTTACTGGGACGAAATTATTTGTAATAATGAAAAACTCTATTATGGTTACCAAAAGGATAACGAGCACTTTTTAATCCAAATTGATACAAATGGGAATATTACAAATAATTTTAAAGTTCAACACTACACCTCTAATCCTGTGATAAATTTCAATACCAATATTTTATACTTTCGAATGGCAAGTAATAATTTAGTTGCATTTGACCCCTTAAGAAATCAAGTTAAGTATCAAGTAGAGCTTGGAAAAAGCATATATTCGACACCAATTGTTTATAAAAACTATTTAATTACTTGCTACGAAAAGCAATTAGTTGTATATTCAGAGGATTTAAATCTAATTTCTAAGCATAGATTGAAAGGTATTGCTTATGGAACAAATATTACCGAGGATGGGACGTTGCAGGTATTGACATGCGACTATCAATCCTGGGATAGCGGAAAAAGTAAGATATGTTATAGCAGAATATACGAATTGAAAGAATGATACTATATGTTGTTTAAATACTGCTTGGATTGGAGACGGATACCATGTTTCGCAAGTTCTTTAAAAGTTCTAGTCCGGAATTGATTACAATAAAAACGATTGAAAAATATCAACCTGATTGGGGCGGCAGTGGAGTGGTTTTCTACATAAGGAATGGGAAAGCTCTATTGTCTAATAAGTATGGCTACTTAGAAAATGATGCATTAGCTACTCTGGTTTATGGGGACACCCCGCTAATAAAATTTCATGGAGACGGTCCATACTTTTGCCCAACTTGTGAAAAACTTGTTGCAGCTGGATACGGTTTAAACATGAGTGATCAACAAATGATATCTGATATGAGAGAAATTCTTAACCATAAGTTTGTTTCATTGGAGCAGTCTCTTGAAAATCTAAAACCACTTCTAGGACTTCTTCCAACAGGTTATTATGCACTTGTTGATACAGAATTGTGTCCTACCAATGGCAATGGAGAGTTCTTTTGGAAATTAAATAATACACCAACATATAATAAAGCCTCTTGCCCTATGTATGGCGGAGATGGTCTATGGAGCGCAGGTTTTCCATACTATATTTTGCCTACTCAGCCACCAAGTTTATATAATCCACAACAAGCTGAATTTTACAGAAAAAATGACGAGTATAGGGCAATTGCCTATCATGTAGATGGATATCTTTGTGCTTTGCTTGATGGTCATCACAAGGCAGTAGCTGCCGCACTTAATAAGAAAAAGGTTAAAACCTTAGTAATAATTCCAGCAGGTTCAGTGTGGGAGGCTAATAAAAATCAAAATACTAAGGGTGGAATATCAATAAATGGTATAACCTTATATGAAGACGAATTACTTACACCTGTATTAGAAGTAATGCAGTCATGGGGAGAGAACAAGCTAAAAGAAAGTGAAACAAAAACGTATTTGTCATTGGAAAATAAAGATTTTGATAATAAATATGAATGGTCTCAAGATATATTAGAAGCAGAAGAAGCCTTTCCAGATGTGTCAACTGTTGCCAGAATAGAGTGGGCTGGCGACATATCAGATGAAAGATTAAATCGTATATTAAAAAGCCAAGAGGTTTTAGAGGATAAAGATGGTCTGAATATTTCAATAGCTTTATTCTATAACAAAAGTCCTCGATTTAAAGAAATAGCATTTTATTTTTGCAAAAACTATTCCTTTGCAACTGTTTGGCCTAAGATTTATGAATTGCTGGCAAATATAAAAGATGAAGATATAGAGGATTTTTTTATTAACTATCTTGTACAGGACGATAAAGACCATCCTGAAATTAAGAAAATCATAAATCAATACTTTTTAAAATAGCAATAAACCTTAAAATTTAAGCATCTGTTAACCACGGGTGCTTTTTTCATACCCATTTTTCAGGAGGTCATAACAGACAGCCTCACCTGTAGAGCTTGCAACATATAAAGAAGTGATTATCACAAAAGCACGTCAGTTGGGTAAGCGATGAAGAATTGTTTGTGCGGCTTATTTATTATGATGTTACACAGCTAAGAAGAAATGAAGCAGAGGTCTGGCTGATGCCCATTGGAGGACTTCTAGACCATTGGGAAATTCACAAGCAGTTTATTGATGTAATTCCTTTTGATATTAACAGTCTATAGTACAATTTTACCAAATATGTTATATTTAGTTTGTGGTTGTTTTATTTAAGAACTAATTGAATTTAAGTGGGAGATAAAAATGATAAAAGCGTATGAAGCCGAAGAGGTTTAAATAAAATGTTAAGTGAATCAAATTTTGATATTGTTAATCCTAATCCTAAATTAGCATGGGAAGTTTTCAGGAAGTTTTCAAAGATAAAAGTAGAATGTATAAAAAGAGTACATGTTTTTAATGAAATGAACAGTACCCAGTTTTAATGATAATAAAATTAAAGTTCTGCCTTTTATTAGATTTAAATAAACTAATAACACAAGTTAAATGAAATAGTTAGTAGCGAAAATAAGTTTGAAGTCACGAATTATTTTTATAAATATTTTGAGGGGGTGAATACTGATTGAAAAAGAAAGTTTTAATATTTGCAATACCTATGTTATTAGCAATAGTTTTAATAATTAGTATTGGATTTACCATTTCAGCCCGAGAAAACCTAAATTATAAAACACAATTAGCAGATCAAATATTTAGGGGAAGTCTGTCTCAAGCTCAATCAGGCTTCAGAATGGATTATAGTAAAATGAATGAAGACGAAAAAATAAACTATTATATGCAGACATCCTCAAGTCTTAGTACAGCAATAAACATGATAGATTTGACTTCTTATAATAATAAAAAAAATCGGAATGATTTATTCGATGCTATATATAGTCTATATTGGTGCATGACTCGAAGTGATTCTAGGGCAGCAATTCTTGCAAAGGAGGATATTATATACAAATATCTGACACAGATAATGCTCAATCCTGATGATGAAAAAGACTGTAAAGCACTGTCCAAACTTGCTGGGGGTATATATTCTAATCATGCAAAATAATTTGTATCCTTTATATAATGTACATTTCTTTAACCAGAGTTTTAATAGTGTCAGCCAAATTGAATATTCCGTCAGTACAAACATATGGCATTTGTACACAAAAAACCTTGACTAAGAAATATATTCTTATCAAGGTTCTTTTTTAGCTATTAGAACTGGTAAAAATGATTTTCATAGTGATAGGGAATATATTACAAGAATGTTATATCACAACACAGATAATCAATTTATGCTACAGAACAGTAATGGGAAGTGATATCCAAAGCCTTATAGAAACAAATTGACTTACTATATTTGGAAATGTATGATTATGGTAGGCTATAACTCTTAAGGAGTTAATATTATGAATTTTAAACGATTGGCAACGGTTTTCCTTACTTTAGTACTAATGCTTTGTCTACCTAGCTCAGCGATGGCCTGTACAATATTTACCACGGAACTGGAGGACGGTACTATATTAGCAGGCAACAACGAAGATTATATGTATTCTATCATTAACTATATGATAGTTACAGCGCCCAGTGAAGATAGCTATGGTCGTATATGCTTCTATAATTCATCTTATGTTCAGGGTGGTATGAATGAGCATGGCTTATTTTATGATGGTGCTTCCTGTCCGTCTACTAAAGTTCCTTATGACAGTAATAAGAAGCAGCTGGATTATAATTTGGGAGATATCGTTCTTGCTAAATGTACTTCTGTGGAAGAAGTTGAGAAGTTTTTTGATAATTATAATATCCCTAAAAGTTTTTGTGATCACCTCTTATTTACTGATTCCACAGGAGCTTCTGCAGTATTTGAGTGGATGGAAGGAAAACTTCACATTATTCGTAAAGGTCATGACGAGCACTATCAGGTTGTAACAAATTATTGGTTTACTGATCCTTCTCTGGGTGGATATCCCTGTGATCGTTATAATACTGCTGTAGATTTATTGCAAAAGCAATCACCATCGATAGAATTATGTGCTGCTATTCTAAATGCCACGAAGCAAAATTGGGATGGAGGAGGTACCTTGTATTCCAATATATATAATTTATCAAGCAAAGAAATCTATGTGTTCTCTAGGGGTGCAATGAATAAAGCTTGTAAGATTGATATGGAAAAACAGTTTAAGTCAATGAAAGCAGGGGCGCAGAAAAGGTATGACATTAGTAAACTTACATTTGATACCCAAATCACTATTAGTAATTTAGGTAAGAAAAGTCTTCAGGAAACAGATAGTACCCCGACGCCCAAATCTGATGGGAATATAGAAACAGCGGTTATTTCCTCAACACAAGGTAATATTCAAAATCATAATGGACTATATTGGATTTTTGGAGTAGTTATTATATCATTAATTATATTCGCCATTGTAAAGGCATTAAAAAGGAAAAATAAAAATTCAAGGTGAAAAAATCTGCAAAAGAATATAATTATATTGACTTGAAAAATCCGAAGTATTTTTGCGCACGCTGCTTTGTTCTTTCTCATTAGCTTTTGAATGACCTCTTCAAGAAAAATAAAGAAAACTGTCCGTGATTTCTCATAAGGTAATAAGTCATCCGACTGATTGTACTCGGAAAGACAGAAAATATGGTCACACTGTTTAAACAGGTCAGTATATATTCTTCGACTACCATAGCGACTTGACAAGACTTTGCAGTTGATATATTTCGAAGTGTGTTTCATGGTTTCCATGGACACACTTTTTTTGATGGTGGAGGGGCGGAGGCTGAATGAAAATGGAACCTAATAACCTATAAAAAACCAAAAATTCCAAGTATTCACAATAAAATAAGAAAATGCTAAAATCTGAAAAGAATACGGTTGGTAGATACCTAAGAATAAATTAAGTAACAGAGCACATATTTTTGGATGGGAGGGATTGGAATCCTGAGAATAATATAACTGGAACTGGATATGTCAGAAGTAATAAAAAAATCACTCGAGGAGATACATATAATGAATGATACATATACGGTTTGGAATAATGATCCTGTCTTTACAGTTCGGTTTATTCAAAATATAAAGAAGATTCAGGAGGTATATGACCGGCTTTATGGAGAGCATCCACAACGAGACCGGTATTATAACCATTTATTAAAAACTATATACCGCGGGTATAAAAATAGAAAACCCAAATTGAAGGAGATGGATATAAAAAGATTATCCTGCTCGGGTTGGTATTTATCCAGAGATATTATCGGATACGTAATTTATATTGATTTATTTTCTCAAAATATTTCTACTATTAGAGAGAAAATTCCATATTTTAAAGAGTTGGGCATTAATTATATTTATTTTATGCCTATATATAAAACACATGATGGAAATAATGACGGTGGTTTTTCTGTTTCCAGCTATTTTGCCACAGAACGTTCAATAGGCAGTATGGAAGATTTTGAACTTTTGACGGAAGAATTGAGAAAAGAGGGAATTGCTTGCTGTCTGGATTTTGTCCTTAATCATACATCAAGAGAAAGTAGTTGGGCAAAACGGGCACAAAGGGGGAATCCATTCTTTCAGGAAATGTATATGATGTTTCCAACAAGAGATATCCCTGATGAATATGAAAAAACCCTTACTGATATATTTCCAGATCAGGCACCGGGTTTTTTTACCTATGAAGAAGAGATTCAAAAGTGGGTTTTCACATCTTTCTATCCTTTCCAATGGGATTTGGATTACAAAAATCCATATGTTTTTAATTGCATCGTAAAAATAATGATCTCTATAGCCAATCGAGGGGTAGATGTTATCAGGCTGGATGCTGTAAGTCATATTTGGAAAGAAATAGGGACATGCTGTGTCGGACTTCCGCAGGGGCATATGGTCGTCAATATGTTAAGAATGATTCTTGACATTGTTGCCCCTGGCGTAATATTTAAGGGGGAAAGCATGTCACCTCTAGATGCTGTTTTCGAATATTTCAAGGAAGACAGTTCGGGATGTGAGATCATGTATAACATTTCACTAATGTCTTCACTTTGGTACAGTATGAGTACCGCCAATGGCTATTATTCAGCACTTACCATACGTAAGGCTTCCAATATTCCATCAGATAAGCGTCTTGTAAATTTTATACGCAGTCATGATGATATCTGCTTCTTATTTGAGAAAGATATAACTGAACGATTGCAGATGAATGATTTTCTTGAACGGCAAGCAGCAACAAGATTCTTAACTGATAATCAGGAGGGAAGCTTTGCAAAAGGTGTCTATTATGCCTATAATCCTAAAACCCTTGATGCAAGAGTGTCAGGAACATTAGCTTCCCTTTGCGGTATTGAAAAATTCCAAACCAACATTAATACAAAAGAATTTGATACAGCTATTTGTCGGGTTTTACTTCTGAACGGGATACTTTTGGCCCTTAATGGGATACCGCTGATTTATAGCGGCGATGAAATAGGGACTCTTAACGATTATAGTTATATAAATGACCCCGAAAAAACTTCAGACAGCCGTTTTATCCATAGAGTTTCCTTTGACTGGAAGAAGGCCGAAAAACGTAAAATTGAGGGAACAATGGAAAAGATGATTTTTGAAGGAATACAAAAGTTTATTCAAGTGAGAAAGCAGCATACAATTTTTAATTGCAGAATACCCATGTATGAGTTTGATGTAAAAAATAATGCAGTAATGGTTGTACATAAGCAGGATAATGCTAAATCCTTATTTGTTATTGCAAATTTTTCTTCCGGGGATCAGTGGGTTGAATCCTGTTATATTCAAGAATGTATCAAAAGAGATTCAATGAAGGTGATTGCTTCGAATCAAAGGATTGAAGAGACTGACATTCAAATTCCTTTAGAAGGTTTACACATCAGACCATATCAGCTTTTGTGGCTGCTGACCGAATAAAGAAATAGATGAAATAATAAAAATGAATTTGAGGTGAGTTTCTATGATTAAAAATGAAATTGCAGCATTTGTTATTCCATATTTGGCATCAAATAACTATGAACAATCCATAGCTTTTCTGGACAAGACTATTGAAGGAATACAGAATCAGACAGATGACAAATATCATATTATTCTAGTGGAAGATGGATCAGGAGTGCCGCAGGCTATCAGGCACTTGAACTTACTTAAGGAAAAATTAGGAGATAAGATCACCATCCATTTTAACAAGGAGAATCTTGGGACGGGAGAATCCCGAAATATTGCGATTCGTATCGCTTATGAACGACAGTATCCTTACATTTTATTTAACGATGCGGATGATATTTCTCATCCCAAGCGGGTTGAGGAGACCCGGAAGATTTTTAACAGCGACCCCGATGCGGCTGTTCTATATTCAACCTTTTCAGTAATTGATGAAACCGGTAAGCAGGTACCTGAGCAACAATTGGCACCTTGCATCAATGAAATACTGAATACACATAAAAATGGCGCCATTGAAGGATATGATGTTTGGAAAAAGATGGGATATTTTAATCTGACTTCTACCACCTCAGTTCGGACAGAGTTGGCAATCAAAGGACCTTTTCCAAGAGAAACGGTATCAGAAGATGTCGTAGCCTGGATGAGATATTCAGTTCTAGGAGGGAAGTTTGTATATACTCCGTTTATTCCGTCTTTATACAGGATTCCTACTAACACCGAAGGTAATTCATCGCGTTTGAGAGAAGGCGGAAAGAAGGCCTATTTTTCTCAGATTGCAAGAGTTAATGCTATGGGGTTTCAGGAATGTATCCAAATTTGTTTGAAAGAAAACAGGATATCCCAAAATGAAGCAAATCACCTTTTGATAAGCTTTTTTATAAACTTGGCGATTACACTTGAAAGTGAAAATCAGGAGGAACTGGCGAGAGTACAGGTAGAAAAAGCGAGAGAGATTTCCATATGCGATGCGGAACTGGTAATCATTAAATTGGGGCTTGATCGGTTAGCATGGATGCAGTAGAAAGGCAGGTTTAAATAACAAACAATTGAAGGGAGTAATTTTAAATGAAACTTTTACTTTTAAGACCCTACTATGGCATAACTATATCCAGTGATATGATGGGAGATCTCGGAAATGCAGAGTATATGCCATATGTAGTTCCTGATTTGCCGCTGATTTATGCGGCTACCATAGCGAAGAATGATAAGTCTGTCGAACTTGACATCATTGATGCAAATGCCGAGAAGCTCTTGCCCAAAGATACTATAAAGAGAATGAAAGGCAAGTACGATGTTATTATTCTTAAAGCAGCAGCTCCTTCAATAAAATATGATATTGATTTTGCAAAATACCTGAAAAACAACGATTATACATCAAGGATAGTGCTTGCGGGGCATACAGCAAAGCTTCTTAAAGGCTGGATACGGAAGCAGGTTGCTGAGATCGACGATATATCGGAGGTTCCGATCGAACACTATGTCAGTAATATGCTGAATACCGGACTAAAATCCCTTAGTATCGATGAATTTCCTACACCTGATTATACACTCTTTCCATATAAGAACTATTTATCGCATACAGGCGAGATGAGGGGATGCCTTAATATGAGCCGAGGATGCGCAGTAGGCTGTTCATATTGTCCTTATGCGTCTTTCTATGGTAAAAAATTTGATTTCAGGTCGGTTGACAAGGTTATTGAAGATATAAAGTTTATGCTTTCACTTGGCTTTAAGGCCATTCAGTTCAGAGACCAGTACTTTACGGTAAATAGAAATATGGTAATTGAGCTATGCCGTAAAATAATAGATCAGGGTCTTAAATTTGATTGGTATTGTGAGACCAGACTGGATTCTCTGGACACCGAGTTAATCGATATTATGGTGAAGGCAGGCTTGAAGTTCATATTCTTTGGTGTTGAATCGGCAGATGAAAATACTCTTCAAAGCTACAACAGACCTGTTTTTGGGATAGAGAAGACAAAAAATCTCATTGAATATTTAAATAAAAATAATGTTCTTACATTAGCTTTCTATATGGTAGGCTTTCCAAATGACACCTGGGATACTATACAAAGTACATATAAACTTGCGGTTAAAATGGGCAGCATAATGTCTGATTTCTTCATATATGAGCCAAGCCTGACGGATGGAGAATTTAAAACCCTTTATCCTGATATGGAAATAACCCCGGACTTGTTCGTACCTTTTGAAAATATGATGAACATCCGGGTATCAAAAAACTTTTCATTGGAAGAGTTGAAAGAATTTAAAAATCTGCTTAAATTTCTTTATGAGGCCAATTCGGACATACCGCATGCTTTACAGGAGGCATTTGAAAAAATTTATCATGCCCGCAATCAATATCTCAATACTGTTAACGGTTTGAGAAAGAAGCTGGAGGAAGTATCAATAATGGATATTTGATTGCTGAAAATATTAAAATATTTTTAATAATAGAGTATTGGGGAAAAAATATGAAAGTTATAAGACTTGGGAAATCGGAATTGAAAGTATCAGCATTGGGCCTCGGGTGTGTTGATTTTGGTTCTCATACTGATGAAAAGACTTCTTTTAAATTAATGGATACATACGTGGAGAATGGAGGTAATCTTTTTGACACTGCCAATTGTTACATTTTCTGGGACGGTTTCAACGGAAACGAGAGTGAGAAAACCATCGGAAAATGGTTTGATTACAGCGGCAGGAGAAAAGATGTCATTCTTGCCACTAAAATTGGTGCACAGCCCAAAGACAATGCTTCTCTTAGTGGTGAACTACTAAAGGAAAATACTTTTCATGCTTTCTCAAATATGCAAGGGCTGAGCAGGACAACCGTACTTGAGGCTGTAGAAAAATCACTGGAAAACCTCCGGACGGACTATATTGACCTGTTATATCTTCATGTAGATGACTACAGCACTCCTATGGAAGAGACACTGGATGTACTGAATGAATTGATACAAAAAGGTCTGGTCAAGGAGATCGGCTGCAGCAACTTCAGAACGTGGCGTGTGGAAAGTGCGCGTAATATCTGTAGGCAGAACGGTTACAAATTTTTTTGCGCTGTTCAGCAAAAATACAGCTACTTAAGTCCTGTACTGGATGCCGATTTCTTCCCACAGGTAGTCGCAGACAAAGGTCTTAATGAATATATTAACTATTATAAGGATATTACTATGGTTGCACATACGCCACTGCTGCAAGGTATGTATGGAAGGGGCGGGGTAATCGATCAGGAGGAGTACGATACGCTCTATAACAGAAGAAAACTAAACAAATTGCTCGAAGAAGAGGAACAACCTGCTTCATGGGTCTTAAAGCATATTACAGAACAGTTTGGTGGCAGCGTTGTATTATCCACCACTTCTAACATAAAGCATTTGATTGAAAATATGAAGTATATTGGGTAGGACAGCATAACTATAAACTGCAAACCTCAATTCATTATTTTCAACGAAACGCATTGGCGTCATTCATTAGTTTAATGAGAGGGAAATATTTATCTTATTTTACCGTTACCCTTATCGGAATTTAATTTACATGAGGACTGTTGCAATGTAAAATATTAACTAGCGATAATAGATAGGGAGAGGGTTAAATGGGGATTTTAAGAGAGATATTTGGGCCGAGTAAAAAAGAAATCTGGAAATCATTAAGTGATCAAATTGGTAGTCAATTTATAGAGGGCGGTTTTTTCTCAGCGGATAAGGTGGTTGCTCACGTAAAAGATTGGACTGTGACTTTAGATACTTATACTGTCTCAACAGGAAAATCCAGCACTACTTATACTAGAATGAGAGCACCTTATGTAAATAAGGACGGATTCAGATTTAAGATTTATAGAAAAGGTATGTTTAGTGAAATTGGGAAATTTTTTGGAGGTCAGGATGTTGAGGTCGGTTTTCCCAAATTCGACGAAGACTTTATTATAAAAGGTAATGATGAGCAGAAGCTCCGCACACTATTTGCCAATAGTAAAATAAGACAACTGATTGAGTATCAACCTAATATCCGTCTTGAGATAAAAGATGACGAAGGGTGGTTTGCAAAGAGCTTTCCCGAGGGTGTTGATGAGTTATACTTTTGCGTAGTGGGTGTGGTTAAAGATATTGACCTGTTAAAAGCTTTGTTTGATTTGTATGCGGAGGTTCTTGATCAGATGTGCTTAATGGGCTCGGCATACGAAAGCAACCCACACGTAGAATTATAATATTAATATACATATCTGAAACATGAAAAAGAACAGATACTAATGTCTGTTCTTTTTTCTGTTCCGTTACGACCCATACCCCAAGTATAAAATAACAATATTTTACATTTTATAAATTTATTGTATAATAATTATTAAGAACACGTGCTCAGGTGCTAAAGTGTAAGAATGCTAACAGTAAAGAAAACAAGGCTAATTTCCTAAAATTAAAAAAGGAGGTAACAGAAGGATTTTTAATGCTTTAAGCTATGCTTTAATTACTAGGCTACAAGAAAGTTAAGGTACGAAGTCCAACAAATATACTTTTATAAGGAGGAAAAGATATGACTAAAAAAATAGTAGCATTTGTCATGACTGTCTGTATGATTCTGCTAAACGGTGCTTTTGCATTTGCTAACGACAATATGGCGACAGTAGACCCTGCAATAGTAAATAAGGTACAAAATACTTCCATTCCAGTAATTAAAGGTTCAATGGGTGTTCAAAAAGGTTATAAAGAGATAGCTTCCATAGAGAATATTAAGGCTATGGAGCCAAACATCATGGAAAGAAAATATTCTGGATCGAAAGTAAAGATTTCTAGTTTAAAGGGAAAGAGTTCACCAATAAAATCAGCACTCGCAGAAACAGAAACAGAAACAGATAATACAGACCCTAACAATGCATATCTTGTAGAGAATGAGGATGTTTTTCAAGGATCTATATTAGCATCAGATGAAATGCGTTGGTATGGTTTTACATTAAATGAAAAGAGTACGGTGTCTATTTTGTTACAGATGGTATCCGAGCTTGACGCAGATTTATATATGTTTCAATTGGATACAAGTACATATAATTTAGGGTTAATTGGCGGAAGTGCAAATGCCGGTAATGGGGTGCAAGAATGGTATAATGATGTACTTGAAGCTGGAACTTATTACTTTGCAGTATCAGGCTATTCGGGTGTAGGGGATTTCGCTTTTGCATTCTATAACAGTACAACAGATGTCGATTATGAAGTTAATAGTTCAACTGACACAGCAACTCCCATTGCATTAAATACCAATATAACGGGAGTAATCGACAGTCCATATGATACGGATATATATAAGTTTACTATTACAAAACCAATGGTAATAAAATATTCCATAACAGGTGCTAATGGATATGAATATGGGTTTCCTCAAGGAGTAGGGTCAACGGCGTATAGTATAGAGGGAAATTTAGCTAAATTCTTACCGGGTACTCATTATTTTGTGGTTCGTAGCTTAAATGGAGTTTACTCTTCTGAACAGCCATATACGATCAATTTTAACAAGATTGCCGATTTAGCAAATGATAGTAGTGCAACTTATTTGGCTATCAGTGAAGGGGCTAAAATTGTGTTCCAAACAGATCCAAATGGACTAAAAAACTATGTAAATGGTAATCCGATTGATCTAAGTTATTCATATTATTCAAATGCATCAAATTCTGCCGGCTCACAAGTTTATAATATTACGATGACACAGAAAAGTGATATATTTGCTAAGATATATGAATCACAATACATGGAGTATCCCGAAATGCAACAAGTTATTCCTGACACCGTATATTATTTACATGGTAGTAAGAGCAATATGCCAATACAAAATAAAAATTTGCTGGAGTTATCGGTATCTTCTCCATCAAGTTTTTATAATATAAATTGCTTGTGCAGTGGTGCATATAGAGACAATAATCTATATTTGAATCTGAATTATGCAACTGTACTGATTGATCCTGACACAGGCAAATTAGTCGATATTAGTTATTTCAATTATTTTTATGATTATGCAATGGGATCAAATAGTATGTCGTTTACACGCCCTTATTCCATGAAATACTATTATCCTTATTATAATGGGGAAGAGCCTTATCCTCCTTATTATTAAGTTTTCAAGCAATCATATAACCTGTGATTGAATTTACCAATTCTAATTATAAACACGAAAAGACTGGCATATCAATATAAAACTTATTGGGTTATATTTGATGTGCCAGTTTGCATTTTATGTAATTTATAATAAGGCAAAAAACATTTCGGTTTAAATGTTTGACATCATAGCCAAACTTGGTGACCACAACTTGAATAGGTACAATTCTAATAAAAATTATGTTATCATATTGAGAGGTTTTTAAAGCTTTTTTATATAAATACAGGTTAGATGGGGAATCATATGGAAAAATACAGCAGATATAGTGCATACAAAGGAAATATAATATACAGTCAGAATAAAGATAATCTTATTTGCAAAGAGAATTCATATATATTGGTTCTTGATGGACATGTAAAGGAGATTTGTAGCCAACTGCCAGAAGGCTTTCCCAAAGAAAATATCATAGATTGGGGGAATAATCTTATCATTCCCGGTTTTTGTGACATGCATGTGCATGCACCGCAGTTTTTGCAAAGAGGCATTGGAATGGATAGAGAGCTTTTAGACTGGCTAAATACATATACATACCCAAATGAAGCAAAATTTAAGGACAAAGAACATGCAAGAAAGGTGTATTCTTTTTTTGTAGATGAGCTATTACGACAGGGAACTTTACATGTGAATTGTTTCCCATCTATTCATTATGAAGCATCCGAAATTTTGTTCGACATACTTGAGCAAAGAGGATTGTTTGCATTCACAGGAAAGCTAAATATGGATCAAAATAGTCCTGAATATTATATTGAAAATACAGAACAGTCTATTATTGATACTGAAAGATTTATTAAGCAGCATCAAAAAGCTGAAAATGTGAAGACTTCAATCGTTCCGAGATTTACAATTACCTGCAGTGAGAAACTGCTGGCGGGGTTAGGAAGCCTATCTGAAAAATATGGTATTCCCGTTCATTCTCATATGTGTGAGGCTGTTAACGAAATGAAAGTTTGCAAGGAACTTTTCCCTGATTATAAAAATGGAGCAGATATATTTTATAAAAACAATTTGCTTGGACAAAGGCCTACTATAATGGCACACTGTATTTTTATGGATGAGGATGTCCTGGGATTAATGAAAAATCCAAACTGTATGGCGGTTCATTGCCCGGATGCAACTGCAAATATTAATGCTGGTGGCATAATGCCGGTTAAAAAACTTTTGGAGCTGGGTATAAACCTGGCAATCGGTAGTGATATAGGCTCGGGTGCAAGTCTGTCAATTGCAAAAGGTATAGCCAGCACTATTCAGCATTCAAAAATCCGCAATATGTTTGACCCGGAGTGGGACGCAGTAAACCTGGCTGAAGCTTTCTATATGGCAACCCGTTCAGGTGGAAGATATTTCGAAAACGTGGGAGCATTTGACGAGGGGTATTGTTTTAATGCATTAGTAATCGATGATAGTAATATGTATGGAGAGGAATTAACTCCTGAAGAACGGCTGGAGCGCTTTTGCTATGCGGGAGATGATAGAAATATATGTATGAGATATATTTTAGGAAAAGAAATTGATTTACATAAAACAGCATTAACATAAGATTGTACAAGTATAAAAACTACGCTTTTAAGATATAATATCTTTAGTTATTAAAATTATAAGTTCCAACAAAAACCAAATTAGTAAATAAAAAAGAATTGACAGAGAATTACTAATGAATTACAATATACAGTGGACAATGGGTGAAATATATTAACGAATTCATGTAGGAAATAAAAAAACCGTAAATCATACTACTTATTGGCCCAAACGAATGATTTATGGGCTAGCAGCGCAATAGCATAATGCATTTTGCTCTGCTATTTTATATTATAACACAAACAAAAAAGATTGACTGAATCCATATTTATTTTGCCACTTGTGCCTTTACACGAGAGGATCTTTAAGAGCAGGAATAATTGAAGCCTTTATTCCCAAGATGTGTTTTAATGATACCAAACCACTTAACCAAGTATTGGGGTGGGAGAGTATTGTTAAGCAGCTAAATAGGAATAAAAGAGAAGCTAAAATTGAGATATATGTTTTTGGAAGTGTTCGTTTAGTAAGAAGTGTAGAATGCAATATAATTAATGATTATTGTACGAGGTGCTTATAAATGTTTAGAAAAGTACTTGTAGCAAACAGAGGAGAAATTGCTTTAAGAATTTTTAGGACTCTCAGGGAGATGGAAATTCCATCTGTTTCTGTTTATTCAAATGATGATGCCGATAGTTTAGCTTTATTATATGCAGACTATAGGTATTCTTTAGATGGTAATGGCGCTAAAGATACATATATGAATATTGATAAAATTATAAACATTGCTCTTGCCGCAGAAGTTGATGCCATTCATCCCGGTTATGGTTTTTTATCTGAAAATGAAGAATTTGCAAAAGCAGTTGAAAATGCAGGGCTTACTTTTATAGGCCCTAAAAGTGAAGTTATTGCAACAATGGGTAATAAATATGCTGCAAGAAAGATTGCTGAGAAATTAAATGTGCCTTTAGTACCGGGAGTTAATAGGTCTGTTGAGACGGTTGAAGAAGCTGAGGAAATTGCTAATAAAATAGGGTACCCAGTATTAATCAAACCTGCTGCCGGTGGTGGTGGAAAAGGCATGAAGATCGCAATGGATCAAAGTGAATTAAATAAAGCCTTTGAGCAATCACAGAGATTGGCAGAGTCTGTTTTCCACGATAAATCTGTTTTTATAGAGAAGTATTTTCCTGATGCGCACCATATCGAAGTCCAAATAATTGGCGATAAGTTTGGAAATGTTATTCACCTGGGGGAAAGAGAATGTTCCATTCAAAGACGTTTTCAAAAGGTTGTGGAGGAATCCCCGTGTTTATTGCTTAATAATGAACTCAGGAAAAAGATTTTTGATTATGCTAAAGCTATAGCAAGTGAAGTAAATTACCATGGAGCCGGTACTGTAGAATTTCTATATAGCAATGGAGAAGTATACTTTCTGGAAATGAATACACGTATTCAGGTAGAACATGCTGTTACTGAAATGGTTACAGGGATAGATATTGTAAAACTTCAAATAATGGTGGCGGCAGGATTGCCTTTGCCATTTGCGCAGGAAGACATTATTTTTAAAGGACACGCTATTGAATGCAGAATTTATTCAGAGGATCCGTTTAATAATTTTTTACCGTCAGTAGGTACCATAACCTCTTATCAAGTACCGGATGGTATTGGGGTAAGAGTAGATTCCGGAGTCCATTTAGATTACAATGTTGACTACCATTTTGATCCGATGATGGCAAAGTTGATTGTTATTGGAGATAGTAGAAAAGAAGCAATCATGAGAATGAGACGTGCGCTGGACGAGTTTACGATTGAAGGTCCGGCAACCAATATTGAATATCTTAAGTCAATTATGTCTAATAAATTATTTGTTGAAGGGAAAATTAATACTAAATTCCTGGAAAATGAGCATGAAAAATTACTCGACGTTATTAGTAAAAAAGGATTTTGGTCGAATAAGCTTAAAGATAAAGAAATGCTTCAGTGGATGGAAAAAGAAAGTCGGATACCAACTGTGATATATGTTAATGAATAAGAACTAAAATCATTAAGTAAATTGTGAGGGAAGTGTTATTATTTCATGTCACCAATAAAAATAACAGATACGTCATTAAGCCATATGTTTCAAATATTGGCGAACAACAAAGTAAAGACTGAGGAATTGTTTGATATTTTTGAAAAGCTAGATTTGGTTGGTTTTCATTCAATCGAATTATGTGAGGGATCTTTTTTTGAAATTAGCCTCAGACATTTAAAGGAAGATCCTTGGGAAAGAATAAAAAGCATAAAAAGTAAAATTAGTAAAACCAAAATCCAAGTCCAATTAAGGGGACAAAATCTTGACGGCAACAATTATTTTTCGAATGATATAGTGAAATATTTCATTGAAAAGGTTGCTGCTAACGGGATTGACATTGTAAGAGTTGGCGATCCTTTAAACGATACAAAGAATTTAGAAACTGTAGTAAAAGCATGTAAAAATGAGGGTATATGTGCACAAGGGACATTATATTATACTGAAAGCCCTGTTCACAGTTTGGAATATTTTAAAAGTATTGCAAAACAGATAGAGGAAATGAAGGTAGATTCCATCTGTATAAAAGATATACAGGGTTTACTTAGCCCGTTTAAAGCATATGAATTGATTACTGCTTTAAAAAAGCAAAATACTATTCCCATACACCTGCATATCCCAATAGCAAACGAGACTGCATTAACTACATATGTTAAAGCAATAGAAGCTGGAGTGGACGGGGTTGACAGTTCGGCATCAGTGTTAAATGCAGATACATCTTATTCTCAGTTGGAATTATTGGTAAATATCTTAAAGGAAACTAAGTTTGATACTAAACTCAATAGTGAGTTACTTGGAGAAATTTCACGTTATTATCATACATTGATGCATAAGTACACAACTGTTTCTGAATTAGATCATAATATGTATAACTTGAAAAATGCATCAAAGCAAATTACGAAAGGTATGTTTTCAAATCTCACATACTTATTAAAGCACCTTAATCAGGAACAACATATAGAAGAAGTTATTTCTGAGGTACTAAGAGTCAGAATGGATTTAGGATATCCTCCATTAGCAGCTCCTATTAGTCAAATAATTGTTGTACAAGCTGTACTGAATTTTGTAACAGGTAAAAGGTACAAGATGGTTACAGAGAAGCTTAAGGATATGGTTAGTGGTAAGTTTGGTAAATTACCGGGATCTATAAAAAGTGATATTAAAAAGACTATATTAGAGGGTGAAAGTTACAATCCAAAAAATCTCAACGCTTTTGATATAGCTTCTTTGGACGTTGTTAAGGAACAGGTATCCTCAAATATCCAAAAGGATGAAGATGTTTTGACATATATACTTTTTCCTCAATACGCAAAAGAATTTTTTGAGTGCAAACAAGAACAAAGCACTGCATGTGAAGTGACAGATGCAGTGGAAGAAGAAGATAAAATAATAGTGAATTCAGAGCCTGTGAAAGAATTAGAGAAAAAAAACATAATCAAGTCTGAAAAGAATATTCTCGAGACAATTATGAAAGAGAATTCAATGCCGAGTGTACTATATATTGATGGTTAAATTGAAATGATGGTGGCTTGAAACAAGCCCACTTCGCGAATAATTGGTCAAAGTAAAACACTTTTAACACATATAAACAATGCTGCTAAGGTCTTATCAGGCTCTAGTAGCATTGTTTTTTTTGCGAATGCCTTACTATTTACTATTCGTTGGTACAACTGCATAATCAAAATAGATTGGATTTCAAACAAGTCAAGGTAAATTTAGGAGACAAAAATAAAGTATGGTAACTTGTAAAACATAACAAAAATTAAAAAAAGAAATAAATTAACAAATTTACAAATTAATATATACATTGACAATGACTGTGTTTTATTGTTACAATTCTATTGCGAGTGTGTAATATTAATACTGTTTTGTATTATTATGTATAACAGGTGTATAATTTTGGATTTATGCAATCATTTTTGTCATTATTTAAGTTCTACGAAAATTTTCTGTTAGTACAAAATATAAATTAAAAAATATAATTAAAAATAATAAGAATTTTGAAGCCGTATATTCTGAAAATAGGTGCCGTTGCTCTGTGCAATGATAAGTTTTTGAAATAAATCACGAAAAAAACAGAAGAGACAGGGGGGTGAACAATAATATGGCTAAAAAAATGAAAAAAATAAACTTTGGTGAAATCGAGTTTATGGATGGTACACTATGGGGTTTGTTTGGAATATTCAGATGTAACTAACAAGGATTATATAAGAATCAGTATTAAAGGGGGTGAACAATAATATGGCTAAAAAAATGAAAAAAATAAACTTTGGTGAAATCGAGTTTATGGATGGTACGCTATGGGGTTTATTTGGAATATTCAGATGTAACTAATAAATGAGTATCTGATACAACATACATACCAACAATAGAAGGTTGGCTATACCTTGCAGGAGTAATGCACCTATACAATCGTGGATCGGTTGATAGGCTTGGGAAACGAGTATCATAAATTATATAAAAAGCACGGCTTTATATACAGTATGAGCATAAAAGGCAAAAAAGCTGTATTTGAATATATAGAGCCGTTCTGTAATTATCACAGGACACAGTCAACAAATCAAGTTCATATATAAGTTTTGTACAAATATCTTTTAAATATTTTCAGCTATATTCTGTATACCAAAAAATAAAAATAACCTACAAGTTTATACACTATTAGTAATGCGGATAAATTAATGAAATAGTATCTAAGTATAATTGTTAAATCATTATTTGTACAAAACTTATGTAAATGCGTTTATACTAGCAGCTCATTAAAGGGGGCATTAATATGCAAATGACTGATTTTCATGTAGTAACAGGAAATGGTGAGAACATATTGTACCATGTTCCGACATCCACAATAATTTGCATTACAGATGAATTAGCAGTTCAAATTAAAGAGGGTGTGATGAGTAAAAAAACACTAAAGAATCTATTGAATTTACTTGCGGATGAAAAGGAGTTTAAAATTCCTGAGTATAAGATTAATGAAGGTCCAAGGCTTGGAAACTTGGTTTTCCTAACAACGGAGAAATGTAACTTACGTTGCAAGTATTGCTACCAGAATGGAAGTACACACTATCATTCAAATACTGAATCTGGTTTTGCACTGAAGGATTATTTAAATACGCTACAATTTATATTAAAGAAGTACCCTATGGGTGTTGATAACATAAAATTTTTCGGTGGTGAGCCTTTGCTTGAAATAAAAATAATTAAGGAGTTTGTTGAGAATTGTACCAAGAGGTTTAGTGAAATGCGATTAAAATTGCCCAAGTTCTCTATTATGACCAATGCTACGCTATTTACAGAAGAAATTATAGGTTTCTTTAATGAATATAATTTTGGAGTTGGTATTAGTATAGACGGACCTAAAGCTATTAATGATCTTGCAAGAGTATCAGCAGAAGGATTTAGTGTGTTTGATAGGGTAAAGGAATCCTTAAAAATGATGAAAGGTAAAAGGAATTTTATCGTTGGAATAGAAGCGACGGTTCATAGGGGACATATTTTAAATTATAAGGAAGGTGATGCAAGAAAATGGTTGGAGGAGCTAATAGAACTTGGTGTTGATGATGTGATGTTTGTACCTGTAGAGTCTGACAATCTAGGACTAATGCTTGATGAAAGTATGAAGGAAACATATCAATCAATATGTAAAGAAATGGTTGATTTTTGGTTTGAGGAATTAATAAAAGATGACTGCAAGTTAGTATCATGGAATATAATAAATATGATAAATGGAATCACTTCGAAAAAGTTTATAGAGGATTGCAGTGCAGGAAGAAATTCTCTTTTGGCTACGAGTAGGGGAGACATATATCCATGTCAATTATTCTATGATAGTAAAGGCTATAGAATGGGAAGTATTAACAGCAACAGTGAAGAGAATTTTGAGCTTACTGACGAAATAAAAAAAGTATCCAATGTCATAAGACTTGAGACAGAGGAGTGCAAAAAATGTCATGTAAGGAATCTATGTGAGGCTTGGTGCAAAGGTATCAATTATAGTGTAACAGGTAATATTTTAGCTACTTTACAGCCAAGATGCTGGATGACAAAGGCTAATTTTGATGGAGTAATTTCGAATTTAGTTTCACTTAAAAATCAACCGGAAAAATATAAAACTTTTGTAACAAACATTAAAAGTATTATTTTGAAATATGCTAAGACGAACATAATGTAACAATAGGTGGGTATATGAACTCGGAGGTCAATTATGGACAAAGACTTCATTACTTATGATAAATTGTTCAAAATAAAGCTCTCAAACCGCAATTTGTTTGAACGTTTTATTGCGTACAATTTTGGCCAGTAGGCAAGATTTGTAGCAGTACTTCTAATGTGTAATGATAATCAATATGGTCAAGTTACGACAAAGAGACAGTTGCTGAGTCAGCTTCTGTCTCTTTCTTTATGTCAAATTGATAAGTACTTGTTTAATTTGCGCTGGTAGGATTCATAACTGTCCCAATAAATATTGGAATGTTTGTTCCACTTTCAACAATTGCATATACAAATGGGCGGTTGAAATAAACTTCTTTTTTTACAGGTGGAGTTGCTGTCGGAAGAATCTGAACGACTGTTACAGCACCAGCCTTGGTTCCGACCTCACTAAACTGAATAAAGGTTTTATGTACTACATCTCCAATAAATACCTTATTATCACTTACCATTTTACTAAAGTCTGCATTGTCTTCAGAAAAAGCATCAACAACACCTAAATCCTTTAATGGCTGCACAAGATTGACATCATATCCGTATCCAAACCCCGGTATGCCTACTTTTGCAGTTTGATTAAATATTGTGCGGCTGTCAATAAAGCGTTTAAACTTGTCAGCATCAAGTGAATTAATATAATCCTGCAATGATGTACCATAATTTGGAAGCATAGCCACAAAGCTGTACTTGCCACCTTTGTATGGCTTAATAAATCCGGTGGCGTTATCTCCCTCCAGATAAGTTTCATCTTCGGATTTTAGGAAAGGAATATTTACATAGCTACCATCATTTAACTTGAAATTACCTAGAGTAGCCTCTTTACTAAATTGTATTTCCCAGTCCGCTTCAAATGATAACGCATTTATCAGGTACATTATTGTATCAGGGTTTAGTTTATCAATTATTTGCTTAATAAGCCCATTGGTATTGTAATTTACCCAATTATTGATATCCGTCAACGTTGATTCTTGAGTGAAATCAGCTTTATATATAGAAGATTTGTAAAAATCAGCATTTGTCTGTAAAAAATCACGGTTTATACTGGAAGCTATATTATTTCTATACCATATGGAATTAGCTAAATTGAATTTACAGTTACCACTACTATCCTTTAAAATATTGCTCATAAGAAAATTAAAATAGTTTATCTGTTTTAATGAAAGCTTATTCTGACCCAGAAGCATTAAAAACTGATCAAGAGTTGTTCCATTTGCTCCGTTTGCTGTCATACCCAATGCCATAGCAACAGAAGTAGGTGATACCAAAGAATTTTTATCGATGTTAATAGACTTTTTGAATAGATTAAATGAAAAATCTGTTGTTGCTGTAACAAAGTTTTGAGGTAAAGTTGGAACATACGCTAAATTAGCAGGAGTGTATCCATTTGATAAACATTCTGACTCCGCCAGCACAGTACCGGTTCCGGACATGATTGAGACAATGACTAATGCAATTACCGATACAAACGTTAGTATTCTCTTTTGCTTAGTCAGGATTTTAGAATTAGTTCTCATTTTCAAATCCTCCTTTAATAAATTATTCTTTCTTTAGTCTAATAAATGGCGATTCGGATAAAAAACTACAATAAAATTTTACCATATATTTACATTACATTAAATACTTTTAAGTAATGTCGGGACTAAAATTTTATGAACCCGATTATAAAGGATTTACATGTAGAACTGGAAGTGATACATTTAAAATACCAGTATAAGGTAGAAAAATGAGGCAAATATAGGCAATTGGTAATTGTTGGGAATAGTTTGGAGGAGATAAATTATATGGAATCTAGAATAAGGAGCACACTTATATTTATTATTATGCTTTTCTTCATAATGAGCGGATGCGGTCAAAAAAGCGTCGATACCTTAGCAACAGAATCAACAGCAACTATTGAAAACACTCAGGTTAAATCGGAACGATTCACAAAAATCTCTTTTTCCAGTAAGGCTTTAAAAAAAGAAATGAAGATTAATATTTATCTGCCTAAGGGGTATAGTGACAAGAAGAAGTACCCTGTGCTTTATTTAATTCATGGATATACGGGAAACGAGGATACATGGTTTCCCTGGTTTCAAGTAGATAAAAAGGCAGATGATTTAATTGATAAAAAAGAGATTGTGCCCTTAATCATTGTTGCTCCCCAAATTGATAATAGCTATGGAATAAATTCTACAAAAGATACAAGTAATTCACAGCCTTTTAATACGGGTATGTATGAAGATTATCTCTATAAGGAATTAGTTCCATTTATTGATACAACCTATAGCACCATTTCTTCCAGAGAAGGCCGCTATATTGGGGGATTATCTATGGGCGGTTGGGTAGCCTTACATATGGCATTTGCTCATACGGATATGTTTAGTAAAGTGGGTGGTCATAGCCCGGCAATTTTTTTAGACGGCGATGCAAGCCCAGTCAGGTCCTTTTTGTATCCAACTGAAGAACTAAAAAATGAGAGAGATCCCATTCTAGTAGCTCAAAATAAAGATCTTACCAGTTTAAAGGTATACCTGGATTGCGGTGATCAAGATAGTTACCGATTCTTTGAGGGTTGTGACAAGCTGAACAAGATATTACAGTCTAAAGGTGTGGATTCAAAATATTACTTTAATCAAGGAAAGCATGATGGGCCATATTGGAGGGCGAATATTGAAAAATATCTTATGTTTTATGCCGGCAACTTAAAATAACTCTCATGGGCTATGACAAGGAGGAAAACGGTAACCTTTTATTAGCATGAGCCAGAATAAATAGGGTATTACTGGGTGGGCTGGTAATTAATTCATTGTAAGATGCCAAAAATTATGGTAAATTTTAACTTAACTATTATAGGTTTTGTCCTACTGACAAAATTAAAACGAATCATCAATATATGTTTCCTTTGGTTTCTTTGTCGTTTTAATGTATCCGTTTTTGCTTTAAATATTGGACTACATTTAAAACGGATCGTGCTTCTATCAAAAAAATTGCTGTGCCGTAAGCAATAACGGCGGAATGGAGATTTTCATGATTAAACGAAAGATTTTAAGTATTACATTTGCATTGGTAGTAGGGGTTAGTTCGATAATCCCTTCTTTGGCTATGGCAGCGGTGCCGGCACCTACCCTACATAACGATAATCCGACTGCCAACTTTGGAGACTGGTATACTGGGGCACAGCCTTCTCAAGCATCAACCAGCAAGCCGGTAATTTTGTTCGTTCAAGGACTACATTCTAATTATAGTAAATGGACAGGCAGTGATAGTTATTATGAGGCAGCCTATAATGCCGGTTATCGGACTGCTTTTGTACAATTGAAGGATGCCGACGGAGATGGTGGTGATATGTATACAAATGGTGCGGTATTGGCGGATGTTATTCGCAAGGTAGCAGCATATTACAATGTACCCAAGATAAACATCATAGCCCATTCTAAGGGTGGTATTGATACGCAAACAGCACTTGTTTACTATGGAGCTGCTCCATATGTAAATGTGGTTCACCAATTATCTACACCCAACAAAGGTTCCGAGTTGGCAGATATGGCTTACAGCAACTGGACATCATGGCTTGCTAAGATTTTAGGTCAGAATGATGCGGCCGTCTATTCATTGCAGACCTCTTATATGAACAACTATCGCACACTCACCGATAGTAGGACCGAAAACAATTTAACCAAAACATATATGTCTGGTGGAACAGGAGATGACGGTATCTTCACAAGTTATTGGTTTGCACATGCAGTACTCCCAGGAGAAGACGATGGTGCTGTAGCTACTTACTCCGCATTCGGCCTTCCTTATGGAATATCAAGTTTTACAAAAAATATTTCTCATAGCAAAATGACTACAGCTTCTCAAACATGGAGTCTGGTTCAGCCAAAGCTGCGACTTGATTATGGAGTTGCATCAACTTCTCTTACCAGTATAGTAGAAAGCGTTGAGAAAAGCTCTTCTTTATCTTCAAATATTGGTATTGAAGAGGATGGAAATTTAATATTACGTGGTGGAGAAATAAATGATATCAAGTACGATTCAATCCCGCTTGAAAGTGGAATAAACAGTGTAGATTTAGAAGTTATGACTTCAAAAAGCAGCACTGACATAACGCTCATTTCGCCTTCAGGACGTACATACTCACCTAGGCCTGCTCAAGCGGAAAGTGAATCAGATGGTATTTTTGCAAATGCTGTAAAGAGGGTCTTCCAAGTCTCAAAGCCAGAAGCAGGCGATTGGAAAATAAAATTAAGTGGCAACGGAGATGCGTATTTTGCAATTACTCATATTAACACTTCAGCTAAGAACATTGTAAAGGTAAATAAAAAAGTGTTCCAAAAAGGAGATAAGTCTAATGTTTCCATTAATTTTGACAAAGAATTTAAAGGCTTAATTAAGCATCCCAAAATATCAAAATCCGTTAAGAAAGGTAATGACGCGGTTACATCTCAATCCATACAGAGTACTTCTATTGACAGTAATGATATTATGTCATTTGAAGTCCCGAAAGAATCGGGCGTATACAATTTGTCTTTCGATGTGGAAGGTGTGAACAGCAAAGGAGAAAAAATGGTTCGCTCAATCAACTATAACTTTGCAGTAACGGATAGTCAGGGAAATATTAAATAATCAAACATTTACTGCATTACAATAGAACCTCATTTTCGTTGAATTATTCAATGGAAATGGGGTTTTATAATTGAAAAAGCGTTGTTAGTACTTGGTAATCATTATGTTAACAGAAAATGATTTAAAATATTTGGTAATTTTACAAATTGATGTTTATTACAATATATGTTATTATCTGATAATAAAGGATAACTACAAATTATCTGTCTTC
>JAEWCZ010000062.1 GCA_023390335.1 Bacillota bacterium | reverse complement strand
GAAGACAGATAATTTGTAGTTATCCTTTATTTAAAATAAGCTTATTACGAGGGTGTTTGGATACAAGAATGGACCGTTGCTTATTGGTTGTCACATGAGTATAGATCTGAGTAGTTAATATTGAACTGTGTCCCAGTAATTGTTGGATATATCGAATATCAACATCTTCTTCTAAAAGTAAAGTAGCGAAAGAGTGTCTGTACATATGAGGTGTAATATGTATTGGGACCCCTGACATTTTGACATATTTATTGATCATAAACCTTACAGATTGTTCCGAAAGACGATTATGAAGACGATTTAGAAAGAAAAAGCTATGCCCATTTTCTTCTATTGAAAAAGCTTGTTTATACCTCTTTAAAGATTGAAGGACATCTTCATTCCCAAGTTGTATAATCCGCTCTTTTGACCCTTTACCG
The DNA here is from genome assembly GCA_023390335.1 of Bacillota bacterium. Taxonomy (GTDB): domain Bacteria; phylum Bacillota; class Clostridia; order Acetivibrionales; family DSM-1351; genus Ruminiclostridium. The sequence continues at coordinate 121,835 of JAEWCZ010000062.1, read as the reverse complement.
TAAATCTTTATATAACCTTCACATAAATCTACATTTTCTACAGTCAAAGAACAGAGTTCAGATACTCTTACGCCAGATGCAAAAAGCAATTCAAGGACTGCTATATCACGTGTAACAACCTTATTATAAAAAATAGTATTATTTTCATTGTGTAGCTCTTGATATGCTGCTGAAAGAATAGTTTGAATTGTAATTAGGGAGATTGTTTTTGGTAAAATTGTGGGTTCCTGAAATCTTATTTTCATCTTAGCTAAAGGGTTATTTTCTATGACTTCTTCGTACTCAAGGTAATTAAAAAAAGCTTTCAGGCAGGCTATTTTTCGTTTAATAGTTTTCAATTTATAATTTTTATGGAGATGTGTAATGTAGGCTGATATACTTGTTTTATTTAAATCCTGTTTATTTTCATTTATAAAAAATGTAAATTGATTTAAATCAATTCTATATGCTTTTAATGTCTTTTGATTTAAATTCTTTTGATATTTGCAAAAGTCAAGATAATTGTTAGTTAATTTATCCAGATTAATCATATATTCTCCTTGATTAATTGTAGATTCTATGATGTTTATAAATATTATTGTCGAATAATATTATATCAGAAATAATCATAAAAAATTTCAAAACTATAATATATAAATATTTTTTAAAAGATTATACTGACTGTGTAAAAAAGGGGTTTATGGGGAAGTGAAAAAATAGTAAAATAATAATAAAATGGTTATTGAGTATAATGAAATATGCTATTGAGTATATTTTAATTAGAATTTGAAATCGAAAGGTTAACTAGTATGAAATTACCACTTTGTGTGTATGTTATAAAACACCCTGAATTCGATCTTGCTGACGAATATGTTCATGCTATCTATAGTAGCATATTTAGGGAATATAATTCAAATTGTAATCTAACATGTGGAGTTCCTGTTTTTTTCTCAGGAAGCACTGATGTTAAAGATAATATGTTAAATATTGATTTTGAAATTGCAGAGAGAACAGCAATTTTTGTTTTAGTCGATACAAGTATGCTTTTGGATAAAGAGTATGATTGGAAGGAATATCTGAATTACATAAGTAAGAAATGCCAACTAAATGAAAATAGAAGATTATTTCCAATTGCAATTGTAGAGCAGGCCTTGCAAGCATATCCAGATATTATTAGTAACTTAAATTATATACGTCTGTATAAGCTATCAAATGAAATGAAATTGCCTTACTTGCTATTTAGTATAAAGCATGATTTATGTAGGATGATGTTTAGCATAGAAAAAGCAAGCGAATCAAGTAGTATAACTGAACCTCCTGTTAAACTATTTTTAAGTCATGCAAAAGCTGATGGAATTGATATTGTTGAAAGAATACGTACATACATTAATTCTAGTACAGCAATAGTAGACTTTTTTGATACGGTGGATATTCCACAAGGAAGCGATTTCTTAAAGGAGATTGATAATAATATAAGGCAAAGCAGTATGCTATTGGTAATACAGACCGATAAGTATACAAAAAGTGAATGGTGCAAGAAAGAAATATTACTTGCGAAAGAAAAAAGAATACCGATTGTTATTATTAATTGCTTAAAAAAAGGTGAAGAACGAAGTTTTCCTTACATAGGTAATTTGCGAAATTACTGCGGAAATATGGAAGATGAAAATTTTGAGCTTAATGTTTTATCTGGTGCAATGAGTGAAGTACTTTCTAAGTCTTATTACAAAGAAAATGTTTTTAAGGTATTACAAGAAAATAGGCTGTCAATATCAAAAGAGAACATTTTTGAATATCCACCAGAACTTTTATCATTGGAACAATGGCCTTCCAAAAATGACTCAATGATAGTATATCCTGAGCCACCACTTGGTAAATTTGAATTGGAGTTATTACAAATAATAAAACCAAATCACCAACTTGTTACTATGACAATGCTACCATCCATATCTTTTGGAAAAAATCTACTGGGTAAGAAGATTGGTATTTCAGTATCTGAAAGTAAGACGCAATATAAAGATGGTATATCCACTGTGCACTGTGAAGGTATATCCATAGATATCGCAAGATATTTATTATATAACCAAGCCGATTTATGCTATGGAGGGGATATTAATTATTCTACAAAATTTAATTTTACTACTGATTTGATAAATATGATAGAAATGTATTCAAAAGAAACTGATTGTCAAAAGAAGTTAATAAATTATATTGCAGGTTACTTAGAACCTACGATTAAGAGAGAGCTGCAACTAGAATTAATAAATAAAGTAGATTTTATATTTTGCAAACATTCAAACTTTTTAAGCGAAGATGAAAATGAATTAAATAAACAAGTAAATAAGGCAATAGATTTAAGTAATATGAGAGAGTTAATGATTTCTAATTGTGATGCGAGAATTGCTATGGGTGGTAAAAGCGATAACTTCAGTGGTTGTTACCCTGGTATTTTAGAAGAGGTAATGATATCCTTGGGAAAAAAGAAGCCTCTATATTTGCTGGGCGGTTTTGGTGGAATTACTTCTGAAATAATAAATTGTATTCTTGGAGAAGAGAATTGCTTAAGCAATGGTACATTAAAAAGTAGAAATGAAAATTCTGATTTTATCAAATACTATAATTCTGTGATAGGTCAAGACCATCAAAGGGTTGATTATGAAGCAATTACAAAAGAACTACAAAATTTAAAAATATCTCAGCTTAATAACGGCTTGACTGAAGATGAGAACAAAGTTTTATTTAAAAGTAAAAATGTTTATGAATTAATATCATTGATACTTAAGGGACTAAATAGTAAATTGTAAAATAAAAAGTAGGGGCAGACAATCTGCTCCTACTTTAAGTTGAACCTGTGTGACTATCCGTTGTTAATACTTTTTAGAAAGTTGTTATGATACCAAGTAGATACTTTTTCATCACTGCAAAGTCAAGGGCGTTAACTTCTCCGTTTTTGTCCACATCAGCATTTATAAGGGCATTTCCCGTAAGAGGTGTTATATTGAGTATATGTTTTTTTAAGAGAGCATAATCTGTTGCGTCAACTGAACCATCGTTATTCAGGTCACCCAAGGTTTGAACTGGTTCTACAACATCCTGAAACAAATCCGGTAATATGTTATAAATGTACTGATTAATATAACCCCACCAATGTGTACCACCATTAGCGACCATAAAATAGAAGTTACCGTTCTTAATATCGGATGAATATATGAAAGTATTTGTGTATTTTTTCATTGCTTCTATCTGGGGTTTCATATTAGGATATGCGATATCTTCGCTGCCTGTAGCACAGAACAGTTTGTAGTCTTGAGGTGCTTGATAACCCGATTTCTTTACAACGTCTGCCAGATATTGTGCTGTTTCTGCAGGCTTACTGCTTCCTGCTGTTGAACCTAATGCCCAACAGTCACCACTAAAAGGCATAAAATATTTAACATAGTCAAGGCAGTTAATAAATGTATACCAGGTACATACCGAACCCATTGAAAATCCGCCAAATGCCCTGTGCTCTCTGGAAGCCTTCATATCCGCAGCGCTAGTTGATTTTAAATATGTATTATATTTGGTTTCTACTAATGGAATTACTGAAGTAGTTAATTCCTGAGGGAAACCTGCAACATCATTATTACCTTTGTAAAATGATGGTGTAACAAATATAGCCGGGCCAATATCTCCCTTTGCAATCATGTTGTCAATTATTACCTTTAATTCCTTGTTCTGACCAGGTCCGCCGAATAATAAATTCTCATCTTCGCCACCACCGTGCATCAGGTATACAACGTTATACTTTTTAGAAGTATCGGACTGGTTATACCCATTTGGAAGGTAGACGTTAAAATACTTAGTATCGGTACCCCATTTGTAACTTAACCTTTCAATTGAACCTTGCTTTGAACTAATCGTTTTGTACTCATTAGGAAGGGGTTTGAAAACCTTCTCACTAGCATCAACTGCTGATACTGACATATTAGCAGTTGCCACCATGCCAAGAGTCATGATGCTCGACAGAACAAAACACAAGCTCTTTTTTAAACCTTTTTTCAAAATCATGATACATCCTCCTTTAAAATTAAATAAAATTATTACTTCCCACTCCTTAATATCAAGGCTCAATATAAATATTTTATTTGTGCCCTTTTTTTATATATGGAAAAAATGTAGAAGTTTGAAAATATAGGAGTAGTTTATAATTATTATATAATATTCTGTGAAAATATACACCAACAATTTACATTATAGCAATCTATAGGGAATTCCCAATTCATCAACTTTTTTTACGATATATTTTGTTATATTCTACATTAGTTTATATATTACATAATTTTTACAAAGGATTATCTATATTCGTCTAATAGTTTTGGTATAAATGTAAAATAGTTGAAGGTTTATTCGTAAGAATGTCGAATTAATATATGGTATTAACTAAATTGATTATATGATTGAGGATCATTATCCTAATTGTGAGCTCCAATCATATTGTTATAAAGGATATAGCGAATGCTATTATAATACATTTTCTGTGGGACAAATCGAATATAACATAATTCAATATGAAAAACAGCTGAAGAACAATTGCCAAGTCCTTTCGTAAAAGGTTTTAAATATTGTTGAAAACTAATTTAATGTGGAAACAACAATGATATTGAAAAAGGTGAATGAATGTCAAACAATTACACATGCTTTATCGATGAAAGTGGAAACACGAAGGAGCTATACTGGAATGAAAAAGGGGCCAATTTTAAAACTCAGCCTTACTTTACACTAGGATTAGTAGCTATAAAGACTGAAAAAATTTCCGAGCTTGAAAGTTATGTCTTTAGAATGAAGAAACAGTATAATATTCAGTCTGATGATCCGAAAGGAAAAGACTTATATAATACAGATAAAGAATATATGAACAAAATTTTAAAATTTCTTCTTGATAATGATGTCATTATTATGTGCGAAATCACAGAAAAGAAGTACTTTTTAACAAGTCAGATTTGTAACTTCCTTTTAAATGCTACTTTAGCAGTTGAAGGAGTACAACAATATCTGAAATTCTTTGCAGATAATCTCTATAAAGCATTTGATGATGAGACATATTTTCTTTTCTGCAAACTTTGTAGGGAACGGACTGCAGAGAACTATTACGGTTTCTTGAATTACTGTAGAATAATAATTGTTGAGGCAAAAATAAGTGCACTTGTAGATATTAATATATATGATTTTTTTATCGATCATTTAGATGAAATGATAAATGAGAAAGAAAATTTTGAGAATTACATTGATGCTTTGCCATTAATTGATATTAATAAGAATGGAAAAGAATGGTCTTCTATTCCTAATATCCCTGCCTTAACAAACTTAATTATGCGTATGAACTTTTTGATAAAAGAAGAAGACCCAGATGCAGGGGTGCAGTATATTCATGACGAAGAACATTATTTAGATGAAATATTACGAAAGAATGTCTTAGACCTATATAATATTAAACAATCATCAATAAAAGATTTCCTAAAATCAAAGAAGGCAGATAGTGATTTCAATACGCAAATAAATATATCATTTGGCGTATCAAAGAATCAAATTGGTCTACAAATAGCAGATTTAGTTACTGGGGCAACTATGAAAAACTACTTAGATTATATCAATAAAGTAAAACCTTTAAATGAGTTTGCCGAACATGACAAAACTGTTATGGAGAAATTGATATTTAATTTTTTAAATAATATCAATTTTGTAGTTCCGTCAGATAAGGCAGATTACTATTCAACATACTTAAGTTTTATTAATTTTTTGAAATAGTAATGAAGCTATTTAAAAAGTTGTTCACGAGAAAGCATATTCTCTGAAATATAAAGAGTATCACTTAATAAATGAAAACGGAAAAGAGTATCTTGATATTATAATTATGTATCAAAGTAAGGACTACAGAGTTAAATACTTAATTATTAATAAGACAGTATCGGGTAAAGAAATTTTCCTTACATGCAGAAAAGAGTCTGAGCCTGATAATATTAGATATTCAATAGATATAAATCCTTTTTTGGATTCAATGAGAAAGGTTAGAGTTCAATTATGCTCGTATTTATATTTTAAATAAAATATAGAATTATTACCAAATAATTTAGAAATAAGAGTGTTTTTGTGCAATTTAGGTCTGCCCCCACAATAAAAGCCGCTATTTCAGCGGCTTTTGTCATACTAGTAGACTCTGGATGTCACATATAATTTCTTTATAAAGTTTTCCTCAAATAATATTCTTGATGCCCTCACTGATCCTCTTTGCAACTATAGGATTATTCATAGTATACAGATGTATTCCCTCCACATCATTTACCAACAAATCAATAACCTGACTGAGAGCATATGACATTCCTGCATCAAAAAGTGCTGTCGGTTTATTCTCATATCTATTTATTATTTTTCTGAACCTGTTTGGCAGGGATGCTCCGCATAAGGTTACTATTCTCTCTATTTGGGCTTTATTGATAACAGGCATTATTCCGGCAGTTACGGGTACATTAATTCCTGCAATCCTGCAGCTTTCTATAAATGAATAGAAATACTCATTTTCAAAGAATAATTGTGAAATAAGGAAATGAGAGCCTGCATCAACTTTTTGTTTTAAATGGCTTATTTCTGAGATTCTGTCTTTTGATTCGGGGTGGCATTCAGGGTAACAAGCACCTGCGATACAGAAATTAGCCGCATTATTTAAATATCCGGTTAATTCAGAAGCAAAATGGAAATCACTCTTTTCTAACACATTGGGATTTTTGTCCCCTCGAAGTGCTAAAATATTCTCGATACCATTTTCATTAAGTACAGATATAAAGCTGTCAATCTCTTGTTTTGTATAGCTTGAACATGTAAGATGAACTAATGTTTCTATACCGTACTGATGCTTTATCTTCTTGGCTATCTCAATTGTTTTGTTATTATTAGAGCTTCCTCCTGCACCAAAGGTAACACTTATAAAGTCGGGGCTAAGTTCACTCAAAATAGAGAGGGTCTCATCTATATCTTTTAGTTCAGCATCTCTTTTAGGGGGGAATATTTCGAATGACAACACAGGCCTTTTCTTTGCAAAAATTTCTTGTATTCTCATAAATTAATCTCCTATCTGTACTTATAAATTAATTATACCATATTTATACAATACAATATAGAAATTAAAAGAGATGGTACACTTAGTCTCTGAAAGGATTCACACACACAAATTTATATTTTAGGCAGGGAAACTAAGCCCCAGTTGCACAATGGTTAACAAATATAAAAACGTAAAATATTTCTGGTACCATATTATGTGAAAAATAATCAAATAAACATATGAAAATGAACCCTAAATTAACATATAAAAAAACATATGAAAACCATATAAAATATTCATTTTTCGACATTTTATCTAAAAATCACGTATATTTATTGACATAATTTTATGGCATATATATAATAAACACATAAGAAATATGTTAGTTGAATATATATTTGCATGTTATTTTTGAACCTGAAATCACAATTATTGTTCTTGGAAAATATGTCTACGTAAAAAAATAATTGTGTTAAAAAACCAACAAAGTCCGAGGTAAAACATGAAGGTTACAATGATGGATGTGGCACAAAAGGCCAATGTGTCTATAACTACAGTGGCAAGAGTTGTCCGGGGTAATGGTTATGTATCTGAAAGTGTTAAAAATATGGTTTTGGAAGCAATAGACCAAATGGGTTATACTGCACCAAAAAACCTCTACAGAAAGAAATTTAAAGAAGGCGTAATTGGATTGGTAGTACCGCACAGTTGCTCAAATATGTTTTTTCAAATGCTATCTAGAAACGTGAATGAGGCTGCACGTAATAAGGGATTTCAAGTACTCACAGTAAATTCTGGAGAAGAAGTTTCCGAAATACCATACTTGGTGGATAGCCTCATTAAAAAAAATGTTGATGGAATAATTTTCAGTTCTTTCATTCAAGATGAAGTTCCGGCCGATATTAAGGAATATATGGACAATCTGAACAAGCCTGTAGTAATGATAGAAAGACCGGCAGAATACTTTGGTGTTGATAAGGTGCTGGTAAATAACACCGAGGGTACCTTTGCTGCAACAAATTACCTGATAGGAAGGGGACATGTGAAAATTGCCTATATTGGGAAAAAACGTGCTTTTAATGTTGAAAAGGAAAGATATTCAGGTTACCTTATGGCCATGGAGAAAAACCAGCTTGAAGCATATGCAAAATCCCATTCGTTTTTTGTTGAAGAATATATTCCTGAGAACGGATATCAGATAGCGCAAGAGATATTTGAACAGCGTGAATACCCCACCGCTCTAATGATTGCAGCTGATATACTCGCGGTCGGAGTGCTGCAGTATATGTACGAAAAAGGTATACGAATACCGGAGGACGTTTCTGTAGTAGGCCATGATGATACTATTTCGGAATATTTGTCTCCTGCCCTCACATCAGTACGCCTACCCATTGAGGATATGGCTGCTGAAGCAGTAGAAATGCTTATCGGTAAAAAAAATAACATATATCATAATGCAAGATGTATTTCAATTAGTCCTAGAATTATTGAAAGAAATTCAGTTAAAAATCTATCTAAATAAATTTTCACAAAGTAAAGTAAATAATATTTTTTGCCATGGAGGTATTCTCATGAAGCCGTTTCGTCAGTTGGACAAATACACTCCTTTAATAATGCTGGCTCCAGCCTTGTTAGGTATAGTATTTGTACATATATATCCCAGTTTGGATTCGATAAGAATGTCTTTCTTTGACATTCAATTACTGAAAACGGATAGGCCATTTATATGGTTTGATAATTATTTAAAAGCAATTAGCGATCCATCAACATTAAGAATTATAATTAACACATTATTTTTTACCATTTTTTCCTTGTTTTTCGGTTCCATTCTAGCAATGATTGTTGCAACAGAACTCAACAAGGGTTACAAAGGAAGAACCTTTTTCAGAGCCATCTTTTTGGCCCCATGGGTAACTCCACCACTTGTAACAGCAACAGTTTGGAGATTACTGCTGAGTGAATCCTTCAGTCCTATAAACAGGTTTCTTATGGATATTAATCTTATTGACAAGCCAATTAATTTTCTGGGTCAGACGGATGTATATCTTGGATTTATCTCACTGCCAATGATTATGGTAATCCTTATAAATGTGTGGAGTATTTTCCCTTTTATGATGGTAATGTTTTTAGCAGGCTTACAAACCATACCTGTAGAGTTGTATGAAGCAGCAAATGTAGATGGCGCGGGTAAGTGGAAGCAGTTTACCAAAATTACTCTTCCTTCACTGCTACCTATTGTTGAAACTTCTATCCTATTGGAAGGTATCTGGCAATTTAATAACTTTAATATAAGCTATTTGGTTACTAAGGGAGGGCCGTTAAATCTTACTGAGGTTCTGGCGGTAAGGGTTTACAGTGAGGCATTTACCAACTTCAAATATGGTTATGCTGCCGCTTTCAGTGTAGTAATGCTGATTATTGTGATGATACCATCGTTGTACTATATAAAAAGATCACTGAAAACCGATCATGCCACATAAAGAAAGGGGCCAGTCAGAATGCTAAAAAATGGATCGATTAAAAAAATTAAACCTGCATTGAAGCACTATATTGTAATGACACTAACTTCTATTTTTATATTGCTTCCATTTTATTGGATGTTTATCACATCAATAAAACCAAGTAATGAGGTTATGTTATCTCCGCCAACATATTTCCCTAAAGTACTTAACTTTAGCAATTATATTGAAGTATGGTCCACGCTTCCTCTACTGAAATATATGGCTAATTCCCTGTATGTTTCAGTTATGTCAACTATAATAAGTGTTGTATTGGCTACCTTGTGCGGTTACAGTATAAGCAGATTTGCAAAAAGAAAGCTTCAAAAATCAACAGTTGTATTAATGCTACTATCGCAGCTTATTCCGGGAGTTCTGCCTTTTATATCGTTTTATTTTATAATGTTTAGAGCAGGACTGACAAATACTTATACCGGATTAATAATCGCGTATTCAATGTGGGGCATTCCATTTTGTACATTGATGATCAAAAGTTATTTCTCTTCAGCTATACCTGTTTCATTGGAAGAAAGCGCTACTATCGACGGTTGCACAAGATTTGGAATATTCATAAAAATCGCTCTTCCAATTTCTCTGCCGGGAGTAGTAGCAACCGCAATATTCTCTTTTATACTTGCTTGGAACGAGTTTATGTGGGCAAGTGTAATCCTATCAAATAATGATTTGAAGCCGGCAGCCATAGGGATTTACGATTATATAGGTCAGTTTGGTGGAAATTCGAATATGGCACTTACAATGACTACCTCAGTATTAATAACCTTGCCTGCAATAATACTCTTTGCAATTTTACAGAAGTATTTAATTAGCGGCTTGACCGCCGGTGCAGTTAAGGGATAAAGCAATTAATTTAACTATAAGAGCATAGCTCAATGTAATCCAAGAAAGCTTGCCTGTAGGCACTGAAAGTTCGTCACACATGCAAATAAGTCTATCTGCGTTTTCACAGAACCGTTTATTAAATCCAGCCTTGTTCAATATAAAACCATATACGATATCAAAATAATCAATAAATAAGCAAACAGCTGTGGTTAGTACCTCCAAATTAGGAAAACCAACTATCCACAGCCGTCTGTGATAACTATAAAAAAACTATCAAGAAAGGAAAATGTATAATGTTAAATCATTATACAAGGGAGAAGAAATGAAAAAAGCAATTAGACTCATCGGCGTAATACTTGTAATGGCAATGATGGTGGCAAGCTTTGCAGCATGCGGTTCCTCAACTGAGGACAGCAAGCAAACACAGAGTAGTTCTTCAACAACCGGCAATTCAAAATCAAGCGAGCCTAAAGAAATTTCTTTCTGGATACAGAAGTATGGCTCCGATCCCGCTGCTCAGGATAAGATGCTCAAGGATATGACAGCAGATTTTGAATCAAAAACAGGCATAAAGGTTAAATACTCAATTGTAGACTGGGGTCAGGCATTAAACAAGTACACTCTGGCATGTACTGGCGGAGAGGCTCCGGATGTAGCGGATGTATTCTTTACGGCATCACTTATTAAAATGGGTGGAGAAAAATTTGGTCCCATGCAAATTGATGATGTAGCAAAAGAGATGGGAGAAGATTCATGGTTCCAGGCAGGCAAGGATGAAGCATACCAAAACGGTCACTGGTATGGGATACCATGGCGCTTTGATACAAGAGTACTTCTATACAACAAAGACTACTTTGCTGAAGCAGGAGTAACTTCTCCTCCAAAAACCTGGGATGAAATGATTGAAACAGGTAAAAAGCTCACAAAAACCGATGCTAAGGGCAATATCACAAGAGCAGGTCTTGCTTGGTTCAATATGATGGCAAGATTTGATCAAACATGGTTTGCACTTTTAGGAGGTGCAGGGGGCAACCTGATGAATGAAGGATATACCAAGCCAGATTTTAATACACAGGCGGGAATAGATTCCCTGTCGCTTATGAGAGATATCAATGTGAAGCATAAAATTGCAGTTCCCAATATGGTAGACCCATCATATGATCCTGTTTCAGAATTTATGGCAGGAAAGGTGGCAATGGTATTTGGTGTAACTGCTGAAACAAAAAACAATATTGAAAAGCAGGCACCGCAGCTTAAAGGTAAATTTGCTTCGGCAGTTATGCCAAGTAAGAGCGGGGAAGGGCCATCCTCAATAGCATTCTCAGCTCCGATAGTAGTATTCAAGACAACAAAGAATGCAGACGCTTCCAAACAGTGGGTAAAATATTTCTGCAGTCCTGAAAACCAGCTTAAGGCATCAAAAACGCTGTCTCTCCTCAACTCAAGCAAGGCTGTTATGAGTGATACTTACTTCTCACAGGATGAATGGCTAAATGCATTTGTAAATCAATCAGAGAGAGCAGTACCCGGAGATATTCCTGTTGCTCAGTGGAGTCAGATTGATGCGTGGCCAAATGGTCCGTTGCCAACTTTGTGTACAGAAGTTATAGCTGGCAAGGATATTCAAAAATCAATAGATAAGGCTGTTAGTGAATTTGAGAAACTTATGAAATAGTTATTGAAATAAAAGTTCTGTGCCGCCTCCTTGGATTTAAATTTCCGGGAGGCTAACCAGAACAAATTATCGTTCTAGTGTTGAATAAATATCAGCTTAAGGAACGGAAAAACCAATATTGCTACAGAAAAGAGGAATCATATATGAAAATTATGGTTTACAATGGGCCAAGGCAGTTAAAGGTGGAGAACGCTCCTGAGCTGCAAATGAAGGAAAATGAAGTCAGGATTCAGGCTATTTGTTCGGGACTCAGCCATGGAACGGAAATGAATGTTTATAGGGGAGTTGCACCGTTTTTTAGAAGAAAATACGACCCGGATACGAGATTATTTGAAGATGCAGATAATACTGAAAGTTGGCAGTATCCGATAAAAAGCTGCGACCCCGGAGTATGGTACATGGGTTATGCTAGTGTCGGAAGAGTAATTGAAGTTGGTGCAGAGGTGAAAAATATAAAGGTAGGGGACATAGTTTGTTCCTCCGCACCTCATCAATCTGAAGTAGTTAAGGCTGAAAATGATGTAATTGCCTTACCGGATGGTATCAAGCCTGAATACGGAATATTTTTAACAAATCTGATAACTACCTTTAACGGAATTTTAGACAGCCATATAAAGCTGGGAGATACAGTTGTGGTAATGGGGCTTGGGGTTCTGGGCCAACTGGTGGCACAGATGGCAAAAATGAGTGGTGCGTTTAAAGTCTATGGAATAGATATGTTTGATACAAGACTAGAGGCTGCTCTCGAAAACGGATGCGACCAGGTTTTTAATCCTAAAGAGTGTTCCGACATTGCTAAAGAAATTCGTAAGCTGACAAACAACAGAGGTGCTGATGTAGTTATAGAGGTTACCGGAAACTCAAAAGCACTGAATGAGGCTGTGCGGATAGCTGCACCGGAAACCAGTGTTATTGCTCTCAGTTGGTATCAGGGTATGATAAAGGAGTTGGATTTGTCTGAAGAATTCCATCACAACCGAATTGGAATAAAGCAATCACAGACAAATAATATAGACCCTTCCTTCAGAAATCTGTGGGACAATATCAGGAGGACAGAATCCTGTTTAAAAATTCTTGGGAACTTAAAACTAGATAATTTAATTACACACAAGATACCATATGATGAGGTTGCAACAGCATATGAAATAGTTGATAAGAATCCCGAGAAGGCAATTCAAGTATTGATAACCTATTAAAAAAGAAAGCAAGACTAGCGGCTAGGCGATGAGCCGACTTTAGCCGCTTTTTTCATACATAACAAAAAATTATAAAGTGAGGTGCTGCATAATGAAGGTGTCGATCTGTGTTGATGCATTATACTTTGGAAAAGACATATACAAGGGATTGGAAGAAATAAAAGAGTGCGGTTATGATAATTTTGAAATTTGGTGCTGGTGGGATAAGGATATAGACAGGCTGATTGAAGTGAAAAAACAATTGGGCATGACTCTTACGGCATGTTGTACAAAGTTTGTCAGTCTGGTTGATCCATCCCAGAGGGATGAGTATAAAAAAGGGCTTGAAGCTTCGATTAAAGTAGCAAAAAAGCTGGAGTGTAAGAAGCTTATATCCCAGGTGGGTAATGATACCGGGAAAAGTCGTGAGGAGCAGCATAGAGCATTAGTTGAAGGTTTGAAGGAATGTGTTCAGATGCTTGAAGAGAATGATATTACTCTTGTGGTAGAACCGCTGAACACAAGGGTTGACCATGAGGGCTATTATTTGTGGAGTTCCGACGAAGCCTTTCAGATAATAGATGAGGTCGGAAGTCCAAACGTAAAGGTTCTGTATGATATTTACCATCAACAGATAATGGAGGGAGACCTGCTGAGAAGGATCATACCTAATGTTTCTAAAATAGGACATTTCCATGCGGCAGGTAATCCGGGCAGAAATGAACTTTATTACGGTGAACTGGAATATAAAAGAATATTTGAGGAGATCGGGAAGACAGCTTTTGACGGGTATATAGGGTACGAATATTTTGCCAAAGACCCTGTAGCAGATGGATTAAGGAAGACCAAGTCTTGCATGTCGGTCTTTGACTATTAAGAATAAACAGTAATCGTTTAAGTATAACAGTTATTATGTAAACTAAATGCGGCTTGGATGGAGGTAGAAAATGAGAATTGGAATAATCGGCTGCGGAGCAATTACCTGTTTTCGCCATGCACCTGAATGCGATAGCAATCCGGACATAGAAATTGCAGGCTTTTTTGATCTTGTGGAGAATAGGGCGAGTGAATTGGCCGGAAGATATGGCGGCAGGGTATATAAAAACTATGAAGATATGCTTAATGACAAAGAAGTGGATGGAGTAATTGTTTGTACTTCTAATGCCACCCATGCCGAGGTAACAATAAAATCTTTACAGGCAGGAAAACATGTCCTGTGTGAAAAGCCTCTTGCCACTATTGTTGAAGATGGTATTGCAATGGACAAGGCAGCAAAAGATGCCGGCAAGCTTCTGATGATAGCACAAAACCAGAGGATGGATGCGGCACATGTTAAGGCAAAAGAATTAATTAGCTCTGGAGTGCTTGGAAAAGTAATATTCTTTAAAAGCGAGTTTTCTCATAGCGGTCCTGAAAATTGGGGAGTTGATAAAACAAAAAATACATGGTTTTTTAATAAAAACTCAGCTATTTTAGGAGCTATGGGGGATCTTGGTGTTCACAAAATCGACCTGATGAGATGGATGTTGGAAGAAGATTTTGAAAATGTTTCTGCAATTGTAGGTGCCTTTGATAAAAAGGATGCAGATGGAAACCCTATTTCAGTTGATGACAATGCAATATGTCTATTGACAACAAAAAATGGAATTGTCGGAACAGTCACGGCTTCCTGGTCCAATTACGGATTACTTGACAATTCAACTAGAATATATTGCACAAACGGAGTAATAAAAATCAACGAAGCACCGCAGTGTGGAGTTGAGGTGGTCTGGAAGAACGGAGAGACTGTATCATACAAGCTTCCGGCACAAACCCGTTCCGGCATAGTTGATGCTTTTGTGGATGCAGTGGTAAAGGGAAAGGAATCTCCAATATCAGCAGGTGATGCGGTAAAAACACTCAAAGTAATATTTGCGGCACTTAAAGCATCCGAAAGCGGGATCAAAGTTCCAATAGAATATTAGCATAATTGAGGAGAGACATATGAGGGAAAAAATAAAAGGCTTAATATCCGAAATGACCCTGGAAGAAAAAGCGAATATACTGTCGGGAAGCGACTTTTGGCACACAAAGGCCGTACAGAGGCTTGGAATACCTGAAATTATGGTGTCAGACGGACCCGCAGGTCTTCGAAAGCAGGCTGTTATCGACGGTAATTTAACAACTGTTCCATGCACCTGCTTTCCGTCAGAATCGTTGCTTGCTTGCTCTTGGGATTCAGAGTTGATGGAGCAGGTGGGAGGGGCTA
The DNA here is from genome assembly GCA_023390335.1 of Bacillota bacterium. Taxonomy (GTDB): domain Bacteria; phylum Bacillota; class Clostridia; order Acetivibrionales; family DSM-1351; genus Ruminiclostridium. Next base: position 106,345 of record JAEWCZ010000062.1, on the reverse strand, counting down.
TGGGTTGCGAGGCACGTCTTGAAGGCGTAAATATAATTCTTGGCCCGGGCTGCAATATCAAAAGGTCTCCAATCTGCGGCAGAAATTTTGAGTACCTGTCAGAGGATCCGTACCTGTCAGGAACTATTGCAGGACACTTGATCAAAGGTATACAGGCAAATGGCGTCGGAACTTCCCTAAAGCATTATCTTGCCAATAACCAGGAACACAGAAGACTATCAGTAAATGCTGTCATTGATGAGCGTGCCCTGAGAGAAATATACCTTAAAAGCTTTGAAACAGCTGTGAAAATCGGAAAACCATGGACTGTAATGTGTTCATACAACAGGGTAAATGGTGAATATGTATGTGAAAGCAGAAAGTTTCTCACAGATATATTAAGAAATGAGTGGGGTTTTGACGGTCTTGTAGTATCAGACTGGGGAGCTGTTAATGACAGGGTGGAATGCTTAAAGGCAGGGCTAGACCTTGAAATGCCATCTTCGGGAATGGTCAACACTGAGAAAATTATTTATGCTGTTAATAATAAAGAGCTTCCTGTCGAAGTGGTTGATAAGTCTGTGGAAAGAGTTCTTGAATTGGCATTCAAGGCCGTTGAAGTGGAGAAGGTGAATATACCCGGTGACATAAAAGCTATAAATCATAAAAAGGCTGGGGATATTGCCTGTGAATGCATAGTGCTCCTTAAAAATGAGGATCGGGTGCTTCCACTGTCCATAGGTGAGGAAATAGCTTTTATTGGAATGCTGGCTAAACAAACGAGATTTCAAGGAGGAGGAAGTTCACATGTTATTCCTACGAGGCTCGAATCGGCATACGAAGAGATGTGTGAACTTCTGGGATACAGCATTCCCTATGCACCAGGATATGATTTAAATTGTGATATTCCTGACGAGGAATTAATAAATGAGGCTGGAAAAATAGCCTCCAGTGTGCAAAAGGTTGTGATATTTGCCGGACTTCCTGAGAGCTATGAATCTGAAGGCTATGACAGGACACACATGGAGATACCTGCTTCACACAGCAGATTAATAGCCGAGATTTGCAAGATAAACCCAAATGTTATTGTAGTTCTGTCCAATGGTGCTCCTGTTGCTATGCCATGGATAGATAAGGCAAAGGCAGTAATGGAAGGCTATTTATGGGGACAGGCCGGAGCCGGAGCTGTTTGCAAACTGTTGATGGGCATCGCTAATCCCTGTGGTAAACTTGCAGAAACTTTCCCGGTTGCTTTAGAACATAATCCGTCGTATCTCAATTTTCCGGGAGAGAATGATGAGGTTAATTACAGGGAATCCGTGTTTGTAGGCTACAGATACTACGATAGGAAAAAGATTAAACCTTTGTTTTGCTTCGGACATGGTCTGTCATATACGAGTTTCGAGTACAGTTCATTAAAGCTGGACTCCCAGGTTTTTGACATAAATGAAGAAATAGGCTTTAGCTTCAGAATAAAAAATACCGGAGACAGACTGGGGAAGGAAATATACCAGGTTTATGTCGGGGCAGTAGGGACTACTGGTCCGGTTAAGGATCTTAGGCAATTTGGAAAAATCAAATTGCTGCCCGGAGAAGAAAAGGAAGTATGCGTAAAACTCAACAGCTCAGCATTTTCACATTTTTGTACGACGAAACAGTCCTACAGAGTTCAAAAAGGAGATTTTGATATACTCATTGGTGCATCATCAGAAGATATAAGGCTTACTGCCAGAATAAAAATCAATTCACCTGATGTGGTAAGAAAGTTTTATCATAAGAATTCCACTATAGGAGATATAAAGGAAAATCCTTTGGGAAAAAAACTTTTTAGGGAGCTTGAAGAACAATACCCGGAAGCATTTGAAATGGTATTTAACGGCATGGAGGATGACGGGAGCGACTTTAAGGACAAAATGATATACTATACCGTTCTCAGATCACTGGTATATTTCAGTAAAGGATTAATCAGCGAACAGAGGATTGATGAGCTTGTTGACATATTAAATAAAAATTAATTAATGATAAGGAATTTTTGTTAATTTCTTTTGTCAAGTAAAAATAAAAAAGAGAGAGGGTTGTCGCAAAGCAGTTTTTCTGTTTTAACACCGATGCTCCCGTATAAAATTATATCAATGATTGCTTCCAAGATATTTGCAAGAGTTTCTAGCGGTTCATCTTAGGATATTTTACCGTCGCTCACATTCATCGTCCATGCTTCATGGTTTCGCTAAAACCTACCTCGTGATAGGTTTTCCGGTAAAATATCCGTCTTCGTCGATAAACACCTGCAAATATCTTTAACCAAGCTTCCATTGATACAATTTATACTCGCGTATAGGCTGAAAAACATAAAATTAATTTTACGACAGCCCCTTTTTTTAATAATTGAATTTGCATTCACAAATCCAACCACAGTTAAAAAAAACACTGTGGGCTTTTTTATGCTAATTTATCGGTAAAGCATCTTTTATAGTCTTAAGAGGAATTAGAATGGTATAATTGCTATAAGAAACTCAAAAGGGAAAATTTGCTGATGCAATTTGTAATGTGGGAGGATTAACTAATGAGCAACCTTATTGAATTGATTAAAAATCAAATGGAAATGAATCCGGATAAACATGATGGTTCATATGAGATGGTAAGGGAATGTTTAAAATCATTGGGGACTTTGAAGCCTGAATCTATAAATACAAGTGATTTAGATATGTTATATCTAATGTCAATCATTACAAAGACAATTGATGAAAAGATTAGGAGTGTCAGAAAAAGCAGTTTGAGTGTAAGTGAGAAAGATAGACTGGCTAATATCATTGAAGGTATTAAGAAAAAAGCCGTTGAAGGCAGCTACCAAAACTACAATGATAACAAGGTTATCGGTATGTTTGGGACAGGCTTCAAAACCTTTGATAGAGGGAGCTTTGATGTTAAGGATGCAAGAAAACTTATTTCACTTTGCATAGATATTTCAAAATTATCTAATGAAGAAACAATTTTAAATAATGCTGAAAAGGTATTAAACAACTTTTCAGGAATGGTCGGGGCTACTGGTTCTATTAGTCAAATGCTGCATTGTATCCATCCAACAATATTTCCGGTATTGAATAATGCTGAATATGGGGGACGTAAGGGCTTTGAGGAATTAGGTGTTACCTTTAATAGGGTAGATAAAACAAAGAATTATATACAAAATGTTAGGGTAGTTCGAGATTTCAGAAATGAGAACTTCACCTTTAAAAACTACCGAGTTATTGATTATTTCTTTTGGATTAATCGTAATAAGGATTTGACAATTCCCGAAACAGAAAAAGTGAGACTAGAGATGCCAACTTCTGCTAACTATTGGTGGTTGATTGCAAATCCAGCAGAATGGAGTTTCGATCAGATAAAAATTGGAGGAACAGAAACCTTCACATCTCACAACGATCAAGGTACAGAACGAAAAATATACAAAAACTTTGCAGATGCCAAGAAGGGTGATTATGTTATTGGTTATGTGGCAAGACCTACCAAAGCAATTACATCAATTTGTAAAATATACCGTGAACATAACGGGCAGGATATCCAAATCCAAAAAGTTATGGATATTAAAACCCCTATTCCCTATTCAAGATTAAAAGAGCTTGAGGACCTTTCAGAAATGGAGTTTTTTAAAAGGCAGATTGGTACTTTATTCAAACTGACCAAAGATGAATTCGATACCATTATGGAATTAATTAATGAAGAAAATAAGCCACAGACTGAAAAATTTGAGGCATATACTCGTGAAAATTTTCTTGAAGAGGTGTTTTTTGATGAAGAGAAGTATGATGAAATAGCATCTATCCTTGACTATAAAAAAAATATTATCCTGCAGGGTGCACCCGGGGTTGGTAAAACTTTTGTTGCAAAACGCCTTGCATATTCCATTATGGAAAAGAAGGATGACAGTAAGGTTGAGGTTGTTCAATTCCATCAGAATTACAGCTATGAGGACTTCATACAGGGCTACAGACCAAATGAAAAGGGACAGTTCGAACTGAAAAACGGAATTTTCTATGAGTTCTGTTTAAAAGCCCAAAGAGATTTAAACAACAAGTATTACTTTATTATCGATGAAATAAATAGGGGAAACCTTTCTAAGATATTTGGTGAGCTTATGATGCTTATAGAATGTGATAAAAGGGGCGAAGATTACAAAATATCTCTGACATATCGCCAAGAAGATGAGAAATTTTATATTCCGGAGAATTTGTACATTATCGGAACTATGAACACGGCAGATAGGTCATTAGCTATGGTTGATTATGCACTTCGCAGACGTTTCAGTTTTATTGAATTGGAGCCGGCTTTTTCATTAGAGAGTTTCAGAATACATTTAATTAACCATGGAATAGATGAAGAATACATAGATAAAGTTATTGAGGGTATGGAAACACTGAATGAGGTAATCGCTCAAGATATGAAAAATCTTGGAAAAGGTTATTGTATCGGACATAGCTATTTCTGCGGAGAGCTATTGAAGAATGAAAGTAGTGAAGCATGGTATAGTCGAATTATTAAGTTTGAAATAAAGCCTTTGCTTTATGAATATTGGTTTGATGACGAGGAAACAGCAGAAAAGCAGTACCAAAACTTGTTATAGGTGGACTGCCCATGGAGAAGAAAATACCAATTAAAAATATATACTATATGCTATGTTATTCATGGGATGCCCTTGATGAAAAGGATATAGTTGAGGTCAATGATATTGATAGCACTGAATTAATGGACCTTTTTGCCAAAGTACTTATTGGTGGAACAAACTATCTTATCAGAAGGGGACTCGATAGAAGATATTTGTGCAGTAACGAAGACCTGGGGGTTATTAGAGGTAAGATTAACTTCAATGATACTTTTAAGAGACGATTACTGCAAAAAGGTAAGGTATCTTGCGGATACGATGATTTAAGCCATAACATCCTTCATAACCAAATAATTAAGACAACTGTAAAGTACTTGATATATTATGAAGGGTTAAATAATAAGTTGAAAGAAGGACTTTTAGGACTTTATAAATATTTCCGTGATATTGATGAAATAAGGCTTAACAGCAAGGTTTTCAGTAATGTTATTTTGCATAGGAATAACCATTATTATAAATTTCTTATGAATATCTGTCAGATTGTTTATGAAAATCTATTCATTGATGAAAACACAGGTAATACAAAGTTTCAGGACTTTGAAAGAGATGAAGCAAGAATGGCACGTCTTTTTGAAAGTTTTGTACGGAATTTTTATAAACGTGAGCAAAAAGAGTATAAGGTATGCAGAGAAGACATCTATTGGAATGACTTAAAACAAGATCTGCACGATAAAGGCTATTTACCCAAGATGCAGACCGATATTTCATTAGTGTCCGACAAAAGGAAAATTATCATTGACACCAAGTATTCAAAGAATACCCTTTCCGATCGTGGAAAAGTTAAGTCTGAGAACTTATATCAACTTTTTTCATACTTGAAGAATGTTGAAATTAAGGGTGGAGTTAACGAATCCTGTGAAGGAATGCTTTTGTATCCACAGATAGATAAAGCCTTGGAGTTGGAATACTTCATTCATGGACATAGGGTTCAAGTAAAGACAGTAGACCTTAACCAGGAATGGTGGATGATACATAGAAGACTTTTAAGTATTATAGAAAATTAAATTAATACTAAAATGGGTAAATCTATGCAATAATACATAAGGGACGATATTGTACAGTACTCATATAATTCAATTGCAATAGGAAATATTATATTAGAAAGAGCTTATTATAGGCTCTTCTTTAGTTATAAAGAAAGGTAATAATATGATAAAAGTTGATAATTTATCCTACTCATTTCCGCAAAAAGATTTATTTAAAAATGTTTCATTCACACTAGAAGATGGTCAACACTGCGCTTTTGTAGGAACAAGCGGCAGTGGAAAAAGTACACTGATAGATATACTGATGAACCCAGAAAAATATACCTACGATGGCGAGATAGTGATGGAACCTACTTGTAGGATTGGTTATGTAAGTCAGTTTTCACAACTAGACAAAACTAAAGAAATAACAGTTTTTGAATATTTATTGGAAGAATTTACGAAGATACAAAATGAAATAACATCTATTTGTACTGCAATGGAAACTTCTTCGGAGATTGATTCATTACTAGAAGCATATCAACTAGCATTAGATGTATTTGATTCAATTGGTGGGGAAGATTTTGAAAGCAATGTCAATAAGAAATTAAATCTTGCAAACCTAACCAAGCTTAAACATCAAAGGGTATCTGAACTGAGTGGTGGGGAATTCAAACTTATTCAAGTTATCAGGGAAATGCTTAATAATCCAAATTTAATGATAATGGATGAACCTGAAGTTTTTTTAGATTTCGATAATCTTAATTCTCTTAGAAATCTAATTAATAATCACAAAGGAATAATGCTGATTATTACACACAACAGATATTTGCTAAACCATTGTTTTAACAAAATTATTCACCTCGAAAATATGGAACTCCAAGAGTTTAATGGAAGATATATTGATTATAACTTCTCATTACTTCAGTCTAAAATTGAGTTGCAAGAAATTAATGCTGCTGAGAATGAAGAAATTGAGAGAAATGAGAATGTAGTTATTAATCTTAGAAAAATTGCAACTTTTAATGCTGATGCCTCTAGAGGCAAAGCGCTAAAAGCAAGAGTTAAATATCTGGAAAGATTAGAAGCACGTAAAATTAAAGCCCCGTTTGTAGATATTAAGCAACCAAATATCAGCTTTGATATAGCAAATGAAATTGAAGACACCGTTGTTTTGAAAGTTAATAATTGTAGTATTGCCTTTGATGAGTTGCTTTTGGAGAATATTAGCTTTGAAATAAATTCTACCGATAAAGTAGCTCTCGTAGGTTCAAACGGTACCGGGAAAACGACCTTATTACGAGAAATCTATAAAAATAAAAATGAGTCAATTGAAATCAATGACAACGCTAAAGTGGCATATTTATCTCAGTTGCAGGGCGAAAGGCTAAAGGAGTCTAATACCATATTTGAAGAATTGTTTGATAGCGGGTTTAAAACCTATGACGATATCAGATCCTATATTTCAAACTATGGTTTTGAAGGAGAAATTCTCAATCAAAAGATAGAAGAATTATCCGGTGGAGAAAAAAATATGCTTCAATTGGCTAAAGTTTCTGCCAGTAAAGCTAACCTATTGCTTCTGGATGAACCCACAAGTCATTTAGACACATACTCACAAATGGCATTGGAAAAGGCTATTCAAAACTATAAGGGTGCTATACTAATGATTTCTCACGATTTTTATACTATAGCAAACTGTATGGATTATGTTTTAATCATTGAAGATAAGACAATTAGACAAATAAGTATACGAAAATTCAGAAAAATGATTTACGCTAATTATTTTGATAAAGACTATTTAGAGCTAGAACAAAAGAAAAAATTAGTTGAGACCAAAATTGAATTAGCTTTAAAGGATAATAATTTTGTGCGTGCAAATAAATTATCTCTAGAACTGGAAGAGCTGATTAAGATGCTTTAAAACATTAATATTTTATTATAGCACTATTTGTCTGAAAAGCCTGGATTTATCAGGCTTTTCAGCGTTTTATGGGTTGAAAAGGACACTGTATACAGAACCAACCCAAGTACCGTTCAGAACAGATTAACTTATTTATGCTTCTTTTCAAACAATAGCTCTTTTTGCTCATCTTCCATATCAATATACAGTCTCAAAAAGTCCTCAGCATTATTTTTGAATATTTCACATGTGTTTTGATGAGGTATCTTAATATCATTATTAGATATCAGGTTTTCTGATGGACAACCTCCACCACATAATGATTTGCACCAGCATTCATTACATTCTTCATTTTTAATAGTTAGTGCCATCTCTCCAATAATGTGTTTTCTTAATATTTGATTATATCCATCAAATATGGTTCCATATTTAGTTTCTGTATTATTTACCAGTCTATGGCAGGCGAAAATTGAACCGTCAATATCTACTGCTATCATATTATTACCTGCACCACAAAATTTTTTTCTCATACCTCCATTGTAATATCTATTTAGCATAGACATTACATTTGACATCTTTTTGCAGTAATCATAATTACAGTCTGCTAATGCATCTTTAAATTTAGTAATCATTTTTTTATATGCTAATCCCAAATTATGAAATCCTTCTTCATCAAGCATATTAATAGAGTGTGTTATATGGATACTAGCAAATCCCAGCGAATACAAATGGTCATAAATCTCATCGATATTGGTATTAAAGTTTGTTAATGTAGCTCTTGCAGTTATATTGTGTATTTTTAAATACTTTCCTACTTTTTCTACTATTTCCTTATATGTACCATCACCATTAACATTAAACCTATTTTTATCATGAGTTGACTCATCTCCATCGATACTTAAAGTAATTGCAAATTTATTTTGTTCTAAAAATGATGCGATTTCTTCATTAAGTAAGGTTCCATTTGTCGTTGTACTGAAACGTAATTTTTTATTTGTTTCAATAGCTTTTTTCTTAGAATACTCAACGCAAAATTTAAACATTTCAAAATTAAGTAAGGGTTCACCTCCAAACAAATTTATATTTATTTCATCTTTTTCACTAGTGTTATAAATAAAATCAATAGCCTTTTGTGCTACTTCCTGAGTCATGAACCCTCTATTATTATATTCACCACCATCTGCATAACAATATGTACATCTTAGATTACAAGCTTGAGACAACATTAAAATCAAATCATTTACAGTCTTTTCATCAAAGAAGCTATTTTCAGTACTTAAATTCTCATCAAATTCTAACAACCCAGCTTTTTTCAACTCTTCAACTATCATCTCTGGATCTTCATTGAGCAAAGACGGATCAAAATACTCTTCATCATTTGCTAAAACTTCGTTTAGTTTATCATCAATCTGAAATAAGGCACCTGTATTTATTATAAATAGATATAAGCAACCATTATGGTTTATGGTTTTATATCCGTTTTTTTTATATTTTGTATTTAACATTATTATATATCTCCTTAATTACTACTGAGCTTTTTAATTCTGTCAAGCAGTAAGTATAATGTTATTCATTTTAAGTAAACGGTCATTTTAAAAATATATATGTATAAAAAGCATGATTTAAAGATGAGGGCAATGCTTGCATTGCCCTCATCTAAGTAAGAACTTCATAATTTTAGGCTTGAATATTAGTATCCGTCAGGCATAACACACCACTCTTGATCACAATGTGTGCAAACATCGAAGTGATCACAAAAAACGCAAACATCACTTCCGCTACAACCCATCTGAGCTATAGGCTTTTTTGCAACCTTATTCATTGCTTTTAACATAGGGTTCTCCTCCTTTCATATTTTCGTTAGTAAATAGTAAATAGTAATATGTACTCGAATTAAATCATAACACAAAATGTAATATATGAAAATAATATACAATTCTGCGTTTCGGGAAGAAAAAAGAGAATCTTATTAAAATTCTTTATAATGAAAATGGAAGATTAATTGAATCGAAAGGAAACATGGAGGATGATATACCTATTGTTTTGCGGTTTTTCATATAATTGACCCATATGGAAGCATATGGTAACATTAATTTAAAGTTAATGTTTCCTCAATGTAAGTTTATGTTTGAGGGGAATTTTCATTATGAAGTTTTTGCGAATGAAAAAAGGAGGTTAATTTATGAAAAAAGCTGTATTTTACCGTAAACTTGCAGTTTTTCTGGCATTGGGGCTGCTTTTTCAATCTGGCGGATTTGTTCGGGCTGCGGCAACCGATACGGTAACCGTGGACTTTAGTAAAATTTTGCGACCGGTAAATCATAGTAACTTTGGCTACATTCTTACACCGAACTATGATATACCCGATAGCAGGATGAAAATGCTCGGCCCCATTCTGAACCGAGAAACCATTCCGGTTCAGACCTTTCAGGGAGTGGGCGATTTGGACGGAACCTGCTTTAATAACGAAGACAGCCAACTCCAGAGATGCTTAGAAGCGTATCAGAGAGCGAAGTCTAACGGCTTGAAGTGGTATTTCCTTCTTGGACTTAACCCGTCGTGGACGGCACCGGATGGCGCTCCCGGTGGTGGTGCTCCTACCAATCAGGCTTGGCTAAAGCAATACGTAAAAGATGTGCTCCAGTATTTAAAGGACAATGGGGCAACGCCGGACTTTGCAGACCTTACAAATGAGTACTGGACAGGTCGCGAAGCCACATTCAAAGGTAACTGGGAAGCAGTTAGGGAAGTTTATCCCGACTATATACCAATAGTTGGTCCCGGTGCAGTAGGCTATTCAGGAATATCCGATTTCTACATTCCATTTTCCAGTGAAAACCAAATGGATCTTGAAGGGCCATGCTGGCATGAATACTGGGAAGGCAGCACGTATGCCTCCTATACCCAGACGAATAAATGGAAAGACCCGATTGTCAGCCTTCAAACCAAATATCCTGAAACCAACGGAAAGTACGTGGTATGGGAAGAAAACAACTCTTGGTCAACGTCAACCATTGATTGGACACGAAGTATGGCCAATGTAATACGATCAGGTATTACTCAAAATATTAAGGGTTGCATCAAATCAGGCAATTGGAATGGAATGAGCGATATATTGACAACAACTGTAAGAAACAGTCAACCAAATGGGGCTGTAAGGACGCCCATTTGGTGGGTATACTACATGTTTTCTCAATTGTCGGGACAGTATGTAGGAGTTTCAACAAGTACAGGGGATGATTTTACCGCTTGTGCCAGCAAGGATACTGATGAATGCAAGGTTATCATTGCAAAGAGTGGAACAGCAGGTACCATTACTGTAAACCTGAACAACCAGCCTTTCAACGGGAAGGATGTCAGGATTGACCTTTACAAGATAACTTCAAGTGAAAATAACGGTTTGACGTACCAATCCAGCATTACCCCTTCGTCGACTTCCAATATCAGCTTTTCAATAAACAATGCAGCAGCTAATGACTCATGGCTAGTTGTTTTGAAAAAGATTGATTCTGCTCCGAACTTCTTTCACCCGATGACTCCTGACGACGGGGAAGTTACAACAGTAGCACCAACACTTACCTGGTCGGCAGCACAAGGTGCTACAAGTTATACGGTGAAAGTATCTGTAAACAAGGATTTATCCGACCCTGTTATCAACCAAGCAGGCATTACCAATACAAGCTACACGGTTGCAACACCTTTGACAGAAGGCCAAAAGTATTACTGGAATGTTACTGCCGTAAATTCCAGCGGGAGTCGGACGGTTTCAAACGATGCGGTCTATTCGTTTATAGCCGGTGCAAATGCCGGTGTACCCGGGCAATTCGGACCTTATCTACCATCTCGGAATGCACCTAATGAATCAGTTACACCCAAATTCCTGTGGTCAAGGGCTTATAACGCAACCTCTTACCGTTTGGTTGTTTCCAAAAACAGCGACCTTTCATCCCCGGTAATCAATAAGTCAGGGATTACTACTATAACAGGAACAAATGAGTTTGGTGCCAACACAGCATCCACTTATACTCCTACCACAGCATTGGAGAACAATACCACTTATTATTGGAGGGTATATGCTGTCAATGCAAATGGGGAGAGACCAATAAATGGGCCAATACAGTATTTCACTACAAAGGCTTCCGGAAATTCACCTACAAGCTTCAGCCTATCCGCTCCGACAAACGGAACAACGGGGGTTTCGAACAGGGCGGTGCTGTCATGGACACCTTCAAGAAACGCCTTCTTCTACAAGCTTGAAGTATCTGCAAATGCAGACATGTCTAACCCAATAATCCTTAGGGATCGTATGATCTACAACAAATATACTGTAGAGCCAAATCTTCTGAATCCTAATACTAAGTATTACTGGAGAGTTACAGCATATTCAAAGAACCTGACTTACTCCACAGCCTCTTCCAGTGGTATATGGTCATTCACAACAGAGAACAAGCCATGCTCGCCATTGCTATATTCCCACCAACCCGGTAACAACAGTGTAAAGCTCTGGTTCCGGCTATCTAAAGGGGCAACTTCATATAATATTAAATACGGAACGGAACCCGGCGTGTACACCAATACAATAAAAGGTGTTACTGCGAGCCCATACACCGTTTCAGAACTCACCAGTGGAACAAAGTATTACTTTGCAGTAACGGCAGTCAATGAAAACGGAGAAAGTTCTATTTGGAACGAAAGACCCGAAATTACGGACGGAACTTTAATCCCGAACCCTGATCCTAGGTCGGCTTTTACTCAGATCGAAGCTGAAAGCTTTAACAACCAATCTGGAGTTCAAACGGAAAACTGTTCCGAGGGCGGAGAGGATGTCGGATACATAGAAAATGGGGATTATGCTGTTTACAGCAATATCGATTTTGGCAATGGTGCGACTGATTTTCAAGCCAGAGTAGCCAGTAACTCCAGTGGAGGAAATATTGAAATTCATCTCGATAGTATTAACGGTACTTTGATAGGAACTTGTCCGATAGCTGGAAATGGAGATTGGCAGACTTATGTAGATGCCTCATGTAGTGTCAGCGGTGTAAGCGGAAAACATGACGTATACCTGAAGTTTACAGGAGGAAGCGGGTACTTATTCAACTTAAACTGGTTCAAATTTACCGGCGTAACTGTAAAAGCCGGAGATCTTAACAGAGATGCCAGTGTAGATGCAACCGACTATGCACTGATGAAAATGTATATGCTTGGAATTCCTACTAATTTACCAGTACAAATTGACCCTGCAGTGGCGGATCTCAATAGTGACGGCGCAATTGATGCCATTGATTTAGCCGTATTCAAGAAATACCTGTTGGGTGATATTGCAGAATTACCTTATTCTACAAAATAAATATCCTAATATAAAAGCAGCCAGCCAAATGATTAATACATTTAGCTGGCTGCTTTTGATTGATACAATATTTATAAACTAGCTATAAGTCCAAGTACTACTTGTTTTAAAATAGCAAAATCAATTGCATTTATTTCTCCACTATCATCAACATCGGCCGCCTTTAGCTGTTCGTCCGGCAAATCAAGTTCTCCCATTAAGTACTTTTTCATATAAGCCAAATCAATTGCATTAACATCCCCATCTCCATTTACATCACCTTTTTGTAATGTCTGAGCAGGATTACTACCTATCTCAAGTATGTACGCCTCCAACTGGGTGAGTTGTTCATCAGTAAGCTGTGATGTACTTCCATGTCTGTCATTTGCATTTTTAGTCGTCAGTACATCATGGATTGTTGCTGCAGAACCATCATGCAGATATGGAGCAGTCCTCCACAACTCCTTAAGTGGTGGGGTATAGTACAATCCATCAGGATCAAGAATATCTTTTGTACCTACATCGTGAGCTTTCAAATCAGTAAACTGCGGTCCTGAATGGCAATATGAACATTTTGCTTCCGGACTTTCAAAAATTGCTTTCCCGGCAGCAGCATCAGCTGTCATTGTGCCCTTATTTGAATATGGATCAGGTTCCTCAGAGAGACTCTTGATATATGCTGCTACATCATCAAGTTCTTGCTGGGTTGGTTCTTTAAACTTTATGTATTTGAAACCTGCTTTTATGCCAACATGGGCGTCATCCCTTACTCCACGCCACATAGCAGGAGGTGTATCAAAAACATATAACATTGATTTAGTGTTTTTAGTATTGCCGATACCGTCATTTGGCATATCCCAATTAAGTCCGTCGGCTCTGCCATCAGGATGACAGGAAGCACAGCTGAGCCATTTTTGTGTGGTAGTTGATGCATCATAGAATATGCGTTCACCACTTCTAACCTGACTTTCTTGAGGTTGAATACCGAGTTTTGCTGTGCTTTTCAATACATTTCCGAAGGTATCTATAAAATACACTTCTCCTGCAAAATATGCACCTACAGCTACCGTTTTACCATCCGGCGATAATGATATCCCTCTTGGCCCCTGACCGGGTAGCTCTATCTCTTTTAGCAGACCTGCTCCCCATAAGGCTCCAAGATCGTATTTTAAATCACTTCTTTTTGTAGGATCGGCTTTGATTTGCAACCAAATATCTGAATATGGTTTGTCAAATCCTGATTTTGAACGGAATAATAAGGAATAATTGCTTGACGAAGTTCCAGTACCAGCTTTTAATATTTTCCATTGCTGGCTCAAGCTTGTGCTGCTGCTGTTTGTTACTATACCGGCATTGCTGGAAGTCGAAGCACCACTTACATCCATATATTTTTGGCTGGATTTCACTTGAAGCTTGTAGTAACCGTTCCCCGAATCAATCAATTTCCATTTCTGATTATTGGAAGAGGTTACATCCCATTCAACTACGGCTGAATTATCAGCGGTAGCACCTGCATTGTCCAGCGCTTTGTTTGTTCCTCTATTGATAATGGTATAATATCCATCAGCATCAGCGACTAACTTATATTGCTGATTATTATTGCCAACATCATCCCATTGTACCAATTGAGTGTTGTTTGCAGAATTACCGTTTGGTACATCAACTGCTTTTCCACTATTCCTGTTTACTATCTTATAATAAGAGTTTGAATCAATTTGAGAACTGTCACCGCCGTTCAAATTCCCGGTTAAAAGCTGATGAAGACCATTCAAATCAACTCTCAGCACCTGATGAGTTCCTGACACACTGACCCACATGGTTTTACTGTCCGCTGATATTGCCAGTCCCCAAGGGTCTGCTGCTCCTTCCATCATTCTGTCCAATAAGAATGTGGTATATATGTTTTTATTTGCGATATCAATTATAGTAACTGCATTTGTCATTACCCATCCTCTTGTTATTTGGGTAGTAGGAAGTGAGGTTTTTCCGAATGTGTGAAGAACATACGCCCACTTGCCGTCAGGTGAACATTTAATTCCCCTTACATTTGCTGAACCCTGTGGAAGAACTATATTTGCAACTTCACTATAGGTGTTCATATCAATAAAGGTAACTGATGCAGCATACTTAGCTTCTGAGGCATTTCCTGACGGCAATGCGTGTCCGACTATTGCATATTTGCCGTCCACAGTACTATCCATCAAGTAGGGATAATCTTTAACTGAAATATCTTTTTCAACATCACCGGAGGATAAATCAACAACAGATACTTTTTTTAAGCCATAATCAGATACAACAAGTTTATCGTCTACGACTTTTACTCCAAGGGGTTTTGACCCCGTTGAAAACCTTCTTGTTACTTCTCCTGTAGCCGGATTTACTTCGGCAACAGTCCCTGCTCCGTACTCACAAACATATATATTTAGATTTCCGTTCCATGCAAGCGCTTTAGGCTGTCCATCCAATTGTATAACCTTTTGAACTGCACCATCGGATGCCTTCAATATTTCCATCTGTGATTTAGTTGAATCCGATACCGCAATCAAGCTGCCATCAGGAGAATATGCAGTATCAAAAGGTGAAAAATATGAATTATCAGCCGAATAACCAATATTACTTTCCGGAAAAAGGAAGCTTACTATAGTAATGACTATTGCTATGCAAAGAATCATGGGAACTAGTTTTTTATTTGTAACCCGATTCATTTTTTTACACTCCCATCCATTATTATTTTTAGCCAATAAATTTAATTCAGAGATGGCTCGACCTGCTCTCCTCTTAACTGTGCATCTGTATTCTTGTAGTCTCCGAAGAATGGCGCAATTCCTGAATCCATCCAAATTGTAAATGAGTGAAGCTCACTTTGGGTAAGATTACCGTGCCCAGTCTTCAGCTTTTGATATAGCTTTGATGCCCTGGAACCAAACTTGCCTGGCTCAGTTCGTGGGTAGACATGATCCCAGTTAGCACCCGCATACATTACATCAAATAGTGCCACATATGGCTTCAAATTTTTGTAGGAACTAAACCATTTTGTCTGGGAATCTATATTTCCCTTTCTAAGGTCAGGCACCTGAGAACCATTGTGACATGATATGCACTTTTTATCCAAGATAGGCTGAATAAGCCTTGGAAAACTCATTGGTCTTGCTCCTTCTGATGCATCAGGTGTAATTGTTGATGGTGTCCTTCTTAATGCAAGAGGAACACTTTCAGGATTCTCTGCAGCCTTGCGGGCAGGTTCGTGACAGCCCTGACATAACAGCCTGTTTTGTCCCGGAATAAGAAAGGTATCAGATCTCATGGTCTGAACGGCAGTTCCGTCTTGATCTACGGCCTGGAAAAAAACGGGTTTTCCCGGTGCCAAATAGAAGGATGCGCTTCCATCTTCTTCAACAGGTACTGAACCTAAGAGTCCCCTGGTATTTCTTCCGGCCCATGAACTTTCAGTTCCTTCATAGCTTACTATAGGGTCTGTTGCCAGTGGTGTAGTCTTTGGATAAACCTGCCATATACGCAATTCTTTAATCTTTGTACCCGACGGGAATGGAAGCAGTGTATCATAAATATTCATTATAGATACAACTCCATCAGGGGCTTGTCCCGTTGGTATGGAAGAGCCCGGAATGCTATTGGGTACAGTACGTGGTCTCAATGGTATTGGACTGTAGCAGGAAATATTAGGATCGTTATATAGCATTGTCTTGTTTCCTTTTGTATCTATTGCATATATGCCATATCGCTTGTTTGCGCCATCACTGTTGGCATTTGGATCATAGATACACAGAAAATAGTCTTCACTTAAAGGATATGGAGTTCCATATTTTTGATCGGTTGTGGTACCAGTTTCGGTTTCTGGATACATTGCATCAGGTGTAATTTTAGTAATTGTGGAAAGATTATCATCATCTTCAACATCTGGATCAATTACAATAAGCGGCCCATAGTTTTGAGCATGATGAGGAGCGGCTGTTGCAACATATTTATTCGAATTTGGTATCGCCCTTAACGAATTCTGCATCATAGGGACATTTTTCCACCATTCGGGGCCCGAGTTAGGGTAATTTAACGTAATAGCTCTCGCATCAAGGCCATCCGGAGTGGTTATCCATGCAGAATGGGGATGAGTGGCACCTCTATCCACGTAGTCCCAACGAGTGTATACAATCATACCGTTGTTATCTACACATGGACTCCATTCATTAGTTTCATGATAACTTATACACCTGATGTCGCTCCCGTCAGCATTCATTGTATGCAGATTAAAGGTGGGAACTATACGCTGATGGCAACGCCCATATCCGCCTCTTCTTTCTGAAATAAATACAATTCTTCCATCCGGAAGCCAGCGAGGATCAAAATCATTTACACTTCCGTCAGTCAGCTGTGTAAGATTTGTGCCATCCACATTTACTTTAAAAATATGGTAGGTAGTGTTTTCATTCCAAACATCGTAGGAATTTTGCGCATCAGTATAGGCGAATACAATCTGTTTTGCATCGTAGCTCAGATCAAAGGAATAGAAGGCTCCGCCTGTAAGCTTCTTTCCTGCGTAACGTCCGTTTTTGCAGACAGAATTCTGCAAAACATCGGTTACGGTCGGGTTACCTGAAAAAGCATTATTCAGAATATACAATCCACCGCCTTTTACTGCTGTAAACCCAAAGTTTCCATCAATCATATGGTTTTCAACACCTGTATATGGTTGATGTTTGGTAAAAACGATTTTGTCAAAGTTAAACTCTGACTTTGTAAGATCAACACTTCCCGACAATACAACAGAAACCTGAGAAACCATTAAAATTGCGGTTATTAACATAACAACAATAATCTTGTGAGATAGTTTTGATACCTTTGTCATTTTCAAACCTCCTGTTCTAATTTATTTTTTATTAATACCTTTGTTTTTTTATTTTCAAAAAAATAGTACAGAATTGTAAAAATAACCAATAATATACTTCCTATCCATACAAAGCTAACCCACTTTACTACCTTGACTTTTAATGAAATATTGTCTTTTTCGTCTATTCCTTCAAAAATTATGTACAAATCTTCTTTTAACCCAGATTTTATTACTGCTCTAGAGTGAGATATTTTCATTTTCTGGTAATATGAAAGTTCAGGTTTCAATTGGAACTTTCCCTTAGGACCGCTAACGCCGAGGACAGAAACAGCTGTGGTTTTCCCAGGTTCTTCTTTCCAATATAGGTTTCTGTATTTTACTTCGTATTTTCCGACAACCATTGTATTGCCTTTTTCAATAGTTATATCAGAATTCAAAAGCATACCCATAGACCCTGCAAATCCTAATGCCATTATTATCAGTGGAGCATGAAGTAATAAAACTGCCACTCGTTTCGGATTGGAAATGAGCTTTTTATAATTAAATACAAGTTCTATAACCAAATTTATTGCTAGCATTATACAAGCTGATAGAGATAATTTTGTTAGGAAGCCATAATCAGTAAGAAATAGCATTAGACCTAATGCTGTTAATCCACACACGACACCGGGAATCAAAAGAACTTTTCTTGTATATAAGTTTGGATTAATTGCAAGAAATAAAAGCACCAGTATACCAAATATTCCGAAAACATACTCGTAGTAACTTATTGGTGCAGCCGATGCAGCTTTGAGAAAGAGTCCTCCGTACAAGGGGAATGTGGTACCTCCGAAAATTAAAACAGCA
Organism: Bacillota bacterium; assembly: GCA_023390335.1. Classification (GTDB taxonomy): domain Bacteria; phylum Bacillota; class Clostridia; order Acetivibrionales; family DSM-1351; genus Ruminiclostridium. The sequence continues at coordinate 87,820 of JAEWCZ010000062.1, read as the reverse complement.
GTTATAATACTTATTACGGAAAACAGATTGCCAGGCTTTATTATATTTAGGAGTGTTTTCGTATCTTTGGGATGTAATCTTTTAATTTTGAAGAAATAAACAATGAAAAGCAGTACCAGTACCAGTAATACCACACCGAAAACCACTGTGACACCACGGCTGCTGTAAGCATGTACAGAATCTAATAAACCGCTTCTTGCTATGTATGTTCCAACAAGTATGGTAAATGCAGTTAAAAATATTAAAACAAAATTCATTCTTTTATTGTTATTACCTTTTCTTCGCAAGCTATGGAGAAAAGCTGTTGCAAATAACCAGTTAACCAGAGATGAATTTTCTATTGGGTCCCATGCCCAGTAACCGCCCCAGCCAAGCTCGGTATATGCCCATATGCCGCCGGTGATAATTCCAAAGGTAAGAAGTATCCAGCCCCACATTGCCCATTTCCATGTAGTATTTATGTGTTCTTCAGTACTATTTCTAACGTCAAATAATTGATATCCAAAAGCTATGAAGAAAAAAGAAAAAGCTATAATTATAACGGGTGGGTGAAAGACCATACCCAGACTTTGGAGCGAAGGATTAAGACCAAATCCGTCACTTTGTTCTGATACCAGTTTAAATGGATTTTTTATAAATGTTACAACAAACATAAAAAGTGTCATAACAAATAGTAAAACCCCACTTATAGTTTTCGTTGAACTTTTTTCTTTATTTTTAAAATACACAATTATGAGAAGAACGGCCAATACAGAAGTCCAAAAAAGCATTGAGCCTGAACTACCCGACCAGAAAGCCGAAATTTTATATATTATTGGAAGTGATTTATCTGTACTGTGATATACATATTCAACTGAGTAATTTCCACTTACAAGCGAATAAAACAAAAGAAATGAAGACATAAGAACTCCAAAGCTTGCAACTATACCTGTTAGGACTCCAAGGTTTTTATTTACCTCTTTTTCATTTTTAAAGGCAATGAGCAGGAATGATATAAGACCACATGTAAAAGCAAATCGCAGCATCCATGTACCCAATAAGTTCATTTAAAATTCCCCCACGTATTAAATTTTTTATAAAAAAAGACTTACAGCTTGTTTTATCAGCCCATACAGTTTAATGGAATAATAATTCTAAGTAAAAATTTTGTATCGATTCTAGATGAAGTGTCTTGCAAGAATAAATTTTTGAATAATTACAATTGTTGAAAAGATGTACGTTAAATAATGCGTAAATTCAGTGGTTATTTATCACTATTTTATATATTTATTACATGGATGTCAATAATTGACAAAGAATCTTAAATAATCCCGAAAAATTTTCACATCTATTCCGTAAAAAATTTCCGGCTGGTGTTAAGCCAAATAACGTAATTTGTGTAATAATGTAGAGATACAACTAGTGAATGAAATATATAATGAGGTGTCAATATGAGTTCTTTCTCGTTTATAGCTACAGATTATGAAATACCAGAGGTATTCAATTCAAAAGAAAAAGTGATTACTGTCAGGGAGGCTGTGGAATTAGGAATAAAGGCAGATATTATACCCTGGGATGAAATGGATCCAAATACCAAGATAGTTTACTATAAAAACAGGAGTGACGTAGGCGAACTGGTTATTAATCGCTGTACTTTATTTGAGGATAATGTGAGATGGTATACTGATAAGCCGTTGATATATTCAGTAATTTTCAATTATTCAGAACCAAGGGCAAATCAACTGTTGAAATACCTCAAAGATAATATTAGACCAGGGCAGCATTTAGAACTGTGGTTGATATGGCTTGATGAAAAGCAAGTTGTGCAACCTAGTATATTTAGTTGTGAAGAAATATCTATAAACGAAATACGGCAAATGTATTTGGAATGGTGGACAAAAAGGGAGATAATACATAGTTGTATAGTGATAGAGAAAGAAATGAAATAAGTTTGATTAATATAAGTATGGACTGCTTAATATATACTCAGAATCGTCACATAGTGCGTTCCCAGAACTTTCAATCTGGATTATTAGGTTATTAACTCCGCTTATATCAATTCTAAAAGGGATAGGGTCATCTCCAAATTTGATAGCTTCAGATGCATATAACAGCTTATCGTCTCCCCAAATTTTAATACGTGTTTCGTGGTTCGATTCATAATTTATATTGAAGTCACTAAAAACACCTTCAAAAAAGTTGTATTTTGCGTTGATATCATATTCTAGAGATTGCATGTTGTTTTCACCGAGATCCATTCCATCATACATATGGAAAACAATACAGTCATATAGGGTAGGACAGTAACCAATTGAACAACCTTCTGTGGATGTATAATTAGAATACTTTAAGGCAGACAAAAGCACATTAGGTTCAAAATCTTTTTCTTTAAGGTTATTATAATAAGGTTTTACACATGAAAAGTTAGATATTTTATTACCCCGTAAGTACAGATGTTCCAGTCTATCTAAATTACGTAAATCAAGTATATTTTCAATATTATTATGCATAAGACCTAAATATTTCAAAGATTTCAAATCCTTTAATGGACTTAAATTGTTTATTTCATTAATGGATAGTTCAAGCTTCTTTAATCTTGTGAGACCTTTTAGTGGGGTTAAATCACTGATGTTGTTACTACATAAATTTAAATCTTCTAAATTATTACACGATTTCAATGCTGATATATTTGTTAAATCCATACCTGCTAAACCTAAGGATTTTAATTTTTTCATAGACTTAATGAAACTAATATCTTTAATAGTATCCGTATATCCTAGATATAGGTTTGTTAAATTAGTTAATACATTTAAAGGGGATGTACTCAAAAAGTCGTTACATGTTAAATCAAGGTATGTAAGTTTTTTTAGGTACTTCAAAGATGAAATATCTTTAACGTCATTAGGGTTTGGTGATTCTATATTTTGTAATTCAGTTTCGATAAATTAGTGCACCATTTTAAAGGAGTAATATCTTTTATTCCTATATTAATCAGATCTAGTTCTTTGATTTTTATTAAATCGGTTGTATATATATTTCCCTTCGGCTTTTTTATTTTCTGTCTGATAGCTTTTTCCAAATTCTTATCTTTAAAAGCAATAGATATAGGCTTATTCTTGTTTGCTTGAGTAGATGCAGCAGTTACATTACCAATAGAAAGACATAATATTAAAGCCACTGCCAAAACCATAAATACTTTCTTCACGGGATACCTCCAAATGACATATTAGTAATACTGTAACTATTTGAATAAGGATATGTCAATGTTTTACAGGGTGATTAATTATGCCATACAAGCAAAGAATATTCCCTATGTTTAATATTAATGGTTAATTAGTATAATAATGATATAGAACTTTAAGTGAACGATTCAAAATAAGAAATGTGAGGTAATTATTATGACTGAAATACTTAAAAACTTACAACCTATTGATGTATTTAAATACTTTGAAAAGCTTACACAGATTCCACGAGGTTCAGGAAATGAAAAAGAGGTCAGCGATTATTTGGTAACCTTCGCAAAAGAACACCAGTTGGAATATGTTCAGGATTCTGCATTAAATGTTGTTATAAGAAAGAAGGCAACACCTGGATTTGAAAGCAGCCCTGCTGTTGTGCTACAAGGGCATATGGACATGGTGTGTGAAAAAAATAAAGAAGTAGAGCATGATTTTAACAAAGACCCGCTAAAGTTAAGAATAATTGATGACATGATTTATGCAACGGACACAACTTTAGGCGCAGACAACGGAATTGCAGTTGCCATGGGATTAGCAATATTAGCTTCTGATGAATATCAACATCCGGACATAGAACTACTTGTTACCACTTCTGAAGAAACAGGAATGGATGGAGCTATAGCACTGGAACCGGAAAATTTAAAAGGAAGAATACTTATTAACATAGATTCAGAAGAAGAGGGTACTCTATTAGTAAGTTGTGCAGGTGGACGTACAGCTAAAACATCAATTCCGGCAGTATTGGAAGCTGCAGATGCAAACCTTGTTCCATATGTAGTAAAAATTAGAGGCCTAAAGGGCGGACATTCAGGCATGGAGATAGATAAAGAAAGAGGGAACTCCAATAAACTGATGGGTCGCATACTTATGTCTATTTTAACGGAAACGGATTTTAGGCTTAGCTCATTAAACGGAGGCTCAAAACACAATGCAATCCCGCGTGAAACAGATGTCGTTATTTTAGTAAGAGCAGATGATAAGGCATTAGTTGAGAACAAAATATCTGAATGTGAAAAAATGTTTAAAACAGAATTGAGAACATCAGACCCAGATGTAAGAGTGGAATTAGAAGTTTTGCCTGACCATCCCACGGAAATGCTATCAAAAGAATCAACTACTAATGCAGTTAACTATTTGTACCTGCTGATAAATGGGGTAACTTCAATGAGCATGGATATTAAGGGTTTAGTGGAAAGCTCCTTGAACCTTGGGGTAATTGAGACTTTAAAAGATTGTATAGAATTTATAAGCTCAATAAGAAGCTCAGTAAGAAGTTTAAAGGATGAGTTAACAACCAGACTTGTTGTAACCGCCAAACTAAACGGTGGAAGTGTTGTTACAGAATCAGATTACCCTGAATGGGCGTATAATCCTGATTCAAAAATAAGAACAGTTTTCGAAGATGTATATGAAAAAATGTACAAAAAGAAACCACATATAACGGCAATACACGCCGGACTTGAGTGTGGACTGTTTGCAGAAAAATTTGAGCAACTCGATTCAATTTCATTCGGACCAAATATATATGACGTTCACACTCCCAATGAACATATGAGTATTTCTTCGGTTCAGAGGATGTGGGAATACTTATTGGAAGTACTAAAGAATATAAAATAATTGAGGTATATACAATGGATAAAAAGTTGTCTAAAGATGCTTATGGCGGCGTAAACGGAAAAGACTATGTACCGTATGTTTCCGATGGTTCTAAATCCGGTGGAAATTTTGCTGTATTAATAATCGGTATTATTTTAGCTGTTTTATTCACAGCATCTACAGCTTATTCAGGAATGAAATCCGGGCTTACAGTTGCTGCCGGAATACCCGGTTCCATAATAGGTTCAGCGTTTATTGTATTATTCGCCAAGCAAAAAGGCATACTCGCCAAAAACTTAGTTCAAGGAATGTCAAGTGGTGGAGAATCTGTAGCTAGTGGTGTTATATTTGTTTTACCGGCAGTTCTTTTGATAGGTTTTAAAATCACATTTCTGGAAGGTTTTATTGTTGCTGCGGGAGGAGTTTTATTCGGTGTAGGAATAGCAGCGCTTGTTCACAATTACTTAATTGTTGAAGAACATGGTAAATTGATGTATCCTGAGTCAATGGCTATATCTGAAACCTTAGTTGCTTCAGAAGGTGCCGGGGAATCAATGAAGTTTATGGGCATCGGGTTCGGTATAGGTGGCATAATAACTGTTGTAACAAGTTCGTTTTTGAATGTTGCCAACAATGTTATTAGCTATGTAAATGAAACCTTTTACAAGTGGAGATTTGAAATCGAAGTAAACCCTCTCTTATTAGGAATAGGATTTATTGTCGGTATGGACGTTTCGGTAGCTATGTTTGCAGGCTCAATATTATCTAATTTCGCGATTACGCCTTTAATCGGTTATTTCGCTGAACTCGGCAAACAAGGTGCAAATGTATGGAATAACCCTGACGTTGCTATTAACAGTATGCAAGTTAAGCATATCGCAGGAAGTTATGTAAAGTACATGGGTGCCGGTATGATGCTTTCAGGTGGATTGATAGGTGCTTTAAAACTTATACCAACCATAATATCATCTATAAAAGAAACTATTAATGCCAAATCTTCTAAAAACGGTGAGTCTTCATCTGCTGAAAGCTTGATATTAATAGGAGGGATAGTAGTTGGATTTATAGGTGGTTTTATAATTTCAAAAGGTAATATATTGATGGCAATATCTGCATCGATATTGTCATTATTCTTATCCTTGCTATTTGTTATAGTTGCCGGTCGTTTAACAGGTACCATAGGAACCTCTAATCTACCTGTATCGGGTATGACTATAGCTTCTATAGTTATTGTAACATTACTATTTGTTGTATTGGGATGGAAAAACACTGGTAATAACAGGTCCTTACTTTTATTTGGTACATTTATTGTTACTGCTATAGCAATGGCAGGTGGTTATACTCAATCACAAAAAGTTACCTTTTTAATTGGTGGTAGTAAAAATGAAATGCAGAAATACTTTACAATAGCCGGTGTGGTTGGTACTGCTGTGGTTATCGGAACTATATTATTACTTTCCAACCAACTAGCTATGACTGGTGATAATGTTGCTTTTGCATTGCCACAAGCGAATTTGATGGCAACCTTGACAGCAGGTATAATGTCAGGCAAATTGCCATGGGTTATGGTTATAGTCGGTGCTGTAATGGGAGTAGTTTTATTCTTGTTGAGACTTTCAGTAATGACGGTAGCAATAGGTTTCTATTTGCCAATATCAACAACTTCTATTATTTTGATAGGTGCATTAGTTAGATATTTTGTTGAAAAAGCCAGCAAATCTCAACAGGAAAAAGATGCAAGGGTTTCAAATGGTATAAGCTTATCATCCGGACTTGTTGCCGGAGGGTCTATAATAGGCCTCATAGGTATAATATTGCAAGTTACAGGTGTTATAAAGGGCGCTGCTCCAAGTGGTTTTGTTGCTACAAATGGAATGGCATTTATATTATTGATAGTGCTGGTAGTAGCTACAATAGTGCCTATTTTGAAAGCTAAGGTGGGAGACGATAAATCTTAAAAAACCCTGGCACCGGCGGTTACTTAGCCGCCGCCGGTGCCAGGGTTTTTGCTAATGCAGCAATCATAGGTTATTTACTGTGAGGATCAGTCATTACCCAAAAACGCATTAGTTTGCCGTCTATATAATCTTTTATACAACCAGCATCAAAGGTGATTGAAATATCCGAGCTTCCATCCGGATTGCTGGTAGATACCTGTGCAGCTATACGCTGTACAAGGTCAGTTATCCTTCTCTCCCCATTAGGGCCGTCTGGATTGGCATTAACAATGGCATAATCATCCAAATTCACAAATCCATCCCCATTAACATCACCGTATGTAATTACTTTCAGTTGTCCCACAGAGAACTGGTTAGTAATTCCAGCGGTGTATGAACTTATTAAATAAGAATCATATGCGTCAAGGGCTCCGCTACCGTCTACATCTGCTGCGAGCATCTGTGTGTCGGTTAAAAAACTCTTTATGCCCAATAGGTAGTCGTTTAGCATTGCCCCGTCACGATTATCCACTAAGCCATTTCTGTCCACATCTCCATATCTAATTCCCATTGTATCGATCTCTCTTGATTCAATAGTAGATCCATATACATCTTTTGCTCTAATTATATAGGAATGTTTGTTGGTATATGATTCTTCTTCCTGCTGCCCATCCGGTTGGTTATATGGCAGCAAATAACTTGTTCCGGAACCAACGCTTATAAATTCATTATTATCCACTTTTAATTCATATTCAGATGCGCCATCAACAGGATCCCAGGTAAGCTTGGTATTTAATCCTTCAGATGAAGCTTTGAAATTCTGAGGGGGCGTGTTCAGTTTATTTACAGTAATCGACATGGAGCTTGAACTTGGACTATTGACTGTAATAGTTACCATACCGTCTTTGTCGGAAAAGTTCTTACTGTTGCAAGGCAAAGTGGAAGATCCGAAAGTATCACTTCCCGTACCTCCGGCATAGTAGAAACTTTCTTCTATACCGTCACCATTGGGTAGTATTTCCATTTTTTTTGCAATCTCAAGCCTGATTCTTGACATGCCAGAGTTATTAAGGTTTTCTTCTATATGCCAGACTGCAATGCCTCCATATAGACGCCCTAGTTTGAGTGCCTCGTCAAAGCCGTTAAATTGTCTGTTTTCAACAAGAAAATATTCTTGCTTACCGTAATCTGCACGAATAGGAATTTTCAAAACATTGTACTGACCGGGGTTGTTTGGATCTGCTGAATTAACCGTGTATGTACCTGATGACTCCACTATTGTAGGACTTACAAATCCCAATTTTATTTTATGATATGGGTCCAGATACGAACTTACATTGGAGTTAAACATAATAGTTTCGTCGATTATATTAGTTCCCTTCATATTGTATAGGTCGCTAGCACCGCGTAAATGAGCAATTTCGTGGCATATTGTTCCTAATGAGGAAGTATCATTAAGAAATGTAAACATACCAGTTATGGTTGTGTTATCTAGCTGGGCATTGTATGGCATAGAACAAAAGGCACGTGTTTTCGGCAGTACCTCCCCGCTGGCGAGTACAAATACAATATTCAGTTCATCATCTGCTGTATTATAGATTTTATCAAGGGGAATAGCATTATCAGAATTTGTATCAAATGTTGAAAAATTAACACTACTGTCGAATAGATCGTTTGTTAATAAACCTTCAACGATCATATCTTGAGCTCTATAACTTAAGCAACCTGCAGTTACGTTGTCCAAATATTCGTTAGGATGTGCGAATGGGAGTCTAATTCGTACAATACCATCGTTACTAACCCCGGCTGTTTCTTCAGCAGGCATATAGTCCAGTTTTCCGTCGGATACTTGCCTGTAATACTGCCTTACAGTACCTCCATAATCCCCGAAGAACAAATGACTGTAATAAGCATCATTATTTTTGATTATCCCGTCATATTTATATGTCCCGTCACTGTTTTTATTGTTCGGATAAGAATCTAATGTTCCGGGTTCCTCTGTAAACTCAACCAAGACTACAAGAAGCTTCTTGTTCGTTTGATATGTAGTATCAGCGAAGACATTAGTACTAAAAAACGAGACTGATATTAATAATATAGTGATTAAAGCAAAAAACTTTTTAAACATTTTACAAAATCCTCCTTTTTTTACATTAGAATCTATGATAAACATATTTAATAAATAAATCAATATAATTTTTACAAATATGGTAATATTATTTAAAAAGAAATATAAATTCCAGTAGCTCGAGAGTAGAGTCAGTTGGATTACTTTATAACGAAGATGTGATTATAAAATATAAATATATTACATAAAGCTTTTGGTGTTTGCTATGTTTCTGTTATTATAAATACATAAGGAATTTTTACTTAAAAATCCAGTGTCATTGTCTTTTGGTTTTTAATAAAAGTCCAAAAGCAATACTATCAGAAATATATTATATTTTAAGGAGATTAATTTAAATATGGGTTTTACATTAGTACTAGCAGAAAAACCTTCGGTGGCAAGAGATTTGGCAAAAGTCCTAAACTGCGGGCAGAATGCCAATGGCTATATAATGGGGAAAAAATATATCGTAACCTGGGCTTTGGGACATCTTGTTACACTTGCAGACCCCGAAGCTTACGGCAACAAATACAAGACGTGGAATCTTGAAGACCTGCCAATGGTTCCAAACAAAATGGAACTGGTAGTAATAAAGCAGACTGCAAAACAATATGGTGTAGTAAGGGGCCTTCTAAACAGAGCGGATGTGGATGACCTTGTAATAGCTACCGATTCGGGGCGGGAAGGAGAACTTGTCGCCAGATGGATTATAATGAAAGCAGGCTTCAAAAAGCCAATAAAACGTCTATGGATTTCATCTCAGACTGATAAGGCCATAAAAGAAGGCTTTGCAAAGTTGAGATCTTCCAAGGAATATGACAACCTGTATTACTCGGCGCAGAGCAGAGCGGAAGCCGATTGGCTTGTTGGATTAAATGTAACTAGGGCATTGACCTGCAAATACAATGCACAGTTATCAGCGGGAAGAGTGCAGACACCTACTCTTGCAATGATCGTTGAGAGGGAAGAGGAAATTCGTAAATTCAGGCCTAAAGACTACTGGACAATTTCCGCACAGTTTAACGGATTTTCTGTACAGTGGCAGGACAGCAGAAGTAACCAAACCAGAACCTTCAACAAAGAAGAGGCAGACGGAATAGTAACAAAAATAACAGGGCAAATGGGTGAAGTCGTTGAGGTTAAAAAGGAAACCAAAAAAGAATTGCCTCCATTGGCTTATGACCTGACAGAGTTGCAAAGAGATGCAAATAAAAAGTTCTCATACTCAGCGAAACAAACCCTGAATATAATGCAGCGTCTTTATGAGTCGCACAAGCTGGTTACGTATCCTAGAACAGATTCAAGGTACATAACAGATGACATTGTACCGACCTTAAACGAACGCTTGAAGAGCATAGCCGTAGGCCCATATGCAAAGCTTGTACAGGGAGTTATGAGAAACAAACCAAGTGTTACAAAAAGGTTTGTTGATAATAGCAAGGTTACAGACCACCATGCAATAATACCAACAGAACAATTTGTGGATCTGTCCTCGCTGAATTCAGAAGAGAGAAACATATATGATCTTATAGTCAAGAGATTTATAGCAGTACTAAGCCAACCTTTTGAATATGAGCAGACTACGGTAAAGCTAAATATAGCAGGAGAAAGCTTTTACGCAAAAGGAAAGATAGTCAGGTCATCTGGCTGGAAAACAGTATATGACGGTTTTGGAAAGCTTGATGAAGACAGTGACGAAGATGACAATGACCAATCTCTTCCAGATATTCAAAAAGGGCATAAAGCAAAAGTTGTAGCACCTAAAGCAATAAATGGAAAAACCAAGCCACCAGCAAGGTATACCGAGGCCACTTTACTTTCTGCGATGGAGCATCCGGGTAAGTTTGTAGACAACAAAGCGTTAAAGGAGGCCTTAGAAAGCACCAGCGGACTTGGTACGCCTGCTACAAGGGCAGATATAATAGAAAAGCTATTTAACACCTTCTATATAGAAAGAAGGGGCAAGGAAATCTACCCTACCTCAAAGGGAACACAGCTTATTTCACTGGTGCCGGCTGACCTGAAATCTCCCGAGCTTACAGCAAAGTGGGAGCAGCAGCTTTCATTAATTAGCAAAGGTAAGGTCAATTCAACTGCATTTGTAGGTGATATGAAAAATTACGCAAAAAAATTAGTAGGAGCAGTCATCGCAAGCTCAGAACAGTTCAAACATGATAACGTAACCAGAGAAAAATGCCCGGAATGTGGGAAATATCTTTTAGAAGTAAACGGCAAGAAGGGGAAAATGCATGTCTGCCCTGACAGAGAATGCGGTTATAGAAAATCGGTAACTGTAATCTCAAATGCCAGATGCCCTGAATGTCACAAGAAGATGGAAATCAGGGGAGAAGGCGAGAATAAATCCTTCTACTGTTCCTGTGGTTACAGGGAAAAATTGGATGCCTTTAAAAAGCGCAAGGGTGATCAGGTAGACAAGAAGGATGTTGCCAAATTTATGAGACAACAGGAAAAGGACGAAAGTATAAATTCAGCTCTTGCCGATGCTCTAGCCAAGTGGAAGAAATAATTGACACGGATGCCTCATTATTGTATTATCATTATAATTTATATAGGAACACTAGGAATAGGATTTTCAGGAGGACATTATGAGCGTATTTGACAAACTAGATTTTCTTAAAACTAATATAAAATCATTAGGAAGTGCTGCGGTAGCTTTTTCCGGGGGAGTGGATTCTTCCTTTTTATTAAAGGTTGCATTTGATGTACTAGGGAAAAACGTAGTAGCAGTAACAGCACATTCTTCTACATATCCTGAAAGAGAAATGAATGAAGCAAAGGAATTCACAAAAAACTTCGGTATAAGACATACAATAATCGATTCCGAGGAACTGGATGTTGACGGATTTTCAGACAACCCCGTTAACCGCTGCTATTTATGTAAGAATGAGTTATATGATAAAATTCAGTTAGTTGCAAAAGAAGAAAATGTAAAATATATTCTCGAAGGCTCCAACCATGATGACCTTGGTGATTACAGGCCCGGACTTCAGGCGGTTAGCGAGCATGGAGTTCTTAGCCCATTAAAGGATGCACTGCTTACAAAGGACGAAATACGTTTTCTTTCAAAGGAAATGGGACTTAAAACTTGGGACAAACCAGCATTTGCGTGCCTTTCCTCCAGATTTCCCTACGGAGAAAAAATTACGCATCAAAGGCTCAGAATGATAGACAGAGCAGAGCAGCTACTCATGGACTTAGGCTTTAAGCAGGTAAGAGTAAGGTTTCATGGAGACATAGCAAGAATCGAAGTGGGGCAGGAACAGTTCCTGAAATTTATTGACAATGATATAAGAGAAAAGGTTTATTCTGAATTCAAAAAAATAGGCTTTATGTATACTGCTCTAGATTTAAAAGGCTATAGAACAGGCAGTATGAATGAAGGGTTAGCACTATAAAGTAACATCAGTGGACACTGCTGCAATAAATTTGGTTAGCAAAACAGGATTTTTGCAGCAGTAAAAACCATTAAATATAAAACATAAAGGAATCATCTTCCGGATTTCTTTCAGCTTCATCAACAAGATCACTGAGAGTAGTACTCTTTAGAACTTCAGAAATCGCTTCATCCATCTTGTCCCAAACCAATGTATTTATTGACTTTTCAATTTCTTCTGCCAGTTCAGAAACAGATCGATCAGTCTTTTCAAACAAACTTATTTCAACTGCTTGTAAAATCTCATAAGCTGTAATTTTATCTGAAGATTTTGTCAGCTGATACCCGCCCTGTGATCCCTTAATTGAATTAACAAGTCTAGATCTTTTTAATAGAGAAAAAACCTGTTCAAGGTATATTTTAGATATCCCAAGTTTTTCGGATATGCTTATTACCGTTACAAAATCACCGTTTTTGCCTAACTGTGCAATACATATCATAGATGCTAGCCCGTATCTGCCCTTTGACGAAATTCGCATAAATACCTCCAATTTCATACTAATTATATATGTTTTATTGAACCACATACTTTATAATGTGTCAATAATTATAGTGTTATTCACATTTATTCCTTAGTAATGTTATAGGAATAGTTAAAATTAACATTGACAAAATTTAAAACAGACCGTATACTAAAGAAAACATTAGAATACATATATGTATTATATGATTAGTATGAATTAAAGTTCTAAAGTAGGTGAAAATAATGGACAGCAAACCTGTAATTAAAATAGAGGGATTAACTAAAATATTTTCAGGGTCAACAAGGGAAGTTAAAGCTCTTGAAAATGTAAACCTTACAATCAACCGAGGCGATATTTTTGGAATAATCGGAATGAGCGGAGCGGGAAAAAGTACTCTGGTTAGATGTATAAACTACCTTGAAAAGCCTACAGGCGGAAGAGTAGTAGTTGATGGTGTCGATTTGGCAGGTCTTAATGAAAAGGAATTGAGAAACGTCCGTCAGTCTATGGGAATGATATTTCAGCAATTTAATCTTTTAATGCAGCGTACAGCAATTGAAAATATAATGTTTCCTCTTGAAATATCAGGCATAGATAAAAAAGATGCTCTAGAACGTGCAAAGGCGTTGCTGGAGTTAGTTGATTTGGCTGACAAGGCAGAGTCTTATCCGTCACAGCTGTCCGGTGGACAAAAACAGAGAATAGCCATAGCAAGGGCATTAGCAACAAACCCTAAAGTCTTGTTGTGTGATGAAGCTACGTCTGCACTTGACCCCAACACAACAAAATCAATTCTTTCACTGCTTAAAGATATAAACAGCAGACTTGGAATTACTATAGTAATAATAACACATGAAATGAGTGTCGTAGAACAGATATGCTCACATGTGGCAATCATAGATCAAAGTGGTATAGCAGAGCAGGGGAAAGTATCTGAGGTTTTCTCACACCCCAAGACGCATGCGGCTCAGAGATTAGTTTTCCCCAATGGCAACAAGAATGAAAGAAATATCGGAAGTCGCTGCTGCAGGATAGTATTTGACGGAAGTTCATCTTATGAGCCTGTTGTTGCGAGAATGATTTTGGATTGCGGAGCACCTGTTAACATAATGTTTGCAGATATGCGCAACATAGAGGGTAAAGCATTCGGCCAGATGGTTATTCAGCTTCCGGATGATGAATTGACTTCACAAAAGATTATTAATTACCTGAAAGAAAGAAATCTGGCAGTAGAGGAGGTTTTTGAACATGTGGGATAGTTCAATATGGATAATGATATCCAAAGGTCTTCTTGAAACAGTTTACATGACATTGTTTTCTACAGCAGCAGCTTATGTGATAGGTCTCCCCATTGGCGTTTTGCTGGTCACAAGCGAAAAAAGCGGAATTCTTCCTATGTCAAGGCTTAACAAGGTTCTGAACGTAATAGTAAACCTGCTTCGTTCAATTCCTTTCCTTATATTATTAATAGCCGCAATGCCATTAACAAGATTATTAATCGGAACAACTATTGGGTCAACCGCTACCGTCGTACCCCTTGTAATAGCGGCAGCACCGTTTATTGCAAGACTTGTGGAATCCTCCCTTCAGGAGGTTGACAAAGGTGTTATAGAAGCGGCTGTGTCAATGGGCTGCAGTCCCTTCCAAATAATCCGTAAAGTCATGTTGCCTGAATCCGTACCCTCACTTATTACCGGGGCGGCAATAGCAACCACAACAATACTCGGATATTCAGCAATGGCAGGAATAGTGGGCGGTGGAGGACTTGGCGACATTGCAATACGCTATGGCTATTACAGGTATCAGAATGACATAATGTTTATTACCGTTGCACTGCTAGTTATCGTTGTACAGGTAACACAGGAAGTGGGAACAGGGATAGCCAGAAAGCGTGATAGAAGAAAACAAAGTTAATACATTTAATATAAAAAGGAGGTCATAAAATGAAGAAAAAATTACTTGCACTATTACTTACAACGGTATTTGCAGTCACCGGTATATTGTCAGGCTGCGGGTCCCAGTCCAAAAAACTTGTAGTTGGAGCGTCGGTTTCACCCCATGCAGAGATACTCAAAGAGGTTCAAAGCGTACTAAAGGACAAAGGATATGAGCTAGAAATAAAAGAATTTACCGATTATGTTCAGCCCAATCTTGCAGTCCAAGACAAAACCCTTGATGCCAACTACTTCCAGCATAAGCCGTACTTGGACAATTTCAATGAAGAACATAAGACAGAATTAGTTTCTGCGGCAGAAATTCATTATGAACCGTTGGGAATCTACCCCGGGAAGATAAAGTCACTTGATGCTATCGCTGAGGGAGCGACTATCGCCGTTCCAAACGATACTACAAACGAAGCAAGAGCACTTTTGCTGCTTGAAACAGTTGGCCTAATAAAAGTAAATCCGGCTTCAGGCCTCAAAGCAACTGTAAAGGATATTACTGAAAACCCAAAAAACATTAAAATAAAAGAACTAGAAGCTGCCCAACTGGCAAGAGCTTTGCCTGATGTGGAATTGGCAGTCATAAACGGAAACGTTGCACTGCAGGCAGACTTTAACGTTGCAACCGATGCTCTCGCCAAAGAGGAAGCCAACTCTGTAGCTGCAAAGACATATGCCAATATTCTTGCTATTCGTAAGGGTGACGAGAACAGAGAAGACATAAAAGCATTGATAGACGCCCTGAAAAGCGAAAAGGTTAAGAAATTTATAGAAGAAAAGTACAAGGGAGCAGTTGTTCCTTTATTCTAATCTTTTTTCACCTGTACTCCCGTATAAAATTGTATCAATGATTGCTTCCAAGATATTTGCAATAGTTTCTAGCGGCTCATCATAGGATGTTTTACCGTCGCTCACATTAATCGTCCATGGATTCATTGTGTCGCTAAAACCTTCATCGTGAAGGTTTTTCGGCAAAATATCCTTGCTTCGCCGATAAACATCTGCAAATATCTTTAATCAAGCTTCCATTGATACAATTTATACTCTTAGTACAGGCTAATGAAAAAAGATAATTAATTTGTTTTGCAACAGCCCCGTTTTATAAAACCTACTTAGCCGCCTTATCGGCGTAGGTATTGACAACTACCTTATCATAGGGAGCTTTTTGCTTTAGTTCTCCTGCCTGTTTCATTACAGTCTGGAGCAGCTCAAAGGACTCCTTTTTCATAGCAGGTACCTTGCACCAAGCATCAATTTTCTTGTACCTCTCGGCAACAACTGTAAGAAGTTCCGTATCAGTATCGGGAAAGGACGGTTTCAATACTTCGGCAATTTCTTTGGGAGAATGGGTGTCTACCCATACTTGGCCTTTGTA
Source organism: Bacillota bacterium (assembly GCA_023390335.1). Taxonomy (GTDB): domain Bacteria; phylum Bacillota; class Clostridia; order Acetivibrionales; family DSM-1351; genus Ruminiclostridium. Next base: position 71,726 of record JAEWCZ010000062.1, on the reverse strand, counting down.
AAGAGCATCTGTAAACTTCTGAATTACATCTTTATTTTTTTCAATAAAACTCTTTTTTGCAAAGTAAGCAGTAAATGGTATCTCACCACTTTCTTGCCCTACGGAAGCCAGTATATAGCCCTTTCCTTCCTTTTCAAGAGAGGATGCAACAGGTTCAAACAAAGTTACATAGTCTCCCTTACCACCGGTAAATGCACCCGCCATAAGCGCAAACTGTATACTTGTATCAACGTTTACATCAGCTCCGGGAACAAGCCCGTTTTTATTTAATACATATTCAAGAGTCATTTCAGGAACTCCGCCTTTTCTTCCGCCGACGATATTCTTGCCTTTTAAGTCACTCCACTTAAAACCCGGTTCAGGTTTTCTTCCTACAAGAAAGGAACCGTCCCTTTTGGTTACTTGAGCAAAAACCTGTGCATAGTCCGCTTTACCTTCGTTATATACGTAGATACTTGCTTCGGGGCCTGCCAAGCCTATGTCACATTGTCCCGACAATACGGCAGTCATAACCTTGTCGGCACCCTGACCGTTCTGGAGTTCTATATCCAGTCCTGCATCCTTGAAAAAGCCTTTATTTAATGCAACGTACTGTGGAGCATAAAAAACCGAATGTGTTACTTCACTTAACTTTACTTTAGTTAGACTATCATTACCGCCGCAGGAGGACAGTATAAAAATAGTACTTATTAATATAGCTAATAAAATAGATAATTTCTTCATAAACAACTCCCCTTTTCTTTTATTAAACTTAGATTAGTATCAAATATGTTTCTTAATAAGAATTTTTTGAAGAAGTATAACCGCTTGGTACATGATACCTGCGGCAATGCATAGTATTATAACGCTTGCCATAACCAGATCTAACTTAAAAACCTGCCCACCGTACACTATAAGATAACCAAGTCCTGATTTGGAAACAAGAAATTCACCAACAATTACCCCTACCCAGGAGAGACCGACATTTACTTTCAACGAATTGATTATTACAGGGAGGTTCGAAGGGAAAACCACTTTGGTAAATACCTGAAACCTACTGGCACCGAAGGTTTTCACTAGCTTTATCTGCTCTTCGTCGGTAGCCATGAATCCGTTTAGGACTTCCAGAATAGACACTACAATGGATATAGCAAGTGCAATAATAATAATTGAAGTAGTACCTGCTCCAAACCAAACGATGAAAATAGGCCCAAGAGCTATTTTGGGAAGACTGTTCAGTATTACGAGATAGGGTTCAAGAACCTTTGATAAAAACTCTGACCACCAAAGGATTACGGCAATTAATGTACCCAACACTGTACCTGCTACAAATCCTACAACTGTTTCCCAGCATGTAATGCCAATGTGATGAAATAACTGTCCCTCCCTGTAAAGATTGATTATGGTATTAACAATACGGGACGGCTGGCTTGTAATAAAGGAGTCTACAATATTTAGTCTTGCAAGTATCTCCCACTGTGCAAAAAACACCACAAGAATTACTATTTGTGTTACAAGTACAGATACTTTCCGCCGTCTTTTGGACTTAAGATACTCAAGCCTTTCCTGAGACAAATTTGTTTCTTGTTTACGCTTAAACATGTACATCCAGCTCCTTCCATATTAAATTGAAATAGTGCCTGAATTCGGGAGCTTCTCGGCTGTTGAAAGGGGTTCTTACGTTATTACAGGATAACGATATGTTATGCTCACTTTTAATAGATGACGGCCTGCCTGTAAGAACAAAAATTCTGTCAGCCATACTTATACTTTCAGCTATGTCATGAGTAACCATAATTGCAGTTTTGTTTTCTTTCTTGATAATATAATATATATCCTCTGTTACTGCCAGCCTGGTCTGGTAATCCAAGGCAGAAAATGCTTCGTCCAAAAGAAGTATTTCAGGCCTTAAAGCCAGAGTTCTGATCAGGGCGGCACGCTGCCGCATTCCTCCTGACAACTGGGAAGGATATTTATCCTTAAATTCACTTAGTCCATATGTATCAAGAAGATTATAAACATACTCCTTATTTTCTGGAGTAAGGGCTTTTTTAATATCAAGCCCCAGCATGACATTTTCAAGTATAGTGCTCCACTCAAAGAGAAAATCCTTTTGAAGCATGTATCCCACCTGTTGCAGACAGTCATCATCACGGCCGCCATTAATAACAATGTTGCCGTAAGAAGGCTTTACAAGTCCTGCGATAATAGATAGCAGCGTTGACTTGCCACATCCACTGGGCCCTACAATACAAATAAATTCGCCCTTGGATATATTCATACTGATGTCAGCTATGGCAGGAATTTCGCCATTTGGTGATTGATAATTCATTCCGATGTTTTTAATTTCAACTATGTAAGACATAATAGACACCTCCCGCCACTTGTATTGTTTTTTATACAAACTCAAACTCTTAATACAGTATATAGACATAATCCCGAAATGGTTAAAGATTTATATAACTTCTGAGATTTTACATTGACACTTATTCAAAAATATAAAATAATGGGATAATAGGAAAAAACAGGTACCGAAAGGATTTTAACATTAATAAGGAGTTTTTATTATGAAGAATTATTCACTTTTGAAAATGTTTAAAAGAACATTGGCAATGTTACTGGCAGTGTTTATAATATTGGGAATAGGCAATCTGCCAGTAAATGCAGCTGGATTTACCGATGTAAAACAAACGGATTGGTACTACGATTATGTTGATAAGCTCGTAGAGCTAAACATTACCTCTGGTGTTGGAGATAACAAATTTGCTCCCAATAGGAAAATAACAAGAGCTGAGTTTGTAACATTTTTATGTGTGGCTTTGGGCGTAAAAAAGACGGGAAGTGGTTCGGGACCATATTATGAAGATGCAAAAAATCACTGGGCAAAAGGGTGGATTGCAGCAGCAGATGAAAATGGATTCACAAATATACCGGGAAAAGATCAATTATTTTATCCGGATTCACCTATAACCAGACAGGATGCATGTTCAATGGTATGCACGGCATTAGGCTTAAAGCCGGACAGGTTATGCAAGAATCCTTATGTTGATGTAGATACTAATGCAAATACAGGCTACCCTATTACTGCATATGATGAATACCTGATGACAGGTACCAAAGTAGGTACGGATAGATATTTTCATCCTAAATCAAGTTTAACGAGAGCGGAAGTAGCAGCAGTACTTGTAAATGTTATAGAATACAAGAAGGATACCAAAAACTATAAATACAATAAACAAATTGAATTTGAAACTCAAAATAATAAAAATTTTAACGAAGATAATTATAATAGTTGGTACAATCTCGTAAAGGAATTACCTCAGGAATTAATTTTTAACAGGTATGGCTTATCAAATTTAACAAATAACATTACGTTTTATTCGTATATTTTACCTGAATATTTAGACCCGTATAATATGATTGTGACAAGAAATGAATACATAAATTTAATTGTGGACACAGGAACAAAATATGTCAATACATTAGTAAATGCTGATTATAAAGATATAGATGCATTTAGAAAAAATCTTTCAGAAGTTGCTACAGATGATTTAAATTACGACGACCCGGAGTGGTCTTTTACACTTATAAAAAACTACACAAAAAATATTGAACATGCAGTCGATATGGTAAACGATAACACAATAAAGATGGAAGGAAGTTTTGTTACCAGTAAAGGAATGATAGTGTCAGATAACACTTCTTACGGCAGAAAAACACTAAGAGGTACTATAAGGTATAAGTATGATGAATGTACGAAAGATAATGCACTCATGCTTGGTGTAGTTGGAACAGCGATGCAGGATATGTGCAGTTTATCAGATTTTAAATATCATCATTCTTACAATACATGGTATGAGCAGGATATAGTTATCTACTTTGTAGATTATCCAACAGGGCCTAAAGTGCAATCTATAAAGGCAATATCAGATGTTAGGAAAATGAAGTAGCAATCCAGGCAGGTGACTATCACTGCTTATTAGAAACTGGCAATAAAAGGCTGCCGCAAACTTGTTTGCAGCAGCCCAGAAGGAGAAGTGGATGGCTGTTAGCCCTCAACAGCTAGTACACTTAATGTTGCATTCATAATTGATGCTCCCGGAGTTACATCAATTATAGAATTTGTAGAGAGCTGTACTGAATAAGTGTAGTTGCCGGGAGCCAGCATGCATCTTTTTCTCAAGTTTTTTATTCCTATAGTATAAACAGATATCTGTAGACACCATAACAAGGTTGATTATGTACAGTGCCATAACAATATCTCTTTGTATAAAATCTTGTTCGTTATACCGCACAAATAGCCGAATGTGCTTCAAAAATACTCATTTGCTTTATCTCCGATTAGTGCATTAATAATTATACACTACTGGTAAAAAATGAGTATCTAAGGGCAGAATTTTTTAAAGAAAGCTTCTGTGGAGACTCCATGAGGTCGGTTTTTTCGCTTTAAACCGTAAAGAATATCTTTTTTATTTTTGTTAATGATATTAACACCTTCAGCACAGGACAAAGTTGCCTTAAAGCCCATTTCCTTTAAAATAGGTATTGAATCACTACACATATAACCAAAAGGGTATGTAAAAGTATTTGGCTCTATACCTGCAGATTCCTTAAGTTTTTTCTGAAGGAGTCCTACGTCTGAGTATAAAAGGTTCTTATAGGCTTCAATTGATTCGCCTCTGTTCTTTTTCGCCCCCAGCCTATTTTTTCCGTATTTATGAAGATTATATGTATGATTCTGTATTTCATAGATACCTGAGTCATTCATGTTCTTAATCTGTTCCCATGTTACATAGGAATACTGCACATTATTTTCCGGTATTCTTGTGGACGCTTCTGTAAACTCCCCTACAACAGATATAACGGCTTTCATTTCGTAGTTTTTGAGAATAGGCGTTGCATAAATATAATTATTATAATACCCGTCATCAAAGGTAATCATAACAGGCTTGGAGGGAAGTTCCCCGTCATTATATACATAGTTTATTAGGTCTGTCATTGTAATTGAAGTATACCCATGATTCTTCAGATATTGGAAATCACTTTCCAATTCTTTGGGAGTAATCACAAATTTGCCTAAGTCCTTTGATTTTGGGATAGTCCCATGGTACATAACTATTGGTAATTTAATCCCGTTAGCTTTTCCCAAACTTTCAAGTGCATCGTCAAAAACGCTGGTTGTAGCTGACAGTATAAGAACCAAAGGCATTATCAGAATTAGAATTACAGCAAAAACAAGTAGAATATATTTAATTATTTTTTTATTAAACAATTCATACATAGCAAAGCCTCCAATTTAAATTAAATTTTAAAAGTGGTAGTTCATATTCGGTTCAATAATGTCATATGTACGGTAGAAATCACGGGTTTCTTCGTCCTTTGTAACTGCAGAACGATTCTTTTGAAGAAGGTTTATTATATTGTATACATCAATCCAGATTTCATTATTGCTTTCTTTCTGGGATTCATCAAAAATAAGCTGCATACCGAAATGAAGATGAGGTGTGGTAATGTTGTTTACATTTTCACGAGTGCTGTAACCTGTCATTCCAAGGTATCCAATAACATCTCCGGCCTTCACAATCTTACCTTCATAGAGGTCTGCATGAAACGGTCTGTCTTTCCTCAAATGGGCATAATAATAGTATCTTTTTTGGTCAAAACTACGGATACCTATTCTCCAACCCCCATACATATTCCATCCCATTACTTCCACAATACCGGATTCCACTGCCATAATAGGGGTTCCTATAGAACCCATGAGGTCGTTGCCCAAGTGCTTTCGAGCAAAACCAAAGGAACGGCTGGAGCCGAAATCATCATAATGGCTGAAACTATATCCTCTGGCGATAGGGGAAAACACTTTTAAACCATACTTCTTTTGCCATATTGTTTTATCGTTGTTATCAGGGTCTTTTACCTGAACATCATATTCGCCTACAAAGTTACCCAGAATAGCATCATAAGCCTGAAAGAAATAGTTGTAATGTTTCATATTAGCAGTCAGTTGCTCCATTGTTTGGCCTTTATTTAGTTTGTCAGCGAGTTCATCCAGATCCTTCGCCTTGTATTTCTTGAAGTTACCCCCGTATTTTGTTGCTATGTATGCCAACATTTCAACCCAGTGAAGTTGTACAGGTTTTTCATGGGACTTTACATCCATACTCAATGCTTTTTCCATTGCTTCATATGGAACATTGTATTCCACCCATTTTATATAGCCCTCGTTACTTACCGATAATACCTGGCCTGTATTGTCCCTCAATAGAATTGCAGTTGATCCCGTAAGGATACAAACTATTAAACCAAAACAAATAATTATTTTAAATAACTTGGTTCTAGCCAAATAAAGTCACCTCTTAAACGTTTAATTAAAGACAAGTATCTATTATTTAAATCTATGCAGTACAAACTCAACATATCCTAGCAATTTGTTTTCAGTTAATAAATTCCATTAAAATTCATTAACTTATTGCTTTACTTTATTAAAGTTATGAAGTAAAATAATATGTAGAACAAAATCGAAATAGAGAGAAAAAAGCGAAGATAACTATTATTTTAGTTGAAGGGATTGGTTTTTGTGAAAAAGGGTAGGTTAATAAAGGCTTTGGCCAGCGCTATGGCATTGACGTTTTTAATTGCAGGTTGCGGGACTCCGGGAGAATCTTCAAAAAGTTCAAGTACAGCTAGTGAGAGTTCAACTGCTTCAAGCACTACAGCGGCTGTAGATCAATCATGGGACAAAATCAAGGAAAAGGGTGAACTTGTACTGGGCTTGGATGAGAGTTTTCCTCCTATGGGATTCAGAGACGAAGATAATAATATAGTAGGATATGATATAGACCTTGCAAAAGAAGTTGCGTCACGTTTAGGTGTTAAACTTATACTTCAACCCATTAACTGGGATTCAAAGGATCAGGAATTAAAAACCGGAAACATAGATTGCATCTGGAACGGTTTTTCCATTAACGAGGAAAGAAAGCAAAATATACTGTTTTCAGACCCTTACATGAAAAACAATCAGGTGGTTGTTGTAACGGCTGATTCAAATTTCAAAACTCTGGCAGATCTTAAAGGAAAGTCGGTTTCACTTCAGGCAACATCAAGTGCTGCCGATGCAGTAGAAAAAAATACTGATTTTAAGAATTCACTGAAAGATGTAGTAGAACTCAAGGACAACACACTGTGTCTTATGGACCTGAAAACCGGTAATACTGATGGAGTTGTAATGGATGAGATAGTAGCAAGATATCAGATTAAGATGAATAGTGAAAAATACAGAATATTGGATGAATCACTGGCAGCCGAGGAGTATGGAGTTGGATTTAGAAAAGGCGATCTTCAACTGATGACACAGGTAAATGATACCCTCAAGGCAATGGCTAAAGATGGCAAGATAACCGAAATATCAAACAAATGGTTTGGTAAGGACATATCTATTGTAGAAAAGTAATTCTAAAAGCTTACAAGTAAAAATTTGATCATATGCGCAAACTTCAAAAAAAGGGCTGATATAATACATATCGGCCCTGTTTTTAGGTGAATAGTTGCAAAATGGCAACAAATAATTCATTATAAATGTAGAAAATTGCACTATTGTAATATAAAATAGATAAGCACGGGAATGGAGCCCGGCTTAGTTAATGACGGAGAGGGGATTTATCAGTGAAGCTGGTATTATTGTTATTGGAGGGAATGGTAGTTTCTTTGCAAATATTTGCATTAACGCTTATTTTTGCAATACCTTTAGGACTTCTTGTGTCCTTTGGTAGAAGGTCAAAGCACATAATTATTAGCGGAATTACAAGTATTTATATCTCAATAATGAGAGGTACGCCATTAATATTGCAGCTACTGGTTGTTTATTTTGCGCCGTCCTATGTTTTTGACGCTAGTGTCGGCAGATTTACTGCTGCCGTTATTGCATTTGTACTTAATTATGCGGCTTACTTTGCTGAAATATTCAGAGGCGGAATCGAGTCTATTCCTAAAGGACAGTATGAAGCAGGAGAAGTTCTGGGTTTTACAAAGCCACAGGTATTTTTTAAGATTATTCTGCCACAGGTTATAAAAAGGGTAATGCCGCCTATCAGCAATGAAGTAATAACTCTTGTCAAGGATACTGCACTTGTTTCAGCAATCGCTTTGGAAGAAATGTTCAGAGTTGCCCAAAATGCATCCAGCAGGGTATCTTCAGTACAGCCCTTGTTTGTTGCCGGAGTCTTCTATTATGTAATGAATCTTATTGTGGCTCAGGCGTTTGCATTTGCAGAGAAAAAGCTTAATTACTATAGATAGGTATAAAGGGATTTATCTGGAGGGAATATATGGAAATGATAAAAGCAACAGATATATATAAAAGCTTCGATGGTAATCTCGTACTTTCAGGAATTTCATTCGAGGTAAATAAAGGCGAGGTCGTAGCTGTAATAGGACCGTCAGGCTCTGGGAAAAGTACACTGCTCAGGTGTATAAACCTTTTGGAAAAAGTAGATATGGGTTCAATTACTGTAGAGGATGACGTAATGGTATCTACCAATGCACAAGGAAGAGCTGTTTATGCCGATAAAAAAAAGTTGAGAAAGATACGCTTAAAACTAGGTTTGGTATTTCAGAGCTTCAATCTTTTTCCGCATTACAGTGTTTTGGATAACATTACTGCAGCTCCTGTAAGCGTTGCAGGAGTGAGCAAGACTGAGGCCAAAAAATCAGCCATGGAGCTGCTGGTAAAGATGGGACTTGAAGACAAAGCAAATGCATATCCATGCAATCTTTCAGGTGGTCAGTGCCAGAGGGTAGCAATAGCAAGGGCACTTGCACTTAAACCGGATGTTCTGTTTTTTGACGAACCAACATCTGCACTTGACCCACAGCTTACAAATGAGGTTCTTAAAGTTATTAGACAGCTTGCTGAAGAACATATGACAATGGTGGTTGTAACCCATGAGATGAATTTTGCACGGGAAGTTGCGGACAGGGTCATTTTCATGGATGGCGGTGTTATTATAGAAGAAGGTAAGCCAGAGGACATATTTACTAATCCCAAGAACGAAAGAACAAGAGCCTTTATAAGGGGTTTCAGCGAATAGAAGACATGCAGTTATATGAAAAAAGCAGCGGCACATAACAATTTGTGCAGTTGCTTTTTGTTTGTCTGTATATTTATGCAAAAAAACGTTGGATTTTATTGACACTGATAATAGAATATGATATACATTTATTTGTTGTTTAATTGAAGTAAACAAAAAGTTTACTTATGCTAAATGAGGAACGTCAATGAAAATCGGTGAAAAAATAAAACAGCTTAGAATTAAAAATGGTCTTACGCAAGAAGAACTTGCCGGAAGGTGCGAATTATCAAAAGGCTTTATATCGCAGCTAGAGAGGGATTTAACCTCTCCGTCCATTGCAACCCTGATGGATATTTTGGAATCACTGGGAACCAATATAAAGGACTTCTTCAATGAATCTGTCAACGAAAAGGTTGTTTTTAGAAGAGATGACGTTTTTACGAAAGAGGACAAGGATTCGGGTTACGAAATACATTGGCTAGTTTCAAATGCACAGAAAAATGCTATGGAGCCTATTCTTATAAAGTTGGAACCGGGAGGTAGTTCCGAGCTAGACAACCCCCACGACGGTGAGGAATTTGGGTATGTTGTCAGCGGAGGAATAACTGTTTATCTGGGTACACAGAAGTACAAAGTAAAAAAAGGCGAATGTTTCTACTTCAAACCTGTCACAACCCATAAAATAGTTAATTCAGCTAAGAGTCAATCAGTTATTATATGGGTATCATCACCGCCTAATTTTTAAAATGATAGTTAGTCAGTAACAATTGTTGGAGGAAAAGAATGAGCGAAAATCAACCAATTATATTACTACAGGATGTTAAAAAAAGTTTTGATGATAGTCAGGTACTTAACAATATCAATTTATACATATTAAAAAATGAGTTCATAACATTTCTAGGGCCAAGTGGTTGCGGAAAGACAACTACACTTAGAATAATAGGCGGATTTGAAAAACCTGACAGCGGAGATGTTTTTTTTGAAGGCAAAAGGATTAATGACCTTCCGCCATACCAAAGAAAGGTCAACACCGTATTTCAGAAATATGCACTTTTTCCACATATGAATGTATATGAGAATATAGCATTTGGCTTGAAAATCAAAAAAATGGACAAGTCCACAATAAACAAGAAAGTTGACGAGATGCTGGAGCTTGTTAATTTAAAAGGTTTTCAGAAGAGGTCAGTGGAATCATTGTCAGGGGGACAGCAACAGAGAGTTGCTATTGCCAGAGCATTAGTAAACCAGCCCGAAGTTTTATTGCTTGATGAGCCTCTTGGAGCATTGGATTTAAAACTTCGTAAAGAGATGCAGATAGAACTTAAAAACATACATAAACAAACAGGGATAACCTTTGTATACGTTACTCATGACCAGGAAGAAGCCCTTACAATGTCCGACACAATTGTAGTAATGAACTCGGGCAATATTCAGCAGATTGGTACTCCACAAATGATATACAACGAGCCAAAGAATGCATTTGTAGCTGATTTTATAGGTGAGAGCAATATTGTAAAGGGTAAAATGATTAAGGATTTTACAGTTGAATTTGCAAACAGGGTCTTTGAGTGTCTTGACAAGGGCTTTTCAGCGAATGAAGAAATAGATGCCGTAGTACGACCGGAAGATATCAAGCTTGTCAGTGAAGCTAAAGGAATGATATCGGGTATGGTAAAGTCAGTTACCTTTAAAGGAGTTCATTATGAAATGCTGGTGGAAGGACAGGATTATGTCTGGACAATCCACAGTACCCAGATGGCTGAAACGGGGTCAAGAGTGGGTATGGTAATGAACCCCAATGATATTCATATTATGAAAAGGATGGGCTGATAATGAAAAAGAAGTGGTTATCTTATCCATACCTTGTATGGATGGCTATTTTTATAATTATACCTTCATTGCTGATCCTTTTCTATGGATTTACTGTAAAGGATGATCAGGGTTTCAGGTTTTCACTGCAAAATTTTTATAGATTTTGTGACCCAATATTTTTTAGCGTTTTATTCAAGTCGCTCTGGCTGGCGCTTTTAAGTACCTTTGTTTGCCTTATTGTAGGTTATCCGGTTGCACTTATACTTGCCAGTAAGGAATACAGTAAGAAAACTACCATGTCAATGCTTTTTATTATACCCATGTGGATGAACTTTCTGCTTCGTACATATGCATGGCTGACACTGCTGGAAAAGCACGGCATAATAAATTCCATACTATCATTTTTTCATCTCCCGACGATTAATATACTGTACACAAATGGGGCAGTTGTTCTGGGAATGGTTTACAATTTCCTTCCCTTCATGATACTTCCAATATATACTGTACTTATGAAAATAGATAATAGGTTGGTAGAGGCTGCACAGGATTTGGGCGGAAACTGGGTTACAGTATTCAGGAAAGTAATTTTGCCTCTGAGCCTGCCTGGAGTTATGTCGGGACTGACCATGGTATTTATGCCGGCAGTTACTACCTTTGTAATATCAAAGCTGCTGGGAGGCGCACAATATACCCTTATAGGAAATCTCATTGAGAGACAGTTCTTGACGGTGTACGACTGGAACTTTGGTGCGGCTATATCAATTATAATGATGATATTTATATTAATAAGTATTGCAATTATGTCCAGATTTGATGAGGACAAGGGAGGAGGGGCAGCATTATGGTAAAAAAGGTTATAATGAAGACATATCTGGGACTGATACTGCTTTTTATGTATCTACCCATAGTAGTTCTGATTGCCTTCTCCTTTAACAAGTCCAAGTCCCGGGGAAACTGGACCGGCTTTACATTTAAGTGGTATGAGGAATTATTCAGAAATTCCCAGATAAAGGATGCCCTTTACAATACAATTATCATAGCTCTGCTTTCTTCGGTAATTGCTGTTGTAATAGGTACGTTGGCGGCTATAGGAATACATAGCATGAAGAAAGCAAAAAAGACTGCAGTAATGAATATGACGTATCTGCCTGTACTGAATCCTGATATAGTTACCGGGGTTTCCCTCATGCTGATGTTTGTATTCGTAGGTACCTTTGTTAGAATGCAGATGGGTTTCTTTACAATGCTTCTTGCTCATGTGACTTTTAATATACCCTATGTAATTTTATCTGTTTTGCCAAAGCTAAAGCAAATGAATACAAATTTGTATGAGGCAGCTTTGGATTTAGGTGCAAGCTCATCATATGCACTTAGAAAAGTAATAATACCGGAAATAATGCCGGGTATTGTATCGGGATTTCTTATGGCAATAACCCTTTCAATAGATGACTTTGTCATAAGCTACTTTACTACCGGTTCAGGAGTTTCAAATCTGTCCATAACCATATATTCCATGGCAAGAACAGGCGTGAAACCAACAATCAATGCATTATCAACTCTTATGTTTGCTGGCGTACTTCTACTTCTATTTATAATAAATATACGTTCTGGCAGAGAGGATAAGAAAAGGAAATTAATTAAAACTGATGGTATGGAGGGTTAAGATGAAAAGAATAGTATCAGGTATTTTAGCAGCAGCAGTGGTTTCTGTCAGTGTAGCTTTAACAGGCTGCGGGGGAGCTTCAAGCAGTAAAACAACTCTAAAGGTGTACAACTGGGGAGATTACATCGGGGAAGATGTAATTCAGAAATTTGAGGATAAATTCAACATAAATGTTGTGTACGATACATTCCCTACAAATGAAGAAATGTATGTAAAGCTTAAAGCCGGTGGAAGCGACTATGATGTTGCAATTCCTTCGGACTATATGATAAAGAAAATGATAAATGAAGGTATGGTAAAAAAAATAGATTTAAATAATATACCAAATTACAAGTATATTGAAGAAAAGTTTAAGAATCTTTCCTTTGACCCTAATAATGAATATTCTGTTCCTTATATGTGGGGTACCGTAGGTATTATTTACAATAAAACAATGGTTAAGGAACCTGTGGACAGTTGGAATATACTGTGGGACAAGAAATATGACAAACAGATATTTATGCTGGACAGCCAAAGGGATTCTATCGGAGTAACCTTGAAAAAACTTGGTTATTCCCTTAATACAAAAAGTAAGGATGAACTCGAAAAGGCCAAGGACGAATTAATCAAGCAGAAGGATATTGTACAGGCCTACGTTGGTGATGAAGTCAAGGATAAGATGATAATGGGCGAGGGAGCCTTGGCTGTAGTCTGGTCAGGGGATGCTGTGTACATGAAGAGTCAGAATAAAGACCTGGAGTACGTAATACCAAAGGAAGGAAGCAATTTGTGGTTTGACTCTATGGTTATACCAAGTACCGCAAAGCACCAGAAGGAAGCTGAGCAATTCATAAACTTCATGTGCGATACTGAAATTGCACTTGCAAATACAAACTATATCGGCTACTCAACTCCACAGACAGAAGCAAAGAAGCAGCTTGACCCTGCGTTATTAAAGGACATTGCAGCTTACCCAACCGATGAACAGATAAAGAACTGCGAAGTATTCATTGATTTGGATGCTTCAATCAAGGATTATGACAAGATATGGACTGAGATTACTTCCAGATAAATTAATGTTACCGTATAAAATAAGGAGCATATCAACTACCAAAAGGTAGCTGGCGATGCTCCTTTAATTTTTGTGCTAGCTTACGTCTCAATTCTTTGTTCATCGTGAAATATATACCGTATCTATCATACTTCGTGGAAAATACTTTTCTGGCAGAACTGCATAAATTGCTTTTCAGAGGAAACAATATACATTAAATTTGATATTAGGAGGATATCCATGGGAAAGTTATCAGGTACAAAAACTTCTGAAAACCTTGCAAGAGCTTTTGCTGGTGAATCGCAGGCGAAAAACAGGTATACTTTTTATGCGAATTATGCCAGAAACGAGGGACACGTTGTTATTGAACAGGAGTTCAGACAAATAATAAAAAATGAGGAAGCTCATGCAAAGGTATTCTATGATTTATTGGTAAACGGAATGGGGCCCGGGGCTAGCAATGTTAATGTAGATGGAGGATATCCATTTGAACTGGGAGACACACTTGCGAACCTAAAAGCTGCTGCAGAAGGTGAACATGAAGAAAATACAAAGGTATACCCTTCATTTGCTGATGTCGCAAAAGAGGAAGGATTTCCTCAGGCAGAAGCTGCTTTCAGAATGATAGCAAAAATCGAAGGTGAACATGAGAAAAAATTCAAACAGATGGCAACTGAACTTGAAAATCAGACATTATACAGTAAGAATGCACCTGTTAGGTGGGTCTGTACCAACTGTGGTCACATACATGAGGGTGCTGAGGCTCCGGGAATTTGTCCTGTATGCAAACATCCACAGGGTTGGTTTGAAGTAGCAAAGCAATCATAAAGAAAAACGGTTAAAATATTAACAAAGTTATGTAATCCTCTATTAAATTGAGATAAAACGAGCAGACAAGGAAAAACTGTGTTAAAATATAGATAATGATTGTTGTTTTTTTAACAATCAAGTTTTATATTAATTGTATAGGGTATAAAATAAATAAAGATGTAAAATTAAAATAAAATTAAAATAAATGGGAGGGTAATGATATGTGGGAAAATAAGATTGATATTAATCAGGTAGTGGAAATTAGGGCAAAAACAACAACATTTTTTGGTGTAGGTGCTATCAACAAGATGTCTGATGTTGCAGCAAACTTGTCCGGAAGAGGTATAACAAAAGTTATAGTTATGACAGGAAAAAGTTCACATGTTAAGACCGGTGCATGGGACGTAACAAAGAAAGCACTTGAGGACAATGGAATTGAATACTTATTGTACAGTAAAGTTACTCCAAACCCAACAGTTGAGCAGGTTGACGAAGCGACTTCAGAAGCAAAAGCATTTGGTGCTGAGGCTGTTATTGCAATAGGGGGAGGAAGTCCTATTGATGCAGCTAAGAGCGTTGCAATACTTCTGGCTTATCCTGAAAAGAACGCAACAGAGCTTTACGAACTCAGCTTTGCTCCTGATAAGGCAGTTCCGGTAGTTGCTATAAACCTTACACATGGTACAGGTACTGAAGTTGACAGATTTGCAGTTGTTAGTATTCCTGCAAAAGAATACAAGCCTGCAATAGCATATGATTGTATTTATCCTTTGTTTGCTATTGATGATCCTTCATTGATGACAAAATTACCGGCAGAACAGACTATATATGTATCAATAGATGCTATAAATCACGTTGTTGAGGCTTCAACAACAATAGTTACAAATCCTTTGGCTATTCTTCTGGCAAAGGAAACAATCAGACTGGTTGCAAAATATCTGCCAATTGCCATAAAGGAACCTGAGAATCTTACTGCAAGATACTATCTTTTATATGCTTCATTGATAGCGGGAACATCTTTTGATAATGGCTTACTACATTACACACATGCACTGGAACATCCTTTAAGTGCAGTAAGACCTGACCTTGCGCATGGACTCGGTCTTGCAATGCTGCTTCCGGCTGTTGTAAAGGAGATTTACCCGGCATCAGGAGAAGTTCTGGCAGAGATTTTTGAACCAATTCTTCCTGGCTTTAAAGGTACGGCTGATGAAGCTGACAAAGCCTATGCAGGCTTGAGAAACTGGATTGAGAGTGTAGGAGTAAAGTCACATTTGAAGGATGAAGGCTTTGACGAAAGTGTTGTTGATAAACTGGTAAACCTTGCATTTGAAACTCCTAGTCTTGATGGACTGCTGGGTATTGCACCTGTTAAGGCAACCAAGGAATCAGTAAAAAACATTTATGTTAATTCACTCTAATAAAGAATAAAATAATTCAATTTATAAAACAGTAGTTGTATTTTTTGCAGCTGCTGTTTTTTTTGTGCACGCAATTTTATTCTGTCATGGAAAGTAGTTTTGGAAAGCAATTACGTAACCTGTCGAAACAGGTTGATTTAATAAAAAATGGATGGTAAAATAATACAATATTGTACAAAAACGTTAATTCATAATTTGAAATAGCTCTAATCAATACTTTATTAGACATCAGTTATAGAGTTGAATTGTCAGCTGGCCAGCTTTCAATATATAAAACTACTTAGTTCAACTAAAGGAGATTCTTATGACAAAACGAAGCAAGTTAATTTCAGTAACCTTAGTATTTATGCTTTTATTACAGTTATTTACCTTTGTTACAAATTCAAAGGTCTATGCATCGGAAGGAACATTAAGAGTACAGATGTACTTGGGAAACACATCTCAAACTACAAATACCATATCCCCTAACTTTAAAATATTTAATGATGGCACAAGCCCGTTAAACATGTCGGATGTAAAGCTGAGATATTATTATACAAAGGACAGCAGTAATACACAGAATTTTGTTTGTGACTCCTGCATATTTAATAATGCAAATATCTCGGGAATAACAGGAAGTTTTATTAATATGACTTCACCTACTCCCGATGCTGATAATTATTTAGAAATAAGCTTCCCGGAAGGTATCAGCCTAGCTCCTGCCACAAGCATAGAGCTACAAACCAGAATTCATAATGAATACTGGTCAAATTACAACCAATCCAATGACTACTCCTTTGATTCGACAGCTACCGGTTATGCGGATTGTAATAAAGTCACTGCTTACATATCTGATGATTTAACATGGGGAGTGGAGCCTCAGATTGACAATTCTCCAAAGAAATTCCTGGTAATTGTAAGCAGTAAAATATATGGTGCTTGTCAAAGCGAATTAAATACATACATGTCTGATTTAGAAAATGAGAATTGGGCTCCGACGCTGATTAAAGTGAACAATGTACCGGACAGCAACTTTGCGGGAGACGACAGTTTCCATGTTTGCGAAAGTCCGGATGCCCTGAAGCAAGTGATCAGGGGATACTATGATCAAGGTTATCAAGGTTTTGTACTTATTGGTTCCGCCCCGGCTATTCCAAATGTTTATTGGGAATCAAGTCCTACTTCAAATGAAAACATACCAACAGACCTCTTTTATGCAGATATGAGCGATTGGTCAGATTCAGATGGCGATGGGTTGAATGAACAATCCGTAAATCCAACCCCGGACGAATCAGCACTTGCCCCGGATATGATATGCGGTAGGATATCAGCAGCAGGAGCAATCTCGAATTCAGGACTTGACGAAGCTTCAAAAACCCTACAGGAAATCTCTAAGACCAAGGGATACCTTCAAAAAATACACGATTTCCGTTCATCAGGAGGGGAAATGGATTTTGATCCTAAAGGCTTTTGCTTTATAGAAGATGATTTTACGTACGAAGGGTTAGATAAAGTCTCCGAATTGAAAGGTTTAGAAAAAGATATTTATTGCGTAACTAATAAAGCGTCAACAAACAAAGAAAGATTTCTTGAGTACCTTCAGGGTGGATATAGATTAGGGCATACGGTGATCCATTCTTGGCAGGAAAGCTGGGTATTACAGGGTCACCCATACGGAACGGAGGATGTTTCCCAGGGGGAAGATGTAACGGTAGATGATATTGATAGAACAACCGTAAAAGTAAACTATTTAAATTTCGATTCATGTTCAGCATGTGATTATACCACAAGAAATATAGGTGCTACGATTCTGTTCAATAATACAGATACCTACAGTACTTCAAGTAACTCCTATGTATATAATGTGACGGGATCTACGGATGTATGTCACGGCGTAATTAATGGCACTTATTATGAAGATCTCAAATCCGAGTGTATAGGTATGGCTTTTAAAAATTATATTTCAAGATGTGCCACAGGCGTTTCCAGTGAGTGCCAAGAGTATATTCTTTTGGGTGACCCTACAATAAAATATAATTTTACCAAACCCGCAAACACATGTCCTGATATCTTAAACGATTTTAGCGACCTTAATGCTTATCCGGGTAAGCAGTTTAAAATTAATCTCCAGACGGCAGATTACGAAAATGATCCTGTATTTTTGGATGTTTCAGGTTTACCTGAGGGGGCAAACTATGACAGCAGTACCAAAACCATAAACTGGGTGCCGCAAGCATCACAGGAAGGTAACCATAAAGTTATCGTAACTGCTTATAACAAGGATGCATCCGGTGAAATTATAAATAAAAATGTGCAGGAATTTATTATTTATGTTTCAAGAATGGGAGTATTACCCTATCAAATTCCAAATCCGGGGTTCGAGACGTTAAGTGCTGATGGTGTGCCTTCTGACTGGACACCAACTATATCCGGAGGAACTTTGGCTTCAGATCAAAATGTAAAGTATGGTGGAGATTACTCTGCAAGGATTACTTCTGATACCTATTACACTTATAATTCTTGTGATATGGATATAAATGTAAATCCTAATACCCGCTATTTGATTAGCGGCTATATAAGAACTTCGGATGTTACTACTCCTTATGGCACAGGCGCAGTTTTAAACCTTCAAGGAAATACTGACCAAGTCGTAGCCTACTCGAATTCATTAACAGGAAATCAGGAATGGACTCAAGTGTACAAATACTGGTATTCAGGAGAAAACACCAGTCTTAAAATCAGATGTCGTCTGGAAGGAAATGGTACTGCATGGTTTGATAATATCAAAGTTGAAGAGGATCATAATCTCGGTTTTGAATTCTATCCGGAAAACAGTACCACCGGGGTTAACAAATGGAATAATTTTAACGTAAAATTTGATCCAAATGCCGTTCAACTAGATAGCAGCGTTAAACATTATGGCCTTCGTTCAGGAAGAATTTTATTCGATCAGGAACCGAATTATGGCATGTTCAGCAGTTTTTTACCTGTTCAACCCAATACTAACTATCGTGTAGGTGTATGGGTGAAAACAAGCAATATAAGCGGAGGAAGTGCATGTCTAACTGTAATATGCGGGTCAGAAAAACATGAAGTCGGTCCAATTACAGATACAAATAACGAATGGACGCGGGTATATATGGAATTCAATTCAGGAAGCAATACCAATATAACAGTAAAATGCAGTCTTGGCACTGTGAATGAACTAACTACAGGAACGGTTTGGTTTGATGATGTAACCATCGATAAGAAATAAAGGAGCTTATGAAATAAAGTCTGTAAAATAAAATCATGAACAGCTTTCTATGATAGAATCAAGTCATAGAGAGCTGTTTTTTATGAGTTTAAAAATGGTAGTTGTTTGAAAATATAAGCTTTACTTCTTACGTAAACAAAGGATACAATAGTTGTTATAAATCTTAATATAAAGGATATGATACTATGATTACACCACCTATTCAGAATGAAATCCTTGCTGGATTCTCTAAAGTTATACCATATTTGACGGAGTTTTTTGACAACCAAGCATCAATAGCGATAACAGATAAAGAAAGATACATAATTATTCAAAATTGTCCTAGCCTTCCTCTTAAGGCAGAACCCGGAGACCCTATACCACAGGGGGGAGCTGCATATAAGGCAATACAAACAGGCAAAATGACCATAAGTAATGTTCCTAAGGAAGTTTATGGTGTACCCTTCAAGTCGTATGCTTTACCGGTAAAAGAAAATGATACTGTAGTAGGCTGCATTTTACTTGGCAGAAGTCTTCAAAAAAGTGCAGATTTAAATGAAGCCTATGAAAACCAATCTACAGCATTACAACACATATCCGGTGCAATTAATGAGATATCCAATGGGTTGCAGGATGTTGTTGCAATGAGCAACGAAATTAAAAAAGAAGCTAATGAAGCAGATGAGAATGCAGGTACTACCGATGAAATCCTTAATTTTATAAGGAATATTGCATCACAAACGAATTTATTAGGGTTAAATGCATCCATTGAAGCAGCACGTGCCGGCGAACACGGGAAAGGGTTTAATATAGTTGCACAGGAAATTCGCAAATTAGCCAATTCAACAAATGATTCCATAAAAAAAATTGATTTGGTACTACAACAGATTAAAAATTCTATAAAGCAGATAAGTACGAAAATTAATAATGCAAATGATATTTATCAAGCCCAGGCAGCCTCTTTTGAGGAGATAGCTGCTTCAGTTGAAGAATTGACGTTGTCTGCGAAAATGTTGGAAGATATGTCTAAAGATATATAACTTGTAAAAATATTTACAGCAGTATAATATATTATTTACATAACTGTAAAAATACTATATTAGGTGGGGGAATACTGTGATAATAAAATATGAGAAGTTATTCGAAACCATTAAAATAGGTTCTGTAGAAATTAAAAATCGGTTTGCAATGGCCCCTATGGGACCTTTAGGTCTATCAGATGCAGAAGGCGGTTTTAATCAAAGAGGAATTGACTATTACACTGCACGCGCCAAAGGCGGAACCGGGTTGATTATTACCGGAGTTACGTTTGTAGATAATGAGGTTGAAGAACATGGAATGCCAAACGTCCCCTGTTCTACCCACAATTCTGTTCACTTTATCCGTACTGCCAGAGAGATGACAGAACGTATTCACGCTTACGATTCAAAGATATTCTTACAACTTAGTGGAGGTTTCGGCAGGGTAACTATTCCCACAAACCTGGGGGAATACCCTCCTGTAGCACCTTCACCAATTAAACATAGGTGGTTGGACAAAACTTGCCGCGAATTAACTATAGAGGAAATACGTTCAATAATTAAGAAATTCGGAGACGGGGCTTATAACGCTAAGCGTGCAGGGTTTGACGGGGTTCAGATTCATGCGGTACACGAAGGCTATCTTATTGATCAGTTTGCAATTTCATTTTTCAACCATCGTACTGACCAATATGGAGGATGTCTTGAGAATAGGCTGAGATTTGCCAGAGAAATTGTTGAAGAGATTAAAAAAAGATGCGGAAATGATTTTCCTGTCACATTGAGATACAGTCCTAAAAGTTTTATTAAGGATTGGCGCGAAGGAGCTTTGCCGGGAGAAGAGTTTGAAGAAAAGGGAAGAGATATACCGGAAGGAATTGAAGCCGCGAAATTACTGGTTTCCTATGGATATGATGCCCTTGATGTAGATGTAGGTTCTTATGATTCCTGGTGGTGGAGTCATCCTCCAATGTATCAGGAAAAAGGACTATATATACCTTATGCTAAAATTGTAAAAGAGGTTGTAAATGTTCCTGTTCTGTGTGCAGGGCGTATGGACAACCCTGATCTGGCGTTAAAAGCTATTGATGATGGCGCTTGTGATATTATCAGTCTTGGACGTCCCTTGCTTGCAGACGCGGATTTAGTTAACAAAGTTAGAGCCGGTAAACTTAAATCCATAAGACCTTGTCTATCCTGCCAAGAGGGATGTATGGGACGTATTCAGGAGTATTCTGCTCTGAATTGTGCAGTAAACCCTGAGGCGTGCAGAGAGACAATACATGGCTTGACTCCGGCTTTAAAAAGCAAAACAGTGCTTATTGCAGGCGGGGGAGTAGCAGGTTGTGAAGCAGCCAGAGTTTTGGCACTCCGCGGACACAAGCCAGTTGTATACGAAAAACGCAGCCGTCTGGGAGGTAATTTGTTACCCGGAGGTACCCCGGACTTTAAAGAAGATGATCTTTTATTGGTCGCCTGGTATGAGGAAACTCTTAAAGAACTGGGAGTAAAGGTGAATTGCAATACAGAGTTAACTGCTGAGATAGTAAAAAACAGTGAAGCAGATACAGTTATAATTGCGACGGGTTCAAAACCCAAGATATTCAATCTTGGCGAATATAATAACGTGTTTACTGCGGAAGATGTGTTACTGGAAAAAGAAGAAGCAGGGGATGAAGTAATTGTTGTGGGAGGTGGCTTGGTTGGCTGTGAGCTTGCACTTTGGCTCGTACAAAAAGGGAAAAAAGTTACCATAGTCGAATTACAAAACAAACTCCTTGCATTAAACGGCCCATTGTGTCATGCGAATTCAGAAATGCTGGAAAGATTAATACCTTACAAGGGGATTGAAGTGCTTACTTCCTCCAAGATAATAAAAACAACCGAAAAAGGTGCTCTGGTAGATGTTTCTGGAGATATTAGAGAAATATGCGCAGACAGTATAGTTTTAGCTGTCGGCTACAATTCCGAAAGATCGGTTTATGATCAGCTAAAATATGATATTGACGACATACATTTAATAGGAGATGCACGTAAGGTATCTAACATAATGTACGCTATTTGGGATGCTTATGAAGTTGCCAGAAATATATAGAGTTAAAATTTAATATGAAAGGGTGTTCAGTGTGGATAAACAAGTAGCCTATTTTGCAGCAAACGAAATGCCGGAAGGAACACAGATTTTATTCGGTGAATTTTCTGAAGGCGGAAAATACTATTCATGTACATATCTAAAGGATATTACTTATGCTAAGTATGGTGACCTGGAATTGAAACTGCAAGTAATAAAGCCTTATCAGGAAATTCAAAAATTTCCACTTGTAGTTTATGTACAGGGCTCTGCATGGAAAGGCCAGGATTTGTATGGGGCTATACCAAATCTATCATATATTGCTGCAAAGGGATATGTGATAGCAAGTGTTGAAATCAGGGACACAGGTAAGGCACAATTTCCGGCAGCCTTGGAGGATATAAAGTGTGCTATAAGGTTTATGCGTGAGAATCAAGACACCTATGGAGTTGAACCTGAGAGGGTTGCAGTATGGGGAGACTCATCAGGCGGGCACCTTTCATTAATGACCGGACTTACCATGGGAGAGTATAATAACGGCCTTTATGGCGAACAATCAGATGAAGTATGTGCTGTGGTAGATTATTATGGAGTTTCAGATTTACTTACATTAGGCAAATACAATGATATTCTCGACCATGATTCTGCGGATTCTCCCGAAGGATTGCTAATTGGGGGCAGGGTAAAGGACAATATTGAATTATCCAAAAAGGCAAGTCCTGTTCATCAGGATTTAACAAAAAAACTTCCACCTTTTCTTATTATACATGGAGATAGTGATAAGATAGTTCATATTAATCAGAGTATTGAAATGTATAAGGTACTAAAGGAGCATGGCCAGAGTGCTGTATTTTACAAGGTTATAGGTGCTGACCACGGTCCGGGCATATGGTGTCCTCAAGTACTTAACATAACGGAACAGTTTTTATCTGCAAACCTTAAACGGCATGACAAGAGATGATTGGATAAGCTGAGGAGAGGTTATATGAATTTTGAACAAATATTAACAGTAAATGTCAAGATAGAAAGTGCAATTGATTTAAAAAATGATAAAGGTGATTCAGTTGTAATGATTTCTTTTACAGGCAGTGCTGAAGGAAAGTATTTTGAAGGACAAGTTCTTCCAGGAGGAATTGATACTCAAGTTATAGGAAAGTCCGGAGACAGACATTCCTTGTCCGCAAGATATATGCTTGAGGGTAAAGATTTTAAAGGTGAGTCCTGTAAGATTTTCATAGAGAATAATGGAGAATTTGATAAAAATCTACAAGGCCCCATGTTTAGAACGTATCCTAAGATAATTACAAATAGTAAGGCTTTAGATTTTCTGAACCATGATTTATTAGTAGGAGAAGGCTTCCCCGCAGAGGGTGGGGTAAAAATCGTAATATACAGGGCAATATAGAGGTATATCTCCAGAAGAAAAAAGAACTGTGCTTATGGCATAGTTCTTTTTTTATATGGTAGTGCCATAAAACTGGTATTTATACAATTATTATGTTATAAAAAGGAATATTTGACATAATTATTGAGACGTATGGAAGATTATGTTAAAATTAGCTTACACATTTCGAAATGTAGCATAATTAAAACTAAAAAATTGGAGGTATATCAATATGAAATCTATGAAAATCCTGTCAGTAGCTCTTGCTGCTTTAGTAGCGGCATCTGTATTTGTAATACCTGTCAGCGCCGAAAATACAACAGATACTGCTAAAATGGCTGCTAGTCAAGTATTTGACCAACAAAAAGTGGCTCAGATGAGCGCTCTTATTAAGTCAAAAGTAAAGGTAGCAGATTTTAAAGCGCCAAAAGCAGAGAATAATTTAAGTTTATCTGCAACTATTACATCTGCACCTTCAGATTATCCTACCCGAAAAGGTCAGATTCTTATTACTGATGATGCTTACAAAGGGTTGATTCCTACCGGGCATTCAGCAATAGTTTATTCAGCTACCCAAGTAGTAGAATCAGTTAGCAGTGGTGTTGTTATGGGAAAGAATGATTGGTGGAGCAGCAAAAATTCCTCAGCAGCCGGTTCTGTAAGTAGTACAACCACAACCCAGGATGCAGATGCTGCTGAATGGTGCAAAGGCCAAGTGGGCAAACCTTACAACTATAATTACTTCAATACTGGTACCAGAAGTTCTTTCTATTGCTCACAGCTTGTTTGGGCATCCTTTTTGGATAAATACGGTATTAATTTAAATACCGATGTTTATAGTACACCACTTGGGAATCCAGTTCATCCATTAGAGTTATTAGCTAATGATTTGACATACATATCATATAAGTACAATTGGTAGATTTCAAAAGTGCCAGGCTAGGGTAAAACCTGTCTGGCACGTAGTACCTTCTGGTGGGAGGAAAAAATGTATAAACCGAAAATTGGATTACTATTTATTCTCATTCTTGCAGCTTTGATTACAGCCTGCAGCGGATGTTCAGTTAATAATGAGGATTTATTAAAAGATGCTTATTTAGGAGTAGTTCAGACCACACAAAATGCCAATCTCAGTTATATATCGTTCTATGATGCATCATTTAAATTTTTGAGCGAGAAAAAAATTAAATATGGAGACATGGGGGATGATACACGCCTTCCAATAGTGAATGGCGATTCCATGTACACCGTCCCTTTAGGCCTTGGGAACCGCAAAGAACTTAAAATTGCGCTACAGTTTAATAGGAAAACTTGGAAATATAAGACACTGCCAATTAACCAGCAAGGAACTCTGATGTTTTGCGTGGAAAATGAAAATCTTTATACCACTAATACGTTTAATAATCAGGGTACAGTTACAAAGTGTAATACCACAACAGAAGCTTTAGAAACATGGAGCTCCGAAGGTGTCATAATGAGTAGCCTTAATTGCTTTGATGGTGTTTTATATGCTTGGGGTACTCAAAGTGAAAATAATGCGGATAAACCGTACTTGTTTATATTTGAAACCAAGCCCTTGAAACTCATTAGAAAGGTTTCTATTCAGGAAAGTGGCTCTTGCCAGTACGCTTCTTTCAAAAAAGGCGACGATATCTATTTTTCCAATAACTATACTACCTTTCAAGAACGCCCAGGTAACATACTGAGCAAGTATAATACAAAAACCGGTAAAATTGTAAACATTCCACTTAAAGATAGTTCACCTTATCAGATTTTTGAATATAAGAATAAACTTTATATAACCCATTGTGATCCAATGTTCCACCGAGGAAATAAGATTACCATATATGATTATCAAACCGGAAGCCAGACTCTGGTCACAATGAAAAATATTCTGGTACAAAGTGAGCTTCATGGAGAATTGCTTTACAGTAGGGACGATAAAAACCTATACATATATGATATTAATACATTTGAACTTAAAAAGAAAATAAATATTGGTATGCCTCGTAGTAAATCAAACATGCATTTTCGAACCGTTGGCTTCTTTATAAACAAATAATAAGGAAGAGGGATGTTCCTGGCTTTTATGATATGCAAAAATAAGGGGGGCTAATATGAGTTCAGTGAAATATTATAATAAGACGGACAAGTACTATCCGTATTTGATTAAGAATATTGATGGTAGCTATTATTTTTATAATATCACAACAAATGCAATATTTTTAATGGATGATCAGGCATATAGCATACTTGTTGAAGAGCAAAATCCTGAAGAAGATATCTATTCAGAAACAATCAATTTCTTTAAAGATAATTATATTTTAGTAACACCTGAGAATGACAATAAACTAAAAGAGATATACTCACAAGTTGTAAAGAAGAAGAAGTCTCTTAATGCAACGGGACTAACGTTGATGATTTGTCAAGAGTGTAATCTTAGATGCAAATATTGTTATGGCAAAGATGGTGAGTATTCAAATAAAGGCAAGATGGATTTTTCTATTGCAAAAAAAGCAATAGATTATTTTGTAGATCAAGCACCATCTGACACCTTAAGTATTTGTTTTTTTGGTGGCGAACCGTTGCTCAACTTTGGACTGATGAAAAAAGTTGTTTCCTACGTAAGAGAAGTAGAGAATAAGACAAATAAAAAGTTCACTTTTTCAATTACTACCAATGCAACACTGATTAATGAAACAATTAAGGCATTTATTGAAGAGAATAAGATAGGTATGACAGTTAGCATCGACGGGACTAGAGAGATGAATGATGCTAACCGGTTTTATGCCAATAAAAATGGCACCTATATCGATGTTAAAAATAACATATCAGGTATAAAAACATCTATGATTGCTAGAGCTACAATAGCACCACCAAATCTAGATTTGTCAAATAGTATAACACATTTGGTGGAAGAGTTTAGTTTCAGAAGTGTGGCTTGGGCAGAGGCAGATAATCTCCTAAGTGATGAAGACTATAAAGTGATAAAGAAAAGTACGCTGGAGTTGATAGATAAACTGGAAGGTCTTATCAAGGAAGAACGGTACGAACTGGTAAAAAAATATCATTCCTTTATTAATATGTTAAAAAAATTTGATTCTGACGGTATAAGAAGTAAAGGCTGCGGCGCTGGTTCAAATCTAATGGCTGTTGATATTGACGGAAAGATTTATCCGTGTCATAGATTTGTGGGAGTAGGGAAATTTGTAGTAGGAGATGTTACAGTTGGTAATAAAGGGAATACAGACTTTTATTCGGTAATTGATTTAGTTAATTTTGAGAAGTGTCAATCATGTATTGCAAAAAGCATATGCAGCGGAGGATGTATAAATGAGAACTATTGTTCAACAGAGAGTATCAACGAACCTTCTGAAAAACATTGTAAATACATAGTAGAAATTGTTGATAGAATGTTAGAAGTCTATATTCGATTGGATGAAGCATCAAAGAAACAGCTCTTTGGTAAGAAGTAAATAAATTCAATTGTATATTAGTTATCGGAGGTAACAAGTAACTAATATTACAATAAATTACATCAATTGGTGTTAGAGTTTTTTAGAAAGGGGGTGCAGTGATGAAACAATTAAACCATAGTACTTTAAACGACTTAATGAATGACAGAGAACCAAACTGGTGTGTTTTTTGTGATTCAAAAGACAGATGTGACAGCTGTGATGCAATTGATTTCGGTGATGGAGATTGTGGTTCTTGTGATATGGGAACTGAGTGTAAACTTACAGGTTAAAAGTTTCAGACCATATGTAAGGTTAAATGTTAGTGTCTTTAGTATAAGATCGGGGTTGTTGCAAAACTTAATTCTTATCTTTTCTAGCCGTACGTGAGTATAAATTGTATCAATGGAAGCTTGGTTAAAGATATTTGCAGATGTTTGTCGGCGAATATGGATATTTTACCGGAACCCCTACACGATGTAGGGGTTAGCAAAACTATGAATCATGGACGATGAATGTGAGCGACGGTAAAATATCCTATAATGAGCCGATAGAAACACTTGCAAATATCTTGGAAGCAATCATTGATACAATTTTATACAAGAGTACAGGTGTTAAAACAAAAAACTTTCTGTTTTGCAACAGCCCCGTCCTTTATTTTATTGTGAATGCATACGAATGAGAGGTATAGAAATATTGGCAAAACAAAACAACTACATCTATTTTGGTAAATTGATTAAGTTATGTTGGAATAAACAGAGAAAGTGTATGATTGCAATGTCAATAGCATCTATACCAAAAGTTTTTTTGCCTTTTGTATCACTCATTGCATTGCAATCCATTCTTAACTTAGCACAAAAAAATATGTATACGGATGTAGTTATCTATATATGTATTTATTTTGTTTCTTTATTGTTCGGTAAAATATTAGAAACGGCATTTGACTATCTCCAGGGCATATTTAAGGTTAAAATTAACTATGATATAAACTGTTTGATTATTGATAAATCACAGAATATGGAGTTATCAGATTACGAGGACTCAGAAACTTATGATAGATTGCAAAGAGCCCTTAACGAAACGCAATCTATATATCAGAGTATAAGTAGTATATTTACAATGTTTAATAACCTGATCACAGTAGTTGGAAGTTTAATAATCATTATATTATGGAAGTGGTATGTTGTAAGCATATTAATCGCTGTACCGATTATTTCATTTTATTTCACGGTTATGATCGGGAAATATGAATTTAATGTTATGCAAGAGAGAATATCAGGCATTAGAAAAATTAATTATTTAAGAACTTTAATCAATGATGTTAATTCGTATAAAGAAAATAAAGTCCTAAAGAGTGATCAATATTTATATAGTAAATTTAAAGGATTATTTGAACAATTTATTAAAAAAGACAGGCAAATCCTTGGGTTTAAGTCTATTAATGCTATCATATTTAATACCCTGGAGACAATTATAGGTGTAGGTGTGATTGCAGCAGTGATTTATTCACTAACTTTAAAGAAAATTCTTATAGGTACTGCAAATACCTATATTCAATGTATATGGAATGTTATAAAAAGTACAGACCAGACTATAAATAACCTTGCATACATATACACTAAGTCACAATATTTGAGAAATCTATTTGAATTTATAGAAGATAAAGATGATAGTAAAGAAGCCATAATTCCCACAGAGACTGTGGATATTCAGGAAATTAAGAGTATTGAATTTATCAATGTCAGCTTTAGGTATAGAGAAGAATTACCGTATGTTTTACGTGATATCAATCTGAAAATCACAAAAGATGAAAGAATTGTTATCGTAGGTGACAGTGGATCTGGAAAAAGTACCTTTATAAAATTATTAAGCAATCTTTACTCAAATTATGAAGGTGAGATTCTCGTAAACGGTATATCAATAAAGAAGATCAATAAAAAAAGTTTATACGATAAAATTGCCATCGTATATCAAGATTTTGTAAAGTATGAGTTCACGCTTAAGGAGAGTCTGCTTCTTGGGAATTTCCATCTGACAGAAGAAGAAATTAATAAAAATGTTAGCAAGATAACTGCTAAAGGTATTCTATCTTTTAGCGAGAAGTTGCAGCACAATCTGGATACTCAACTGGGAACACAATTTGATAAGGGAGTTCAACTATCAGGTGGGGAATGGCAACAGGTTGCTTTTGTTAGGGCTATTATGAAGAAATCAAATATGTTGATATTGGATGAGCCAAGTTCAGGGTTGGATGTAATATCGGAAGGCAATATGTATGATATTCTAAATAAGGTAGCTGTTAATTCCATAAGCTTATTGGTTACACATCGTTTGTATATTGCAGATAGATTTGCCAAGAGAGCTCTTGTGTTCAAAGAAGGAAAAATTATTGAAGATAGTACAATTGAGCAATTAATGTCGTATGACAGCTATTATAAGTTTATGCTTAGTAAAACGATTATCAATGAAGAAATACTAAGATAGAGGGTGTAGAAATGAATGTAGAAATAAAAAATTTATCTCAAAAATACTTAAAAAGTAAAAACAAATCTTTAGATAATGTGAATATGTCTATAACCCAAGGTATATTTGGCTTACTCGGTGAAAATGGAGCAGGGAAAACAACTCTATTAAAGACATTGGCAACTATAATGCCGGTACAAGAGGGTTCTATAAGTATTGATGGCCATGATATAAGTAGAAATGTTGAAAAAGTAAGAAAAAATATTGGATACCTTCCTCAAAAGTTTGATTTTTTTGAGAGTCTTACTGTATATGAAATGCTTGATTATATTGCATTACTAAAGAATGTTAAATCAGAAGAGCGAGAACACGAAATAACTTTACTGATACAAGAATTTAATTTGCAAGATAAAACTAATAGTAAGATTAAGAATTTATCAGGAGGAATGAAACAGAGATTGGCAATTGCACAATCTTTATTAGGAGACTCAAAACTGGTTATATTAGATGAACCGACCGTTGGACTTGACCCTAATGAACGTTTAAGATTTAGAAACATTATTAACGAGAAAAGTGATGATCGGACAATTATTATTTCAACACACATTATTTCGGATATTGCCATGTTGTGTAATAATATTGGAATTATGAAAAAGGGGAAAGTAATTTATTGCGGTTCAATTGATAATCTGCTTGAACTTGTTGAGGGTAAAATCTATGTTGACAAATTAAATATCCATGATGAGATTAATAGAACAAAATACAAAAAAACTATCTCAATTCTTAGAAAGAAAAATACCGTTGAAGTGCGGTTTATTCAGGATACACCTATGACCTCTAATTATGAACAGGTTACACCTACTTTGGAAGACGCTTATTTTTACTGTATGTTTTTAGATGAGGGTGAACAACTATGATGACAATCATTAAAAAAACCATAAAAATATGTAATGTTGAGATCTATAATGGTTTGTTTTATAGATTGTTAATAAATGTCCTGGTGCTATTATTTATTATTGGTCTGCAATTTGGGGATATTACATTAAAAATAAGTAGTAATTATTTTGTGACAACTTGGATATCCATCAATGTGTATTCAATCTTTTCATTGTTCAGAAAAAAGAATAGGGCTTTTTTACTGGATCTCAGTTATTTGTCAAGTAATAGGAAGCTGTTAATGTTATATATGGTTTCCGGTATTATGAACATTGGATGGGGTTTATTTATTTTCTTACATTTACTGTTTGTTATGAAAGCCGTGATTTTAAATGCTTTAATTGTTACTTTGCTTCAATATGCATTTGCCTTGTCGATAGGTGCAGTAGGTGGTATTTTGTATAAAAAGTTTGTGGGCATTACATTAATCATTGGTCTTGGTGTTATTAATTTTATTTCTTATAACCCATTGATTTATGACGGCTCAAGTCACTTTTTATCTATAAGTGAGCAATTATATGCAATTAATGTGCCCAATATCATCAACCTCATAAGTCTAAGCTTACTGATATTATTAAGTGTACTTGTTGTAGCTGTTTTGACTAAATCGGGCAAGAAGCAAAAAGGTGTAATGCTGATAATACTATTAATGGTGGGAATCACTACTTATACAGCCATTATATTCAAGGATTTCTCAAAGTATGAAAGCCTTGTAAAAGAGGACTACGTCACCATAGCTATGGCGGACCATACAGTTGAGTATAAAGACATACAAATAGATAAGGTTAAGGTCATTTATTCGATTGTATCAGAATTCGAAAATCATTATCAGAAAATACAATCGGAGACCCGGTACTCAAGGTATACAATGGATAAAGCATATTTATCTGCCTTATCATGGAAATTTAAAGGGCTTCAGCCGAAAACAGTGACTTTTGATAAGGACACTTTACATATCCATGTTCTATCTGATTCAATGATATATTTTGAGAACGCTGAATTGTTACGCAATTTTATGGATGAGATGGAGTATGCAATGGCACCTGAGGTTAAAGGTTACAAGCAGAGTAAATATACCAGACATCTTGTAGAAGGGTATAGTACTGCTATTATGAGGGATATAAGTGGCAGACTAGATTTAGAGCAGTCTCAGAAGGTAGAGGACTATTATTCTAAAGAAATTAAAGATATTTTTAGTTACCCGACAACAAACTTTAATTTTGTCTATAGAGTGGCATTGATTATATATGATCAATTTCCTTCGTCTGTTGGGGCAGTTTATGATGCAGTCTTGAGACAGAATCCACAATCAGATCAAGAATTTATCAGGCTACTTAAAAATAATTTTAAGGATATTGTCAGGGATGAGGATATGAAAGCTATTTTAAGTCGAGTGGATAAAGAATAGAAGAGGGGTTAGTCATGTGGGAATACTTACAATATTGCGTGTGAAATGGAGTACGTTAAAGAGAACAAGAGCTTTTTATTTTTTGATTATTTCTAACTATTTTTTGTTGGCAATGGTTGATACAAAATCCTGGGTTCTGATGCCGGATATTGAAAGTTATATATACAGATATGTTTTTCAACAATTCTTTATAGTTATAACCAGTATCCTATTAGTCCAAATAGTTTTTAATGAAAAAACAATAGACAGCATAAAAAACTATATGATTATTTATGTAAAAGATCTAAAAAAGGAAATATACGGCACAGCTCTACTATGCATTATAGTAAATGTTGCTGCCTTGTTTGTTGGACAGATAATCTTGCTGGTTATTAATTTTATTTACTATGGAAAAGTATTATTGTCCTTATCATTAGTAAACTTTACTATAGTTTCTTTGCAGATTATTATCAGCATATTACTTGTAATGAGTTTGCGGTTGCGTTTCAAAAAGAACCTACTTGTTTTTGGACTATTTTATTTAATAATATTAACTTTGATAACGGTTAACAACGTTTTTATTACATTACCATTAACTATAAAGATACTTGGTATTGGCGGAGAGGGTTATTATATAACGTATGGATGGCAACTATGGGTTGGTAGAGTTATTCTGTTAGGAATTGTTTATGTTGCATTTAGACTGTCTGCTGATAGATTGGGTAAAGAGTGGAGAAATGTTTGAGTTTGAAATCAATATCGATAATCAATATAAAGGTATAATTAATAATACAAAAAATTCTGTTCTGTTCCGTTTTATTGCTCCATATTCCGGCAGTTATGAACTTATATGTAAAGCTAATGGTTTGCTATGTGGTGCAATATATGATGAAACCCAAAGTAACTATGTGAATGGTGCTTATGCTAAAAACAAGTCTGTTGTTAGGTTAGCTTGTACCTTGCTGAGAGATACAGTATATTATATTGAGTTATATACTTCACAACATTGCAGAGAGAAAATAACCTATGCTTTCCAAATAAGTAAAATAACGACACCAAATATATCACATTTTAAATATCAATGGGGAATGTTAAACAGAATAAACGGAGTTGATATTAATATATTACCTGTCTGGAAGTATATTAACAGTTCGGACGTTTATGTGGGTGTAGCTGATACAGGAGCCAACTATAACCATATCAATTTACATAAGAATATTAATAAAAAATTGAGTTATAACTTTGTTCACGAAAATCAGGAGGTATACCCTGAAAATGAAGGCGGAGATGAATATGCAGCACGTAGCGGACACGGTACATATGTTGCCGGCATTATAGCAGGCTATCCAAAAGGCGACATAGGTATTCTCGGGGTGGTGGATTCACCTAATACCATATCTTTAAAAGTATTGGGAAACAACCAAAACAACGGTCAGGTATTTAATAAGGCAAGTGATGCATTTGTGTCAGCAATAGAGTACGCTATTAGAAATAATATTAAAATCATTAATTGTAGTTTTAGTGGAAAAGAGTTTTCAGAAAAAGAAAAAAGAGCAATCGAAAGTGCAAAAGATATACTATTTGTTATGGCGGCAGGAAACAAAGGTGTTGATACGGGCTGTGAACCTTTTTATCCCGCTTGCTATAATACTCGGAACAGTATTGTTGTTGCTGCGGTAGATAAATGTGGGCAATTATATGAGAAGTCTAACTATGGTGAGTACGTAGATATTGGTGCACCCGGTGAAGATGTTACAAGTGTTTATGGAGATGATCAATATATAAAAGTTCAAGGGACTTCAGCAGCGGTCCCTTTTGTATCGGGTATCTGTGCGCTTTTACTTGAAAAGAATCCTAAGTTACTACCACATGAGGTTAAACAGGTAGTAACACATTCAGATAATATAACCCCAATAAATGGACTTAAAGGTAAGGTAAAATGTGCAGGAATTATTAACGCATATAAAGCTGTTATAACAGCAGACACTTCTATTCTTTCCGGTAAATAGAATGCAGTATGTATTGTAAACTTTAAAAATGTCATATTTTAGGGTATAATGGAATTTGTGTAATGATAAACGAAAATCAAAGGTGGTATTTTATATGATGAAACGATACAATCGGATCACCAGCCTTGTTATTATTTTAGCTTTATGCTTTATAACGTTACCTTTTGATCTATTCAGTAACTCTGTTTATGGCGCAACTAAATCCCAAAACTATACAGATGCGGAATTGCAGAGAGCTGTGAGCCTTGGTATAGGGAGTTATTCAAAAAATGTACAGATTACCCATGAACAGTTCTTCAAAATGCTAGACCATGTGGTTAAGCTGTCAAATCCTCAGAAGCTGGCAACTTGGCAGTCCCAATATAAGAAAGCCAGAAATTCAAAAAGAAAAATGAACCGTGCAGACGGTATGGTTGCCGTATATCTTGCAGCTGAAACCTTAGGTGATACCTATTGTCAATACTCCGATCCCGATGCCTGGGATAAGCTTAATATTAAAATGGGGGAACGTTGGAAAGACTTTACAGTAGGTCAAGACTTGATTAAAGAAACACAGAAACCAACGGTTGTAGGACCAAAATGGCAACAGAAGACTGCAGCAGCTTATTTTTTGGGTTTTGGTAGATTATCTATGTATAATGATAAGCCATTATTTGATTATGATGCCAAAAGCAACTCTATGCGAACCAATCAACCATTTCTCTATGAGGAGGCTTTAAAGGCAGCCTTAAGACTCCATGATTCTAACTTGCCTACAAAAAAGACGAAACTCAGCAAAGAAGATAAAGAGATTCTGAAAAAAGCGGAAGAGATGAAGTCAGACATTCTAAATAATCAGGATTCGCTAATATCAAATGGTAAGGCTTATTATATATCCAATCAAGGAAATGATCAAAACGATGGGTTAAGCCCGGAACGCCCTTGGGCAACTTTAACAAAAGTTAGTGAGGCGGAGTTGATGCCCGGGGATGTAGTTTACTTTCAACGAAACGGTTTGTGGCGGGGGTTCTTGAAGGGCAAAGATGGGGTTAATTACTCAGCCTATGGAAAAGGTGCTAAGCCAAAAATTTTCGCATCACCGGAAAATGGCGCCGACCCGGATAAGTGGCATTTACTAAAAGGGACCAAGAATATATGGGTTTACTATAAGCCCCTTCCTGACTGTGGTTCGGTGGTGTTTAACAACGGTAGCAGTTGGGCTGAGAAAAATATGCCTTACTGGAATGGCAAGAAGTATGTAGACTACAAAAGCTCCATAGGCGATGTTATGAAGGCGGAGCCTAAAATGTTGCCTAACCTCTATTTTTTTAGTGCAGTTGATCTCAGTGGCGAAGCTCTGCCGGTGTATATGTGGGAAAAGACGCACCGTACTGGCCCACTTTACTTAAGGTGTGATGCAGGAAACCCGGGTTCGGTTTACCAGTCCATCGAGTTTTCGGTGGTAGCAGAAGATTTGGCGATTTTTAAGGTTGGTAAGAACAGCATAGTTGATAACTTATGCATTATGTATGGCGGTAATAACGGTATCGGCTTTGGTGAAAACTCCATAATACAGAATTGTGAAGTTGCTTGGATTGGTGGTATGTTGCATCGATATTATGAAGACAATGGGAACCCAATGGTCATATGCGCAGGTGATGGCATTAATACGTCTAACTTTGGTAATACGGCGGTTAATAATTATGTACACCATTGTTTTGACCATGGAATTATTGTTGGAGAAACAGGCTTTTTAGGATATTACGATGAAAAACACGGACATTTAATGGCAAAAGATAACTTGATAGAGTATTGCAATGCAGGACTAAGCCTAACCATTTGGGAACCCTATGATGGTATACATAAATATGAGGATACTCTTATACAAGGCAATTATGTCCTCTATTCCGGTTACGGGTGGAGTTATCAGCAACACTATAGAATATCCGGCGATAGGGATGATATCATTGCCAGCTCATTGCTGTTTCAAGGCTATGTAGCCAATGAAAATACGAGAGTAATTGACAATGTCTTTTATATGGCGAAAGCCGCTCTCGTCATGCTTCCCATAAATCGTAATTATATGCCGAGTTTCCGCGGCAATACATATGCCCAGTATCCATACGGTAAGTTGACCTTGTGGCTTAGTCCCTATGAAAATTATAAACGTTTTAACTCAATATCAAATCAATATATCAAAACTATTATAGGAGATCAGAAGCCAATTATTATTCAATAACGTTGTCCCGGAAATAATCCTGTCTTAAAGGGAATATTATATAAGTAAATTGGAAAGTTATAATTAAATATAATTGTTGATTGAAAAGGAATAACATAATATAATTATAACCAGGTAATAATTATATTAAGTTTATTTCAGGAGGGCATATGGCCAAAAAAGGAATCTCCATAACAAACGAAAATGATAAAAGAATAGTAAAAGGTCTGGGATATTATGAAATCAGCGAAGTGAAGAACATTAAGGAATTACTTAAAACAAGCGTAGATACATTTGGAGATAAAACTGCATTCATATATAAATCAGGAGCAGATACTATCACCAAATCATACAACAGATTTGGAAAAGAAGTAGCTGCCGTGGGGACTGCCCTGCACAAGCTTGGCTTAAAGGATAAAAGGATAGCGGTGATAGGTGAAAACCGTTACGAATGGGCGGTAAGCTTTTTTTCAATTGCATGTGGTACAGGAATAGCAGTTCCACTTGATAAACACCTTCCTGAAGTTGAAATCGAGAAGCTTATTATTAGGGGAGAAGTCGATGCAATATTCTACAGTAATCATTTTGATGCCCAGATGCGCAGCCTGGCAGAACGTATTAAAAGCATCAAATATTTTATATGCATGGATGAAATCGGTGAGGAGTATCCTTCTTGTTTTACAACGATAGGTCGGCTTATCCAACAGGGAGAAAGCCTTTTGAATAATGGTGATAGGAGTTTTACGGATGCACAAGTAGATTCAGAAGTGCTGTCAGTTTTGCTCTTTACGTCGGGTACAACCAGTATGTCAAAGGGAGTAATGCTAAATCAGCGTAATATTTGCTCTGATGTAAGCGCCGTTTCTTCTGCAATTAAAATTATGCCTAATGACGTGCATCTCTCAGTACTACCGCTGCATCACACTTTTGAATTATCAATAGGAATGCTTTTTATGATAAAAAATGGTGTTTGTATTGCATACAGTGAGGGCATCAAGCATATTGCTAAAAATTTAAAGGAATTCAATGTAACTATTCTTGTAGTGGTTCCAGCCATACTGGAAGCAATGTATAAAAAAATGCAAGATGGTATAAAAAAGGCAGGGAAGGCAAAGCAGGTTGCAATACTTGCCAAGGTATCAAAAGGACTTAACAGTATTAAAATTGACTTAAGAAGAAAGTTCTTCAAAAGAATTCTTGAACAAATGGGACCGGGTTTGAGGCTTGCAGTGTCGGGTGCAGCACCTATAGACAAAGAAATAATAGAGGGTTTTGACATGCTGGGCTTAAAGGTTATACAAGGCTATGGCCTGACTGAAACCTCACCTGTTGTAGCAGCCAACAATGACTTTTATAATAAGGCGGGAACCGTAGGTCAGCCTTTGTATGGTATCGAGGCGGCTATATATAATCCTGATGAAAACGGTATGGGTGAAATTATCACAAGAGGCCGGAATGTTATGATGGGTTACTACGCTGACGAAGCCGGAACAAAAGAAGCTATTGATGAGGAAGGTTGGTTTCATACAGGAGACTTGGGACATATTGATGACGAAGGGTTTATAACAATTACAGGAAGAGCCAAGTCAATGATTGTCCTCACCAACGGTAAAAAAGCCTTCCCGGAAGAGTATGAAATACTTTTGAATAATGTTGAAGGTATAAAAGAATCTTTTGTTTGGGGAAATGAAGCTCCTGACGGAGATATACAGGTATGTGCAAAGCTGGTGCTTAATGAAGCTGTTTTAAAAGACAAATACGGAAGGCTTCCTTCTGAAAGTGAAATAGCGGAAATTATGCAGCAGGAGATAAAAAGGCTGAATAAGGACATACCACAATACAAAATGATTAGATATTTTATTATGAGCTACGATGAATTGATTAAAACGACTACTCTTAAAATAAAAAGGCCCGTTGAGCACAAAAAAGTAATGGAAGTGCTTGAGGAAGCGGGATTAAATATGAGAAAGGCAAACGGAAAGGTGTTTTAAAAAATACAAACCTATTGAAGAGCAAAAGCCTTAGCGTATAAGGTTTTTGCTTTTTTTTTACGGGTGTAGTATAATCACGTGAGGATAATTATGGGTATTTAAACAGGGGGATAAATGCAAAGGTCACTAGTTAAAAACAAGGAATTTTATTTGAAGCTTCTTACATTGGCATTACCGATAACTATTCAGAGCTTAATTTCTACATCTCTTGGCGTCGTCGATTCTGTAATGGTAGGATCTTTAGGAAATCAGGCATTGGCAGCTGTTGGTGTTGCCAACCAGTATGGTTTGATAGTATTTTTACTTTATAATGCGATACATAGCGGATGCAGTATTTATGTTGCCCAATTCTGGGGTAAAAATGACCACAGTAATATAGGAAGAGTGGTAAATCTCGATATTGCAATAGCAGCAGGGGCAGCTTTTTTAATGGCTGCTATAGGCATACTGTTTCCCAAACAGATTATTTCTATTTTTAATACCGACCCTGTGGTTATAAGTCAGGGAGCAGATTTTTTAAGAATACTCAGTATAAGTTTTGTATTTGCATCAATAAGTTTTGGATTCAGTGTTGCTCTAAGAAGTATTGGAAAATCAGTCATGCCCATGATAATAAGTGCATCGGCACTGGGTATAAATACTCTTCTTAATTATATACTGATATACGGAAAATTTGGTATTCCGGCAATGGGAGTAAGAGGTGCTGCAACAGGTACATTAATAGCAAGAATAGTTGAATTGATTATATTTTTAATTGTTGTATCAAAATACTTCCCACTCCTCAGAATCAGAATCAGTGAGCTTAGGAAGGTTACGAAAGACTTGCTGAGCAGAATAACCAAGACTATGATACCCGTAATTCTTAATGAAATGTGCTGGGGTGTGGGTATTGCTGTATATTCAATTGCTTACGGAAGAATAAGTACTGAGGCATTTGATGCGGTGCAGATTACAAACAATGTAGTAAACCTGTTTATGGTTGCAGCTTTTGGTATGGCCAGTGCTTCGGCAGTTATGACGGGACATGCTATAGGAGCAGGAGAGGAAAAGAAGGGAAGGCAATATGCTTGGAGTTTTGTCCGCCTTTGCATAATTGGCGGGTTCATTCTTGGCGGTCTTTTATACCTATTCTCTCCGTCAATTGTGAGTCTGTTTAAAGTAAGCAGTGATGTTATTGAAACAGCTATAATACTTATGGCAATGAATTCAATTATACTGCCTATAAGATTTACAAACGGAGTTATAATTGTAGGAATACTGCGTGGAGGTGGAGATGCTACCTTTGCATTTATAGCTGAAAGCATTACTATGTGGTTAATAGGTGTTCCTCTTGCTTTTATAGGAGCATTGGTGCTTAGACTTGATGTTCAGTGGGTTGTCCTCATGGTAATGGCTGAAGAAATTGTGAAAATGATTTGTGGTGTTACCAGGTTAAGGTCCAATAAGTGGATAAAAAATGTTGTCAAAGAAATTTAATTTTGTTCGATGAAATATTGGGCATTATAATAATAAAATTGTGAATTATCGGAGGTTTTATGATTATTAAGAATGCTTCACACGAAATTACGGCTGTAAAGCCAAACCAATACCCAGTTACTGGCTTTCCGGAGATCGCTTTTGCAGGAAGGTCAAATGTGGGCAAGTCTTCAATAATTAATACATTGGTTAACAGAAAAAGTCTTGCAAGAGTGGGTTCAACTCCAGGTAAGACCAGGCAGATAAATTTCTTTGATGTTAATGAGAAATTCTATCTTGTGGACTTACCGGGTTACGGCTTTGCCAGTGTATCAAAAGAGATGAAGGCAACATGGTCGAATATTATCGAAACTTATCTGTATTCAAGGAAAGAAAATTTCCTTAGAATGGTTGTATTACTTGTGGATATCAGACATTCTCCAAGTAAGGACGATATTATGATGTATCAATGGTTAAAAGGCTTTGGACTAAACACGCTTATAATTGCCAACAAGGCTGACAAAATATCAAAAGGACAGATAAATCCTCGCATAAATGATATACGTAAGGTGTTACAGCTGGATGCAGCAGAAAAGGTAATACCATTTTCAACGTCAAACCGTTTGGGTCTTGAAAAAGTCTGGGCAGAATTTGATAATGCATTGAATGTAACGGGTGAAGAACAGAAGGTTTAAGGTAGGGATTTTATATGGAAAATTACACTTATACAGATGAAAATGAAAAGCTTAGAAAAAAGTTAAGAATGATGAAAATTATCGCAACGTCATTATTAGTGTTTATGACGCTTGTATTTATTATTTTTAAAAGGTTACAAGGAAGAGGACTTCTGTATTCATCTATTGCAGCCTTTGCAGAAGCCTCCATGGTAGGTGCCCTTGCAGACTGGTTTGCTGTGGTGGCACTTTTTAGGCACCCTTTAGGACTTAGAATTATACCCCATACAGCTATTATTGCAAATAACAAGTCAAGAATAGCCAAGGCTTTGTCAAACTTCGTAGTCTCCAATTTTTTTACACCTGAGATTATTAAGGCCAAGCTGGACAAGATAAGTATTTCAAAAGCAGTTGCAGGATATCTTGAAAAAAACAGAGACATGATTGTAAAAGCAATAGTCGTGAGACTACCTGCTTTGGCTGATTCCTTTATAAATGATGAAAAAATCGGTAATTTTATAAAAGCACAGCTTCATACCAAGGCTGAGGATATAAGTCTGTACCCTCTGTTGGGAAAGAGCTTAACTCCACTTGTTGAATCAGGTTATCACAAACCCATTGTAAAGGGACTCCTTAACGCTACATACAAATTTATCAATGAAAATAAAGATAAGACAATTCTTGTACTTGGAGGAATAAATAAAACTCTTGCGCTACCTTTTATTGGGGATCTGGTTTATAGAAAAATACTTGAATTCTTAATCAGACAGACTGAAGAAATAGATACAAACGACGAAGCTGAGATAAACAAGCTTTTAATGTCTGTTATTCCTAAGCTTATTGATGATATGAAGAATTCTCAGGAGCTTATTGAAAAAGGAGAGTCACTGAAAAGCCAGATATTGAATTCTGAGGTTTATAATAAAGCAGTAAATATGCTAACAGAGGTAATAGTTGACTACAAAAATTCATATTTTAAAAATGAAGCTAAATTAACAGAAAAAGTCAACTTGTTGATTGATATGACAATCAATGGAATCAATAATAATGACACACTTCGTGAAACAATTGATAATTCCGTAATCGGCGGTATTGAAAGTATAGTTTCCCTATACGGTGACAGAGTGGGTTCTCTTATATACGACACTATGGAAGGCTGGGAAACAAAAGACATGGTGGATAAATTGGAAGTTCAGGTTGGAGCCGACCTACAGTATATACGAATTAACGGAACTGTAATAGGTGGTTTGGCAGGCTTGGTTATTCATCTTCTGTCACGGTTGTTTTAATTTATTTTAGAGAGGTTATATTATGGATAGGTTCAAAATTACCCGGCTTGTTGCGATACTTGGTATTGCAGCAAATATTTTTCTTCTTTCCATAAAGCTTGCAGCAGGTTTCTTAAGCCGGAGTCAGGCTATGATTGCTGATGGTTTTAACAGTGCCGGGGACGTTTTTGCTTCGGTTATGACACTTGTGGGAAACAGTATTGCCAGCAAACCTGAGGATAGTGACCATCCTTACGGACATGGCAAGGCGGAATATATTTTTTCCATGCTTATA
This sequence comes from Bacillota bacterium, assembly GCA_023390335.1. Classification (GTDB taxonomy): domain Bacteria; phylum Bacillota; class Clostridia; order Acetivibrionales; family DSM-1351; genus Ruminiclostridium. Next base: position 30,122 of record JAEWCZ010000062.1, on the reverse strand, counting down.
AGCATATCTCTTATGTTTGTTTCTTTTACAATATTTAAAAGCTCACTGTCCTCAATATTAAACAGGGAATCCTTCACAGTATCATGGTTTCTGATAGCCACTGCAATAGTAACTATTTTAGTTAAGCTTTCATTATTTATTTACACCAGACGAGTGGGAAAAGAAATGGATAACCTTCTTGTCATTGCAAATTCGGAAGACCACAGAAACGATGTTTTTGTTACCTCAGGTACCATTATCGGTATTATTATGGGGTACTTGGGCTTTGGATGGGTAGACGGTGCTGTAGGTATACTTATTTCTCTTTGGATTTTCTATACCGGAATAAAAATATTTATTTCGTCATTTAGGGTTCTCATGGATACCAACATGGACCCGACATTTAAGGAAAATGCACATAATCTGATTCAAAGCGTAAGTGGAGTTGACCACATCGATTCAATCAATGCAAAGCCAGTTGGAGAGGGCTTTATACTGATTATAAAAGTGTCTGTAGACGGAGAAATGTCTGTAAACGAGAGCCATAAGATTGCCGGCACAATTAAGGCAAAAGTGAAGGATATTAAAGGAATAAAGGATGCGGTGGTACATATTAATCCGTGTTGATTAAAATATTTTTGTTTTAAGACATCCTCTCCGGGTATATATATAATTGTCGTTAATATTTCTTTGAAAATACAAATATAGAATATAAAATTATATTGGGAGGATTTTTGATTATGAAGAAATTTGTTTGTTCAGTTTGCGGATATGTACACAGTGGTAGCGAGGCGCCGGATGCTTGTCCTCAGTGTAAAGCACCAAAGGCAAAATTCATTGAGCAGTCAGAAACATCAGAACAGTGGGCTGATGAACATAGAATTGGTGTGGCACAGGGTGTTGATGCCGAGATACTTGAAGGCCTGAGAGCAAACTTTATGGGAGAATGTACAGAGGTTGGTATGTATCTTGCTATGGCAAGACAGGCTGAACGTGAAGGCTATCCCGAAATCGGTGCTTTTTACAAGCTTGCTGCATGGGAAGAAGCTGAACACGCTGCAAAGTTTGCAGAATTGCTTGGAGAAGTAGTTTATGCTGACACAAAGAAAAACCTTGAATTGAGAGCAGAAGCCGAAGCCGGCGCATGCAAGGGCAAAAAGGATCTTGCAACACGTGCAAAACAGCTCAACCTTGATGCAATTCACGATACAGTTCACGAAATGTGCAAGGATGAAGCAAGACACGGCGCAGGATTTAAGGGCTTGCTGAACAGATATTTTAAATAAAAATTAATACAAAAAGATACATTAAAATACAATTCTTAATGTTGGTAAATCGTTAGATACCAAGGCTTTTGGCCTACTGTACACGAAACTGACTTTGAGGATTGTATTTTTTTGTACTTTTGTTGTTTTAGTGAGTATTTGTTTTTCATAGGAAAATGGTGGGAACTATAGGTCTGCTGATGGCCGGCAGTTTCTGAACGTCCAGTAACTTTTACGGTAAATTACTTGTACTTTCACCTACAATTTAATGCAATTATTTTTATGCGACTCTCATTGACATAAGTTATGCTCGCGTATCAACTTAGGTAATTTCTCTCATATATTACATATGATTTATTGCCCACCTTCTACTTATATTATATCACATGAAATTTTTTAATATAAGACTTATATGCAGCCTGGATTGTGTGTATCATAAGTACAGATTTACAAAGTCAATTACTATTGGCTTTAGAAAGTCATTCTAGGAGGAATGTGATGATTTCAGATAAAGAGACATTGGATTGCGAAAAAGCCAACCTGGATAGAGTAGTTAATGAAATAAGAATACAACTTAACAAGGGTAAGAATTCTGTAAGCAGCTTCAAAAAAGAGGCTATAGAACTACAAAAGGAAATGTGGGAAGATGCCAAGTGTATGCCCACTGATTTGTTTGATCTGGAGGCTCCGACGACGATGTGGCAGTATCAGGCGAGCTTAGCCAATCAAGCTCGTAAGTATAAATTTGCTTATGATACAGTAGGCCGTTTGGAAAGAATGTATCAGAGTCCCTACTTCGGAAGAATAGACTTTATTGAAGATGGGGAAGAAAATACTGAAAAAATTTACATCGGAATACACAACTTAATTAAAAACAATACAACAAGAGAGATTCTCGTTTATGACTGGAGAGCGCCAATATCAAGCATGTTTTATGACTTTGAAATTGGCTTAAGCAGTTACAACTGTCCTGCGGGTCTAATCGCAGGACAAATGCTGCTTAAAAGGCAATACAAAATTGAAAATCAAAACATACTATACATGTTCGACAGCAGTATAAGCATAAATGATGAAATGCTGCAGGAAATCCTGGGAAAAAGCACTGATAACAAAATGAAAACTATAGTTACCAGTATCCAGAGGGAACAGAATACTGTTATCAGGAACAGCCAGGACAGAGTACTTATTGTTGAAGGTCCTGCAGGCAGTGGGAAAACCTCGATCGCACTCCACAGAGCAGCATACATTTTGTACAAATACAGGGAAAGTATAAATTCAGATAATATTCTAATTTTTTCTCCAAACCATGTGTTTGAAGATTATATCTCCAGCGTGCTGCCGGAATTAGGTGAAGAGGATATCCGAAGGAGTACATTTGTTGACTTTTTTAGCAATATGCTTGATTCCAAGTATCGAATTGAAACTATGAATGAGCAAATGGAATTTATCTTGTCAGTAAACCCAAATAAAATAAGGTTGAACGCTATTAAGTTCAAGTCGTCATTACAATTTCTCACAATCCTGAAAAACTATGTTCAACAGCTTGAAAATGGGACGGATTTGGAGTTTAAAGATATAACTTATAATGGCACTCTTATTATAACTGCTGATGAAATTTACCGGCTTTTCAGGAATGACTACAGCCTTTTTTCCTATGCCAAACGCCTGGAAAAGCTTCGACAAAGACTGTTTTATCTTCTTGAACAATATGATGAAAAACTTGATGAGGTAGAATCACTAAAATCTGATTCGCAGGACGGTTATTCAATTACTGAAGAAGAAAGAAAAATTGCCAAGCAAAAACGGATGGCTGAATTAGAAATACTTAAGAATGATATTATACAAATGACTGATTTTGATATATACATGCTGTACAAGAACCTATTCGGGAAAATCGGATCATTGGCTAAAAATGTTGATGATCTGGAAGGTGAGGAACTGGAGAATTTGAGTATCTACACCTCCAACCGATTGGAACAGGGCATTCTCAATTATGAGGATATTACTCCAATTATCTTTCTTAAAGTGGTACTTGATGCTTCAAGCAATGCTAAATCAGTTAAACATGTTATCGTTGATGAAGCTCAGGATTATACAGCTGTTCAATATGAAATTTTCAAGAAAGTTTTTGAGCACTGCAATATGACTATTCTTGGTGATGTGAACCAGGCTATTAACGGATATATGAACGTTGGAAGCTTTGAAAACATCTCAGGCGTTTTCGATAAAAAATATACTAAAAGCATTTCTTTAACCAAAAGTTATAGATCAAGCAAGGAAATAGCGGATTTTTGTAAAGAAATCCTTGTGGCTTCAAGCTATTCGGAACAGTTAAACCGGCATGGTAATAAACCCAAGGTCATCAAGGCTGATAGAAGTAATTTATGCAAAAGGATTGCAGATGATGTCCTCGATCTTAAAAGCAGGAATTATAAGCTTATAGCAGTTATCTGCAAGACAGCAGGCCAATGCAACTCACTGTATAAAGCTCTCAAACCTCTTATGGAAGTAAGTTTGGTATCAAATCAAAACGAGGAATACCATGGAGATGTCGTAGTAATCCCTTCTTACCTTGCCAAAGGACTTGAATTTGATGCTGTCATAGTGGATTCCATTGAGGATGTTGAGTATTCTCAAGAAGAGGACAGAAGACTGTTATATACCGTTTGTACAAGGGCTTTGCATGAACTGTATTTATACTACTTTGATAACATGTCTGATTTTATAAAAAATATAGGTGAGGACTTTTACACGAAGGATACAATTAGCTAGCATTAACCAATGTCTTTTTTCTAAAAAAGAATATAACTAACATAATCAAAGGAATAACAAAAAGAACAGGTAGAGATATGAAAGGATATACCTTGTAAGAAAGAACCTGATTAAGTATTACTGATTTTCTAATGCTTAGTGTCATAGAGAAAAACAATAAAATAGACGCAAGAGGAACGATGAACGGCTTATTGGATTTGGTGTTAAATACCTGCTTAATTCCAATAGTCGCGAAATATAGGTAAGTTGAGAATTTCCCTATACTAACAGTTACCCATGCTAAGACATTTATGGACTCAATGCGCTGAATGAAGTTATAAACATTAATAAGACGTGTATATAGAAAAAAAGGGTAATTAGCTTGAGTTGAAGCTTTTATACCAATAACTGCCTGCGTAGACATGGTTATAATAAGTAAAAGTACTGTTGTAATAGACGTGAATAATACAACTATTTTAGTCAATTAACGCTTTTGTTTAATATTTGGAATAATCATTGCCAATAATAAAAGTTCAGTGTATTGCGAGACTAGATTTATAGCCCCGATATTCAAATCTTTGAAATTACTATCTGATAATATTGGCAAAAATTCTTTAAAGTCCATATTCTTTATTCCTAAACATATAAAAACAATTATTACAACCAGAACACCCGGAACAGCCCGGTGTGTTTGGCAGCAGTACACAGGCGGCGGTATCGAAATTCCAGAGCATATTTAATCTTACTAGCGATGGTGTCGTTGATATGGCAACGTGGAATAAGATCTCGTTTATTTACGTCGCAGTAGCAAAGCTGGCAAGTCTGGCTAGAGAGGGTACAGCATTGGGGATTGGAACAGTCCCACCCAATTCAATTCTTAGGGTGGGTTCGAGTGGAATGGATGTGATCATACTACAATATATCCTAAGCTTTATCAGTGAGTTTTACCCCAATATTCCCCAACTGACTCAGGATGGTATTTTTGGAAGCGAAACCGTACAATCTGTGATAGCGTTTCAGCAAATGATGGGACTGCCTGTAAATGGTAGTTTTTCCAACCGGTTTGTGGTGACAAAAACTCATCATATCTTTTCAGTGGAGAGGAAATGAGAAAATTTAATGTTAACGAATAACCTTGAAAGAGCTAATGCTGAAAATTTCATATGACCTGATGTGGGAAAATAATAATACTTACAGATAGAAAACTGCTGAAACGCTGATTTTACAGGACTTACAAATTTGAAGTTTCATGTAGAAGCAAGACATGGAGCAGGGTTTAAAGGACTTTTGGAGAGGTACTTTGGCATTAAATAATATCTAACATACCCCCCTTGTAAACTTGGTGTTTGCAAGGGATTTTATCTGTCATTAAACACATAATACTATTTGTAGTAGGCCGACTTTACTATGATGGCGGGAAGTGGATTTTGGTTAAGTATCTGTGCCCGATACTGGGTACGCACAGTTTATTTTTATCGGCCAGCACCTCATACACAGTATGTTATACACAGCATTTCATCGGAAACCACTATAAAGAAAGGTTTAGAGGCTAATTACTCTTAGCATATAGAGGTTTTATCGGTGGTCTTTTAGTTCTTTGTATCCATCGAAACTGAACCGTGCCTGTTATAAGTCCGTGGTTTTATATTTAATTTAGTCTCTGTATAAGAATATTATGTACTAATTATAACAATAGAGTTTATATATTATATACATACATCAAATTAGTGCTGTAAGAGACCATGAATTAGAATAAGAAACAAAAGTGGAAAAATTGGTGTTGATATCACTTAATGTATTTAGTTTGTAAAGAACTTTTAGTTAATATTTTATAAAAAGATATTGAAAAAGTTTAATTCGTATGATACTCTATATTTGATTTTAATGAATGGAGGGATGCTTAAAAATGTGGATTTCATCTCGATTATATGCTTTATGTAACTAATTAAATAGTACTTAAAGGCTCTACCTATGTGTAGGGTAATCGGGATTAGTCTATCTATTTTTAAGAACCCTTATTAACGGAGTTTATGTAATGCGTTTAGGGATAGAGACAAATCTATCCTTTTTGTGTTTGTTTAAAGATAGAATGGTACTTAATGAAAAACAAATAAAATTTTCTTAATCAAGATGAATTTAAGGTTTCATTTCTTTATTTTTGCTTGTGTAAGCTTATAAGTGGGATATATTTTATACTTAAGTTCTTAGATTAGTGAGAAGTATTTTGTTATGTTATGTGATTAATAGGCTAAATCAACAAGGATAACTTTTTTGCTATTGCAGAATAAGGAATTCCTGTGATTTTTGTCATCTTCTTCCGTTTACTTAATGCACAGGTAGCTAGCCTGTGCTTTTTGTATTTAATATGTAAATGAGGTGCAAAAAATGCGTTAAAAAGTTTGACATTAAAAATGTTAATTTCAATTTCGAACAAGTATTTAATAGCAAAGGAGATTAGATATTATGACATATAATAATGAAAATAAAAGAATATGGTTTATTACAGGAGCAAGTAAAGGTCTTGGATATGCGTTCACCCTTTCTGCTCTGAAAGCTGGGGATAAGGTTGTAGCAGTCGCAAGAACTATCGACAAATTGGAAAAGCTAAAAGAAGAGTATCAAGATACTTTATTGCCATTAAAACTAGATATCACAGATAGAAAAGCTGTTTTTTCCACGGTTGAAGCAGCAGTCCAACATTTTGGGAAGCTTGATGTTGTTGTTAACAATGCGGGCATAATGACTTTAGGTATGATTGAAGAACTAAGCGAATCTGATGCTAGAAACCTGATGGAAACAAACTTTTTTGGAGCTCTTTGGGTATGCCAGGCAGTAATGCCTTATTTACGTTCTCAAGGCTCTGGACATATAATACAAATTTCTAGTATCGGTGGAATTATCTCAGGTCCTATGAGTGGTATTTATAGTGCAAGTAAATTTGCTATAGAAGGAATGAGCGAAGCTTTAGCAAAAGAAGCAGCTCACTTTGGCATAAAACTCACTATAGTAGAACCTGGCGGGTACTGGACAGACTTATATACCTCAATGGGTTACAGCAATCCATTAGACTCATACGGAACGCTGCGTGAAGAATTGGCTAAGCAGTACTCAGAAGGTTCTGTAGATAGCGACCCTTCATTGGCTGCAGAAGCTCTTATGAAATTAGTAAATAGTGACAATCCTCCTCTTAGGCTTATCCTTGGCAGCGTGGTCTACGATTTAGCTATAAACACATTAACAGAACGAATAATTACTTGGGAGGAATGGGAAACAGTTAGCCGAGCTGCTGAAAAAGGTATCCCTGCACCTGAGGGTTATGGGGTATCCGAAGAGTAAAAACTGAAATGCTTCGAGCGAAGATTTCTTATGATGCAGTAGTAATTTAATTATTTAAGTTAGCTTTTTCTTATAATGTTCACCAACTACTAATGAGATAACAATAGGCAGCATTATGGAAACTTGCTCAGTCATGTGGTATATTTTTACGCATATCGACTGCACCAGATTTACTTTGCCCTGGTTAAGATGCTCCCTCCACCACAGTTAGCACATTTCATAATATTCAGAAAAAGTGTATCAAGGACTTACTTTATAGTAAGTCCTCCTTAAATAATCCTCCTTAGCATACTTGTAAAAGGTTGCCTTTACATGTCTATACTTCCTCTTTAAATCTCTTAGCATATCTGTATTAAAAAATATGCACATGATTGAAGAAGATGAAAAAGTTGTGCTTAAAGAACAACCAAAGTTAAGTGATAGAGACTATTTTGAAAAGATGGCAGCAGAGCTTGGTCTTGAGCAAGTGACAAATAAAGATTTAGAACCTACAACTACTTAGTTTTATTTGGAGGTGACCGCAGATGGATTTATTATTATTACAGGTAGGAAAGGTCGCAAAGGATAAACCAGTAGACCTAAGTAGAGGTCAAGCATATAGAATAATGTTAAGGGTGGAAATTGTTATACAGCTTATATGCTCGGGTTCTACCTTGGCACGAGAATTGCGGAAACCTTCGCACTTACTTGGAAAGATGCGGATTTTGATGCTAAAACTATTACGGTGAATAAGCAGATGCTGTATCAAGACGGCTGTTTCTGTTTAGTACCGGTGAGGACTTTAAGTAGTTCTCGTGTAAAAGATATACCAGATGTTTTATTTGACCACTTGGAGGACTTAAATTTCAGGCAAGGTTTACTCAGAAACACATACATAGAAATACAGAGAAGGTATTAGACAAAACCAAGAGTGGCAAAGTCTCTGCAATAATTGGCGGTGATTTTATCATCGTAAATAGAATGGAGAGCTATTGACCATTAACAGTACGCACTGTTGAGGATGTTAAAGAAACCTACTTACAAGGCAATGGAGGTAGTGATTCGGATTTCAAGAAGTTGTTTGATAAAGCTCTGGCTATAGATATAATTGCTAATAGACCTTCACTTTTTGGATCTAACTCTTTAGTATTAGCACCGATTTATAGATTGATTGAAACAGAAGAGGTCTAATAGTATCGTTTGTGGTATGATATTTTTGTGGGAAATCCATAACAATTTGATAAAGATAACAGCAGAAATGCTTATTTCAAATGACTTACAAATTTGAAGTTTTATGAAGCAAGACACGGAGCAGGATTTAATAATTGTTAAATATTTACTGCGAATAGCATAATTTGCAATTAAAGCCAACAAATTATGCTTATTAAACCGGATCAATTTCAAAACTTTGAAAGGCTCAATTAAATGAAAAGAAAAATTTTAGTTTTATTTATGCTACTGTGTTTTATTATTTCCAGTACAGGTTGTTTTAATAAGAAGAGCGAGGCAAATGTATCAAGCTTCCATACCAACGATGCTAAGAAAAGCCAATATACTATGAATAAAGAAAAAGATGATTTGACCCAAATACAATGGGGAGATAAAGCTGAAGTCGTATTAGCAACAGGATCGGTGCCTTGTAATTTAAGAATTGTGGGAGCCCGTGATGAAAAAAACTTTTACTGTTGTGATAAAGATAACAAGAATGTTTATTTGTATAATGTTGATAAAAAAAACAAATCGGTTGTATCTTCAACGGTAAGTCCTAAAAAATATATAAACACGGTAGCGGTTAATGATGAATGGATTGTTTGGGTAGAAGATGATGTGAAAGTTGAAACTGATACTTTGTATGATATAAACTGGCGTGCTTATGCAAGAAACTTGAAAACAGGTGAAATTATTCAGTTTGATAAAGATAAAGGCATAAAAGTAGATCCGAGTGCAGTATATGTCAAAGTTGAACCTTATGAGTTTTCATTATTTGGTAATAAGGTTGTATATGAGTCTTACGATAAATTGGATAATACAACATGTGCAGTAATAAAAATGTATGATTTATCCAAAAAAAGTGTAGAAATTATTGATTCAAATAAGGATTATTCTGATGGGTTTTATAGTCATCCTAAGATATACAATAACCTAATATCATGGAGCGAATCAAAATGTAGTGATGATTGGTCTGAAAAGGGAAGTACATATATTTATAACATTGATAATAAGGAAAAGCAATTGATTACAACAGGTAAAGATATTTTGTGGCCGTATATATATGGCAACTTTATTGCAGCCAGGGTAAAGTCAAACGGTCAGAACACCTATTCTAGTATCGTCTTATATGATTTAAATAAAAAGGATGGTTGGCACACTGTAGTTTCACCAAAAAGCTATGATTATAAAGATGAAAAATACGTTGAAATGCTAATGCCATCTATTAATGGAACATATTTAATTTGGCAAGACAATATTAGGGCAAAAATAGTGGTCTATAATTGTAAAAGTAAAAAAATGTATAATTTAGACCAAAAAGTTGGTAATGACGATACTGTCGGTTGTATAGGAATATATAATAATGTACTTTTTTGGTATGAAGCTGATAATAAAAACTCTGTACATAAATATGCAGTATTAAAATAAATTGGCTTTTAAAGATATAACTGGAACTATTCTCGCTATTTGAGGGATAATATTTTTTGTGGGAAATCCGTGGGAAATTTATAACAATTTGAGAAAGATAACAGTTGAAATGCTGATTTTACACGGATTACAAATTTGAAGTAGAAGCAAGGCATGGTGCAGGATTTAAAGGCTTGCTGAACAGATATTTTAAATAAAAAATAATACAATATAAATATGAAAAAATACAATTCTCGGTTATGGGAGTTGTATTTTTTGTGGAATAACGGTTTCTGTGCAGATACAGAAAGTAGTTAACAAGAGAAGTATATAAGCTTTTTCTGCTAATGTTAAAGAGTTAAACTTGACTTTGAATAATTGAAAATATGGAATTTATTGTAATTAATGAGTTGGGGTAGGAGTTTTTATGATTAAATTTAAGCTTGATGAAGAATCAATAGTATTTAAAACATTGGTGAGAATTGGGTATTTATTATTTCTAGTTTTAATTGGAATAGTTTTAATTGTTTTTTTAGGAGACGAATATCCGAGATGGGTTGATATAATAATCCAAATAGTCTTAATAGGATATATATTATTTGGAATGCTAATAAGTCATGTATATCAAATTCCAATATTCAATCCCTATTTAAGCTCTTGGTTAGATAAAGAATATAAGCTCGAATTAATTGATTATATTGGACCGAGCTTTTTTATTTTCTTAGTAATGATAGGACCGTCTATTTAAACTTCAATTTTGACTCCCATAGCACACAGCTCAGACCATTCACACCTCTGCTGTGTATAATCTCTTGACAACCTGTCCAGCTTCCATAAGTTCTATTCATTAACATTTTCCTTTAAATCCATTAGAGCTATTTCTCATAGCTGGAAAAGATTAGTTTCAAGCTGCTGGCAGAGTTTATAAAGTGCAGAAATACTTTTAATTTGTATACGGTTCATCTGGTTTAACCATACGCAAAAATGAGAAAGTAATAGAAACGTTGTCACAGAAGCAACCTCCTCGCACTTCGCAGATAGCGATGGTTTCTCGAAATCTCAAAGTATTTTATATAGCATCTTCATTGATAGCAAGAGCATTAGAGAAGGATTTTTCAAATAATTACTCAAAAGAAGAGTTGGAGGAAGCTGTGCAAACCATACCATCATTTATTCAAAAGATTGAGGAGGTGGAGCCTAAGTTTAGAGAAGGCACTCCCCAACACACACTGTCCATACGTCGGATTAGGGCCTTTCATATTGCATTAGAATTGATAAAAAGAGAATTGGATTTGTAATGAAGAACAATCGAAATTGTGTATAAATATATACAAAACGTAATACTTACGTAACTGGTTAATGATGTGTATTATGTTAAAATGTTTAATATATGATTTACGGTTAAAATAAGGGGATATTATGAGAAAAATAGCTATAAAACTGTTTATAATGTGTTTGATCTTTTTGTGTACTATTCCTACATATGTGAGTGCCGCCGGCAACAGTGCTACCTTTGAGAAAAGTAAAGGGCAGGGTTTTATTGACGATCTTGTAAAAATTAATAATTCACTTATATATGTTGAGGATAATGATACTGATGGGATGGTTATAAGGTATTTTGATGCTAGAACTATGAAGCAGAAATGTAATATAGCCATTGACAAATGCGTCGGACTACCCATCCTTGGCGAAAACTATTTTGTTGTGCACACTCTTGGTGGTGTGGATAGTGGCGGTAAAAATGTATGGGACAGGCTTGTTTACGACGTCAAAACCGCGAAAAAGCAGGTGCTTGCAACTAAAATTGGCTGGGAGTCAAGTAGGGGCCATGTTTGCAATAATTCTGTTTTTATATTTGGAGATGCAATTTATGATTTCGATAGGAATTTTTCTCTGACTAATGTTAAGGATATACACGAATATTTTTGCGATGATCTGGTAGAATTGAGCTGTGAAATAGGTGGGAAGAATTATATTTTCAATCCCAAAACCCTGTCTCTTTCGGAATATCAAAATATAGACGGTGTTGGCGATTATATACTTAAGTCTGGAAAATACGGATTTCTTTATATAAAGGATGATTCAGTCTATTGGCAGAAACCAGATAAAAGTCTGATAAAGGTATGTTCATACCAGAAAATTGATGATGATATAAGCAACAATACATACTCTTTCAAGCAATATGGTTTTAATATATCAGGTAATGCAATTTATATTATAAATTCACCTGCAAGTTATGTAGTTATAGACCTCAAATCTGGTAGATTCAAGAGCTTTAACATGTCAAAGCCATTCCATGGCATGATGTTCGGCCCGGATAACAAAAGTATTTCACTGCTTTACAATATTGGTAAAGGTGCTCAACAGGAGTGGTTAACAGATCTAACCTATGTGGACAGCAAGGGAAAAAGTACTTATTTAAGTGCTGACGCTACTAATATTACTTATTTCAAAAACTACCTGGTTTACGAATCAGGTATCCAGCCAATGGGTATGACGGATATGTTTATAAGTAAGTTAAATGTTTATGATATAAACACTGGAAAAACGACAGTATTGAAAGGCAACATGCATAATTATAATATTATCGGCGGAAAGCTGTACGCTAGGGTATACGATGCATCCTACTTGTTTGATACAAATAAAAAGACTTTCACTATTCAAAGCAAAGTGAAAAAATATATAGGAAATGGAATTAATATGGTCAAGTTGGGAGCAGATGTCAGCTTTGTGGACAAAAATAACGCATTAGTTAACCTTCACAGTTTGCCGAATGAACCTATATGTGCAATACTGCCCGGGTATACAAAAGGTTTTTTATATGACGGAATAAACTTGAAAGCCATAACCTTACCTGATACTAAGAGATTTACAAAATCCTCCGATATTAAGATCTGTGACGGATATATTTCATACAGCTACCCGGTTGTTGTAAAAGGGGTAACCCATACTTATATAAGGATACTTAAGGTCTGAAATAGAAGTTTCAAATAGAAGAAGCAAGACACGGCACAAGGTTTAATGGCTTGCTGAACAGATATTTTAAATAAAAATTAATATGAAAAATACAATTCTCAATTTTGGGAGTTGTATTTTTTGTACTTTTGTTTGTTTTAGCGCGATTAAAATCCAATGGAAATAATCTACTATATTCCTTCACAGTATTTCATTAATATTAACAATTTCAAAACAAAAGTGTTTACAAATGTTAAATACTGTGATAAAGTGTTAATATAAGTAATCGACACTTAATAATGCAATTGAAAGGAGCAAATTGTATGTTTATTGAAGAAAGACATCAAGCTATACTAGATTATCTTGAAAAAACCGGAAGGATTTCAGCAAATGAAATACAAGATATGTTTCAAGTTTCATTTGATACTGCAAGACGTGATTTAAGAATACTTGAGGAAAATGGATTACTAAAGCGTACACATGGTGGAGCATTACCTTTACGTCAGATAGGCTTTTCAAAACCACCAAAAATGACTGCTCGGGATATAGATACTGTAAAAGATAATTATCTTGCAATTGCTCAAAAAGCAGTAGCAATGATAAAAAACCATGATGTTATTTTTATTACTTCAGCAACTGTGGGTTATTTTATAGTGCAAAATCTTCCAAAGGATATTTTTATAACAGTTGTTACAAATTCAATTATCATTGCTGAAGAATTGAGAAAGCTTGATAATATCCGCGTAATTATTGCAGGAGGAGAAATGGACGAAAAGGGTAATTGTTATGATGCCTTTTCAATGGAATGTATTAGGAGAATGAGATTTGACAAAAGTTTTATTACTTCTGCAAGCATATCTGCTGATTTTGGGCTTTCAATACAAAGAACCGCTGCAATAGATTATTGGAATTCCATAATTAACAGTTCTAAATGTACAGTGGGGTTATACCCGACTGAGAAAATTGGATTTGAGTCTATAATTAGTATTTGTCCTGCAAACAAACTAAATATATTGATTACTGATTGGGATGCACCTGAAGAAGAACTAAAGAAATTTGATAAGCAGGGTATTAAGGTTGTAGTTGTTGAAAGAGAATCTTAAAATTGTAATTTATTTTTATAAGAACAATGATAACATTCCCATTCTCACGGTAACAAATCTGACCAAAAGTTATCAGGGGATTAAGGCAGTTGATAAATTAAATTTTAACATAAAAAGAGGAGAAATTTTTGGATTCCTAGGCCCTAACGGAGCGGGAAAAAGTACTACTATCAGTATGATTAGTATGCTGGCATGTATCTCTTTAATACCTGTTGGATTTATGGTCACTTGGTAAATAAAAAGAGTGGAATGGTGCAAATTGGTGCCGTTTCCGCTCTTTTTACAGTTTAATACAAAAAGTATTGTAAACGTATTTATGTAATGGTATCGTATATATAGAAAGTTGAGGCTTTTAAATTAATTGTAGGTAACGAAATTAAATATGATTTATAAATAGATTAGTAAATTATTGGAATATTTGTAGAATAATTAACTTTTGACTTCATTTAGCTATTATTTTATTGTAATAAAGTGCATTGTTTGCTATTATTTATATAGTTGCAAAAAACATTAAATGAGATGGCATACATAAAACTTGTGCCATAATTATCTCTCTATACTTCCAATAAACTTGTGTTTCGTCAAGGAGTGGTGTTATTTAAAATTAGATAGCATCTATCTGGAACGCAATGGGGCGGGGAACATAAAAAATGTGTCTACTCCTGTAGCGATTACTGTAAACCGGGAGGGACACTCATGGGTTATTGAAGACATGGAGAGTAATATATAAGGAGGACAAAACATTGGGAAGAATTTACAATTTTTCTGCAGGACCGGCGATGTTGCCGGTAGAGGTACTAAAGGAAGCAGCAGACGAGATGCTGGATTACAGAGGTACCGGTATGTCTGTTATGGAGATGAGCCACAGATCCAAGGCGTATGATGAAATCATAAAGGAAGCTGAGAAGGATTTAAGGGAATTAATGAGTATTCCTGATAATTATAAAGTACTTTTCTTACAGGGCGGCGCGTCACTGCAGTTTGCCATGATTCCGATGAATTTGATGAAGAATAAAGTAGCTGACCATATAATAACAGGACAATGGGCAAAGAAAGCATATCAGGAAGCTAAAATCTATGGTACAGCGAATGCAATTGCTTCTTCTGAGGATAAGACATTTTCCTATATCCCGGATTGCTCGGACCTTCCGATTTCTGAGAACGCAGATTACGTATACATATGTGAAAACAACACTATTTACGGAACAAAGTTTAAAAAATTACCTAATACCAAGGGTAAATTATTAGTTTCCGACGTTTCTTCATGTTTCTTGTCAGAACCCGTTGATGTAACAAAATATGGCATAATCTATGGGGGCGTTCAGAAGAATATTGGACCTGCAGGTGTGGTAATTGTTATCATCCGTGAAGATCTCATCACCGAAGATACACTTCCCGGCACTCCTACCATGATGAAGTATAAAATCCACGCTAAAGAGGGATCTATGTATAATACCCCTCCTGCTTATGGTATTTATATCTGTGGTAAGGTATTTAAATGGATCAAGAATAAAGGCGGCTTAGAGGCTATGAAGGCTCATAATGAGAAAAAAGCAGCGATACTTTACGATTTCTTAGACCAGAGCAAGATGTTCCATGGAACTGTTGTAAAAGAAGACCGTTCCTTAATGAATGTTCCTTTTGTTACTGGAAATGAAGAGCTTGATGCAAAATTCGTTAAAGAAGCAAAAGCTGCAGGCTTTGAGAATCTGAAGGGCCACAGGACTGTAGGCGGAATGAGAGCTTCTATTTATAATGCTATGCCAATTGAAGGTGTTGAGGCATTAGTTGAGTTTATGAAGAAGTTTGAAGCTAAGAACCTGTAATAAGACGTCGAAAGGGGTATAATCATGAAATATAATTGTCTTAATCCGATAGCAAATATTGGTTTAGATATTTTTACCGATAAATATAATAAAGTTGAGAATGTCAATGATGCAGATGTGGTTTTAGTTAGAAGCGCAGCGATGCATGACATGGAATTTGGCAGTAACCTAAAGGCTATTGCAAGAGCAGGTGCTGGTGTTAATAATATACCGTTAGAAAAATGCGCCGAGAATGGAATTGTGGTATTTAATACACCGGGAGCAAATGCAAACGGTGTAAAGGAATCAGTAATTGCAGGACTTCTTTTAGCTTCCCGTAATATCATCGGAGGAGTCAACTGGGTGCAGACTATTAAAGACGACCCGGGTATTGCTAAGGCTGTGGAAAAAGGCAAAGGCAAGTTTGCGGGAAAGGAAATAAAGGGCAAGAAGTTAGGCGTTATTGGCCTTGGAGCAATCGGAGTTCTGGTAGCAAATGCAGCTAATCGCCTAGGAATGAAAGTCTATGGATATGACCCGTTCATTTCAGTAGACAGTGCATGGAATTTATCCCGCGACATAGTGCACGTAAAGACTAGAGACGAAATTTATAAAGAGTGTGATTATATCACTGTTCATACTCCTTTAATAGAGAATTCGGATCCTAATGTTAATACCAAGGAAATGATTAACGAGGATACGATTTCCAAGATGAAGGATGGTGTTATCATCCTTAATTTTGCAAGAGACCTGTTAGTAAGTGATAACGATATTGAAGTAGCTCTTAAAAATGGTAAGGTTGCTAAGTATGTGACCGATTTCCCTAATGATAAAACTGCAAAGATGGAGGGAGTTATCGCAATTCCTCACCTCGGAGCATCCACGGAGGAATCCGAAGATAACTGTGCAGTAATGGCAGTTAAGCAATTGATTGATTTTATGGAAAATGGTAATATTAAAAATTCCGTAAACTATCCAAACTGTGATGCAGGTATTTGCATGACGGACGGACGTATCGCTATCTGCCATAGAAACATTCCAAATATGTTAGCGCAGTTCGCTGGAGCGTTTTCTTCTATGGATGTTAATATTTTAGACATGGTTAGTAAATCAAGAGGCGATTATGCATATACCGTACTTGATATTGAAAGCAAGACCAATGACGAGGTTGTAAAGAAGATTGAGTCAATTAAGGGTGTATTAAAAGTAAGAATTGTAAAATAAATTAGGTTCTTATAAACAATAAATAGGGATAAAAGTACAATGCTTGATATTGTACTTTTATCCCTATTTTATTATCAAGAATTCTAAAATTAAGATGGTAATTCCGTGAATTTAAAAGATTTATTTACAAAGTAAAAGGATTTCGTTGAAAAATGTACGGAGAAAAATTACATTTATAACATATATTTACAATAAATGTATTGTAAGGTAAAATAATCATAAGGACAGGACTTATGATTAATAAACCGAAAGTGGCAAGTAGGTTATTTGGAAGAAGTTCAATTTATGAGGGGAGGGGTATATTATGAAAAAGAAAACCTTTTTAATCGTATTGGCATTAAGCTTGATGTTTACTATTAATGGTGCTTACGCGGAAGTCTTACAAGGACCGGTTTGGGAAAACACAGAGGTAACAAATCTGGGGACATTCGGTGAAGGTTCCACTGGGTTCTTTGGTATGAACGATGCAGGTCAGATTGTGGGTATTGCGACAATAGATTCCACAAATATAATGTATCATCCATTTTTATGGGAGAATGGACAATTGAGAGATATGTCTGATATTGCAGGTGAATTTAGTACGTTTTTAGATATAAATAATAAAGGTCAGATTGTGGGTACTGACAGAAATTCACGTGTGTTTTTATTGGATAACGGGCAAATGACAGATCTGGGGAATTTAGGTACTTTGGCTGCATCTCCTGACGCTATAAATGACAATGGTCAGATAGTTGGAGATGCTAAGGTATCAGTTGGTGGGGGAAAAACTGAGTATCATGCATTTTTGTGGGAAAATGGCCAGGTATTGGACTTAGGTACGCTGGGTGGGAATTATTCCTATGCAACAGATATAAATAACAGAGGGCAGGTTGTAGGTTACTCGTATATGCCTGACGGACAAAAACATGCATTTTTGTGGGAAAATGGTCAGATGAGTGATTTGGGGACACTTGGCGGCGTGTCTTCTATGGCTAGAGCAATAAATGACAAAGGTCAGATTATTGTGAATGCTATAATGCAGGATGGTAAAGACATTGCTTTTTTAAGCGAAAATGGTCAAACGACAGTGCTAGACGTACCGGGAAGCAGTTCTACAAGAGTATCTGACATTAATAATTTAGGCCAGATTATTGGAACGTCAAACTATAATGGTAATCGTGTGGTGTTATGGGAAAACGGGCAAGTGAGAGATTTGGGAAGTACAACAGGACAATATGATATTTTACAAGAAATAAATGATCAAAGCCAAATAACTTACGATGTAATGAAAATAAGCACCGGAAGAACAAGAGCAAATTCTTTTTTGATTAAACTATTACCGTAAGGTTATTAGATATTGTAAAATAATCAAGTTTAACTAAAGAACCAATAAATCGGGATAAAAGTTCAATGCTTGATATTGTACTTTTATCCCGATTTTATTGTGTAATGGACTGTAATTGCGGGTGGCAAACCTTCAACGATTTTATAGAATCAAATGCTTGTCCAAATAATTACATTTGTTTTATTTCTGAATTTGGGGAAGAATTTAAAGGATTAAGAAAAGAATTGACATGTATATTTAGCGAGATATTTAAACAAGATAATGTTACATTTATACCTGCAGATATTGGTTTGAAATGCAGATTTTCTGATCTTAAAACAAAAGCAGTAGTAAAAGTGAGGACTTCAAGTGAAAAAGATTCTTGTAATTGATGATGAGCTTGCTATCAGAGATTTAACAGAATTGGTGCTTAAAAGAGAGGGTTTTCAGGTAAGAACAGCAGAGAATGGTAAGAAAGGACTTATAGAACTGAATTCCTTCCGGCCGAATCTGGTATTGCTGGATTTAATGCTGCCTGATTACTCAGGCTATGATTTGTGCAAGGAAATTGTAAAAGAGTCAAACATTCCGGTAATAATGGTATCAGCAAAGAATGAAACCATCGATAAGGTATTAGGTCTTGAACTAGGTGCAGAGGATTATATAACCAAGCCTTTTGACAATAGAGAACTGATTGCCAGAATCAAAGTAGTATTGAGAAGATATGAACATAATGAAGAAGCTAAATATGAATATACTAATAAGCTTGTATGCGGAGAACTGGAAATAAACCCTGATACAAAAGTGGTACAGAAAAACGGAGCTCAGATTTTACTTACAGCAAAAGAATATGGAATTCTTGAAACATTGTTTAAACGGCCTAAAAAGATATTTACCAGGGATGAACTTCTTGAAATAGTGTGGGGTTATGATTATTCCGGTGACAGTCGAAGTGTAGATATGACAATTATGCGTCTTCGAAAGAAAATTGAGGAAGATTCTGAAAATCCGAAATATGTCAAAACAATCTACGGTTTCGGTTACCAGCTTGGAGGTGACTCCACCTGAAGTTTTCAACCAAACTGCTTTTGAATTTCTTATTTTTGTCTGTATTATCTTTCACAATAATAATTATTTCAGTAAATAAGGCGATAGATTATTTCAGCTTTGTGACTATTGAAAAACAAATGATGGAAAAGGCCGATATGTGCGAGTTATCCTTTGTTGAAATACTAACAAGGCATGATAAATCTGCATCCTTACCGCAACAGTCTAATATCACAAAAAGTGCCTTGGAAGCATTAAAGGCATCAGGAAAAGAAGTTAGAATTTATGACAATAATCTAAAACTGCTGGGTTTGGCTGTAAACGGAATAATAATTAATGATGCAACACCTTTGATCTTCAAAGAAAACATTAAAAAAGCATTGCAGGGGAATTATTCTTATACCGTCACAGATAAAAACTTGATATATTTTTCAATACCTATACAGGATAAATATTACCAGAATGTCTATGTTTTCGAGCTCGTTGAAAATATTTCATACTTTTACGATATCATGAATAAAATCAGATATATTTTGTTAATCGGTGCAGCAGGATTTATTGTACTGGTAACTTTCTCAAGTTTGTACATCTCAAGTAAAACAACTAAACCTATAAAATACCTTCTTGGAGCAACAGAAAAATTCTCTAAACAACAGTTTGTGAATGTGGAGCTGAATAGGAAGGATGAACTTGGGATGCTTGCAGCAGGGTTAAATCAGATGGGAATTCAATTGAAGGATTATATTCAATATCAAAAGCAATTTATTTCAAATGTGTCACATGAATTAAAGACACCCCTTGCCGCAATCCGGGGCTTTTCACAGTATTTATTCGAGGGAGAAAATGAGAATAAGGAATTAAAAAAAGTGTACTATCATCTCCTGAATGAATCAGACCGGCTTACAAATCTTATAAATGAGTTATTATTGCTATCCAGGTTTGACAGAGCTACACAGGAACTCAACACTGAAAGGACAGATTTATCTGAATTAACTGATGCAGTTGCTCAAGAGTTCAAGCCAAAAGCTGAACAGAAAGATATTGCTTTAGTAATCAACTTAAAAGAGGAAGTTATCGTCAGTGTGAACAAAACTCTGATGTCTCATGCAATCGCCAATGTTATAGAGAATGCTATAAAATACTCCAATCCTAAAAGTCAGATTATTGTGGAGACTTTTACGAAAGATAATAATTCAATTGTGAAAATAAGCGATCAAGGTATTGGAATTGCAAAAAGTGAAATCGAAATGGTGCAGGAGAGATTTTACAGGGCTCAAAATTCTCCCATTGCAAGTGGTTCAGGTTTGGGACTTTCAATTTGTAAAGAGATTATACAAAAATTTAATGGGCAGTTGCTTATTGAGAGTGAACTTGGTGTTGGAACTACAGTTACATTGATTATACCTTCAACATAATGTTACAATATTGATACAACTCTGTTATTACAATAATAAAGTGTTAAACTATAATTACCTCATAAGTTAAATAAAAATAAATTACGGAGGTATACAACAATGAAAATATTGAAAAAAGGATTTGCAGTAATAATGATTCTGGTACTTAGTGCAAGTATTATGGCCGGATGTAATCAAAATAAGGTTGAATCATCTAAAACAAACTCCACCGAAGATAAGTCAACCAGTACTTCAGCCGGTATCAATACCGGGTCTTCAGGAGAAGTGATAAAAGAGGGTACAATTCAGAAGGACGGAAATGTTATTCTTAAAGAATTGGCCTTTAGCTACAACGGAAAAACAATTGCTATTTCGGATACTGTAGACGATGAAAAGCTCGAAGGTATTTTGGGGAAAGCAGTAGAAAAGAAGTCTCACACTTATTCCAAGGATGATGGACTAAATATGGATACTCTTATTGGCTTTACTGAAAAGCAGTACAAATTTCCGGGACTTGAAATTAAAGCTATTAAAACAGCCGAGGGAAAGGATTTTCATATATTTAATATAAAAATAACCGACTCAAAATATTCTACAGTTAGAAATATCAAAGTTGGTGATAGTCTTGAAAAGCTTAAGAAAGCATATCCGGAAGGGACTTTACTCGGAGGTGAGGGAGACCAAAAACAGGATGATTTTCGATACGAGCCAGTAAACTATGTTGATGTTATGAATTTTCATGTTAAAAATAATAAGATTGAAAATATTCTAATTAGTAAGCTTCTGGATTAATAATACAAACCATAAATGGCATATCAAGGACCCAACAGAGGGTGTACTTGATATGCCATTCTAATTTTCTGTAGCCAAGTTGAAGCTAATTTGAAATTACTATAGTATATTAATATGAGTTAAAAGAAAGGTAAAAATAAATGTTTAGTATATTAGTAGTTGAAGACGATCAATCTCTAAGCACATTGTTTTGTACAGTTTTAGCCAAACATGGTTATTCTTATTCTGTGGCAAATGATGGTCTTGAAGCTTGGGACATAATTGAAAAACAATATATTGATCTGGTTATAACAGATATTATGATGCCGAATATGGATGGATATGAATTTGTGCAAAGTTTACGGGATAATGGATATAATATGCCTGTTCTTATGATTACAGCTAAAGATACATTTGAAGACATGAAGAATGGGTTTCGCGTAGGCACCGATGATTACATGATAAAACCTGTAAATGTAAATGAAATGATTCTGCGTGTTAATGCTCTGCTTAGAAGAGCGCAGATTGTTAATGAAAGAAAACTTATTTTTGGAGATATGGAATTAACATATGACGACTTAACTGTATATGTTAATGGGGAACATATGCTTTTACCACAAAAGGAATTCTATATTCTTTATAAGTTGTTATCTAATCCTAACAAGGCATTTACAAAGCAGCAACTCATGGACGAAATCTGGGGTGTGGACACTGAAAGTGATCCTCATACACTGGATGTCCATATTAGCAGATTAAGAGAGCGTTTTAAGGATAATACTCAATTTGAAATTAAAACTATCCGGGGCTTAGGATATAAGGCGGTAAAACCATGATATTTAAAGATAAGGAAAAGCTTACCACGTCACGTATATTTGCACTTGTTATGGCTATTATAATGACCGCATCAATGGTACTTACATTTATAATTATATATATACTATTGAAATTCAGTTTTGATCCAATTACAGGAGCATTGACATCTTCTTCATTTATTGCACTTATGTGCATCGCTGTTGGAACTATCATTTCTTCATATGTTTCCAGTAAAATGCTACGTCCCATATTCAAAATAAACGATGCAGCTAAAAAAGTGGCTATGGGGGATTTTTCAGTAAGACTGGAAGAAAAAAGTATAGCAAAAGAAGTGAAACAAATAGCCGAAAATTTCAATATAATGGTTAAGGAATTATCAAATACTGAAACTTTAAGAAACGATTTTGTAAGCAATGTATCACATGAATTTAAAACCCCCCTTTCTGCAATTGAAGGGTATGCAACTTTATTACAGGATGAAACCTTATCAAGGGAAGAAAAGGACAAGTATATTAACTATATCTTAGAAAACACAGCAAGGCTGGCAAAGCTGACTCAAAACATTCTTTCTTTATCCCGTCTTGATAATCAGGAAATTGTTTTACAAAAAGAGCAGTTTCTACTGGATGAACAGATAAGACGTATTCTTTTAAGCTATGAAACTAAATGGGAGGAAAAGAACCTAACAATCGACTTAAATCTGGAAAGGGTTATGTTTTACGGAAATCCTTCTCTTCTTGCACAGGTTTGGAGTAATATTATCGAAAATGCTATTAAGTTTTCAAACTATAATGGAGTACTAACTATTGACTGCCTTACAAATGACAATAATGTGCTCATTACTATAAAAGATAACGGCATTGGAATGGACGATGAAGTAAGAAGACATGCTTTTGATAAATTTTATCAAGGAGAACGTTCACATCATGTTAAGGGAAATGGCCTTGGGCTTGCTTTGGTAAAGCGAATTGTGGAATTATGTGAAGGTACTGTTTCAATAGAAAGTGAAAAAGGCTTGGGAACAGCTGTAACAATTTCATTTAAAAATCTTTAATTTACTCATAATAAATAAAGTTGAGAATTAGTTGAATTTATTTTGATAAAATATAGTCTGGTGCAGTGCACCTGTATTAAAGTTACCAAATTACTCAAAGGGGATATCCATATGGAAAGATTTTATAAGATTCGCAATATTACTGATTTAAAGGATTTAATGACACAAAGCTACACTTTATATAGCGATAAAACAGCATTTATAATTAAGAATAAAGGTGACAATTATAGTACAATAAGCTATAAACAGTTTGGTAACGATGTTGAGTATTTTGGTACTGCTTTATTAAAACTCGGACTAAGCAGCTCTTCTATAGCCGTTTTGGGAGAGAATCGGTATGAATGGTGTGTTTCATATTTATCAACAGTCAACGGTGTAGGAACGGTTGTACCTTTAGATAAGGAACTACCTACAAATGAAATAACAAATCTTCTTGAAAGATCTGAAGCTACCGCTATAATTTTTTCAGGAAAATATAGAGAACAAATAAAAATGTTAAAATCAACGTTTACTACTGTTAAAATTTTTATTGATATGGATTCCCAAACAAATGAGGAGGGAATACTTTCATTTCAAGCATTGCTAAAAGAAGGAAAACAACTTGTGGAAGCTGGTGACAAAAGCTTTTCTTCCGTGAAAATTGATCCGGAAGCCGCAAGGATTTTGATTTTTACTTCAGGTACTACTGATATAGCAAAAGGGGTTTTGCTTTCACATCAAAATATTTGCTCGGATATAATGGGAGTGTGCACTACTGTTCGAGTTGAAGATGATGATAAGTCATTATCTATATTGCCATTGCATCACACATATGAATGTTCGTTAGGGTTTTTATTATTTATATATAATGGTGCTTCTATATCCTTCAATGACGGACTTAGAAATATACCAAAAAACTTAAAAAATGTTAAGCCTACTGTAATGATTACAGTACCTCTATTGATAGAAAATATATATAAAAAAATACAAGATAAACTTAACAAAAGCAGATCAGTTAAAATGAAATTTAAGTTTGCTTTATTTTTAGTAACTATTTTGTCAATTTTTAAAATAAACCTTGGTAAAAAATTATTTAAAGAAATACATGATAGCTTTGGTGGAGAAATGAGGCTAATTATTGTTGGTGCTGCCCCCATTAAACCGGAGGTATCAAGATTTTTCAGACGAATTGGTATTAAGGTTCTGCAAGGGTATGGATTAACAGAATGCTCACCTCTGGTAGCAGGTAACAGAGACAAAAGCTTTAAAGATAACTCATGCGGAAAAGCTATTCCCGGTGTTGAAATTAAAATATCAAAACCTGATATAAATGGGATCGGAGAAATATTAGTCAAAGGTAAAAATGTAATGTTGGGTTATTACCGTAACGAAAAAGCTACCCAAAAATGTTTGTCTGATGGCTGGTTCTATACAGGGGATCTCGGATATATGGATCGTAAGGGCTTTTTATATATAACAGGCAGGCTTAAAAATGTTATTGTAACTAAAAACGGTAAAAAGATTTTTCCGGAAGAGGTTGAAAATTATATAAATTCGGACCCATTTGTACGGGAATCTTATGTGTGGGGCAAGTATGATGAAAATTCCGGAGATACCGTTGTCTGTGCTCAGATTCTGCCTGACGTGGAAGCAATTTCAGACAAGTTAAACGCTATGAACATATCTAAAGATGAGTTGACTAAAATTTTTAAGAACATTGTTAAGACTGTAAACGGTAAAATGCCGCTTTACAAACATGTAAAGGAGTTCTCCTTAAGAGAAAATGAATTTCTTAGAACAACTACTCATAAGATTAAGAGGTATGTTGAAGAACAAAAAGAAGGTCATGCTCAAGTAGAATAATAAAGTAAATCTGGTAAGTAGTGAAGTAACGTATCGTTTTTAAAAAATATTGGATATGTTTTCATATACTGGGGATGTGGAAACAGTGCCCCTTCTAACCCTGAAAAATCAATAATTTCAGGGTTTTTTTCATAAAAAAGTAGTAGTGTTGTCCACCATTTTTTCTTTGGTGGACAAGACTTTCAAATATGTCCACAGACTGATCTGACATTTTTTCAGTTGGATGTGTATATGTTCCAAGGGTGGTTTCAATGTGTTTATGACCAAGTCTTGCTTGAACATCCTTTACATTTGCACCATTTTCAATCAGAATGGTTGCATGGGTGTGTCTTAATGAATGATGACCCCTATTGAATGTATTTTCTATTTTGTGCAATGCCATAATGTTAAAGTCTACATAACAACTGTTTGACGATATGGAAGATTATTGATATTATTGATTAAATTAAAAAGAGTCTTTAAATGCTTGGAATGGATAGTTATAACCCACATTTTTATTCAGAGAGTTCAAATATAATTATTGAACTTGGTCAAGAATTGAAAAAATTAATAGGCAAAGAAATATTTGATATATGGGTTGTTTATGATAGTAACAATAATGAATGGTTTAAGGATTGCCCTATAGTACTAAATGTTGAAGGCATAAAAGTGGAGTTGTGTGCATTTAAATTTAATGAATTTGCTATTACTTTCAACACAATAGACATGTCAGAAAAACTGAATTGGTATGATATTGACGATTTTGATTTAGAGTGGAGAAAAGAGCCAATTGACGACTTGTTATTAGTTAAGGATAAAAAAATATGTAATATAGAATTAATCGAATACAACTTTCAAACTGAGATTACTTATAGCAAGGATTATCCAAATGAAGTAGGGAAAAAACATTCAGCTTGGATACTTAATGGAATAGGGTTTGAGTTAACAGATGGATATTTTTCAGTTTTTAATGGTTTAGATGAAATTGGTATATGCATAAAGCCAGACTTAAGTAATAACATTAGAACATTCAAGCTTTTGAATGGCATATAAAACTAATAAAACGAAACAGTAACAAATTCATATTGCATAATAAAAAGTGCGGAGACAGGGAGTTAAGTAGAAATGAGCACTGAAAATAGAGTAGTATATAAACTATCACATATGTATGAATATGGTGATAATTGTGAATATGATGAGCATAAGGAATTAGGTATATACTCTACACGTGCAAAAGCGGAAGAGGCTATCAGGCGATACATTACTTTGCCTGGATTCAATAAGTATCCAGTTAACTGTTTCTTTATTGATGAATACGTAGTTGATAATGATTCAGAATGGACTGAAGGGTTCATGACTGCTGAAGAAATTGAACAATATCAAGAAGAAAATAATATTTGCAGAGGAGATGAATACAAAAAGAGCATTTATAAAAAAGAAACTTAAAATCTTAATCCATATTACTGATAAAAAGTAAATTATTTAAAACAATATATTAGAGCGGTTTTAAAAAAGAGGTATAGGATGAAAATAATGTGGTGCTGGCGTTGCAAGCAAGAGATGCCTATGTTGGACGAAGATGAATATAGAAAAATAACTGATATATATTATCAATGTATTCGTACAGTAAAGGAGTATAGAAAAGAAAATAATGCAACTCTTGCAGAAAGTCCTGTAGATAAGTTATTCGAACCAGTAAGAATTGAATATGAAAACTTAACAGGCACGGCAAATTGTCATCACAATGCAATTATGCATCATAGGATTTCTATTTATGGAGAGCCATGTATTTCATGTGGAAAACCATTACGGACACCACGAGCAAAAATGTGTGCCTCATGTGGGACTAAAGTTAAACAATATTGATTAGTAAAAATAAAACGCAACTTGCATGTAACTCCATAATAAATACATGAGACGGTCTTTGGAAGATGAAAAAAGATGATCCGCTTTGGATTACCCTTTCCCTGTGCGTGTGGACAATGTCCACATGGCGTCCACTCTGTACAAGTAAAGAGGGGACAGAACATATGATGATAAATGAAACGCTTTCCCTTGAAACCCTTGATTTCACTGCCTTTCAAATGATAGCATATGTCTATAAATAACGATTCGTGAAACTGGTATCAACACACTGTGCACGTGGAGTGCGTGTATTCTTACACATATGGACTGCGCCAGATTTTCTTCGCCCTGGTCAAGATGCTCCCTCCACCGCAGTTAGCACCTTTCATAATATTCAGAAAAAATGTGTATTTGAGTCCATTGTAGATCGTATATAAGACAGGATTGTGTATTTTCTTTAACAACTTGATTTGTGGGTTTGCATAATGTAATCTTAAAGTGTAAATGCTTTCTACCTACCGAAGGAGTGTATTCATGAAGAAGGCAATAAATTTTATACTTTTAATATTTATATTAGTTGGATGTGCTAATAATATACAAAAGCAATCAGAAACAAATACGATAGTATCTACTTCAACAGCTACAATACAGGAACAAACAAATTCAGAACATGAATCTACCAATCACCCAACAGCAACAGAAAAATATCAGCAGGCTATGGCTTTTATTAAGGAAAAGCATTATCCTCAAGCAATGGGGATATTGAGAAGATTAGAAGATTATAAGGATTCAAAGAATTTGTTGCAGCAGTTGCGATATTTGATAAATGGTTCATATATCTGTAATGGAATCTGGTTAGCAGCTGCAATTACATCCGATGGTAGGGTTCAAATGTCTTATAGTGGAGATGACATTAGTAATTTTTCAGAGTTAAAGGCTTGGAAAGACATGAGATCTATCTCCAGCAGCGGAGATTCAATAGAAGGATTGACAAAAGAAGGGACAATACTCACAACTAGCACTGAAACAAAAGAAGATTTCTTAAATTCCACTAATGCACCCACAAATGCAATGGCTAACGTTGTTGAATCGGTTTCAATTTGGAAAGATATTGTATCATTTGATGAATTTTACCCGCAAACAGCTATTTCTCTTACTGGAGATGGAAGTGTATATGCCGCATATCCAGGTTACGAAGATGGAACTGTGAAACTAAATGGGTGGAATGACATAGTTGATGTAAAGGATGGACGGTCATATTCAGTTGGGATTAAGTCGGATGGGACTGTCATTAGTAAAAATTTCGACTATATAGGTACTATAGATACATCAAACTGGAACAATATTGTTGCCATATCTGCGGATTCAGCAATCATAGGATTAAAAGAGGACGGAACTGTAGTTTCAACAGGCTTGAACGACAGCGGAGAGGGTAACGTATCAGATTGGGAAGATATTATTGCTATTTCTACCTCCCGCTTTTGTACGCTTGGTCTAAAAAGTGATGGCACAGTTGTCGCAGCAGGTCAGAATACCTCTGGGCAAATGAATATACAAGGATGGAAAGATATAGTGGCTATTGCTGCAGGAAATTATTTTTCTATTGGACTAAAATCAGATGGTACTATGGTAATTGCTGGAGACTGCAGCTTTAGTGGTGTCAAAACACCAAATGTGACTAGTATGAAGAGTTTATACATACCACACATTAGTTTAAACAATTAGAATTTTTTTCTTCCCTTATCTGTTCTCTTGCCCAAATAATTTTTGTTGATTTTTATAATCCATAAAACATATGAATCTCGCACTATAACAAGTGTGAGATTTTAGATTTTGATTAGAGGGGGCTTTCAATAGCCTCCTTTTTTTTATCCAAAAAATTTATACTATCTCCTATTTAAAATGTATATAACAATTAAGCTTTTATAAATTTGAAGCATGAAAAGTATTTTGAAATCCCATAAAGTGCAATATTTTACAACTCAAGTGCAATTTTTTACAAAAATGTTAAAGCTAAATAGTAAACATGCACAAAAATTAGGTAAAATATAGAAATATATTGTATATTTTTACAATGTAAAATATAATAAAAATACAATATTTTACTACATTAGTACAATATTTTACAAACTTGTTAATCGGGAGGAGCGGAATTTATTAATTCGAAACAATGCAGATATTATATTTAGAGTGTCTGCTTTTGTTAATAAAAGATTTAAAGGAGAGGAAAAAAATGTTTAACAAAGCAAAAGGCAAGTTCAAAAAGCTCGCAATAGCTGCAGTGATGTTAGCATCACTAATGATTCCAACATCAGTTCTTGCGGGACAAACCATCACGTCAAACTCAACTGGGTATGATGGAAACTTCTACTGGTCATTCTGGACAGATGGAGGCGGTTATGCTTCCATGACCTTAAATGGTGGTGGCAGCTACAGCACTAGTTGGAGTAACTGCGGTAATTTTACTGCAGGTAAAGGTTGGAAAACTGGTGCAAACAGAGTAATTAATTTCTCAGGTTCTTTTAATGGCGGAAACAATGGATACTTAGCTATTTATGGATGGACAAAGGATCCTCTAGTAGAATATTACATAGTGGAAAACTATGGTTCTTGGACTCCTCCAGGAGGATCATCCGTTGGAACTATTAATTCTGATGGTGGTACATACAACTTATATCGTACACAAAGAGTTAACCAACCTTCAATTATTGGTACTGCAACTTTCTACCAATACTGGAGTGTACGTACTTCAAAGAGATCTAGCGGAAGCGTAACTACTGCAAACCACTTTAATGCTTGGAAGAGCAAAGGATGGAACATGGGTAACCACGATTACCAGATAGTTGAAACTGAAGGTTACCAGAGCAGCGGAAATTCTAACATAACAGTAAGCGAAGGCACCAGCACAGGCGGCGGAGATACAGGCGGCGGAGACACAGGTGGCGGAGATACAGGCGGAAATACTGGAAGTAACATTAACTTGAATTCATGGCAGTGCAACAACCGCACCAGCAGCCTAAACGTATGGACAGGTGCTGTAGGTGGTTGGAAAGTAGGCGAT
>JAEWCZ010000033.1 GCA_023390335.1 Bacillota bacterium | reverse complement strand
GCCTGCCAAGGTGGTTTATATATCCTGTAATCCGGTGACCTTACAAAGAGATATAGAATACTTGGTAAAGAAAGGGTATAAGGCTGAAAAGGCTGTACCAGTGGACATGTTTCCTTGGACAAATCATATTGAAGTGATAATAATGATGACGAATTGTGGTTTTAATAATAAATAATGCAGATTGACCACAATATGTTGTGGTTTTGGAAGCGAAAATGAGGCAAAATTGGCATCTATAAATGCAAATTTTGCCTCATTTTTTTAGACATTTTCATAGATGACAAAGGAAATTTGTACGTGTAAAGACTTGAAATGGAGATTTTATACAGAAGGATTTATAGACATAGGATAACTCTTGATGTCTTTTTGATTTGACGTGCATATTTATAACCAGATCGAATACTTATCATAGAACTTCTGTATATAAATCTATCCGAATTAATTTACAGTATCCGAATTAATTTACAGTAAATGAAAGAGCAGAATATAGTGTCGAATAAGAAAGCACTGGTCATATCGAATTTTTAATTTTTTTTCAATATTGGAAACCCAATAAGGAGCTTACGGGTAGCAGTTTCGAAGCTATGTAAAAGTGGAAGATTTAAATTCATTATCGCCGATTCTCCGGAACACTTGGAAGATAGAATGATAATATTTAAAGAAGTTATTATCTCGATTTATATGTTGTAGGAGAATCGAATAATAGAATAATGAATATTATTTTATTGAATTATTTTACAATTTGACATAAAATGATATTAAGTATTAAAGTTAAAAGATGGAAGACAAAATCATGGAGTATATCAAAAATATTAGTTGTATAGGGCATTACATGTAATTACAGAAGGGAAATATATATGGTTGATAATTTAAACAGGGTAGCATACATATTTGGAAATAATAATTATAATCAATTGAATGCTTTAAATGGCTCAGTTAATGATGCAAATTTAGTAGAGGAGGTTTTGAAAAAATGCAGATTTAGTACAAACAAATTTACTGATTTAAATTATAAAGAATTCAGAAGTAAAGTTAGTGAGTTTAAATATGCATGTATGGAATATCAGGTTGGACTTTTCTATTATGCTGGTCACGGATTTGAGTATAAAGGCGAGAATTACTTATGTCCTATTGATACGCATATGGATTTGTTGGAAGACACTAACATAAATATTTCTGGATTGGTAAATGAAATATCGAAAGATAGGAATTTTATCGCAATTATTATTTTAGATTGCTGTAGAACAATTTATAAGAATAATGCTCGAGGAAATGTTGTTTTAAATCCGATTATTCCTAACTTTAAAAATACTGGTGGTACATATGTCGCCTACTCTACAACATCTGGAGAACAAGCCTTTGAACGAGATGACCATGGGCTATATACAAAGTTGTTATGTGATAAGATAATGAATAGCGATAAACAGATCGAACAAATTTTTAAGGATGTAAGAAAAGAAATTATAAATACCTCACATAACAGAAACATGCAAATTCCATGGGAGTATTCTTCATTAGTAAACGAATTTTATTTTTTGGAAAAAATGCCAAATGATAATATAACTTCTTTAGCTAATGATGCATTAATAAAGGATTACCAATATACTCAAATTAAGCATGCAGTAGAAGTTTACTGTGTAAATAATGACCTTAAGGATAAAAATAAAATACTATTAAATGTTCTAAATAGAATTGATGCGATATTGAAGGAGAAAATATATGCATAATATAAAAATTGCTGTTATTGGTAAATCTTCAGCTGGTAAATCAGCTTTTATAAAATCATTTAGTTCAAGACCAAACTATATTAATTCAGTAGGTAAGGGACAAACTACTAGGGCTTACGCAGAATATTTATTTTTAAAGAATTATGATAGTGAATTTCCATTTGTTGAGGCAAGAATTGCTACACAAACTGAATTTTCAGAGAATAGAGTAGCTCAAGTTTTGGACAAGTTTAAAAAAGAAATAACAGATCAGAGATCACATAATGTTGTTTGGATAAAAGAACAATTGAAAAATAAAACATACGATGCACGTATAAAGAATTATATGCTTTCCTCTGATGATTTTTTTAATATATCAGAATTTATATTTGTTGATGAGGATATTATATATAAAACAGATTTGGAGTACGAAAAATTTAAAAAAGATATATTTCACATAGAAAACGAAGATGTTGAGCAAGATCTAGAAAAGGAAAGTGATTTTAACGAAAATAGCTTAGAAAAGACATTGATAAAATTTTATAATGATATATATAGAATAATAATTGACGCTATTGAAGAAAAATTTAAGGAAGATATCGGATATATAAAAGAAAATAATGTTTCATATTTCAAGTTTTATGTTAATGAGAAAATGAATTATATATTTTCTTTGTTATTAAAAGTTGATGAAGAGACTAAAAACTCCTTTACAGGAATTATCACTAAGGTAAGGGTTAGTAGTGGTTTAAATGAAAAGTATAAACTTTGCTTGGAAAATCTTGATTATGATAATATCACGTTGATTGATACATATGGACTGGATCATAGCGAAAGTATTGATAGAGAGGTATTGGTAGAGCGATATAATAAAATTTTTAATAAAGATTATACCGATGTTTCTACTGCATTTTTAGTGGAAGCTCTCCATACAGGTGCTTCTAATGAATTTAAAAAAGCAGTAACAACACTTTATGAAGTTAAGCCAGAAATCATGACATACATAGTCGGGACATATATTGATGAAAATGAAAAAGAATTAATAAACAATCAAAAATGGTTATGGTCCGAGGATAAAACAGAATATGAAGCCCCTAAATTAAATGGGAAAGTGCTGAAAATACTAGAAGATAAAATCAATCTAGTTGCTACACTACTTGATCAAGGAATAACAGAGTCGATGGCAGAGAAAAGATGCGAAGTTATGCAAAAAAGATTTGCTCCATTTTGTGGGGATATTAGTAAAAGTACAGGTGAAATTGATTATGAAAAAATTAATGCTATATCTATAAGAGCATTATTTTTATCAATACTTGATAAAGAGCATCTAGGAGATGGATACATCGAAATAGATAAGATTATAAATGGAATCTCAAATACTAATATTCTTGCAGAGTTTTCTATAGTTTTTATTAATAATGTTAAAATACGATTTAAACAAATATATGATATGTCTGCTAACAGAACTCGTTGGAAAATTCGAGAAAATTTAGAACGATATACACTTGGCTTTGATGGTACGACTATTGATGCAACATGGGTAAGAGTGTTACGAGACGCATTTAATCAAACGTTTACAAAAAAAGTTGTAATTTCTGAAAATAAAATTATGCTTTCAGATGTGTTTAAAATGGAGGGAAATTCCCAAATTGCTTTTAATGAAATAATCGCATTAATACATCCGTATATATTTAAGCAACGATGTTTGGATGAAAAAAAACTAAATTCATGGGTAAGTGAGATCAGTTGTTTGAAATGTGCTGAGGATAAATCAGAAGTAAATGACTGTATTTGGAGTATATTTATTACTAATGCTGGATTCGAAATGTTTGGCAAGCGTAACGACTATGCAAGGGTGATTGATTGGTTGGATGCTTTGCATAGCTTTTCTGCAAAAGATATGTTTATATTAAAAGATACAGTTACTAATATATTTAAACAAGTTATTATGGATTACTTTATTCCATTATGCAGGCAACGTAATGCATATGTAGCAAGTAAAAAAATTGAACAGTCAAAAGAATCATATATAGTAACAAGGCAAGAGATTTATAGAAGCTATAAAGAGTTATTTGATAGTGATGTTGATGAAACATACTTTTATAATAATATAAATACATACTTGTCTCGCTGTAATTAGTTTTAATATATTTTATTTGCGATAGTCATGACAGACATTGATTCAGAGGTCAGAAATTTCAAATAAAAAAGACTCAAAGAATTTTCTGTTATAAAAATAGAGGTTACATTTTTAGTAATTGAAAAAGCGTAGTCTTTTTATTTTGCTCAAAAGAATCGACAAATTTAAAGATTGGAGGATAATTTCGCACGATTAAAAGAGCATAATAACGGAATATCAGCATATATACATAAGTCCGTAGAATGTTTCCGTGATGGCAGCATAATAAAAAATGATAGAAAGTACCGTATATGTGTAGTGTACAGTGTAGCCATCTTTGGAATGTAGGTATGATGGCCACATGTTTTGAAGTTAGAATTACCCTATCAGATTTTAGGAGAGGAAATGGTCATAATTTCCACGGTAATGTAAACTACAGAAATATGCCATCGATCCAGAAGTTACAGCCAAATCAGGCAATGCTGAGATGGAAGGCGCCATTTCCGGAATATAGTTATATTAATCCATCTTAGGGGGGAAAACTATATTCGGAGATGTAACAATAGACATCGTATTAAGTGCTTGATTAGATTGACATTCTTCATCATAAAACATATAATGTTATCAACAACATTGTCTTTGTGTTTGTTAAAGGAGAAGCCTAATGATTAATGTTAATGAACTTTTAGAGAATGCAATAAATGAAACTGATAATCTCCATGATGGTGAGATTTTTCTTTTGAAGGATTTATTTAAAGGATATGAGTGGAACCGAATTCCTCGTAATGATAGATTATTGCTTGGAACGTTGTTCCTGAATTATATAAATAGTTTTGATAGAAATGTACGAGCAATTGAAAAAACTTCATCGGGACAACAAAGATATGAAAAAAGAATTAGATAATTAGACTGGGGATATGCGATGCCGAAATTTGTGATTTTCTCATTTTTCTCTGGAGTTGGTATTTTAGATCTTGCTTTTGAGAATAGTGGATATGATATTGTTTTTGTAAATGAGTATGAAACCAGATTTATGGAGGCATATCAATATACAAGAGAACGATTAAATATGAAAGAACCTTTATATAGATACTCTACTAAAAGTTCTATGGTTTATACAAAAAGGAAAAATAAGAAAAAATTATTAGATATGATACAAAAAGAAAAAGATAAGGGAAATATAGTAGGTTTTGTTGGAGGCCCACCTTGTCCAGATTTTTCAATTGGAGGGAAAAATGAAGGGGCAAACGGCAAGCATGGTAGACTTACAAAAACCTATTTTGATTTGATAACAAGGTGCCAACCTGATTTTTTTATGTTTGAGAATGTAAAAGGTCTTGTGAAAACAGAAAAACATAAAAAGTTTTATCATGAAATGAAAATGAAAATAACGCATAGTGGGTATGTTATATCAGATAAAGTAGTTAATGCTTTAAGTCATGCAGTTCCACAATTTAGAGAAAGAATTATTATGATTGGATTTAGGGAAAATTTAATCAGAGATGCTAAAATGTTTACTATCGATCAAACTAATCACTTTAATTTTCCGTGGAAAAAACATGAAAATTATGATTCTGATAAAATATTAAAAATGGATTGGCCTGATGTTGAAGAATTTGTTGAAGATATAGATAGGGATTTTATTTACAATGTTCCTATTGAATTAACT
The DNA here is from genome assembly GCA_023390335.1 of Bacillota bacterium. GTDB lineage: Bacteria > Bacillota > Clostridia > Acetivibrionales > DSM-1351 > Ruminiclostridium. The sequence goes on along the minus strand of JAEWCZ010000033.1, from coordinate 13,286 downwards.
GTGGAGTATTGGTTTCGATTAAATGATGTTGGGCATCATCCAAATCAGATTGATCAATTTGAAGTAAAAAAAGGAATAAATAAAATTAGAGATATAGAAGAAGGGGATACAAGGAGAAAGTCCTTTAAGAGATTACATAGATGGAGATATTCCCCAACAGCTGCATATGGTAATAATGAAGTGCATCTCCATCCTTATAAAGCAAGGAGACTATCTGTGGCAGAGGCAATGGCTATACAATCACTACCAGCTAATTTTGTTTTACCAGAAAATATACCATTGACATATAAATTCAAAATGATAGGTAATGGAGTACCATATTTAATGGCAAGAGATATAGCACTAACTCTTCATGAAGTAATTGAGGATATTATTAAAAGTTTGGAGGTATGAGTTTATGCTTGACAGTATGAATTACAAACAAATAACAATTAACCCTAGGATTATCAATCATTTGGGAAGGGATTTAATTACTACTTCTGATGTGGCAGTCGTTGAATTAGTCAAAAATTCGATTGATGCAAAGTCAAGTTGCATTAATCTTTTATTGTTTGAGAATGAATCATATTTAGCGCAAGGTAACTTTATAACTTCATTGTCAAAAGATATTTTTGATTTTCTCCCGGATTATTGTTTAAAGACCCCCTTTTTGGTTGTTGAGGATAATGGAAAGGGTATGAATAATGAACAATTAGATAGAGGATTTTTAGAAATCGGTACTGATATAAAGTTGGATGATTCAGAAGGAATAACGTTGGGAGAAAAAGGAATAGGAAGATTGGCTGCACAAAGATTAGGCAGATGTTTATTGGTAGAGACTGCTTCTCGTGATGAAGAATATGCAACATTAACTTTTGTGAACTGGGAAAATATAGTTAATCCGTCTTTAGAAAATGCCAATGAAACGAATTATATAGTGCCTTATAAAAGAATTGCTAAAACAAATCAAAGTTACACTCGATTATGGATTTTTGATATTAATATTAACGATTTTTTAGACACTCCGGCTCAGCTAGTATTAGATTTAGGGCTTAATGATAATGTGGTTGTAAATAGTAATCTGAAATCTGCACTTAATTTTTTGATTTCACCATTTTCATATGATACTAATTTAACGAATATTTACATGTTCTATAACAATAATAAAATTAGTATAGATTTTCCAGCATATATGTTGAATCTTTCAGAAAGTGCTCATTCTTTTGTAATTGGTATTGATAAAGATAAGATAATATTGGATTATAGTTTGTTGCTGAAACCATGGTTCATAGAACGAGTCCATAGAGTTTTGGTTAAACCTGAAGCGTTTAAACGATTGAAAAAGAGCCATATTTATTATAAAGAACTACTTGAATATAATAAGGATAGAATAAAAAAAGTCTTATCTAGAACAATCAATGAAGACGAGTTAACAGAAATTGTTACAGAAACATATGAAGACCTTTTTTCTGTTAGTATAAAAAATAAACAGAACAGGTTAGATTTTGCACGCTTAAAAGCAGAAAAATGCATTGAGAATTTGAAAAAAATAATTCCAATAAAAGGTGAAATATACACCTTTAAGCAAAATACTGCAGTTGGTCAGAATATCATTATAGATACAGTCCAAGAATCACATGTGGATAACCAGTATTCTTTAAAGCAGTTAAAGAGATTTCTGGATGATTATAATGGAATAAAATTATATCGGGATATTTATAGGATTGGATTCTTAGGAGATAAAGAAAATGATTGGATAAAATTGCAACAGTTTCGTACTAAAGGACAACAATGGTATAGGTTTGATTTAGGTAATACACTGGGTTTTGTATCTGTTAATGATCCTGATCAGATAAATATTCGAGAGATAAGCTCACGTTTGGATATTAGCCAGAATGATGTATCGGATGCATTTAAAGATTTGATAAGTATAATTTTTAACAAGTTATTTTATGAAATAAATCGTAAGTCAAATTCAATTGTTAAAGTAATCCTTGAAGAAAGAGGATTATTAGGAGAAAGTTTAACAAAAAGGGTAAAGAAAAATACATCTACTATTGATAATGCAATAAGAAGAAATAAACAGATAATGAAATCCATGCAAAATATAACAGTACAATTGGAAAAAAACGTAAAGATAGATGGAGAATCCGCTTTTATCCCATTAAAAATATATAATATGGTAGAACAAGTATTTAGAGACACATCCGATCATTTTGTTGAAGATGAAAAAGCTCAGACACAGGCTGTCAATCTTTTGGCAGAAGCCGACGAGCAGTTAAAAACTATTGAGGTTGAATCGTATAACAATTATAAACTAATGGCAAATGGATTGATTACAGAAACGATTACACATGAATTACATTCCATTAGTAAAACAGGTATAGAAAATAATATAGATAACCACTTTGATTTTTTGAAAGGATATTTTGTAGATAATGGATCAATTCCTGTATATAATCAACATTTGTATCCTATTAAAACAAATTATGACATTGTTTCAAGTAAATTAAATGAGGTTGGTAATTTGTACTCATTTTTAGAAAATACTTTCGTAAAAAAAGGAACTTATGATGAGTTTGTAAATCAAAATATACAGGATATTGTGAATGATATTCAGCAAAATCTACTCAAGATTATTAAAGATAATGATATAAAAATTGATTGTAAAACTAAAGATCTGACTTGGTTTGTTCCTAAGGGGGTTTTAATCCATGTATTTTATAATTTAATTAATAATTCAATATATTGGATTGATAAGCGGCGTAAGTTTGCAGAGTCAGATGAATTATATGATTATGATCAAAAAGATAAAATTATTATAGAAGAATTCAATACTGATGCTATTGTTGTCTTTGATACAGGAACTGGCATAATCAATAATATGGAAGATATACTTTTTGAGCCATTAGAGTCCGGGAAACCAAATGGTGAGGGAAGGGGCATGGGATTATATATTGTTAAACAATTGTTAAGATCTTTTAATGCAGATATTGAGTTGCTTCCAGATAGAAATTATTATGGAAACAGATACAAATTCTTGATAACAATAGAAACAGAGGAGATATATCAAAATGGATTTAGCACTAACTTATGATAAATTGTTTAGAATTGTTGATTGTGATAGTGTAATATTCTTTGAAGATGATTTCTCTTTTAATGATAAAAAAGAAAGTTTACTCTATGGTTTTTCAAGAATGGATACTGAACAAAGAAACAATTTACTTCCTATTATTTCAAAAATGAATGAAGAATTTACAACTAAATTATATGCGTATAGTCAATTATTTGATTTTTGTTCGCCCTATATAAATTGGGACAAACAAGTGATTCGTGATGATATTTCTACGGCTTTTCATCATATTTCCACTATTGAAGAATGCAAAGAATACTCGGATGAATTGAAAAAACTATATGATGAAATTGTAATACCCACTAAACAGAATTTATTACAAATTTTACATTACTATGGACTAGGAATAGCTGTTCCGGATTATTTCAATAGACTTTTTGATGAATATATATTTAAAAATAGCACTTGGAAAAACTTTAAAGTGTATGAAGATTTTTCAGCAACAATTAGTGATTTATTTAAACAGGACTTGGAAAAAAATAAGTTATCTTGTAAAACATTAATTTGTATTATTGATAACCAGCTATCTTCTGGTGAGCAACGTGCCAACGAAATTTTGAGTTTTATAAATGATTTCAATAAGGAAACAAGAAACAATATTATAGGGGCTGTGCTGAGCTCAAAAGAGCGAAAGGAAGAATTTACAGTTCAATTTTTTGCAGAATTTGTTGATAAAAAAGATAAAAAAAATTTACAAACTAATTTGCAAAATGCTTTGGTAAAGAGTACATATAGTTTGATTTTGGAACGGTTAAAGAAAATATATTTATCTACATTAGAAACGTCTTTTAACGAAGCTATTTCTAATAAGGATATTGCTGTATATTTATCAAAAATGGCTTCATATGAAGGAATAACAAATTATAAGGTTATAACTGATTGGATACAACTATTATTTAGCTATAAAATTAATGGAAATAAAGAAATTATTGACATTGTTAAGCTGACACAATTAATAGATATTCTTGAAGATGAAGATACTGAATTTTCCCAGGAAATGTTAAAGTTAAATACCTTTGAAGCATTTGATTATAATGTTAATAAATATTTCCAGCCCCCTGCTGCTGGTGATATTTTTGTTGATGAAAAGGGGCAATATTACATATTAGTTGGACAAGATTGTGACATCATTACTAGTCAAACAAGAAAGGGTAATAATGCAGTAACCGAGTTCGTAAAGGCTGAAATAGTTCCTCAAGATACGATTGATAAGGTTAGCTATAATCTAGAATATATGTGTGTGGATAATTTCAAGCAAATGGGATCAGATACAGCGAATAGATTACAAATTAGGTATTCTTCTCGATTGTTCATTGATAATGCTATTATTAAGCTGGCTTGTTACAATAATGAGGGTAAGTGCAAGTTAAATTTGTTTGATAATATAGATGAAGATATAGAAGATTTACTAGCACCTTATTTGGCAGAGGCATATATTGAACTTCAAAAATATTTTAAATCTATTAAAGTTTTGAATGAAAATTTATCGGCTGAGATGTCTACAATTTTAAATTCGAGTTATTCACCACGATTTATTCCGCTTAATAAATACGAAATGGACACTGATGAAAAAACAATCAAATTTAAATTTCAAAGAGTTTGTAGGATGAATCGTACATATGTATTATATTTGTATAAGTTGTTCTTAGAATATAGAGGAAGGCATCCTTTTGATTGTATCAATTTATCACGACATAGCAGTTTGGAAGCTTGTGTTGTGGGTGCTGAACATATTCGTTTGCCATTTGATGTTGTTTTATCATCAAATAGAAAAACGAATAAAAATGCAATTAAAAAACTGAGTTGGTTGGTTAAGCCCAAAGAATTAGAAAATGTGATTAAAGAAGCGTACCAGAAAGAAGTTAACTTGAAGGAAAAAGAGTTGGTTATTGTTGATAAAAATCCTTTTTCTGTGTCTTGTGAGGATAACTCTCAAATTGAATTGGTAAAAAAGGATCATAATATGATTTCAATAAGCTTTAAGTAAAGAAACTTAAATTTGGATTATGGGAGATAGTGAACTGATGATTTAAGGGATATCTTAAAAAATTTAGAGGTAAAATGTGATGCGGGATGCAATAATATTTGTCGAGCAGATGAAGAGAGAAATATCAAGGAATGTAAAGCAGCCACTTGAAAATTTTGCTGATCGAAGCAAACAGGTATTACTTTGTGAGATGATAAGATATATTGATTCAATATTTGAAAAAGATACGACGTTTACTCATAATATATCTTATAAAACTGCAAATCTTATTGAATATGCGGTACCTTTATTGATACAACTTACTGCTTTAAGAGACAGTAATATAATTGGAAGTCCATTGACCCCATCATCTATACAGATGAAAACGGATATAGAAAAAATATTAGGCGAGTTAGAGATTTATGGACTGCTTGAGACCTGTGAGAATTATATTAGATCGGGAATGCTAGAAATAAAGTCTATTAATGAGAGTCAAATGGAATTAAGTTTTGCAAATAAATACAATGATTTAGAAAGAGTTGATAGAATAAATACAGTGGCATACTCAAACAGCATGTTGCGCACTTTGATGCCATACAATATTAAGATGACAAAAGAATATGTGATTAAGCCAATTCTAAACAAGATGTCTAGTTTAGTTTATAGTTGGCAAAAGCATTTTATTGGATATGATGCAGATGAAGAAGTTGATGATTATTATATAAAGAATGCCGTAGTCGATTTGATACAAGATCCAGAATGGAATAGCTTTGAACAAAAAGACAAATTTGGAAATATAGAGTTTGAAGTGTTCATTGGTGCTATATTAATGTTGGAATCTATCTCAATCAAGCATTTACAATTTGTTTATTTAGCATTGGAAAAATATTCGAATATGGATAAACACAACATATTACCGGTGTTTGATACAAAACAAACTATTTGTGAATCATTACAATATATTTTGAACATAGATGAAAAGTGTGCATTAGTTGTATTGGATATGATATCCTTAAAACAAGTCGATATATCTTTATTAAAGGATTCCTACCTGCCATTACCACCATACATAGAGTTTGCTAAAGACTATTATATTCGTTCTTATGCAGGATGTTTATATGAACCAGTAAGCTATTTGTTATTTAAGCTCAAGAAAAGATTCCCCAAAGATTGGGATTTCAATATTCAAAAAAGAGAAGAACGTTTTAGAAATGATATATATGACTTGTTCCCAGATGAATTGTATACCAAACTAAGAAGGAATATCGTATTGAAAAGAGATGGAGTAGTAATTACAGATATTGATGCTTGCTTATATGATAAGGAAACAGGGGATATTTTATTTATACAATTAAAATGGCAAGACTCCATATATGATTCATTTAAGTCAATGACAAGTAAAAGAAAAAATTATATAGATAAGGTTAATGAGTGGATTGAGACAATGCAAAATTGGATTCAAACTGTTAATGTTGATTTAATTGCTAATCATCTACAAATGCGGCCTGATATGATAGATAAGAAAAAAATTAAATTATTGATAGTTGGAAGGTACAATGGTGAATACTCATCTTCGGGAAGAACCTTTAAGGAAGTAGTATATTGTCAATGGTTTGAATTACAACGTATTCTTTTAATCAATAAAGAAAAGGTTATTAATGGAAAGTATAAGCTGGCTGATATTTATAGAGAATTAATAGAGATTATGCAAAGGAAAGAGCAGGAACGAGATGTAAAATCTGGAATAGAGTATAATGGAAAGAGAATAATCTATAATGGATTTTTTTATAACGAAGCATAATTAAAATGGAAAATTGTATATTATTTTCTAGGAGAGAAACCAAAGTAGTTATAATGTAAATGCAAAAACAGTAATAATTCCAGTCAAGAATAGAAGTATTTCTTGATTGGAATTTTTTCTTGTGAATTAATGCACTAATGATTTATAATATCTCTAAATAAGATGTTATGAGGTAACATCAAGTATTTTTTGCGCCCAATATTCAACTAGGGTAATTGCGTAGTGAGGTGGAGAAAATCTGATAGCGGACAATACCAGGAAGAATCGTGGTCAAGTCGTGAATGAAACCCTAAAATATTCTAAATTATGGGGAAAATGATAATACAAAGGAGATAAGCATGAGTGATTTCAAAAAATTAAAATGGGAGAAAATACTGAAAAATAGTATACAATGCAAATACTGCGGTGATATTATTGAATCTAAAACTGTGCATGATTTTGTAACATGTTCATGTGGTAGATGCTGTGCAGACGGAGGGAAGGAATATTTACGCCGATCAGCGGAGGAAGTTATGTTGATTTATCAATAATTGAAAATGAATAAAGGTACATAGATGCGTAAGGGTTTTTAGGTTTATATTTTTTGAACACAACTAAAGGGGCAATTAATTAAAATAGAAGCGAAAGGGCTGGTACGCGCCAGCCCTCCAAGATTTCTGGGGCGTGCAGATAATGAGAAGTAGTCTAGATGTGAGTGTGCTCAAACAACAAATTTTTAATGATAGTTATTCGCTCGATTTTAAGAAGATATGTGGCGAAGCAAAGACTCTAATTTATAGTAAAAGAAAGGAAGCGAGGATATGAAAGCAAACAAAAAAGTCATACTTATACCTGCGACAGATACTTTTCGTAAATATATGAAAACAGGAAATGAGTTATTACAGATAGCTGCTTATACCGAAAATGTATTTCCTTTTGAGGATATTAGTGAAGTGAGAGGGTTTTATTCCTCTATTATAGGAAGAAACCGAAGTGGTTGGAATATAGTTGGTATTTATTCAGAAGGTTACGATATCCCAGACAACAAAAATAATTTTTCCCAATTGCTTAATTTATGTAAAAAGGGAAAAGTGGATTTGGTAATGTGCAAATCATTGGAAGGTTTTTCAGAAAGGATAGGACAGATTAGAGAAATAAAAATCCCAATTTATGTTTTAGAGGAGAAGAGGATAATTGAAAATTAGATCAAAATGATAATAGAACCTTGCTCTATATTAAACTAAAGGGAATAAACAGTAATAGCGTTGCAGCTAAAAAGTAATAAAATTAAATATTATTATGTTATCACTTCAAGTAATGTTGTTCCAGAAGTATCAGACAATCTTATTTTCTTGATTTGAACACTAGAAATATTTGAAAAACAAAAGATTGAATATAAATTTAATTCCGCACGAATTATCCACATATCATTTTCAGTATAACAGATGATATGGAGGAATGTAAAATTGAATAAACAAAATAAAAAAGTTTCTATTATACTGCCTAACCCGCAATACGACAGGAAAATCAGAGCACAATTGAAATTGTTAAAAGTCGCTGCTTATTGCAGAGTAAGTACTATCCTTGAGCAACAGGAAACGAGCTATGAATCTCAGATTGGGTATTATACTGAGAAGATAACAAGTAATCCGAATTGGAAATTTGCAGGAGTATTTGCAGATGATGGGAAAAGTGCGACGAATACGAAAAAACGTTGTGATTTTAATTCCATGATAGATAAGTGTATGGCAGGAAAGATTGATATGATAATTACTAAATCAGTCAGCAGATTCGCGCGGAATACTGTGGATTGCCTGCAAATTATCAGAAAATTAAAAGAGCATAATATTGGTGTCTTATTTGAAAAAGAGAATATCTATACGTTGGAAAATACCGGTGAGCTTTTAATAACTATATTAAGCAGTCAGGCACAAGAAGAGAGCCGGAATCTGAGTGAAAATACTAAATGGGGGATTGTTCGTCAGTATGAGAAAGGTGTAGTAAATGTCAATTACAAAAAGTTCATGGGATATACCAAAAGTAACGATGGAGAGTTGGTTGTTGTCCCTGAAGAGGCTGAAGTAGTCCGAAAAATTTTTCACCTGTATTTGTTGGGAAACAGTTTAGCCGGAATTGCAAAGATTTTGCAGGAGCAGAGTATAAAAACCGTGACTGGTAAAATAGTTTGGAATCCGACGGTTATTTCGAAAATGCTGGCAAATGAAAAATATTGCGGGGATGCCCGGTTGCAGAAGACATATACCGTAGATTTCCTGACGAAAAAAAGAGTAATAAACCATGGCCTTGTTCCGCAGTATTATATTGAAGATAACCATGAACCAATTATATCGAAAGAGATTTTTCTTCAGGCTCAGGCTGAAAGAATTAAGAGGTCGGATGTGCCCAAGTTATCTTCCAAGCGAAAAGGGAAATATAGTTCTAAATATGCGTTATCAAACATCATGTTCTGCAAAGAATGCGGTTATGTCTATCATAGAGTAATTTGGTCTAAAGGTGGAAAAAAGAAAGTCGTTTGGAGATGTGTAAATAGACTGAAACATGGTACCAATAATTGCAGGCGCTCACCTTCTCTGGATGAAAATAAACTCCATTCAGCTATCATTGAGTGTATAAAAAATATAATTGAAATTCCGAAGTCAACATATCCAAGTATACTGCAAAGTAATATAAAAGAAATTTTTAAAGCTTATACAAAAAAAGAGAGTTTATCTTCAATAGATGAATATGACGATGTATTAGTTCGGCTGCTCATTCAAAGTATAATAGTGAAAGAAGGTAGTGTCCTTGAAATAAGATTTAAAAGCGGGATAACAGTAGAATGTAACCTTTGATAAATGAGAATATACATGAAAACGTGCTTTGAATGATGTTATAACTTCAAGGGTACGTTGAAGTTATGATAAATAAAGTACATTATTATCGAAAATACCACAATATTTTGTGTCAAAATATATCAAATATCAACGAATAAAGTCGAAACGTCCGGTGGATATGTTTCCTATTACGAGGCATGTGGAGACCGTAATACTACTACATCGGAAAGATACCTGAAACTCCTTGATTTTAGGCACTTTGAGCGATTTTATCAATTCTCACAGAGCGACTGAAAAGAGAGAAAAAAGGCAATTTCAGATGGGGTAAACGTATCGGTAGTTCTTGATATGGTGTCTCGGAACACATGAAGCTACAGTTCATAATTTCATTATAAAAATTAAATTCTTTATCATTCAACTAAATATTTAAAAGTCGTGCAGACCGCTTATTTTCAAGCTTTTTGAAAGTAAGCGGTCTTTTTGAATTTTGAATTAGAAATATAAACATGAATGGAAAAGAGAAGGCGGTGAGGTATGTGAACAAAAATGAAGAAATGTATTCTTCTTGGCAAGACAACCATGAGACAGAAAGTGAAACAGTTAAAAATGACCAGAAAATCACAATAGTTCAGTTAAATAAGCTGAGTGGTTTTAAAAATCACCCATTTAAAGTAGAAACAAACACAGAATTATTTGAGTTGATGCAGAGTATTGAAAAGGACGGAATCTTGGTTCCTTTATTAGCCTTATTAAAACAGGCAAATACGGACAGCTCCAAGATGGGTGAAGTAATTGGTATTTCAGAAGCACAGCTTCGGTTTGTAACGAACAGTGAACACGGTATGGGATTACTAAAGTGTGGTTCCGTGGTGATTCCTTTTGATAATACAATTAGTAGGCAGACTGACTTGTACAAGCTTTATAATACGAATCTCCATGAGAAGATTGAGGAGTAGAAGAATAAGAGAAGACTATATTAATTGATTTAATATCTGGATAGGATTATAATTAATATAATATTAAATCCAGAAATTTTAATAATAAACGATGTAGATTAATGGATAATATATACTTATTTTTCGATAAATTCTGATTCATCTGGAATACATAGAATGCGAGGTCATGATGGCAAAAACTTATGAAAGATATCTAAAACTGATTGGGATTTCTATTTTGGGCATTAACTGGTATTCCATGTGTAATGTTTACAACAGATCCCGTTTGGCGTTTCTTTGGAATGGCAGTTTGTGTAGTGTTAGGGATTGGTTCTGTCGTACTTTGAATGTTTGTTGAACAGGATAAATATAAAGTTTTAAAACAAGAACCACTGCTATTTGATTATGGATATTTGAATGAATTATCAAAGGAATATCATTCAGTTAAAAGAAAATATGTTGCAGTTGCTGTTCCTTGCACGATTTTATTTATAGTTGGTATCTTAGCACTTGCATTTACGGCAAGAGGATATATAGAGTGGTCTAAATACCATTCGTTCATCTTTCTCGGGTTTGAAATAGGTCTTTTTGGTTTTGTTTATTCTGTAGGGACTATGGATGCTTATGAATTGCTAGTTAAAAATGAGCAGTATTCTAAACGTTTTTTGTTCAAGATAAAGAAAAAATTAAAAGAGAAAGTTGATAAGTTGTAAATGAATACCAATTTGTAGAATAACTGTAACTTCCTATAATGTTTATAAACAGTTATTATAAATTACTAAAAACGTATACAAAGAGGAGTGATAAAGTGAAAAAGAATAAATTGGTAATTATTATAATGATTGCGTTATTATTAATGATTAGTGGATGTAAAAAATCCGAAGGTGTAAAAAATCCCAAGGGGTTAACTGATACACCGACCTCGGCTATTACAGTGGCGCCAAGTACTACACCTACTATAGAACCATCTATAACGCCACCAATTGCACTGACAACAGAGCCAACTCTCACTCCAGAAGAACTTTCCATGGAAGCCTACGAGAAATTTATGAAAAATGAAACGAAAGTATCCTTTGACCATTTTATGCTCAAAGATTATACGGAGGAAGCTTTATATAAAAAGGGAAGTGAATATACACTTTCGGAAGTACTCGACATTGTTACTGCGCATTATTTTGAAAACTCTACAAATAAGAAAATTAAATATATAGAGTACAGCTATATTGATTGTGGTAAGGATGGAGTGAACGAATTGGTTCTTCGTTTTAATGGTATGGACATTTATGATAAGGATGATGATAGTACTCTTGTTTATATCATAAAATATATCGATGGGAAACTATCTCTTCGTTATTTTTACGAGACTTGGGATAGAAGCGATTCCACAATGAATGAATATGGATATTATCGGTCTGACGGTAGCAATGGAGCTAGCAATCATATGATAGAATATAGCCTAATTGACAAAGATGGTAACTGGCAGTTTATTGCATCTATTGAAAGTGAACTTAATATCAATCAGCTAGCTTGGTCGGGTGAGCTGGAGCAGATACCTGAATTGGCGGAGAAAAAGGGAATATCAGGCGAAATGGAGTTAGATACCATATGTTTTGATAATAATGATAATGAGGCTAATTCAGATGAGGCTGGCAATAAAGAATGTTTCTATACATTTTATGTTTATGACGATAACTGGGAGCCAATCGAGGATGCATTCCTTTATACGAACAGCATATATAAAGAAATCTTTGATGAGGCAAGGGTACCATTTATTACACCTGATGAGGTTGCGAGTATGATTTCCGAAAAAGAGGAAAAGGTAGGAGCTACAGCTGAAATCAAAGACGGTGCAGAAATAACATGGAAAACTCTTAGTGAAAACATGTTTTCTGATTATGTGGGGAGCTAGTCTATAATCACGAAGATTATTCTGCGATGGGTTATATTGAAATTAAGTAAATACCGAAGAAGGTTTGTATCATATTGATTTTATTATTTTGGATGATAATAAAGAGGAAACAGAATTCAGATATACCATAGAATTGGACTGGGAACATCATGATAATTTAAAAATTAAGGGCAGGATTCCAAATGAATATATATCATATTGTGAAAAAGATGAATTTATAGAAGTGGTTAAATGCGATAAATATAAATTGCTTGAGGATTTTGATGATAAAGGGAAAACAGTTACTGGTAACTGTTTGTTAACTAAAGAAGATTATCATTTTTTAAAAAGAAATTTTTATTTATGCTAAGTGAATTCTAATAAGATAAATAGAAGTGAATAATCTAAAAAATATTATGGCTGAAATGACTAGTTTAGAATGTATAAAAAAGAGAGATATTCTACGCAAAGGGACAGGTAGGTCTAAACGTTATCATTATTATCTCCTCAGGGCATGTGGAAACTATTTGTTTGCTAAGCATGAAGATCAATAAATGATGTGTGAAATTTTTTATGATTAGATTGTCGCGCAGTTTCAGGAGTTTGCAATATAATAATAACAATAGAATAGTTTAGCGAAAGAATGCGATTCAGATCTTTTATTAGGAGAAATGTATGAAGAAACAAAATATCATTTTTATGAGTGTTGGAATAGAATTTCTGATAATATTATCCATAGCTATAGCTGCTTCATTTAATGGAGGAGTGAGC
>JAEWCZ010000012.1 GCA_023390335.1 Bacillota bacterium | reverse complement strand
TCATACTGCCTTTCTTTATACGATGGTCTTAATGTATTCCGTTCCAGGGAATAAAGCTTTTATGATTGATACCAAACTGCATCAGCGTTTTTCCTATTACATGATTGATCTGGTCATCAAGGGATTGCGGGTTATTGTAAAATGTCAGCATTGGGGGCATAATGGTACAGCCTAAATCAGCTGCTGACTGCATATTGCGAAGATGCAGCTTGCTTAAAGGCATTTCTCTGGTACAAAGTATAACCTTTCTGTTCTCCTTGATACAAACATCCGCAGCACGAATCAGTAAATTGTCCGTATATCCGCTTACAATACCCGCCAGAGTTTTCATACTGCAGGGCATAACGATCATGCCGTCGGTTTGGTAGGAGCCGCTGGAAATGGCGGCTGCCAGATTATGTACATCATAATACTGATCTGCATTGTCTAGCAGAAGCTGAAATGGCAGATCTGTTTCCAGCTCCCAATTTAATTTTGCATAATCAGATACCACAAGGTGTGTTTCACAGCCCTCCACTTCCTTTAAGGCTTTTAGCAGATAATAACTCATGATAACACCGGTAGCACCAGATACTCCAATAATGATTCGCATGGATACAACCTCATTCCTATTTTTTCTTATACAAGGCCAAGTACGGTAAACCACATCACTGCAAAGATAACTGTGAGAAATACGGGAATCAGCAACGGAATTCCCATTTTCATGACTTCCTTTTGGGTATACATTCCGTTTTCTTCCCCTTGTCCCACCAGGATATTAAGATGATGGAACGGCATGATGTAGTGAGTATAGACTGCCAGGTAGATAATGGCCGCAATCACGAAAGGATCAATTCCCAGTGCATTGGTACATACGAGAATAGCCGGAACAGCCACCCCCATTGCCGCAATGACCGAGCCGATGAACATGTGAATTACAATTGCAATCCCACCAATCAATACTGCCAGTATAAAGATGTTCTCCGGCAGCTTGTCAGGCAGCAAGGTAACCGCCAGCCAGTCGTTAAGACCAGTCGCTGCCCCAACCTTTCCGATTGCCATTGCAGCTGTTAAGAATACAAGAACATGAACTGGTACATCTCCCCATTCCTTTGGCGTGAGTACATTGCCAATGACAGGAAGGGAAAGACACATGGCAACAGCCAGAGTTACCCAGCCGATATCCAGCCCAGTGATGCCGTTGGTAACCCATAAGGCAATGGCTATGAGAATCCACACCAATGTCCGTATCTCTTTCTCGCTGATCCTGCCAAGATCGGTCTTGGCTTTCCGTACTTCCTCAAAATCCATGGTGACTTCCCTGGTCGGTTTAAACAGAACAAGAATCAGAAAAAGATTCATTAAACTTAAAAAAACAGCAGGAGGACCAATGATCACAAGCCAGGTGATAAAATTAATATTGCTGGAGGTAGAATAGCTGACCACCAACGGATTTATAATGGAATCACCAGTCATAAAGATCAAAGATACTGGTACAGACGCCGCAAAAACAGTAAAGCCTACTTTAACAGCATCCTCCTTTGGCATCTTTGCAGCCTTTATAATTACTGTCATCACTGACATAATCAGAAAGGCTCTGGACCATGGGTTTGGAATCAGGAGGGATAAAATAAGTGTGAGTACGAAGATTCCAATAATAATACTTCTCCATGATCTAACAAATTTTAAGATGTACATATAAGAGATCCGCTCGCCCAAACCAGATTTTTTTACCGCATTGGCTATCATATAGGCACCGATTACCAGCCAAAGGGTCGAGCCGGTCCAGCTTGCAAAAATAACCTTTGTATCCGCCAGCTTTAAGAGGCATAAACAAACAACATAGAATCCCCCTACATATCCGGACTGGGCCACCTGCGTGGCCCACCAGACAACGGTCATAAGCGTTAATCCAAGAAAAATACGACCTTCCCTTGCCAGTCCCTCTAAAGGTAGAAATAAGACGATGGCAAGAACGAGGATACCGCCGAAAAAACCAAGGATCTGTTTATTCCATTTCATAGCAAACACTCCTTTCTATTCTAAGGCATTGCATAAAGATATTCCCTGTTCGTTTACTTATCCAGGGGCGGAATCGGTGGAATCATAGGCAGATGGTCAATCTGCTCTTTCGTCAATTTAAATTTTTCGTGTACAACCGGAGTCTCTGTGGACCGCCAGGAATAAAAACAATCCATACATTCATAAACCTCCCACACATTCCCTACGGGTGAGGTTGCAATTATTTCGATTTTATTGCCGTCACAGCGTGGACATTTCATAGTTCTTTGCTCCTTCCATTATGGTCTTACATCTTTGCCATCAGTTCGCGAATCAAGGTCTCATATTTTTCATAACCCACAGGAGGCTCCAAAAGCTCTACTTCACGTGGATTGGGTTCCGGATCCTTTGGTGTGGTAGCATCGATAATCAGCTTGGAATGCATACCTGCCGGGAAGGAAGATGGATCAAGAGGCATTCCAGGACAGTTAGGTATGACTACCACATCCTTATCCGGACGTACTCTTGTTGTCATGGCCCACATTACCTGGGGCAGATTAAAGGGATCCACAAATTCATCTACGATGATGATGATCTTACTGTAAGAGCCTCCATGGGGTGTAGAAAGCAGACGGAAGGCGACCTCCTTGCCAAAGCCTCCGAAACGTACCTTGGTAGAGATGATACAGCCAATTCCATGGGTGTACATGGCGTTAACGGCCTGGACTTCTGGGAAATCCCGCTTGATCTGCTGGTATAGGGGAACCGATGTGTTAAGAGCCATAAGGTAATCAATCTCCGTCCAGGGAATACCCAGATACAGATTTTCAAAAATGGGATTGGTCCGGTGAGTTACATGGGTAATGGTAATCACACACTGACGGCGGGAACCGGAATAAGAGCCTGGAAATTCACCAAAAGGTCCTTCGACTTCCCGAACCCGCGGTTCGATATAGCCTTCCAGTACCACCTCTGATCCGGCGGGAACGTATAGATTATCATAAAGATCTGATTTTACAATTTGAGTGGGAACCCCATCTTGAAGTGCGCCGACAAATTCATACTCATTTTGTGTATACATGACTGGTGTGGAAGCCATATAGGTCACAAGAGGACTGTTGCCTACGGTAATACAGATAGGAACTCTCTCATTCTTTCGTTCGGCTGCCTCCAGCTGTATGGCAATATCATGAAAAGCAAGAGCCTGAATTCCCACACGGTTTTTTCCTTTGACCTGGATGCGGTAAGTACCTACGTTCAGTTTGTCAAAATTATCCGGCTCATTGGGATCAGCAGTAATGATGGAAGCTTTTGAGAGGAAGAAACCGCTGTCCTGTTCATTGATCCGGTATAGGGGAAGTATTTCAAAAAGATTGATATCCTCTGGATTATCAATGGTATTCTCCTTGCAGGGCGCCTTATCCCGGTCCAGAATCTCAGGCTTTACAGGAAAGCTCTCCCATCTGCGGTTAATCTCATGAAATTGTTCTTTTGTCGAAGCTGTTTTAGGCATACCAAGCATAAGGGCATGATTGGCCCAGGAACCATGTACATTGGTTACAACGCTGTAGGGATACCCTTTGACTTTTTCAAATAGTACTGCCGGAGCATTCTCGATATTGGCCGCAGCTCTGCCAGCCGCTGCAATGTCAGGTTCTGGATTTACTTCTTCCTTAATACGAACCAATTGACCGTTTTCTTCTAACGTGGAAAGAAAACTTCGCAAATCCTGATAAACGTTTGCCATAACTC
>JAEWCZ010000008.1 GCA_023390335.1 Bacillota bacterium | reverse complement strand
GCAAGTTACTCAATTTTGAAATCGTTTTACGATTTCGGAATTTTTTCGAGTTCCTTTACATGTTTATCACTGTTTACTTTTCAAAGTCCATAAAGCCTTCTTACGACTGCTTTGTAAGGTTTTGCTGCTTGTTTTTAACGCAATCAGCTTTATTATAATACCATGCTGACAAGCCTTTGTCAACACCTGATTTCAAGAAATTATTTCCTGATTAATCATCGTACGTTTTTTCGTACTTTTTAGTGCATCGCCTGTGACAGCTACGCTAGTATACCACCACTTTTATTACTATTTCAAGTGAATTTTTTCCGTGTTTTGGGGTTTATTTTAATTTATAAAATGTATCCTTCTTTATTTTGTATCATTCTCAATAATACTGCCATTATCGCCGAATTCATTTCTTTTTTAATAATACTGTAAAATCATTATTCAGATACCCTTTTGATATTGTTACAGCCCAGTGATTGTACCTTTCTGTTAATAACTGTTCTACCTTATCCGGATCAAAATAAAAGTATTTATCCTCTCTGTCGGGAGATTTATCCCAAAGTAGGTTAAATGCTATTGTGCCGTTTGATAATTGCTGGAATACATCTAATGCATCAAAAAGAAACTCCTTGTTGTTGCCTAAATTGAGATTAAATATCCCGGATGAAAAGATTGCATCAAATGAGTTACTTTTGAAAGGGTTATTCTTAAATAAATCCATACATATAAACTTTCCTGTTAACTTCTTAGCTACTGCAATATTAATCATATGGGGAAGAATATCTACCCCGGTATATTCAAATCCAGTAAATCTCTCATTTATATATTCCAGTAAGTTTCCGGTACCGCAGCCTACATCCAGAATTCTTTTGCCATTGAGGTCAATGCTGTTAATTAACTCTTTAAACCTCATCTCCTGAGCAGTCCTATTTTCCCATCCTTGTATGTAGTAATCGGGATATCCTTCTTTATAATTATCCTCATAGTATTTTTTTATATTGTTCATATGACTCATTTTTTAGCACCTTCTATTCTAGTATAAAATTAATGATTATTAACAACATTAACCGGGGTTCCTTTTATATAGGAGGAAATATTCTTTATTAATGTATCCATAAGACGTTCCCGAGCTTCTTTTGTAGCCCATGCAAAATGCGGAGTAATTATGCAGTTTTTTGCATGGAGCAGTGGATTTTCAGCTTGTATTGGCTCTACAGACGCTACATCTGTTCCCAAACCGGCCAGTTTACCGGTATTCAAGGCTTGTGCCACATCATTTTCATCTATAATCAAGCCTCTTGATGTATTTATAAGGATTGCCCCATCCTTCATTTTAGATATTGTATCCTTATTTATAAGACCCTTTGTTTGCTCCGTCAGAGGACAGTTTAGTGTTATAAAATCGGACTCGGCAAGTACCTTCTCTAATGTAGCATATTTTATATTATCGGTTTCAAGACCGGGTTTTATAGTCCTGCTATGGAATAATACTTGCATACCGAATATCTCTGCTATTTGCGCAACTTTTTGTCCTATGGCACCAAAGCCGATTATACCTATTGTTTTATTTTTTATTTCTATAAGAGGGTAATACCAGAATGAGAAATCAGGGCTATTTGTCCATTTTCCTTCATGAACAGCTCTGTTGTGCTCACCGACATGGTTACAAAACTCCATTATAAATGCAAATACCATTTGTGCTACAGAATCAGTGCTGTAGGCCGGTACATTAGTTACAATTATTCCGAGTTCTTTTGCATATTCAATATCAACTACATTACATCCAGTTGCCATTATACCGATATATTTAACTGATGGCGTTTTATCTAATATTTCTTTTGATAGCATTACTTTATTTGTAAGAACTATCTCTGCATTATCTATTCTTTCAATTATTTTTTCAGCCGGTGTTCTGTCGTAAACCACTAATTCTCCAAGCTGTCTCATTGCATCCCAGGACATATCTCCCGGATTAAGTGTATGTCCGTCTAGTACAACTATTTTCATGATTACCTCCAGTTAATAAGCTATTAGTATTAACCCCTGACCAAATGTAATTTATTCTGGCTATTAGAATTTATTATACAATTATAATCTATATAAATTGCCAGTTCCAGACCATTTCCTAAATAAAAATAAAGGAGCTGCCTATCCTGTGTGATAGACAACCCCTTTTTTAATTACTGTAAAGCTAATACTTAGTTTTTTGTTAATAGTTTTGCAAACTTTTCACCGGATACCTGTATTGCTTGAACAACGATTATTAATAAAATAACTGTTGTTAACATTACATCCATCTGGTATCTATAGTAGCCAAATCTAACCGCCAAATCGCCAATACCGCCGCCTCCGACAGTTCCTGCCATTGCCGAATATCCTATGATGCTTATTATAGTTACTGTTAATGCTCTAATTAAGGAGGGCAGAGCCTCTACCAACAATACACCCGATACAATATGCTTTATTCCGCTTCCCATTGCTAATGCAGCCTCTATCAATCCCTTATCAATTTCTTCAAAGGAAGCTTCTGCAAGCCTTGCAAAAAATGCTATTGATGCAACTGTCAAGGGCACTGCTGCCGCTTTGGGCCCTATGGTAGTCCCTACTACCTTTGATGTCACAGGAACTAAAAGTACCAGGAGAATAACAAACGGTATGGATCTTATAATGTTTATGATAAAGCCTGCAAGGATATTAACTGTCCTGTTTTTGTAAAGCAGGTTGCTTGAGGTTATGTAAAGAACGAGTCCCAAGAACAAACCCAATACGCAGGCAATAACTGTTGCAATAGCAACCATAATTAAGGTTTCTTTTGATGCCTTTCCCAGTTGGGATAAAAACTCTAAGCTATGTTCCATGCGGTGTCTCCTTTCTTCCCGTTGTAGTATGTAGTTATCTCTTCCACGTTGTCAGCAATAAACTGCTTTGCCCTTTCACACTCCTCCTGAGTTCCTTCAAGGGTAACAAAAAGTATTCCGATTGGCTTTCCCTTAATATATTCGATTTTCCCGTGAAGAATATTGAGTATAACATCAAACTTTTTATTCGCTAAAGATATAATGGGTTCTACGCGCTTTTCTCCCTTGTAGACAAGCTTTAGAATTTCACTCTCAAGGGATTCAACAATTTCAGAAGGCAGCTTTATATTGTCCTTTATAAGGCTTTTTGTTATTTCATTTGTCGGCGCAGCGAATATTTGATAGGTGTCGTTTTCTTCTATTACACCCCCCTGACTCATAACAGCTATTCTGTCAAATAGGGTTTTAGCAATCTCTAATTGATGTGTTATAAATACTATTGTTATATCAAATTCTCTGTTAATTTTTCTAAGGAGTTGTAAAATTTCCTCCGTTGTCTGAACATCTAAAGCCGAAGTAGCCTCATCACATAGCAGAACCTTTGGATTAACAGCCAATGCTCTTGCTATTGCAACCCTTTGTTTTTGTCCTCCGCTAAGATTGGCAGGATAGATATTTTCCTTGTCGGATAGTCCAACTATTTGAAGAAGCTCCTTTACTCTTTTACTCCTGTCTCCTTTAGGATAATTTTGAATTTTTAATGCAAATTCAATATTCTTTCCTACTGTTTTTCTGGAGATAAGGTTGAAATGTTGAAAGATCATTCCTATTTTTCTTCTTATGTTCCGCAGGTTTTTGCCGCGGGCATTTGTTATATCTTCTCCATCCACAAAGACCTTGCCATGAGTTGGTTTTTGCAGACCGTTAAGAGTCCTTATAAGACTGCTTTTCCCTGCTCCGCTGGTGCCAACTATTCCAATAATCTCTCCTTTGTGGATATGCAGTGATACGTCCTTTACCGCCACAATATCTTCTTCCTTTTTCTGTTTAAACACTACACTGACGTTTTCAAGTCTTATCATATGACTCCTCCTTTTACATTAAATCAAGTTATTTGTTAAACCATTGGGGGAAGTCAAAATCCTTGAATATATTTTTATCGTCTATTATTACTTTTTTAAATTCCTGTGATTTAACTATTTCTTCTATATCCTTTACAAACTGAGTTTCTTTGTCTTGAGTCTTGACCGCTATAACATTTTTATAGGATTCATCCAACTTTTCTTTGGCGACAGCATCTGAAAGCTTTAATCCTGCTGAAATGGCGAAATTACCGTTTATTATTGCTACGTCTGCACTGTCGAGAGTTCTTGGAAGCTGTGCTGCTTCTGCTGGTGTAAAAACAAGTTTTTTAGGATTTTCGGCTATATCTCTTTCAGATGCCTTTGTTAAATCGATGTCAGGCTTCAAGGTTATAAGCTTTACCTGTACAAGAAATCTTAGTGCTCTTGCTAGATTTGGAACGTCATTTGGCAATGTAACCGTTGCTCCATCGGGTAATTCTTCAAGTTTTTTATATTTTTTTGAGAATATCCCCATGCTAGCGGTGGGTACACTAATTACGGGGCTAAGCTCAAGATTATGTTCTTTTGCGAAGTTTTCTAAATAGACTGTATGTTGGAATAGGTTTACGTTTATTTCACCGTTTCCCAGTGCAATGTTTGGCTGAACATAATCACTGAATTCCATTAATTTAACGGTATATCCCTTTTTCTCAAGTTCAGGTTGTATTGCCAGCTTTACCATATCCCCATATGGCCCCGGTGCTACTCCAAACACTACATCCTTTACATTGTCTTTCCCGGACAGCGGCTGCTGTGATGGGGAAACGGCTGAGGTTTGGGAAGAATTTTTACTGCCGCACGCTACGACACCTAATCCTAATACTAAAGTTAAAATAACTGCTATTCCTGCTTTTATTATCTTTTTCATTTAAGCACCCCTTTTCTAAGAATCTATATGTATCGTTCCTTTATAAATTTAATTTGTTCATCTCTCTGCTTTTGAATTATCTCCATATCCTCGTCTGTTAAATGCTTGAAACGTGCTTGTTTTTTAAGATATGTCCTGATGCTTGTGAATTCCTTTACTTCTTTGTTAAGCTTGTATTTTCCGTCTTCATATTCTGCCAAATACCAAAGTCCGCATTGTATTGCTTCTCTTGCAATCGCTACAGTTTCACTGCTGTCTATCCCCCATCCCGTTGGGCAGGGTGCAGCGATGTGTATATATGATGTACCGTTAGTATTTTTTGCTTTTTCAACTTTTTTTATATAGTCGGGTATATTTGCTATACTTGCGGTTGCGGCATATTTTAGGTGGTGTGCAGCCACTATTTCAAACATATTCTTTTTGCTGTTTACGCTTCCATGTATGTGCTCACCGGGAGGCGTTGTTGTTGTTCTTGCTCCGTAGGGTGTTAGGCTGCTTTGTTGAACTCCAGTATTCATATATGCTTCATTGTCGTAGCAAATATAAATGATTTTGTCACCCCGGTCTATTGCGCCGGATAATGCCTGAAGGCCAATATCTGCGGTGCCTCCATCCCCCGCAAAACCCACAACATTACAATTTTCAATGTTTAGTGCTTTGGCTGCTGCCCTGATGCCTGACAGCATGGCTGCAGTACTGGCAAAAGGTGATATCAATGCATTTACTCCGAAACAAAGTTGCGGATATACAAATCCAACTGCAGACATGCAGCCGGCGGGGAGTACTACGAAAGTGTCCTTACCAAGAACTTTCAGTGCCAGCCTTACTGCAAGACTTCCTCCACAGCCGCCACAGCCTTTATGTCCGTAAAAGTATTCTTCCTTATCTAATTTATTTAACACCTCTACACCTCCAGCCCAACAAAATTGACCGTATCTGTGGTATTATCAATATTTTTCAAACGACTAAACATATCTTCAATATCCTGCTGGCTTATATTCTTCCCACCCAAACCGCCTACGAAGTTAATTAGTTTTTTATTTGTGTTTTTGAGGGCATCAGCAACATTTGTATAGACTGTTCCATGATATCCAAAGGATATATCCTTTTCCAGGACACCTATGACAGCTGCATTACTGCATAGCTGAAGTATCTCGTTTTCAGGGAAGGGTCTCATAAACCTGATTTTAACAACCCCGACTTTTTCTCCTTGTGCTCTGAGGGTATCAACTACATCCCTCACCTGCCCGGTAATACTTCCCAGCGTTAAAAGTAGGATATCTGCATCTTCTGTTCGGTAGCCTGTGGCCAGTCCGCCATAACTTCTGCCTGTTATTTCGGCGTATTGTTTATCCAGGTTTTCAATTATTTCTCGTGAGTTCTCCATTGCTTGGTGTTGTTGAACTTTAAATCGTATATTATCTGCCGGGCTTGATGAGAAAAATAAATTTCTTGGGTTTTCTAAGTCCATTTTTCCCTCAAGATCAAAAACCGGCAGAAATTTGTCTACCTGCTCTTTTTCGGGAATCTCTATTGCTTCATATGTATGGGTCAACACAAACCCGTCAAGGTTTACCATAACAGGAGTCAATACATCTTTGTGTTCAGCCAGCGCATATGCCTGTATTATCATATCCAGACTTTCTTGCGCATCCTCCACATAAACCTGTATCCAACCGCTGTCCAACATCGACAAGGAATCTCTCTGGTCTCCGAATATACTCCAGGGAAGGGCCAGTGATCTGTTGGCATTCATCATTACTAAAGGTACCCTTCCCCCGCTGGCATAGTGCATTACTTCCGCCATGTATAAAAGTCCTTGCGAGGAGGTTGCTGTAAAGGTTCTGGCTCCAAGTACACTTGCGCCCATTACTGCTGATAATGCCGAATGCTCCGACTCAACGTACATGTATTCCGCATTTAACTCTTGTCTTTCAACCATTTCAGCCAATCTTTCCACTACTATGGTTTGCGGCGTGATTGGATATGCGGCAATTACATTTGGCTTTGCAAGTTTTACACCGATAGCTACTGCTTCATTTCCTGATACAAATACCTTGTTACCCATTTGCCGCATCCTCCTTTTCCATTGTTATTGCATGCTTTTTACATTCTTTGGCACAAATACCGCAGCCCTTGCAAAAACTATAGTCTATGTCCATTTTGTTTTCTTCATTGAAAATTACTCCCTCGGGACATACAAGGTAGCATAAACCACAATTATTGCAAATATTATTGTTTATGACGGGTCTTGCATTTCTCCAGCCTTCCAGCGTTTCTGTGAGATGCATTGCAGGTCCATAGGTACCTTTGGGTATTTCACCGGAGAAGTCTGTTTTCACAGTTGGTCTGCTCATAATCCCACTCCCTCTGTACATGTGAATATATATTCTGCAAGTTTTTGATTCTTTGACGCTATCCTCTCCGGCATGTCGTATTTGATTGCCGCTAAAAGGCTGTCTTTTGATATGATCTGGGTATTCGCTACCAGTACTGTAAGCATAGCAGTATTGGTTATAGCAGCCCCCAGAAATTCCTCGGCAACTTTGTCAGCGTCAAAACCAATAATATTGGGGTCACTCATTTCTTTGGAGGTATTGAGAACTACTTTTCCGTCGAGTTTTAATTTTTTATGTAAACTTTCATCATAAAGACTTTCATCCAATACAACAATATAATCGCTGAATTCGCATTGGCTTCTGTTTCTAATAGGTACTGTATCTATTTTTGTATATGCAAATACCGGAGCACCACGCCTTTCAGGCCCGAAGCTGGGGAAACTTAGTGCAAACTTATTTTCATACAGGCTTGCCGCTGCTCCCAGTATTCTGGATGTTGTAAATGCACCCTGTCCGCCCCTGCCTAAAAATGTTATCTCTATCATAAATACATCTCCTTTTGGCTTACCAACCAAGGTTAAAAGAATTTACGGATGCCTTGCAGACGTTCAAGGGCCTTTTCCAGAGTTTCTTTTTTCTTTGCAAAGTGGAATCTTACATAGTTGTTGACATCATTCTTGAAAAAGCTTGAGCCGGGAACTGCCGCAACTCCTACGTTTTTCGCCATTCTTTCAGCAAACTCCTGATCACTTTTTATACCAAATTCGCTTATGTCTACCATTACATAGTAAGCTCCCTCCGGCTTATGATATTTTAGACCTATTGAGTCCAGACCCTTTAGAAAAAGCTCTCTTTTCTCGGCGTACAGTCTGCCTAACTCCCTATAATATTCATCACCAAAGGCTAGACCTACAAGTGCCGCCTTTTGCAATGGAGCTGCAGCACCAACTGTCAAGAAATCGTGTACCTTTTTGCAATTGTCTATTACATTTTTAGGGCCGATTACATATCCCAACCTCCATCCGGTTATTGAATATGTTTTCGACAAAGAACTGCAGGAAATTGTTCTTTCAAACATACCGGGCAATGAAGCAAAATATACATGTTTGCTAGGTTCATACACTATGTGCTCGTATACTTCATCAGTTATTACAAAGGCATCGTATTTTGTAACCAATTCCGAAATAAATATGAGTTCTTCCTTTGTAAATACTTTTCCAAGAGGATTTGAAGGGTTACACAGTATTAACGCCTTTGCACCCTGTTTGAATGCATTTTCCAGTTCATTCTTATTAAATGTAAATTCGGGTGGATTCAAAGGAATATATATGGGTTTGGCTCCGCAAAGAACAGTATCTGCCGCATAGTTCTCATAAAAGGGTGAAAATATCGCAACCTTTTCGCCTGCTTCGCAAACTGACATCATTGCAGCCATCATGGCTTCCGTGCTTCCGCATGTGACCACTATGTTCTCGTCAGGGTTAAGTTTTATATTCATAAAATGTTCTTGTTTCTTTGCAACAGCTTCTCTGAAAAGAGGCGAGCCCCATGTTATTTCATATTGATGAGGGCCCTCTTCCGCTGTTTTTTTGAGGGCTTCTATCAATTGCTCCGGAGGATCAAAGTCCGGGAAACCCTGCGAAAGATTTATTGCACCGTATTGGTTAGCTATTCTTGTCATTTTTCTAATGATTGATTCTGAAAACCAGTCCAATCTTGTACTTAGTTTTGGCATTATTCCCTCCATAACACACTATTCTAGGATTTGTTTTCTGATTTATTTTTCAGTTCTTATGTCTAAAAGTCTTTTGGCTTTATGGGTTGCTCTTGGAAGTGCTCCCTCCGGAAGTAAAATAACTTCCTTCGGCTTTATTCCCAGGTGGGTTTTAAGCTCATGGGCAATTATTCTTATAAGCTCATCGTCCGTGGTGTTAGACCCCAATCTTTTTTCAACCTCTACACTGAATTTTGTAATGTGGTTGTCTGTGAGTACAGTAACCCTGTACTCCCCTGTTAAATCCTTTATATTTCTCACGGTATATTCTATATCGCTGGGGAACACATTCACACCGCCGCAAATAAACATATCATCAACCCTACCAACTACGTTTATTCTCTTATGGGTACGGCCGCATTTGCATTTCTTATTCGTATATGTAACAATGTCTCCCGTTCTAAAACGGATCATGGGTCTGGCTTCTTTTCTTAGTGTTGTAAGAAGCATTTCTCCCCTTTCACCTTCTGCTACAGGTTCTCCCGTGTGCTCATCAACTACCTCCACCAGCAGATGATCCTCCGCAATATGAAGTCCTTCATGATACTCACATGCCGCAGCACACGCCCCAAATATATCTGAGATGCCATAAAAATCATATACATCTGCTCCCCATAAGTCCTCAATTGCTTTTCTTGTTGCAGGTATGGAACCTCCCGGTTCTCCCGCAACTATTATTGTCCGTATGGATAAGTCTTTTTTAATGTCTATTCCCTTTTCCCTTGCAGTTTCTCCCAGATACCAGGCGTAAGACGGTGTTGTCCAGATTATGTTCGGCTGGTATTCCTGCAATATGAACAGCAACCTGTCGGTAGGAATGGTTCCGGCCCATATGCACAGTGCTCCAAGGTTCTGTGCCCCAATTACATCCGGCCCTCCAACAAATAGGGAGAAGTTAAGTGCATGTATGTATCTGTCCTTTGGTCTCATGCCTGCTTGCCAGAATAGTCTGCTCTCAACCTCCTGAAATTCATCGAAATCAACTTTACTGAAGGGACTGGCTGTAGGCTTTCCCGTAGAACCACTGGAGGAGGATATAAAAACCACTTTTTCTTCATCTACCGTTATCAGGTCGCCTAATATTGGCTTTTTGTTCTGTCTCTCTCTAATTATGTGTTTTGTCAGTATAGGAAATTTTCTTATATCATCCAGAGTTTTTATATTATCCGGTGTGACCCCTGCTCTCTCAAAGCTCTCCCTGTAATAAGGTGATTTTTCATATGCCAACTTTATCTGAGACCTAACATGTTCCAACTGGTAAGCTTCCAGCTCATCTCTGTCTATAGTTTCAATTTTTTCTACCCAATATTTTTTTCCCATTTTCCCTTACCCCCGATTTGCCCACAGTTATTGGCACCATAAAACCTATATGCCTCTTTCTATACCAATTTTATTGATTTATCACTCTGATGTTTTATTCCAAGTAATATTATATGTTTGCTATTATATAATTCATGTAATTCTGTGTCAATAGTATTTGTCAAAATATTTATTTATGCTATTAAAATATAAAAAAACATTATTCTGTATATATGTATTAATTAGAAATTTAATTCATATTATAATTATTGTTGAATAGCAGTTTTTTAAATAAATAGACAAAAAAAAATAACTCTAAGCTATAGCTTAAAGTTATCTTTTTATATTTTGCTATTATTTGAATTTTGGAAGCCAACTACCATGTGCCTCAATTAGTTCATCAACCATTTTAACTATGTTATCAATAGTCATTTCAGCACACGTATGCGGATCAAGCATAGCTGCATGATAAATATGCTCCTTCTTTTTTGTGACTGCTGCTTCAATAGTTAGAAGCTGGACGTTAATGTTGGTCATATTCATTGCTGCCAATTGTACAGGCAACCGACCTACCCTACACGGATTAACGCCCATACCATCAACCATACAAGGTACTTCAACACATGCATCATGTGGGAGATTTTCAATCAAACCACCTTTATTAATCACATTTCCACCGATTTTATAAGGTTTATTTGTTACTATGGCCTCCATAATGTAAGATGCATACTCGTTTGATCTGGTATGGTTTAGAGCCTGATTACTCATTAACTCATCCCTGCGTTTGTTCCACTCTTCAATCTGATTGATACATCTTCTTGGGTATTCATCAAGAGGTATGTTAAACTTATCTATAAGTTCGGGATATGAGGATTTTATAAAGTAGGGATTGTATTCAGCATTATGTTCACTTGATTCAGTGCAGTAATACCCTAACTTATCAATATACTCATACCTTACCATGTCATAATGTTTCTCACTTAGGTTCTTTTCTTTTGCACGTCTTTTAATCTCAGGGTAAAGATCAATGCCGTTCTTATCATATATTTCAAGCAACCACCCCATGTGGTTTATACCAGCTATCAGTTCTCTTCTTCCATCCAGCCGATCCTCCATATCCAAGGCTTTCAACAAATCCTGTGAACAAACCTGTACACTGTGGCATAACCCAACTGTTTTTACCCCAGTGTATCTTTGCATATATCCGGACAACATGGCCATTGGATTTGTATAATTCAAAAACCAAGCATTTGGGCAAACTTCTTCCATGTCCCTTGCAAAGTCCTCCATAACCGGTATTGTCCTAAGTGTTCTCATTATTCCGCCAATTCCCAATGTATCTGCAATTGTCTGTCTTAATCCATACTTTTTGGGAATTTCAAAATCAACAATCGTACATGGATCATATCCGCCAACTTGTATGGCATTTATAACGAAGTCCGCATCTCGAAGGGCCTCCTTTCTATTTTCAACACCTAAATAGGTTTTTATTTTAGCCCTTCCATTGTTTATATTTTTATTTATTGCCTCCAGCATTATTTGAGACTCCTTGAGTCTATCGCCTGCAATGTCATACAGTCGTATTTCACTGTTTGCTAAAGCTTCGGTACACATGCTATCACCCAGTACATTTTTTGCGAATATTGTGCTACCGGCTCCCATAAATGTTATTTTGACCATTGTTCATATCCTCCATACCATTTAAACTATATCTATAGAATACCAGAAATACATAATACGAAAATTGAATAATGTAACTTAAATTTGTTATAATGTAACTATAGGGGTAATTGAATATAAAATAAGCGCAGCAATTGAAAGGATGATTTTATTTGGATAATAATTTATATAATCTTGCAGTAAAGAGAAGAAGTATACGTAAATTTAAAGATACACCTGTTTCCCATGAGGATATTGAATATTTTATTTCTTGTGCCGTAAATGCACCAAGTGGATGCAATAGTCAGTGCTGGCACTTTGTTGCTGTGGAAGATAGAACTTTGATCGATCGTCTTGCAAAGGAAACTGCAAGCTGTGCAAGAGCATTCTATGGGACAGGTTTCACGGAAGCAAACGAAGAATTCTTGATTTCCAGAGAAAAGGCTACAAGTTTTTTCAGGAATGCTCCCCTGGTTATATTCGTTTTTCTTGACAAAATGGAGTACCATGATGAACGAGTTTCCAAGGCTTTTTCCGAAAAAGGTTTCTCAAAAAGAGAAATGCTCGACGCCCTTGCGTACCCTGATATTCTTTCGATTGGCGCTGCTATTCAGAATATGCTTCTTGCCATAACTGAAAAAGGCTACGGGGCCTGTTGGATGAATGACCCGGTGATTGGAGAAGCTCAAATTAAAAGCCTTTTAAACGTGAGGGATAATTTGAGACTTATGAGTGTGGTTCCCGTAGGTATTCCTAATTATGCTCCTCGGGAGAAAAAGCTTAGAAATATGAGTGACGTTATCGAATACAGGTAAATTTAGCAAGGGGTCATTTTAAATGCACAATATTCCTCTATTAAATAAATGCTTTAATGAGATAAACCCGTTAATATGCGGGTGGCAGTCATGTGACAAGGGCCATTTTTTTGGTCCTGCTTCACGTGAATATTATCTGCTTCACTATATCGTTTCCGGTAATGGTATTTTTGAGAGAGCCGGTAAACGTTATACTTTATACAAAGACTGTATGTTTCTGATACGGCCTTACGAACTGACCTTTTATAAGGCGGATAATGAAAATCCGTGGGAATATATATGGATTGGATTTAACGGAAGTTTAGTCCCTGATTTACTGAAAAACGGTGGGTTTTCTGATGATATTTGTACTATGCACATACCCTCCCTCAGAAACATCTTTTTAAGTATGAAGGATGCTGAAAACATGCAGCACTCTTCAGAATTATACTTGTGCGGTAAAATCTTTGAGATCTTTTCTTACTTGTCAGAAGAGTTCAGTCCAACACCTAAAGGGTCTACTGCTAGTGTTTATTGTAAGCGGGCTAAGGATTATATCATGTCCAATTATGCAACCCAAATATCTGTAGAAAGCATAGCAAAGATGCTTGGTATAGACAGAAGATATCTGTGTAGAATTTTTCATAAGCACACTGGAAATACACCCCAAAATTTCATTGTGAATTACAGGCTTGAAAAGGCCGCACTGCTTCTATCCAAACACGGCTACACAGTAGCAGAGGCGGGTAGAAGCACTGGCTACGACGACGTCTACAATTTTTCAAAAATGTTCAAGAAGAAGTTTGGGATACCACCATCTCGGTATAAGGGTGACTTATAACCAATTTTTCCGACTTTTTTAATATGATTTTCTTGGTGACATGCCAAAATTATAGGTCTATAATAGTAGTTTAAATACTATTATATGGGGTCATATTCATGAAAAAGTTTAAGCTAAACAAAGAAATTGACAAAGAAATTATCGGTCTTGCCTGGCCTTCTATTACTGAGCAGATTCTTGAAATGCTGGTAGGTATTGTTTCTACTGTATTCATGAGCTGGATTGGCACAGCAGCCTTGGCAGGAGTTGGTATGGTCAACATGCTCATCAACTTTCTGCAAACTGTCTTTTCAGGATTATCAATTGGAACTACCGTTGTTATAGCCAGAGTAACCGGAGAAGGAAATCATACGGAAGCCAAAAGAACTTTGGTTCAGTCCGGCTACATGGCTCTTCTTGTAGGAATAGTCTTATTAATTATAGGAAAAGTATTCTCAAGTCCTATCCTGAATTTATTTCTGGGTGGAGCAGAAGTACAAGTCTTCAACCATGGCCTGACTTATTTTAATATTATTTTGTTCAGCCTTCCTTTTTTTGTTCTGGACATTATTGTTTCAGGAGCAATGAGAGGAGCTGGAGATACAAAGACTCCTATGTACATTACAGGGGGAGTTAATATATTAAACATTATTCTTAACACCATTTTAATTTTCGGTGTACCTTTTCTGAATATACCAGGTATGGGTGTGGCGGGTTCTGCCATTGCCGTAACAGCTTCAAGAATCATTGGTGTAACCGTCAGAGTCCTTGTCTTGTATAATCGAAAAGGACTTAAACTTAATCTTTGCTTGAAAGATGACTACAGGATAAAGCCTCAGCTAATGAAAAGAATTATAAATATTGGTGTCCCGGGATTTATTGAGCAGGCTGTTATGCAGGGAGGTTTTCTCATTTTACAATTAATTATTGTTACAATGGGTACTGTTGCCATGGCTGCTTACCAGATCGGAATCAATATTAATGCGATTGCTTTCTTTCCAATATTCGGTTTTGCCATAGCTAATACAACTCTTGTCGGACAAAGTCTTGGTGAAAAGAACTATGATAAGGCAAATAATTATTCGTATGAAGGTTTAAAAATAACTATGATCTTTGGCTTTGTTCTTGGCATTTTGATGTTTCTATTGGCACCTTTACTGGCCAGAATTTATTCTGATGATCCAGAAGTGTTAAAGGAATCAATTATGATTGTAAGAACTTTCGGTGTGCTTGAACCTCTGCTTGCCATTCTTAATATTTGTTCTGCAACCCTGAAAGCAGCGGGTGATATTAAGTATGTTATGATTACTTCGCTGGTAGGTTTATGGGCCCTTAGGGTATTGCCTTCATATGCTCTTGACAGAGTTCTTGGTATGGGGTTGATTGCTGTTATGATAGGTATCTTCTTGGATTTCTGTTCACGTTCCGTCATGTATCTTATACGAATGAATAAAGGAGATTGGAAGTATTTGAAAGTGTAAATTCTCAAAAAAACCCCCCACGCACGGATTGCTTCGTGTGTAGGGATTTTAGAAGGAAATATATCTATTTTCTAGAGGTTTTCCAAAAACATTTTAACAATAGTTATTAATGAGCCTAATATACATTAGCAGCCCTATTGCCATTTAGGTTATTTAATAAGAGATTAATTATAATTGAATATAAGGAATAGATATGAAGGGTATAAGATAAAATATTAAAATTTAGTAATCTATGTAACAATATATATATTATACCATTTAATGTAATTATGCAATAGCTTTTTTTAAGTCTTTTATAATACGTTTTTAATAACTGTAATTAAATTCCAGTTGCCTGTTGTAATTTATTTTAGAGAATGATAGAACCCCTTAAACCAAAGCGCTTAAGGGGTTCTTATTTTTATACTAAAGATTATTTTGCTTCAAGAATATATTGATTTAACAAAGCTTCCAACATTTCCTGACGTCCGGATTTATTCTGAATCTTTGCATTAAGTGCGTGTTGCTCTAATTCTTTAAAGCCAACCTTGCCTTCAACGATATCTTTACCGATACCAGTTGTGTAGCTAGAATATCTATCAGCTACAAATGCATCAAACTTACCGTCTTCCATGATCTTGTTAGCTATGATAAGACCCTTTGCAAAAGTATCCATACCTGCAATATGTCCATAGAACAAGTCAGCTGGTTCAAATGATCCTCTTCTAACTTTTGAGTCGAAGTTCAAACCACCCTTTTTCAATCCGCCTGCCTTTAATACTTCCAACATTGCAAGGGTAGAATCATACAGGTTTGTTGGGAATTGGTCTGTATCCCATCCAAGCATTACGTCTCCCTGATTAGCATCGATACTACCAAGCATGTTGTTAATTCTGCACATAGCAAGTTCGTGTTGGAAGGTATGTCCTGCCAATGTAGCATGGTTAGCTTCAATGTTCATCTTGAAATATGGGTCTAATCCGTATGTCTTCAAGAAACCGATCACTGTAGCTGTATCGAAGTCATACTGATGCTTTGTTGGTTCCTTTGGCTTTGGTTCGATTAAGAATTGACCATCAAAACCAATTTCCTTAGCATAGTCAACAGCCATTTTTAAGAATCTTGCCAGATTGTCAAGTTCCAGCTTCATGTCTGTATTCAGGAGAGTTTCATAACCTTCTCTACCACCCCAGAATACATAGTTTTCTCCACCTAATTCTTTTGTAATTTCCATTGCCTTCTTAACCTGAGCTGCTGCATATGCAAATATATCAGCATTTGGTGAAGTAGATGCACCATGCATAAATCTAGGATTTCCGAAAGCATTTGTAGTTCCCCATAATAGTTTTACAGTGCTTGATTTCATTCTATCTTTAATTACTGAAACTATTACATCAAGATTTTTATTAGTTTCAGCAAGGGTGTCACCTTCTGGAGCGATATCTCTGTCATGGAAAGCGAAGAAAGGAGCTCCAAGCTTTTCAATGAATTCAAAGTTTGCTTCAACTTTGTATTTTGCAATTTCCAGAGGATCGGACATTGTGTTCCAAGGTCTAACATATGATCCTGCACCGAACATATCAGCACCCGGTGCTGCAAAAGTATGCCAGTACGCTACTGCAAATCTCAGATGTTCTTCCATTGTTTTTCCGGCGATAACTGCCTTAGGATTGTAGTACTTAAAAGCTAATGGATTATCTGACCCGCTTCCTTCAAATTTGATGTTTGAAATGCCGCTAAATACTTCTGACATATTAAAATCCCTCCGTTTTGTTTTTTTGTTTCTTAACAAATTCACATATCAAGCCCTAAAGCCTGTAGCCAAAAAGCTTTTTTAATGGTATTATTGCCGCACCCAAAGCTGACGAATCCTCTCCGATTTTTGATACAACTACTTCTACTCTTGAGGCCGGATATTTGAGTGCCTTGGCTGATGCGATACTTTTTAAATGATCCAGGATATCTTCCGAAAACTTGACTAATTCCTTGCCAAGAACTATTTTCGAAGGATTTACTGTATTTATAAGGTTTGCTACTGCAAGCCCCAAATACCCTGCTGACTCTACCAGAATTATTCTGGCTGACTCATTTCCTTCACGTGCAAGCCTGAAAATATCATCTACAGTTATCGCTTCAATATCCTCGAAGTCCGTTATTAAACCTTGCCTTACCAACTTTTGCGCCTTTTCTACCATTGTTCTTGCTGAGACCAATGCTTCAAGGCAGCCATAGTTTCCGCAGGCACATCTTGGGCCATTCTGGTCAACAGTTATATGACCTATTTCCCCTGCACTTCCACAACATCCTCTGTACAAATTCCCGGAAGCAAAGATACTGGAACCTATTCCTGATTTCATATTTATGCATACAAAATCACTTTCATCCATACAGCATCCTATCCAGTTTTCACATAAAGCAGAACACATTGCTTCGTTATCAACATATATAGGTAAATCTCCGATTCTTGCCATCATGTGTTCCAGATTCACACGTTCCCAACCAAGGTTCGGTGCAAATATTATCTCATGTGTAAGGTTATCTATCATACCCGGAACCGATACCCCTACACCGAGTAATCTGTTATGCTCAATGTTATGGTTTTCTATAATTTCAGCTATTTTTTCTTCCATAAGCCGTATTGAATCTGAAGCGGCCCGGGCAAAATCACAGGATATCTTATCCTCGAATTCAACTTGCCCCGTAATATCCATTAAAATAAAGTGCATATAATCAATGTCAATGTCCACACCTATGGAAAAATAGCTTCTCGGGGTTAATTCATACAGTATTGGCCTTCTGCCGCCCTTGGATGTTCCTATCCCTGCTTCACGAATATACCCTTTGTCAAGCAGATTTGTAACTATTATTCCACATGCAGTCGGTGAAAGTCCGGTTATTTGTGCAAGCTCAGCCTTCGAAACCTGCTTGTTTATTCTTATTAATTCAAGTAATGATGTCTCATTAATCTCTTTTAATAGCTTGTTATTTCCGGCTTTACCCAACCTCATAAATCAACCCCCATATACTGTAAATTTACACAGAATGTTCTGTATAAAGCTTATTTCAATATTGTGCTAAGCTGGGTAAAATCATCTTTTAATGATTTATAAAGCTTTGTATAAAGCTTGTAGAAATTATCATATTTATTTATTCTATCCTCAATCGGAGCAAGAGTGTCCTTAACCTTTATAACATCTTCACAAGCTTGAGGAACACTGTCGTATATACCTGCACCAACTCCTGCAAGTATTGCTACACCTAAAGCCGGTCCTTCATCTGAACGGATACGGTTTATATTTGTTCCGAATACGTCAGCCTGCATTTGTCTCCAAATCCCGCTCTTTCCGCCTCCGCCTGAAGCTCTTACCTCTGATATATCTACGCCCATTTCCTTAATAATTTCAAGACAATCCCTCAAGCTGAAAGTTACGCCTTCCATTATCGAACGGATAAAATGAGGTTTTGTATGCTTTGCAGTAAGACCAAAGAATACACCTTTTGCGTTTGGATCAAGGTGAGGAGTTCTTTCTCCCATTAGATATGGAAGATAAATAAGTCCGTCACTGCAAGGTTTTATTGTTTCAGCTTCAGCATCAAGGAGCTTGTATACATCGATATCTGAAAGCTCGGAAGTCATCATTTCTTCCATGCAGAAGGTATCTCTGAACCATTTCAGTGATAGTCCTGCACCTTGTGTAACACCCATTACATGATAGGTATTAGGTACAGCATGGCAGAATGTGTGCACTCTTCCAAGAGGGTCTATTGTAAGCTTGTCTGTATAAGCAAAAACAACGCCTGAAGTTCCAATTGTAGACGATACAATACCAGACTTAACAATACCGTTTCCTACCGCACCAGCTGCCTGGTCTCCAGCGCCACCTACTACGATTGTTCCAGCATTTAATCCTGTCTGATCCGCTGCTGATGAAGTAACCTTTCCGGTAACTTCCTGGGATTCGTACATTTTACCAAGCATTGAAGTGGATAATCCTAATTTGTCAAGAACTTCGGTACTCCACTCTCTTTTCGCAATATTCATCAACTGCATACCGCTGGCATCAGAAACCTCCGTGGCATATTCCCCCGTTAATCTGAATCTGATATAGTCTTTTGGCAACAATATTTTAGCTACTTTTTCAAATATCTGTGGTTCATTATTCTTTACCCACATGATTTTTGAAGCAGTAAATCCTGTAAGTGCCGGGTTTGCAGTAATTTCTATCAATCTTTCTCTACCGATGAGATCAGTAATCTGATCACATTCAGCAGCACTTCTCTGATCACACCAAATTATTGCATTTCTTAATACTTTGTCATCCTTATCCAGTAAAACGGCTCCATGCATCTGTCCGGACAATCCAACGCCCTTTACCTCTCGCTTGTCAACGCCACTTTTTAACATGACATTATTAATACTTTCACATGTGCCTTTCCACCATTCTTCAGGGCTCTGTTCAGCCCAGCCAAGATTAGGCTGATAAAGAGGATATTCAACTGTAGAGCTTGCAACAGGCTTTCCAGCCTCATCAAATAATACTGTTTTTACACCCGATGTTCCTAGATCAATACCAATAAGAAAAGACAATATATAGTCCCCCTCTCCAAAGTATACTTTATAATATTATATTAGAAAGTATACCAAGCTATGATAGTTTTGTCAAAATATATTTCGGTTTACTACTTAGTTTTTGTACAAACTTTACAAAGAATCATAATCAAGGTATTCATGTTTATGGTTTGCAAATTTTTTATTTAAATACATTAGCTTGGTTAACAAAATTGTCCTTGTATTAATTTTGCTTATTACAAATAAAAAGGGCAGAACAATAAGTCCCACCCTTGTATTAATAAAATCTCAAATTAAATTAATATAGCGTTATTTCAAATCTGTCAAATTTAATTTCCTCACCGAAGTGATCGCTGTTAAAACTGGTTTTTCTATATAATCCAAATTCTGTAGTGTTCTTTTTAAGCCAAATAGGAACTTCTACATCAAGTTGCTTGCAAACCTGGATAAGACATTCTTCAAGTTGATCCCTGAAATCTTCGGATGTTCCCTGAGGTTCCGCCCATGCTTCATTTATCAGTTTTCCTTGCTTAATTATTCTGCCATAGAGCTTCAATTGTTTTGATCCCCTTATATAATTAGTTTTTCTTTAATACTATTATACAGTAAACCAAAAAAAATACAGCCGACAATTATACATATTTGTAAAAAGTGTATTTTAAACTTCTGACTTCATAAGTTTATGCTCTACCGAATCGACCAATGCACGCCAACTGGCTTCGATAATGTCTGAAGATACCCCAACTGTTGTCCATACTTCCTGTCCGTCGGTAGTTTCTATGAGAACCCTAACCTTTGACGCAGTTGCAAAATTAGAATCAAGTACTCTAACCTTATAATCAGTAAGCTTCATTTCCGCTATTTTAGGATAAAACCTCTCTAGGGCTTTTCTTAATGCTTTATCAAGTGCATTTACAGGTCCGTCTCCTTCTGCTGCGGTTATTTCAGTCTGCTCTCCAACAACTATTTTTATCATGGCAGATGAATTTACACTGTTTATAGTTGGCTCATTTACTATAACTTTAAATTCTTTTAATTCAAAGAATGATTTGTACTTACCAAGCATTTTTCTGATTACAAGTTCAAATGAGCTTTCCGCCCCTTCATACTGGTAGCCCTCGTACTCTAGTTCCTTCAATCTTTCAATTATCTTTTTGGTTTCAGGGGAATCCTTGGTTATAGTGCTGTCTATCTTGTTTATGATGTTCATAACTGCACTTCTTCCCGCAACTTCGGACATAAGGATCACTCTCTGATTTCCCACAACCTCAGGGTTTATCATTTCGTAAGCAGAAGTGTTCTTATTTACCGCATCAGCATGCATTCCTGCTTTGTGTGCAAATGCACAGTTTCCGACAAACGGAGCTCTTTCGTCATGTATTATGTTTGCAACCTCACTTACAAACCTTGCTGTAGGTGTCAGATAAGACATATTATCACTTGGTATGCACTGATATCCCATTTTAAGCTGGAGGTTAGGGATAATTGTACAGAGATTTGCATTTCCGCATCTTTCACCAAAGCCGTTTATGGTTCCCTGTATTTGCACTGCACCTGCCTCTACTGCTGAAATAGAACCTGCCACAGCCATTCCGTTATCATTATGGCAGTGAATTCCGATGGCACAATCAACCGCTTCTTTGACTTTCTTTGTAATTCTGGCTATATGAGAAGGCAGTCCTGCACCCTTTGTGTCACAGAGGCATATTGTATCTGCTCCTGCTTTACATGCCTTCTTCAAGGTTTCAATAGCATATTCGGGATTTGCTTCGTATCCGTCAAAAAAATGTTCTGCATCATAAACAACAGTTTTTCCTTTTTCCTTTAGATATTTGACGGTATCATATATCATGTTTAGATTTTCGTCCAGAGTAGTCTTTAATATATCAGTAACCTGAAAATCCCAAGACTTTCCAAATACAGCTATCGCTTCGGTACCTGCATTTAAAAGAGATTGTATGTTCGCATCGTCTTCTGCTTTTATATTTGCCCTTCTGGTTGATCCAAAAGCAATTATTTTAGATGTCTCCAATTTTAATTTTAATACTCTTTCAAAAAACTCAAGATCTTTCGGATTTGAACCCGGATTACCCGCTTCGATGTACTCAATGCCCAGTTTATCAAGCTTTGTGACAATTTTCAGTTTATCCTCAACTGTAAATGATATTCCAAGTGCCTGAGCCCCATCTCTCAAAGTTGAATCATACATAATTATTTTGTTATCTGACATATAATAATTTCTCCTTTCCTATATAATCAACCTGTCTTCCTTCGGGAATATCAGGTATTCAATGCTAAAAAAGCAGCCCGTAAAGGGGCTGCTTTTTTTATCAAGCTCCCCTTACTGGTTAATTATGCTTTCTCCGATTTCGCTTATTGACCTATTTATTGCATTCAAGTATGCTTTAACACTGGCTTCTATGATGTCGGTACTGACACCCTTTCCCATAAATACGCTGTTATTGTTTGATATTTTCACAGTTACTTCACCAAGTGCATCCTTTCCTTCAGTAACTGCCTTTATACTATAATGAACCAGCTCCGCATTAACCCCGGTAGCACGCTCGATTGCATTAAAGGCAGCATCTACAGGGCCGTCTCCAGTTGCAGCTTCAGTAATGACATCCTCATCTTTTTTAATACTTACTGTTGAGGTTGATATCATTTTGTTTCCGCTGTTTATCTGAAAACTGTCTATCACGAAAATCTCCGGAACTGCAATGTTTTCATCCACCAGAGCCTCAATATCCTTGTCAGTGACTACCTTTTTCTTATCGGCCAAATCTTTAAATTTTGTAAAAGCAGTCTTAACTTCCTCATCGGACAGGGAGTATCCCATCTCTTTCAATCTTTCTTCAAAAGCGTGATGCCCGGAAAGCTTGCCCAGAACCATTCTGTTCTGACCCATCCCCACTGATTCCGGAGTCATAATCTCGTAAGTGGTCTTTTCAGAAAGTACACCGTGCTGATGTATTCCTGATTCGTGTGCAAAAGCGTTTGCTCCCACGATTGCCTTATTTGGTTGTACATTGACACCGGTAAGGCTCGAAACAAGTCTGCTTGCTCTATATATCTGAGTTGTGTCAATCTTATGTGTTATATCATAGTAATCTTTTCTTGTATTTATACCCATAATTATTTCTTCAATTGCGGCATTTCCTGCTCTTTCCCCTAGACCGTTAATTGTACACTCAACCTGTACAGCACCGTTTTCAACAGCTGCAAGTGAATTTGCAACGGCAAGGCCTAAATCGTTATGACAGTGAACGCTTATATCTGCCTTGTCAATATTGGGTACATTATTTCTTATGTTCCTTATAAGTCTTCCGAATTCCTGCGGCGTTGAATATCCCACCGTATCGGGAATATTTACGGTTGTAGCTCCCGCATTGATAACAGCTTCAACTATACGGTACAAAAATTCCTCCCGGGTTCTGCTGGCATCTTCGGCTGAAAATTCTATATTGGAACAATAGCCCTTCGCATGTTTTACCATAGCTACTGCTCTTTCAAGAACTTCCTCTTCTGCCATTTTCAGCTTGTATTTCATATGGATATCAGAAGTAGCTATAAAAGTGTGTATTCTTGGGCTTTCGGCATATTGAACAGCCTCCCACGCTCTGTCTATGTCTTTTTCTACGGCGCGACACAGACTAGCTATTGTAACCCCCTTGAGGTTCCTGGAAAGTGTCATTATTGATTCAAAGTCACCGGGGGAGGCGATGGCAAATCCGCCCTCAATAACGTCTACACCCAGCCTTACCAGTTGTTTTGCTATTTCCATTTTCTCCTGGAGATTAAGGTTAACACCCGGTGTTTGCTCTCCGTCTCTTAATGTGGTATCGAATATCTTAATGGTTCTGGCCATATTAATTCCCCCTTACATTCTCATATTCATAAATATCTAAAATTAAAATAAATTAATAAAATTAACAATTGTTTGTGAATTAGTAAAGCTTATAAGCTATACTAATTCATCAAACATATTCTTTATATATATATTATTTCTTTAACCAGCTCATCATTTTTCTAAGCTCTGATCCTACTGTTTCCAACTGGTGTTCTGTTTCGTTTCTTCTCATTGATATAAAGTTTGCTCTTCCTGCTGCTTTATTTTCCATTATCCAGTTGGCAGCGAATTTACCGTCCTGAATTTCTTTAAGTACCTTTTTCATTTCTTTTCTGGTTTCGTCTGTGATTATTCTCTTTCCAGTTACATAATCACCGTATTCTGCGGTATCGCTAATGGAATATCTCATTTCACCGAAGCCACCCTGATTGATAAGGTCTACAATCAGCTTCATTTCGTGTATACACTCAAAATAAGCTATTTCAGGTTGATAGCCTGCTGCCACCAATGTTTCGAAACCGGCCTTCATCAATTCTGTAACACCACCGCAAAGCACTGCCTGTTCACCAAACAAGTCGGTTTCTGTCTCTTCTCTGAAGGTTGTTTCAAGTATTCCGGCTCTGCCTGCTCCTATGCCGGAAGCATATGCCAAAGCGTATTCCTTTGCTTTTCCAGAAGCATCCTTCTCTACAGCAATCAGTGCAGGAACACCTCTTCCTTCCTTGTATTGGCTTCTTACAGTGTGACCTGGGCCTTTTGGTGCAACCATGATTACATCTACATCTGCCGGAGCAATTATCTGCTTGAAGTTTATATTAAATCCGTGAGCAAACATTAGAATATTGCCTGCTTCAAGGTTAGGAGCTATACACTCTTCATACATTGCAGCCTGTTTTTCATCAGGAATGAGTATCATTATGATATCAGCCATTTTCGCTGCCTCTGCGGTATCATAAACCTTTAGTCCATCAGCCTCAACCTGCTTTCTTCTTGCAGATGTCGCAGTAAGTCCTACTATTACATTAACTCCGCTGTCCTTTAAGTTCTGTGCATGTGCATGCCCCTGACTTCCATACCCTATAACCGCTACTGTTTTTCCCTCCAGTAGTTTCAAATTGCAATCGCTGTCATAATACATTTTTGCCATATTCTCTTAAACCTCCTATTTTTATTATTATTTCTTAGTCTTCCATGCTTCCTGCTTTAATGTACTTGTTTCCTCTTTCAATAGCTATTGTACCTGTTCTTACAATTTCCTTTATTCCAAACTGTCTTAGCATATCCTCAAGGGCCCCTACTTTGTCACTGGCACCTGATATTTCAACTGTCAATGTATTCTTAGATACATCTACTATTTTTGCTCTGAATATTTCAACTATCTGTACTATTTCTGACCTTGTAGAGGAGGTTGCATTAACTTTTATCAATGCAAGCTCACGGCTGACAGATTCTGAGTTTTCCAGTGCTCTTATTTTGATAATGTCAATTAACTTATTTAGCTGTTTACTTACCTGCTCAACAGTGTATTCGTCCCCATCAACTACAATAGTCATTCTTGAAACTTCAGGATTTTCGGTTACTCCAACCGCAAGACTTTCAATATTGAAACCCCTCCTACTGAACAGGCCTGCTACTCTGGACAACACGCCGGAGCGGTTTTCCACCAATACGGAAAGTATATGCTTTGCCATTTTCAATCCCCCCCTCTGCCTAAACCGTCTCTTCTTCAGGATCAATACTACATTCCAACAGATATACACCATCATCAGCAAGAAATCTGTCCAATGCGCCTTCTATCTGTGAATCACAGGTTATTTTTTCAGATGTGAATCCATAGGCTTCTGCTATTTTAACAAAATCAGGATTATCATCCAAGAATACCTGAGAATATCTCCTTTTATATTTGTTCTTCTGTATTTCACGAACCATA
Source organism: Bacillota bacterium (assembly GCA_023390335.1). Lineage (GTDB taxonomy): Bacteria > Bacillota > Clostridia > Acetivibrionales > DSM-1351 > Ruminiclostridium. The sequence goes on along the minus strand of JAEWCZ010000008.1, from coordinate 76,693 downwards.
CCAAGCCTGCTATTATTAAGTATAATAATTTTTACCCCTAGCCTGTTCTGCTTTATGGTTCCCAGTTCGGGCATCGACATCTGAAAACTTCCATCACCGCCTATAACTACTACCTTACTGTCAGGTTTGCCTGTCTTGGCTCCGATGCCAGCAGGAAGGCCGTAACCCATAGTTCCCAATCCGCCTGATGTAATAAAAGAGCCCGGTTTTCTTGCAATAAAATTGTTGGCGGCCCATATCTGGTTCTGTCCGACTTCCGTAACTACTATTGCATCTTCATCAAGTCTTTTTGAAAGTTCTGCTATAAGCCTCTTTGGATTAACATAGCTGCTTTGACCTGCTTCTTCGCCTTTATTTTTGTTAACAGCCTGTCTCAAACTGTCCAGCCACTGTGAAGTATTGCAGGTTTGAATGGAATTATACAAGTCCTCTAAAACCAATCCCGCATCCCCTACCACAGGTATAGTAGTACTTACGTTTTTGCCTATCTCGGCAGGGTCAATGTCAATATGAATTATTTTAGCTTTTTCAGCTATTTTGCCTGCCGTTCCCAAAGCACGATCTCCCACTCTTGCACCAATTATTATAAGGAGGTCAGTATTGTGTACAGCATAGTTTGCTGCATAAACACCATGGGAACCCAACATTCCGAAATTCAAAGGATGACCCACAGGTATTGCTCCAATCCCCATTAAGGTTGTAACTACGGGTATTTGATATTTCTCTGCAAGTCTTGTCATTATTTCAGAAGCCTTTGCGGAAATAACTCCTCCGCCAGCACATATTACCGGCCTTTGAGAATTTGAAACTGCGTCCGCAATCTTTTTTATCTGCTGGGGATGACCTTTGTAATTTGGCTTATACCCCCTAATATCTACCTCATGAGGATATTGGAAATCAAGTGTAGCTGTCTGTATGTCAACCGGTACATCTATCAGTACCGGTCCGGGCCTGCCGGTAGAAGCTATATGAAAAGCCTCTTTTACTATTCTGGGTAAATCTCTAACATTCTTCACCAGATAGTTATGCTTGCAGAAAGGTTCTGTAGCTCCTGTAATGTCTGCCTCCTGAAACACATCTCTGCCAATTAAATCAAGGGATACCTGACCTGTAATAGCAACCATGGGAATTGAGTCCGAATAAGCAGTTGCAATCCCTGTTATAAGATTTGTAGCACCGGGCCCCGAGGTAGCTACACATACACCTGTTTTTCCGGTAACTCTTGAATATCCGCTGGCAGCATGTGCCGCTCCCTGCTCACTTCTTGTAAGTATGTGATTAATGTCTGAATCCAGCAATGCATCATAAAACGGACAGATTGCCGCACCGGGGTATCCGAAAATGGTAGTTATTTTCTCCAACTCAAGTGCCTTTACCAATGCTTGAGCTCCTGTTATTTTCAATGGCAATCCTCCTTTTTTACTATAGTTCTATACTCAGATTAGTTATAAAAAACCCCTCATCTCTGCTATTACGCAGGGACGAGGGGATAATTCCACCGTGGTACCACCCTGATTTAATGCAGTATATTAAACTGCATCCTCAGTGAGCAACAGGACGCGCGTCCGTGCTCTACAGCTATATCGTTGCCAACGCCGATACTTAATCAAGCTGAATTTTTGGGTATCGGACCTCCGGAATGAGTTATACATGTATTTATTGTACCGTCTTTCACCAACCGCCGGTTCTCTTTAACAAATCAATACATCTTGTTTTCCATCATAGGCTATATATTTGATAATTAAATCTCTTACAAAAGTTGTAAGTCTTGGTTTAGAAATAATTATAGCATCATATTCATAGAGCGTCAATAAAAGGCATTTAACGTTTTCTGACCAGTTTAGCTTTAGTTTTTAATGTTTTATGTTGTTGGATAAATTGTGGCTCATAATCCTGAATACTCAAACAAATCAAAATCTGCCGTATTACTGCTGTCAAAACCATTACTGCTGGCAAACATACCGACATACGTCCCTATAAAACCTCCCGCTACATCGGTGCTTAGTATTCTCCCGTCTACATTGACAGCCATCTCTGTAAGCTGATCTTCATTCCCAAAGTAAAAGTTGTAGTCCTGACCGTTGGCCTGAACTACCATTTGAATACGTTGGTGCACAATTTCCCTTTGAGCTACAATGCTTTCCTTTCCGTCATTACATACAACCAGCCTTATCATTTTCGTTTCACCTGAGCGTGTACATTCAAACCTCATGTGATAATTATTATTTTGTATTACTAATATGCCTGCCGCTTCATTTTCGTTCTCCGGGGAAAACTCCATTATTGTTTTAGCACGAAAATTAATATGCTGTTGTCGTCTTCCAACAAAGCTGGGGTTTTTCTCCTCAGTTATTTTGGCTGGTCTCAGTTTTAACCTTAAATATCCCGGACGATCAGTGAGGCTGTAGAAGTCTTCTCTTGGAGTACGTACAAAATTCCATGCAAAGCCAAGCTTTTCATTGTCAAAGTCGTCACAAGAGGGTACTTCAACGGGATTATCAGGGGAAATCTTTGGTCTTTCATAAGTAAACTCGACTTTTCCGCTCAAAGGACTTACTACAGGCCAACCATCTTCCCACGTAACGGGAATAAGAAATGTTTCGCGCCCAAGGTTCCTGTAGTACCCGCCATACGGCCTTGATGCCAGTGCTACCATCCACCACTCACCGTTTTGTGCTTCAACAAGATCGGCGTGGCCTACATTTGCAATAGGGTATTTTCTTCCCAAATGCCTATGGGTAAGAATTGGATTTCCTTTGCAACCCTCATACGGGCCTGTTATACTTTTGCTTCTGGCAATTGTAACAGCATGGTGGTAATCAGTGCCGCCTTCAGCAATCATAAGATAATAATATCCGTTGATTTTATATATATGAGGGCCTTCTGGCCACACGGCATTCTTCATTGCACCTCTCCACAACCCGTATCTTGGGCCTTTCAGCTGCATTTTTCCGGTGTCCAGTTCCCGCATCCAGATTTCGTTGTCTCCATAGTAGGTTCCATCAGGAGCGTCATTTGTACCCATAAAATATACCTTCCCATCGTCATCAAAGAAAAGTGACGGGTCTATACCGGGGGCATCATCCAGCCAGTATGGTTCTGACCACGGGCCTTCAGGTTTTTCAGACGTTATTATGAAGTTGCCCTTTTTCCCTACATTGGTACATGCAATATAAAACAAGCCTTTGTTATATCTGATGGTTGGAGCATATATTCCCTGAGATTGTTCAAGCTCATCCAAATCAAGTTGAGTTGTCCTGTCCAGAGCATGCCCTATTTGCTTCCAGTTAACTAAATCCTTGCTGTGGAAAATCGGCAGTCCCGGAAAATATGTAAAACTTGATGTAACAAGGTAATAGTCATCGTTTACTCGGCATATGGATGGGTCAGGATAAAACCCCGGCAATATGGGATTACTGAAATAATTACAATCTTTTTTTGTCAAATATAACGCCTCCCTTTGTGGATGTTGCAAAACACAAAATTATCTGTTCTAACGCCTGTACTCCAGTATAAAATTATATCAATGGTCGCTTCCATGCTTCCATTGATACAATTTATACTCTTGTACAGCTAAAAATATAAAAATTAACTTTGCAACAACACCATTTTTATAAGGATAGTTTAGCACATTTTACATCCATTTTTCATTTATTGTCCTATAATTTCCATAAATCTATCCTTGGATATATAATTTGTTTCCTCTATCAAGGCTCCATTTCTATAGAACCTTAAATAAGGTATCTCTGAATTACCGAGTTGCTCTTCTTTAAAGGTTTGAAATTTTTCAGAATAGTCGGTTGTATTATACTCTAATTGATAAATATCAACATCCTTCTTTATATCATTACTGTCATACAACCAGGTTTGCATAGCTTGCCATTGGGGACACCAATCCTGTGTTAATATTATAAGTACTATTTCCTTTGAAGCTATTACACTTTTGTCGAATTCCCCATTTTGTATGGCATTTAAAGCTTGTTCCTTCTGTATTTCTAATTTGTTTATCATAAGTTCCCGTCCTTTGTTAATGTTCTTGGTATTTATATTGTTCTAAGCTTCTTAAAAAATTCTGTTAATATATTTCCACATTCCTCGAACATTAATCCATATACTACGTCAACCCTATGATTAAATTGCGGAACTCTAAACAAATCTATTACTGATCCTGCAGCACCTGCCTTTTTATCCATCGCCCCTATATAAAGTGTTTTTATTCTTGATTGTATGATAGCTCCTGCACACATTGGACACGGTTCCAGAGTAACATACATGTCGCAACCTTCCAATTTCCAGGTTCCAAGCACCTTTGCAGCCTTTTTTAAAGCTTCTATTTCGGCATGGGATGTAACATCTTGCTTTTCTTCCTTTTGATTATGACCGCAGGCGATAGCCACTCCATCCTTTACTATTATTGCTCCGACAGGCGATTCTCCCTTTTTATACGCTTCTTTTGCCTGTTCGATTGCCGCAAGCATAAATTTCTCGTTTCTGGTGTACATCCAAATCCTCCATAAGTATTATTGCTTAATTAATTACTATATATTATAACTCCGGTATACAAAAATAGATATTTTGTGCAACACCACTTTCTAATAACATTAAATATTTTTATAAGTCAGTACCATAATGTAATTCTAAACATATTATGTTATCAGAATGCTATTCAAACAGCAATTTGTATGAATACAAAAAGGAGCGTATACATGAAAAAAGCTTTAATAACAGGTATAACAGGCCAAGATGGTTCATATCTGTCAGAGTTTTTATTAGATAAAGGCTACGAAGTGCATGGGATTGTTAGGAGAAGCAGCAGCTTGAATACTCAAAGAATAGCCCATCTTCTTGAAGATAAATCAGGAGATAATTCACAAATCTCCTTACACTTCGGAGATTTGTCTGACTCGGGCAGTCTCAGCAAACTTATCTATAAAATACAACCTGATGAAGTATACAATTTAGGTGCCCAAAGTCATGTTAAAGTCTCATTTGACGTCCCGGTATATACAGGTGATGTTGACGCCCTGGGGGCTGTAAGACTTTTGGAAAGCATTAGGGAAATCAATCCTCGCATCAAATTCTATCAGGCATCCTCCAGTGAATTATTCGGCAAGGTAAGAGAAACTCCTCAGAGTGAGACCACTCCGTTTTATCCCAGAAGTCCATATGGAGTATCTAAAATGTATGCATACTGGATTACTTTAAACTACCGGGAAGCATATGATCTTTTTGCCTGCAACGGAATTCTCTTTAATCATGAGTCACCCAGAAGAGGAGAAACCTTTGTAACCCGTAAGATAACTAAGGGTATAACTGACATATTGAATGGGAAAACAGATAAGCTTTATCTTGGCAATATAGATGCAAAAAGAGACTGGGGTTTTGCCGGTGATTATGTCGAGGCGATGTGGCTGATGCTTCAACAAAGCGAGCCTGACGACTATGTCATAGCTACAGGAGAAACCCATACTGTTAGGGAGTTCTGCAATCTTGCCTTCCAACATGTAGGAATAACTCTGGAATGGCAAGGCTCTGGCGAACAAGAAAAGGCTATCGACAGTACTACAGGAAAAGAGCTTATTAATATTAGCAGCAAGTTCTTCCGGCCTACGGAAGTAGATTTACTTCTGGGTGACCCGTCCAAAGCTAAAAGCAAACTAAAATGGCAGCAGAAAGTTTCTTTTGAAGAACTTGTTAATATGATGGTTGAAAGCGATATAAAGTATTATAGAAAGATTTAGTGTTGATTTGGGGAGATGAAATAATGAATAAGGAAAGTAAAATCTACGTAGCCGGGCATACCGGAATGGTCGGTTCTGCAATAGTAAGGAGGCTGCAGAAGAACGGGTATGAAAATATTATTTACAAAAGTCACAACGAACTTGATTTAACAGACCAAGCCGCAACCGAATTATTTTTTAGGAATGAAAAACCGGAATATGTTTTCCTTGCAGCGGCAAAAGTAGGTGGAATTCATGCCAATAACTCCTATCCTGCCGATTTTATAATGGAAAATATGCTTATTGCGTGTAATATAATAAAAAGCTCTTTTAAAAACAACGTAAAAAAGCTCCTGTTTTTAGGCAGTTCGTGTATATATCCTAAACTATGTCCTCAGCCTATTAAGGAAGAATACCTGCTAACAGGCGAGCTTGAGCCTACCAATGAGGCATATGCCCTTGCCAAAATTTCAGGTATAAAAATGTGTCAGTCCCACAATAAGCAGTATGGAACACGTTTTATTTCTGCAATGCCTGCAAGTCTCTATGGTGTTAATGATAGGTTTGATATTAACAATTCCCATGTCATACCTTCAATGATTATTAAGTTCCATGAAGCTAAACTCAATAACAAACCATATGTTGAACTATGGGGTACCGGGAGTCCCCTACGGGAATTTCTGTATGTTGATGATATGGCAGATGCCTGCCTTTATCTTATGCAGAATTATGAAGGAAACGAGTTTGTGAATATCGGCTCAGGCCAAGAGATAAGTATCCGTGAACTTGCAGAAACAATAAAACGCGTAACAGAATACAATGGAGAGCTTGTTTTTGATACTACCAAGCCTGATGGTACACCAAGGCGTGTATTGGATAACAACAAAATACATAAGACAGGTTGGAGGCCACAGATTGATATGGAAGAAGGCCTCCGCAGGGAGTATGAATATTATCTTAAAAATATTGTTAGGTAATTTATAATATCAACATAATTTTATTTCATATAAAAAACAGAGGCAGTATAAATTGAGAACTGCCTCATTTTTTTATATTACTCATTATTTCCCTCATTGAATAATTGTTTTAATACGTCAAGTTGAGCGCTGATTAAAGCCTCAGATTTCGTTTTAAAGGAGTACAACTGACCCTTTATTTCGTCCAGCTTCCCTCTTGCCTTTATGACTTCCAGGTTGGCAGTTTCAATAATCTTTTGAGCACTTACCTCCGCCTCATCGGTTATATTTTTTGCCTTTTCACATGCATTTGTTTTTATTTGTTCACTTGTATGCTGTGCAACTATAATTGAATGTTGTAAGGATTCTTCAAGTATTTTATAGTGTTGTACGGTTTCATTAAGCAAATCTATTTTGCTTTGCATTTCCTGTCTTTCTTTAGCTATACTTATGTAGTCCTCACCCACTTGGGCAAGGATCGCATCAACCTGTTTCCTGCAATATCCATTAATTAAGGACTTTTTTATACAGAGGCATTTAAAATCTTCGGGAGTATAATACATATCGCTCATCTCCTAAAATTACTCTCATCATAATATATTCCCCAGACAGGAATATATTCTTTATTTGATAAGCCATGTGGTGAATATAACTTCTACCACTTGCAACCTATAGGCATTATGTCCCTCTCCCTCATGTTGAACCTGAAGTTGGTAAAGTCTCTGGTTGTAATCATATCCGCAATGTCCTTAACCCAAAGAATATCATTTATGGTAGCATAAAACCTAGCTCTGTCAATTAAATTCTCCATATTGGGATAATACCTAGACACCCGTTTTAAAAAGGCTTCACCAAGATTATCAAGAAGTACTCCCACATCATAAGCAGGATCGCCTATTCCTGAAAGTCCGAAACCTATTACTCCGGTCAATTTTTTTAATCTGCTGTCTATAAGCAAGTGACAGGCTGAAAAATCACCGTGGATAAGTACAGGTTCATAGGACATAAAATTATCATCATTCTCAAGAGGCTTGAATGCCTGCTTTATATACTCCTTTGTATAAGCGGAGCAGTATGGAAATACTTTTCTGTTTATTTCTTCAATTAGTCCGTCCCATCCGTTTCGTGCTATCGTATTTTGGTATTCGCTTATTCCTACATTTTCAGCCTCTTCCGTTGGTATAGTGTGAAGTGCTTTAAGAAAACCGCCTATCTGCTGTGCCAAGGTTTCTTGGGATTTACCGTTCATTTGTAGAAGTAGGTTCCTGAATATGGGTTTTCCCTTTATTATATTATATTTTACCATCTCTCTCCCAAGAGGTTCATGAGCAGGAACGCGGGGTTCTATACGATTTCGAATGAAATTAGTAACCTTGGCCTCGTTCTCCAAAAATCCAACACTCCAGTCGTATCTGGCAAATTTAAAAACATACGTGTCATTTATGATAATTACATCATTATACCTACCCTCATTCATCAGGTATTCAACTTTTGTTATACTAATTTGAGGGCATCTGCTTCTTATAAGCCCCACATACATATTTTCTTTTTCATCCATTCAGAATTTCACCACCCGCTAGCCTTTACACCTGTATCAGTATAGAAGCTTGATATTTGATTCAGGCCAGTCTCTTAACCTCAATACTGTATTTGAAAGACTTGAATATCCATTTCCAATAAAGAAATCACATTTTGATGCTATATAAGTATCTTTAATTATTTCAATAGTGTCCTTTACTAGCTCAACTCCTTTATGCCTCTTATTGGGATAGTTAAGAAGGGCAGTAGGGACACGCTCTTTTAGCGGTACTTTCTTACTATCGGTGTATATCAGCATATCGTTTTTGTTATATAACTTCTTATATTGCTTAAAAATAGCGTTTGAGTCGGTTATCAAGAACAAATGCCTTACGTTATACCTTACTATAAACTGCCAAATATTTGGTTTATAAAACTCATTCAAATCATATAATTGGGCAACCTCGTTTACTATTGCCTTCTCCCTTACATGGACACCTAAAATAGGTCGTTCATCTCTAAAGTCCGGATTGGTATTTACGAACTTTTGAATTTCCTTTTGTATTGGTTGCTGCAGTTTAATATAATTGTCAAACATATACCTATATATCTGATACGGAGTTTTTCCATATGACCAATGGTTACTTCTTACATATGGTAAAAGTGCTCTAAGCGGATAATAAGTGTCACTTACAACCACATTGGCTTCACTTCTCATCATACCGCTTAATTCTCTGTTCTCCATTTTAAGCCTATCCGTATCCTCAGCCAGCACATTTTCAAACTTCCACACCCTGGGATAATAGGAATATTCGGGACGCACTACATCGTGGAAGGTATATTGGGATATAGGCTCAAAAAATGACTCAAACGAGTTTGTATCAACGGATTCGCTGTAAAGGCTTTCCATTCCCCAGTATACTACCGGAATCCGGTTTGTCAGCTCAGCGGCAAATATCTGACATATCACGTGGTCTACATCACTCCATATACTGCCTCCCAGTGACTTTATCAGAAGAAATCTACTATTCGACATATGTGTTAACACCTCCATAAAATTCCGGGTACTCCAACTTGTGATTTTTGCTTTCCAGCAGCCTTCTGTTACCCTCTTCCTTTACTCTCTTTTTGGCTAGTTTTTTTTCAGTATTTATATCTCTATAAAAAAGTATAATGTTTGGTTCCGGCCAATCCTTGAGCCTTTTTATCGTATATGAAACATTGGAATAACCGTTTCCAATAAAGAAATCACACTTTGCTCCAAGGTAGGTGTCTTTTATTATTTCTATGCCTTTACGTCTTTTGGCTGAATAATCCTGTAGGTGAGGAGCATCCTCAGTTGCACTTAATGCCCCTCTTCTGCAGTCTGTATAAACCACCTTGTCTCCATAAAGTTTCAAAAATTCTTTTAATATGTCCTCGCAATCCGTAAGAAGTAGGATTTTTCCGATATCATATCTGGCACTGAAGTTTTCAATTTCCTTATAGTACCTCTTGTTCAAGCGACCAAGGTTCTCAACTTCTCTCACTTTATCTCCGCCCCTGATATGAATACCCAAAGTTAACCCTTTATCCTTTAACTTCTCTTCGTAAAATTCTTGAATTTCCTGTTCAATATCAGGCTTCAGCTTCAGATATTTATCAAATAATGTCCTATAGATTTGGTGTGCAGTCATACCGTATGCCCAATGATTCTTTGTTATATAATTTATTAATGGCCTTATAAAATAGTGGACATCACTGACCAGTACATTTGCATCGCTATTCATCATTTCACCCAGATTTCGGTATGTCCATGTTACTTTATCCAAATCCTCAATTATAACATTGTCATAATTCCATACAGGTGGGAAATAAGTATAATTATATTTTATAACATCGTCTATGGTGTAATTGGATACTGGTTCAAAGTAAAGGTCAAAGGCGTTTGTTTTGAACGATTCTGCATACAAGCTATTGGGTCCCCAATATATAACCGGGATTCTATCGGTAAGTTCAGCAGCCAATAGCTGGCCCATCACGTGATCCACATCCGACCAAAAGCCGCATCCCCACGACTTTATCAGCAGAAATTTATCATTTGGCATTTAACTCACCTCTTTTCTCCGTACTCTTTTTAAACTTACCAAAAAATTTTTTTACCCTTTGAGCTGCACGGGAAAATATATTTGGCTTATCACTTTTAACAACAAGCATTGCATTTACAGGGTATTTTCTCTTTTTAGCTACCCAATACATCATTTTTACGTTTTTATCTTCCCAATCCTTTAGGCGTGTAACCCCATGAGATACATTTGAAAAGTCATTACCTACGAAAAAGTCACACTTTGCAGCAATATATGCATCTTTTATAATTTCCATACCTCTACGCCTTACCACCATCGGATTTTCAATATGATACACGGGTTCGTCGTTTTTAATCCTTTTACAATTTGTATAGACAAGCATAGATCCATATATGTTCTTATACTCATTTAGCGTATCTTCACAGTCTGTTAGGAGGAATATTTTTTTAATGTTGTATTTATTTATATATTTCTTTATTTCCTTATGATAGCCCCTGTTAGGCTCCTTAAACTTGCCCTTTGTAAATAGCTTATACAGCTTTTTTCTCTTTTTTTGGGTTTTCTGTTTATACTTTCTATATACTTTATTCCAATACTGGTTTCCGTTTTTCTTAGAGTCTCTTGTATCAAAAATCATGTCTTTTTCAACCCTTCTTACGTGAACTGCAAGAACAGGATGGTTGCCCTTTAGCCATGAATTATAAAAACCCTGAACTTCTGTGTCTATATCTGATCTCAGCCTTATATATTTACTAAACAGATATCGATATGACTGTTCGGCACTCATTCCATATGTGGGATGATTACTTTTTACAAAAGGAATTAACTCATGTATATTAAAATACACATCGGCTACTACTACATTTGCTTCGCTACTTAGTAAGTCCCCGATATTTCTATAAATCCAGGTTTCCTTATTCTGGTCTTCAGCAAATAAATTTTCATGATCCCATATTGGTGGGTAATAGGTATACTCCGGCTTTGCCACATCAAAGATAGAGTAATTGGATACAGGTTCAAAATACAACTCAAAGCCGTTGGTCAAAATATAGCCATTGTGCAGGCAGTGTGTAGGCCAATATACAACCGGAATCCTATTGGTAAGTTCAGCTACAAGAAGTTGACCACATACATGATCTACATCTGCCCAAAGAATAGAACTCCAGGCCTTTATAAGCAGGAATCTGTCATTAGACATTTTTATTATCACCTCAATATAAATGCATTTCATGTTATTTTATGTAAGCCTAGACTGATATGTGATTATAAAAATAAAAACCCATGGGTAAATTAAATTTTCCCATAGGTTTATTAACAGTTGTATGATTTTCACCTGCTTTTTTACTACTACGCCTCTGCTTTTTCAAACAATTCCAGTATATAAGAATACACTTGCTCCAGTTGATTATTGTCTTCATGATTAAAAATATGAGTTTCGTAGGAACTCTCAACTTTTATCCCCGAAGTAACATTTACATATATTTGAACATCAGCGTCCAAGTCCACTATTTCTGCCGTTTGTATATTGATAGTCTTGTGATTATCATATGTTAAAAGCAATATATCAGGAGAAAATATGCTACATATTTTATATACGCTCTTTTTTAATGAGAGTAACTGATGATTGGAGAATTGCTTGATATTAATGTACCCGTTACAAATGTCGTCCTTTATATCCTCGTATACACATAAAGCATTATATCCGTCACTCCTGAATTTGCCATTGAGTCCTTTTGCAAAGTCATTAGTTGAATTATTATAGATTACAATAACCGGTATATCCGGCTCTTTAAGTTCCTTAAATTGCTGCACATTGAGGTTTTGCTCCATATTATGTGCCTCTTTTTTCAATTGGGCCTTAATCTTGGAGGTAGTCATGTTTGGATTATTATTTATAAGGTTATACACATGAGCAGTAACCATTGGTGCCGCATAGCTGTTACATTCACTTGTCACTTTTTCCGTTCCATCATATTTTTTCAGCTTGTGTTTTGCACATGCCGTTATATCTATTCCATCCATGCAATCAGAATTATAAATGTACTCGCCCTCATTCAATATACCGGTTACATCGCATTTTACGCCAATTACTTTTTCCAAAGATGCAGGACATGTGAAAATATTGAGGTTATTGCACGCTGCAACTATTATCAAATTTTTTTCACAGGCATATTCTACCGCTTCCTTCACTTGCAGAAAATCTCTGTAATCTATAGTACCAAGACTCAAATTTACAATACGTATACTATTATCCACACACCATTGCAATGCACAGATAAGCTGTGCTTTCATTCCCGTTCTCGATTCAGAGTTCAATATTTTTACACTGCTTATAACAGCTTCAGGAGAATACTTTTTTATTATTGCAGCACAGGTTGTACCATGTGACGGCAAAAAAGGGTCATAACCCTCTCGATCACAAATTATTAAATCATGGGTTATTTCCAAATTATGTGCAAGTCTGCCCGTTTGATAGAGTTCCTCGTTAATCCCATCATCAATGACTGCAATATTAATCGGCAATATATTCATCTTTGGCTTGACTTCCTCCTGCTCTGTGCTAATGTGTTAATTACCAATTGCTGGAATTACTTACATACAATATAACATTCATTTATTTCATTTGCAAATTCCATTTATTCTTATTCCAGTCAACAGTTCTTACAAGTCCCTCCCTGAATGGCTTAAATTGTGTAAATCCAAACTCGGAGCAAATCTTGCTGATGTCAAGTTGAACTTTGTCAGGGGATACCTTTATTTCCTCTACACCTTGTTTTTTCTCTGCGTTATCAAACGTGAGAGTGCTTCCGGTAATAGAACATATTTCTTGTGCAAGTGTTTTTATACTGATACTGTCACGGCCTCCAACGTTATATACAAAGTCTCTGCCATATACAATTATATATAGTAGCATCAGGGCACAGTCCGCTATATAGCAAAACGTCCTGATTTTACTTCCGTCATCCACCATGGATATCTTTTTTTGTTCCAACGCCCTTCTTATGAACTGCCCAAGAACGCGTTCATCGTCCCCTTTAACTCCCGGGCCGTAGGTCATGGATATTCTGGCTACCTTAGCATTCACTCCTTCATAGTGTCTGTAGGCAAAGCACATAGTTTCACCCATCCTTTTTGACTCCGAATATACCGCTCTTACATTTACGGGAGAACAAAAGCCCGGATAACTTTCCAAGGTAGGGATATTATCTTTGTCCGGCTCCCCATAGATTTCAGAGGAACTCAGGAATAAGATATTTGCACTATCCTTCTTAGCTTTTTGAAGCAACTTTTCAGTGACTATTGTATTTAAGTGGATTGTATCCGTGTAGTTTCGTAAAAATTTACCGGGTTGTGCATAGGTTGCCCCATGTATGATATAGTCAGCTTTATCCTTTATCTTATCGAAATCCATGCTAGTTAGGTCTTCTGAATCAAACTTGTAATTTCTCTCAAATATATCAGCCAGCGCCTCGCAAGGTTTGCTTCTACTTACAGCATGAATTTTAATCCCACCGCCGTTTAAAAGGTTTTCAAGATGAAGCATATATATGATATAAGTTCCAATGAGTCCGTTTGCACCTGTAATTAGAACTGTTTTATTATAAACAGGAGACAAGTCTATTTTTTTTAAATACTCTAAGCAATCTTCTTCTATATATTTATCCAAATGGAGGCCCCCTTCCATTACTTCATTAATTCAACAACCTTATCACATATAGTTTCAGAATCAGGATAAAAAGCTTTTTCTTGCAAATCTCCTGCCGGAGTAGGTATATCCGGACAGCAAACTCTAATAACAGGCTTTTTTAATAAATGGACAGCCTTTTCAGCAACTATTGCCGCTATTTCAGCTGCTACCCCTCCTGTTTTCCAACCTGTATCTGTTATTATCAGTCTCCCCGTCTTTGTAAGTGATTCAATAATTATATCCTCATCTATGGGTTTTATTGTCCGTAAATCTATTACTTCTACCGATATATTTTGGGCTTGAAGCTTCTCGGCCGCCTTTAAGGCTTCAACCAGCATATAGGATACTGCAACAATAGTAACATCCTTTCCTTTTTTCCTTACAACACCCTTTCCAAATGGTATGGAATATAGTGTATCCGGAACATTACCTACTGTTTTGTATAGCCACCTGTGCTCAACAAACAGGACAGGATTATTGTCTATAATGCTTGAAATCAATAACCCTTTGGCATCATAAGGGGTGGCAGGAGCAGCTATTTTTAACCCTGGGGCATTCATAAGCATACCTTGCAAGCACTGAGAATGCTGTGCTCCAGACCCCCAACCTCTTGCACTAACTGTACGCACTACCAACGGAACACTTACCTTTCCACCTGTCATATAACTCCACTTTGCAGCATGGTTTACCAGTTGATCAAGTGACAGCAGTAAAAAATCCATTCTACTGTGTACAAAAACCGGTCTTAGCCCTGCCATTGCAGCTCCTGCCGCTATACCTGTCAGGGAGTTTTCTGCTATGGGTGTGTCAAAAACTCTTTCACGGCCATACTTTTCGTGTAAACCTTTTGTAGTTCCAAAAACCCCGCCGGGGTCATCTACACCCTCTCCCATAACAAAGACTCTTGAGTCTCTTGCAAGAGATTGATCCATTGCTTCATATAAAGCATCTTTATATGAAATCATCCTGCCATTTTGGGAATCATCTGTTATTATAAATTTATCCTGTTTCTCAACTTCGATTGTAGTCCAGGGCATTTAAAATACCTCCTATCAATTCTTAACCTATATTTAATCCAATCAGTCTGCATAAACAAAATCGAGAAGTTCTCCAGGCTGAGGTTTAGGTGAATTTACTGCAAATTCAAAAGCAGCCTTTACTTCCTTATCTATTTCATCATCAATGGTTTTTTCCAACTGATCATTAAGAATTCCTCTGCTTTCAAGGTAGCTTTTATACCATTTTATTGGGCACTTTGAAATCCAATATTCGTATTCTTCCTGAGGCCTGTATCCTACTCCCAAATCGTCAACCGTTCCAATGTGACCCTTCCACCGGTAACTTACACATTCTAGCAGGGTAGGTCCTTCACCCATTCTGCACCTTTCAACGGCCTTTTCTGCATATGCAGAAACTTTAAGCACATCATTTCCATCAATCTGATATGCCGGTATTCCATAGCCTTGAGCTATTTTGTGTATATTATCTCCTGACTGCCTTTCTGACTGATGGGAGTTTATTGCATAGAAATTATTCTCGCATACATAAACTACTGGGAGTCTTTTAAGAGATGCAAAATTCAGGCTTTCATGAAAAGTTCCTTCATCTACCGCTCCATCTCCAAAAAAAACTGCAGTGACCCTGTCATTTTTTTGAATTTTGGATGCAAGAGCCGTCCCCGTTCCAAGGGGCAAACTGCCTCCTACTATAGCCGTAGAGCCGAATATTCCTCTATCCGGGGCCATCAAGTGCATGGACCCTCCCCTTCCTGAAGTACAACCTGTCTTACGCAGATAGAGCTCCGCTATCATTTGTTTTATATCCCCGCCTTTAGCAATGTACTGAGCATGACTCCTATGGGTTCCAAAAAGGTAATCATCCTTGCGGAGATTTATACAAACCCCTGCTGCAATTGCTTCTTGCCCTATAGACAGATGTATTGGGGTTTTCATCTCATCATTTTTATATTCACTTTCGATTTTTCGTTCCACACTGCGTATGGTCTGCATAATTCTGTACAGCTCAATAAGTCTCTCTTTTTCCATATATACTAACCTCCGAAATTCCCATTTGTATACTTTTTTAAGAGCCATGTTAAAAAAGCAGCATTACATTCTGATTCTGCCAGTCTTTTAGTTCGCATACAGCCCTGGATACGTTTGAGAATCCATTCCCTATGAAATAGTCACATTTTGCTGCAAGCCAACTGTCCTTAATTATTTCTATTCCTTTAAGCCTATTATTTTCATATTCCTGGAAGTGAACTCCTCCACCATTTCTCAAGACCCTTTTACAATCAGTATTGATTACTCTATCGCCGTACATGTTTTTATATTCGGCTAATATGTCTTTGCAGTCAGTCATTAGAAAAACATGTGCATCTGGTATTTTTTTTATATAAGCGTTTATTTTTGATGGATAGAGTTTGTTCAGCTCATGTAAATGACTTACTTCCAATATCTTGTCACTTCCTCTTATATGTACAGCAACTATTGTCTTACCTGCCATATTCTTTTCATAGAAAGTACTTATCTCATTTTCTATTTCCGGCCTGAGCCGTATATACTTTTTGAGTAAAAGTCTGTATATCTCGCCCGAATTCATACCGAAATAAGGACACTCCTCATCCATACGACATATAATACTATCTATGTCCGTATATCTGTCGGCAACCTGAATATCAGCACTATGATTAATATTAGTCATTAATTCCTCCATGCCATATTTTGATACGGGGAAAAAATATTGTTCAAAAGCATTGGAGAATTCATCTGTGCTATACATGCTTTTGCTCCCCCAATAAATGATAGGTATCCTTTTTGTCATGTCAGCAAGCAAAAGATTAGAAAGCGTGTGGTGCATGTCGTACCAGAATCCGTCCCCAGTTGTATTAATAAGTAAGAATTTATCCTGCTTCAATTTAAAACCCTCCGCATACCTAGCTATTACAAGAATTTTTCATATCCCTTCTTTTTAAGCATTTCCACCAATTTTTTAACTTCCTGTGCTCTTCCTCTTGGACAAACAACCAAAGCCTCATTTGTGCCTGCAACAATCATGTTATCCAGCCCTATTACCGTAATTAGAATTCCATCCGCATATATTACAGAATTGGTAGTTTCTAAGGATATATAGTCGCCCTGCCAAGAGTTACCGTCCTTATCTTTTTGCAGAGTTCCCGACAAAGTATCGATACTCCCTATATCATCCCAATCGAAGGAAGCCCTAATTACATAAATGTCGTTACTTTTTTCTAATACAGCGCTGTCAAATGAAATATTCTGTATTTCATTATATGCATTAGCAATATATGTGTTAAAATTTTCACTTCCCTCATGAACAAGTGCATTTGAGATAGATATAAAGTGTTGGGGTAGATTTTGTTTAATTTGATTAATTATTGTCTTTGATGTTCCTGCCAAAATACCTCCATTCCACAAGTAGGCACCTGATTCAAACATTGTTTGGGCGGTATCTTTGTTTGGTTTTTCTGTAAATTTCTGAACCTTTAATATTTGTTCTTCTGGATCTTTTCCGGTGGCAATTTTTATATAACCATATGCTGTAGAGGGATATAAGGGGTTAATTCCTATTACAACAAGGCTTTCCTTTTCCTCAGCCGCCCTAAACGCCAGATTTATTGCTTCAGCATAACGCTGTTGGTCTTTGACATACCCGTCAGCCGGTACAAAACACAGTATTGCATCTCCCAGTTTTTTATCAAGAACCATTGCTGTATATGCAATACATGCTGCAGTGTTCTTTTTTTGGGGTTCAGCAATTATATTTGAATATGGGATTATGTCCTTTACAACTTCCCGGGTCAATCCCACAAGACTTTGATTTGTTACAATAAAACAATTGGATGGTGGAACGATTCGACACACACGGTGAATAGTCTGAACCAACATACATTCGCCGTCATCAACAGATATAAACTGCTTAGGCTTTTTTTCTTTTGATAGCGGCCATAGTCTCGTACCTGAACCTCCTGCCATAATAACGACAAATTTCTCCATCTCTAAATCTCCAAAAATGTTATTATGATCCATATTATGTAAATTAGCATGGATATGTTCATACGTATTTCTATAAAAAATTCAGGACATAATACAATTTACATAAATTTTTATACATGGGACGGCTCACATGCAGGGTAAATATATATTATTAGCAATTTTAAATTCAGGTCTTACCGTATTCGGACAGACATTGTGGAAAATTGGACTTGAAAGAATGGAAGGTTACAGTTTTAAACTACTGCTGAACCCACTAATACTTGCAGGTGTTTTTGTTTATGGTGTCTCTACGGTTTTGTGGCTATATGTACTTTCCAAGCTACCATTTTCAACTGCATACCCCCTAAACAGCGTAGCATATGCACTAAGCCTCTTTGTCGGATTTTTTATTTTTAAGGAGAATATTGATCTCCGTAAAATTTTTGGTACTATACTCATTCTGGCAGGAGTATTTTATATAGCCAAAGGGTAAAATAAACTCGGCATGAATACTGGCTTCGGAGGATTAAATGAAAAGTATAATAATAATACCGGCTTACAATGAACAGGACAATATTCTTGATGTCATAAATGATATAGAGCAAAACGCTGCCGGGTGCCATTATATGGTTATAAATGACGGTTCAACTGACAAAACAGGTTTAATATTACGAGAAAATCACATCCCACACATAAACCTTCCTTTTAATGTAGGTATAGGAGGAGCTGTTCAAACCGGCTATAAGTATGCATTTCAAAAAGGCTACGATATAGTTGTCCAATTCGATGGTGACGGACAGCATAAGGCATCTTTTGTACCTGAAATGATAAATATTCTGGAAAATGGAAATTCAGACATGGTTATCGGCTCCAGATTTTTGGATAAAAGGGGTTACCAGTCTACTTTTATCAGAAGGATGGGTATAAAGTACTTTCGTTTTTTGATATGGCTTTTGTCAGGAGCGGGAGTGACGGACTCTACTTCAGGTTTTCGAGCCTGCAACAGAAAAATAATTGAACTGTTTTCAAAAAACTACCCCCAGGACTATCCCGAGCCTGAATCCATAATGATTTTAAAACGTAAAAATTTAAAAATTATAGAAATACCTGTGGAAATGAAGAAAAGAGCCCGGGGAAACTCTTCAATTAACAGATCCCTATCCGTTTACTATATGGTGAAGGTTACATTGGCTATAATTTTGAGTCGTATAAGACCCCGTATAAAACGCTTTTCTAATTAAAATATCTTACAGAAGGTAAAAAATATGAACTTACGGTTACAGATAAGTATTCTTCTTATAGGTTTAGTTTTACTTACATCAATACTCAAAATGGTTCAGAAGACCAAACTGGAACTCAGGTACAGTATTCTTTGGATTGTGTCCTCTGTAATGTTTATAATTATTGCTGCATTCCCTGTTATACCTGATTGCTTTGCAAATCTTATAGGTATAATTGAACCTGCAAATGCAGTATTTCTAGTACTTATTCTTTTTGAGCTGGGTATAAATCTTAACCTTACCATAACCATTTCAAAACAGACCAACAAGGTCAAAACCATGGCACAATACATTGCTCTAATGGAGAATCAAAACCGTGAAAAAAGTTGAAATGATCAAACTATTATGATAATCTAATATAGATTGCAATGTAGATTAGTTAATTACTTATTAATGTTATGAAGCGGAGTAGTAAAAGAAAATTTAGTCACTATAGAGAGCTGCATACTTGGTGGAATTGCAGCTGACTACGTTCTTTGAACTCGCCGTGGAGCTGCTGATAAAAATTCAGCCGTAGGTCTTTCGTTACAAGACTTTTGAGTGAGCCTCCAGGGCTAACAAGAGTGGTACCGCGGATTAACCCGTCTCTTTTACTAAGAGACGGGTTTTTATAAGTTATTGATATTAATACTAAATAAAATAAAGGAGTTGATTAAATGCCATACTCAGCAGATATAGATAGAAAGTGGCAAAAAAAATGGGAAGATACAGAAATATACAAGTTTGATCCCAAAAACACAGACAAGAAGCTATACTGTCTCGAAATGTTTTCATACCCGTCAGGCGCCAATCTTCACGTAGGACATTGGTACAATTATGGATTGACTGATTCCTGGGCCAGAATGAAAAGAATGCAGGGATATAATGTGTTCCATCCCATGGGCTTTGATGCCTTCGGACTTCCAGCAGAAAATTATGCAATAAAAACAGGTATTCATCCACAAGACTCTACTCTTAAAAATATAGAGACAATGGAAGGCCAGCTCAAGGAAATGGGTGCAACCTTTGATTGGGATTATGAAATAAAAACCTGTATGCCTGACTATTACAAGTGGACACAGTGGCTGTTCCTTCAATTATATAAATCTGGACTTGCCTACAGAAAAAACGCACCTGTTAACTGGTGCCCAAAATGTAACACCGTTCTTGCAAACGAACAGGTTATTGACGGTTGCTGTGAAAGATGTGATTCAGAGGTAACTAAACGTGACCTTACTCAGTGGTTCTTTAAGATAACCTCTTACGCCCAGGAGCTTCTGGATAAGTTGGATACTATTGATTGGCCTGAAAAAACAAAAAAGATACAGACAAACTGGATAGGTCGTTCAGAAGGTGCTGAAATAGCCTTCAAGGTTGCTGATACAGATATTGAGTTTCAGGTATTTACAACAAGAGCAGATACCCTTTATGGTGTCACATATGTTGTTCTGGCTCCTGAAAATCCTATAGTTGATAAAATAACAAAACCGGAATATATCGAAGTTGTTGAAAAGTACAAAAACGATACCAAGAAGCAAACCGAAATTGAAAGACTTTCAACAACAAAAGAAAAGTCTGGTGTATTCACCGGTAGTTATGCCATTCACCCAATCACAGGAGAAAAAGTACCTGTATGGATTGCTGACTACGTTCTTGCTAGCTATGGAACCGGCTGTGTAATGGCTGTTCCATCTCATGACGAACGTGACTTTGAATTTGCAAAGAAATATAACCTGCCTATTAACAGGGTTATAAAAAGTGCTGATGGTTCAAATGACGAGCTTCCGTTCTGCGAATACGGTGTTTTAGTCAATAGTGCGGAATTTGACGGTGTTCCTTCTTCTGAGGCAAGAACCGCTATAATAAAGAAGCTGGAAGCAGATGGTAAAGGAAGTCTGAAGATAAACTACAGACTGAGAGATTGGCTTGTTTCAAGGCAAAGATACTGGGGTGCTCCTATTCCTGTAGTTTACTGTGAGCACTGCGGCGAGGTTGCAGTCCCCGAAGAACAACTGCCTGTTGCTCTCCCTTATAATGTTGAATTTAAACCTGACGGAGAATCCCCTCTGAAAAAGAGTGAGGAGTTCATGAATACCGTTTGTCCAAAATGTGGTGCTCCAGCCAAGAGAGATCCTGATACACTGGATACATTTGTTTGCTCATCCTGGTACTATCTCAGGTATCCTGATAACAAGAACAATGATAAACCTTTTGACACCGAATGGATAAACAAGGTTCTTCCGGTTGATAAGTATGTAGGTGGTGCTGAACATGCTGCAATGCATCTTCTCTATGCGAGATTTATTACTAAAGCATTGAGAGATCTTGGCTTCCTCAATTTTGACGAACCATTCCTGTCACTTGTACACCAAGGTACAATACTTGGCCCGGATGGTAATAGAATGAGTAAATCAAGAGGAAATACCATTTCTCCTGATGATTACGTGAGAAAGTACGGCTCAGATATATTCAGAATGTATCTTGGCTTCGGTTTCAATTATGTAGATGGTGGACCATGGAGCGATGACGGAATAAAAGCTATTTCAAGATTTGCAAGCAGAATAGAAAGGCTTGTTGAAAGTCTTGGAGAACAGAAGTCAAAGGCCTCCAGAACTGATATGGACAAGGATGACAAGGAACTGAACTTTGTACGCCATACTGCTATAAAGGGTGCTACACAGGATACCGACAGATTCCAGTTCAATACTGCTATATCACGTTGTATGGAACTTGTAAATGCACTTTATAAGTATGATGCAGAAGTTAAAACAAAGAACATTAAGCTTTTTGAGGATACCATCAAAGACTTAGTAAAGCTTGTAGCACCTTTTGCACCTCACTTTGCAGAAGAAATGTGGGAACAGTTGGGTTATGGATATTCTATCTTTAATCAATGTTGGCCTGAATTTGACGAAAATGCATTAGTTAAAGATACTATAGAGCTTGCAGTCCAGATTAACGGTACGGTTAGAGGTAAAATAGAAGTTGCTGCCGACGCTAGCAACAGTGAAGCAGAAGCTGTTGCTTTGGCTGATGAGAAAATTAAGCCTTTCCTTGATGGGAAAGAGATAAAGAAAGTAATAGTAGTAAAAGGAAGACTTGTTAATATCGTTGCAAAATAATCTTACAGCATTATAGATAAATACAAAGAGAGGCAATCTTGTACAGGATTGTCTCTTCTTGTATTTTTTTAACAATTATTGTAATTTCATATCATTATATGTTAATATAATTGTACGATTGTCAATGGAGACATTTTATGTATATAACCTTTTATAGAAAGCTCGCATACAAAGTGGCTGATGCTATCACAAGGAACCAACAGTACTCGGAAGATGAGATTAAAAGCATTCGTTACGGGCTCATATGTATCTTCTCGGATTTGTATAAAACTATTCTATTCTTGTTTATTTTTGTTGCATTTTCACTAACAAAAGAATTTCTATGCGCTTTTCTTGCTTTCCTGCTGATTCGTCCCTTTCTTGGCGGTTACCATTTCAAAAATGAGATTGTATGTATCATAATGTCGTTTATAACAATGGTCATAGCCATATTTGCGGGTAAATCAGATATAATTCCCTCCTATATTCAGTTGGCTCTTATTCTATTACTTCCAATTCTCGGTTTATTAATTGCACCTGTCCAAAATAGAAAAAAACAAGTGGTACGAAAGAAAACAAAGATTGCAGTAGGTTTAATTACTGCTATACTTCTACTGGTCGATTTTTTATTTATGTCAACTTCCATAATCAGCTGGTCTGTCATAGAAGTATATACATTGTCTGTATATCAACTACTAATTAGCAAATATAAGCATAAATTGTAATATTTTTATAAATTATATTGACTTTTCCTGTAGAATGTTAGAATATTAAGTTGAGAATTAAAATTTTTTAAGGAGTGATTCTGGTGAAAAAATTTTTATTTAAAGCAATTGGGAAACTCTCTCTAATATCAACACGCTTGATTACCGGTGCAGCTTCTAAAATATTTTGGTTGTATCAACCTGAAAATTAACTTAAAATAATCTTAGCCTGTTAAAACTTTACTCTGATAGTTAGAGTTACACTCCAATTATTAGAGTTCTGTTTTTGTTTAAGGTTTTTGTTGTGTCAGAATGTTCTTCTGGAAGGGTGTGTAAATAAGGGTGTACATTGCCAATGAAATATTTTTAACAGCTATTGAGGGCTTAATTTTTATAATAGCCTTTTATCTTTTGTCAGTACAGCGGCAATTCATAAAAAAGATTTATAGTCGGATTGCCTGGTTTGTTACAATTTATACAATATATACATACTGGATTACTAAATTTTTACCATCAGGTTTGCACACAGTTATAATCACTTCCCTTACATGTTTTATACTGAATTATATACTTAACGGTACTCTTTTTAAAAGTGTAGTTAAAGTACTTATCATTTGTTTAGGAATTGCTATTACAGAAAGTCTCATTGGTTTGGCATGTATGAGCGTTATAGGCGAACCAATGTCAGTACTTATTAACGATAAATTAATAATGTCAGTTTTGGGAATTATATCAAAGATATTTGAAGGTACTATTGTATTTATATTATATAGATTCCATAATGGATTTTCCTGGTTAAAAGACGGAAATCCCTATCGGTCCAGATACAAGCAGACTCTTATCATGATTTTTGCTGTTCTATTCTTTCTGGTAGGAACAAATATTTATATTTCAAAAGATCCCCAAAATCTACTTCTTTATAATATATTTACCTTTGTCATATATATAATACTGATCATTGCGATGCTTTCTGCGTTCCGGGAAGGTTCAAAGCTTGAAATCCTGCAATATGCAAACGAACTAAAAAAAGAGAATGTTTATCAATTAATTGCATTTAACGAAATGGTGGCAAAAGAAAGACACGAATATAAAAATCATCTTAATACCATTTACGGTCTTTGCACCTTAAACAGACCTGATTTAAGCCAAAAGGTTAAACAATATATCAACAACTATGCAAATAACAGCGAGACAATTAATGTTAATGTATGCTCCGGCAACGACTTTGTTGATGCCATTATAAGTGTAAAATGTAATAACGCTCTTAAAAAAGATATAGAAGTTCATGTTGATTTTGAAGAACCTTTGTCAAGTGCAGTAATAGATGAAGATACTGCTGTCACTGTAATATCAAATATAATAGACAATGCCTGCGAATCAATCTTAGGGACTGACAGGGATAATAAGTTTATACGTCTTGAAACATATATAGAGAATGATAATTACTATTTATCTATTTCCAACAATGGCCCTATGATTCCTGAATCAAATATCAAGAAAATATTCAATTCCGGCTTTTCTACAAAAGATAATGCTTCCAAAAAACGAGGTTTTGGGCTTAGTATAGTACAAGCGCAAATAGAGAAATGCGGGGGTAGTATCCATATTCAAAGCAACGAAGAAATCACCGAATTTCTTATAGCTCTTCAAGTGAGTAAGCAGGAAGCTAATCAGTTATTTATGTAAAAACTACACATTCTTCTTCAAATTGGTTATAATAATATGATAGCCTATTTTATTATACTTTGGAGAAAATGATGTTTAAAATTTCTAAAGACACTATTTATTACTTATCTACACCCATGAGATACAAAAAGGGAATGGACTATTTCAAGGATAAACGTATCAAGTCCTTGTCCTTTAATCAAGAAATGCTGTTGTTTGACGCAACAGTCTTGGGGACTCACCCGTATAATGTACAGGTACGGTTTGCTAAGTCCGGTAATCTCACCGATTTTTCATGTACCTGTTCGGATTATGAAAAGACCGAAAAAGGGTGTAAGCACATTGCTGCGGTTCTTTTCTTAATAAAGGAAAAAGATGAGCAGGGTTTTTTTAATTCTACTGTTCAAAAAAAAGCTGCAAAAGATATCTTTCAGTTCTTTTCAAATAAAGGCTCAGGAGTAAAGAGTATTGTAAATGTAGAATTCAATCTTGAACTCCTTAGCAGAAGGTACTCAATTATCAAAAGAGGGCCTATTGCCTCTCTCTCCCTTCGTATGGGTACTGACAGGCTTTATGTAGTTAGGAATACACGGCAGTTGTTAGAAAGCCTCAAAACCTATTCTGAGATTGTTTTTGGAAAAGGGTTTACCTTTGACCCTGTTATATACGACTTTAAAGAAAATGACAAGCCTGTTATTTCATATCTACAGGAAATATGGCAGAACGAGAACCTATTACAATATTTCACAGGCGAATTAAATAAGTATAGTTCTTTTATAGATAAAGACATTTTTCTATCTGAAGCAGCTCTTAAGAGGCTTTTTCAGATATTACCCGGAATCCCGTTTAACTTAATTAACAATAACACTAGAGTTAAAAATGCCTTAATTCTAGATGAGGATATTCCTTTGGAATTTACACTAACCGGCAATGCCTCATCGATAGATCTGAATATTGATACTAAACTACCTCTCTGCCAGATAACCTCTGACTTTGAATATTTTTTATATGGTGAAACCATTTACAGGGTTTCAGCTGCCCAGCGTGAATATTTCAAACCCTTTTTTACCTATATGCAGCAAGAGAATATCAATCGTATAACCTTCATAGAAAAGGATAAGGAACGTTTCTTTTCAGAGGTACTTCCTTATGTTGAAAAAACCGGACGGGTATACATAGATGAAAATGTTCAAGAAATGGTTCAGAGAGTGGACTTTGAGCCTGAAATATATCTGGATAAGTTTGAAGATATAATAACTGCTGATGTTAAATTTAAATACGGTGATCGTGTAATTAATCCTTTTTCTGCCTTTGGGGATTCGGTCCCTACAGGTAAAATTCTTGTAAGAGACATGGAAAAAGAGAGTATTATTGTCGACATACTAGGCGAAAGTGATTTTAAGGTTAACGGTAGTAGAATTTACCTTGATGAAGAGGAAAAGATTTTTGATTTTGTAAATACAATTGTTCCTCAACTCCAGGAGTATACGCAGGTTTTCTATTCCGACAGTTTTAAAGCAATGACTATAAAAAGGCTTCCTTCATTTTCGGGATTTTTGAGGCTGAATACACTTAACAACTTCCTTGAATTCAGCTTTGATATGGAAGGTGTAGGCCGTGATGAGCTATCGTCTATATTTCAAAACGTAAGAGAAAAGAAAAAATATTTCCGTCTAAAAAACGGCGCCTTTCTTCCTCTTGATTCAGAGGGACTTGTAACTATGTCTGAAATAATCGATCAACTTGAGCTGACGATGGATGATTTGGACAGTGAGGTGGTTCAGCTACCCATGTACAGAGCCTTTTTTATAGATGGTATGCTGAAAGAAACCGGAATGAAGTTCTTCGAACGTAATAAGGCCTTTAAAGATTTAGTCCACGATATTCACGAACCTTCAGAGACAGAATTTCAAATTCCCGAAACTCTTAAAGGTACGCTAAGGAATTATCAAAAACTTGGATTCAAATGGCTTAAAACACTGTCAACCTACGGTCTTGGTGGCATTCTTGCTGATGATATGGGTTTGGGAAAAACCTTGCAGGTTATTACCCTTCTTCAGTATGATAAAAACGTTTCGGGCCCTGCAACGTCTATAGTTATCGTTCCCACCTCACTTATTTACAACTGGTGTTCGGAAGTTGACAAATTCGCACCAGATCTGAAGATAACTGCTGTTGTCGGTAACAAAGCGGAGCGTGAGGAACTAATAAGAGAAGGTGTGAACTCGGATGTAATAGTCACATCTTATGCCCTTATCAGACGTGATATTGACAACTACAAAGAGTATTTGTTCAGATATTGCATACTTGATGAAGCTCAGCATATTAAAAACCCCGGGTCCCAGGCAGCTAAAGCCGTAAAACAACTTGTATCTCAGCACAGATTTGCACTTACAGGAACACCTATGGAAAATAATCTTACGGAGTTGTGGTCGGTTTTTGATTTTATTTTACCCGGATATCTTGGGTCTCACGGAAAATTCGTTGAAAAGTTTGAAACTCCGATTTCAAAGGGAGACAGTGCAGCTTTAACCTCTTTAAGCAAACAATTAAAGCCATTTATACTAAGGAGGCTAAAGCAGGAAGTTCTAAAGGAGCTACCCGAAAAAATTGAGCATATTATTAAAGCAGACCTAACCGAGGAACAGAAAAAGCTTTATGCTGCGTACCTTGAGCAAGCTAAAGGAGATATATTAAAGGAAATAAACGAAAACGGCTATGAGCGGAGTCAAATAAAGATTTTATCGGTTCTTACCCGATTAAGACAACTTTGCTGCCATCCTTCCCTGTTTGTGGACAACTATGAAGGTGACAGTGGCAAGCTGTTACTTCTCAAAGAGATAGTAGGGGACTCTCTTACCTCCGGGCATAGAATACTCCTGTTCTCGCAGTTCACATCAATGTTGGCAATTATCAGGCAGTGGCTACAGGAGGATGGAATAGACTATCTATACCTTGACGGATCAACTCCTGCTGAAGAAAGAATGAAAATGGTTAAAAACTTTAATAACGGTCAAGGGCAGATATTCCTTCTGTCCCTAAAATCGGGAGGAACGGGCTTAAATCTGACGGGTGCTGATACGGTTATTCACTATGACCCTTGGTGGAATCCGGCTGTAGAAGATCAGGCAACCGACCGTGCATATCGTATAGGTCAGCTAAAAACCGTTCATGTAATGAAGCTGGTTACACACGGTACTATCGAAGAAAAGATATTAAAACTTAAAGATAGGAAAAAACAGTTGGTTGATGCTGTTATCCAGTCCGGGGAAACCCTTATAACCAAGATGACCAAAGAAGAATTGACGGAACTTTTTGAACTATAATAGCAAAGGGCTGCCGCGAAACAGCCCTTTGTCTATATAAATATACTTTTTCTATTTTAAATTGTCAGGATTTAGTCCCTGTAGTTCTTCCGGTACAAAGAGTCCATCTTTTCTAATGAGTTTATCATCAAACCATATTTCTCCCCCGCCATATTCAGGCCTTTGGATAAATACAAGATCCCAGTGAATTGAGGACTTATTCCCATTTGGACACTCATCATAACAGCTTCCGGGTGTAAAGTGAATACTCCCTCTTATCTTTTCGTCAAATAGAGTATCCTTCATAGGAGTTTCGATGTAAGGATTAACACCTATTGCAAACTCTCCTACATATCTTGCTGCTTCATCGGTATCAAAAATTTCATTAATACGCTCTGTATCGTTTGCTGTAGCTTTAATAATTTTTCCATCCTTAAACTCAAGCTGAATATTCTCAAAAGTCACGCCCTGATATACAGCTGGACAGTTGTAGGATATTACTCCATTTACAGAATCTTTAACCGGTGCAGTAAATACCTCTCCATCAGGTATATTCATTTTACCGTCACACTTTATTGCAGGTAGCCCTTTTATTGAGAATGTCAAGTCTGTTCCTTTGCCTGTAATTCTTACCTTGTCGGTGGCTTCCATTAATTTTACAAGAGGGTCCATAGCTTTTGACATTTTTGCATAATCCAGATTGCATACATTAAAATAAAAATCCTCAAAATATTCCGTTGGAGTGTTTGCAAGCTGCGCCATTGAGTGTGTAGGATATCTCATTACACACCATCTTGTGTGTTCTACACGCTGTTCTGAATGTACAGGCTTTGAAAACAGTGACATATATATCTTCATCTTATCAGACGGAACTGCAGCCTTTTCGCTTACATTATCCCCCGACCTGATACCAATGTACGCATCCATGTCCTTCATTCTTGCCAGTTCATAGCGTGCCATATCTTTTACTTGTTCTTCTGTACACTGTTCAAGGATTACTCTTTCCAATTCTGGATTCTTTATTGTAAGGTATGGAATTGCTCCCACCTTGTATGCCTCACGGATTAAGGCTCTTGACAAGGGAACCTCGTTACCGATATTCTCAATAAGAATTTTCTCCCCCTGTTTTAGTTCACATGAGTAGTTAATTAAATTTTGCGCCAGTTTTTCTATGCGAGGATCGTTCATTGCTGCAACCTCCATTTGTTTATTATGTTAACCAGTGTATATTATACTAAAAGTTCTTCCAACTCTTCCAGAGTTTTTTCAAATACGTTTAATGCATCCTGTATTGGCTGTGGTGATGAAAGATCTACACCTGCTATTTTTAAAAGCTCTATTGGATAATTGGAACCTCCACCTTTAAGGAACTCTAAATATTTGTCAACTGCCGGCTTGCCTTCTTTATAAATTTTCTCAGCAATAGCAGTAGCGGCTGAGAAGCCTGTAGCATACTTGTATACATAGAAGCTGCTGTAGAAGTGAGGAATTCTTGACCATTCCATTGCAATTTCCTCATCTACGTTAACTGCTTCTCCGAAATACTTCTTGTTCAGCTCATAGTATATATCGCAAAGCTCCTGAGCATTTAGTGCTTCTCCCTGCTCTGTCTTTTGATGTATAAGCTTTTCAAATTCAGCGAACATTGTCTGTCTGAATACTGTTCCCCTGAACTCCTCAAGGTAATGGTTCAGCAAATATGCTTTTTCCTGTTTGCTTTCAGATTTTGATAACATATACCTCATGAGTAGTGATTCATTTACAGTTGATGCAACCTCTGCAACAAATATTTTATATTGAGAATAAACATATGGCTGAGTCATATTTGTATAGTATGAGTGCAGTGCATGGCCCATTTCATGTGCCAAGGTATACACATCGTTTATATTGTCCTGATAATTTAACAGTACATAGGGGTGTGTTTTGAAAGCGCCCCATGCATATGCTCCGCTGGTTTTACCTTCATTTTCATAAATATCAATCCAGCCTGAATCATAACCCTTTTTAAGATAACCCAGGTACTCCTGACCAAGTGGGGCAAGACCTTCCTCTACAAGTTTTTTAGCTTCTTCATAAGTAACTTTTTTGTCGTATTCTTCAACCATGGGAACATATAAATCGTACATATGAAGCTCATCTAGCTTTAATACCTTTTTTCTTAGCTTCAAATATCTATCCAGCAAATGCAGATTTTTATTTACAGTATCTATGAGATTATCATAAACCTCTACAGGTACGTTGTCATTGTCCAAAGATGCTACCAAGGCCGAAGGATATTTTCTAACCATGGAGTAAAACCTATTTTTCTTTACATTGCCTGTAAGCGATGCACCAAGTGTATTTTTCATTTTGGTGTAAGTACTGTACACAGCTTCAAAAGCATCTTTGCGGACTCTCCTGTCTCTGCTTTCCAATAATGTAGAATATCTACCCTTTGTTACTTCTATCTCCTCACCTTTTTCATCACGAATATAAGGAAATTTTATGTCTGCGTTGTTATACATGGTGAAAATGTCACCTGCTGTGTCTGATATTTCTGTAGAGAGCGCAAGAATCTGTTCTTCCTGCTCAGTTAAAATGTGCTCCTTTTGTCTCAGGTTTTCCTGTACCATAAACATATATACGGAAAGCTCCTTATTTGAATTCATAAAAGACATCAGCTTGTCTTCAGGTATTGCCAACATTTCGGGGACGATAAATGAAATTGCGGTATAAACCTCTGTAGCAAGAGTAGACGCTCTTTCTGTCAATGCCTGATAGGTTGAATTTCCGTTATCCTCATCCCTCTTCATTCTTGCATATACAAACACCTTGTCATTAAGGGACAGTAGTTCATCACTTTTCTTGAAGCATTCAAGCAGTGTTTCTGCACTACTTCCAAGCTTACCCTTGAAGTTTACCATTTGTGCTGCCAATTCTTTAACTGTCTTAAAGTCCTTTTCCCATGTATCCTTGTCCTTATATATATCTTCCAGTTTCCATTTGAACTTTTCCTCAATGTCTTTTCTCTTTGGCAGTGTCTTTCCTTGAGCCATATTATTTACCTCCGCTTTTCTATTTTCATTTTGGTTACTGGTTATTCTATTCTCTTTATTAATTAATATCTCACTATATCTAATAATTATAAAACAACCTATTGCCTTTTTCCATGCATTTCCTACACAAAGTTATTTACGGTCTAATTTTATAATAAAAATAGCCTTGAAATGTTGAAATTTTTTTAGTATACTATGATAGTTGTTAAAAAGAAACATTTATTTACGCGCCCGTAGCTCAGTAGGATAGAGCGTCGGTTTCCTAAACCGCAGGTCGCACGTTCGAATCGTGTCGGGCGTACCACATCGGAGCAGACTTCGCTCCACCAATCCCCAATTGCTTTGCAGTTGGGGATCTTTTATACCGATTCGCCGTTCATCCTCCTTTCCCAAAAAGTCAGACAACTTTTTCAGAGCCCTGCTTGGCTTTAGTGATACAACGAGATGTGTTTTTATTTTACGGGTTTAGTGGTTGCAGATACTGTCCGTTTATGCTGCAGCCTGTTCATTGTGAAATCAAAATACAGTATTCTTTCCCGTTTAAAAAATTTATAATTCTTACAGAACCTTCTTATTGTTCATTGCTCTTTATATTTAAAGGGTCCCTTACAGATGAAAGGAGATGATAAATTGAATCTAAATGACACAATAGAAAAATGCCAGCTGGGTAATACTGAAGCTTTCAAAGAACTATTCACATATATCGAGCCAAAAGCCTTTGGTACCGCATACCTTATATCGGGAAAAAGAGGACTTTCGGAAGATATTGTTCAAGAAACTTTTGTGAGTTGTATGGAGCAAATAAAGTCTTTAAAGTGTCCTGCTGCATTTAATGTCTGGTTTTACAGGATACTGACGCGAGTTGGGTGGAGAATGGTAAAACAATACTCAAAAATTCTGCCTAAAGAAGCACAAAACACATGCGGAAATGGTTTTGAGGAACAGGTGCAGAAATCCATGACCTACAGTAAGCTTCGTACTTCTGTGAACGAACTGTCCGCTAATTTAAAAACAGTAATTGTATTATATTATTTCAACGAAATGTCTATCAAAGAAATTGCAAAAATAACACATACTCTTGAAGCTACTGTAAAAACCAGACTGTTTTATGCCCGTACAGTATTACACAAAAAGCTTGAAGACCAGGTAACGGATTTTACAAAAGGCGAAAATTATAATCAGATTTGAAAGGAGTATGAAAATGAATAATGATTTTAATAAGAATTTATCTGAATTTTTTAAAAACGAGGCTGCTGCTCCAACAAATAATATCAGCGAAGCGGCAATATTAAAGTTTATGCAAAAAAAAGAAACGCTGACTAAAAATAGATTGCCTAAGCCAAAAACGTCTTCATTCAGGTATGTCACCCTGTTTACATGTATTGTTGCAATCACTATAGGTGGGACAATTGCGGCTTCGGCAGAGGTGAGAAATTCCATAACCCAATTGGTTCAAAACATATTTACTCTTGAAAAGCGGGGCGATACTTATGCTGTTGTCGAAAAGAACGCAGATGCGGTCCTTGATGCTAACAATTATGGTGGCATACCCATTAACCAGTTCAGCGAAAGTGAACTGATAGATAAAATCGGTTTTAAACCCTTTATGCCTGAAGTTATTAACTCAAATTCTCAAAATCAAGCATCTGTAGATATTCGCCTGACAGGCAAAGCAAGTGATTTAATGGCTTTAGGGAATTCAGACACGCCGTTGCAAAGCATTAAAGATGATTCCGTATTTAAAAGTCTGGAAAAATTTAACCCGTTAAGATATCTTACACTATCATATTCACCAGACGGCCAATTCACAGATACAACACAAATAATTCTGGGAATGTCGAAAATAACTGATAGTAAAAAGTCTAAGTCTAAAACATTAGTTCCAATCAGTGACTTCGTTTATAAAGGAGTTAAATGTTCATATTTTGATGATATCAGACCTGATTACCAGTGGACAATAATTGGATATAAGGCTTATCAAGATGCCACCAAGAAGCCTAAAGGAATTGTTCACATAAAACATATCTCTTTCGACCTTGATGGAGTAAATTATTGCTTAAGCTCCTACAAATTTGTCAACAGTGATGTTTCATACTACGATAATTATAATGATTTGGTACAATTTGCAAAAGGTTATATTGATGCGTATATGAGTAAATAATTATATAAAATAAACAATTTAATTAATATCCTGAATCTATTTTACTAATTGACCAGGGTATTTCCTTTAATCGATCTGGCCTTAATATCCTTTTAGTGCCAAATCTTTACATTCCAAGCTTACTTCAACCAGGCTGTGGTAATAGTTAAATTCTTATCATACTAGGGCTTTGTAGATTTATATTTATATCGGTTTCCTAAACCGCAGGTCGCACGTTCGAATCGTGTCGGGCGTACCAGAAAAAAGCTTGTAGCCGTTAGGGTTACAAGCTTTTTTGTGTTTCCCACCTTTTTCTTGCATATTTATACATTATAATATAAAATACCTTTATCTATCACACATTTAGGGGGATAAAATATATGAATTCAAGGAAATTCTTTTCTGTATTAACTGTAATAATTGTCATACTCAGCTTATCAATCAGTACTTTTGCTGTCGCAACCAAATATTCATCAGTAATTGGCGGTGGTAATGAAGTGTACTTTACCACAAGCGACGGTAAATTGTATGTTACTCAGCCTAATAGCAGTAATCTGGTTCAAATTAAAAAAGTATCTAATGTAAAAATGGCTGCAGATGATGTTTACTTTGGTCTTTGGGTTATGGATAAATCAGGATATGTGTACTATTATCAGGATAATCCTAATACCAAAAAGAAGCTTGATAAATTGGGTACGGTAAAATCTATTAGTATAGGCTCTGAAGGAATGTATGCTTTAAAAACCGACGGATCAGTCTGGGGTGTTAACAACAATCTTCAAGTCTTTAAAGTAGAAGGTCTTTCTGGTGTAACCAGTATATCAATAAAAGATTTTTATGTTATAGCTCTGAAAAGTGATGGAACAGTTTGGCAGTGGCGTGATGAGGCTGTTATAGCAGATTTTGTTAAAAAGAAGCCATTAACTCAAATAACTGGGTTGAAAAATGTCAAACAAATCTCATCTGGAGCTAGTAATGGCTTAGCTCTAAAAAAGGACAATACAGTATGGCAATGGAGTTTTGATAGTGAAGGAGCTCCGAAGCCCGTGCAAATAAAAGGCTTCACAGGTGCAAAATCAATTGAAGCTGGAAGAATGGAAGCGTATGTAATTGATGGTACCGGAAATGTGTGGACTTGGAAACAATGGGGAGATAAGAAGAATTCACCTTCTAAAATTAAAGGGTTCACTCAGATCATTAGTATGGCTGCCAGTGGTAAAGACTCTTATGATGGATTTTCAAACGGTCGTTTAGTGGCTTTTGATAAAAACAATAAATTTAAAATATATAATGTTGGCTAATAATTTTCTTATTGTAAAAGCGGCTTAGAATCCTTTTGTTCTTGGTTTGACTGGTCAAGGGCAAACGAATTATTTAGCGTTCAAATCATATCGGGCGTACTAAAAACCCTATAATCAAAATGGTTATAGGGTTTTGTTTTGATAATTTTTTCTTGGTGGGCAAGTGTTGCCCCTTGGCAACAAAAATTAGTAAGATATATTAAATACTATGGGAAAGTCAGTAGTTGTTGTAGGTGTAAATGCTATTCTCATGTGTATTGTATTACACATGAGATAGGAACTAATATTTCCCCATGACCAGCAATTTCTTCAATATAAACTATAAATTAAAGCCCTTATTCTCCATATAATTTTTGACCTCTCTCAAAATATTTTTATCATTATCGAAAGTTATTATTTCAAGCATATCGTTGTAACTAAGCCATTTGAAATCCTCGATTTCTTCCTTCTGAATATTTATATATTCACTTAAAGATTTTCCAATAAAGTAGACAACTTCCTTACAAGTATATTCTGCTGAATAGTATTTTACGCTTGCCTTGTAATCGCTACATAGGGTAATGATTAATTCTGTCTCTTCCATTACTTCTCTTTTCGCGGCTTCCTGCTCACTTTCTCCTTCTTCAATGTGACCTTTTGGAAAGCCCCAATGACCGTGGATTTTACTTTTTACTGACAAAAACTCAATAGTGTCGTTATAGTCTCTATACACAATTGCTCCGCATGATTTTTCATATCTCATAGAAAGCTCCCCCTCTACACCCTCTCCTGCCCCGCTTCAATTTCAAGTGTTTCGCTATTTACAGTATATTTTATTTTCCCCTGATAAACATTAAATACCACCATTGAAACCAACATAAGCACAGAGCACGACACAAACATTGTGGTATAATTAAAATATTGCGAAATTCCGCCACCAATAATAGGTCCCAATCCTTGCCCAATGTCTGCGCCAATATAAAATGTACTGGTTGCTACCCCGACCCTGCTTGGACTTACTCTCTTGATACTCTCTGCTTGAAGTGACAACTGGCCTCCGCCTTGCCCTATAGACTTCAATACGGATGCAACTATCAGCAGTCCAAGTGTGGGTGCAACTCCTATCAACGCCATTGAAATAGCGGAAACTATCAATGAAATATTTACTGTAATGGTTAAGCCTTTTTTATCCACGATCCGTCCTACAAAGAGGCGCAAAAGGAAAACTACAACCGCCCCCACCGAAAAAAATATTCCAATGTTTGTAATGTTTCTTTCTTTCCCCAATAGAATTAAAAACGAGCTTACTAATCCGTTTCCAAAGGAAAACATCCCCCCCATTACGGCATAAAGGATACCCTCTTTGGCAATTAAGGAATCAATTGTTAGCTTACTTCTTACTTTGACATTTTCAGCGGCTTTTTCTTCAACAGGGTACTTTAAACACAGCAGCAATGCCGCCCCTATAAAGGACAACAAAGCAATGACAATAAACAATGTCTGAAACCCATATTTGTCAGCAACGTATATCCCTATATTTGGCCCAATAATAGATGCCACTACCTGCCCTATTCCATAGTAGCCTATTCCTTCTCCCAAGCGGTCCTTGGGAATAAACCTGGTAGCAAGAGCGATATTCACCGTACTGCTGACGCCAAATGCAATACCATGAAGCACCCTAAAAGAGAAAAGTACCGGAATGCTTGAAGAAAAAGAATACCCTAGGACTGACAACCCAATAACCACGTTTGCTGCGATGCATAAGTTCTTTTTGTTAAATATATCTACCATCATTCCTGCAAATGGGCGCATGACTAATGCAGCGACAGAAAAAATGCCCGATATTACACCTGCGATAGCCAGTGAATTCTGAATATCCATTGAATACTTAGAAATAACTGTGTAGACCATATTAAATCCCGTAGCCGTTATGAAACTTACAGCAATCAAAAAAATAAATGCTTTGCTCCACAAGATGCTTTTATTATTATTTAAAGACGTTTTCGACGGAGCCACCTCCTCAGTACAGGATATATTATATTATTTAATGTCGGTATCAGAAAGCTTATCCACTAAAACTATTATGTAAACATTTGTATGAACGCAAGAATTAGGGATAAACAATCCTCATAAGATTTGCTTTATTTTAGAAATATATTCACATTGTTTGCTATTTCGTTTTACCAACAAAATTATTATAGATATACATGTATATTCTGTCAATCACAAACATGTAGAGCTGTATATATTCCACTTTAGCAATACACTTATTTCAAGTAGTTTAGGCTTTGTTTACCATACATGTTTTACTATATATTGACATTGGCAACAGGATAAGATAAAATTGCATTAGGTTGCTAAATCGATATTGCAATTTTAAGCAGCAACTATATCACCACTACCTTTATTTTTGTAAACGAGCTAAGGATTTTAATTACATGCTTCTAATTTTCAACTTTAGTGCTACAGAAAATCAAATCTAATTTGGAATGAGTGATAAAATTGAGTTTAATTATAAAACGATTTGAAATACTAGATAAAACAAGAGAAACGTATATCCTTACTCCAAATAAAGAATGGGATAATTTAACCAAACCATCTTCAATAATGATTCTACGTCCTTCAGCAGATGAAGCCTCGGTTTCCGAGCTAATTACCGCGGGTTTGTGCGAGTTGGGTGAGAAGTATAATATTCTATTTATTTTCCCCAATCCCTGTGAATATGGGTGGTCAACAAAGAATTCCAATGATTATGAAAACGATATTGCATTTTTAGAACTTATAAACAAAGATATCTCGCGTGGGATACTAAACGGAAAATGGAGCGTAATGAATGATGTTCATTATGTTATAGGCTTAGATTCCGGAGTTGAAACAGCCCTTGAATTCACAGCACTCCACCCGGAAACCACTGCAGCCGTAGCCCTTATCGGAGGCACTAAACTACCCGAAATTAGCATTAACGACAGCGTAGCTATGCCTTCAATACTTTTCAACTGTTCCGACACAATAGTTTCCTATTATAAAAGCATAAACAAATCAGATATAGAAACACCTTTGGGTACTTTAGGCACAATGTATACCAACGATATAAACCCTTATCATAAAGTAATTAATGTTAACGATAAAAAATTTAACAAGTTAACTGACACTGTAATGAATAAAATATGGTTTGATTTATTTTATACCGTAAGACGGATTAATACTTGTGAAAAAGGAAATATATCCGGACGGATAAATTTTGAAAACTGCCATTTTGAAAAACATCTTGACAACCCATCTCTGGGCGATAATGATGGTATGACTCACACCTGGCTGGAGCATGTCCCCCAGTGTGTTCTTGATAATCCGTCAAAGCCGGTACCTTTGCTTATTTTCAGCCATGGTGCTTTTGATAACCCCATGAAAGCAGCCGATATGAGTAAGTGGCATGAAATCGGTGAAAAAGAAGGCTTTATTACTGTATATCCCTTAGCAAGTAATGGAGTCAATTTTAACCTCAATCTGGATAAATCTTTGCCCAGCGATGAAGAATATTATCTGGCCTTAATAAAATATATAAAAGCTAAGTATACCATTGACAGTTCAAGAGTTTACCTTTCAGGCTTTTCAAATGGTGCAGGCATGTCTCAGGTAATGGCATTGTTGCATCCTGAATTAATAGCTGCAATCGCTCCTATTGATAGCATGTGGCCATATACTTTCCCCGGTCCTTTTGACCAGGATACCTTCAGTCTGGAAAACAACTTGCGTCCTATAACAATTGGACTTGAACTCCAAAAGAAACACAATTATCGTATGCCGGTATGGTATGTTTATGGGACCCGTGAAATGGAATATCCGATTTACAGGGGTCGGGGTCAGCAATACCAGTATGATGCATGGAAACAGTATAACAATATACCGGTCCTTGAAACACCTGAAAAACCGCTCGATACCGAATGCAGCATTGGTGTGGAGAGTGATATTGTTGAGGTGCTTTACCCGTGCAAACAATACCCGGATTATAAATACTCAATACATAAATTTTATAGCAGTGACACCCATAATAATTATTACAACTTCGCATTAGCTCATGGTAAAGCCCACGATGTCCATATAGTAGACGCTGAACTTGCATGGCAATTTATTTCCATATTCAGCAGAAACCCGGACGGTTCCTTGAAACAACATTCAAAAATAGGTAATAATGTAAAAACATTTTACAATCATTTATAATTTACCATTTCCCAGTTAAGTCTAAAATGGGAACATTTTTAAAGGAGGAAGTATTTTATGCGCAAGGAAAAAAATTTACTAAAACGCTTTATTACTGTCCTAGCTGTTGTCTCAATGGTGTTCACGAGTCTTCTCGGTTCGTCTGGTGTCTCTGCAGCTGCTGTAAAAGGTAGCCCTGCATTTAAACTGGCAACTAAAGATCTCACCGTTGGGCAAACTTTTACTTTCGATATTATCAACAAACAGACAGGCGCAACTTACCAATGGAGTAGCAGCAGCAATAAAATAGCTACAGTAACTCAAAAGGGAGTTGTTATGGCTATCTCAGCAGGTACTGCAACAATTTCCTGCAAAATAACTAAAAACAAAAAGGCTACTACCATTAAGGCAAAAGTTGTTGTTAAAAAGGCAACTCCAAAGCCTGCTCCACAACCGGCAAAAGTACCTGTAGATAAAAATGGACTTGACTCAAAAGGAAGAATGGTTGCTTATTTTGGATCACCTGTTATTGACGGTAAAGTAGATGGTGCTTGGAGCAAAGCACAAGTAGTTACACCTAAAATTGTAACACCAAACATGACTACAACAGCTACTTTTAAAGCTCTATGGGATGACAACGCATTGTATGTACTTGCTGAAGTAAAAGACAAAGAATTAAGCGTAAAATCAGATACACCATATATGCATGATTCTATGGAAATTTTCTTAAATGAAAATAACGATAAGACACAAGAATATGGCCTTGATGATTTACACTTCAGAGTTAATTGTGAAAATGCTCAGTCTGTAGATACCGGAGATATCGGTAGATTCTATACAGCTACGACTAAAACTAAGGATGGATATATAGTAGAAGCAAGAGTTGCTTTAAAAACTAAACCGGCAAACGACAAGGTTCTTGGAATAGAACTGCAGATAAATGATGCAAAGGGTAGTGAAAGAGTAGGTACTATCAATGTTTTTGATGCAACAGGAAGTGCATGGAATGACACCACAAAATTCGGTCAAGTATTGCTAACAGGAAAAGCCAAGGGAGCAGTTAGCGGACTTAATCCATATGATCTTATACAGTTGCTGGCAAGCACTCAAAAAATTGATTTCACACTATATAAAAATGCAAATATAGTTAAAGACGCTGTTACAGCTGCTCAAAAAGTAATTGCAGACAAAAAAGCTACTCAGAAACAAATTGATGCTCAATATTCTGCAATACAAGCAGCAATCGGCAAATTAGTTCTCACTGATGAAGCTGCAAATGAAAAGTACTTTAAAACAGTGCCTGATAAGTATAGAACAGATGCTGAGAAACAGGGTACTATTGTTAGCTTAGAGTATTCTGCAGCTAATTTGAAAAACGGAACAGATGTTAAGAAGATGAATGTTTATCTTCCTTACGGTTACGACGCTTCCGATAAAAGCAAAAAATATAATGTTTTATATTTAATGCACGGTGGTGGTGAGAATGAGAATCTAATATTTGGCGGACCTGGTCAGAACAAAGAGATGAAGAAAATCATAGACAATATGATTGCAAATGGTGACATTGAACCTCTTATTGTTGTAACACCTACATTCTACGGTGGAAAAGACGACACTGCACTCTTCCATGAAGAATTGATGAAAAATGTTGTTCCTCTAGTAGAAACTACATACAATACATATACAAAATCAGCATCTTTGGAAGATTTGAAAGCGACTAGAGAGCATAGAGCATTCGGCGGATTTTCCATGGGTTCTGTAACTACCTGGTATACATTTATTCATTGCCTTGACTATTTCAAATATTATATGCCACTTAGTGGAGACTGTTGGGTATTGGGCGATAAAGCTGGAAGTGAAAAAGCAACGCTAACAGCTGAATATCTTGCAAAGGTTGTAAAAGATTCTGGTTATACACCACAAGATTTTTACCTGTTCTGTGCTACAGGAAGCCTGGATATTGCATATCCTAACTTGAAGCCTCAGGTAGATGCTATGAAGCAATTGAAGGATACCTTCATTTATTCATCTGATACAACGAAAGGAAACTTCTATTTCATAGTAAGCGATGGTGGTACACATGCTTGGAATTGGGTTAATCAGTATATTTATGACATCTTACCTGATTTATTTAAATA
Organism: Bacillota bacterium; assembly: GCA_023390335.1. Lineage (GTDB taxonomy): Bacteria > Bacillota > Clostridia > Acetivibrionales > DSM-1351 > Ruminiclostridium. The sequence continues at coordinate 35,923 of JAEWCZ010000008.1, read as the reverse complement.
GAAAAATTACATATCTCCTCATTAATATGTAATTCATAATTGCAAAAAGGGGCTGTTGCACAATGAATAAATTTATTCGCTGGGCAGCAGTCCCCTTTTTTGTCCATAAAGCTTGGAAATATAGTAATGCGGTAAGTGTAAAACTTGACACAAAAATCTTCCAGATATAGTATTATTTGTGAATGTATAATTTTGATTTGTACCGTTAAAAATAGTAAAAAATACTATTCTACGTATAGCAAGGGGGAGTTATTTTGGCTGATAAGTTAACTTTGATGACTTATGATGATTATGAGAAATTATTAGAAGGGCCAAGAGGTAAATACTATATAGGTCGATGGGAATACTTCAAAGAAGTAATAAAAGTTATTCAAAATGAAAATTTTTCAAGTGCTATAGAATTAGGGCCAGCGTTATCACCCATTGTTAAAAATTCAGATGTAATTATAAATCCGCTGGAAGACCAGTTTGGAAAACCTGACAAAACCCGGGGTAAGGTTTTTACCTTCGATGCTACCACAAAACCATGGCCTATAAATGAAAAGAAATATGATTTACTCATTGCTTTGCAAGTTTGGGAACATCTAGATAATAAACAAAGTAGAGCATTCAGGGAAGTTATGAGGATTTCAAAAACGGCGGTTTTAAGTTTCCCTTATAATTGGGAAGGCGGAGAAGAAAAACCAAGTCATAGAGCACATAGATCCATTGATAAGGAACTTATTGAAGATTGGACCTTAGGCATAAAGCCAGAGAAAATAATTGAAATTCCAAGAACTGGACCTGAATTTGACAAAGGTCCTCGTCTTATATATTTTTGGAGATTTTAGTAGTCGAACTATTCCTTAATTTATGTATCTAGTCCTACCGAGTTGCAAAAATCAATTAAAATCGGTTTCTCATGTTCCTCTATGAATGTAAGTAATTCAATTGCTTTATCAATTGTACTTTTATTTCTAATTGGATTAGATATAGTTTGAAAATTACTTTCGACTAAAGTTTGTTTTAAAAATACAAACTTCAACTTTTCAGTTGCTTTTACTATTTTGGAGTAATGTTGAATTAATTCTTCTAATTCGCTATTTGTATTACAATGTTTAGCAATATAATTTAACCTATGCAGCATCAATAATTTATGTTCAAACAGTAAGTGGATATACCTATAGTCAACACAGGCATTATTTTTCTCCCCACACTTCAAATGAGATTGAATATCACGTAACACTTTAGTATTGAAGCATGCTTTTTTACCGAATACTTCAATATTAAATGGACGGATTTTATTATAGTCGCCTTCTCCAGAAATATACTTCTTTATTCCATTAAGAATTGCATTTAAATTGCGTTGAGTTATATTATAAGAATCTATTGGCTTTATAATTTCCACATTCTCTTTTTTCTCCCACGGGTATTTATCATTATAAAATAATTTGCCATTGTTATAAGCATCAGATATTACGCTATATTTATATTCTTGAGTAGTGAAATCTAATTTATTATTAAATGAAATTGTTTTAACTGTTTTTCCGATATCATTGAAGCCATGGATCATTATTTGATGAATTTTATGATTTTGGCCAAATGCACGTTTATTAGGTAGGTAAAATTCATCTAATTGGATAATTAGATAATACCCACCATTGATTTTTTCTTTAATAAAATCAATTATACTCTTCTCATTTTTCATTATATTTGCATCTATTATTTCATAATCAGCAACATCCTTATAAAAATCTCTATCTTCCAAAAAGTCAACCCAGAAACTATTGTTTTCATTTGATAATGTGTATAATTCTATAAAATGTTCAAATAGCCAGCTGTATTTTCTTTTATCAGCTAAAATTGCGCAGAGAGGTAAAGAATAGTTTAAATAAGTATTTATGTTTCTTTGAATTTCAATTTTCAATTCCTTTATATCAGTAGTATAAATACTGTATAGATCAGAATAATCCATAAAGTTACCCCTTTCATTTATTAGACTGGTAACACCTCATACCCCTTCTTCTATTTATTGCATCAATTCTTCTACAATATTAACTAATGTATTAGCAGTCATATCATCATCGTATATGGTATACTCATCAGGCAATTCTACTTGTAGCTCTTGTTCAATATTAACGATGATTCTAACAAATTGTATCGAATTGATTCCTATATCCCGCAAACTCTGTTCCATTATCACATTCTCATTACCTATTGTATCTTGAATAGTTTTAATGATTAGATTCCTAATGTCCATTTTCTAACATCGGGACCAGTTGTTAATTAACTAGCTGGTCCCACTCCTTTACAATTTAATTATTTGAGCTCATCATTCTGAATATACTTTTGAATAAGCAGAGGTCTATTAGGTTTTCCTGACGAAGTATAGGGAAGATCATTAACCGGTATAATTTTGTCTGGCATCATATAATGGGGAAGATATTTAGCAATATCTCTACTAATATCAGTTATGCTTATAATTTCGCTTATTATGATAAATGCTACAATACTCATTAAATTGTTTTTACAAAACGCTATACAGACACATTGACTGACGTCCTTTATTTCTAGTAATGCATTTTCTATTTCAACTAAATTAATACGATACCCCTGTTTATTAATAGTAAAATCCTTTCTCCCATAAAATATATAATTACCTTCAGTGTTTTGATAAGCCAAATCCCCAGTCTTGTAGAGTAGTTCACCAGGAACGATGTCGGTGCGGAGTACTTCGTTTGTTAATTTTTCATCTCTCCAATATCCCTTCATTACTTGTACGCCACTAACACACAATTCACCAATCTCCCCACATTTAGCTAACTCATTATTCTCTGTCACTAAATAAAAATTATTGTTATTTAGCGGTCTGCCTATGGGTATTGGTTCATCTTCACATACGTATTTAACTTCATATGCGGCTACTGCTACAGTGGTTTCAGTTGAGCCATAGCGATTAAAAAAGCGTACATGAGGTAGTTCTTTTTTTAACTCCATTATATCTCTCGACTGTACAACGTCTGCACCAAATGAAAACGTTTTGATATGCTGAAATTCATGGCCTAAAAAAGCAGTACTTTGGGCCAAAGGATGTATAAGGCTAGGGGCAATGCTTACATGAGTGGCCTCAAATTCTTTGATGGCTTTTATTATTTTTCTCGGCAGTATATAATGATTTTCTATATATACTGTTCCTCCGACGTAAGGACTACAAAAAATGTCACACATAGCGCCACCAAAATGAAACGGTTTAAAAGAAACAATTTTAGTGTTCTCATTAAAGTCGAAAAGGTTCACTGACTCTAAAATATAATTTATCAAACTTCCATGAGTTGTTGACACACCTTTAGGTTTACCAGTTGAACCGGAGGTATAAAGAACATAAGCAATATCATTGCTATCATTCATAGTATTTAGGTCATTATTATATCCATCAATTATGCTCTGATAATTTATTAAAACAGTATTTTCACCGTGATTGGAGCATGGGTTGCCATATGCTAAAATTATATTAAGATTATGCTTATTAAACTTATCTTGAAATAACTTTACTTTATGGTAATATTTTTCATTCGTTATCACATATTCAGCATCAATATCATTTAGGATGGTATAAAACCTGCCCGAGTCGTCATCTGCATTAATAGGTACAAAGAAAGCCCCACATTTTAAAATTCCGTAAATACTAGCAACATAGTAAACTGAACGTTCCATTATAATTACTACCGGTTGTTGCTTCTTCAAGCCCATCCGAAGCAAATTTTGGCTTATAATATTCGAATAATTGTCCAAATCACCATATGTAATTTGTGTGTTCATATCCCTAAATGAAACCTTATTTTTGAATTTTTCCCAATTCACTTTAGTCAATTCAACAACAGATTGAATCTTCAATTGAGACACCCTCCATTTATATTATCGTACCTTTCAGGCCAGAAAAGAGACATAAAGCCAGCATCTAGCCCACTTCCGACTTTATGCCAGCTTTATTTTGTTATTCCTTTATACTCTGAACATCATGCAGTAATCCTATCTATACAGCCCTGATTGAAGCAGCTTTAATACTCTTTATTGAATTTCCTAGAATTTTATTGAACTCTTCATCATTTTGATTCGCATTTAATCCTTCGGATAAAGCCCTTGAAAAACTTGCAATAACGCCTTCATTTCTAGCAAGAATTTCATTAGCTTGTTGCTGAGGATAACCGCCAGAGAGAGCAACAACCCGGATTGTATGTGGGTCATCCATCAGTTCACGATAAAAGTTATCTTGCGTTGGCAATGACAGCTTAAATATTACTTTTTTATCTATACACAATGTTTTAAGCCCAGCTATCAATTCTTGTTTTAATATTACTTCGGCTTGTTGTTTGTCGGTAATATTTATATCCACTTCCGGTTCAATCATTGGAACAAGGCCATAGCTGATGATTCTCTTTGCAACCTCAAATTGTTGTGCAACAACCTCTTTGATCCCTAGCACATTTGCTCCTTTAATTACTGAGCGCATTTTTGTGCCAAAAACTTTGTGTTCGACTGCCTTTTTTAAAACTGCATCTAGATTTGTAATAGGCTTCATAAGTTGTACATCATTATTAACATCTGCCAACCCCAAATCAACTTTCAAAAAAGGTAGTATTCCCTTGCTCCAAAGGTAATCAGTTGTCGGTTTACCATCAACTTGTCTGTCAAGTGTGGCCTCAAAAAGAATCGCACCAAGAATGCTATCAGATTTAAATTCTGGGCTTTTCATAATCCTAGCGCGCATTGCATGCATAATATCAAACATTTCCTCATTGTTTGAGTAAGCGCTTTCATCCACCCCATATAATTTTAACGTCTTGGACGTGCTGCCTCCGCTTTGATCAAGTGCGGCAATAAAGCCTTCCCCTTTGTTCATTCTATCTAACCATTTTTGTTCCATGTTATAAACATTCCTTTCTGTAATGAAATAATTTATTTTATTTTTCTTTTAAAAGCTTATATACATGATTTTTGTATGCTTCCACGCCAGGTTGGTCAAACGGATTTACCCCTAAGATATAGCCACTAATCGCACATGCTTTCATAAAGAAATATAGTAAATATCCTAAGTTATATTCATCCTGTTTATCTATGCTTATCAATAAATTTGGTACACCACCTTCATTATGTGCAAGCATCGTTCCTTGTAATACTGTATTGTTTATCACGTTTAGACATTTGCCATTCAAAAAATCCAATCTATCTATTAATCCATTTTCAATTTCAATATTCATATCAGTAATAGGCTTATTAATAGATATAATTGTTTCAAAAAGTATTCTAGACCCATCTTGTATGTACTGACCAAGAGAATGCAAATCTGTTGAAAAATCCACACTGGCAGGGAAAATCCCTTTCCCGTTCTTTCCTTCGCTCTCACCAAAAAGTTGTTTCCACCATTCCAAAATATAGTGAAGACTGGGCTCATAGTTTGCTAAAATTTCAATAAAGTTTCCACCATTGTATAGAATATTTCGTGCTGCTGCATATTGATAACATATGTTTGATTGAATATCACGCTTGGAAAATTCTATTTGTGCATCAGCTGCACCCTTCATTAAAGCGTTAATGTCACACCCAATAACAGCCATTGGTAATAATCCTACTGCAGTAAGAACACTATACCTACCGCCAATATCCCTTGGAACGCTAAAAGATTCGTAGCCTTCTTTTGTAGATAGTTCTCTCATAATTCCCTTCTGCGGATCAGTCGTAATATAAATTCTATCCCGGGCACCTTTTTTACCATACTTTCGCTCCATGAATTTATGGAAAACAGTAAATGCAATAGTGGGCTCAAGTCCTGCACCTGATTTTGATATTACATTAACAGATATCTCCTTGTCTTCAACAATTCTCAATATTTCATTGAGCATGTTAGGACTAAAATTATTTCCAACATAAAAAATCTGTGGCTTTTGCGTTAAATTGTGTAATGGTAACCTTAAAAACTCAATAGCCGCACGAGTTCCTATATATGAGCCTCCAATTCCTATTACAATTAAAACATCACTATTTTCACGAATTTTCTTTGAAACTCTTTTAATATGTAAAAATTCTGCTTTATCATAATTTATGGGTAAGTCAGCCCAACCCAGAAACTCATTACCATACCCAGTTTTTTTGTGTATTGCATCATGTGCAGCTATTATCTTGTAAGTCATTGCCGTCAGAGTTTCCTCATTGACAATTCCAAGCGTATTCTTGTAAGAAAATTCCATATTGTCCCTCGTTACGATAGCCTTATTAATAGTACAAAACAGTTCTAGTTATTATCTAACAAACCACGAAATTCTCTTTCTATTTTTGTGTACGAGAGGTGATTATACCCAGATAGAATATTTTGCATCATTTGATTTTTTAATTGATTAAGCTTCAATGCCAGTTCTTTTGATATCCCCAATTGCATGATTTCATATACGCCTCTTGCAGGATCATAAACAGGTTTAGTGTTTTTCAATATATCAAGCAAATATTCCGATGCCCGCATCGAATCACAGGTGTTATGCTTCCATAAGTACCCTTTACCCATTAACCCATTTTGATAGGTTGCCTCGTTCAAGCAAACATCGGAATTAACTCTTGGGCGAAAGATTGCCATTCTAAACAAATCCATATCAGTGTTATTTATAAGATCTATTGTTTCGGCAATAGTATCTTCATTTTCGCCTGGATAACCAACGAAAAAGAAACCACGCCCGATTATTCCAGCGTTAGACAAATTATAGAAAGCTTGCTTTATCTCATCATTGCTTTCGATAGGCTTATTCATTTTTCTGCGAATAAAATCACTTCCCGATTCCACACCAATGTTAGCGATTTCACAACCACTCTTAGCCATTAATTCCGCCTGCTTTTTGCTTAACCCTTTGACGTTTCCCATAAAGTGCCACTTCAAACCTATCTGCTCGTCTATCATCATTTGACATATCTCTTCTATTCTATGAGGTATAGCATTAAGGGAACCATCTACGAAAGATATATATTCGATATTCTTACAGTTTTTCAAAGAGCGCAGTTCCTCGCGTAAACTGTCAAGTGGTTTTAGCATATATTTATGAAATTTGGTATAGCTGCAAAAATTGCACCTAAAAGGACACCCTCTTGATGTTTCAATTGGAACCGTGTTAACATAATTAGGAAGCTCCATTTTATCCCAATGAATAACGTTTTCATTAAATGTTCCTTTTTCTTCTTTATAACCTGTAAGAGTAAAACCGCTTTCACTTATTATGGCCAGATTTGGAATATTTGTGGGACTTTCTTTTTTGTTAATGGATTGAAGTAAATTTTTAAGGGTAATCTCTCCATTCTGCTCAATAATTACATAATCAACGTACCCGCTTAATGAACTTAGAACTCTGATACAACTGTCCTTATCTAAACATTTTAAAAGGAATGCCAAGGGGCCACCAACAATAATCTTCGTTTCTGGCATATGCTCTCTTATGAACGAAGCAACTTCTCTCAGATCATTCCAGTCCACAATAAATGTTGTTGATATACCAATGGCAGAAATATTCTCAGGTAATTGAGATAGTGATTTCACAAAATTTCCATCAAGTTTTACATCAGATAAAATTTTTGTTGGTATCCCATTACTTTCCAAGTAAGATTTTATAAAGATCCCATTTAAGCAAATTTCGGGGTTTTCAGCTTGGCCAATTCTAGCATAGTTAGAACTATAAAGGTTTATGAGCGTATCTAGCTGTGCAGAAAAATTTCTTCCTTTGTATCTAATGAGGTTTGGACTAACAACGGCATTATGAACAATATTTTTCAATCTTTCTTCGGGGTTTATGAGTGATTTGAAATACTGGTCATTATACTGTTTGGCATCAAACATGAAAGATGAGTAATCAATATCATCTTCAAAAGTACCATCAACCCATAAGGATGTTTCGCTAATATTGGAGATCAATGCGAATTTGCTATTTTCCATAACAATACCTACTTTCTTGAATATTCCGGTGTGGTGGGAGCTATCTGTCCAGACTCGGTGGGCCACCTGTTAGTTATTCGCTTTTCGATTTATCTAAACCAAGTACCACACGCATTAACATTTCTTTATAGGGATCAGTATGCATAATGTATCACAGGTAGCCTCCGAATCAGATGACAGAATCTTATGTACCAGTTTCAGAAGTCCGGATTACTCAGTTCTTTTTAAATTGCACAAATATGCTTCTCTTCCTGCTGCTATGCTACTTTTTAATGATTTTATAAATTCAGCAGGATCTTTGTAACTAAACATAACTGAATTTACTAAAACACCACTCGCTCCTAATGCCAAAGTGTTATAAGCATCTTCAGGGCACCGTATTCCGCCCTCAGCAATAATAGGAATGGACACACTTTCGCAAACCTTCTGGAAAAACTCGGGATTAGTTAGTCCGTCACCGGAACATATGTCGCTTAAAAGAACACGAATGCAAGCGCACCCAATACTTTCTAACTCTTTCGCAATTGATATATCAAATCTGTCTATTATAGGAAGAACAGTGTAGCCCTCTTTAATCAAGATCTTTGCTGCGTCTAAAACTTGATTATTTATAGGTTTTGTACCTTTTTCATTTAGGACTTCAAGTTTTATGTATTTGCTTCCTATTAACTCCGACCCTCTCCTGGCCTTATGAACCGCCTCCTCTGTGGAAAGCGCATGGTTAGTATTAACTAAGATAGTGTACGCACCTAAATCAAGTTCATTTTTAATATCTGCAAACTTAAGTCCTGCATAACCAATAGGAAAATCATCAATAGATTTAAAATTATCAAAATCTCCATGAGTATACAGAGTTAAAAAACTTGTGCCTGATTCTTTTATCAACTTAACTGCAAGTTTCACACTATCAATGCTATGTAATGGTGTGCCAAAACAATGCATAAGCCTCGAATCAAATTCTACTCCGTTAAGTACTAGTACATCTTTCATAAAATATCTCTCCTCGCATAATATTTTTTAGGGTTTTGATAGGTGGATTCCCAGTTACTAACCCTAGGGATTGCCCTAAACTCACTGAAAATTTATCTTTAACTCTCACTTGGAAAGCAGAAAGATTTTGTTTACGAAAGGCCATTCGCGCTTTTACTCATTGTTGTTATACTTGCTATTGCATCTTCAACGCTGTTTACTATCAAATCTGCATGATGAAGCGTGTAATAATACTTATCTGCGCCACTATCTCCTGCAACAACAATTGTGTAACAACCTTTTAGCTTTGAATAAATCATTTCAGCAATACACCCAACATATAGGTGATTTTTCATTGACAAATTTACTAAAACACAATCAGCCTTAGCAATGTTACGTAAATTCTCGCTCACAATAATTTGTGCGTTTTCTTTGTTAAACATTTTTTTGCATTTTGAATCAAATAAGGTATGATCATCATTGGAAATGGAATTTACCAAGCATAAGCCATTTTCCATTAGTTGTTGCTCAATAGACATATATTCAGCTCGAACTTCATCATGGTTCATTCCGTCCATGGCTCTGCAATAATAAATGTACTTTAGCTTATTTCCCATCTTCTCTCTGAGGGGCTTTTTAAACTTATCAACAGTTAGCATCATATTCTCTTCATGTGGATGAGTTTTCCAATTCCAGTTATTATTTAAACTAATATCTTCTGCGATACGTATGCGCATACTTTGGCTTTGAAAAGCTTCTCCTGAATTAAGCCGTACATATAAATCGCCATTATTGTTCATATAAAATATGTATGTTTTATCGAATCCCGTTCGGAAAAAAGCTTCTATGTTCTCCAACTTTTCAAATCCCATATTAGCTTTTAATTCTTCTTTGTTACTAAAGGTATGTGCCACTATATGACAGTGAGCATGATAAATGGAGCTTGCGCTATTATCAATGTCTTTATCAGCAGATCCATGCTCAAATAAAATAGGGTAACGATTATATTTTTCTTTCATGAGTTCTCGAAAAGTGTTTATAAGGTCTATATAGTCACTCTTTTCTTCATTGTTCAAATAACACATAGAATTTATGTGTCGTTTGCTAATTACCATAAGGTAGCCCTCTACAACTGAACCCAAAGCAGGAGTAACAATGAAACTATTGTTTTCATAAAGAACTCTATCGTAAAAGTTCTTTATGCTTCTTTTGTTACATAATTCACAAAATTTGCATTCATTCATATTTATAATCTACCTTTCTTCGAAAGACACCTACGAGTTATGAAACATTGTTCTTTCGCTTTTTAGTGCTTTTGCTATATTATTCCTTCCAAAGTATACATGGCATCAATTCGCATTTATCTCCCCCTTCCTTTTTCAGTTTATCCGGATACTCAAATATATTAATTTTATTGGCTTCCCAGGAAACCAATAAAAGTCTTAACTATTTCCAAATCACAGGACATTTTCAGAACCCCAAAAATCAAAATAGAAGGTTCCCGAATTACTCTTTTTATGATCCGGTACTGTTATATCGATTAATTCCCAATTGCCATATGCCCAGGGCTACTAAAAAAACTACAATTCCAACTACCGGGGTTAAGTATTGAAATGAGGGATGGAACAAAATATCTTGCTTGTTTTTAAGAAATTTAAATGACGGATAATAGCTAATAAAAGCGAACGGCAAAACAAAAGTTAATAATACTTGCATCCAACGATCATAGACTACCAAGGGATAATCTACAAATTTACGGAATTGAATAAATGCATTAACCAATGCATTTGATTTTGTAACCCAAAAACTAATACTGGCAGGTAAAATCATAATTGCAGAAAAAATAAGTACACCGCCCAAAATATCCAATACGAGCCAAAGTATTTTGTCAAAGCTGAGAACAATCCCTAAATTAACGCAACTTACAATAAATGCAATTAGCCCTATAATAAATTGACCTAAAAATGTGTGTTGAAAATTTCTAGAAATTACATGTAAGAACGGATTAATAGGATAAATAAGCATACTGTCAAAGGAACCGCTTTTAACCATTTCTTCAATATTTCGCATTGGTGCCCAAATAAACATTCCCGCAATTCCGTAAGGTATTAAATTTAAATTAAAAATAAACATTATTTCATAATAATTCGATCCACCAATGCTTACAAAGTTTCTTAGCAATATCCAAATTCCAAAATACCGGAAAACATAGACTAATATGTTGGTTATGACATCACTAATGAATGAAAATTTGTATTCCATTTTGCATTGGAGTAACACTTTGATAAATCTCATATACAGTTTTATACTATTCATTTGCTTTATCCACCTTGTATGACCAGCTTCTTAATGCCACGTTTGTATAATAAATTAGATAAGAAAAATAATATGGCAATCCAAAAGAGCTGAATGACATAGAAATAAAATATTTCATTTATCTGATATCTTCCAAGATAAACTGATAGTGGGAAATAATAGATTAACTGAAAAGGTAATAATTTTGACAATTGTAATAATATATTAGGGAAAAACCAGATCGGTATATATGCCCCTGCAAAAACATTGATTACTTCTGTAATTAATAAATCAAAATGCCATACTGACATATACCAGTAAGCTAAAGAGCCTAATAGATATCGTAGTAGATAATTTATTAAATAAGAAAAAATCAAGGCAATTAAGAAAAAACAAAAATTTGTGATTGATGGTAAAGTAATATCAAAAAACAACAATATAATTATAAGTGACGGTATCATTTGAAATAAAATTTGAAATATATTATTCCCTAAAGAATTGAAAAACAAATATAAATTAAAATTTAAAGGTCGTGTAAGTTCAGTGGCAATTTGACCACTTTGGATGCTATCGCCAATAGTTCCTAAGATATTTGTATTTATAGTTATAGTTATACATGTACTGATAACGAGATACGTTACCATTTCATTTAGATTTATCTCGCCGACAGACGAAGAAACTATACTCGTACCGCCATATATTGCACGCCATATGTTATATTGAACGAAAAATACAATAATATTACTAAATATACCAATTATAAAATTGAATCTATAAGCAAAATTAGCTTTATAAGAATTTTTAATTATTTCCCAAAAAGTTCTCATTTGTCACCACTACCTAAAGACAATAATTCTGGCGATTTATAAATCTCTGCAATAACATCCTCAATATCCATCTCTTGCAATGAAAAATCTGTAAAATTAAACTCTTCTTGTAAAATACTAATAAATTGGGTAAGCTTGGTTTTCTCCGGATCGTAATTTATAATCAATTTGTTATTATCAATTTCATATTTGTAACCCTTTAAAACCAAAGCTAGATCATGCATTTGTTCCTCATTATAATTGATAATAATCCTATTTTCTTTATACAATTTTTCACGTATATTTCCTAATGAACCATCATAAATTAATGTGCCTTTATCAATAATCATAATACGGGAGGCGAGCTTCTCTATGTCCCGCATATCATGAGTTGTTAATAATACTGTGGTTGCATGCATCTTGTTTATTTCTTTAATGAATTTGTGAATGTTTTTTTTAACTACAACATCAAGACCAATAGTGGGTTCGTCTAAATACAAAATGTCGGGATTATGGAGCAACGCAGCACATATATCGGAACGCATCCTTTGACCAAGGCTTAACTGTCTTACTGGTACATGTAAAAAATCTTTCATTTCCAATATCTCAGTATAATTATGTAAATTTTCACGGAACTTTCTGCCTTCAATTTTATATATATATTTCATAAGATTAAGTGATTCTATTACAGGGATATCCCACCATAGCTGAGAACGTTGTCCGAAAACAACACCTATATTCTTTGCGTTTTCCTTTCGATTCGATGCAGGATTTATCCCATCTACTTTAATCACACCTCCGGATGGCTGTAGTATGCCAACAAGCATTTTGATTGTCGTTGATTTTCCAGCTCCGTTAGGTCCAATAAATCCAACTATTTCTCCTTTTTCTATTTCAAAAGATATCTTATCAACTGCAATTTTTGTTTCATAACTATTATGAAATAAACCTTCAATAGAACCTTTCAGTCCATGTTTTTTTATAGCACGTTTAAATGTTTTTGTGAGATTATCTACTTGAATAATTGACATACAAACCTCCTTTTCACTGTTTATTTTACCTTTGATACAATCTCCAGAGCGACACTAACCCGCCTTAAATCACCAAACCACATAAGTTCAATTTCGGCACGCCTTTTATGCCTGTCCACTTTCTTTACTATACTTTCCCGACCCTTGAGTGGCCCGCCTTTTATATGTACTTTATTTCCTTCAATAATCCCACTTGATGCTTCTATACAATGTTGGTCATTGCATAAGCTAAGTAGTATTCGTTTTTCAGACTCTCTCATAGAGATTTCTGTATCTGAATATCTCAACAATTTGATTACATCACATGAGGTGTAAATAAGATGGTGTATTTTTTTAACAAATTCAGTACCAAACATTTCAGATTCAATAAATACATACCCTGGGAACAATGGTCCTACTTCCCTTTTTACTGTTCCTGATATTTTGAAAAGCCTTTCTTGCAACGGTATGAATGGCATTAAAAGTTTTGTATCTAATCGTTCTTTTAAAAATTTCTCAACTCTCTCCTCATGACCCGTCCGTACAAAAAGCACATACCAGTACATCTCTCTTACCTCACAATACGCTTACTGTAGTATCTGAAATTAAAATTTGAATAGAATATAATTTATGTCTATTTTCTCCATAGCTTCTATAAACAGTTCCCACATAAGCTTTTCTTTTGAAAAAGCGTCTCTTACTTTGGAATTAATCTTTTTTATGCTCTTTTGGAATTCATTTTGTAAATACACTTTATATACTGAAAGCCTTATTAATGTCCATTTCTTAAAATTCTCCAAAACCAGCTTTTCTATATTATCCAAGATACCTGTGTCACAAATATTTATTTTTTTTATCTCCTTGAATAACTTTAAAGTTATACTCTGCCTTTGTACCAGTAGATATAAGTCTACATAATTGAAGTCTCTGTATGAATTCAATCTGAAATCATCGTCCAGCATGTCCCAATATGTAAATTCCTCCATTACAGCTATACTTTTAACTAGCCGATGGGCATTATATACTAATGTTTTTTTAGTAATATCTTTTATTCTTATATTTGGATTTACATCATATGCATTTATTTCTACCTGCTGTATTCCTGACGTTTTAACAGCCTTCAGAAATTTTTCACAAGATACCTTATAGATGTCAACCCCATTCTTGTACTCGTAATCTATAACACTAAAACATTCGTTTTCTTCATCATAGCTTTGTAAAAGAGTATAATGGTACCAATGATTTTTTTCATAGGAAAAGTTACCGTCAACCCAATAAAACAAATCCACAAAAGGAAAAACAAACTTATTTTCATTTAACAAATTTTTAATGGTAGTCAGCATTTCTTCATCGCTATTAAATGTGAAATACTTACCATTAGTAAAGAGATCGCCTTCCATATTAAAGTTTGTATACTTCATTTTAATTAAGTTGAATTCTTTTTTACAGTCGGAAATCTCGTGACTGACTATGTAGTCGTAATTATTATTAATTACCACGTTTTTATACTTTGCATCGATTGACTGTAATACCGACAGCATTAAATTGTTTCCACAACCAAGACAAAATTCGTTATATGGTCTAATTCCACTGAGTTTCACTTGTTTATACCATATTATCCTTCCTATTCTTTCTGCTGATTTCACTTAGCATATGTAAAATAAGTGCCCGATTGTCATGTATGAATTGTTTTCAGATATTGATTCCTAAAATCTGACGAAAGGCTTTTATGTAGCTTCTACTTACAGACACTTTATCCTCTAATCCTTCAAACTTAATGAAGCAAGTGTTATCAAAGAATGGTGTTATCTCTTTTATTTTTTCCATGTTAACCAAGTAACTATTATGACATCTGAAGAAATAAAAATCTTTAAGCTTCTGCTCCCAGTAATTAAGAGAATAATTACTTAAGTAGCTATCTGTTTTAGTAATAACAGATACTTTTCGATTTTTCGCGGCTAGATATACAATCTCTGACGGATCTAATATAACTATGTCCTTTCCCTTCGGTATGGATACTCGTCTTAAAACATGGCTTATTTTACTCTGTATTACAGGTTTAATTATGCCTACTACTTCAACTTCCTCATACTTTATAATGTCAGAAATCTTATCCATACCAAACCCATTCTTGCCTATGATAATTGCCTTTATATTATTATCTGTACTAATATCTCTCATAATTTCCACTCCAAAACTAATTTTACTTTAGTTTACATCTTATCAAATAAATAACACATGCAGAACGGGTCTGTGTCACCCAAAAACTAAATTTGCTAATTGTTTGAATAGTTAGCATAAATAAGACAATTCTATAGTCAGAATTTTGATAATCACATAGCTTCGCCCATTCACTTATCCAATAAATAAGCTACAATGACTTTAATTGTATAATCCAAGTTAGTTGTTAACGTGACACAGCAGCGATTAACAAAAACATGTGCTTAAAATTAATTTACCATGTTTGAAATTATATAGATTTTATATTTCCCGGTATACCATTTTCAGACACTTTTCAATATTTTATGTATAATTTTCCATTTTAATGGTATAAATGGCTGTCAGATATTGATTCCTAAAATCTCTTCTGCTCCCAATAATTAAGAGAATAAAATTTGCAGAACGGGTCTGTGTCACCAATAATCTAAATTTACTAATTGTCTGACAATTAGCATTAACCAATTGGGATAAATTTTTTGATAAAAGTACATTAAAATAAGGCAATAAGATACTTGGGATTTCATTCCACCTACGGTCGAAATGGATAAGAGATATATAAGTATTCTGATATATATACTATTTAACCATTTTGTCCAACGATGAATAGTTGATTCTTCCGCTGAAACTATACTATTATTTGAATTGGTAAGCGCGTTTCCGATACTGCTGCATTCATAACGTTTATAAGGTATTAAAATATCCGGTAATTCGTGATGTATTCTTTTGCAGTTACTGCATTTGAGTCTCCTAATAATTAAAGTAACTCTTTCTCCATCTTTATTAATATATTGCCTCTTACGACTTCCAATTACATTGAATTTGCATCCGCAGCTGGAGCATAATTTATATTCTTTACACCTAATATAAAAAAATTTATCTGAAATCTGCTCCATATTATATTTTGTTAAAATAACCATTAATCATATATATTGCACCCGTTGTCAATAAACACCTAAAGAAATTTTATACGGCGCATCCTCTCTTTTTAGTTCAAACTTAATTTTTTAAAAGGACTTGTTTCCTATGTTCATTTTGACAATGATATAATTTTATCCGATCCTTTTTAATTTACTTTAACTTAAACATTATGATAATATGTTAATATATATCCCTTAGGAGTGTAATATGGCTAATGCAAATATTAAATTAATAGCTCAAAAAACAAATCTTTCACCGGGTACTGTATCCATAGTTTTAAATGGCCGCGGCGATAAAATGCGCATTTCTGAAAAGACTCAGCATCGGGTATGGGAAGAAGCAAAACTATTAGGCTATAAGCCTAATATATACGCCAGACGCTTAAGAAATCAGTCAGCAGGCAATTCAGCTGCAATTATTGGTATTCTGTGGCCTTCTGTATATTCTTCAGAATTGATTGTAAACTTCTTTGATGGAATACAAAATAGCATCTTAAACGATAAATTGAACGTGGAAGTTGTATTTAAACCTTATCAGTATTCAGAAATCAGCAAAATGGAGGATATCTTTAAAAATCAGTTGTTTAACGGAGTAATAATTGTTGGAGCCTCTGATAGCGATGTTGATTATTTGTATAAGATAAATTCCACAATGCCAATAATACTATTTAACAGGCAAAATGATAAATATGGTACCGTGTGCATTGATAATTACACTACCGGTGAAAAAGTATCTAAATTGCTTGCTGCAAGAGGTCATAAAAAAGCAGGCTTAATTTGTCCCAATCTTTTATCGCGGAATTTCAGCATGAGAAAGACAGGCTTTTTAGATGGATGCCAAAAATACGGTATTACTGTACAGCCAGAGCATATTATTCTTGAAACTCTTGACACTGAAGGCGGATACAGAAGTGCAGAAAAACTTTTGGGTTCACAGCCCCTTCCTACTGCACTTTTTTTGCTTGTGTCAGGCTATAGCCATGAAGTCTACTCCGTTTTGCAAAAAAATGGAGTTCGTATTCCAGAGGATATTGAAATAATAGGTTGCTCTGATATCGTATCCAGCCGTATATTAAACCCAAGCATGACAGTTATTGATTTGCCAATACAGAAAATGGTAAAGAGGAGTTTACAGCTTATCCTAGATATGATAAATGGGTATATACAAGAACCTCACAATATTTTTGAAGAAGCTTATTTCATATTTCGTGAAAGCTGCGGAGGATTTCCTACTTCTTTTTTATAACATAGGTAAACTTCCACACCGCCGAATTACCTGAATACCTTCCTCTATTTTCTACAACTGTAACATTAGATGTATACTTAGTACTTGTGTTTGCTTTTAATTTGCTTACTGAAACTGTGAGAGTCTTGCTCCCATAATCAGGGTAACTATCATCCTCTTCTGCCGTTGAAACAATGCTTATCTTACCATTTGGCGATGTAGATATTTCTACTGTTTGCCCTTCGTAAATTGACTTTTTATTGACTGTTGCGCCGTATCCCCATTCATTGCCTACATGGTTATTTTCTATACAAGCAACAGATTGCAGTGTTACCTTTACTTTGGTATTTGAAGCACTATAGACTCCACTAGTGAAAAACGGCAATATGAGTACAATTATTAATAAAAAGCTTATGTATCTTTTGTTCATATTTAATCCACCCCATTAAATCAAAATAATTTGTTAATATCCAAATTATAGCATATTTATTACTTATTAGTAAGCTTTTACCATTCTGCTGTGAATGGCCCCTTAGAATTCCACAATGAATATATTAATTTCTAAAAACAGATAATAATTTCGGAGGTGATATCTTATGAATCAAAAAATAGCTATCGAACCGAATTTGACTCCTATAAAGGACTATTTGACTAAAAAGGGATACAAAGTTGAAAATATGGACTATGGACAAGGTGCTACAAAAAATAATTACGATGCAATTATAGTTGCAGGTGTAGAAACAAATATAATGGGCATACAGGATACAAGCAGCAAAGCCATTGTAATAAATGCTGACGGTATGACAGAAGAGCAGGTATATCAGGAACTTCAAAGCAGATTACATTAAAAAAACAGAACCCCAATACCTTGCCGGTATTGGGGTTCTGTTAACAATATATTTTATTTTTGTCCGTAATAAGCTTTAGGTCCGTGCTTTCTCATAAAATGCTTGTCTAGAAGCACCTGTGGCATAGGAGTAACATTAGGGTTCAGTTGTTTGCATTGGATAGCCATCATAGCCACTTCTTCCAGTACAACAGAATTATGTACCGATTCTGCTGCATTTTTTCCCCATGTAAAAGGTGCGTGATTTTTTACAAGTACGGCAGGGATGTAGTTAGAATTTAAATCTTTAAATGCCTCTATTATCACCGTTCCGGTATTTACTTCATAATCAGACTCAATCTCAACCTTTGTCATTTCCCGAGTACATGGGATTTCACCATAAAAGTAATCCGCATGAGTAGTCCCGTAAGCAGGAATTCCCATACCAGCCTGTGCAAAAGCAGTTGCCCATCTGGAGTGGGTGTGGGTTACACCCCCTATTTCGGGAAAAGCATTATACAGGGCAACATGTGTTGGTGCATCAGAAGATGGCTTCAATTTACCTTCCACCACTTTACCTGTAAGGTCGATTAATACAATATCTTCAGCGGTCATAACGTCGTACTCAACGCCGCTTGGTTTTATTGCAATTAATCCGCTTTCTCTGTCGATACCGCTTACATTTCCCCATGTATATGTTACAAGTCCTTTTTTAGGCAGTTCCAGATTGGCTTCCAGCACTGCTTGTTTTAGTTGTTCCAACATATTTTTTTACCTCATAAAATCAATTATTCCAATAAACTATATCAGTTTAAGGAGTTTACTGCAGCCCTTTCAATATCCAGGCCCTTTGTATACCGTTTCATAAATTCGTTGAAACCGTCAACATCCTTTGGATCAGGTTGCATTGAGTCACCTTGGCTTTCTCCAAACACATTTTGTTTTAGAAAATCCTCCAAAGACTGTGAGCTAGTTCTATTAATCATATATGAAGCGAGCAGGGCAATACCCCATGCGCCACCTTCACCTGCAGTCTTCATGACTGATACAGGAACATTAAAGGCAGCCGCCATGATTTTCTGTCCTACTTCCTTTGTCTTAAAGAAGCCTCCATGCCCGGTAATACCTTCAACTTTAACAGCTTCCTTTTGGAAAAGTATATCAAGTCCGGTTTTCAATGCACCAAGAGATGTAAACAAATTAACCCTGATTAAATTAGCCAGGCTGAAATTACTGTTGGATGAACGTACAACCATTGGACGACCTTCTTCGAAATGAGTAATATGTTCACCTGAAATATAACCATATGCAAGCAAACCTCCGCAATCGGGATCACCTTGAAGTGCTGCTCCCAGCAGGGTATCATACAGCTGCGGTTTTTTCACGTCAAAGCCCAAGGCCTTAACTGCCTCAGCAAATATATTCATCCATGCATCATAGTCTGATGTACAATTATTTGAGTGAACCATTCCCACGAGACTTCCGTCAGGTGTGGTCACCAAGTCAATTTCCGGGTACACTTTGGATAATTCCTTTTCCAGTACAACCATTGCAAAAACTGAAGTACCGGCAGATACATTTCCTGTACGTACTGCGACACTGTTGGTCGCAACCATTCCGGTACCCGCATCACCCTCCGGAGGGCAAAGAGGAATACCTGCTTGAAGTTCACCGGTAACATCAAGGAGCTTTGCCCCTTCTTCTGTCAATTTACCTGCTTCAGTACCAGCAACAAAAACCTTAGGAAGAATACTTTCAAGCTTCCATGGGAAGTTGCGACTGCCGTTAACCTCATTAAATTGCTTAATCATATTTGAATTAAAATCTTTAGTATTTAAATCAATTGGGAAAACACCTGATGCCTCTCCGACACCAAGAATTTTTTCTCCTGTCAACTTCCAGTGTATATATCCAGCCAATGTAGTCATAAAATCAATAGCGGATACATGCTCTTCATTGTTCAGTATAGCTTGGTATAGATGAGCAATGCTCCATCTCTGAGGAATCGGATAACTGAACAATTTGGTAAGTTCTTCTGATGCTTGTGCGGTTATAGTGTTACGCCATGTTCTGAAAGGAGTCAGAAGGTTGCCTTCCTTGTCAAAAACCATATAACCATGCATCATCCCACTAAAGCCGATAGCTCCGGTTGTCTTCAACCCTACACCGAACTTTTCCTTTACATCTTTAGCCATTTCATGATAACTGCTCTGAACACCCTTCCAAATATCTTCCAAGCTGTAAGTCCAAATGTTATTGATATAACTATTCTCCCAGTCATGACTACCGGATGCGATAGGTGCATTATCTGCACCTATCAATACCGTTTTAATTCTGGTTGATCCGAGTTCAATCCCAATTGTTGTCTGTCCGTTAATAATAGCATTTCGACCGTCATTTAGTTCATGTGTCATTGTTTTCCCCCTCATGTAGTCATCCATACTAATTCACTGAATCTCATAGGATGTCATTCAGATTAACATTCTTTTTTATTTAAATGGATTCTCGTCCTTATAAAGCATAGCTGCAGGCTGATTGAAAGCTACATCATCAACACCAAGAAGCTTCATGGTAGCGAACAGAACTTTTCCCATGTGCTTGAAGGCTACACCGCCATGGTGTGGGTATCTCTTAGCAACCAGTACATGTCTGTAGAATCTGCCCATTTCCTTAATTGCAAATACACCTATACCACCAAATGATTTAGGATCAACATCAATAATTTCTCCCTCAGCAACATAACTTCTCAGCTGGCAATCAGCTGTTCCTTGGAGTCTGAAGAAAGTAATATCTCCTGGTCTTATTGTTCCTTCCAAAGTTCCTCTTGAGATATCAGGTTCCTTGTCTGGCTCAAGTAATCTGTGCATGATGAGCTGGTACTTCATAGCGTGGTTTTTCATCATACATGAAGGAGTATTTCCGCAGTGGAAGCCCATAAACAAGTCTGTAAGGGTATATCCGTTGAATAACTCCTTATTGTTTTCAAACATATCCTTAGGCACTGAGTTGTTTATATCCAACAGAGTTGCAGGCATTTGTGTTGCACAAGTAATTATATATTCACTTAATGCGCCATAAATATCCGTTTCACATGCTACCGGAATTCCTTTTGCAGCAAGCCTTGAATTAACGTAACATGGAACGAATCCAAACTGTGTCTGGAATGCAGGCCAGCACTTATTTGCGAATACAAAATATTCAGAAGCACCTTTATTCTGTTCAGCCCAATCCAATAAAGTAATTTCATATTGTGCTAACTTTGGAAGAATTCCTGGGTACCCATTTCCACCCTTGAGTTCCTCTTCCATTTCTTTAACAACTGCGGGTATTCTAGGATCATCCTTATGATTATTAAATGCCTCAAAAAGATCAAGCTCTGAATTTTCCATTATTTCTACGCCCAGATCATACAATGGTTTGATAGGAGCATTACATGCAACAAAGTTAAATGGTCTTGGACCAAAACTGAATATTTTCAATTTTGAGAGACCAAGAAGAATTCTAGCTATATTTTCAAAATCCCCAACCATATCTGAAACATCCTGTGGATCTCCAACTGGATATTCAGGAATGTATGGATTCAACTTTCTCAATGCCAGGTTGTAAGATGCATTCAGCATACCGCAATATGCATCCCCACGTCCGCCTATAAGATTTCCTTCAGATTCTTCAGCAGCAGCTACGAACATAACCGGTCCGTCGAATTTTTGAGCAAGTATGGTTTCAGGTCCTTCAGGGCCAAAGTTTCCAAGGTATACTACAAGAGCATTTACATCGGCATCCTTTAATTCCTTCACAGCATTGAGAACATCTGTTTCATTCTCAACAACTGTATTTGTTTGGAATATTTCTAAACCTTTTTCTGCGCAAGCCTTAACAACTGCTTTACGTCTTTCCACACTCAATTCTGCTGGAAAGCAATCTCTACTAACTGCTACAATGCCAAGTTTAACCTTTGGTACGTTATACATTTTTAGAATCCCCCTTAATTTTTTTAACATTTTTTTTGAGTCATTTAAATTAAAATTTTTTAATTATATATCAATGTTGTATTCTGTTACGTACAAGCTTAAATAAATATCTACCTTTGTATACAGGATTCCTTAATAATAAGCTCAGGTATAACAACTTTTTGGATAGGATTTTTTAAATAATCACTATCCTTTATCATCTGCAATAGAATTTCAGCCGCTTCCTCACCTAATTTCTCCTTAGGATGGCGGACAGTGGTAATCTTCACCGGACAATTTGAAGAAAAATACGAGTCATCAAAACCCGTTATTGATATATCCTCAGGCACTTTTACACCTAAACTGTTCAGCAACTCATATACTCTAAATGCAATTTCATCGTTATAGCAAGCTATCGCATCAATCCCACGATTCTCTTGAATCAACCGTTTAACCATATTATAAGGCTTTATATCCCTGTCCTCAGTGTGAAACCAAACTACAGCATCTGGATTATAGGGTATGCCTGCAGCAGCAATGGCTTTTGCATATCCATTGTGCCTTTCGACTCCTTGAACATCGTCAGCTTTGAATATTCCTGCTATTTTTTTATGCCCTAATTTGGCCAGATATTCCACTGCCGAATACATGCCTTTGGCATCATCCAGTAAAACATGTGACTTTTTGTCAAGCTGCTGATAATTACCATGGATAAAGATATATGGTATACGATGGTTGTCCAGTGCTTCATAAAACTCCATATTCTCTGAATACAAGGCACTTTTAGTAGGCTCAATTATAACACCCTCAACATTCTTCTGGAGTACATCTTCCAGGCAAACAGCCTCATTTTTGGTATTGTTATTTGTATTCTTAAGCATAATGCTGTAACCATTGGACGAAAGTACACTATCAATGCCTTGAATAACCTTTGGAAAAATGTATTCGGAAATATAGGTTGTAATAACAGCAATATTTCTGGAGTCACTTCTTTTCCTACTCCTATCTAGGCAATAGGTTCCACGTCCATGTTCAGTGTAAAGATACCCTTCATTCACAAGCATTGAAATTGCCTTTCGTACAGTGTGTCTGCTCAGGGACATTGTTTCCGCGAGAACGTTTTCCGAAGGAATTTGTTCACCCGGTTTTATTTTTCCCATGAGTATTTCTTGTTTCAAATGCTCCATAAGCTTGAGGTATTTTACCTGACTATCATTCTTTTGCATTATAATCTCCTTATATGCAACTTGTACGTACATCTTAATTATACATTATAATTTCAAATACACAATACTGTTTATAATAAAAAAGCTGCCTTGATATACACATCAGGCAGCAAAGTTTAAAAAATTTTATTTAGAAGGCTTTGTATTATTACTTGCCTTCTTATCATAATTATTTTGAGGCATTTTACGGGTATCGTATTTTATTTTATCCATTTCCCACAGCTTTCTTTGATAATCTAAAAACTCATGTAATTTCATTTTAAAATCACCTCCTGATTTTATGTTATGTTAACATATCAGGAGTTGTTACTAACGCCTAGCCAAAAGCTTATATTCCTCCACCACTATATTGTGGATTAGGTTAGTTCATTATCTACAATAT
This sequence comes from Bacillota bacterium, assembly GCA_023390335.1. GTDB lineage: Bacteria > Bacillota > Clostridia > Acetivibrionales > DSM-1351 > Ruminiclostridium. The sequence continues at coordinate 12,152 of JAEWCZ010000008.1, read as the reverse complement.
ATACACACATATATAGTAATATCCACAGTTTAATTCACAAAATGTTGTGTTTTTGTGGATAAGTTCACGCTATTCCCCCACATTATCCACAAAGTTTTCAACAGACTGTTAACAAAGTCTACTTTATAATCTTTACATAGAACTTTCTATTTCTTGGTCCGTCAAACTCACAGAAATAAATACCCTGCCAGGTACCAAGTAGTAGTTTCCCTTCTTCAACAATGACGTACTGGCTACTGCCCATAGCGCTAGCCTTTAAATGTGCCGAACTATTTCCCTCATAGTGCCTGAATTCAGCCCTGTCGGGATACGCTTTATCCAAACCGTAGAGCATATCTCTAACCACATCAGGATCGGCATTTTCATTGATAGTTATACCGGCTGTTGTATGGGGACAATATACCATAACTGCCCCATCTGTTATCCCACTCTGATCTAAAGCCTCCACAACCTGGCCTGTAATATTATAAAAATTCTGCCTTTCGGTTTTTAAGTTGAATTGATATACCATTACAATCGCACCTCCACTTGTTTTTCTATTTCAATAAAATCTTCTTCAACTACACAGTCAAGAGCCAATATTTTAACACCTTTTTCGTAGGCTGATTTTAAAGTATCTGCAAACTCCTTGTGTGTCAGTTCATTGGGCATAAAATAATCAACATCTTTCATCTGTATTACAAAAATTATATATGCCTTATATCCGTCCTGCAAGCTTTCTACAAGCTCATTTATGTGTCGTACACCTCTTTCGGTAGGCGCATCGGGAAAAAGCACTATATTATTTTCTTCCAGCGTTACTCCTTTTACTTCAATAAAAATCTTATTTTCTTTGGTTTGAACATAAAAATCGAACCTTGAATTTTTATATCTGGACTCAGGTTTTATAAGCGTAATATCTTTAAATAAATTTCCCTTCTCCAACCATTCCTGAACCAACTTATTAGGAACCTGACTATCCATATTAATGTGCCTGCTTCCTTTAATAACACTAATAAGGTCAAAGCCTGTTTTACGGTTGGGATTATCAGATTGCTGAACATACACATCCGTACCTGGTAATAAAAGCTCCCTACACCTACCGGTATTTTTAACATGGCAGACCTCGGTGACACCATCAATTTCCACGTGTGCAATAAATCTATTTGGCCTTTCAAGGAATATTCCTTTTTTAATATTTTTATACTTCAATTTATCCTCCCGTTACCTGAAATTACATCTAAAGGATAGCATAATTTCTTATAAAAAAATCATAAACATTTTGTTAGTACAACCTTATTATGGGTATAAATACATTAACTTTGATTTGGTTAATATACTAATAACACAATATTTTTAAGGAGGTTTTCTATGAAGACAGAAATTGCTTATTATCGTTGCAAGCAGTGCGGTAATATCGTAAGTATAATTAAAAACGGTGGAGGTAAATTGGTTTGTTGCGGTGAGCAAATGGAAAGACTTGAACCCAATACTACAGATGCAGCTCTTGAAAAACACGTTCCTGTTGCAGAGAGAGAAGACGGGCAGATTGTAGTACAGATAGGTTCTGTGGCCCACCCAATGATTGATGCCCATTATATTGAGTGGATTGAAGTTGCTGGAGATGAAGGCACAGAAAGACTAGTTCTTTCACCCGGCGATGAACCAAAAGCAGTTTTTGCCGACAAGAGTAACGCAGAAGTATATGCTTACTGTAACTTGCATGGATTATGGATGTCTCATGTAAAATAATTATAGTGGCCCTGTAAAGTGACTTTGCTTTGCAGGGCCTGTTAGTTACTATATAAAATATATTTATTCTTGCTCTGCATTGACAATTGCTATAGATGCACTAGCTCCTATTCTGGTTGCACCTGCTTCAACCATTGCTCTTGCGGTCATATAATCCCTTATACCCCCGGCAGCTTTCACTCCCATATCAGAACCTACAGTTTCTCTCATAAGCCTTATATCCTCGACTGTAGCGCCTCCTGTGCTGAACCCTGTAGAGGTCTTAACAAAATCGGCTCCAGCTTCCTTGGCCAATTTACAACAAATAACTTTTTCCTCATTAGTGAGCAGGCATGTTTCAAGTATTACCTTAACAATTGCTTTGCCGTCAGTTGCTTCAACTACTGCAGCAATATCCTTCTCCACAAAACTAAAATCCCCTGACTTAACGGCTCCAATATTTATAACCATATCAACTTCCTCAGCGCCGTTTTCTACTGCCTCAACAGTTTCTGCAACCTTGGACGCGGTTGATGTGGCTCCCAGAGGAAATCCTATTACCGTACATACCTTTATTTCGGTTTCCTTTAAAATTTCACTGCATAGCGTTACATAGCAAGGATTAACACAAACAGAAGCAAATTTATACTCCATAGCCTCTCTGCACAGCTCCTTTATCTGCTCCTTACAAGTTTCGGGTTTTAATGCTGTATGGTCAATTAAACCTGCTAACTTAGTCATAAAATACCTCCGATTATAAAACTTTATACATACATATTATTTACCAATATCTTGGAATTATCAAGTAATAAAAAAAATAGGTTAGTCTTCGTCGACTAACCATGTAAAGGGGGTCAAAATGTATTTTGTGAGGTCAATATTATAATGGCCATAATTTATAAAATATATACAATTATTTTGAAAAATCTGATTATTATATTTATTTATTTCCATGTAAATAATAAACTCATATAAAATACATGAGCTAAAAGAAGGAGTTGCATCTATGGAGTTGCAAAACAATGTTATAAATGCCGAGAATTTAAATGAGGCCAATACTTTATCGGTTGTTCAAGATAAACTTAGAACCGGGGAAACAATGATACTAGACGTAGGGTATAACTACTTCCAGCAGGCCGATAAGCTTTATGAATTGCTTGTAAATGAAGGCTATTATGTAAGAAAAACCTTTGTAAACGGACGCAATCAATTGTTGGTTGCTCAAAAGGATGAAAAACACCAAATGTATTAAATACTATGCAAAGCTACAAAAAGGCCTGCTGCTTAAACACAGCAGGCCTCAATATCTACTAAATAAAAATACTATTTATTTTCTTCTATAGGTACAAAAACCTCAAGAATCATTTGTTTAAATTCAATACTAGCGGGAAGCATATCAGCTCTTTCACCGTCTACAGTTAAAGCAAGCGGCATTTTGCTGCTTAGTTCGCATTTTCTGGCCTTTAGAATAATTACGTTCTTATCATTGACAGATTCCTTACTCAACACCTTGAAAAAAATACTTGCAAGGTTTATATTTGAACATTTCTTCACAAGAATAATATCCATATATCCGTCAGTATAATCCGCCTGTTTAAGAAGATTGGGGAAGCCAGCTGCTTGTTTTCCGTTAACAATCAAAAATAAAAGGAACTTTCCTTCAAGGATATGATCATCAGCTGTAATTTTGAGATCGAAGCTTTTAATATTTGTCAATTCGGAAAGGCCTTTTAAGTAATATGCGAAAGGACCAAAATTCTTTTTAAGCTCACTGTTTGTACTAAAAGAAACGTCTACGAAATTTCCCCCTGCAAAAGTACTGAGAAAATACTGTGAATTGTTTATGTAACCTACATCGCACATGATGGTATTTCCCTGTAATATTACATCTATGCTTTCCTTAAGAGAGTTTATCCCTAGACATTTTGCGAAGTCATTACATGTTCCTGACGGTATAACCCCTAAAGGCATTTTAATATCATTGTTAAGTAGCAAATTGGCTACAAAATTAATTGTCCCGTCTCCTCCGGAAGCAGCAACAAAGTCATATGTCCCTGACTGTAATGCACTTATTAAGTAGTCACTGTTTGCATCTGTTAACCTATAAGGTTGAGCAAGAATACCCTTATCCTGAAATGAGGACAAAATAAAGTCCAGTTCACTGGGAATCCTATGTCCCCCTGAAACAGGGTTATATACAAATAATGCGTTCTTCACAGGTCTATCCTCCCATTTAAGCAGAGTAAACTACTATAAAAATTTCTCTATTAATTTATAATAAATGAAATTTAGAACAAAAGCAATCTTAATAGGCCATTCTAATAATATATTTATTACATAAAAGAATATTTCTGGGTATTAAAATGGGGCGTCAGCAAGACTTTCGTCTCGCTGCAGGCCCCCAAACGACGCTAAACTATCCTAATGGTTGACACTTCTTTCAGCCATCTCAATTGCCTTCTTAACAATGTTTCCGCAATCTCTCGAAGATACTGCTCCCCATCCTTCGTTAGCAACTGTATTGTAGACTCCAAGTTCTCTGGCAATTTCCTCTTTAAGGGCATCTGACATCACACTTTTACGTCTACTCATGGTTAGTGCCTCCTTAATCAGGCAGCACTCACTGCGTAATGGCATTTCAGGTGAAAGCAATTACGCTGTTTTCTGCCTGAAATAGATTTTTTAGCGTACACATATATTGTGTGAATTTTTTCGGAAATTATTAAGGAAATGTAATCCACATTTTACACAGTCTAAAATTCATCATAAAATTTAAAACACCACAATATATGCACTCTTTATTTAAATATGACAACAATATTTTGTATAGGCTAAAACCGCCGTGTATACAATCTACAATAAAATCTCTTTAATCCACATTTTGATGCAAACCTGTGGATTACTTGTAGATACTAACAATCTGCTCAGTCCTACTCCTGCTGGGTGTTTGGCATTTTCGAAAAAACAATATGTGAATAACTTAAAAAAAGTGTGGATAAATAAAATTTTATCCACACTTTGTGTTAATGACTATTTGTTATTCAATATTCATGCTTATATCAACCGAATTTGCTGAATGGGTGAGCTTTCCGATAGATATAATATCAACACCTGTTAATGCAACATTATATATTGTTTCTTCACTTATATTTCCTGAAGCCTCCACAAGAGCCCTCTTATCAATAAACTTGACTGCTTCTGTCATCTGTTCATTTGACATATTATCAAGCATAATTATATCAGCCTTGCATTCCAGTGCCTCACGAACCTCTTCCATGGATTCTACTTCTACTTCAATCTTCACTGTATGAGGAATACTGTTTCTTACACGTTCAACAGCATTCTTTATTCCTCCGGCAGCAGCAATATGGTTATCTTTAATCAGTACACCGTCAGAAAGTGAAAATCTGTGATTTGCTCCTCCTCCTGCATTGACTGCATATTTTTCTAACAGCCTGAGTCCGGGAGTGGTTTTTCTTGTATCCGTTACCTTTACGGGTAAACCTTGTACTAAATTAACATATCTGTTAGTCATAGTCGCAATTGCAGACAACCTTTGCATAAAGTTTAATGCTGTCCTTTCGCCTTTCAGCAAAGCTCTTGTTGGGCCGCTTACCTCTGCTATAATATCCCCTTTAGATACCTTGTCTCCATCCTTCACAAAGGCTTTGAAACACACACCGCTATCCAGTACTTCAAAAACATACTGTGCGACTTCTAGTCCCGCTATAACAGCATCTTGCTTTGCCAGAAATTCAGCCCTGGATGAATCTCCTTCTGAAATGATATTGTCTGTAGTAATATCACCTAACGGCATATCTTCCTTTAGAGCATTCATAACTATTTCATTCATATAAAGTTTGCTGAGTTTCATTTTTCCTCCTTTAAAATGGTGAAGCCATCTTGCCCTTCTCCAATTCCTTAACTATGTTTTTTCTCCAATTTACATCATCAGTCTTATCAAAATCTGTTCTATAATGTGCACCTCTGCTCTCTTTTCTCTCAAGAGCACATTCTATAACGAGACCTGCTACTGTTAGCATATTCAATACTTCCAGCTTCACAAGACTGAATCCTGAAAAATCTGTATACTTCTTATAAATATGATTAATAATTTCAGCAGCTGTTTCAAGACTTTGTTGATTTCTTATAATACCAACATACTTTGTCATAGCTGCCTGTATTTCTTCTTTCAAAGTTTTAAGTGCTATATCATTATCTTTGTTTGTTATATAACTCAAATTTGTATTTATGTCAGAATCGTCGTAATGATTGCCTTCTGTGCCGATTTTCCTAGCAATTTTCCTACCGAAAACCAGTCCTTCCAACAAGGAATTGCTTGCAAGCCTGTTTGCCCCGTGAATACCCGTACAAGCTACCTCCCCGCACGCATATAATCCCGGAATGTTGGTCTGACCGTCAACATCTGTTCTGATACCACCCATACAATAGTGTTCAGCCGGAGCAACCGGAATATAATCCTTGGATATATCAATACCGTAATCCAGACAGGTCTTAAAAATATTGGGAAACCTGTTTTCTAGATATTCCCTGCCTTTAAACGTTATATCAAGGAAAACGTTTTTAGAATCAGTGAGGGACATTTCTTTAAAAATAGCTCTTGAAACAACATCTCTAGGTGCAAGTTCACCTAACTCATGATATTTCTTCATAAAAGCTTCACCATTGCAGTTCTTAAGTCTAGCGCCCTCTCCTCTAACCGCTTCAGAAATTAAAAAGCTCTTATCCTTTGGGTGGTATAGTACTGTAGGATGGAACTGTACAAATTCCATATCCATCGCCTGAGCACCCGCTCTCAAACACATTCCTACCCCGTCTCCAGTTGCAACTTCAGGATTGGTAGTATGTGAATAAATCTGTCCAAATCCTCCGGTTGCAACAACCACAGAACTTGATTGAAAAATTTTTATTTTATCTGAAATTTCGTCATAAACTATAACACCTTTACATTTGCCTTCTTCAATTATAAGGTCGACTGCAAAGTGACTCTCAAAAATAGATATGTTCTTTTTCTTACAGGCAACCTCAATTAATTTATCACAAACTTCCTTACCGGTGGTATCACCCGAGTGGATAATCCTGTTTACACTGTGGGCACCTTCTCTTGTGAGGGATAGCTGTTGACCACTTTTATCAAAATTTACTCCCAGACTGCACAGAGTTCTAATATTATCTGCAGCCTCTTCTACCAGAACCCATACACTAGCTTCATCATTTAATCTTGCACCGGCAAAAAGAGTATCTTTGAAATGCAGTTGCGGTGAATCGTTCTTTTCATCAAGAGATACTGCTATTCCTCCTTGCGCAAGAACTGAATTGCTTATGTCTATTGTCTCTTTGGTAATTATTCCTATTTGGAAACTGTCGGGTATTTCCAATGCAGTATATACACCCGCTATTCCGCTGCCAATAATTATAACGTCCTTGTGTATGACCTCAACGTCAACCTTATTACTATCCTCTTCCATAGTTTTACCCTCCATATCCCCACGTGTGTATAAGAGCAGCTGATAAAGTCGTAAATCAGTTCTGTTTCATGCTATGGGGTAAATTACTTATTTGTTACATAAATCTATTTTCCTACCGCCAGCATTCTATTTAGACTGCCGGAAGCTCGTTCTATAATATCCCTATCCAATGTTATTTCATATTGCCTTTTAGCCAATGCATCATGAACACTCTGTAACGATGTTTTCTTCATATTTGGGCAAATCAATCCTGTAGACATCATATAGAAAGTTTTATTAGGGTTTTCCTTTTTCAACTGATAAAGAACACCCATCTCGGTTCCTATAATAAATTTGTCATGTTCAGAATTTCTAGCGTAGTCAATAATCTGCTTTGTGCTTCCCACAAAATCTGCGAGCTCCTGTATCTCCGGTTGGCACTCGGGGTGTACAAGCAAAATAGCGTCCGGGTGCAGTCTCTTAGACTCTATAACCGCATCTGACTTGATTTTATGGTGTGTAATACAGTAGCCTTCCCAAAAAATAATATTCTTTTCAGGCACCATTTTGGCTACATAACTGCCAAGGTTTTTATCAGGAGCAAAAATTATATCCTTATTATCAATTGATCTGATTACATTCACTGCATTAGAAGAAGTACAACAAATATCACATTCTGCCTTAACTTCTGCACTTGAATTTATATAACATACAACAGCCGCATGAGGATACTTTTTCTTAGCCTCTTTCAAAGCATCAGCTGTAACCATATCAGCCATAGGACAACCTGCGTTTATCTCAGGCAGCAGAACAGTCTTTTCAGGGGATAGTATCTTGGCACTTTCTGCCATAAAATGTACCCCGCAGAAAACTATAGTATCTGCCTGACTAGTCGCACAGAACTGGCTTAAAGCGAAAGAATCTCCTGTAACGTCAGCTATTTCCTGAACCTCATCAACCTGATAGCTATGAGCAACTATAACCGCATTATGCTCTTTCTTCATTTTGTTAATATTGCTAATCAACAAATCTTTATCCATTATTTTTACCCTCGTTATCTGTTAAAAATTCCACAATATACGTTAAATACTGCATTTATTTTAATACTTATAATTTGCTTTGTAAATGCTTTTATACTAAAAGAAAAATCTCTTCATATAATAATGAAAAGATTTTGCATCCGGATACCTCAATTTTATTTTAAATATAATAAACTATTTGTGGCACCTGCTGGCTTCAGGACATCCTGAACAACCACAGCCACAACTTGATTCACTACTTTTTTTCATATGTCGGATCTTATGAACGATGACCCAGGCCATTAATCCGAAAATCACACCAGAAATTAAAATAGTTGCAATATTATCTTTTAAATATTGTATCATATAAAACCCTCCAATCCCTGAATCAAGCACTTAACCTCTTACTTTGATTTAACTTTCCCAACTTTTTACCGGGAGAGAACAATAACCACAATGCGACTGCAATTACAATTAAAGCGGCTACTGTGCCAAGCCCGAATGAAACTGCCCCTGTAAGCAAACTACCTATTTGATAAATTATTAATGAAATAGAATATGCTAAAAGCGTCTGATATCCAACAGCAATAAATGTCCACTTCCAACCACCCATTTCACGTTTAATAGCGCCTATTGCCGCAAAACACGGTGCACATAGTAAATTAAACGCCATAAATGAGTACGCACTGACAGCAGTAAACATACCTGCAATACTTGCAAGGAGTGTCGGATCACTCTCATTAACCTCTCCTAACCCAAAAAGCACTCCAAAAGTTCCTACGACATTCTCCTTAGCAGCAAGACCTGTTACTGCAGCCACGGAAGCCTGCCATGTACCAAAGCCCAAAGGCTTAAAAACCGGAGCAATAACATTACCTACAGAAGCCAGAATACTGTTTCCCTCTTCAACCATTTTAAAACTCCAACTGAAGTTAGACAGGAACCATATTAGTCCGCATGCCACAAATATTACAGTTCCGGCCTTAACAATAAATGCCTTTCCGCGTTCCCATATATGAATTAAAACGCCCTTGCCACCCGGAACATGATATTGGGGAAGTTCCATAACAAATGGAGCAGGGTCACCTGCAAAAAGCTTTGTCTTCTTTAAAATAACCCCTGAGACTATAACCATTAAAATACCAAGAAAATATGTTGATGGAGCAACCCACCAAGACATCTCCGAGAACATCGCACCGGCAATTAAAGCGATAATAGGAAGCTTTGCACTGCATGGTATAAATGTAGTAGTCATAATCGTCATTTTGCGGTCTTTATCCTGTTCAATGGTTCTTGAGGCCATTATACCTGGGACTCCGCACCCTGAGGAAATTAGCATTGGAATAAATGACTTACCTGAAAGGCCGAATTTACGGAAGATCCTATCCATAATAAACGCTACTCTGGCCATGTACCCACAGTCCTCTAAAATAGACAGGAAGAAGAATAGAATCATCATCTGCGGAACAAATCCCAGAACAGCCCCGACGCCACCTATAATTCCATCAACAACCAGTCCCTGAAGCCAGTCTGCAGCACCAACATTTGAAAGAAAATTACTAACAGCCGGCTGTACCCAGCTACCAAAGAACGTATCATTTGTCCAATCGGTTACAATCGTACCAAGCCAAGAAACTGATACAAAATATACAACAAACATAATAGCAGCAAAAATAGGAAGTGCAAGCCATCTGTTTGTAACTATACGGTCAATTTTATCCGATGGTGTCATGCCTACTCTCTTTTTATGTAAGCACTTTTTAATAACTTTACCAATATAGAAATAACGATCGTTAGTTATAATACTTTCACTGTCATCATCCATTATTTCTTCACAGGCCGCGGTTACTTCTTCAATCTTTGATACATTTTCAGATTTAAGAGATAGCTGCTCTAAAACCTTTTCGTCACGTTCAAAGAGCTTAATTGCATACCATCTGGAATACTTTTTACTTACTGATTCTGCTACTATTTCTTCTATCTTATTAAGTGCACTCTCTACTTCATTTGAAAATGAATGTTGAGGTGTTATTTTTGTACTATTCTTAGCAATTTCAATTGTCTTCTCAGTTATTTCTTTTAAACCTATACCCTTAACAGCAGATGTTTCAATAACAATACAGCCCAGTTCAGTACTAAGCTTATGAATATCGATCTTGTCCCCGTTTTTACGTACAATATCAATCATATTAAGTGCAATAACAACTGGAATCCCTAATTCCACCAACTGTGTAGTAAGATAAAGATTACGTTCAATATTTGATGCATCAACAAGATTTATTATAACGTCAGGTCTGTCATTCAGAAGGTAATTACGTGTAACAACCTCCTCAAGAGTGTACGGCGATAAAGAGTAAATGCCGGGTAAGTCCATTATAGTTATATCCTTGTACCCTTTCAATTTACCTTCTTTTTTTTCCACTGTAACCCCGGGCCAGTTACCAACGTACTGAGAGCTACCTGTTAATTCATTAAACATGGTAGTTTTCCCACAGTTCGGATTTCCTGCAAGTGCGATTTTAATTTCCATTTTCCTTCCCCCTAAACACAGTTAGTTTATGCTAACTGTAGTGTTTAAAATATGCAGGGCTTTATTACCCTACCGTTTAATCTACCATAATCATTTCAGCGTCTACTTTTCTCAGTGACAGTTCATATCCTCTGACAGTTACTTCAATAGGATCTCCAAGAGGGGCAACCTTCCTTACAAATACAGGTGTACCCTTAGTAATTCCCATATCCATAATCCTTCTCTTCACAGCTCCTTCACCGCTTAGCTTAACAACTGTCGCAGTATCACCTATTTTTACATCTCTAAGAGTCCTCATAGTACTTCCTCTTTTCTATATTTCATTTATACAATAATTCTGCTGGCCATTGCTTTATCTATCGCAACACGAGCTTCCTTTACATTCACAATCATATTACCACCGATTTCTGAGATAACTGTTACATTTCCACCCACTACAAATCCTAAGCTTTCCAAAAATTTTTTTGTTTCATCCTTACCTCTGATTGCCTTTATTGAATTCAATTCACCTAAAGATACCATAGTTAACGGCATTTAAATCACTCCTTTTAGTTAGCACTGGCTAACCAACTGTTTATAAAATAGTTAGCATTAGCTAACTTTCAATCATGAGTTTACCACTGCTAACTACCTTTGTCAATATATTTTACTGCAAATTATATTACATATAGTTGAAGCCATAACAGAAACCTTGATTAAGGGTTTTCATATGCTATAATTATAGAATTAGAACAATTGATTATATTAGTAATAATATGGAGGCTGTTAGATGTTTAAGTTACAGGAGTCTGGTGAAAATTATCTTGAAACAATATTAATCCTTAAAAATAAAAATGGAAACGTACGCTCAATTGATATTGCCAATGAACTAGGTTATACAAAGCCTAGTATAAGCCGGGCAATGACCATACTAAAAAATGCAGAATTCGTGACAATAGACGATAATACAGGATTTATAACATTGACAGATACCGGCTATAATATTGCAAAAGCTTTGTACGAGCGTCATGAAATATTGTCCAGTTACTTAATTTCGATTGGAGTATCCCCTGAAATTGCAGCACAAGATGCATGTAGAATAGAACATGTAATAAGTCAGGAAACCTTTGAAAAAATAAAAGAAAAAGCCAAGATATAATTCGCTTCAATTAACACTGCTCCATTTATCTATTTTATGTACTTTATGTTACCTGTCACTTTGATAGCAATATACACCTTTACTGACAAAGTAAATGGACTCTCACTTGTAACATTCATTATAAAAAAAACAAAACCCCAAGCTATAAGCTTGAGGCTTTGATATAAATCTGGCAGAGACCTACTTTCCCGGGCCGTTTCCAGCCAAGTATTATCGGCACTGAGATGCTTAACTGCCGTGTTCGGTATGGGAACGGGTGTGGCCATCTCGTCATTTCCACCAGAAGA
>JAEWCZ010000027.1 GCA_023390335.1 Bacillota bacterium | reverse complement strand
GAGCTGTTTTCAACCCAGCAATTGTGCTTGCAGATGTAAAACACATTTGCCAGCCGCCGCTTTTATTTGCACCTGTGTAGTAAACAAGGTATTTACCGTTATAATAAACGATGGTAGGGTCTTTAGCCGCATAGTAATCATATGGGCTGCATTGGTTGTGAAAAATAACCCTCTCGTCAACATTCCATGAAGGATTGGCATTAGCAGCCGCATTCACAACGGTACCCATTGTTGATATCATCATAAACAAGCCTAAAAACATTGCAATACCTTTTTTTATAATTTTGCTCATACTTTTTTCTTCCTTTCGTTATAAGTTTAAGTTAAATTTTTTATTGTTGAGATATGTGATTTATTACTAGGTATCACCCCGGAAACTCAGTAATAAGTCCCAATAAATACTTTTTCATCAAAGAAAAATCAAGTGCATCAATACCGCCATTTCCGTCCAAATCAGCAGCCTTGGTGTTTTCTATATCTCCCATGCCCAAAATGTGTTTTCTCATGAGCTGTAAGTCAATGGCATCTATCTGTCCGTCAGAATTAACATCACCTAGGATAACAGAGCTGCCGCCTTCACTGAATTGAATCCAGTTAAGGTTAATAAGATATCCGCTTTCCCCAGTAAATTTCAGATACAAGTCATGTTTCCCACTAACACCGCTTACATCACAAATTGAATCTGTAAAGGTTTGCCATCCTCCTGTTCCTGCAACTTGGCAAGAACCTATCAATGTACCGGTTATGCTGTCAAGTCTTAATTCAATGGTACCTCCATTGGTTGCGCTGGATGCTCTGGCCTTAAAACTATTTGCTCCGCTTCCGAAGTCTACACTTTTATATACTGTGTAATCTCCGTTTTCTGTGTAACCAACAGCCTGACCACCTTCATCACAATCTACATTCTGAACGCCTGATTGAGCATTGTATCCTTCTGCTTCTATTTTTTCAAAAGCTGATACCGGAACAGTTGGAATCGGGGTATTTGGTCCTGCAGAAGTATAATAACGGAACCAGTTAATATCGGCATACCCACCCGATGAAGCAGTTGTATAATTGTATATTCCGAACTTATCACCTTGGAAGAATCCCAGGTCAAAAGGCATATTTAATGTTCCCCCAAGTTGAGTAAAGGTTATATTATCAGTACTATAGTAAAAAGTAGCTTTATTGCTGTTAAGATCAGCTTTAGCTCTTAGATAGACAGTATTTCCAGTAAGTGTAGGACCATTTGTAATAGTTCCTGCCGTATCCTTACTAGCGTTGATATTGGCAACTATCTTTTTTACTCCACCTGATTTGCTTACCCCGATGGTTCCATATGGAATATTAAGTAGGCATAGTCCTGCATTATCACCATCTACCATATTGGTGGTGTCAAGCTCTATAGTACCTTGGCAATCAGGGCCCTCCACCCTTTGGGTAAGGGTATTTGTAGCTCTCCACAGATTATTTGCATTTTTTGCATGTAGTCTAAGATATCCCGGTCTCTCACTTAATGACCACTTTGTGTTGTCAGGATAATGGTTCCACTGCCACTGTACTCCCATTGTTGTTGAACTGAATTCATCAGAATTTGGAATTGTAAGGATTGGGTATGTTTCACCTACATCCGGTTTTTTATATGTAACCGGAACAGAACCCATAGGATAGGTTTTTCCCGCAATGGTTACATTTTTTACTGTAGCTGGATCTCCAATCACTGGCCAATCATTCTGCCACTGCATAGGTACTAAAATGTCTCTACGACCTATACCCTGACCATCCTGAAATACATAGAACCACCATTCACCTGTTACGGTATCTATAACTCCCCCCTGATGGATTTGACTTCCACCCGAAATACTTGGACCGTTCAGCAGTATCCTCATTTCATATGGTCCATATATGTTCTTAGACCTGAGGCAGTAAGTATATGATTCCGGTGGTGTTGAGTTACGGAATATATAATAATATCCGTTCTTTTTCATTACATGTGTACCCTCAACCAGATAACTTCCCGTTGCGCCTTCGATACGGGTTGTCACCTGACTATTCACCACCGATTTATAATCAGCGCTTAGTTTAGTAACCTTTACATCGTTTGCTTCAGATATGATGTATCCTGTACCGTCGTCATCAATAAAAAGTCCCGGATCGTGAAAACCCTGATTGTAAACTGTTTTTGTATAAGGTCCTGCCGGATTTGTGGCAGTACACATGATGAACTTTCCCTGTGCCTGATAGATTCCCACATAATATGTTCCGTTACGGTAGGCAATGGTAGGTGCCCAACAGCCATGACCGTAATCATTAAATGTATTTGTCAAATTATAAGATTTTCCTGTACCACTCAGGTCTGAAGTAACATATCCAATAATTTCCCAATTGATTAAATCCTTTGAATGAAGGATAGGGATTGATGGAAATGATACGAAAGTGGAACTTACCATGTAGTAATCACTTCCCACCCTGATTGCAGAAATATCAGGATAATCTGCGTTCAAAATCGGATTTGTATAGGTACCGTTGTTATTATCAGACTGCCATGCACCTACAAAAGTCGTTTGCACAGCCAATAGACATACCAGTAAAATAATACTTAAGGCTTTTTTCAACATCACATGGTTCCTCCTTTTAGTTATTTTTTAAAGAGAGCAGGTAAATTTAGAAAAATTTACCTGCTAAATAGTTTAGATTGTGCCCAGAAGGATTTTCTTGAAAGCGGCGAAGTCGAGAGCATCGATTACACCGTCTTTATTCATATCTCCGGCAGCGATATCATCCTCAACGGGGAAATCACTAATTTGACCAAGAAGATACTTTTTCATCAATGCATAGTCTGTTGCATCAACGCTTGCATCCCCATTGAGATCCCCTGTAAGAGTCTGAGTCGTATTACCGAATTTGAACCAGTTAAGATTCATAAGATAATCGCTTCCGCCTGTAAATTTAAGATATAAGTCATGTTTTCCGGTTACACCACTTACAGTACACTTTGCATCAGTGTAAGCCTGCCAATCACCTGTAGCTTTAACTGCACAAGTTCCTACCAAAGTGCCTGTAATACTATCCAACCTAATTTCAATATTGCCTCCGTTTGTTGCACTTGCTACTCTTGCCTGAAAACTCGTTGCACCAGTGCCAAAGTCTACATTGCTATAAGCTACGTAATCACCATTCTCGATAAAACCTACATCCTGGCCTCCTTCGGTGCAGGTTTCGGTTTGAACTCCAGACTGAGTACTGAAGCTTTCTGCTTCAATTTGTGTAAAGGCTGATACAGGTGCTGCAGGAGCATAGTCTGTGAAACCCTTTTCACATATCATTTGAGAATAGTTCCACAAGCTCTGCTTCCAAACGTTCCAATCGTGTCCTGCACCCTGGATAAGGAAGTAGGTATTTGGGATGCTATGAGAATCACAGAAATCATGTACCCCTGTACCAAAACTAATTAAGTTATCAGTTGTTCCGTAAGAAATAAACAAAAATTTCAATTGTTGCTTAGCTGCTACTCCGTTATCAGGGAAAAGTTGGGAATTAGGCAGTGTATCAGGTGCTGCTGAAAAAGCTCCAACATATGGGAACAGATTCAGATTCAGAAGTCCGATATTAAATGCTTGCCCACCACCCATTGAAAGACCTGCAACAGTTCTGTGAGCACGATCAGTATAAACTGAATAGTGTGATTCTACGTAGGGCATAAGGCTTCCAATTAAATCTTTTGTAAAATTAGTCCAACCATCGGATACACCGCTCGCTGTTGCATTACCGTTTGGTAATACACATATAAACGGTTGAATTTTACCTGCTGCTATAAGATTGTCAAGAATTACATTAGGCGCACCGTTAGTGTACCATTCGTCTTCATTTCCGCCGATACCGTGCAATAGATACATTACACTGTATTTTTTATCAGCAGAGTAGTTTGGTGGCAGATAAATTCTTGCTCTTCTCTGACTGTTTGTAGCTGCAGACTGGTAATTGATATAGCTGACCTGTCCATGTGGAATATTACTCTGGACCTTGTCATATCCTGACGGTGGGGTGGTTGGTAACGTTGCAGCCTGTACCTTGAAATCAGGCACAGTAAAAATTAGAGTGAAAGCAAAAACAAATGCCATCATTCCCAAAATTGTTTTTTTAGTAAATATATTTTCTTTCATTTATTTAGCCCCTTTCTTAAAGCACATACATTCATGGTAAACTTGTTATTGTACCAAGGAGATATTTCTTAAATACTGCAAAATCAAGTGCATCAATGACGCTGTCTTTATTTAAGTCGCCGGCTTCTATATCGTTTTGTGCGGGAAAATCCTCAATTAATCCCAGAAGATATTTCTTCATCATTGCATAGTCTGCCGCATCCACACTGTTATCTTCGTTGAGATCTCCAACGAGAGTGGTATTTCCGGCCTTGGTGAACTTCCACCAGTTGAAATTGAACAGATAACCGCTTCCACCAGTAAATTTCAGATACAAGTCATGTACTCCTTGGGCGCCACTTACCGTACAGGTCTTATCCACCCAAGTCTGCCATCCTCCTGTTTCTGTAACCGCACATGTTCCTATCAGTTTACCTGTAGGACTGTCTAGTCGCAGTTCTATGTTTCCTCCGCTGGTAGCAGAAGAAACTCTGGCAGCAAAAGACGCTGCACCTGTGCCAAAATCAACACCTTTTACCTTTATGTAATCTCCGTTTTCTATAAACCCTACATCCATGCCGCCTTCACTGCAGGTTTCCGTTTCAATACCAGATTCCCAGCAGATGGTTTCAGCTTCGGTTTTAACATATGGATTAAGATTGCCGACTTGGGCAGGGCCTGTTGTGGTCATATTGATTGTTGGGAAAGTACCGTCGGCATTGTACTTAAATTGTTCAACACACACTGAACGGTGATACCCTCCTCCGTCCGGCAAAGCACCATTATGATAGAAAAAATAGGAATTACCCTTAAAATCAACTACCCCAGGATGATTGGTAAAGCTGCTGCCCTGGGTAGGCATGATTTTTCCACGATAAGTCCATGGCCCTGTAGGTCCGGTACTGGTGGAATAACCTATATGCTCTGATATGGGGCCGCCTGCAAATACCATATAATATAAACTATTGCGCTTGTAAAACCATGGCCCCTCCTCATATGTAGTTGGCCTGTCGGTTTTACTTCTCGTTCCAAAACTTGCAGTAGTCAAAGGTACCTTTACAATGCTCCCTGAGTATGAGACCATATCTTGATTCAATTTTACATAGTAAAGGTTTGGATTACCCCAGTACAGATAAGCCTGTCCGTCATCATCGATATATACCGTAGGGTCAATGTCACCGCTACCGGTACTAACTAACGGTTTTCCAAGAGGATCTTTAAATGGGCCCGTAGGGCTGTCCGATACTGCAACACCAATTGCCGTCCCTCCGGTTTTCGGGGTCACAGGAACAAAATAATAAAACTTTCCGTTTCTTTGAATACACTGGCCTGCCCATGCATCCCCTTTTGCCCAACTGAATGAAGAGTATGACAGTGGCGAACCATTATCAGTCCAGTTAACCATATCAGTTGAGGAATAACATCTCCAGTCATTCATAGTAAAGAAATTATTGACCAATGTATCCTCATCATGTCCTGTGTAAACGTAGCAAGTGTTGTTATATACCATTGGTGCCGGATCGGCAGTATATAGCGTCTGCACTATTGGATTGTCCGCATAGCTTACAGTAGGAATAAATAAGGAAATTGCTGACAAGAGAGCTGCAATTTTGCATACTTTTTTCATTTTTTTACCTCTTTTTAAAAAGTATTTATTTTAGAAAAGGGGTATTAAATACCCCTTTTCAGCAATTATTTGTTTGCAGGAAATACTGTTATTTGTCCAAGCAGATATTGTTTCATAAGTACAAAGTCAAGTGAATCAATTGTACCGCTGGCATCCAAATCTGCAAGTTTTGTATTTTCAATTGTTCCTGTACCTAAAATACACTTTTTCAAGACTTGGAAGTCCAGTGCATCTATTTGTCCATCTGCATTTAAATCACCTATTTTGTCTGTAGAAACAGGAGTGTTACCAAACATGAACCAATTTATATTAAATAAGTAACCGCTTTCACCTGTAAATTTCAGATATAGGTCATGCTTTCCGGTTACTCCGCTGACAGTACACTTTGCATCGGTAAATGCCTGCCAATCACTTGTTCCGGCCACCGGACAAGTTCCTACCAATGTTCCTGTAGCACTATCTAGCCTGATTTCAATATTACCTCCGCTTGTTGCACTTGATACTCTGGCTTGGAAACTTGTAGCACCACTACCGAAGTCTATGCTTTTGTAAACAGTGTAATCACCGTTTTCGGTGTATCCGACAGCATCTGTTCCTTCGTCACATGTAACATTCTGTATTCCGGATTGGTCATTATAGCTTTCTGCTTCCAATTTTGTAAATGCGCTTCTTGGTTCTACAGGTATGTTTTCACCAGGAACATTTGCCATATACTGCTTTAACCAAGTCATTGCAGGTCTTTCAGATCCATCGCTGCGTATAAGGTGTGAATTTGAAATCCAGGTATGTCCTTGTAAGTATCCCCAGATGGTAATACCTTTTACTGCAGAATGTTCATACATAACAGGGAAAAGTTCCTGCATCTTGTTTTTCTGTGAATTATCATCTGCAATATCCAAATCCAATTCAGAAATATATATAGGAACACCTGTTGCAGCAAGTTTATCAAGTCTTGACTTTAGATTTGAAGCACTTGTCTTTTCAAGACCATGTGATTGACAGCCAACACCATCAATGAGGTTTCTTGCTTTCAATATCTTTACAACTGGTATGTATTGATCAAGACAAGACCACTCATTCAAAACATTATAATCATTTATAAGCAGTTTTGAATTTGGAAAATACTTACGAGCCATTTCAAAGGACCATACAATCCAATCCCATCCTGTACCATAGAGGCCGTTGTCGCCGCCGATGTCATTTTTATATGGGAATGGAGCATGTCCAGGCATTGCTTCATTTACAACATCAATGTAATCAGCTGCCGGGAAATTCTGTGCAGCCGCTTTGTACCAGTTTTCGATGGCTGTTTTTCTTGCCGAGCCGGAAAGATTGCCTAACCAGTTTGGATACTGTGAACCCCATATAAGTGTATGGAACTTAAAAGGGATGTTGTTTGTTTTACAGTAATTGTACATTGCTTTGCCCTGACTGAAATTGTATACACCCTGTTGTGATTCGCATGAACCCCACTTGGTAGCATTTTCAGGTGTAATCTGGTTCCAATAGTCTCCAAACTTACTTGGTGCACTACCGCTGTACCATATATTTCCAACAAATTTAGGCTTTCCTGTTGCCATTGCAGCATCTGCTGTCAGTGGCAGACTGCTGTTGATAATACATGCGCACAAAAGTGCAGAAAACACAGTACTGAAAATTCTTAATTTACGGTTTTTACTTTTGTTAAACATAGTTTTTACCCTCCGTTTTAAATTTGATTTGCAAAACATGGTTACCCCCGGTAACCGGCAGCTTAAAGCTCTGTTCAAATGAACAGCATAAGCTGCAACCATCCCATCATGTACAAAAATTTGGTAATGATCCCAGCAAATATTACTCATATACTGTTTTTACTGAAGTATTAATTCTTCAAGGTTAGTAGGATTATCACATCTGACAGCATAAGATAAACTGTCATAAATGCTTTTTTGAAAAGTGTATATTAATACGAATTAACGATGTATGCTCCTGCATACAAGTTTGGTTGGTAATTAACTGCTTAAAGTTATTACGATTGATAGGAAAAATAGAATTTTTCTTAGTAGATTTTGATCCCCCCTTCTTAAATGTTGTGTAATAATTTATCTTTCAGCATTTGGCCAAAAGATAAGCCAATACCAATAACAAATAAGGTTGTTTTGTCCAATATTATATATTAGGTATTGACTTTCTTTGGCTAATGTAAGAATAGGAGTAAAATGAAAAAGAACGATTAGTACATATTAACTATGTTACCTTATTATAGAATGTAAACAGTTTCCATCTCAATATAATTCTTTTTGTTATTGGTATAAAATTTTGTAATTATTTTATCACACGGTTATAAATTAGTAAATTAGTTATTCGTTTGAATACATTAGTGTATATTTTTTTAACTTTGTTATGATTTATTTTTTCTTGCTATGTTTCATTTCTATACTCCTTGGGAGTAATTCCTATAGCTTTTTTAAATATATAGCAAAAGTAATGTGGATCGTTGTACCCCACATTATATGCAATTTCAGACGATTTAAGTGAAGTGGTTTTTAAAAGCTCCATAGCCTTTTTTACTCTTACTTTTGTAAGGTATTCAATAAAATTTTCTCCGGCCTCCTGACTGAATATGGTACTAAAATGACTGGGACTTACATTAACATATGATGCAACTGAAATGAGCGATATATTTGAATTTGCAAAGTTGTTATGTATATACTCTTTTGCTTTTTTGATTATGCTGTCATATTTTTTCTCAACCCTTGTATCCCTGAATTCCAAAATTTTGTTTAAAGTATATTCTGTTAATTCACCGAACTTTTCTATAGAGTCTATACTTGCTACAAAGCTTTCTAAATTTTTTGACCACGGTATGAGATTTTCAATTTCGCCTCCAAGTTCTTGTATGAATCTTGACGCACTTATAACCACATCCATGAACAGGTAATGAATATATATGGGCGATTTCATTTCAATTTCATTCAAGTTATCAATGAACTTATCAACAAAAAAATGAATATCGGATTTTAGTCCGCACTTTAAAAAGTCGTAAGTATTATTCATGTCAATCTTGATAAAATCCTTCTTACTTCCCATATCTGACTTTATATCGTTAATACCGAGAATCTTACGTTTCCCATATATATAACGGTAGTTTTTTATTTCATCCGCTTCCTTATACGATTGTGTAATTCCTTGTATTCTTTCCCTCACACTACCAATACTGATCCCCAGAATACATGATGTTTTTCTTTCCACTTCATATTTCAGAGATTGTGCCAGACTGTATGCAATTTCTTCCATATTCTGAGAACTGTCACCTTTTATTATTAGTATTATTTCTCCAAGCATCCTTCTGAATTTTATAATCTCGCTGTTTGTGCTGACAATGTTGTCTATTAGAGTTTCTGCCTGTAATACTTCATTATATTCACCATATTCTCCTCCGGAAGCAGCTTTTTTGGGCATTTCCAACTCTAAAATTGCTACAATATAAAACTTCGAAATTATATTTATATTTAACCTTTCACAATTATCTATAACTTCAACAGGCGGAACCATGCCCAACAATAGCTCACTGAGAAATTTATCCCTGAATAAAGGGGCATTTTCTGCAAGCTGCTTTTTTATTTTTTCAGCATTTTCTCTTTCCTTTTTTTCACTTATTATTAAAGCTTTAACTTTTTCCAACGATTCAAGCAGGTCACTAGCAGTCACAGGCTTTAGCAAGTATTCTGTTACTCCGATACGCATAGCCTCTCTTGCAAAACCAAACTCGTCATGCCCGCTGAGAATAATAATCTTTACCCAAGGCATATTTTTCCTGACAACTTGGCTTAACTCCAAACCGTCCATAAATGGCATTTTTATATCGGTAATCAGTATATCCGGCTTTATTTCCATAATAAGCGGCAGTGCAAACTCCCCATCCGGTGCTTCACCTGAAAAAACAAAATCAGTTTGTTCCCAATTTATACAATCTCTTATACCATGACGAACTATAACTTCATCATCAACAAGAAATATTTTATACACCCATTTCACCCCTTTATAACCGTTCTAAGTACAATATTCCATTTTAAGACTTATAACACCTTCTTTTTACAATTATATATTATAATGACGGCTTTCAGTGATTTTTGGAATACAAATAGTAAATTCACTTCCGACACCATATTCACTTCTTACATCCAATCCGTATTCCGCTCCAAAATTCAGCTTAATTCTCTCATTTACATTGAATAATCCAAATCCTTTTTGTTCCGGAACACCATCTTCCTCGGGCTTTATAAAAAGCTTTTTAATCCTTTCGACTTGTTCAGGATCCATTCCTATTCCGTTATCCTTTACCAAAAATATCACAACGTCCTCTTTGCAGTAGCCCTCTATAATTATTTTTCCTTTTCCTCTTTTGTTTTTTATTCCATGATAAAGTGCATTTTCAACTATAGGCTGAAGTGTAAGCTTTAAAATTCTGTAGTTTTCAAGTTCCTCTGAAATATTTATCTCATAATCCAGAATATCCTGATACCTATACTGCTGAATCTGGAGATAACTTCTAATAAGCATCTCTTCTTCCTTAATGCTTATGTAATCATACCCCTTACTTAAGGCGACCCTGAAAAACTTGGACAATGCACTTACCATCTTAACAACATCCTTGGTTTTGTTACCCTCAGCCAGCCATATAATAGTGTCCAGTGTATTATAAAGGAAATGAGGATTTATTTGGGCCTGCATGAGCTTTAATTCAGTCTTTCTTAGATTTATCTGTTCCAGTTTCACGTCTTCCACCAAGCTGCCTATTTTTACAATCATTGTATTAAAGCTTGTTGCTAACATTGCTATTTCATCACTTTCAGAATCCGGAACACGTGTGGTAAAATCACCATTTCCAACTAATTTAGTTGATATACAGAGGTTTTTTATGGGCTTTGTAATGCTGTGAGAAATGAGTTCTACCAAAATAAGTGTTACCATAAATAGTAAGGCAAATATTATACCTGTAAATGTGACATTTCTTTTTCTTTCCACTTCAATTTTATTATGTACCTTGTTCATTTGAAAGGTTTCAAAATACACGTATTTTTGCACTGCATCAGTAATCATCGTTGTTGTAGTTCTGATATCGTTATCAAGGATCATAAGGTTCTTATCATACTTGGGCCCATCAGTTGCCATATTAGCCTTAATAATTTCAGTACTTCTTTTAAGACTATCAATATAATCTTTCATATACTTTGTAGTACTTTTATTTTCAGCCATCAAAGCGGATTTTCTTAGATATTTTACCTTTTCATATGCATCTTCCAGCTTTCCAGATATATCTTCCTTTTTAAAATTACTTGACCCTATTACAATCTGATACATACTGTAATCATAATCAGATTTGAATTTTTGGGAGAAATCATTGGCAACGGATATGCTTTTGTATATTGCATTGTAATAATCGGAATATGTACCAACTTGGAAAATAAGATAAGAAACAAATACCAGAAGGGGAATAATAGCAATAAACATCAATGCCCTCATCTTTGTTTTTAATGATATGCATAAATATTTCTTTATTTTCATAATCATTTCTCCTCTCATTTGTTTCCCAAGCTTAAAGGCACCAAAAGAGACAGCCTTATATTTTGTGCAAAGACTGCCTCTTTTTATAATTTACTTTTTTAAGTGCTATTTACTCTTTCTCTTTATTGATGCAAATATGCTCTGCAATATAATAAATATACAAAGGAGAGCTGCGATCGCAATCTTTGTCCACCATGAAGACAGCGTTCCTTGAAAAGTTATAATTGATTCTATTGTACCCTTTATCATTACACCAAACAAGCTACCTATGACATTACCAACACCACCTGTGAGAAGTGTACCTCCGATTACAGCAGAAGCAATGGCATCCATTTCAAAGCCCCTGGCCTGTTCAACGAAGCCTCCGCAGGAATTTAGGGCAAAGGCAAAGCCGGCTAAAGCGGCAAGGAAACCGTTAAGTGCATATACTTTCAGCTTTATTCTCCTGACGTTTAATCCCATCAATAATGCAGACTGCTCATTTCCACCCACGGCATAAATAGAACGACCGAACTTTGTGTATTTTAAAATAATAAAAGCTACTATTAATACAACAATCGCTAGAATTACACTGGGGTATATATATGGATGGATTACTTTTCCCTTCTTTGTCACTGTTGAAATAAACGGTATATATATTTTCGCATTTGCAATACCAAGGAATGTTTTATTTGTAATCGTTATCATTTCATCACTGATTATTGCTGTCATTCCTCTTGCAAAAAACAGACCCGCAAGTGTTACTATGAATGGCTGAATATTGAGATACGATACCAAGAACCCCTGTACAAGACCGAACACAACACCCACAATCAGAACAATTACTATGCTTACCCAGGCATCCATGCCTTTTTTCTCCATCATCCAGGCAAGGAGCATACATGTCATTGCTATTACCGAGCCGATTGATATATCTATACCCGCCGTAATTAATACTATTGTCATACCCACAGCTGCAATAATCAATCCGGCGTTACTTATAAACAGGTTTAAAAATACTTGCGGCTTTCCAAAACCTTTATCTTGGAATATCATCATGCCGGATATGTATAACACAAAAAATAATACAATGGTAACAAACAGCAAAAAGTTATTGCCGCTTAATTTGCTCCGTAAACTTTTTATCATTGTGTCACCTTCTCTCCAGCATTATTGATTTTTTGCTTTTGGCTAAAATTTTTGAAAAACTTTTTAAATTGTTTTGATTGCAAGGATACAATTATAATTACAACTATCGCTTTATAAACAGGTAGTTGGTCTGCCGACACTCCCATTGAATAAAGTGAAGTTGACAATGCCTGTATTGTAATCGCACCTATAACGCTACCTGCCAATGAAAATTTTCCTCCGGCAAGGCTGTTACCACCCAGTGCAACTGCAAGAATTGCATCCATTTCCATATTTAGTCCCACATTATTTGCGTCAATTGAATAAATTCTGGAAGTGGCTATTGTACCTGCAATTCCTGAACACATGCCGCAAAATGCATAGGTCAAAAATATAATAAGTGTTGAATTCAAGCCAATTAATCTACTAGCTTTTGCATTTATCCCCACACTTTGAATGTACATTCCAAGTGCCGATTTTCGAAGAAGAACTGAAGTCAGTATTACTACTGCCGCAGCTACAAAAATAGGTGTAGGCAAAGGTACCCCGGGAAGTACAGACCCTAAATATTTGAAATTTTTCACTTTCATATAAAGTATGTTTCCACCCGTAATAAGCTGTGCTATTCCACGACCTGCAGTAAAAAGAATCAAGGTGGCCACCATTGGTTGGATTTTCATTTTTGCAACAAGAAAACCATTCCAAGCACCACAAGCGGTTGCAGCCAGAATTCCTACCAATACTGCAAGGATATAAGGTATATTGTAAGCGTCCCCGGTCCCCAATAAGAAACATGTCACCGCACCTGTTACAGCCATTACCGACCCAACTGAAATGTCCGTTCCTGCTGAGGATGCCACACATACGGTCATACCTGCTGCCAGAATAATTAATTCACTTGAACGGTTTATTATATCAATGAGATACCCATAAAGTACCCCGTTACTGTTAATGGATATATTAAAAAAGTTAGGAGTTCTGATAAGATTTACAACCAATACTGCACAAAGGCATACTAATGGCCAGAACAGCCTGTATTTTGTGATTTTTTTAATTTGACTATTCATTAGCATCACCCCCTGCGATAACCTTCATAACCAGCTCCTGAGACAATTCACTTTCGTCTAGTTCTCCTACTTTTTTGCCGTCTCGCAGAACAGCCATTCTGTTAACTGTACGTAGCATTTCTTCTATTTCAGAAGAAATAAACATTACTGTCATTCCTTTACTTGCAAAGTCAACAACAAGCTTTTGTATTTCTGTTTTTGTACCAACATCGATACCTCTTGTAGGTTCATCAAGAATTAAAAAGTCAGGCTCCGTCATAAGCCATCTACCAAGTATAACTTTTTGTTGATTACCGCCGCTGAGCTGTTTTATAGGAGTTTCAGGGCTTGAAGTTTTTATCTGCAGCATATTAATAAACTTATCAGTAAGCTCCTCCTGCTCCTTTTTACTTATAAGTTTAAACATACCTCTCTTAGCCTGCAGAGCAAGTATCATATTTTCTCTTACAGATAAATCTGCTATGATTCCTTCTTCTTTTCTGTTTTCAGGACAAAAAGCCATTCCCGCTTTCATTGAATCTATTGGCGCCTTAAAACTGCACTTTTTGCCGTCCACTTCCAATTCTCCGCAATCTGCCTTATCTGCACCGTATATTACTCTTGCCAATTCGGAACGGCCAGACCCTAAAAGGCCTGCTAGGCCTATTACTTCACCTTTTTTAATTTCCAAATCAAAAGGTTTGATAGTTCCGGTATGTCCCAATTCCTTTGCGGAGATAAAGTTCTCCTTCGTTGCTTTGATTTCCTCTTCCTTTGCTGCTTTTTTTATTAGAGCCAAATCATCAAATTCCTTACCCATCATCTTTGCAACAAGCTGAACTCTGGGCAGTTTTTCAACCTCGTACTCGCCTACCAAATTACCATTTCTTAAAACCGTAATCTTGTCGCATACTGCATATACCTGTTCAAGAAAGTGGGTTACAAATATAATACCGGTTCCTTGAGCTTTTAGTTTCCGCATTACCTCAAACAGCTTTTCCACTTCATATTCATCCAAACTTGAAGTGGGTTCGTCCAATATAAGTACCTTTGAGGAAATGTCAACAGCTCTGGCAATTGCAACCATCTGTTGCATAGCTACCGAATAATTGTCCAGAGATTTTGTAACATCTATATCAATATTGAAATTTAATAAAATTTCTTTTGCTCTTTTATTTATAGCTTTCCAATCAATACGTCCAGCCTTTTTAAGTTCTCTTCCTATAAAAATATTTTCTGCTACTGAAAGGTTTGGACACAAATTTATCTCCTGGTATACTGTACTGATTCCGTTTGCTTGTGCTTCCTGGGGAGATTTATTAATAACAGGATGATTTATTCCGTCTATAAGTATTTGACCTGCTTCAAATTCTTCAACACCTGTCAAAACTTTGATCAAAGTACTTTTTCCCGCACCATTTTCGCCCATAAGAGCATGGATTTCTCCAGCCCGCAATGTAAAATCCACATCTGACAGTGCTGTTACTCCGGGAAAAGTCTTGCAAATGTTTCTCATTTTAAGAACTTCATGACTTTCATTCCCCACGCGTCTTCTCCATCCTTTCCCAATAAATTGCTGCAGTTAATCTTTGAAAAAAACAGGTGTGAATAAATACTGTTTCACACCTGTTTTTTGTATTCAAATTACAACATAGGATTTAAATTAGTATTTACGATTTGGAAGCTCTTTTTCAGCTGTTTCAGCAGGGTAAACTTTTTCATCAACATACTGGATCTTTTCAACTTTTTCTTCATTCATCAATTTTTTAGCCAATTCAGCTACTCTTGGTCCATGTAATGGATTACATTCTACTGATACGTTCATATCTCCGGCTATCATTGACTTGAAGGCTGCTTTAACTGCATCAAAGGATACAATTGTTACATCTTTTCCTGGAACCTTACCGGCTGCTTTTAAAGCATCAATTGCTCCAAAAGCCATGTTATCGTTTTGTGCTACAACAACATCAATGTCATTGTACTGTTTGAGGAAAGATTCCATAACTTCCTGACCTTTTGCCTGAGTGAATTCACCAGTCTGTTGTGCCAGTACGTTAAAGTTGCTGTATTTCTTTATTGTTTCGCCAAAGCCTTTTGTACGGCCTATTTCAGCAGAAGAACCAATTGTTCCTTGAAGAACTACAACATTTTGTGTATCGGTCTTGCCTTTTTCTTTTATGTAGTTAGCCAACCATTCAGCTGCGTTAACGCCTTCCTTCTGGAAGTCTGAACCAACCCAGCAGGTAAAGAGTGAGTCATCTGAAACCTTTATCATTCTATCAACAATTATTACAGGTATTCCTGCATCCTTTGCTTCGCCCAATACAGTTTCCCATCCGGTTTCTGTAACAGGTGCTATTGCAATTACATCAACATCCTGTGATATAAAATCTCTTACTGCTTTAATCTGATTTTCTTGCTTCTGCTGTGCATCTGCAAAAATTAACTTAAAGCCGTTTTCTTCTGATAATGCAGATTTCATTGATGCTGTGTTAGCTACGCGCCAGTCACTTTCAGCACCAACTTGTGAAAAACCTATAGTAATCAACTTATTGCTGTCTGAATCATTAGCTGCTGTTGACGATTGGCCAGCCTGAGACGATGGTGAATCTGAACCAGTTGCGCCACAACCTGCTGCCATTACCAATGAAAAGCACATTAGCAATGCAATTAACCTTTTTTTCATTTAATATTCCTCCTATAATAATCTTTACTGCCGGCATTTTCCACCGACAATACTATTTTAACAAAGCTGCTTGTTTACCGAAACAGAATATATTAAGAGTTTTTTATAATAATTTATTAAGTAAAGTTCTAATTCAAATAACGTTATAGAAAAGTTCATTTTTTTATTAATTATGTTGAATAATTTGTTAATTTTAAATTATTTGTAATATAACTTAAATAATATATCATGGCTATAATTGCCAAATCCTTTGCCAAATATCGTTACACCTCCGACATTCTGTGAGTCTGGCAAAACTGCTATTCTGAAAGTCCAATATTTCTGACGTATATTCAATGATGAAAGAGATGTATCCGAAACCTTTATTCCATCTATATATGATCCATCCTGTGTTATACGTATGGATTTATATAAACCATATTGACCCACCTGCAGACTCCACCATTGCGGAGTATATCTACCTCTGCTGTTTCCATAATCTCCGGGACTGGTCCATTGACCTACTTTTTTTTCATTTAGAAAAAAGGTTATATCCGACGGCCAATTGCTGTTTATTCCCGGGGCTTCAGAACCCAGTTCCATTGATATTTCCAATTCTTCAGGCTGCTGTACCGAAAGCAAAAAATTAGGAATCCTGTATTCCACAAAGCCTTCTGTAAACCAAAGTATTCCGGCATTCACTCTGTCCGGTTCCAAAAAATACCTTGGATCATCGAACTCACCTATAACCTTTTCAGGTGTTGCTATTCCACAAGTGGGGGTAACAGTAAAATTCGAGTAATGACCTATGGGCATTGAGAATTTGTGATAATTTCTGGTTTTTGACTGTCTGCTTGGAAATTGAATTTCCAAGGAATCTACGTCAAGAAAGCAGAGCTTTTGCACCGCACCGTTTATGCTTTTTCGTTCAGAATGAACTATTCGTGCTACTTCAAGCTTTTTAACATGCATTGTAACTATTGCACTGCTCAAACCAAGTTCTTGGGCAAGCCGTTTTATATTTAACGGCTCCCGTGCCAATAAGTTAATTATTTTTATACGTACGCTGCTGCTTAATGCTTCATACACAGGCAGCCACTTTTCAGATATATCTGTTTTCATCAATGTTTACTCCTAAATTCAAATTAATACAAGTATAAATTACCGGCTATAATTTGTAAATATTAAGCCTATTATTTGTATTGACATATAAGAAAATGGAATATAGTATATAGTTATTAAGGTAACTATTAAGTAATTAATATTTTTATTAATTACTATTAATTAATTTTTTTTGGAGGTCAGCATGGAAAATGCAAAACTGATACTAAACAAAGACTATATTGTAGGACCGGTTGACAAAAGAATTTATGGTTCATTTATTGAGCACTTGGGAAGAGCTGTTTATGGTGGAATCTATGAACCCGGGCACCCTACAGCTGACAAATTCGGCTTTAGGCAGGATGTTTCAGAAATGATTAAAGAATTACAGGTGCCGATAGTAAGATATCCCGGCGGAAATTTTGTTTCTGGCTATAATTGGGAGGATGGAGTAGGCCCTGTAGGTAAAAGGCCCAGACGCACAGAATTAGCTTGGTCTACAGTTGAAACCAACGAAATTGGAACCAATGAGTTTGTAACATGGGCTAAAGAAGTAGGAACAGAAGTTATGATGGCAGTTAATCTGGGAACAAGAGGGGTTGAGGCAGCCAGAAATCTTATTGAATACTGCAACCTTACCCAGGGAACATACTGGAGTGATTTGAGAAAGTCTCACGGCTACAGTAAGCCTCACAACATAAAGACCTGGTGTCTTGGAAATGAAATGGACGGCCCTTGGCAGATAGGTACAAAGACTGCTGATGAATACGGAAGGCTTTCCTGCGAAACAGCAAAGGCTATGAAGATGGTAGATCCTACTATCGAATTGGTTGCGTGCGGAAGCTCAGGAAGCGGTATGCCTACATTTGCACAGTGGGAAGCAACAGTTCTCGAGCATACATATGAACATGTTGATTATATTTCACTTCATACATATTATGGTAACCAAGACAATGACACTGCTAATTTCCTAGCAAAATCTATGGATATGGATGCCTTTATCAAATCGGTTGTTGCGACCTGTGATTATGTAAAGGCAAAAAAACGCAGTAAGAAAAATATAAACCTCTCCTTTGATGAATGGAATGTATGGTTCCACTCCAACGAAGCGGACAAAAAAATTGACAGATGGTCAATAGCACCACCTCAGCTTGAAGATGTTTACAATTTCGAGGATGCACTTTTGGTAGGTAGTATGTTGATAACTCTGTTAAGGAATGCCGATAGAGTAAAGATGGCTTGTCTTGCACAGCTTGTGAATGTTATAGCACCAATAATGACAGAGAATGGCGGAAGTGCTTGGAAGCAGACCATTTACTATCCATACCTCCACACTTCAGTGTTTGGAAGAGGTACTGTTTTAAATACTATTATGAAAGCACCTAAGTATGATACTAAGGATTTTACTGACGTTTCAGCTATCGATGCAACGGCAGTAATTAGTGACACCAGCGACGAAATTACAATTTTTGCAGTGAACAGACATATGGAAAACTGTATTACTCTGGATGTTGAATTAAACGGCTTCGGACAGTTTGAAGTTGTTGAACATATTGTTCTAGAACATAACGATGTAAAAGCTACTAATACAAAGGAAAATCCAAATAATGTTGTACCAAACAATAATGGAAATGCTGTTGTAGAAGATGGTAGTATTAAGGCATCATTAAAGAATCTTTCCTGGAATGTTATAAGATTGAAAAAAGTAAAGTAAGATTAATGAATAGGATGAAAAAAGGGTCTGCTGCACAACAGACCCTTTTCTGTTTTAACAAAAGTACTCTCGTATAAAATTATATCAATGATTGCTTACAAGCTTCCATTGATACAATTTATACTCTAAGTACAGTTTAAGAAAAATAAAAGTTAATTTTGCGACACCCCTTATTCCATATTAAGTCTAAATACCTTTTGTTAGAAATTTACTTTTCCTAACAAGAATGCCTTATATAATGCCAAGTCCATAGCATCAACATTGCCGTCATTGTTTACATCAGCATTCTGAATTGAAGTATCTCCGTTTAACAGAGCCTTCTTAAGTAACGCAAAGTCTATAGCGTCCTTGTTTCCGTCGTCGTTAACATCACCTAAGATAATAATAGGTGGTAGTTCTGTTGGTCCTTCTTCATCAAGAAAAGCGGACATCCATGCCAGTGGGGCATTCCAATTTGTGTATATTTCATTTGTTGACCAAGACTCGATATTATCCACAAAGCATTTTTCTGAAGCTATTTTACCTGGTTGCCAACCTAAGCTTTTAACCCAAGGATCCTGTAATCCTGAGTTAGGTCCGCCCGACATACATCCGGCAGGTGGATGTGGGAATGATTTGTCAGCTTGATACGCCCAGAAACGGTGATTTGGATTTTCAAGTGGGTTATCACCATAACCTGTCACATAGCTCTGAACATTCGGGTTACGTCCGAGGATGTAGTCCATTGCGGTTAAAGCACCGTTTAAGTATTTGTTGTAACCAGTGAAATTATATCTGCTGAATAAATAAGCATAAGACATTACGATTGCGTTATTAACAACAAATGAGTTTGATCCCCGAGGGAAACCTGAAACTGCGGGTTGATCAAATGGAGAAGGAATTAATTTTTCTTCTATTGGTACACCATAGCCCTGAGTCTGTTCAATTGACAAAAACTTATCAGCAGCTGCCATAATGTTAGCTTTAGCTTTAGCTACATCGGTTGCAGGCAGACCATTAGGAACCAGAGCAAGAGTTATCGTTCCCATGCCGGCAGTATTGTCCAAATCAAAACATCCTGTAGTTCCCATATCTTCACCACCGACTAATTCAGTAGGTTCCTCAAGATAATGAGGTGAGTTCTTTATGTAATCGAGATACTTTTGAGAACCTGTCGTAACATAAAGTTCGCAAGCTGCCCAGTAAAAAGCATCCAGAACATAGTTGTCACCGTAAGCTCCACCAAGATAACTACTGAGAGGAACATATATCTCAGGATGTGCAACAGCTGCATCCCACGCGGTTTCGGCTGCAGTTAAACACTTAGTTGCGAAAGCAGCATCATACTCTTTCCAGAGTCGTGAACCCTGTGCAGCTATTGCAGCAAGCTTCAAGGTAGCATCTGTGGTTGGAGGCTGCAAGTAACGCGTCATTTTATCCTGGTCAGGACGAGTGGCAAGATCTAGCCACCGCACATCACCGGCTTTATAATGAACCATACCAGCCAATGTATTTCCTGCCGGTACCTGCATGTTCAATAAAGTATTCAAATTGTAACGAGCTTCATCAAGAATATCCGGGTAGCCATTTCCGCTTTCGGGAATGTTCAATGAACCGTCTTTAAATGGAGCAACTGAAGTATCTCCAAAGTAAAGTGCTCGCTCATAAGAATTCATAAGAGTCCAAGTAGAAATACCACCGTTAGCCACGTTTTTACCGTAATCTCCCCCATCGTACCAACCACCTGTTACATCCAGTTGTGTATAGTTCGCACTGTAACCCTTTGTAGGGTCGAGAGTCAGTATATCAGGATAATGTCCAGCCGGACGAATCCATTGTTCATCATTTGCATATGGCATAGTTATTGGTATACCACTTCTGTGATAATAAAAATATTTAATTGAGTCATATTTCATTTTGGAATAAATATCATCTCCAATATTGAACTTCATACTTTCGTTGTCTCCGGTTTTTGTTACAGGAACATCTGTTACTATCTTGTAGCCTGTACCAACTGTTTTATAATTTGAGAAATCAATAATATGAACATTGTCACCTGATGCATGGTCAAAACCTTTAACAGTTGATTTGCCTGAAAAAACTACTGTGCCTGCACTATTAACTAACTGCCAGTTGATAGGAGTTGTTGAGCTTGTTAACACTGTTGCAATCTTTGTGCGACTCGGATAAAATCCTTCTTGATTTAAGCGTACAACATTTGTCGGCTCTGTTGCAGCCTTTGGATATCCTATAAACTGTGGGTCCTTAAGGTAGATATCATCAAAAGTAAATGTTATTGGTTGGAAATAACCAGAATATTCGTATGGAGCCTTGTCTCTATCCGGAGCAAGGTGGAAAGCCAATTCAACATTTGACTTGTTACCCCTTGTCTGAGTAAATGACTGAGATATAGTTGTTGGTTGATTAGCCTTCAATTGCACGAATTCCCATTGACCTATATGCCAGTATTCCTCATATGGTTCACTCTGGTCACTGATTCTGGGATAGATTAGACAATCTCTATCAGCGGTAACAGTGAATTGCACCGTGTATTCATGGTCCTGTAGCAAAGTGAGTCCTCTTTGGAGGAACTGAACATCCCATCTCTGTCCGGTTGTAGAATCACCAATCTTTGAAACTGTTATTTTGAACTTACCGTCAGCTGTAATATCGTAATTAGCTGATGCAGGATAGGTTTCAACCACACGCCAGGGAAAACCTAATCCGTTGTCAAAGGTATGGTTTCTAATCAAGTCACCGGCACCTTCATACTCGATTGCATATGCTTGTACTACACATGTAGATAGAACAAACACTATTACCATAAGCATTGCAAGTTTTTTTACTAACCTTTTTTTCATATTTACCTCCTAGTTATTTTTTTAACTTCTGCCTTATTTACCAAATACTGTACTGGTATTATCATTTTACCATAATTAGTAATACATTGGTAAATTTAGCAGATCTCAGTGGTATGTCTACCAAGCATATTCACGTTTAGAAAATTTTTCATTAGAACTCCACAAAATATTATGGTCTTAACGTAAATATATTTTAAGACAGAATAAGTAATTTAAAGGAGATGATAGGTATGAAAACATATGTTCATTTAAAGGATACGCACAAAAGTTGTATAAAAAAGTATTAAATTGTAATATTTAACTTACATGGCAAGTATTTTACATTATAAAAATACTTAATTGACGGGAGGTCAAATTGATCAAGAAAACAGGAAGCTGATTTAAAGCCAGTTTACATTTATTTGTAAAATATTATGCTCAATTGCAACATTAAATGATTATCCAAAGGGGGGTATTACTTAGTGAAAGTAAAAATGATAATGTATTCTGCACTTTTGTCAGCTGGAATCATTGCAACCAGTTTGATACAGGTATTTGCTATACCAGATGAGAATATCTTTATTCCAAAAATATCATCAATTGATAATTTTCAAAATCCTACCATAATTTCGGGAGAATTAACACCGAAGTCAAAGGAATTACCGGAGGCAATTGTTGAAAAGTACTATAATGAAAATTTATCATACACTAATAACAATAAAACAAAACAATTATCAAAAACAGAAACTAAGGAATTTAAGGTATTAAAGAAAGGTAAGCACTCACTGGGCAGAACTGTTGTGAAAACAATACAAACTTATAAAGGTGTTCCTATATTTGGCACACAACAAAATTTTAATGTCAGTGATGATGGTGTAATAGAGTTAATTGTAGGGAGCAGTGTAGAAAACATAGAGAGTAAAATAGCTTTTCCTATAAGCTCAATAAAGATTCCTCAACAAGATGTATTAAATGCAATAGAAAAGCATCTGGGCTTTAAACCTGAATACAATCTCAAACCAGAGTTTGAACTGGAACTATATCCAGTTAAGGATAAATATGTTTATTGTTATAAGGTAAACATAAGTTATGACAAACCAAACTATGGCGGCAATACCTACTATGTTGATACAAATGATTTGTCTATTTTGAATACGTTCAACCTAGTTGCCGATGCACGGTATTCCACTACCGGAACAGGTTTAGGACAATTGTTTGGAACTGAGACTAAAAGTCTGCCATTAAACATGGTATTTGACGACCAAACCGGTAATTACTACCTTGAAGATTTAAACTTGAATTACAAAACAGTAAAATATGATACTCAGCAAATCTATAGTGAGCCGGATAACTTTTTCAATTCCGACGACGGAACTAATTTTCAAGAAGACGCTGTTGATGCACACTATAATGTCCTAAACGCAATAAAATTTTATAAAGAAATCCTCGGTAGAAATGGAAACGATGATTGTGGTTCACCATATTTAGTACAACTCGACACTAATGACCCGACATATAATGGCCATGGTGGCGTAAATCAAATGATGATTAGCACAGGACATGGACAGCGGGTTAGAAGTGCCGCTTGTTCGTTGGATGTAATAGGACACGAGTACACTCATGGTGTTCTGCTAAGTGAAGGCTTAACATATCAGAACAATGGAGAGGACGGTGCATTGCAGGAAGGTCTTTCAGATGTGTTTGGTACCCTTTGTGAGTATTACTATTATGATACTCATGACATTAGTGAGGTCCGCCCTGGAACCGTCTTTGATTGGGCACATTCAGAAGATACTTATAATTTGGGAGTTCAAGAACCGGATTTTTCTTCACCTACAGGTAATGAATATGCACAATATAAAGCCCAACCGACAGAAGCTCACGCTGCTAGAGAAATTCCTCAAATAGCAGCATACCTTATTGCAAGAGGGGGTAATCATCCAAATGGAAGGCCCATAATTCCGATTGCAGCAGATGAGAAGACTGCAATAACCAAGCTAACGACTATATTCTATGATGTTGTATACAATAATCTTCTTACTAATATGAAGTTCAGACAATTTGCCGAAAGCGCTGTCTTTGCAGCAAGTAAAGCTTATGGAGCTGGTAGTTCAGAAGTACAGACCGTTAAGGATGCTTTTAGCGCGATAGGTATATTGCCAGATTCGATTGGTCCTCAGAATTTTATAAAAACCAGTTGCAACAATTTTAATGTTGAATTTACTTGGGATGGTACACCTGGAGCCAGTTATGCTTTATTCAGAAAAACTACCGAATCAACAGGTATTGCTGAGAGAATTACTGAACCTACAACAAATACAACAGCAACTGTAGAAACTTTACCCGGGAGTTATGATTTTTATGTGTCAAAAGTTGATACTGAAGGCAACAGAATCTCCGACTTCAGCAGTGGTATCACCGTAATAACTGATTATGTAGCAGCTCCGGGGAACTTTGTTATGACCAATCATGACAATTTAGATGTCCAATTTAGCTGGGACAGCACACCTGGAGCGACCTATGCTATATACAGGAATACTACCGGAGATGTTTCTCATCCTGAGTTGGTCGGGACAACAACCGACAACACATTTACTACTGAAACTTTACCCGGTAGTTGTGATTTCTATATAGCAAGGGTAAATGCAGAAGGAAACAGGCTCTCGGAATTCAGCAGTGTGGCTACTGTAGTATTCAACTACTTTACTGCACCCGATAATTTCTTACAGGCTCCCAGCAATGGTTACAATATTCAATTCAGTTGGAATAGTAAACCTGGAGCATTATATGCCATATACAGAAAGGTAACAGGTTCAAGCGATTTACCTGTCAGAATCACTGATCCAACTACCGGCGCAACAGTGACTGCAAAGACATTGTACGGTAGCTGTGATTTCTATGTGGCAGAAGTTGATTCACAAGGTAGAAGAATTTCTG
The DNA here is from genome assembly GCA_023390335.1 of Bacillota bacterium. Classification (GTDB taxonomy): domain Bacteria; phylum Bacillota; class Clostridia; order Acetivibrionales; family DSM-1351; genus Ruminiclostridium. The sequence goes on along the minus strand of JAEWCZ010000027.1, from coordinate 40,996 downwards.
ATTTCAGTAATGTTATTGCAATTGAAAAATTGAATTACATATCAGCACCCCAGAATTTCAAGTTAACTTCATGTACCGGTCAAGGAGTTAGTTTCGTCTGGGATGGCGATAGTACTTCGGGATTTATGTATGGACTTTATAGAAGGATTCCAGGCTCAACTGACGAATTTTATAAAGTAGGGCAGACATCTAATACATATTACGGATATTATGCATTAAATAAAGAATTCGATTACTGTGTAGCAATAGTCGATGACTCAGGTAATAGAATTTCAGAATATAGTAATGTTTACACTGTTCCGGTATGGCAAGCTGCTCCTGCATCCGATAATGTATATCAAAATGGTAATGCAGTTACCATTAGTTGGCGCGATAACTCAGCCGGGGAACCATATACAGGTTATTATGCAATATACAGGAAAATCGCTGGTTCAACAGATAATCCTGTTAAAATAGGGGAGTTAACAACTGCTAAAACAGCTACTGTTGAAACTTTACCCGGCAGCTACAATTTTCAAATAGTAAAAGTAGATCCTCAGGGAATTATGATTTCAAACTTTAGCCAAGCCATAACTATTAACTATTATGCTGCCCCTGCAAACTTTGAAATGTACAAAGTTAATTCTAATTTAGTATTCTACTGGGATATTACCGGAGATGAGATTTACAGGGTGTATAGAAAGCTTAGCGGTTCCTCTGATGCTCCTGTCATGGTTAGTCAGGTAAATACTGGACTGAGCATTATTCCTACTATATCGGGTAGTTATGATTACTTTGTTGCTCGGTTTGATTCAAATGGAAATAGAATTTCTGAATTCAGTAATGTGATAACTGTTGAATCCTAAAAAACTCTTAAAAGTGGCAGGGATTCTATCTTTATAATTATACAAAAGAAAAGGCTGCTGAGTATTAAAACTTAGTAGCCGTTTCTTTTTGTTATATTTTAAATCACTTGGCTAATCCTAAAAATTATTTTTAGTTTGAAATAATTCCAAACAGAACACATCCCAGAGGAAATAGTAAAATTATAATTCCTAGAATTATTGATATTATATTACTTGAAGAATTAAAAGCACCGTATTTAACTTTTGTTTGCTTTTTGTATATTTTGTTCATTGCAACGCCTGTACTGCCCATAATTATTAGGCATACTCCTATAAAAAAGAAGAAAGCAATTATAATTCCTATTATAGCTGCAACAAACGGCATAAATATAACGAAACCCATTAAACCACACCTTTACAAATTTATTAAAATCAATACTCCCGCAATCAAATAACACAACGTTATTAAAATACCCGCCAACATATGTAGGACCGAAAGCAGTCCATAACCAAATTTTATTTTTTTGTCCAAAGTATCAAAGTATTTTACTTCCTTAAGACCTTTATACCCTCGAATTATTGCAAATACAGCTAAAAACAAAACCATTGCAAGAACCAAGTAAAAAAGTATACTTCCTAATTTCACCATATTTTCCCCCATTTATATAATTGTACTAAATAAGTGGAATCATTCTTCCCATTCGTTATCTCTTATTGTACAGTTTTCAAAGGTAACTGAATATTTATCATCACAAAAATAATCACATCTGTTATTTGTTATTTCTGTATCTTTAACTGTAATTTTACTTGTGCTACCTCCGTCAATGTCCTGCGTTTTAAAGAAATATGCACTGGCATCCCATGTACCATTTCTAGGTTGAAAATTGTTCATTATCTTACACTTGTCTATTAATAAATCTGTATTCCCCCACACTTCAAAGAAGCTCCATTCAAAACTGTTATTGCCAGTAAATTCACACTTTTCGAATGTAACTTCTTTTGAATCAAAAGCATCTACTATATTGCTATATGCCTCGTGATTTAATAGTTTGCATCCTGTAAAATTAATTTTTTCAGATCTTTGTATATCGACTGCTCTTAGTGAGCAATGGTCAATTATCGTATCTACACAATTTAAGCGTTTTGTTCTATATGTAGAGATACCTACACTTCCACACCCATAAAGTTCTGAGTTATTAATATCAATGTCACTACAATTGGAAAAAGACAACACTCCAGCATTACAGGTATATTCGCTTGGTGTATGCCCCACCTTTAAGTTTTTCAAATTAATATTTTTACAGTTATTAAAATAAATAATTTCAGCATATCTGGGATTTACTTTTATTTCAGCTGTTTGATTATTTATACCTTCAATTGTCAGGTTATGAATACCGCTAAGGTTTAATTCTTTACCATCATCAACCTGTCTCCAGGTAACTGTTTTATCTTTATTGTCAAGTTGCTTGATTGATGACAAATTATATATACCGGGTTTTAATAGAATTCTTTTATTAGAGCCTATTTGCTTAATCAATTCGTCCGCCGTACTGACTGTTACTTCTATTTGCTGTATATTTTTTGTAGTAGGTGTTTCTTTTTCCTGCTTATCCAAGACAGCCTTCTTTTGTGCTTTAAAGCTGTCTTTATCTGACTTATAATCTAAAAGGTTCACTATTATGGCAGCTACTTCACTTCTTTTGAGCAAACCAAAGGGATAGAAATATCTTTCATTGTCCTTGACCGAACCGAGCATAAGGTATTCTTCAAAGGCTCTCGTACAATATCCTATATCTGTGGTTATGTCACAAAATGGAGTTTCATTTAAAGTGTCAGCGGCTAGATCAAGTGACCTGCACAGCATCTCTGTAGCTTCTTGTCTTGTAATAGCCTCGTCCGGGTGAAATATTACTCCCTCGTCTATTATATTTGCTGAAACGGCTGCTGAAATCCACTTCTTTGCCCAGTGTTTTGTTATATCCATAAATGTATCTCCATCCGTTGGTGATAAACCTATAGCTTTGCACAGGAAGGTTACCATTTCTGAACGTGTTACTGTATTCTCAGGCCCAAACCTATTATTTCCGACTCCTGATGTTATTCCCGAATCTACAAGTCGGTTAACCGACGAGTAATACCAATCAGTAGACTTAACATCTTTAAAACCTGCCGCAGACAGATGTTGCGTATTTAAACCTGACAAAATGAGTGCTGCCGTTATTAATAATACCGCAAACTTTCTCATTAATTTTTTCATAAGACCTCCACATAATATTAATTTTTATTTTATGATTTATCAAAGCTCACCAGCACAGGGTTAGATTGACTAACTTCTATATTCCCAAGCTGACCATCGCCATTCTGTCCCCATGCCCAGATTGAACCGTCCTTTTTAACAGCCATCGAAAAATATTGTCCCGCAGAAATACTTTTAACATTTGAGAGTGCCTTAACCTGAACAGCTGTGTACTTATAGTCACTCTTACCTATTCCTAATTGACCATCGCTATTCTCCCCCCAAGCCCATACATTGCCTTTAGAATCTATTGCTAATGCATGGCCTCCACCTGCACTAATATTAATTATATTTTTAAGGCCTTTGATATTAACAGGTACGTTATGCTGTTTTATTCCTGACACACCAGGAATAAAGTAGCCCCAACCCCAAACTGTTCCGTCATTTTTCAAAGCCAATAAGTATGTATCATTAGCACTTATCATTTTTATATCTTTAAATCCCGGTATTTTGGTAGGTTTACACATAATGTGATCTTCATTATTAGTCAAAGCACCACCCCAGTCATACCCCCATACATACACAGATTTATCTTCTGTAAGGGCCGCACTGAACCATCTTCCAGCAGCAATACCTTTGACGTTCTTAATCCCTTTTACCTGTATCGGCAAATAAATATTATTTTCTGTGCCCTCGCCTAGCTCCCCAAATGTGTTGCTTCCCCATCCCCAGACCGTTTTGTCTTTTTTTAAGGCTAGAGAAGATGTTCCCAAAGCGATTGATACAACATTGTTTATTCCCGCAACCATAGTTGGTTTACTCATCATATGTCCTTCGCCATTTGGAACTTCAGATGCAGATAAATTCCCCCATCTGTAAACCTCACCTTTTTTATTTAGGGCTATTGATTGTTCAAAATCTGCGTTGACTGAAATAATATCTTTTAGCCCATTAATCTTTCTGGGAGAACATATATTTTTGTCCATATTACTGCCTAATTGTGCTTTTTCATTATTTCCCCATGCCCAAACAGTTCCATCGGTTTTTACTGCTAAAGAATAGTTCCATCCCGCAGCAAGAGTTTGTCCATTGTTAACTTTATTTATTTTGATAGGTGTTGTTTCAATTGACTTTGTTCCATTTCCAAGTAATCCAAATGAGTTGTCTCCAAACATCCAAAGTGACCCATCTTTTTTTATAAAACCACTAACTAATAATCCGTTTGTTACTTCACTGACATCACATATGGAGTTTATTTGAATTGGAACATTGGATTGCTCTCCAGAACTGTTTAAAATCTTATTATTGAAGCTATTTCCCCAGAACCACAATGATCCGTCCTCTTTTACAGCCAAAACCTTATTGCCTGTTACAGAAATCTGTCTAAAGTTAGTGCTTTCAGGAATCTCTTTAGGCTCATATTGACTTACCAGTTCATCCTTGTCGTTACCTAAAGTCCCAAATGTATTGCTCCCCCAAGTCCAAACATTACCGTTAGTATCAACAGCTGCGCTACTGAAATAGTCAGATGATATACAAACAGCATTAGTAAGGCTTTTTACCCTTACAGGTATTAACCTACTTTCATCTGTGCCATCACCTAACATACCATTTGCATTAAGCCCCCACGCCCAGACAGTTCCATCATGTTTTACTGCAAAACTGGCTTTGCTCTGCGCAAATATATTAGAAACATCAGATAAACCTCTAACTTTAATAGGCTTTTTTCTTATTGTTTTAGTGCCGTCACCCAATTGTCCTTCTGAATTATCGCCCCATGCCCAAACATTTCCTCTTCTGTCCAATGCAAGACAATGTGCTTCCTTAGCTGATATTGCAATAATGTCACTAAGACCATTAACTCTGACAGGTATTTTAGAGCTTTTTATTTTATCATTGCCAAGTTCGCCATATAAGTTATTTCCACATGCCCAAACGGTTCCATCTTTTTTTAATGCAAGAGTATGCTCAAAGCCGGTACCTATTTCAACTACATTTTCTATACCTTTTACTTTTACAGGCTTTAACCGATCTTGTGTTGTTCCGTCCCCAATTTGTCCATATGTATTTTCTCCCCATGCCCAAACCGAACCATCTGACCGAAGTACCACACAATAAGTTGAGCTAATACTAATCTGCGTGTTTTTCGTGCCTTTATCCGTATCTGCGGAGACATTTGTGAAATTAACACCTATAGAGAACACTACCAGTGAAGCAACGACTAAAATAAATAATATCCTTTTTTTCATATGAACCCCTCTATTGAAAAAAATAGTGAACAACCTGAATTCTAATACTAATTTTACCATAATATCCTTACTTGTCTATTACCGGTAAGTGCTAATTTATATGGTAGTCAAGCAGATCGTTGTACTATTAGAAAGTTCAAATGTTGAATTGTTCAAAAGTATTATCAATCAGTAAAAGGAATTATTATCAAAATATCACCCGGAAGTCTTAAAATTAAGTATTCTTTCAAATCAATCTGAAGGCTTAAAAGAACTGACAGAGGAGCACTTTTTAGCTTCAGAAAAAAGACTGTACTATTTTTATCAAACTTTAAATAAGATTAAGAACTTTGCAAACGAAAACAGTGAATTAAATGAGCACATTGCCCCTCATGGTAGAATTATCAAACCAGAAATTGTAGACAGCATTAATAAGTCCTTCGTTGCGGCTATTAATGATAATTTTAATACCTCTTTAGTGGTTTCTGATTTTCTAAAAATATTTAAGTATTCAAATGCTTTATTAACTAATGCTAATGAAAACGCACTCCACAAACTTACAACGTTGAATAAAATATATAAAAGCATTTTAATAGTAGCGAATTTAATAGGTATTTTCTTGGAAGAACCTGAAGAATTTATCCTACAAATCAAAGAAAAATATATAAAGCTAAATAAAAACTACAATTATTTCTTTTTCCTCTTTAAGGTTGGCTAATTCCCTGCGTAGCCTTCTTATTTCAACTTCTTCAGGCTTAAGGCAACCACTGCCTGGAAAGGCACTCGATCCATCCTTTTCATAACGTAGATTTGTACGTACAAACCCTTACACTTATCTTCGAAGTAACCACGTATTTGCGTGCAATATAAATTATGAACAGTTATTAATTATACATTATATTTATCTATAATGTCCATCAACCATTTACGCTCCCAAGGTTTATTGTCTTTGAGTCTGGCTGCGGCCACAGGAAGTGTCCAGGCATCAATATCTTCAGGCACTATCTTTGCAAGCTTCATATACTCGTCTAGATAAGTTAAATAAAATAACCTTTTAGGATACTTAGGCAATATTTTATATATATTTGAGACTGTAGAGGAATTGGGCGGTAAATTGAGCATCAGACATGTTCTGGCTACATCCCCTAATGGATTCCCCTTGCACCCTGAATTCCAATCAATAGCTACAGGCCCTTTATCTGAAACAATGATATTTTTTAAATGAATGTCTCCGTGACAGACACTATTACCATCCTGTAAACTATCAATATAGTTCAATATTCTTATCTTTTTCTCACCGGGTAAATTTAAGGAGTTTCCTATTTTCATTGCGAACCTTTCCTTTTGGGAAGGCAGTATATCTGGTATAAAGTAGTTATGAATTTTGTATTGGAGTCTTGCCATCTGTTTGGCATAATAGCCTAACTTCCATGGTTCTTCTTTAATAAGCCTTAATAACGTTTTGCCATAAATCCTTTGGAATATTATCCCCTTGCGACCATCTATTTCTACTATGTCATAAACCTTAGGCGAAGGTACTCCTCCTTCATTTACGGCTTTTCCAATTCTAGCTTCATTAATTACACTTTCATCACTAATATTTTTTATAAAAAGTTTTAATACTCTATCCTTTCCCCATTTATATACTTCAGCTGTCTTACCTTTGCCTATTAATAAACCCTTATCCATATAGTTCCTCCTATTAGCTATAAATCATGAAGACTGTTCTATGTATAGAAAAGGATTTTTATAGTTTAAATTAATACTATATTATGTTAGAGTAAATAATATGTTCACTTTTATTATGTTATGTAAACTCAATAATTGTAGATACGACAAATAGACAATATAGTCGTGAGAACCACTCGTAAACTTTTGTAAGCATAATATGAAAACATAATTTTTGTAAGCTTAATTTCCTGCGGTGTTTACGAGTTCTTCAATAATTGCATCATCCATTACATTTTTCAATGTTTCGATATACTCTGGAAAGTGATTTGGTCGAAGTCACCGGACTGATAGCTGCGAAAGCTGAAAACTGAGAACATGTAACAAAACATACCGATCGGGAATATTTTATAATTAGCATTAAATAAACAAACAGGCTAATGTTATAATTCAGCCAGTTTGTCTTTATAAAGAAACAATATAAACTTAAGAATTCCTTCGCCAAGTCTCCTTGATTCCATATACTCTTACGTTTCTGAGCAACAGAAGATAATGATAAGCAAAAAGGAAGCAAGCATATCATGTACTAAATTTTCCTCTTATCTACCACTCTATTAGCCTTACCTTCGCTTCTTTCTATGGTCTTGGGCTCTACAAGCTTGACATTTGCATTGATTCCCAATGTACTTTCTACCTCTTTCTTAATCTTATCTTCAAGGTCTTCAACTTTCTTAACTTCATCTGAAAACATATTCTGAGACATTTCAACACATATCTCAAGTACATCCAGATTGTCAATCCTGTCCACTATCAAAAGATAATGCGGTGCGGTTTCACCTACCTCTAAAAGTACATGCTCTATCTGGGACGGGAACACATTTACCCCCCTTATTATAAGCATGTCGTCGCTTCTTCCTGTAACCTTGCTCATTCTCACTAGTGTTCTCCCACACTGACATTTCTCATAATTCAATGAGGATATATCATGTGTCCTGTATCTGATCAATGGGAGTCCTTCTTTTGTTATGGTTGTGAAAACAAGCTCTCCATTTGTTCCGGGAGGCAGAATTTCCTCTGTCTCAGGATTTATTATCTCAGGTACGAAATGGTCTTCCTGTACATGTAAACCACACTTACAGGGACAGTCAATCGATACTCCAGGTCCTGTAATTTCACTAAGCCCATATATGTCCATTGCTGTGATTCCCAACTGTGACTCTATCTTCTTTCTCATGTTACTTGACCAGGGCTCCGCTCCGAAAATACCGGCCTTGAGTCTTAATTCACTCTTGTCAATTCCCATTTCCCCCATTTCTTCTGCCAGATAAAGTGCATATGATGGAGTACATGCCAGAATAGTAGTTCCAAAATCCTTCATTATTTGCAACTGGCGTTTAGTATTGCCTCCTGAGGCAGGTATAACCGAGGCACCTATTTTTTCAACACCGTAGTGGATGCCAAGCCCTCCGGTAAACAAACCGTATCCGTATGCTACTTGAACTATAGATTCCTTATTAGCACCTGCACTATACAGTGACCTTGCCACCACTTCACTCCAGATATCCAAATCCCCTCGTGTATAACCCACAACCGTCTGCTTCCCTGTGGTTCCTGAAGATGCATGTATTCTTACAATCTCACTCATCGGTACGGCAAACATCCCGTACGGATATGTGTCCCTTAGATCCTGCTTGTTTGTAAACGGCAGTTTTTTTAAGTCCTCCAATGAATTTATATCACCGGGTTCGATACAGGCTTTTTGCATTTTGCTGCGGTAAAAGGGTACATTGTCATAAACCCTCTTAACCGTGTCTATAAGTCTTTTTGTTTGAATCATGGTCATTTCATCACGCGACATGCACTCGTATGTTGAGTTCCAGTATTGCATAATTTTACCTCCTAAGTGCTATAGATTACACATACTAACAGTTCCAAAAAAGCAATAATCAGTAATTAATACTCTTAAAATAATATATTTACATAACGTGCTAAATGTACCAACTAATTTAAAATAAATAATTGCTTTCTATTCTGTAATTAACATATCCATATAATTGTAACAGTTGCATAAAGCAATACATAATATAACATTGCGTACTAAAATTGCACAAAGCATCGTGTTATGTAAACAATGTGTACCCGATGTAATTATACATTTTAAAAACTCGATTTATATGAGAGGTGGAATATGAAATTTAAATTGATGTCAGGTTACAATAAAATTAACATGTCCAAATTTCATCCAAAGGCAGGCAGTTATTATAAGAAACTTAAAAAGGTATTAGCAAAATGCTCCGGTATTAATAGACAAAACCCTAAAAATACAGTTGACAGTTCGGAAATTATACCTGTCAACGCATATGATATATGTAATTATGTTGCAAAGTACAGAGCAGCAAACTTTCAAATACAGGCCATTATGCAACTAGATGGAAGATTAGACTTTGACAAGCTGGTAAGAGCAGTAAGATTATCTATTGATGCAGAACCAGTCCTGGGATGTGGATTTATAAAGAAATGTTCACCCTATTGGAAACGTTTTGATGAGATTGATGATATAGATTTTTGCTCCATGGTTGAGACAGATAATGCGGAGGAAGCTGTTCAACACTTCCTGGAAGGTCCTCTGTGTATGGATAATGCCCCAATGTTTATGGTAAAACTCATACGTTCCGGGACACATGATACTTTGGGTGTGAAAATCAACCATGTATGCAGCGATGGTGCTGGTGCAAGAGAGTATATACAACTTCTCTCGGATATTTATTCCCGTATTGATAATGGAGATATGAAATATACCCCAAACCCAAGTGTGCGAAACAGGGAGGATCATGAGAAACTATTAAGTGCACTTGGCAAGGAAAGTCTTAAGACATCGTGGAGTCTCCATGAACAACTTGCACTACCTACATGGAGGTTTCCCTGGAAGAATAGGCAAATGGGTGATACACGTTTTGTGGTATGCAGACTTCCTGAAGGATATTTGGATATACTGAAAAATTTTGCTAAAACCAGAGATGCAACAATTAATGATTTGATTTTAACTGCAATCTTTAGGGCAATGTTTAAAATTTCAAAGCCCCCATATGGTGTACCAATGGATATTCCTATTACAATGGATTTGCGAAAATACCTCCCGGATCATAAGGCTGATGCAATAAGAAATCTCTCAGGAGGAGTTGTAATAAAAATAGGCAGGAAACCTCATGAGTCCTTTGAAGATACCTTATCTAGAATAGTACCTTTGACGACATACTTCAAAGACAAACATCCAAGCGTAGAAAGCACTAGAATGGCAGACTATATTGAAAAGATGAGCTTCCATCAAATTTGCTCATACTTCAAGGCTTTAGGTCAAGTTAATGAATTAGAAGCAATGAGCCCTTTTTCTGTTGACAATATTTGCTCCCCTGTATTGTCCAATTTGGGATTAATCTCAAAATCTTTAATCAGATTCGGCAAGAATGTTGTAACTGATGCCTATATTATTCCGCCCGTTATACGTGCACCCGGAATACTCCTTGTAGCTAGTACCTATAACGGTGTAATTACGTTGGCAGTCGGTTATTACAAACCTTCAGTCCGAAAGTCTACTATGGAAGGGCTTCTTAATAAAATTAAACATGAGTTAGTAGAAGGGTGCAGGGAACAGCCATAAGTATAAGCATTCAAAAAACATTTCACACATCATCCCAAAGCAGCATATCTTATTACGGTAAACATTACATTTGCATTTAGCAGAAAGGATGATTTGATATGACTTATAAAGAAAAGCTTAATCTTCTTGAAGAATTGCTACTCATCGAAAAAGATACACTGGATGGAGCTACAGAGCTGGATAGTATCAGCGAATGGGATTCCATGGCTGCAATATCAACAATCGCTATGTTTGATAGCGTTTATAACAAGAACATAAAATCTGAGGAAATTAAAACATTTAAAACCATACAGGACATTATTGATAAAATGGAGTGAGGTGCGGTTAATTGGCTAACGGAGTATTGAAAAATGTGGAGATTAAAGGTATAGCGTGTGCAGTACCTAATCATATCGTAAATAACGAAGAGTTTTTTGGGGTATTCGGAGAGGAAAGTGTAAAAAAGTTTATTAATATGACAGGTGTCAAAACGAGGCGTGTAGCTATTGACGAGCAATGTGCCTCGGATTTATGTTATGTTGCTGCAAAAAACCTTATGGAAAGGTTGAACTGGGAGGCCTCTACCATTGATGCCTTGATATTCATTACCCAGACACCTGATTATGCAGTACCAGCAACCGCATGTGTTTTGCAATATAGACTAGGGCTAAGTGAAGAATGTATAGCATTTGATATAAACCTTGGTTGTTCAGCTTATGTCTATGGCTTATGGCAAGCTGCTACAATGATCTCAACGCAGAACTTAAACAGGGTACTTCTACTTGTTGGAGACACCAGTAATTTCGGAATAAATCCGTGCGATAGTGCAACTGCAATGATATTTGGTGATGGAGGAACAGCGACTGCTTTGGAGAAAACAGAAGGTAAAGATATAACATACTTTTTAAAAACCAAAGGTAGCGGCTATAAGTGTATTATGGTGCCTGCTGGCCATGCAAGAAGCAGGAGCCAAACCATCATGGATAAGTCGCAGTATGAATTGGCCATGAATGGCGCTGATATTTTCAACTTTACTATCACGGATGTACAAAAGTCTTTAGCAGACTTTATGACAGAGAACTCCATTGGTAAAAATGATGTAGATATGTATGTATTTCATCAAGCTAATTTATTTATTATTAAGCACTTGACGAAGAAACTGGGTATTCCTACTGAAAAGGTACCTATATCTATTGACAGATATGGAAATACAAGTGGTGAATCTATCCCCCTGACACTGGTGGATGCATTGGGTTCAGAACAATCCGATGATACAATAAAACTGGTATTGTGCGGCTTTGGTGTAGGCTTATCATATGGTGGAATTTACCTGGAAATGAAAAAGTCTGCTTGTATCCCTATGATATACACTAATTATTATTTTGATGGGGATGATAAAAAGTGATTAATCCAATAGATTTGAGTGGAAAGAATATATTGGTTACCGGAGCTTCCTCTGGAATCGGAAAAGGCATTGCCATATATCTAAGTAAAGTCGGTGCAAACATTATTATGGCTGCCAGAAATGAAGGAAAGTTGAAAGAAACATTCAACGAGTTGGAACCCGGCAACCATTCCTATTACCTGATTGATTTAAACAACTTGGACGAAATAGAAGACATGATAGACAATATATGTAGTGATGGAAGAAAACTTAACGGTATTGTACATTCAGCCGGTATCTCAAGCACAATTCCTATACAATACATAAAACTTGATAGTTTAAAAAGTATTATGTCTGTAAATTTTTATTCCTTTGTTGAGCTTGTGAAACATTTTTCCAAAAGGAAGTATAATGACAATGGGGGCAGTATCGTAGCAATATCTTCTATTTCAAGTAAAGTAGGTGCCAGGGGCTTGGCTGCGTATTGTGCAAGCAAAGGTGCCCTAGAAAGTTCAATCAGACCAATGGCATTGGAGCTTGCAGCAAAAAACATTCGAATAAACTCTATTGCACCCGGAATGATTAAGTCTCAAATATATGATGGTTTGATTGAGCTTGTCAACAATAAAGATTTTGAAACCGATCTAAAAAAACGGCAAATCTTAGGGCTGGGAAAACCCGAGGATGTCGCTTCCGTAGCCGCATTCCTTTTAAGTGATTCTTCTAAGTTTATTACCGGTACATCTATTACTGTTGATGGCGGTTATTTGGCACACTAGAATCAAAATTTGAAAAGCGCCCGTAACCGGGCGCTTTTCTTATACAAAATTCCTATCTTAACTTTTATATCCTTGAATAAGCTCATTCTTGATTAAACTAATGAGTCTCTCTATATTCTCCTTGCTGACTGTACTCTTATAATAACCAACTGCAAGGGTTAAAATGGAGTTGTATGTGCTTGTCATTAGTAAAAGGCCTGGTGCACGAACAACGGGCGGTAAAATAAATTCGTCAACAACAGTGTTATTTCCAAATTTTATTAGAGACTTTGATAAAATACCTAAATTGGATAAAGTAGGAACGCACTTATCACCAAAATACAGGGGACAAGTAAATTGTGTCTTGTTAGTATCAGCCTGGTAATAGGCAAGTGTTTCTTTAAAGTTTATATTTTCTAAACGCTCCAGCCCAATAGCACTTTGTAAACCCGGATACCCCTTTTTTATTTTTTTCATCATATTGGAAACTCTTTTCAAAGTTCTATTAAAGGGTTCCTTTATCAGCATTATAAGCTTGGTGTTTACCGAGCCTGAAAAGTTTCTTATTGCCATGGTTTTATGATCAGGTAGATAACGACGTAAATCAATTGTAACTGGAATTTCCATAGGCACACCATATATAGGCTGCCCCATTTCAAGCATTGCTCTATAATAAGCAGTAAGTATATAATCATTAACTGTAACGTCAAGGCTTTTGGCATATTTACTTATTTCCTCTAAATGCTCGGAATGTATTCTGGAAACTGACATAAGAATAGTATTAGATCCGCTTTGTTCCCAAGGAAATGGCCATGTAGGCACACAAATATCCGAGCCGGGTATAAATATTGCATCTTGATTTGTTATGCCCAATTCTGTAAACATTCTATCCTGGTCTTTTCTCCCGGCTATTCTGGGCTCAGGTTCAAAGGTACCATCCTTCTGATAAAGTTTGGTATATATGTCCGCCAGAAGCTGTACATATTCCTGTGTTCCTATTCCATCACAACAAGCGTGATTCATTTTTATAGCTAAAACATCACTTCGGTCTGAGCGTATGAGCCTTACATTCACCATTGGGTCAGAATCAAGGTTTAGATCATCTCTTATAAAATTATGAATCGCTTGATCAATATTCTCAGTCTCTTCAAAAGTACAGAAATTGATCATGTTAATGTTATCCAATGGTTTCCAATAAGGCTTCCTATCTTCGATGAACCGACATCCCAAAATAGGCTCTACAACTATTGACAATTTTACGGCCTGTTTTAATTTATCGAAGTCCAACCTTCCATCTAACTTCATTATGGCTTGAATCTGAAGATTTGCCATATTGTATCGTGCTACATAATTGTAAATATCATGCCCGTTAGCCGGAAAAGTGCCTGTTCTATCTTCCTGATTATATAAATGTTGCGGATCCATCAAATTTTTTTCTAATAGTTTAGTGTAATCTTTATAATAGCGTGTGACACTTTGTATCATTTTGTTGTAATTATTCTTATTATTTTTATATATATCTTTCATAAAAAATTCACTCCAATAAATCAGAATTTCTGCTAAACCTTGCTAGTCCCTGTTAATTTAATTGTGCCAAGCGTTTGTCAATTATGTTCATTAGCCACTTTTTTTCTCCAGGTATATTGTCTTTGAGCCTTGAGGCAGCCACTGGAAGCATCCATGCATCAATATCCTCATACTTAACTCTGGCAAGCTTCATATACTCATTTACGTAAACCTGATATGCCAGCAGTTTAGGGTAATAGCTCAGCATACTCATTGGATCAGGTACTCCGGAAAAAGTCGGCGGACGGATAATCAAGCATGTCCGGGCAACATCCCCTAATGGGTTTCCCGTATAGGCGCCATTCCAGTCAATAGGTATCAATTTGTTACCTGAAAGTATGATATTATTAAAATGGAGGTCGCCATGGCAAATACTTTTACCATCAGGTAAACTTTCCATATAGTCTAATATTCTTTTTAGCCTTCCGCGAAGTATACAAGATGAGGCTCTTATTTTATATGTGAATTTTTCCTTCTGGGTTGGTAACCCATTTGCCGAAAATTTATGAATATTATGTTGCAAAACTGCCAGCTGCTGCACATAATAATATAATTCCCAAGGTTGTATCATGAGATGCTCCAGTATTGACTTACCAAATATTCTTTGGAATACTATACCTTTACGCCCATCAATTTCAACCTTATCAAATACAGCTGGCGACGTTATACCCGATTCATGAATTAAATATCCAACTTTCGCCTCTTGATTTACCCATTCATCATTACTAAACTTATTGAAATACAGCTTTAAAACTTTATCCTCGCCCCACTCATATACCTCGGCAGTTACACCACTACCTAGCAATTTTCCTTTATTCATGGTTGACTCCTTTTTTATCAAGCTGTGAAAGCGTTGATTTTATTGCCTGTGAACATACATAGTGCCATTGTCTCCATTAATACCGCCTATTTCTACTCTAGTCTTTAGTGATGTATATATATGGGGTGCTGCCTTTTCTATATTTAGTGGTTTGATATCTCTACCTGTCCACGCATGTACAGTACTTCCGAATGCTATAGTCTTTCCGCTTTTTTTATTTAATACTTTGTATTCAAATCTTACCTTTACGCAGGATATAAATGTTATTCCTGTAATAACTGTTATTTCATCACCATATCTTGCAGGGCTTTTAAATTTACATTCCAACTCGGAAAGAGGAAGATAAAATCCCTGAGAATTAATACATGAATTGGGGATGCCTGCTTTGTACAAATAGTCTCTCCTGCCGATTTCAAACCACTTTGGGTAATTAGAATGATGTACGATACCCATTTTATCTATTTCAGAATACCTGACAGGAAACGAAGTTCTGGTAGTCATTATAATCTCCGTTCCGCCTCTATTGCGGCAAAATAAATATTAATGAAAAGACTCTTTTGGCTTTTCTCTTTACTTGAGTTCCATGTAAATAAAAGTAATTCTTTACCGTTCATCAAATTGCGGAATTCAATAGACATAATTTATACTATATATGCATTATGTTCTTTTAATAGCATTATATGAACCATTTACATAAATGTTACACGCAAGTATTATGTCAATAAACTTTCGGAAATTCTACAAAAGAATAAATAACAATAAAGGCTTCCTTATTCAGGAAGCCTCTTATCATCAAACATGTTATGAATGTTTTGACTATATTAATTTATTTTTATATCGGATTAGTATTGAACGTCTCTTAAGCAGAGGCCCTTCGGTTGAGCAAATGGTACAGCTTGGGTGAATTTTTTAGCATTTAGTATATTTTGAACTTCTGTTGCTTTTACTTTACCTTGGCCAACTTCTAAAAGAATTCCCACAATCAACCTTGCCATATGCAGTAAAAAATCATTGCAATTAATTACAATCTCAATCACCATACCGTTTTCAATAATATCCAAGGAATTTATAGTTCTTATCGTGGATTTTGAGCCCTCTTTCAAGCTGGTAAAGCTTTGAAAATCATGGGTTCCAACTAAGTATTCAGCTGCATTTCTCATTTGAATAAGATCAATCTTTTCAAGTGAATGAAATGAATATTTTCTATTAAACACATTTCTTAATCTTCCTTTAGTAATGCTATACACATAAGTTTTTGATTTCATATTGTGTTGTGCATGGAATCTTTCGGGTACTTCTTCTACTGATTTTACAACAATATCCTCAGGCAAAAATTCATAAAAATAATTTAATATCAGTTTTGGTGACCTGTTGGAATTTGTATGAAAGTTCGCTACATAATTTTCAGCATGAGTACCAGCATCCGTCCTTCCACAACCAATTACTTGAATTTCTTCTCCTGTCATCTTAGAAAGTACTGTTTCGATTTTATCCTGAATCGAAAGATTATTGTCTTTAAACTTTTGCCAACCTTTATATCTGCTTCCGTCATATTGGACAATTATTTTAAAATTTTTCATTCTATACCCCTTTTTAATTTATTTCAACTACTATCTTACCCCATCTTCATAGCAATTTTACATGATTTTAATGAATTATTCAAAAAGTATTATAAAACAGTAATATTTTTTATGTTATAATCGAAAAATAGAGTTTATAAGGAGAATTATTAAATGAGTTCAAATGAATTTAACACATCGGACAATAGAAAGCAAAAACTTGCACGTATTCACGGGTTTGAATATAAAATTTATCAAAATGGAACTATTATTGATTTTGAAAAATTAAGCGCGTCCTTAGGTAATATTCTAGAGTCAAAGGAATTATTATCTAAATATCACCCCGAAGTATTAAAGTTGAGTATTCTTTCAAATGCATCGGAAGGCTTAAAAGAACTGACAGAGGAGCATTTTCTAGCTTCAGAAAAAAGATTGTACTATTTTTATCAAACTTTAAATAAGATTAAGAACTTTGCAAATGAAAACAGTGAATTAAATGAGCACATTGCCCCTCATGGTAGAATTATCAAACCAGAAATTGTAGACGGCATTAATAAGTCCTTCGTAGCAGCCATTAATGATAATTTTAATACAGCTCTAGTGGTTTCTGATTTCGTCCAGATATTTAAGTACTCAAACGCTTTATTAACTAATGCTAATGAAAACGCCCTTCACAAACTTACAACGTTGAATAAAATATATAAAAGCATTTTAATAGTAGCAAATTTAATAGGTATTTTCTTGGAAGAACCTGAAGAATTTATACTGCAAATCAAAGAAAAATATATAAAGTTAAATAATATTGATATGAAGGAAGTAAAAGAGCTCATTAATATCAGGCATGATGCTAAGCTCAGTAAAAATTATGAATTATCAGATGAAATAAAAGCAAAACTTGATCAAAAAGGTATTATCATTCTAGATTCACCCTTTGGCTCTGAGTGGGACATTAAAGCATTGTTTATTTGATGTTTAAATAAGAACAGAGGCTTCTATTAAAAGGAAGTCTCTGTTCTTTGCATTAATTTTCAGAATCTCATTTTCATTAATAAAAAAAATAATATAACCGGTAAACCTATAGTAGCCGATATTATTGTAATAGCAGTATGTACTTTTTTCTCATCTCGTAATATAAATAATGAAAATTTATACCCTAAAATACCAATCCAACCTCCCAAACTATTCAGAATTACGTCATCAATGTCTGATATTCCGATCCCTAAAAACCCTTGAATAATTTCCACAAATAAACTAACTATAAATATGATCAATAGGTTGGTTATTGTTCTTTTATTCTCTTTGAATAAGGTCAAATATACACCAAGGGGAATAAAAATGACTATATTACCAACCACATTACTAAAAGCAAATCGTTTGATATTCATAGAGTTGGAAGTTATATATTCGTTTATACTATAAAAAGGAATGAGATTAAACGACCTAAATATAGTTCTTTGACCATTAATTATCTCCGAAATTGAAATTCTTGATAAGAACAATATTTTCATTAACAAAAGTATGTAACAAATGAAAACCCCACATAAAAAGACTGTTTTAATTCGCTCTCGTTTATTCATAATACCTCCATTTTTTATTTTATTTTCCTATGCTGCTGTATACGGCAAATGCATCGCTAATATTAAATTGTTCCGAATGACTATCTCCTTTTGCACCAGCTGTAACCAAAACATATTCTTGATTATCTACTTTGGAGAGACTTGCGAGACACAAACCAGCCGCACTAGTATATCCTGTTTTTCCTCCTAGAATTTCGCCACCAATAATATTTTTATTGTTTAGTTTTTCAAACATGGTACTGTTAAAGGTTATCCCCTCCGTATGTTTATTCGTAGGTGGTGTGGAATGACGAGATGAAGTAAAAATCTCCCGGAAAGTATTATTTTTCAAAGCATAGCATAACAGAATAGACAAATCTTCGACTGTTGTGTAGTGGTTCTCATTGTGAAGTCCGGTCACATTTTCAAAATGGGTATTTTTCATACCAAGTGCTGCAGCCTTTTGATTCATCATCTTTACAAAATTCTTCTCTGATCCGGCAATCTTATTAGAAAGTCCAATACAGCACTCCGCACCGCTGGGCAGTATTACTCCGTACAATAGGTCAATTGCTCTTACCTGCTCACCAGGTTGGAAGCCTGCCATTGATGCATCTGCTTTGTACAGCCCCCGGAACGTAGAATTGGTAAGTTTGATTTCTCCTTTTAAATCAGGTAAATTTTCTATAGCAACAATTGCTGTCATTATTTTAGTTAAAGAAGCAGGATAGATTTTTGCTTCGCTATTTTTCTCAAGCAGTTTGGTATGATCTTTTAAACGTATCAGAATTGCAGTAGGACTGTTCAGCTTGTCTAAAGATATAGAAACAGTGGGATCGATTTCAATCCTGTACACCAAAACGGAAATGACAACCATCAACAAAAGTCCTACAAATATGCGCATTCCTAGTTTATTCTTTTTTACTTTTCGTGACATAATAAAACAGCTCCTTATTCCGTGTTAATATTATTTAAACACAGAATAAGAAGCTAATTTGGAATTCTATCTTATGAACTTCTTAAGATTTTCTTATTAATTAACCTAAATCATTTTTGATAGCATTATACCAAACATCTGCCATCTTATCGTAACCTGTTCTTGTACAATGAACTCCATCTGCTAAATCGGCAGTTGTAACCGCACTATACATATCAACAACAAACACTGGTTTACCTTGACTAGCTTTGTTTTGAACTACTTGAGCAACTTGAGAATTATAGGTTCTGACATCTGCATAGCTTATAGGAATAACTTTAGCAACATAGAGTTTGCCATCGCTGGGTAATTTAGCGCATATCTTGTCAATTAATGAACTTAATCTGTTAGGTGCATTATTCAAATCATATTTTTGTGAGATATCGTTTGTACCAATGTGTAATAAAACTATTTTAGGCTTATATGTAGTCATCCAAGTATTGATATTAGCATCAATCTGATCAATACGCCAACCGGAGTGACCTTCATGATTCTTATCACCAAGTTCGGTAGGTCCGTTTGACATAGAGCCTACAAAATCAACTTTTCTTCCGGCATTTGTTATATTGGCCCATAGCTTGATTCGATAAGCTCCCGCTACAGTTATGCCGTCAGTTATTGAATCTCCCAATGGCATAATAACAGTGGTAACATTCTGAGGTGGAGTTTTAGGAAACTTTGTGATGAGTCCTAAGAGATATTGCTTTGATAAGGATAAATCTAATGCTGTTATATTTCCATCACCGTCAAGGTCAGCAGCATATAGGTCATCTTGAACTGGTAAATCAGTAACAGTACCAAGTAATAATTGCTTCATTAACGAATAATCAAGTGCATCGATGGCATTATCTCCGTTCAGATCCCCGATAAGTCCTGTTGCCGCTGCAGTAACATCTTGTGAAGTGGCCTGGTTAGCATTACAAACTGAACTTACGCAAAAACAAATACTTACCACCATAATTAATGATAACAGTCTTTTTCTAAAACTATTCATTGTTTTTTCCTCCTTAAACGTTTTTTTGACGCTTAATCTAATTATAATATGTAAATGTTTTACATTTCAATATAAATTCTTTTTGATATTGGTATATAAATTTTGATTGATGTCCATACTTTCGGAATTAATTTATAACAGTAATTATTGCTGTCGTTTCGTTATCAATTTCATTGTATTCATATATTAAATCACTTGAATCCACCCTAAATAATACAGTATGATTTCCCGGTGAATTAAAAGTGTAATCAAGACGGCTGATTTCAGCTATAGTAGTGCGTGCAGGAACACCGGGGTAGCTGTGAGCACCAACTTCAATACCGTCAACATACCATTTGACATTAAATGCACTTGTACCCACACCCCCGTCATTTCTGATGCCGCATGTGAAGGTTACAGGTTTTCCAATAGTAACATATGTAACCTGGGTAGTTGTAATCATCGTTGGGACAAGGTCTGCCGGAAGTATTGTAATGGTGGTAGACGCTGTATTGTTCCCTATATCTGATTCGTTGAGCTTATTGTCAGGGTCAATCAGGAAGGTTATTGTATATGTCCCGGGCGCATTGAAAGAGTAGCTTAACTTACCGTTTTCATGGTAAACGGTACTGTAAGCAGGTACTTCCCCATAACCATTTAAGGCAACCTGAATACCGTTGACTAACCATTTTACATAAAAGCCCGAGGCATTGACACCTCCGTTATTTTTTATACCGCTTTCAAACGTGATAAGCTGTCCAACCTTGATATTTGTGGTAGCAGAAGCTGAAATGCCGGTTGGAACAAGATCTGTATAGGGTACTGTGATAATAATCGTTGTTTCATTATTATTTTCATTTGCTTCATTTACAGCTTTGTCGGAATCAACCTGAAAAGTTATGGTATAGGTTCCCGGAGAATTAAAAGTGTATTCAAACTGACTATTTCCATTCATTACTGTAGTATTTGCAGGAACAGGCTCATGGCCACCGTAGCCAAATTGAATGTTATTAACCAGCCACTTAACCGCAAAGCCGGAAGCATCAGCACCTCCCATATTTTTTACACCACTGTCAAATGTTATGTGCTGACCAAGCTTTATATTTGTTGTAGCAGAAGCAGTTATAGTTGTCGGAACAAGATCTGCCTGAGGTGATGCAACTGTTACTGTGAGAGATAAGCTGTTATTTCTTTCATTAAGTTCAGACACTTCATTATTACTGTCTACCTGAATGGTGATTGTATATGTTCCAGCTGAACTAAATGTGTAAAAAAGTGTGCCTCCATCGCTTGGATCAATTATCGACTTGCCTGCCGGAATTCCAATATGATGACCTGTGCATATTTCTTTGCCGTCAACAAACCATTTAACAGTAAAACCTGAGGAATTTGCAGTGCCTAAATTTCTGACCACACAGTCAAAGCCGATTAGTTTTCCGGTTGTGAGAGTATCTGCATATTTTATGCTAATAGGAGTCAGATCAACTCTCGGTTTAACTGGTACTATTCCTGAGCTTGCAGCAAATGTCGGCATACTCAGGAAAGTTATTACAAACATCATTACCGCAAAAAACAGTGTCTTGCCAATAAAAAAGTGCGTTTTAAATATCTTTAGCTCTTTCATAAAAAACCTCCTTGTAAATTTCATAACTTAATAGAAGCGTCCCGCCGGACGAATTGAAATGCAACCAAATTATACCACATATATAAATTTTATACTTTCTGTATCTGGATAAAATTATGGCCCATGCGATAATACAGTGATATATTATCCAACAATTATTTGCTTAAAATGACTTTCTTCTATAAAAAATAGCATAATTCATTGTATTTTTAAGAAAAAATAAGCAGAAAGTGAGTAGTATACTTATTTGAGATAATATACAATGTTTAACAATTACTAATTAAGGGAGGTTTGAAATGAAAAATTACAAACCTGTATATTCAATTATCGCCTCAATTGCCATTCAACTCTGCCTCGGTGTTGCATATCTGTGGAGCCTTTTTCAGACAGGTATAGCAAAAAGCATCTTTGATGGTGACAATGCAGCTACAAGCCTTACCTTCTCACTTCTTCTTGCGACCCTCACGTTCGGAAGTATTTTAGGCGGAAAGCTTGTTGCAAAATACTCAATCCGAAATGTAGTCATCATGGGTGGAGTAATTCTTTCTCTCGGATTTTTCTTTGCTTCATTTGTCACCGCTTCTGTACCATGGCTACTTTGGCTGACTTATGGTGTAATGGGTGGCGTCGGTATGGGATTCACTTATTCGACCACTATATCATGTGCGCAAAAATGGTTCCCCCACAAAAAAGGGCTTGTTACTGGGGTTATTGTTTCAGCGCTAGGCTTCGGTGGTGTTGTATTTACGCCGATTATTGAAATTCTTATTAAACAATTTGGTGGGCAGCAGGTGGGAGAACAGAAAACCTTTATGGTTCTCAGCGGACTTTTTCTTGTCATTTGTACAATTGGTGGACTTATGCTCAAAAACCCACCCGATGACTTTGAAAATAAGAAATCAGGCCAGAGTGGAGATGCAGGGCGAGAATCTCCAGCGCCGACAGGTGTTGATCTTTCACCAAAGCAAGTTCTTGCCACGCCTTCTTACTATTTTGTTACCCTAGCAATGGCTCTCGCCTGCATGGGAGGCCTTATGATGATTGGATTTGCCAAGCCTATTGCAGTTGCTAAAGGACTTGAATCAACTGCGGTGGTGGGAGTTCTTATAATATCTATATGCAACTCGCTTGGTAGACTCCTGTGGGGTATAATTTCTGACAAGATAGGACGCAAGCTTACTCTTATTATCCTTCTTTTAGGCTCAGGTATCATGTCCTTATTTGTCAACGCCGCAAACGGTTACTGGATTTATGTAGTTATCGCCTTTATTGGCTTTTTCTACGGTGGTTTCTTGAGTAATTTCCCGGCCCTTACCGCTGATTTGTTCGGGTCTCGCCACATGGCAACAAATTATGGTTTGGTGTTGCTGGGATTTGGTATTGGGGCGGTGGTTTCCTCATATGTGGCCGGATATTATAAAAATATGGCTGCTACTGATATATCCTTGATGTTCCCGGCATTTATAATCGCGGCTATCTGTGCCGGCGTGGGAATATTGCTTATTTCACTCCTGAAAGTAAAAAAAGTAAGCGTTCACTAAAATACTATGAGTGGAGGCGTTCAAGGCTCTTCGCCTCCACGAATTTAAGTATAGATATTACTATATCAAACATTGTA
The DNA here is from genome assembly GCA_023390335.1 of Bacillota bacterium. Classification (GTDB taxonomy): domain Bacteria; phylum Bacillota; class Clostridia; order Acetivibrionales; family DSM-1351; genus Ruminiclostridium. The sequence goes on along the minus strand of JAEWCZ010000027.1, from coordinate 17,569 downwards.
CAAATTTATCTTCAAACAAATCTATTCCATTCCCCAATTGTCCGTTATCATTCAAACCCCATGCCCAAACTGTACCATTCTTATCCAAAGCTAATGTATGAAGCTGACTTGAGGATAATCGTACAATATTTTTGAGTCCTAATACCTTAGCGGGAGTTATTTTATTTATAAAAGTTCCGTTACTAAGCTTTACATACTGATTATTAACCCACGTCCAAACTGTACCATCTTTTTTTAATGCAGTTGAATCGCCTGATATTGCTATAACGTCGGACAATCCATTTATTTTTTGTGGTTTTCTCGCAAGATTTCCTTTGTTATCAGTTTCCCATATCCAAACGGAACCGTCCTTTTTTAGTGCTAAAGAAGTTCTTTCCCCTGCTGAAACTGCAACAACATTAGATAATCCGTTAATTTTAAGCGGTCCTTTGCTATCAATTTGGGATTCATTATCATAATCAGTATTTCTCCAACTCCACACCGTGCCGTCCTTCTTCAATGCCAGAGAGTGATACGTACCCTTTGATATTGCTTTTACATTTGATAAACTATTAACTTTGTAAGGTCTATTAACATTTCCATTCAATAGCCATTCCCAAACAGTACCATCACTTTTTAATGCTATATATTGACCGCTAAAGTTATACCCACCGTCTATTGCAATAACTTTATTAAGTCCGTCCATCTTCTTAATATTATCTGTATTTACTCCCCAACCACATATAGTTCCATCTTCCTTAAGAACTGCATATGTTCCGGAATTACACGCTAACGCCTTTACGTGTGTTATATCTGGTACCTCTTTAGGGGTACTAATGTATTCATATTCAACCGAAGCGAAAAATTTAGATACATTTTCTCCCCAAACAAAGACTACACCTTTATCATTTAAAGCCATACTCTGACAGGCGGATACCTTAATATCTTTTATTTTATTCAGTCCCGGAATACTAGAAGGCTTTGAACTATAAGCTATTATTCCGTTTCCAAGCTGTCCTGCTCGGTTATTTCCAATTCCCCATACTGTACCATCATTCTTCAATATAATCGTATGATTATATCCTGACGCCATTGTTTTTACATTGTCAATATTATTAATTCTTGTAACATTTACAAAATCAGGATCTGCTCCTATCAAAACACCTGAAACAGAATAAGTCTCTCCAATTGTCCAGAGTGAGCCATCTTTCTTTAGAGCAGTTAATTGATACTGACCGCCGGATATAGATTTTATATCTTCAAGGCCTTCTATTTTTGTAAGTTCGCCACCGTATGCTGTGAATTTCCACAAGTATACTGTCCCGTCACTTTTCAGTGCTGCAACATTATTAGCCATTGCAGAAATCGCAATGATATCTTGCAGACCTTCAGCCTGTGTCGTTGTGTAGCTCCTGTCTCCATCAACTTGACCACAAACCCAAACAGTACCGTCACGTTTTAAGGCTGCAGTATAATCGCCGAGTGTAGCAATTGCAGTTACATTGTAAAGTGATTTAATAACCCCGGGGTTAGCTGTATAAACATCTGAAGTCTCTCTTCCAAGCTGTCCCTCACAACCTCTTCCCCACGTCCAAACCGTACCATCACTTTTTAGAGCAACGGAATGGTTATAACCACCGGCTATTGCTTTTATATTATTTAAACCGGTTACTTTTACAGGACTGCTTTGTGTACCATTTTTAGTTCCATTGCCAATTTGTTTGCACAGATTATGTCCCCAAGCCCAAACTGTACCATCTTCTTTTAATGCTAGTGTATGATTAGCCCCACAGGCTACTGCTTTGAAACCAGATAATCCCTTGACTTTAGCTGGAATGCTTCTAGATATTTTGCTGCCGTCACCCAACTGTCCTGCATAATTATCACCCCATGTCCAAACAGATCCATCTACCCCTATTGACGCAGAAAACTCACTTCCACCTGCAATAAATTTCATCTTGATTGGCAATGTACTTGCTTCAGAGTATCCGGAATCTAGTCCGTATAAAATAAATAATACTAAAATAAGTAGCAGACTGGTAATAGCTTTAAGCCGATGTCCATTTATGTATATTCTTCTTCTTTTTTTAAAAAAATTAATATTACGCATTTTTTTTACCTTTCTAAAATTAAATTATAGGTTCAAACTAGAAATTTTTCGCCATATCATTCCTCCCAGATAAATGCATAATGGAACCTCTAGATCAAAGTGCTAAGTAATATAGCATATTTTAATAAATTATATCACAAACTGGAATTAACTAATAATTTTTACATACCCATGGAATTTACTTTTTAATTTTACGAATTACTCAAAATTCAAATCATAATAGAGAAAAACGGCGATATTTTTTACACAATATGTAATTAAGCCAAAATAATTACATATTTGACAATTAACAAAAACTATTATAAGTACTATACTTTTATACATAAATATTTGTATTTTCAAAATATTTGAAATCCAAATAATATATATAATAATGTGCAGAGGAGTGACAAAAAAATGTATGCAACCCAGTTTTTCTCGGATTTTAAAAGAAATTTGGAGGGTCAATATGAAGATTGTCCGGGGTACAGGTTATTGTGTCAAAACCAGTCCTTTAATCCATATAATGATTTGATGTGCGAAGCTGATATACAAAGAGTTCCGTTTGTAGCTACAACTCTTTTCAAAAAATCAAATATGCTTTTCAAAGAGTTGCTGAGAGTAAAGCCTGATGAGGTAGATAAATGGACTATTTCCAGCAGTACTTCAGGAGATCCCAGCATCGTTGGAAGAATTGAGTCTGATATTACGCAATTAAAAAAATTTGTGGAACTTCAAAATAAAATTTTTCATCCCAATGGTGGATATGATTGCGTATTTTATCCACATCCTCATGATATGAATAGATATGCCAGTCAGTTAATATTCGGAAAACCGACAGAATCTTATATCGGCAATGTAATGACTGCCTTCAAATTCAGTAGCAACACAAACTTTTTACTGAAATTGGTAGATAATAACCTTGTTTTAGACACTAACACATTTGTAGATTTCATTAATATTCATAATGAACAAAATGACGATTTGTCCATAAGAGGCTCTACTCTTTTACTTTATAATACAGTAGAAAAATTAAAAAACGAAATCTCCCCTGTAAAGCTTGGAAAAAATGCAATCATTCACACCGGTGGTGGCGGCTGGGACGGCAAAAAAGGTAATATCTCTTCCGAAAAAGAAATTGAACGGTTCAGATTTGTAGAAGAAATCTCTCAATTTCTTGGAATTCCAGAAGAAAACTTTATTGATACATATTCTTTTACTGAAAATAGTATGCCAATAACTGGACATTATTCAAAAGAGTTCAGAGACTATTATTTCCATGTGCCTGAATGGATAAAAGTAATCATTAGAGATACCAAAACTCTTGAACCTCTAGAGTATAAAGGAGCCAAGGGCTTTATACAGGTTTTGAATGCTTACGGTACAAACGCTTACGCAGGAGCATCTGTACTTGTAGATGATATGGCTGAACTAATTTCAACAGATTGCTGTCCTGAATGCGGGCAAAAATGCATGACTCTCAGCATAACAGGAAGAGTAAAAGGCTCCGAAGCAAAAGGGTGCGGAGCTACATTAAGTGTGAGGAGTGAAGTGGCATGAAAATTGAATACTCAACCGGAAGCAATATTACAAATAAGAAGATAAACGGACTTGAGCTGGAATTGGTTTGTGCGGACAAAGCTGAATTGAATGAAGAAATATCCCGGCTGAATAAAAATAAAAAGAAAGCTCATGATATTTCCCTTGAGAAAACCATTGATATACTGGATAAATGTGCAAGGCTGTGGCTGAATGATAATTACATGTCACAGCACCTGGATATTCTGTCGAAAATAGTTAATCAAAGTCCGGAGCTTGTCAAAAGGGAACTGCAGGGCTCGTTTTCAATGCTTCTAAGAGAAAATGTAGAGAAAATGATAAAGGAGGAGCTTTGTTTTCCGGAAATTATGGACAGCTGGGTGAAGACAGGTTATGGCTATATAAAAAGGCAGCCTAGAGGAACTGTTTTTCACAATATTTCAGGAAACGCTTTTATAGTAATTCCTGTCAGTCTGTCAATGGGGCTTCTGACTAAAAACTGCAATCTGGTAAAAGTATCAGGAGACGAACCGTATTTCGCATATGCATTTTACAAAAGCTTATGTGAAATAGATACAAGCATTGCTGACAGACTGTCTGTGGTTTATTTTGACAGCAGCCAACCTGATATATATGAAACTGTAATAAAAGGCTGCAACAATGTAATTCACTGGGGCGGTGAGGAGTCTGGAAAAAGTATTGCAGGCATCTGTGCAAAATATGGTGTGGATCTTATTTCACATGGTGCCAAGATCAGCTTTGAGGTTATCGACCAGACCGAAGATATTCAGAAAACCGCACAGAATGTTGCAACAGATATTGTAATGTGGGAGCAAAAAGCCTGCCTTTCTCCACGGGTTGTCTTTGTTAACAGGGATCTGGATGTTATGGAATTCTCCCAATCCCTTGCAGGTGCATTGAATAATCTTTCATCTGTTTTCCCAAAAGCTTACCTGACTCCGTGGAATTCTATAAAAACCATACAGGACAGGCAGTATTGTACACTGAAATATGGTTTGAAAAACAATGTTGAGATGTTTTCTTCTTTTAACGCTGACTACACGGTTATACTTAATAATGGAATGCCTGAAAAAGAAGACATGGATAAATGTTTTTACAGATTTGTGTTCGTTTGTCCATATGAAAATATAGCCGAGGTACAAAAGTATGTAGAATGTAATATCCGGGATTATCTGCAGACAATGGGATACTGCGGAAACAATGAGGATTTTATTGAAGATATGGCAAGACTGGGTGTGAGCATTATTACAAGTCCCGGTGAAATGTCAATGCATCGTCCCGGTACATCACATGACGGTATTTTCAATTTACAGGAGTTGACATATGCGGTAAGCCGTCAACTATAAAAAATCATGAGAAATAGGTGAGCCACCATGAATATAAATGGTAAAAAAATTATATTAACCGGCGCTTCCTCCGGTATAGGAAAAGAAGTATTAAAGGAACTCTCAAAATATGATGCCGACATAATCGCAGTAGCCAGAAATGTAAATAACATACCTAAATTTAACAATAGAATCCTTACTTATTCATGTGATGTTTCAAGCAAAGAAAATATTGATATGCTGTTTGAGTATGCTACCAAAGTCCTTGGCAAAATCGATATTTTTATTGCCAATGCCGGATTCGCCTACTGTGAAGAAATACGGGAGGCCGATTGGGAACATATCGAAAAAATATATCTGACTAATGTGATTTCCCCACTCTATTCACTGGAAAAAATGAAGGTGATAAATGAGGGCAGAGAGTATTCAGTTGTAATTACATGTTCTGCTGTCAGCAAAGTTGCCTTGCCGGGGTATTCACTGTACTGCTCCACCAAAGCAGCTATTCATTCGTTTGGTGACGTTTACAGATATGAAGAAAATGACAAGGGGCGTCTTTCACTTGTTTACCCTATTGCCACCGATACCAACTTCTTCAGAAACGCCGGCAATAAGGCACCTGTCCCTTGGCCCGTACAATCCGCTGACAAGGTTGCCAAAGCAATGGTTAATGGAATCCTGAAAGGTAAAAGATTTGTTTACCCCTCAAAATTGTTTACACTTTTGAATGTACTGAACAGGTTTTTTCCGTTCTTATATCATTTTTATTCTCTACGTAATTCTTCAAAGTTTAAAAAATGGGTTGGAACGGAATACCGATACATCGGCAAATCTTAGTTTTTTCATTCAGACTAAATCAGGGCTTTCCGGCGAGACATAAAAGCTATATGTCCCGCTGGAAAGCCCTATGGTTTGCATGGAATACTGGGAGACGACCATATTAATAAGCTATTTTTCAATCTTTACTTTTGGGTTTTCATAAATGCCTCTGCAATCTTCACTGTTTCATCCATGGATATTGATTTATCATCTATTGATACAATCGAATAGGTAGAACCGTTAACTGACCAAAATAATGCATATGCCGTTTTCTTTCCCAAAGGTTTTTGGGTCATGTCTTTGCCATTGTATTCAGTAAAGGATTTAACTATCCATTGTGCATTTATTTTACCAACTTTTGTTTGTGCAACCTCTGAAATATCATCATTCTTTGAGATTACTCGAATAACTGTATCCATGATAGCTATATTAAAGATTTTTCCTTTACCGTTTACGTAAGTACATCCAACACTTCTGTATGGCATATATTCGCGAAGATTTTTAAAAGCATTTTCTTCACTAATAGCCTTTTCAGCCACATCTTTTATTGTATCAAAGGTTTCATAAGTTAGTGTCTTATTAAAGGCAACTATCTCGGTTTTGTTCTGTAATTTTAGATCTCCATAAAATATTTCAGGAATACAAATCTCTATTCCCATTTTTTCAGATAGTTCTTTATCACTTAAGTCGGTAGTTTTGGTAAGACAGGGGTTAATTAAAACTTCATTTGCAGGCCTTTTAATAACATTATTGTCTTTATCCATAATAAATACTGTTTTAATATTATTAATTACTTCTACCGCTACAGCTCTTGCATTATCTGACGCTGCAAATGTTACAATCATAAAAACTAAAGCTACAACTGCAGCTGCAGCATATTTTCTAAAACCAGTATAAAGGTTTTTCTCCTTTTTCCTCTTTCGAACTTCTAAAAGGATATCCTGAATTTTATTCTCAGATACTGTTATTTCATTAGCTGTATCCGTAATATTTCTTTTAATTATATTATCAATTAGTTGATTGTTCTCCAACTGCATCGCTCCTCTCATTTATAATATATTAAGCCTATCTTCTTGATTATCATAAAAAACACCATTGAGCTCACTATAAAGCTTTTTTCTTGCATTATGAAGTCTGGATTTTACTGTTCCTGAAAAACACCCCAGCACCTTCGCTATCTCTTCAATTGTCATATCATTATAGTAATGTAATATAGCAACTGTTTTTAGGGGCAAACTCAGTTTTTCCAGAGCACTCCGTACTGCCATTCTAGTCTCACTTCTGTGTATTCCATAATCAAAACTAAAGTCGCTACTTATGTCCTCAATATTTCTATCCGCAACAGAAATAACCTGATTATGTTTTTTCACCATCCTACGACCAGTCCTTAGTAAAATCTTATAAAACCATACATCAAAGGCTTCCGGTGCTTTCAATTTGTTAATACACAGGAAACATTGAATAAATGTTTCCTGAACAATATCGTCTGCAATACCTTTATGTCCTGCAATGAGATAAGCCGTACCAAGGGCATTCTTACTGTATAAACTGTATATCTCACTAAAACTATCTATGTCGCCACGCTGACAGCGCTCTATAAGTTTTTTATCTTCCAAAATCTTTCCCCTTTCTACTTAATAGGAGCTCCTTTATAATAAGAGTGTAAGTTGTTGTACGAAAGGTTCACTTCCAGAAATAAAAATCCAGAAACACCTATTACAATGGCATTTCTGGATTAAATATTATTTCTATAATTTTTAGAATATCATCTTTAAATAATCTATATCTATGCTATTTGATAGCAAGTTTGAAATCTGTTCAAGTCCATTGTCTATATCAACATTCAAGAATCTGCTACATTTTGAAAGCCCATTTTTTTTGCGTTCAAAACTAATAAATTCATTCATAAAATCTTCATTTCTAAAAAAATCATGTATATATGTTCCCCATACATTAAAATCATAATTAAATGTCCCCAGGGTTTCGTTCGTGTCTTTGTTAAAAATGAAAGGAGTGTTAAGATAAGCGGTGCGTCCATTATGAATTTCAAACCCAACACCTTCAAAAGTTTTATTTGCATAGTTTATTATAAATTTAACGTTTTTAGTTGTTTTACTGGTTTCAAATTCCGTTCTTCCATTTAATAGACCCAATCCTATAATTTTTGATTGCTGACTTTCCACATTATGATTATCAATAATTTCAGTATGTAGCATTTGATATCCTCCACAAATCCCAATTAACGTTTTGCCTTTTTCAATATGCCTTTTTATACACTTCTCTATAGATGATTCTCTAATAAATTCTAAGTCTTGGAATACATTTTTGCTCCCTGGTAATATGATTACATGAGAATTTTCAATATCATTAATATCTGAAGATAAAGTATAGTTAACAGTTGGATTTGCTTCAAATACTGCAAAATCTGATGTATTTGAAATATTCGGGGTTTTTATTACTGTAACATTTAAAGCGTCTTTTTGATATTCATTTTCATTTTTATCGACGTAATATCCAAAGTCTTCATCTGGAATTTTGACTTGTGAATGCTCGAGTGCTCCTAAGTATCGAATGTTGTATTTTTTTTCTATAAAGTTTGTCCCATTCAGTAAAATGGACTTATCACCACAAAGTTTGTTAAAAATAAACCCTTTAACAAATTTTCTTACTTCTTTTGGGTAAAGCTCAAGAGTACCCACAACAGATGCAAATGCACCGCCCCTATCAATATCACTCACTAGCAATATTGGACTGTTTAAATGTGTTACAGGTAAAATATTTGAAATATCTGTGGTATTAAAATTGATTTCAACAGGTGAACCGGCTCCTTCTATAATCAAGAAATCATAATGCTCTTTCAAGTAATCAATAGCATCAATAACCGCTTTTCTCATTATGGGTATTAACTTTTGATAATCATTAAACCTTCCCACATGGTGTAGCTTTCCATTTATTATAAATTGACAATTCTCGTTAGATATTTTTATTAACACTGGATTAAAGTAAAAAGCTGGAACAGTTTTACACGCACAGGATTGCAAATATTGTGCATAACCGATCTCTTCACCTGATTCATTCACATACGAATTCAATGAAATATTTTGGGATTTAAACGGTGCTACCCTGTAACCCTTGTTTGTTAATAATCTACATAACGCTAATGTAATAAAGGTTTTTCCACAATTGCTCGATGTACCATGAATCATCAATGATTTCATTGTTTTCTTATCCTTTCGTACTTATTACATAAAACAAAACAAGCCCTGCAATGTACATAAGATTTAGAAATATATAAACAGTGGCTTGTTTAGAATTATTAATATTATTGTCTTAAATATCTTTATTTACTACATCACGCATCTCTATTGATTTATACCAATTAAAACATCTAAATCTTTTTTATTGTAACGATTTAGATACTTATCTCTTGTGTCATTTGAATCTAATTGTTTGCTTACGCTTGAATAGTTTGTATTAAGATAATCAAAAGTGTTAAGTGATCCCCACTTACTCTCAGCGATAGCACCGAACATATTGTCAGCCATTACAATATGAAAGCAATGGTTTACTCTTGTTTTAATCAAACTTTTAATACCGTCAATATTCCAATAATAATTGTCAGCATTGGCACTTGTCTCGTTATACAACGAGCCTGATACTAAAACTGTATCGCACCCTACTTTAGCTAAAGCAGTTGAAACTTCAGGGAAATTAAAGTCTGTGCCTGAAACTATTCCTACTCGAGTATTGTTTAAATCTATGTACAAAGGTTCATAACCACTACCAATTACATTACCTCTATCATGCAACTGCTTTGATAAAATAGGTAATTTACCCTTTTGAAAAATCAACAATGACTTATAGTTTTTCCCTAAACTAATTGTATTAACGGTTGTAGCAAATAGTCCAATATCATAATTGTCAATCAGTTTCTGCATTTTTAAAATTTTACATGTATTTCGCCAGTTTGCATCCTCATTTATTACAAAAGAACCCAATCCTAAATCCGGGGCAACAACAGCCTCTGTACCTTTAAGATTGTTATTAATAAAGATATTTACAATCGCCTGATAATTTGATGCGAAATAATCAGATTGCTTGTATGACAGTGCCGAATAACTTGTAATTCCAGCCGTTGGTAATCCCGGTGCTGGTATATTGCCGCTATCTGGATTATAATATGCATTACCAATTTGCTGATATGCAGTAGGTCTTCGACAGTTCAGTGAATAAGAGCTTGTAACAGCATTTCCTATTCGATCAGATGGTACTGTTGAAGTATAGTGTAGTATTTTATTTTCTTTTACGCTGTCATCCATTGTTTTGTAAACAAGCTTTACTTCTCCTTTTGGATCAACTACAGCCGTAGGTGAATCATCCATATTGTATAAATATGACGGATTGTATCTTGTGTCTAATTCTTGCCCCCACCTATTATTAACAAATAACCATACATCGTTATCATGAGCATTTGTTTTCCAAATGTCAACTTGAGTTCCTTCACCCCACCAATTTGCTGGAGATATAATAATATCGGCCCCATTCATAGCTAATATCCTCGAAAAATCAGGGAGATAGGAGTCTGAACAAATAATAGGCCCTAAATCACCATAGGGGGTAGGTATTACATCAAACGATAAATTTCCAACATCGTGCCACTCTGATTTTGCTCTTTTTCTCTGTAATTCCATAAAATTATTGGGTCCAAAGCATACAACAGAATTATAAACAGCTGTGCCTGATATTTCAGGAAATCCTACAAAAATGTATGCATTGTACTGGTTGGCTAGATCTTTGATGTCGTTTAGTTCATTATATGGTGCTGCTATTCCTAAGCCATTTGTAACCTGTTCTCGCGTTATACAATAACCACTTGTGGCTAGTTCTGGGGTAACTACAATATCTGCACCTTGTGTTAGTGATTGAGAAATCAATGTCTCTAGCGAGTTTATGTTTGCTGATTTGTCTCCCAAAACAGGATTAAAGTGTATAAGTGCTATATCAGCTTGAATTGGTACAGAACAATTTGCGAAAGCAGGCTGGCATGAAAATAATATTATGACTGCTAGCACTACAGAAAATACTTTTTTTGCAATTAACTTCATATTAATCCTCCTAAACTTAACTTTTATACCTATATTCTGCTTGATTTTTTTATTACTTACTTATCTTGCGTATCAAATTTTAAAATAATTATATAGTATTTCATTATATATTTCAAATAAATTCAATTTTTATTAGGAATTCCCATTTTATTCTCCCGCTAGCATAACATAAAACAAGGCACAAAAAACCTCCCTTCTTAGGAAAGCCTTTTGTGCCTGATGAAACAAGAAGCTTATTTTATTTTAATAAGTCCTATCGATCTCCGACCACTTTTTTAGCTTAACTCTATACCACTTCCCTTGGAAATTATTAACTGTTTAAGCAATTCATATTTCATTGTTTAGCGTACTAATCGTTTTTCTATATTCTCTTCAATGATCATATCTAGAATTTTCGTAATAATTTCTTTTTTTGTATTAATTATTTTCCTGCTTAAGTCATCAATTTGTCTATGTAAACTATTCTTATATGCCAGTATATTGGTATTATCCGTGCTTTGTTGAAAGTACGGTTTTATTTTGGTATGTAAACATTTCTTTATATCTTCGCACCATTCCTTGTATAATATAGGATTCTTTGATATCTCCTCCAATTCTTCAATTTTCTCGACTTCTTCGCATTCTACCAAGAAATGTAATCTGGGAAAATGGTCTATTATGCTCCATTTTTTTAAAGCTGAACAATCCTTAAACTCACAGTATTCTTTATAACACCAATTGTCATCTTCTTCAAGGCTGAAATGTTCCCTCTGTACCAACTGTACAAGTACAAACGAAGTATCGCAGCAATCGGATATAGTTTTATCTAGCTTATCCCCTGAGCTAAGCACTTTCCTATCATAAAAAACTTTCAGACGTTCTTCTAGCCGTTTAGCAATCATTTCTGCCAGAAAGTTTATATTATCTCTTTTTTTAATATATTCTTGCTCATATCCTGATGCACTGATTAAATCATGATAACTCAAGTTAATTCTTCTCGAAAATTCTTCTCTTTTTAAATACGATAGAAAGACATCGTACCAGTTTGTCATCATCTCAAAAACCTCATCGTATGATGTTTTGTCGTCCTCTGTCCAATTTGGATAGATGCAAAGTCGAATAAGCTCGTCAGCTATATTAATATCAGGCAGACTTGCTTGCAAGTTCTTCAAATATATTAAGCATCTGTACAATTGTTCATCTTTATTATATTGTTTGATTTTTTCAATATCCTTTTTACACCACTTGATAGCTTCATAATACTTTCTGAAATCGGAGCTTATGAGTATATTTTCTCGATTTCCTTCATCAAAAGCATTTTTGAGTAAATCAGGGTTATTATTTATTTCAGCAATGGTATAGTCTGCAAATATTTTTATTAGTATTTCTTTTATTTCTTTTGAATTTTGAATCAATTTCTCACGTCCCTATATTTTTTATATATGCCTCTATTTTCCCAGCTGCCTTTTAAGTAATCTGTTTTCTATTTCTAAGGTTATTAATTTGTTATTCAATTCAGCTATGTCCTCCTTTTCATCCTGTTTCTCCTTGACATCGCTGATGTATTGGATATCTTCATATAACCTATTCAACCTTTCAACATCTGCTGCTGATGGATTTTCCTTATTCTCAATTTCAGTTATTTCATCTTCAATTTCTTTTTTAAAAGGATAGAGTGCATTATAAAACAAATATGTTTCATCTTTTTCTTCAACATCAAATACTGTCTTATACAGTTCTGCTACACTTGAACCTATAAAATTCTGCTTAAATTGGAAAAGCGAAAAATCTCCTTTTTCTTTTTTTCGTAATATTGATACTTCATTTTCAAGACATCCTGAAACGATAAGTGGACTATGAGCAGTTATAAAGAACTGTACATGAGGAAACGTCCTCCTTAACAACGGTAATATCTTACGCTGCCATTCGGGATGAAGATGCGCATCAACTTCGTCTATGAATACGATACCATGTCTATTAACAACATCCCGGTGATTTATACTTATCGACTTTAGATAGTTATAAATCAGTCCGAATATCACTAGAATAGAAAGGGTACCTTCAGATATCTTCTGAAAAAGTATAGGTACATTACTGTTTTCAGTATTAACAAAAATCTGAAACGCAGCACCATTATCTAAAACATTTATCTCGCTAAACCTAAATTCGTTTCCTGTGAGTTCAAAAACTACCTCTTCAAGAAGGGAAAATATTTCTGCTTCAAATGTTTTCTTAGAATTTAGGTAAGTAACTCCGAGCTCGTAGAGAAACTTTTTAATCCTGTTCTCATCCTTGCGCTCATAGATAAAATTGTATGCCCCATTTAATTTAAGATTAGTTTCTTCAGTATCTGATACATAATTTATATATTCAACGGATTTGTCAATAACTCTTCCATTTGGAATACCTAATACCGGCACTATCCCAAAGGATTTTTCAAATATGGTCTTTGTCCGGTGTGTAAATAATATTTCATTATCCTTGTCTACATAAACCTTCGCATAGGCATTTGAACCACAGTTAGCAAAGAATTTCATAGCTTCCGAAGAGTTTCTCTGTATCAAACAAAGAAGCAATCTGAACATATAAGTTTTGCCATATCCGTTCCTACCTAAAAGAACATTTATCTGCCGTTGTATATCCCATTCTATATGCTTGAAAAAGTTTAATTCATTCATTACTACTTTATTAACAATAATTTTACTTTTTACATTCTCATCAAACAATTTTTTTTCCTTTGACCTTCCAAGATTCTGAAGTATTTCACTTGCACTTTCATATTGTCCCAGTTCTAAATATGTCTTTTCCAACCCCAGCCATGACTCAAGGATTGTTTCATCTAGTACAATCGACTTGTTATAATACTCTATGGCGCTATCGAAATCACGCTTGGATAGGCAAATATCTCCCATATACAAATAAATCCGACTTTGATTGTCCTGTATAGCTTCAAATAATTGTGTATTTTCTTTTGTCTTGTTGTTTTCTAATACTCTACCGTAGTACTCAAGAGCCAAATCCAAATCACCTTTCTCACGGTAAATGTCTCCAATGCTTACCAATTGTTTTAAAGCATCTTGGAAAAACCTTATTTCATTGAACATACTATAAGCTTTACTGAAGTATTCAAGAGATTGAGCAAAATTCTCCCCTTTTCTATAAAACTCTCCAATTTTCTCTGTTACACGGGAAGAACCTAATAAATCGCCTATTTGCATATATATTTCCAATGCTCGCTTATAATGTTGAATGGCTTGTTCATTATCTCCAAACTGACCGTATATCATGCCTATATCTTGAAGGTCATCGGCTTCCCCTTGAATATACCCAATTGTTCTATTAATTTCTAATGCCTGTTTATAGTAATTCAAAGCTTGTTCATAATTTCCTTTATCGTTATATATCAGTCCAATAATTCTCAACTGATTAGCTACTCCCTGCTTGTTGCCTATATCTCTATATATTACCAGCGCCTTTTCAATATATTGCAGTGCATTGTCTAAATCTCCAAGAGTTCGGTAAACTGAGCCTAAAATTCCCAATTGATTTGCTTCTCCCTGCTTATAGCCAATATCCTCAAATATTTCCAATGCTCTCTCGATGTACTGTAATGAGCAGTCTATTTTCCCCATCGCTTGGTAAACTAGACCTAGTTTTCCCAATTGATTTGCTTCTCCTTGCTTATTCCCAATTTGTTCATTCATATACAATGCTTTTTCAAGATATTGTAGTGCTTCTTCCAGATTGCCCTTTTCATGGTAAATGAGGCCCATATTTCCTAAAGTATTAGCCTCATCAAGCTTATAACCTATCTCGGTGTATGTATTTAAAGCCTGCTTAAGATACTGTAATGCACGATCTAGTTCACCTTTTTCACGATAAATCAGACCTATATTCCCTAAATTATTAGCCTCATCCGGTTTATTCGCAATTTTTTTATTAATTTCCAATGCCTTTCGGAATGATTCCAGTGCATCCTCAAGCCTGCCTTTATCAAGGTATGTCAAGCCTATATTCCCTAACTGGTTTGCTTCACCTTGCTTGCTTCCTATTTCTTCATTTATTTTCAATGCTTCGTAAAAGCATTGCTGTGCCTTTTCAATCTCACCCCTGTTGCGATAGAGCATACCAATACTTCCCAATGAAGAAGTTTCGGCCGTTTTAAAGCCGATTTTTCTGGCTGTCTCCAATCCTTGCATAAGATATTTTATACCTTCTTCGTAGTAACCTATATGGCTAAGGTATAGTCCTAATTTATAAATCAATTTAACTGTATCTTCCGAGTATAATTGTCTGGACATGGAATACTCAAGGATGCTTAGAACATGCTGATAAAGGTTTTTATTGAATTCCAAATCCTCTTTGCTTCCTATTCTTTCAGCAACTATGAACTTTTCAGAAATCATCTCTATGATAAACTTTATATATACTATATCTTTATTTTCTCTTTTGAGGTTTTCCCTAATTGTATCCTGCACCATTCTATGCATATAGACTAGTTCTCCCTCAACCATAATTAATCCGTATTTGTATAATACTAGTATTGTATGTTCGAGTTTTTGTTTTTCAAATTTGCTGGTATCAGTGGCTTTACCTGATAATATAATACCACCTATACTACCTATAACACTGCCAACTATCGAACCAATACCAGGCAATATAACTGACCCTAATGCCGCAGCGGCTCCCGCTGCTAAAGCAGTAGCAACCTTACTGGACCCATTTTTGTCACTTAAGTTGTCGGAATCTAATCTGGATGGGTCAAAACAATCAAGGAGTCGTCTCCAAGGTATCCCCTCCGTGGAACAAAAAGAGAATAATCCAGCAACTGTTTGAGATATTTCATCTTCATTCCTTGCTTTTTCTAAAACCGAATTCGATAGTGCTGACATTCTTTTTTCATTATCTAAATTGAAACCTATAAGAATTTTAATAAAATCTTCAATACTCATTTTTTCTTGTTCTATATATGCCACCGCTTGTTTAAGGGCGAGAGGCAGATGCCCTAAAATATCTGCGAGTTGTGCTGTCTTTTCATTATCCTGCTCGGTCCTTATTCTTGAAGGTGTAGTTTTTTCAATAAAATTCCAGACTTCTTCTGTTGTCCATGGCTTAATATACACTGTCTCGCATCTGAGTTCATCCATCCTTTTCCCTGTTGGTAAGGTTAAAATTATATGTCCATATTCACTGGCATTTGGAAAAAACCTTTTTAACTGTTTGAATTCTATATTATCTGCATTGTCAAATACCAATAACCACTTTCTACGGTTGCTTTCCAAGAAATAGAGAGTATTCATCAATTCTTGTTCCTTGTCTTGAGAATCAGTTCTTAACTTTTCAGCCAGATCAGTATATCCTTGCCGTATACTCTCTTCCCTGTTAGCATCTAACCACCAAATGAGATCATAATATTTATGATTTCTGTAAATATACTCAACTACCAGCTGTGTTTTGCCTACACCTTTTGCACCTATAACAGCCTGTATGAAAAAAGCAGAATTTCCGTATTTCACTGTTTTTGCAAGTTTTTCAAGATATGAGTCATACCCCGTAAAGAACTCGTTATGTCCATATTTAAGATTTGATTTTTCATGAAGTGAGAGTGGACCTTTATTCAGATTATCTTTCTCAATCTTTGAGGGATAATAATAGTTCAATACGTTGGTATTTACTTCTCTTAAATTTTCAGACACTCCAAATATATTTCTTAATAATGATTTATAGTTTCTCTCATATTTCTCAGTATCGGACATGTCCATATACAAGCTATAACGCAAGTAGTTAGGAAGATAGGGCATGTTGTTTTCATCCAGTTCTGTAACAATAGGAATAAATTTCTCCTGATTAGTTTCTCTATATAATTGTGGATTGATAATAGTGGATTCATACCCTACCCAATTCATGCCTATGTCGGCACTTTCCATATAGCTCTTATCGGATATGATAAGTACCTTGTCTATATCATTAGAAAATATACTCGATTTCAAAAATTCATTTATGGATTGTCCCTGCTTCAGATCCCATATATCAAGAATTACATCTACACCATCTGCTATTAGCTTATTGGCAAGGTTTAATACTAATTTCTCCCTAGTCCTACTATATGAAATAAATACTTTTGGAGACTCTTTAATCATATCTATTTACCTGATTTCCTTAAAAGTTGTACATTTACTAAATTTAATGTTAATACCCACTCAACTCAAAAACATGACTACAGCAAATATAATGCGCAAAAATATATTGAAAAAATAGTAATTTAGTCGAAAAATATGATCTCAATAAATGTCTTTATCTAATGGATGCGAAAAATCCTATCCCTAATTTTATTATCATTAATTGTAACGCCATATAATAATTCCTCCATCGTTGTGATGCTGGGAGTTTGTAATATAAGAAATGTTACCATCTAAATCCAATTACCAATATAATAATATTGTATCATAATTCACCATATTATGAAATTATTTAATAAAGACTCCATTACTGCATTATCGTAAGGGTTTCCTTTACGGCTATTGCTATGTTTAGCGCCATACTTTGAGAGAATAGCCCTGAATTTACCACCAGTATACTGAGAACCTTGGTCGGTATGAACAATTAATTCTGCATTAGGACGTTCTTTCCCATAAGCTTGTAAAAATGCGTCAATTACTAAAGTATCTTTCATTTTGTTACTCATTGACCATCCAACAACTTTTCTAGAGAAT
>JAEWCZ010000051.1 GCA_023390335.1 Bacillota bacterium | reverse complement strand
TTATACTCATCATAATCAGAAACTGAAACAAAATCTATATGGTATGGGAAATAGACATTTCTACACTTAGGTAAGTTATCATTTAAGAAACCTATAATGTTTTCGGTCATATCTTTTGAAAAATATTTTTCGTTCAAAACTCCACCTAAAACAGCATCGTTACCTATGTATTGCACAAGTAAGAAACCATAACTCGGTTCAACGATTACCAAATCATGCAGGGACTTACCATATTCTTCATTTTTACTATCATAGAAACGAATCATACATGAGTTTTCAGTTTGAAAATATTCCACATCATATGAACATCCGTGACTTATAAATTTCTTTTGCATTGGAACCTCCACAAATTTTCTCAAATTCACCTTCTTTGAAAATGTTTCTTATATGCTTACCGATTATACTTCTATCACGTTAAAATAATTCTGCCATTGGTCTATGGAGAGCCAAACAGTATCATTATTAAAGGCAGCTTCTATTTTCGTCAACTCATCCCCGTTCTGATATATTACAATTTCAGAGTTCCTACCACACCTTATAATCATGTTCTTTTATTATACATGTTTCACCAAAATACTTCCATTAATATTTAAAGGAGGTTACGTTTATAGATAATTATATCTATCTAACTTAATCTCCCGACATTAAGAAAACCGTCGGAAACTTAATGTTCCCGACGGTTAGCATTATTTTAATTATAAAATTACAGTCCACTCTGCTTTGCAATCTTCTCACGAAGAAGTTGCTTGCTACTCTTTATCTAGTTTCCCATCTGCTTTGCAAACTATAGAACAAGGATGCTGTATCTATGCAGTTTACAGCATTGTCATTTTTTATTTTACCAACTTTGAAATTGGTAAATATAATTTTTCATTTTAGCTTTTGTCTAAAACTGAAATTTTTCAAAGTTGGTAAAGTATTTTTTCGATTGGTATAAAATTTTTTGCAATTGGTAAAGTATTTACATCTCAATTTTTCAAAATGATTACTCTTTACATCTCCACACTAAACTTATAAATTAGCTCCGAAGGTTGTATAATTCTTACCAGCGCTACTGCCTATAATAGACATTATGGGAGGAAATATATTATTCGATAAATTGGAATTATCTATCTCTCTTATTACATCTTGCATTGATAACTAATCATACAATGCATAAAATAATGCTATGTAATTATTTTCATAAGGTATATTTAGCAAAACTCAATAGCCTCATACAAAAAATGCAGGGCATTCCCCTTTACTCGATCAATCGCTTTTTCCTCAAAAAGTGACTCAATATATTCATTATATCCCATCTCATCCCAATCATGACCTATCTCCAGCTCAAATGGTTGACATGAAACACCATACTTTAAAGCTTCAGAAAGAGCATTCTGCTCTGCATCATCACATACATATATTCCTTGCACATCTTTTCTTGCATTATATAATAAAAATTGGACACGAATAAAATCTCTATTATTTACATTTGGTCTAATAAGCTTGGTCTTTTTATTCACTAACCATGCATGCATATTAGATAACTGAAAGCACTTTAGAATAACTGTTTTTAGTCGATCTGCATCGAAAGAGGAATACATAACATTATATGGTAAATTGTATGAGTATGTCTCTCGGTAATATCTGCATTGTTCTATATATTCTCTAATATTTTGCTCAAATATTGCATCGTCACCTTTTGCATAATAATCACAAAATAAATTTTCAAGTTTTGAATGGGTTAAGTTTACTATATTTTCGTCAACATCCGTATTTAAATACAAAACGGATAGCATAGCATGGAAGAGTGAATAATAGCAAAGGAAAAAATAAGCAGACAAACACCCTTGTTCTCTTGCAACCAAAGATTCTGACCATAATTGTGCAGATGATATTATTTCCTTTCTGGCTCTATGACAACGACATGCCATAATAACATTACCTTCGTCAGTATTTTCAGACAAAAAAGTGGTATACTTTTTTGCCCATTGTGAATAATAATTCTCACAAGTTTTTTTCGAAATATCTTTCTCAAGAATCTCAAAATTCACGTTATATCCTTTAAAATGTTCTTCTAATTTCACTTTATGTCCATACGATTAATAGAAAACAATTAATCACGTCCCTTTCTTATATATTCTTTTATAAATTCTGATTTGACAATCTTCTAAATTGAATTTGCAGCTCTAATTTCCTTCACAATAAATGATTAAGATTATCTATAATTTTCTCTAGATTGTGTATCACAGATAATGTTCCATCAATTACAATAACAGGACAACCAAGTTTCATTGCACATTCTTCAACTGCTTTTGAATCGCGATTTTTTACTACTTTTCGGAACTCCATTTGTTGTGCAAACATATCGCCACCATCAAGAACTCTTGCTCCGAACCTTTTTTCTTCCCTCGCTTGAATTCTCTTCAATCTTTCTTCAAGTGACGTTTGAACCCAGAAAGCAATATCAATACGAGAAAGAATTTCATCACTCCAATTCATTGTAACTCCAGAAATAATAAACCTAGGATGAGTCTTTATATTCTCCATAATTGCAGTTTGTACTTCACTCTTTGTTCTAGG
>JAEWCZ010000048.1 GCA_023390335.1 Bacillota bacterium | reverse complement strand
ATGACAATTCTCTTCTTATCTTTTAACGTTTCTCTCTCCCTGATGCTCATAGTATCATCCACTTTCTCCAGTTCTTTTGTTAAAAATATCTTACAACATTTTGAAGGTTTCGTCAATTTCTATATAGGAAGCCTTTGAAATCTGGTGGCAATCGCCTCAGCGACCTTTAATCCATCCATTGCCGCAGAAGTGATACCACCGGCATAACCAGCTCCTTCTCCACAGGGATAGATTCCTTTGATACTGCTTTCAAATTCTTCATTTCTTGGGATTCTTACCGGAGAGGAGGTTCTGCTCTCCACTCCTGCTAAAATCGCATCCGGCCTTTTAAAGCCCCTGATTTTGCGGTCAAAGGCTTCCACTCCGTCAATGAGTGATTCCGTTAAATAAGGAGGCAGGAAATCTCTGATGGATGTAAAATCATACTGTCCCTTAAATGCTGGTTCTACATCACCAAAACTCTTTGACAATTGTCCCTTTACAAAATCACCGTAAAGCTGGATGGGAATTTTACCGGCGCAGCTTAAATAAGCAGCTTTTTCCAGCTCTCTTTGATAGTGTACCCCGGAAAGAGGTCCTGTTGCTCCAAAATCTTCCGGCGTCACGGTAACGATTAATGCGCTGTTGGCATTTTCTCCGGCTCTGTCATGATAGCTCATCCCATTGACGGCTAACATCTTATCTTCCGAGGAAGCATTGACTACGTATCCTCCCGGACACATACAGAAGGTATAGACACCTCTGCCATTTTTACTTTTGTGTGTCAGCTTATAATCTGCAGCTCCAAGAACAGAATGATCTTCCACGCCATACTGACATTTGTTGATGCTCTTTTGAGGATGCTGGATTCTTAAGCCTACAGCAAATGCCTTGGCTTCCATAGGAACTCCTCTGCTTTCCAAAATCTCAAAGGTGTCTCTTGAACTGTGACCAATGGCCAATACAAGAATTTCAGAAGGAATTTCTTCGCCGCCTGCCACTACACCGGTAATTTTACCATCCTTAATCATAAAATCAGTGACACGGCTGTTAAAGCGTACCTCTCCGCCCAAACGGTTAATCTCTTCTCTCATCCTTTTAACAATGCCACTTAGAACATCAGTTCCAATATGAGGCTTATTAATATATAGTATGGAAGGATCAGCTCCAAATTCAACAAACAGCTCCAGAACCTTGCGGTTTCGCATCAGAGGGTCTTTTACCAGGGTATTCAGTTTTCCGTCAGAAAATGTTCCTGCTCCTCCTTCACCAAACTGTACATTACTATCTGGTTTTAAGAGACCGTTTTTCCAGAATTCATCAACAGCCTTTCTTCGCTCATCCACTGACTCTCCACGTTCCAGTAAGATAGGACGGTATCCATTTCTTGCAAGCATCACACCGCAGAATAGGCCGGCTGGACCTGCACCGATAATGACAGGGCGGCTGGACATCTTTTCTGTGCCCTTTGCAGGGAAATGATATTCTTTTTTCTCAGACAGTATGACATTGACATTGTTCACTTTATGTAATACCGTTTTCTCATTTGGTACTTTTACATCTACCGTATAGGTGAAATGAAGCTCTTCCTTCTTTCTTGCATCTACGGACTGCTTTATAATTTGTAAGGACTCTAACTCCTTTACTGGCAGTTTTAATGTTTTTGCTGCTTTTGACCATAATGCTTCTTCTGTATGATCCACTTTCAGCTTTAATTGATTAATTCTTATCATCCATTCCCTCTTCCCGCATGTCTGCCAGCCAGTATTCCGCTGGTCCATGCCCATTGTAAGTTATAACCGCCGCAGATTCCATCCACATCAACGATCTCTCCAGCTAGATAGAGACCCTTCACAAGCTTTGATTCCATGGTGTCCGGGTCCATTTCTCTGGTGTCAATTCCTCCGCTGCACACCTGAGCCTGTTCATAGGAATTGGAGGCAGTAACGACTGTACTCAGTCCTTTCAGGACACCGGTGAGCATCTTTATTTGAGCCTGGGTTATCTGGTTCGTGTTGCCTGTGTTAATTCCAGCCTCCTGCAGAAGAATGGGAATCAGCTTTTGGTTGATCACACCATTTAAGAACTCTTTTGCGGGCCGCTGTCCAAAGCGGCTTTTTCTTTCCATTAATAGATCTCTTGTTTCTTTATAATCCATAGCAGGAAATAAATCCAGATCTATAATCGTTTGTTTTCCTTCCTTTAGTCCCTTCACTGCAAACCGGCTCACCTGGAAAACGGGAATGCCTGAGATGCCATAATCAGTAAATTGAAGTTCTCCCCGGTCGGAAGCAATGACTTTCCCGTCTAGCTTTAAGGTTATGGCAGCTTCGGTTCGTACACCTGCCGCCTGTTTATACCATTTTTCCCGGCACCGTAACTGTACCAGAGCAGGGAGCGGAGGAATAATCCTGTGTCCAAGTGCTTTTGCAAGGTCATAACCGCTGCCATCAGATCCAGTCTTTGGAGCTGCCATGGATCCGGCTGACAATATAACGGCATCCGCCTTTCTCTTGCCTATGGAAGTCATAACCGTAAGATCAGGCTTTATCCCTGTCACCTGACAATCGGTAATCAACTGGATCCCAAGATCGTCTAGTTCCGTAAGCAGAGCATCAAGCACTGCAGAAGCTTGCCCGGCATAGGGATAAACATATCCGTTTCTATCCGTAAGTACAATTCCAAGATCCCGAAAGAACTGAAGTGTCTCATCCACCGTCACGTTTTTCCTGGCTCTTTTTATAAATTCTGGATTGCTGCTGCGATAGGCACCATCAAACTGTTCCAGATTGGTTATGTTACATTTGCCATTTCCGGTAGACAGCAGCTTTTTCCCAGGCTTTGATGTATGTTCCATAATTGCAACAGAAGCGCCCGATCTGGCAGCCACAATTGCTGCTGTAAGACCGGAAGCGCCTCCGCCTACAACGATTACCTGTTGTTTCATATCCTCCTCCTGTATCTTTAAACAAGCTGACTAAAAGCAGCCTGTCTTTTTATTTCTGGTAAAATCTTAGCTTGTATAGGACTCCAGATAATTAAACACCTCTATCATGGAAGAAAACCATATGCCCTCCATTAGTTTTCCCCGTTCTTCCTCTGGAAAATCCGTTACAGGCATATGAGTATAAAGACAAATC
>JAEWCZ010000039.1 GCA_023390335.1 Bacillota bacterium | reverse complement strand
TCCCATACCGAACACGGCAGTTAAGCATCTCAGTGCCGATAATACTTGGCTGGAAACGGCCCGGGAAAGTAGGTCTCTGCCAGATTTATATCAAAACCTCAAGCTTATAGCTTGGGGTTTTGTTTATGTTCGTAAAATATTAACAATCCCAAAAATATATAAATATAGCACTTTATGTAAAATTATGATAAAATTAAACATGTCTTTAAGAATTATATAAAAATATGGAATGCAATATGAAAGGTGGGATTTAATAATTAGAAACTTAACAAAAAACAAGGGTGATTTTTGTAGAATAAATGATTCCTTTTTAAGTTTTTTTGTAATATAATATATAATGATTGTATTATTTTGGCAATAACTTTAGGGCACCTTCATTCTTATGGGCAAAATTAAAAAACTAAGAAAAAATATTCTAAATCGTATTCTTTTGGAATACACATTACATTAGATAAATAAAAAAGAGAGACACAACAGCAAAAGAGAGGAGTGGGGGGTAAATGGTCGGAAATGTAATAGAAAATAACGTAGTGACCATTTCAGGAAGAGTAGTTTCAGAGGTTGAATATAGTCATGAGGTATATGGAGAAGGATTTTATTCTTTTCATTTAGATGTACCCAGATTAAGTGAAAGCAGTGATAAAATATCTGTTACATTTTCAGAACGGCTGGTTCCAAAGGAGAAGCTTGTTATTGGCGCATTATTGGAAATAGAGGGTCAATTCAGATCATATAACAGCTATAAAAGTGAATCAAATAAACTTGTACTTACTGTTTTTGCAAGGGAAATCGTTTTTATTGATGAAGATAAAAGAATAAAAAATCCTAATCAGATCTATCTGAACGGTTATATATGTAAGTCACCCATTTATAGAATGACCCCTTTTGGAAGGGAAATAACCGATATACTTGTAGCTGTTAACAGGCCATATAATAAATCTGACTATATCCCATGTATAGCTTGGGGCAGAAATGCCAGGTATTCTCAGAACCTGTCTATCGGAGACAATATTAAAATATGGGGTAGAATCCAAAGTAGAGAATATCAAAAAAAGCTAGAGTCAGGAGAAACTTTAATAAAAACTGCTTATGAAGTTTCAGTCTCTAAAATGGAAATTTCTGATCCGTCTGACACTAAAGAGAATGATGAAAACGATGATAGCGAAAGTTCAGCAGAGGAATAATTACCTATATACATACAGAAAAAAACCATCACACATTGCTTCAATTTCTGAGACAAAGTATGATGGTTTTTTAAGTTATGAGCTTCGTCTCACCAAGTATCTCCATAGCTTCATTAATGCTGGCATAAGGTAGCTGTCAATGCCGAATACTCTCCCTGCACCTGCCAACATTGCTATCTCAGCAGGGATAAGCCACCAGCTAGTCTCATACAAGCCTGTTGAAAGAAGAAAATTTATATTTAAAGCAATTGCGGCAAGGGCTGCTATAAAAGTAAATGTGCCTGATATAAATGCTAGTCCAAGCCCCACTTCAGCCAGTACTATCATTGTTTGAAACACAAGAGCGTTTGGAATTACTAATCGGTTTGCAATCCATGCATACCATTCCGGAGTATGGGAGGAAACAATCCTGAATATTTTTTCTCCCGATTCTGTTATAGAGGCACTGGAAGCACCGTCAACCGGCAAGCCTGCAAGCATAGGTGAAGTTAACCAGCCTTCCTTTATTTTATTATATCCTTCTATAAACCATGTGTACCCCAGAAACAGTCTTAGTGGCACAAGCCATATTGTAGCGGATCTACGGGTATAGTGATACTCCAGAAAAGACTTTCTGTGTCTTTTGTACATAAGCTCATGATTCAGATACTTTAAAACAAGCTCAAATCCCCCTATACCAAATAGGTAATGTACATTTACCATGTATTTCATTATTATTGACAGCCATACAGGCAATTGCTTTCCCATTATTTCACTAACGGCAAAATTGCTTCCTATGGACACCATAACACCATGCAGTTTTGGTTTTAATTTAACTTTCTCAGTGCCTCTGATATCAGCAAGAATATTAACAGCTGCATTTTTACCTGTTTGCACTGCTGATTCTACAAGGGGAGGAAGAATTTTGTCTTCATAGGTAAAAGCAGAAACATCGCCTATTGCATAGACATTTTTAAAGGCCGTTTTCGTGTATTCGTCAACAACAATTCTGGAAGTTCTATTCTTTTCAATGTCTATTTCATCAGTTAGTGAAGATGCTTTTATTCCAGCAGTCCATATAAGGGTACGTGTATTTATTGATCGTCCGTCTTTGAGTTCTACCTTTTCAGAATCAAGTTTTGTAATTGCACTTTCGAGAAGTACGTTAACTCCTAAATTTGAAGTAAGATAATCCATCGATTTTTTAACATTATTCTCATTTAGAATAGTAAGTATTTTGGGTAGTGCTTCTATTAGATAAAGACTTACCTGATTTCGGGAAATACCGTAGTCAAGGCAAAGCTTTTTAACCCATCTTCCCAATTCACCCATCATCTCAACACCTGTGAAGCCACCTCCGCCTACAATAAAGGTCAAAAGAGATTTTTTTGTAGTTTCATCCTTTTCCTGGGAAGCAAGTTCAAAACAATCCAATATATGCTCTTTTATCCTGATTGAATCTTTAAATGACCAAAGAGAGTAGCTGTATTCCTTCATACCAGGTATGCCGTAATAGTTAGGCTCACTTCCAAAAGCTAAAACAAGATAGTCATATTCATACTGGTTTTTGTTTGATGAAACAATATTACTTTCCATATCAAATTTTATAATTTCATCTTTTACGATCTGAACATCAGTATACTGAAAAATATCTCTGAGCGGTATAATAACTCCATCTGCATCTATTCTGTTTCCGGCAGATTCGTGGAGTTCTGTCAACAGTGTATGATATGAATTTTTATCTATAATTGTAATCGATAAATCGTCTTTCTTTTTCCTTTGAAGGTATAAAGCAGTTTCTATGCCTGCATAACCGGCACCTATAATTACTATTTTTCTGGCCATGATTATATCTCCTGTTTTTGTTATAAAAGTAGAAATTTCAGGGAAACATTTATAAATAATTGTACGTTTATATAATGCATAATTTATATGATTTGTATTCATAATCGTAACTATATGGGGGTGAGTTGTTTGAAAAATAATCGCATTTTAATTCTTTTATCTTTAGTTATAGTTTCTTTTTATCTAAGTGGTTGTTCAAAGAGTAATGCCAGTGATGATTATGTTGAAAAAGAAAGCTTTCAAATGGGCACCATAATTTCTCAAAGAATTTATGGCAGTAATGCAGAAAGTTCTGCTAACAAGATTATCCAAAGGTTAAACAGCATTGAAGAAAATATGTCTGTCAATATTAATACAAGTACTGTGAGCCAAATTAACAGTCATTCTGGGCAAGCACAGGTATTTCACGTTAATAGCGATATTAATAATATTTTGACTGCTGCTGACAAATTTTCCAAACTAAGCAACGGCGCTTTTGACATAACTATAGGGCCATTAGTGAAGGAATGGGGGATTTTTACTGACCACCCACAAGTCCCTTCTCAGAGTAGAATTACTGAACTTTTAAAACTTGTTAATTACAAATCTATTGTCTTTAGCAGAGATAATATGACTTTCAGGCTTCCTATAAAGGGACAAATGATTGATTTTGGTGCTATCGCCAAAGGATATGCTGCCGACGAAGCAGTTAAAATCTGTCGTAGGGATGGAATAAAATCTGCTTACATAAACCTTGGAGGAAATGTTTATGTAGTTGGAAACAAACCGGATAACACACCATGGAGAATAGGAATCCAAAACCCAAGGGCTGCTGACGGAAAATACGTTGGTATACTTAATATTTCTGATAAAACCGTTGTGACATCCGGTGACTATGAAAGGTTTTTTATGAAAGACGGTATTAGGTATCACCATATCATAGATCCTAGAACGGGATGCCCGAGTAATTCGGATTTGATTAGTTCAACCATTGTTACGGATAGTTCCACAACTGCTGATGCCCTCTCAACCGCAACATTTGTAATGGGGTTGAAAAAATCCAAAGAATTACTAAGTAAACTGGAGGGTATTGATGCCATTTTCATTACAAAAAATAAAAAAATTTATGTAACTGAAAATTTAAAAAAGTATTTTAAATTTCAGGACGAAAGTGGGGAATTTACGTATGTTGAAAAAGGGTGACATAATTCTTTTGCTAATAATAGTTTTTGCTATATTGTCAACTGTATTTATAGGTAGAGAAAATGCAGTCAGTTTAAGCAATACTAGTGGAAGCAGGCTGGATAAAATGCCTATTACGGCAATAATAAAACAAAAGGACAAAGTAATCAAAAAAATTAATTTATCAAATTTAGAGAATAGGGAAATATTTAATATATTAGGAATGCATAAGGTAAGTATTGTAGCAGAAAAAAACAGAATTTGCTTTCTAGAGTCAGATTGCCCGGATAAGATTTGTGTTAAAACCGGCTGGTTAAGCCATTCTGGAGAAATAGCGGTTTGTCTTCCCAATAAAATAATTATTAAACTTGAGCAAGACAAGAATCAAAACGTGGATGGAGTGGTAAAATGAGATTATATATAAAAAATAATGTTGACATAAAGAAAATGATGTTGCTGGCTGTTCTTGCTTCTCAGGCTTTGGTGTTGTCTGTTGTTGAATCATGGTTTCCGGTTCCAGTGGGTATTCCAGGGATAAAGCTTGGACTGTCTAATATAATAACTATTGTTGCTTTAATCTTTTTTAGTCTGTCAAATACATTGGCAATAGTTCTGGTAAAATGCGTTCTTTCATCCCTATTTATGGGGGGACCGGTAGTTTTTGCTTTTAGTATATGTGGTGGAATTTTAAGTACACTGATTATGTGGATAATGATAAAATATATGGAGAGGTGGTTAAGCTTGGTCGGAATAAGCATAGCCGGATCAATAGCACATAATGTCGGGCAGATATTGATAGCTTGCTTTATAATGAGTGATTTGTCTGTTATAGGTTATTTACCTATACTGCTTTTATCAGGAATTATTATGGGGACTTTTGTAGGGGCGTGCAGCACTTTTTTCGTAAGAGCCTTGAAAAGGTTAAATATTATATCAAATTTATAAGGGGTAATTATGTTTTTTGACAACCAAAAGTTAAACAGTGATATTGAGAAAGTCGAGGAAAATCTACGTACAAACGTTACTTCAAAAAATCAGCTTCTGGTTGAAGCTATCGCCGATACAGTGGGCGCAGGAGGCAAGAGACTCCGCCCTGCGATGGTAATAGTTTCGTCATATTTTGGAAAAATCCGGCAGGACAAGCTTATTCAGCTTGCAAGTGCCGTAGAATTACTTCATACTGCTACACTTATACACGATGATGTTGTGGATTACTCTCCATACAGGAGAAACAGGGAAACAGTTTACAAAAAATACGGAACAGATATGGCTATATACTGTGGAGACTTTTTGTATACTAAGGCACTTTTGATGCTTGCTGACATTGTTCCTGCAAAAAAACTAACGATAGCTGCCAAGGCAGTGAAGACAATTTGTGAGGGAGAAGTAGACCAATACAGGGATAAGTATGTAATGAACTTGTCAGTTCCTTCATACCTGAAAAGAATTTCGAGAAAAACAGCAGTACTTTTTTCAGCTTCTTGTGCCTTGGGTGCTTTATGTGCAAAATGTAATCCGCGTATTACCAGCAGTCTTTCGAAGATAGGCTTTTACTATGGGGTCATGTTTCAGATGGTTGACGATTTCCGGGATTATAAAAGCGGTGATTCAGAATGGGGAAAGCCTGTCTATAATGACCTTTCAAAGGGTATACTAACTCTTCCGGCAATATATGCTTGCAGGAATAACAAAGAAATATTTAATAAGGTTGAAAATTACTGGAGAAATGAAGATAAGACAAATGAAGAACTTCATACCATAGTTTCTCAGATATGTTCTTCAGGAGGTATGGAATATACCGAAAACTACATACAGAGGTATCGTCAGAAGGCTATTGGGGAGATAGAAAAACTTCCCAAGAATGAGGCAAGAGATATTCTTACTGATTTGATAAATAAATTGCATATCTGATATAATAAAGTGGTTCTTTAGAATAATTAACTTGGAGTTAACATAATGAAAGTAACAACAGTATCAGTGGTGCTAATTAATACAACCAGATCTTTTGATAAAAGATATACTTATAGTGTACCCGAAAACTTGTCTCAACAGATTTTTCAAGGATGCAGGGTTCTTGTTCCGTTTGGCAATGGAGAAATGGTAAGAGAAGGGTTTGTCATGGAAACAAACCCTTTGGTTTTTGATGATAAGAATATTTTATATAAAGAGATAAAAGAAATACTTGAGCCTTACCCGCTTTTAACAAGTGATAGCATACAACTTCTGGAATGGATGAAAAGAAGGTATATCTGTACATATTCAGACATTATTAAGTGTATGTTGCCTCCGGGGATAAGCGTCAAGACTGTAAAGAATATAAAGATTAATAGTGATTATCAAATAGATATTAAAAAAGCAGGTTTGAAGAAGATTTTATGTGTTCTTGCCGATTCCGGTGGAGAATGTGAATATGAAGAACTGAGAAGCCTTTGTACAATAAAGGGATTTAAGGCCGCAATTGAGGAGCTTTGTCAATCTGGAGCAGTTATAATGGAGGAAAGCTATGAACAGAAGGTTAATGCAAAAACTGTTAAAGCTGTTACACTAGCGAGACCTGCCTCTGAAATAATAGATGAACTTGAAAATAACCAGATTAAGAGGATTCAGCATGTAAAAGTTCTTGAGATACTTCTTGATAATGAAATAGTTTCGGCAAGCGATATGCAAAGGTTTGCCGGTGTAACAGCTTCCGTGCTTGATACCCTAAGTAAACATGGATATATAAGCTATAAGAGTTTAGAAATAAAAAGAAATCCATTAAAGGACAAGCATTTTGAAAAAACAGAACCTCTTTCGCCCACAGAGGATCAAGCACATGCTTTGGCGTTTTTAAAGAAGCAGCTTGATTGTAGTAATTTTCAGGAAACATTGCTCCACGGTATTACAGGAAGCGGGAAAACAGAGGTATATCTTCAGCTTATTTCCCACTGCTTTTTGTTGGGGAAAAAGGCTATTTTACTTGTGCCGGAAATTTCATTGACACCTCAGATGGTGGAGAGATTTGTATCAAGATTCGGTAACAGGGTTGCAGTAATCCACTCAAAACTCTCATTGGGAGAAAGATTTGATCAGTGGAAACTTATCCGGGATGGTAAAGTTGATGTGGTTGTAGGAGCACGATCTGCGATATTTGCTCCAATGGAAAATCTGGGATTGATTGTAATCGATGAGGAGCATGAGGGTTCCTATAAGTCAGAATCCTTACCTAGATATAATGCGAAGGAAGTTGCCCGGAAAAGATGTGAAATTAATAATTGCTTGCTTGTGTACGGGTCGGCAACACCGTCTGTAGAGACCTATTACAGTGCAAAAACAGGGAAAATATGCCTGCTGGAAATGCAAAACAGACCCAAAACTGCTGTTCTGCCAAAAATTGAGCTAGTGGATATGAGATTGGAACTGGAAAATGGAAATAAGACGCCTTTTAGTTCAAGACTTGTGGAAGAGCTTGAAATAAACAGAGAGAACAACCAGCAGAGTATTTTATTTCTTAACAGAAGAGGCTTTTCAACTTTTGTAATTTGCAGGAATTGTGGTTATACTATGAAATGTCCGGATTGCAGTATAGCATTGACATACCATTCAAAAACCAAAAGACTGATTTGTCATTACTGCGGGTTTACTGTGCAGAATCCGTCCACCTGCCCATCCTGTAAAAGTGAAAATATCAGGTATTTTGGCATAGGAACACAAAAAATTGAAGAGGAAGTTATTAAACGTATTCCAGAATCCTCGGTAATACGTATGGATATGGACACCATAGGCTACAAAAATGCGCACGAAGAAATACTGAACCGGTTTAAAAATGAAAACATTAATATCATGGTTGGAACACAGATGATAGCTAAAGGTCATGATTTCCCTAATGTTACCCTTGTTGGAGTACTCGCAGCAGATGGTATGCTCAATACCGGGGATTACAGAGCCTCGGAAAGGACATTTCAGTTGCTTACCCAGGTTGCCGGAAGGGCCGGAAGAGGAACAATTGCAGGACGTGTTATTATACAAACGTATAATACTGATGAGTATAGTATTATTGCAGCATGCAATCATGATTTTTTGTCATTTTACAATCAGGAAATCTTGATTCGAAAAAGACTGGATTATCCACCGTTTACTAATGTTGCAGTAGTTTCATTTGCCGGAAAACGCGATAGAGGTGTTTTTGAGGCTGCAAAGAGTATAAAACCACTTCTTTCTGAAGAGTGTACTGATGAGCTAATGGTACTTGGGCCTTCCAGATGCCCTATACCCAAGATTGCAAATAAGTACAGATGGAGGCTGGTTATAAAGGAACGGCAGGTAGACTTGTTAATTGACAGACTTACCTATATGGCGGACAAGTTTTGGAGAAACAACAAGGACAAAGATGTAACTATGAGCATAGATATAAATCCTTATAATATGCTATAATAGAAAAGATATATATAATTTGGAGGTTGGTTATGGCTTACAGGCAAATAAGGAAAGATGGGGACGAAGTATTAAGAAAAATAAGTAAACCGGTTGACACTATTGACAAAAAAATATTAGCTCTTTTAGAGGATATGGCAGATACTATGTACAGAGCTGACGGTGTTGGTTTGGCAGCGCCGCAGATTGGTATTCTCAAAAGGATGGTTGTTATAGATGTTGGGGATGGCTTATACGAAATGATTAATCCGGTTATTCTGGAACAAAGCGGAGAGCAGGATGGTATGGAAGGCTGCCTGAGTATCCCGGGAATTATGGGAAAGGTTAAGCGTCCTATGAATGTTACATTAAGATATACAGATAGAAACGGCGAAAGTGTAACCATCGAAGCCAGTGAATTTTTTGCAAGGGCCATATGCCATGAACTAGATCATTTAGACGGTATTTTATATAAAGACAAGGCATACAAGATGTATACCGAAAAGGAACTTGAGGAAATGCAAGAAGATTAGACTAAGATATACCACAGGTATTTAGGAGAGTGAATTTTAGTGAAGATAATTTTTATGGGTACGCCTGAATTTGCAGTACCGAGTCTGGAAATGCTTGTAAATGAAGGTTATAAAGTTATTGCAGTTGTTACTCAGCCAGACAAACCAAAGGGAAGAGGCAACAAGCTTGCAGCTCCGCCTGTAAAGGAATTTGCATTGGAACACGGTATCACGGTTCTTCAGCCTTCAAAAATAAAAACACCCGAATTTGTTGAGCAGATTAGAGAATTGGGCCCCGATTTACTGATTACAGCCGCATACGGCAAGATTATATCTAAGGAGATGCTTGACGTTCCAACTTTAGGCTGTATAAACGTACATGGCTCTCTTTTACCTGCATATAGAGGTGCGGCTCCTATTCATTGGTCAATTATAAATGGAGAAAAAATAACCGGTATAACTACTATGTTTACTGATGTGGGACTTGATACCGGGGATATGCTTCTGAAAAGAGAGCTTGAAATAGGTTCCGATATGACAGCAGGTGAATTGCATGATGCGATGGCTGTTTTAGGAGCGGAAGTATTAAAGGATACTCTTACAGAGCTTAAAAACGGCACACTTGTAAGAAAGCCGCAGGACGATTCGCTGTCATCATATGCTCCTATTATTACAAAAGAAGTGGGGCTAATGGATTGGAATAAAACAGCCCAACAGGTACACAACCTGGTAAGAGGAACAAATCCCTGGCCGGGAGCGTATACTTTTTTGAATGAAAGCAAAATGAGGATTTGGAAAACCTGTGTTGCTGATTATAATAATAACCCAAAGCATTGTCCGGGAGAAATTGTTAAGGCAGATGATGACGGGCTACTGGTAAAATGTTCAGATAGTTACATATTAATACAAGAGCTGCAATTTGATTCATCAAAAAGGATGAAAGTCAGCGATTATATAAGAGGACATAAAATCAGTACGGGTGAGAAACTTGGAAACTAATGTAAAAGCGTTTTTGCGTATTTTAATTATTATACTATCGGCATTTGTAGCACTATTGACACTATTTGGTGCAGCATACTTAAATGCCTCACTTAATGTTTATAGTGCAATACTTGTCGTATTAATTAGTGCTGTAGGTTTCTGCATTGGTGCCTTGGCTGTAATGAGTGTAGCGATTTTCAACACATTTAGAAGGAAAAATGCATCAGGATTAACTTTGGCACTTACAAAATTAGGACTAAGAATATTAATGCCTGTTGCTGTTTTATTTACCAAAGCAAACAGCAAAGAAAAAAAGAGTATTAGATATTTTTATATAGAATTGAATAATATTGTAGTTGAATCCTACAATAAAAAGTACAACCCAAAGGATATAATGATTTTGCTCCCGCATTGTCTACAAAACAGTCAGTGCGGACTTAAGGTGACTTCCAACCCTGAGCTTTGCCGTCAATGCGGCAAATGCAAGATAGGAATACTTTTAAAATATGCAAAGGAAAATGGAATAAACCTGTTTGTTGCAACAGGTGGTACAGTAGCGAGAAATGTAGTAAAAAAAACAAAACCGGGTATTATAATATCTGTAGCCTGTGAAAGGGATCTTATGAGCGGTATTTCAGATATTAAAGGTATTCCGGTAATTGGTATTATCAATAAACAGCCCAACGGGCCCTGTGTAAATACAGATGTTGATGTAGAAAAACTTATTGAGAAAATTAGACAGATTACCGTTAACGCAGCATAGATGTGATTATAAACAGGAGGACAAGTATTATGGGCTTTTTTTATATGGACAGATATTACTTGATACTGGTTGTTCCGGCACTGATTATTTCAATGATTGCACAGATAAAGGTTAAAAGTACCTTTCATAAATATAGTAAAATCGGTAATTCAAAGCACATGACAGGAGCGGAAGTTGCACGATATCTGCTTCAGGTAAATGGCATTCAGGATGTAGAGGTTACTCAGGTAGGTGGACAGCTGACAGATCATTACGATCCTAGAAAAAAAGTTCTTAGATTGTCAGAATCAACTTATGCCAGCACTTCAGTGGCAGCTATAGGCGTTGCAGCTCATGAAACGGGGCATGCAATACAACACAAGGTAAAATACGGCCCCCTTGTTTTACGAAGCACCCTGGTTCCGGTAGCCGGGTTTGGTTCTTCGGCAGGTCCGTATATAGCAATATTAGGATTATTCCTGGGCTGGCCGGTAATTATAAATATCGGGCTGCTTTTGTTTTTTGCGGCAATATTGTTTTACATGGTAACTCTCCCTGTAGAGTTCAACGCCAGTAAAAGAGCAATTGCTGTGTTGGACAGTACAGGAATACTTATGACCGAAGAACTCAATTCTGCGAAAAAGGTACTAAACGCTGCAGCGATGACATATGTGGCATCTGCATTAGTTGCAATCGCCAGTTTTCTACGGTTACTGTTGCTCGCAAACTCACGCAGAAACAGGGATTAATATATTTTATTGGAGGTTAATGTGGCAGTAGATTTGGCAAGAGAAACAGCATTAAAGATTTTATATGATATTACTGAAAATCAAGCGTATTCGAATATTTCTGTTAATAAGCATCTTGATAATGACAAGCTTAGAGAGATTGACAGGTCATTTGCTACCGAACTGGTTTACGGAACAGTGAAATGGCTTTTACAGATCGATTACATTATAGGAAAATACTCTAGTATTAAGCTAAAAAAGCTTTCACCATGGATAAAAAATATTTTAAGATTGGGTATATACCAACTTATTCATACAGACCGAATACCTGTTTCAGCTGCATGTAATACAGGTGTTGATCTGGCTAAAAGATATGGACATCAAGCTTCAAGCAGATTTGTAAATGCAGTGCTCAGAAGCGTTGCAAAGAACAAGGATAACATCCCATATCCGGATAAAAGTGATTTTGCAAGTTATTTAAGCATACAATACTCACATCCCGTTTGGATGGTTGAAAAATGGATAGAATTATATGGGACAGAGTTTACTGAAGATTTGTTAAAGAGCAATAATCAGGTACCTGATTTCAGTGTCAGGACAAACACCTTGAAAACCGATATAAATAGTCTGTTGGATATGCTACATAAAGAAGGGATAAGTGCAGAACCGGGCAGGTACGTTGAAGAAGCAATAATATTGAAAAACCCATCATCAATAGCTAACCTTGAAACCTTTAAAAAAGGCTATTTTCAGGTTCAGGATGAGAGTTCAATGTTGGCTGCGAAAATACTTGATCCCAAAGAGGGTCAAACTGTAATTGATGTATGCAGTGCACCCGGAGGCAAGGCAACACATATGGCACAGCTTATGAATAACAAGGGTAATGTAATCGCAAGAGATATTTATCAGCACAAACTCAATCTTATAGAGCAGTCATGCAGCAGGTTGGGGATAGATATCATTAAAACTGAGATCCATGACGCCTGCAGTCTTGATGAAACCCTTATCGGCAAAGTTGATAGAGTTTTAATAGATGCACCTTGTTCCGGATTGGGAATAATTAGAAAAAAACCTGATATAAAATACTCTCGAACAGAGAACGAGTTAAAGGAAATTACCGGACTTCAGAGGGAAATACTTAAAAATGCTTCAAAGTATTTAAAGGTGGGAGGATACATGATTTACAGTACATGTACAATACAACCCCAAGAAAATCTTGACATTGTACAGGATTTCCTTTCTAAAAATCCTGATTTTGTGTTGACAGGCTTTCGGGAACTTATGCCTCCAGCTCTCGATATTGCAAGTTCAGCAGAAGGATATATTCAATTATTTCCGAATATAAATCAGACAGACGGCTTTTTTATAAGTAAAATAAAAAGGGAGAAATAACTACCTAATATGATAAATTTAATGGATATGACTTTGGAGGAACTGGAACAGAAACTGGCAGAGATGGGGCAGCAGAAATTCAGAGCAAAGCAGATTTTTAAATGGATAAACAGCGGAATTAGATCGTTTTCTGATATGACTAATATCTCAAAGCAATTGAGAGATGAATTGGAGAAAGTTACAAAAATCAGCAGGTTAAAAATTGTCGATAGGCTTAAATCAAAGATTGATTCAACTGTAAAGTATTTATTTGAGTTGGAAGATGGTAATATCATTGAAAGTGTTTTAATGGAGTACAAGCATGGTTTTACAGCTTGTATCTCGTCCCAGGCAGGGTGCAGAATGGGTTGCAAGTTTTGTGCTTCCACAGGGGCAGGGTTTTCACGGAATCTGACGCCCGGAGAGATGCTAGACCAGGTAATGACTATGCAACAGGACTCGGGAAACAGGATTGGCCATATAGTGTTGATGGGAATCGGGGAACCTTTAGATAATTACGAAAATGTAATTAAGTTTTTGAAGATTGTAAATCACCCTGACGGATTGATGATAGGGATGCGTAATATATCTCTTTCAACCTGTGGTGTAGTGCCTAGAATGTTACAACTTGCACAGGAAAATATTCCCATAACCCTCTCGGTCTCTCTCCACAGCGCAAAGGATGACAAAAGGTCGGCTATGATGCCGGTTAATAAGGCTTATTGTATTGACAAATTAATTTCAGCATGTAAGATATATACAGAGAGCACAAAAAGAAGGATAACATTTGAATATGCAATGATTTCAGGTGAAAATGATTCTGAGCAGGATGCCAGAGAGTTAGCGGGTCTATTGAAAGGAATGCTATGTCATGTTAATTTGATTCCGGTAAATACCGTTACAGGTAATGGTTATAAAAAAAGCTCAAGAATTCACATAGATAAATTTAAGAACATTTTAGAGTCTAAAGGTATTGAGACTACAGTAAGAAGGGAACTCGGCAGCGATATAAATGCGGCCTGCGGCCAGCTTAGAAAAAATAAAATTGACAGTAGTGCCAATTTACTTTTTGAATCTTAAAAGTGTTTTAGTTCAGGAGTGATTTGTTTGAAGTATGGTATTAAAACTGATAGGGGATTGAAAAGACAGCTAAATGAGGATAATTGCAATGTTCTGGTAGGTTATCCAGGAATTCCGGTTTGTTTTGTTATAGCTGACGGAATGGGGGGGCACCAGTGCGGTGAGGTTGCAAGTAAACAGGCAGTTGACTCGGTATGCAATCACCTACTTAAATCTGATTGGTCGACAGAAGATATTCCAGAGTTATTAAAAAATATAATAACTACGGTGAATGAAGAAATATATAAATTTTCACTGCTCGACATTTCTACCCAGGGTATGGGGACTACACTTATTATAACTGTACTTAAAAACAGGAAACTCTATATCGGCCACGTTGGAGATAGCAGAGTTTACTTGATAAGAAACAAAACAATCGATAAAGTAACCTGGGATCACTCATTTATAGAAGAAATGCTTAAAAACGGCTCTATAACTAAGGATGAAGCAATAAACCATCCTAAAAAAAATCTCATTACCCGTGCTGTAGGATATGAACCTGATCTGCAGGTTGATACATATGAAATAGACGTTGAAGAAAATGATGTTATACTTTTATGCACTGACGGACTAACCAACATGATAGCAGAAGACGAAATTTTGGACATAATTATTAATACTAAGGATCCTCAGGATGCTTGTGATACTTTAATCCAAAATGCAAATAATAAAGGCGGGGAAGATAACGTAACCGTAATCATTGGGAAAATATAAAATGAGGTGAAGTATGGAAGGTCAAATTTTAGGAAACAGGTATCTCTTACTGGAGAAAATAGGCGGCGGTGGAATGGCTGTCGTATATAAAGCAAAATGCACTCTTTTAAACAGGTTTGTGGCTGTAAAGGTATTACGGACGGAATTTACAAACGATGATGAGTTTGTAAAACGATTTAAAATAGAAGCTCAGTCTGTTGCAAGCCTTTCGCACCCAAATGTAGTATCAATTTATGACGTGGGACATCAAGACGATATACATTACATTGTTATGGAATATATCGATGGTATGACTTTAAAGGACTATTTGAACAAGCATGGTGCTTTAAACTGGAAAGATGCAGTTAAAATAACCATACAGATTTGTTCGGCAATTGAACATGCACACAAAAATAATATTGTACATAGAGACATTAAGCCGCACAATATACTGCTGACCAAAGAAGGTATTGCGAAGGTCACAGATTTTGGCATAGCACGTGCAGTAACCTCTTCAACAATTACTATGGTTGGAAGTACAATCGGTTCAGTACACTATTTTTCTCCTGAGCAGGCAAGAGGTGGTTTTATAGATGAAAAATCCGATCTCTATTCTTTGGGAATAGCACTGTATGAAATGGTTACCGGAAAGGTACCCTTTGACGGAGATTCACCTGTTGCAGTAGCGTTAAAGCATATTCAGGAGATGCCGCTAGAGCCTCACAAGCTGGTTCCAAGCTTGCCGTATGGTGTAAATGAAATAATAATGAAAGCTATTCAAAAAGAACAAAATATGCGTTATCAGTCTGCGACAGAAATGCTCAGCGATTTAAACACAGTGCTTGTACAGCCTCAGGGTGGATTCGTGGGTCAGAAGTCTGTATCAAATCAGTCAACAATTAGAATGAGATCAGTAAATTCAGACGATGTCGACAGCACTGTGAGAGTAAGCACTAGGCCGACCAATGTAAATAATAAAAAGTACGAGTCGGAAAAGCAAAAAAAGAAAAACAATACCACGTACTGGTTGGCGGGAATTGCCAGTGTACTTGTTATCGGGGTATTATTATTCATAACTATCGGATTGTTAACAAAAAATAGATCTGATAATGATATAAATACAATGCCTGATTACCGCAATAAGAAATTTGAAGATATAAAGCAAGACCTGACTAAAAGGGGTATTAACTACACTGAGAACTGGCAGGATAATGATTCTGTAGATAAGGGTGTAATATTTGATCAGAGTGTTGAACCCGGAACCGAATATAGAGATGGAAGTTTTACCAATCTTGAGCTTACCATAAGCAATGGGCCTAAGAGCAAAAAAGTACCTGATGTTACAAATAATGATTATAGAAATGCCCAAAGTCAGCTTACAAGTTTGGATATAAAATATAGAATTGAAGAAGAATTTAATGAAGATGTTAAGGAAGATTATGTAATCCGTACAGATCCAAAAGCAAATGAAGAAATCACAGAGGAAACAATAGTAACAATCTTTGTCAGCAAGGGTGCAGAAGTTAAGTTAATTAAAGTGCCAAATCTGGTAGGAAAAACTGAAAGTGTCGCTCTACAACTTCTAAAAGATGCAAAACTATCTCTTGGAAGTGTACTGCCTGCAGGAACAACAAACGGAATAGTAAATAAACAGGCACCAGAAGCGTATTCTGAAGTAGCTCCGGGTGAAGCGATAACAATATGGCTAACTCCTCAGGAACCGGCACCTTCAAGCCCGAGCCAGAGCCAACCATCTGATACTCAGACCGGAGGTAATGTGGGTGGAGATAATACAAAAGGTAATGGTAAAGGTGGTAAAGGAAATACACCCGGGGATCAGGATACCTCAGGTACACAGCAGACGGAAAACAGCTCCGGAGACGGAGATAATAAAACAAATCCTGATGGAAAGTAAAATAGGAGGTTCATTTTGCCGCTTGGTATAATACTAAAGGGAATTGGTGGTTTTTACTACGTTAAGCAAGAAGAAACAGAAGATATTTATGAGTGCAAACCCAGAGGGGTATTCAGAAAAAATTCTATTACCCCTCTGCCAGGAGATAGGGTGGGTTTTAACATTATTGACGAAGCTAAAAAGCTTGGAAATGTTGATGAAATACTTCCTCGTAATTCGGAACTTGTACGTCCCGCAGTTGCTAACGTTGACCAAATAGCCATTGTTGTAGCTGCAAAAGCACCAAACCCTGATTATATGCTTTTGGACAAGCTGCTAATTACAGCAGAAACAAAAAACATCAGAGTTATATTATGTATAAATAAGATTGATCTGGATGATGGTACTGCTAAAATTGTCAGAAATGCGTACTCTCTGGCTGGTTATGAAGTAGTAGAAATTAGTTCTGTCCAGAATATCGGATACAAGCGGCTAAAGGAGGAGTTAAAAGGACATATTACTGTTTTTGCAGGCCAATCGGGTGTAGGAAAATCAACCATATTAAATCACATTATGGAATCATGGGTTATGGAAACCGGAAGTGTGAGCAACAAAATAGAACGTGGTAAGCATACTACAAGGCATGCAGAACTTCTTGAACTTAAATATGGCGGTTATGTGGCTGATACCCCTGGGTTTAGTTCATTTGAGATTACAGATATTCCTTACAATGAACTGGAAAGTTATTATCCCGAGTTTCGACCATATATTAATACTTGCAGGTTTAATTCTTGCAGTCATATAACCGAACCTGGATGCAGGATCATAGAAGCACTCGAACGAAGCGAAATTGACAATAACAGATATCAAAGATATATACAATTATATAAAGCATTAAAAGATATTCCACAATATAAAAGCAAAAAGACCGAATCTAGGAGAGTGATAAAATGATTAAAATTGCACCTTCAATTTTATCAGCCGACTTTGCATGCCTTGGCAGTGAAATTGAAAAAATAGACAAGAACGGTGCTGATATTATTCATATTGATGTTATGGATGGACATTTCGTTCCCAATATAACAATCGGGCCGGGGGTTGTTAAATGTTTACGTAAATACACAAATAAGCCCTTTGATGTTCATCTGATGATATCAAACCCAGATGAATACATAGAGCAGTTTGCTCAAGCAGGTGCAGATATTATAACTGTTCATGCTGAAGCAACCAAACACTTGAACAGAACAATTCAGTTAATAAAAAAGAGCGGAAAGAAAGCAGGAATAGCATTAAATCCAGCAACTCCGCTGACTGTACTTGATTTTGTACTACAGGACGTTGACATGGTACTTATAATGACCGTTAATCCCGGTTTTGGAGGCCAGTCATATTTGCCACATTCTACAAAAAAGATCTCAGAATTAAAAAACATGATGATTAGAAATGCTATTGAAGTTGACATTGAAGTTGATGGTGGAATTGATGCTAACAATATTAATGTTGTAACGAAGGCAGGGGCCAACGTAATTGTTGCAGGTTCTGCTGTATTTAAACAGGGTGATGTGGGAGAAGCGATCAGGAACTTAAAACTTAATTCCTATAACAGAAGTGTACTGTAATCCCAGATACGGGCGGAGGTAAAATGAAAGCTGTTTGTGTTTGTAATGGTTCGATTAGTGATTATGACGTAATAAAAAAATACATACTTGTTTCAGATTATATTATTTCCGTAGATGGAGGCGCTGGTCACCTCAGAAAAATGGGAATTAACCCGAATATTCTAATAGGTGACTTTGATTCTGCTAATTTAAAGGATATAGATTTTTATATAAACAAGGGAATAAAAGTATTACAGTTTCCAGTTGAAAAGGATATGACTGACTCAGAGCTTGCTATCGAAATGGCAGCGGAGCTGGGGGCTGAAGAGTTGGTTTTTGTAGGAGCATTGGGCACCAGAATTGATCATTCCTTCGCTAACATAATGCTGCTGAAAAGAATGATGGATATGGGATTGAAGGGGTCTATTGTAGACGAACATAATGAAATATATATGTTTAATTCCAATTTCAGCATGAATAAAAAAGAAGGTCGAAAGCTCTCTTTGATTCCAATTACTGAAAAAGTTACAGGTGTAAGTACAAGTGGCTTAAAATATCCTCTTAACAACGCAACTATGGTTTTAGGAACTTCCTGGGGTATCAGTAATGAGTTTGAGGAAGAAGTAGCTTCGGTTAGTATTGAAAGCGGGATTTTACTTGCATGCCTATCCAGGGATTGATATGTGAACAGTACAGTAAAAATGTGGTTGCCAACAATAAAAAATCATGTTAATATTGGATTGAACACGCAAAGCGTGGGGCATTAGCGCAGTTGGGAGCGCATCACACTGGCAGTGTGGGGGTCAGGGGTTCAAGTCCCCTATGCTCCACCAAAAAATAAAAAACTACAAGGCCAAAACCTTGTGGTTTTTATTTTATAAGACCTTGGACAAGGTTCGCCCAGGTGGATTATCGCATATATAACCAGCAAGGGGACAATGGATAAGGCAAACGCTTCCTTTAGGAGATACCTGGCGGAACGTGCCGAACTGATAGGACTAATAAGGCTTCCAAACAACACTTTCAGGCAGATAGAAAATACTGATGTAACATCAGATATCATTTTTCTTCAGAAACGTGATCATGCAATTATTTTGGATCAAGAACCGGTTTGGACGGGACTTGGTCAGACTGATGACGGAGTACCTGTAAATCAGTATTATTTGTATAATCCTGATATGCTTCTTGGGAAAATGATATTAGACAACAGGATGTTTGGAAGTGACGGAAAATATACAAACCTTGTTGCTGAGGACAATTTTAATTTAGATGAAGCCCTTGATAGAGCAGTAGAAAAACTACATGCCAGGATAGAAATTATTGATTCCGGAAAAGAAAATCAGAAAGAAGAATATCTACCTGCAGAGCCGGACGTCAAAAATTATACATATGTATTAAAGGATGAAAACATCTACTATAGAGAAAATTCCAAAATGGTTCAAGTAACACTTCCTGAAAAAACTTCTCAACGTGTCAGGGGTATGTGTGAAGTGAAAGAAATACTAAGAAAGGTAATAGAAATCCAGACAGAAGGTTGTACTCAGGAAGAGCTTAAACCCTATCAGGAGAGATTATTAAAGTCATATAATACATTTACCGGGAAGTATGGAACAATAAATGGCACGGCAAATCTAAGAGCCTTTCAAAAGGATTCAGATTTGCCGTTATTAGCTTCTCTTGAAGTTCTCGATGAAAAGGGTAATGTAAAGGCGCTGGCAGATATATTCTACAAACAGACCATCAGACCATACGAGACAATTACTCAAGTTAGTACGGCTACAGATTCTCTGGAAGCGTCTCTTTCTGAAAAAGGAGAAGTTAATCTGGATTATATGGCATCTATATATAAAACTGATAAGCAAAATATAATTAAAGAACTTGAAGGGCTTATATTCCTTAATCCTGAGAAAAAAAGATATGAAACAGCAGATGAATATCTTTCCGGGGATGTACGATATAAGTTAAAAACCGCTTTATATTATGCCAACGTTAATCCGGAATATCAGGTAAATGTTAAAGCTCTAGAGCACGTTCAACCTGTTGATTTGGATGCATCTGAAATAGATGTAAAGCTCGGGACAACATGGATTGAAACAGGGGATATAGACCAATTCATTTATGAGTTACTGAAGGTTCCCGAATTCCTCAAAAAGAATGAGGGTAAACCCAACTTTGGAATATATACAACATATAATTCTTTTTCAAGTTCCTGGTCAATACAGAACAAATCACTTCAATGGAACAGCATGAAGGCCACGGAAGAATACGGAACCAAAAGAGCTGATGCCTACAGTATTATAGAAGATACTCTTAACTTGAGAAGCGTTGTAGTTAAGGACAGGGTAGAAGATATCGATGGCAAAGTAAAATATGTTGTAAATAAAAATGAAACAATAGCAGCTAGGGCAAAGCAGGATGCTATTAAGGAAGAATTCAGGGACTGGATATTTAAAGACCCGGACAGAAGGAACAAGTATGTTGACTTCTACAA
>JAEWCZ010000032.1 GCA_023390335.1 Bacillota bacterium | reverse complement strand
GCTAATTTCACAGTTTCCCTTTCAGAAGCATGCAGCAGCGATGTAACAGTCAGCTATACTACTTCTGAAAATACTGCGGTAGCCGAAGATGATTATACAAGTACCTCTGGGACGGTAGTTATTCCTGCGGGTAATACATCTGTAAAAATTGCAGTTCCAATAAGTGACGACATGGATTATGAAGCAAATGAGAGCTTTTATTTAAATTTAAGTGACACAAGTGTGGGCAGAATAACAGATAGTCAGGCAAAATGTATAATTAACGATAATGACAGCCAGCCAACTGTTAACCTAAACATATCTGGCAGTAATTTTTCAGAAAATGGAGGTACTAACACAATTACAGCCGTATTATCAAATAAGTCATATCAGGATGTGACTGTATTTCTTAATTATTCAGGA
This sequence comes from Bacillota bacterium, assembly GCA_023390335.1. Taxonomy (GTDB): domain Bacteria; phylum Bacillota; class Clostridia; order Acetivibrionales; family DSM-1351; genus Ruminiclostridium. Next base: position 180,896 of record JAEWCZ010000032.1, on the reverse strand, counting down.
ACTGCAATCAACGGAACAGATTATATAAACCCAGGTAGCTCAATAGTTATACCAGCAGGGAGTTTGTCAGGTTCAATCACTTTGACGGGTATAGATAATAAGGCTTATGAAGCGGACAAGACAGTAATTGCAGATATTGCGGACGTAAAGAACGGAACAGAAAACGGAACGCAGCAGGTGACGGCAACGATTAACGAAGATGACACGTTTTCAAGCCCTTTCCTTTCAAACTTGACTATAAACAGTGGTACAACACCTGCATTTATTAAAACTACATTCGCTTATACTGCCACAGTCGACTATGGAACGACCAGTATTGTAGTAACTCCTATAGCTGAAACTCCGACTGCCTACGGTCAAAATGCAATAATAAAAGTAAATGGAGTTACAACCGAAAGTGGCGTAGGAATACCTGTGAATCTTGAAGTCGGTACCAATACCATATACATTGACGTTACTTCAGCCGTTGGTTGCTTAACCCAAAGATACACGCTGACTGTAACAAGGTCTAACAGTAACAAACTCACAAGTCTTTCTGTACTTAATGGAACAACAGTACTTCCGATGACACCGAATTTTGATAAAAATACTGTTGGGTACACGGTAGAAGTTGATAGTATCGTTCAAAGCGTAATGTTAAATGCTACATGTGAAAATCCTGCATCGCATATGACAATAAACGGAGGAGCTGCTGTAAGTGGTCAGCCATACTTGCCGATTCCATTGCAGACAACAGGGGATACAACTGTAAATGTAGTGGTATCTACAGCAAATATGTCACCGCAGACGTATACGATAACAATCAAGAGGAAAGAGGATTTGACTTTGTCGGCACTGGTAATTGCGAATCTTTCTCCACTTACTCTTACTCCTGCTTTTAACAGTAATACTTTTTCATATACAGCTAGCTCGGGAAAGGTCTCCAGTTTGAGGTTACAACCAACAGCAAATAATCCTACAGGTGTTACAATTAAAGTAAACGGAGTAGAGACAGCAAGTGGAACAAAGGCTACTGTTGCTGTAGCACCCGGTCAGATAAATCAAATAAGAATTGATGTAATTTCAAAAACATCGGGCAATTATGTTACATATATATGTAATGTATCAGTTAGCAATTAAAATACCATTAAATCCACAACCCAGTTATTTAAAGGACTGAGTTGTGGATTTTAAAGCATTTCACAAAAATATTTATTAAAATTCTGGGGAACACGTAATGTTATATGTAATTATATTCAAAAAAGTACCTGGCATATTCTTTTACATGCCCCAATTTACCGTACAGATGAATAGTTTTGTCATATGAGCCGCCAATATAAGCGGTCATTATATTATTTTCATATAGTCTTCTCATGCAGGTTTTAAGAACCATTTGTGCATATCCTTTATTATAAAAATCCGAATGGGTGCAAACCCTTTCTATTTCAGCGGTGTTGTTTTCATAATCAATAAAGGCTTCGCAGCCGGATATATGCCTGCCATCATTGTTCACTAATACAAAGTCGAATTTAGCATTATAGAGAGGACTTTGCCTTGTATATTCTTTAATTTGCAAATCTATTTCACGGCTATATGGCTTTGGCCAAGCATTAGTTCTCAGATTTGCTTGCTCTCCATAATCACCATTTTCAAACATGCTTTGGAAGGATACTGACGTAGCATCAATAGTATAATCCTTGAAAAAACTTGTATTGAAGACTCTTGTCATCTCAACAGAATTAGTTTTTTTGTAACCTGCATCTTCAAGGAATTTCATATATTCCGTTTGAGTTTGTATTACTTGAGTAACTAATTTGTCGTATTTATTTCCCCATTCTGATTTAGCCCAGTTAAGTAGTTCTGGATATAAATGAGAATATTCATTTCTCAGCAATATTGAAAATTCATTATTAAATTCTTCCGAAATTACAAACCCAATGAGGTTATGAAAATAATCAAACCATAAATGGGCAGCTTTGTTAAAATTTTCTGGAAAGTGCCTTTTAAAATTGGAAAGATTATATTTCCAATCAACAATTCGTCCGATATGCCAGTCAAAAAAATCCTTCCTGATTGAATTTTGTTCTATAATAAATTTACATAAAGTATCAAAATCATTTCTTTCATAGATAAAATTACGATGATAGGTTTTCATGGTTTACCTCCATATAAGTTTTATACTTTAGTAATTATAAATATTATGGAACATAGAAGATATATAAAGAATGGGTAGTATTCGTTTTTTACACAAAAAAGCTCGCCAGAAAGTTCTGGCAAGCTTTTTGTAAGTTACTTATTAGAGTATACAATTTTTTTGATACTGTCTATAGAAAGACAGTATATTTCGGAAAGCTGATCAATTGAAAATCCGCTACTAAATTTCTCACGGATATCTTTATTTCTTTGATCCAGTTGTTTTCTGCTTCCTGAGCATTCCCCCCAGCCTTTACGTGCTCCTTCAGGATTGGGGATATATACAAAATTCCCATGTATATACTTTTGTACTTCTTTAAGTAAATCTTTGGGAAAAATCACATCAGCGTTAACATATTTCATTCTAACTTTAGCCCCTTAAAATAAATTTATAATCTTAAGGTTGCAAAGCCTACATACAAACAGGTATCACCTAGATTGTAAGAATGAAAGCTGGCGATTTACATTTAGCTCCATACAATTAATCGCCGTTGTTCATATTGCAGACTTTGCATGGAGCTTTTTGTTTAAGAAATCAATAAATCTAAGCATACTTAACCCTCCTTGATTGAAATTATATCTGACATAATTTTACTGTAAAAATTCCCATTAATCTAGTTAGCTTTACATTTCCATTGGCTATACAGTTCAGCAATGATTTGCTCTATAGGAGCTTTCTTTATTTCAATATCTATAACACCGTCTAAAGTTGAAATTTCTGATAAAACAGCTCTTATTGGTGTTTTTATTGTGTCAACTTCAAATTCATATATGCAATCATTTTTAGAAAGTAATTTTCCGCAGTTTAATTTTGGTATTTCATTACCTTCCATGGTTATTAAGACCCTACAAAGACTCCCGGTTGCTTTACGTAATTGTTCAAAACTTCCGTCAAATGAAAGCTTACCGTTTGATATTAGCAGCATTCGTTCAGCCATTTCTTCTAAGTCATCCATATCATGGCTTGTAACAATGATTGTTGTTTCTTTTTCACGGTTTAGTTGCTTCAAAAAACTTATCATTTGACGTTTTGCCAGTACATCCAGTCCCAAAGTAGGTTCATCCAGTAAAATCAACTCAGGGTTATGAAGTAACATCATTGCAAGGTCTGCACGCATGCGTTGTCCAAGGCTCAGTTCTCTTGCAAAAGTATTTAATATTGGGCCAATATCTAAAAGCTCAACCACCATATCCCTGGTCTTAATAAATTCATCCTTTGGAATATTCCACACAACCCGTTTCCATTCAAAGCTTGATATTATCGGATGGTCCCACCATAATTCAGTACGGTTGCCAAATAAAACTCCTATTCTTTGCATTAAAGCTATTCGATGTTTTTGTGGTGACAATCCCAGCACTTCAATGTCACCGTTACCAGGCAATAACATCCCACATAATAACTTCATTGTCGTGCTTTTTCCGGCACCATTTGGACCGGCATATGCAACGAATTCTCCTTTATTTACTTGAAATGATATATTATCTAACGCCTTGATTACTTTCTTCTGAGGATTTAAAATGTTTTTAACGATATTTTTGCCTTGTCCGGTACGTTGCCATTGCTCAAAACTCTTTGTAACTTCGTTTACATTAACGGCGATGTCCGACTGCTGAATAACGGTTTGAACCTGTCTTGACATAATAACTCAGTCCTTTCTTGAATAATTTATATGTAATAAAAAATAGTATAATTGCAATAATTATAGGATAAAAAAACGGTAGATTTAGGGGAGACTTACCAAGCAAAGCAAGGGAAGGAAACCATCCGAGTAAACCTGACGGAAATATAGTAATAAGCGGAATTTGAATAGCTAAAGACATACCAGAAAGAGGGTAGACACTTAAACTACTTGTAGTGTCAATTACATATGTAGATATTTCTTCAGCCTGAACCGGTGCATAAAATGCTGCACTTGAGAACATATACGACAATGAAAGAATTATACTAATAGTTACTACCATATTGCCGACAAGTGATAATAGCCACCACCATGTTATTGATATTCCCAGGTTGGATAATGCAATAAAAATTATTATATTGCCTGAAATAATGTTACTGCTGCCTGATACCGGAATAAAACCCTCTGTTAATAACTGTATGGGTAAAGGCAGCGGTTGTATAAGCATATGTTCAATTTGCCCTCTTCCAATCCTTCGACTAATATGCCCTATGTTGCAGTTGGAGAAAAACGTCTGATATATTCCAGTGATAACAGTAACGTAACCAAGCATAAAAAGTACCTCGAACTTGTTCATACCACCTACGCCATCAAATTGCCAAGCAAGCATAAAAACCCCTGTAACAGCGGCAATGTTTGATATGAAATCAGCAAAAATAGCCATTAAACAAAATTTTGTATCACGTAAAAACCATGCTAAATCCATTTTTGCATATAACCCATAGAGCTTAATAAAACTACTAAAACTAAAATTTTTATCCTCCATATGAAACCATCCTTTCCTGTGATTTTCTAAATGCTAAAATTGAAGCAGGCCATAGAACTATGTTCCATGAAATTTGTATTATTAAAATTTGCGTAGGCTCAGAAAGGCCAGCATAAATTGAAAGGGGTGCACCGGCAAGACTACCAAAAGGTAAAAACTTAAATATTTCTCCTAATCCCCAAGGTAAAATTGCAAAAGGTATTACACTACCTGATAATAGCGAAACAATAGCGGTTCTTATTACATATACCAGCCAACTTGCATTTTTAAGTCGGATTGTAAGACAAGCATACAAGAAATCTATTGCAAAACCTAATGATATACACAAAAGTAAACTTGGGAAAAACCATAAGGAATGTATCTTTAGTGATATGCCAAATATAGGTGCAGCAATTATCATGGGTAGCGTGTAAAACATTAACTCAGGTAACCACCCTCCGATCGTCTGAGCAGTCAGGTGAGTTAAAATGTTCATAGGACGTTGGTAAAGGCTTATAATCACCCCTTCATAAAGCCAGCTGGAAGCAGGAGTACGAACTACTAAGACCTCTGATAAAATCGCTCCCATAAACGTATATGTAAGCATTTGCGGAAGCGTCATCCCTACATTTACACCACCTTGCATAAGTGAACGCCATAACAATAAAATTGGAATGACATATATGACTTTTAAGAGGTAGCTTAATAATAAGTATAGTACACCCCCGTTTGTTAAATTTTTAGAACACATTTGTGCAGTTTTGATATATTTGCTTAAAAACATAACATTTCTCTCCTTTAGATAATTTTAGGCATAAAAAATCCCCGAAGGACCGTAAATCCTTCGGGGACACTATATACAAGTAGATTATAGATTACGCAAACTAACTTATATATTCATGGCGAGAGGCATTTAAAACGGCCAAATGGGCAGACTTATCCAATAATGTAGAAAAATCATATGCCAACCGGGTAGACTTACCTCTTGGCATAACCATCTTAAATGTATAACCTTTAACCGTTAAGTTCATTCCTCTCACCTCCTCATTTAATCATAATAACATATAGATTATATTTGCTAGTTCTGAAAATGTCAATGTATGGGTGGGATAAATGTAACAAATCCTTTTATTTTACATTAATTTCATATACGACTATTAAATAGTAGATATATCTGCTAGAATAATTTACCATAATACATTTATTTTTAAATACATTTATTTTAGGTCTAGGGGGGAGACATGATATGTTACGGTTGAGAGAAGCTATAGACGAAAACACTCTGACAATTATTCAGAAAATGTTTATGCAGTATTTAAACAGCTCTACAGTTTTGTATGAAGCAGATGGAAGCATAGCAAATAGTATTTTTGAGGGGAAGTACTGTAGTTTTCTGAACGAAATTTCATGTAAAAATGCTGGAGCTTGTTATGAACAGGCGTTATGTTCAGGTGATTGGATATGTCATGAGGAATGCTGGAGGGTTTCAAAAGAAAGCATGATTAAGAAGGAACCTGTGGAAAGAGAGTGTTCCGGTGGTATTACTATTTATGCGGTACCGATATTTTATAAAGACCAAATAATTGGTTGTATTAATGCAGGGGTTACAAACCCTCCATTAATAAAAGATAAACTGGAAGCGGTTGCAAGCATTTACCAGACTAACGCCAACATCTTAATACAAAACGCTTATACCTTTAAAAGGCTAGCCAATGAAGAGCTGAAAATCGCCAGAATGCAAATCAGAATGGCGGCTTTGCTAATTTCATCTCTATATGAGGCTAAAGTTAAACAGCTCGAAGCAGAAGAAAAAAATAGAAAAAAAAATAAATTGATATTTGAAAAATCAATAATGGTTGAACGACAAAAGAGGCAACTTGAAGTAGAATTGGAAAATCTCAAAAATTTGCAAAGGGTAAGTTCCGAACTTCTTAGTAAAGATAATTTTCAAGCATTGTACGAAAGAATAATCGATTCCGCAATGGGAATTATGTGCGCGGAATATGCAAGCATGCAAATCTTTTATAACGATAAGGTAAGAAAACTTAAACTTTTGGCTTATCGAGGGTTCACTCCTGAAGCTGTTAAGTCTTGGGAATGGATAGATGTTGAAAAAGCATGTACGTCCTGCTCTCAAGCAGTCCGTACTCATAAGCGTGTAATAGTGTCTGATGTTCAACAGTGTAACTTCATGCAAGGATCAGAAGATCTGGACGTATATATTAAATCAGGTATTTACGCTGTTCAGTCCACACCGCTGATTTCGCGTAATGGGAGAGTTCTGGGTATAATCTCTACACACTGGTCAAAATGTAATACTCCCACGGAACGTCAATTAAGCCTCCTTGATGTACTAGCAAGACAGGCATCAGACCTTATAGAGAGGAAGATATCCGAGGATGCATTGTCCGAAAGTGAAGAAAGGTATCGTACATTATTTGAACACATGAATGAAGGATTTTTCCTTGCTGAGATAATTTGTGATGCAATAAAGATTGTTGACTACCGCTTCTTGGCTATAAATAATGCTATATATAGTATATTCAACTACGATAAGAAGCATATAATAGGTAAGACTGCCGGCGAGGTATCCATTTTCCCCGTTGAATGGATTGAAATCTTTGGACAGGTAGCTATTAGTGGCAAACCGGCCTTTTTTGAAAGTTTTTCCATTGAGCTGAACAGACATTTTTTACTCAAAGTGTTTTCCCCAAGACGAAGTCAATTTGCTTGTCTTATTCAGGATATAACAGAGGCTAAAAATCAGAGCCAAATAATCAGACAACAAAAAGATCAACTACAAACAATTATAGAGAATATGTCTGATGGGGTTTTTCTTATGGATAAGGATTATAAATTTACATTACTAAATAAAGGTGCAAGGGATTTCTTTTACAAGCCTGAGGGAATTATTTTTAACGGGGATAGTTTAAAACACACGCAATATTATGATGTTAACGGTAAATCACTTACAGTTGAAGATTTACCCGGAACAAGGTCATTGAAGGGAGAGGCTCTGAAGAATTTAATGTTAACAACTAAACGTCCGGACAAAACGATACATTTTAATGTTAATTCAAGTCCGTTATATGATGAAAATGGAAATGTTGAGTTTGTTGTTATTTGTGTAAGAGATTTTACTTTACAATTTGAACAGGAAAAACTATTAAAAGAGAAGAAAGAGCAACTTGAAATAATTACTGAAAATATGAATGATGCTCTGTTTGTTTTCGATAAAGACGGAAATTACATTCTTATAAATAAGACAGGAAGAAAGCGGGTTGATGGAAAACTTCAAAAAAGCGGTGATAGCTATAATTATGTAGAGTATTTTGATTTGGAGGGTAATAAAGTTTTTTTTGAGGATACACCTAATTATCATATTTTGCACGGTAAAGCATTTGAAGAAAAAACCATGCTTATGAAAACGCCTAATAAAGAAATGTATATTAATGTGAGCGGTTCACCCATATTTGATGATAAGGGTAACTTGCTGTACGGTGTAATTATTAGCCGTGATGTTACAGAGAATATCGCAAATGAGCAGATGATAAAGAATCAGCAAGAATTGCTTTTAAATATAGAAAAGGAAAAAAATCAAACTCTTGAAAACGCAATGAGAATGAAAGATGAATTTCTGGCAACAATCACTCATGAGTTTAAAACGCCACTAACTGTTATAAATGCAGCATTGCAAGCAATAGAAAGCATTTATGGAAATCAGATATCTGATAACATTAAACGTCATTTACAAAGAATACGAACAAATTCATACCGACAGCTTCGCCTAGTTAATAATTTACTTGACATAACAAGGTATAACGCAGGACATGTAAAGATAAGTAAGAAAAATCTGGATATAATATTTCTATCTAGGGCAATTGTCAAATCCGTTGACATTTATGCTAAGCAAAAGGGGTTGGAGTTGCTGTTTACTACAGATTGTGATTGTCTTGAGATAGGAATTGATGAGGAAAAGTTCGAACGTATAATGTTAAACCTTTTATCAAACGCAATTAAATTTACTCCAAAGGGAAAAGCTATACATGTTAGTCTTTTATGTAATAAAAAGAAGATAACTATTTCCGTGAGGGATGAAGGTATAGGGATACCCAAAGGGAAACTAAAGGTAATCTTTGAACGGTTTGGTCAGGTAGACAGCTCATTGTCAAGACAGGCAGAGGGAACCGGAATCGGTTTGTCATTGGTAAAAGCGCTTGTTACAGTTTTAGAAGGTACAATTTCTGTTGAAAGTGATGCAGGAAAAGGAACCAATTTCATTTTTACGCTGCCTATCAAGAAGATGCGAAGCAAAAATCAGGAATTTAATATGTCTGCAACGCCTGACAGTAGGATAATGCGGGCGGCTGCAATAGAATTTTCAGATATATATATGGATTAATCGATAAATAAATATATGAAAAACTCCTTTTGGTTTATGATTATAGTTAACCAAAAGGAGTTTTTCATATTAAGATGCTTGCTGCTTCCTGCGACTTCCTGAACTCTCTGGGGCTAATAAAATATACTTTACTAAACGATCTGTTAAACGTACGGATACTTTGAAATCCACAGTCATATGCGATTTGTGTAATATTTTTATTTGTATTTAAAAGCATGTTCCGTGCCCAACTTACACGAATACCGTTTATATAATCGCTGAAGCTTACGTTTATTTTATCTGAAAATACTCTTGATAAATGATATTTTCCAACACCTAAAGCTCTGGACATGTCATTGAGTGATATAGGCTGCATATAATTCTCGTTTATATAATTTATAATATCAAAAATTATATCAAAGTAATTCACATCGGTGTTTGTAATGAGTTCCACTTGCTGAAGCAGTCTTGAAATAATTATCTGTATATACGCCTTACAAATAGGAGTACAAACAGGATTACTCTGAGCATGATTATATTCCTCAAAGAGAGTATTTATAGCATATGGAACGTCCTTATGCAGATTTTCTTTATTAATAAAGGGGTCTTTGGGGTGAAATTTTAAAAGAGTATTTATAAAATCACCTGCAAGCGCCAGATTAAGTATTACTACGATGCAATTCATATTTTCTTGATTGGTTGGAGTGTGATAGCTATGTACACTATTGGGAAAAGAGATGGAGAGGTCTCCTTTTTTCAACAGGCGTGTGCAACCATTGACTGTTATTTCAATTTCTCCATCTTCTACATAAAGCAGTTCAAGTTGAGCATGAAGATGTGGCAGGAAATCAAGACTGTTTTCTCTAAAGACATGCAAATCCTCTACTCTGTTTTCATAAAAAGGAATCAATATCTTACCTCCTCATACTGCAATATTTGGCTAAAAAATAATACTATATGTCAAGTATTATAAATTGTAATATGCTAAAATTCAATTGTGAAAATGAGATTAACTATTTTAACCAAATTCAAAAAACACGGCATTATAAGGAGGAAGGTAAAGTGAAAAAAGAATTTCATGTTGCGGTAACCGGTTGTGATTTTGCAGAGGGTACCAAAGAGCATCCTTTCAGAACTATATCGAAAGCTGCAAAGGTGGCTGAAACAGGAGACAAAGTTATTGTTCACGAAGGCGAGTACCGTGAATGGGTAAAGCCTGAACATAGCGGATACAGCAACCTAAGTAGAATCGTATACGAAGCTGCCGAGGGTGAAAAGGTTATTATTAAAGGGTCCGAGAGAATCCAGAGCTGGCAAAAGGTTGAGGGTACAGTATGGAAAACTGTTCTTAATAATTCTTTCTTCGGTGATTATAATCCATACAAGGAAATTCTCAGCGGTGATTGGTTGATATATAAACCCGGTGTTTATCGTCATCCGGGAGATGTTTATTTAAACGGAGTTTCATTTTACGAGGCTGATTCCTTGGATGAAGTTAAAAACCCTGTTGAAAGAACAGGAGTTGTAGATATTCCGTGGACTCAAAATTTTGAAAAAATTCTGCATCCTGAACAAACAATTTACCGTTGGTTCAGTGAAGTAGATGATGAAAAAACAACTATTTACGCTAATTTTCATGGTGTAGATCCAAATAAAGAGCTTGTTGAAATCAATGTAAGAAAATGCTGCTTCTATCCAATAAAATCAGGTCTGAATTATATTGCTGTAAGAGGGTTTGAGATGGCGCAGGCTGCCTGCCCATGGACACCGCCTACAGCAGATCAACCCGGTCTGTTGGGTGCAAACTGGAGCAAGGGCTGGATTATAGAAAACAACATCATTCACGATGCCAAATGCAGTGCCATCAGTATTGGAAAAGAAGCTTCAACCGGGCACAACTTGTGTTCAAGAAGGCATCAGAAGCCTGGTTATCAGTATCAGATGGAAGCTGTTTTCCGTGCTCTACAGATAGGTTGGAGCAAGGAGAAGATAGGTTCCCATATTATCCGTAACAATGTTATTTATGATTGCGGACAAAACGGTATTGTAGGACATATGGGTGGAGTTTTCAGTGAAATATACAACAACCATATTTACAATATTGCAGTCAAGCATGAGTTTTTCGGCTATGAGATTGCGGGTATAAAGCTTCATGCGGCAATTGACGTACACATTCATCATAACCGCATTCATAACTGTTCTCTAGGTACTTGGCTTGACTGGCAGGCACAGGGTGTACGGGTGAATAATAACCTGTATTACAACAATGACCGTGACTTGATGGTAGAGGTAAGCCATGGCCCGTATTTAGTGGATAATAATATTTTTGCTTCAGAATATACTTTCGATAATTTTTCACAAGGTGGGGCATATGTAAATAATCTTTGCTGTGGTAAGCTTCATTTATTAAAGGTGCTTGACAGATCTACTCCGTATCACTTCCCGCACACTACCGAAGTAGCCGGTACAGCAGTGGTTTACGGCGGAGATGACCGTTTTTACAATAATATTTTTGTTGGCGGAGAAGGCATTGAAAACAGCGGAACAGCAGGATATAATCCGAATACTGCTTCATATGAAGAATATGTTTCCAAAGTGCTTAGTCACGGAGTTGGTGACCTCGAGGTGTTTATGTTAACAGAGCAACCTGTATACATTTCTTCAAATGCATATTTAAACGGAGCTGAAGGCTTTGACCGTGAAAAGAACGGTTATGTTAACAAGACATTTAACCCAAATGTAAAAATCGTTGAAGAAGGAAATGAAGTATATTTGGAGATGAATGTTGAAAAAGATATGCTAGAAATACCAACAGAAATTGTTTCTACTGACACACTTGGTACCGTACGTATCGTTGATGCTATTTTTGATGACCCTAACGGAAATCCTATCGTTATTGACAACGATTATACAGGAATTTCCAGAACAGCTAAGCCTGTCGTTGGGCCTATTGAAGGATTGAAATCAGGATTTAACCGCATTAAAATTTGGGGTTAACGTATAAATTAAAAGTTTAATAAATAAGTCTGGGAATTAATTTTTTTCCCGGGCTTTTTTTATTGTAAAAAGTCGAATTTTTACTAAAAAATACATTTATTGTATATTATGATATAATTTAAATAAAAAATTTAGAAAGGGGAAATTTTAAAATGAAGTTTAAATTAATGGCTATTTCATTAATAGCGTCACTGATGCTTGTTTGTTTAGGCGTCTCCAGTGTTTGGGCAAATGAGGTAAAAACCAACATTTCAGCGGAACAGACATACAGAAATGTGGCATATTTTACTTCATGGAGCGGCTATAAGAGAGCCGTTGAGGTGGGAGATATTAATCCTTCCTTGTTGACACATATTAATTTTGCATTTGCTAATTTATCGGCTGATGGAACTATTACAGTTGGAGACCCGTGGATTGATACTCAAAAGCCTTATGGTGATGACACTTGGGAAACAGAACTTAAGGGACATTTTGGACAGTTGATAAAATTGAAACAACAACATCCTCATATCAAGACACTTATATCAGTAGGAGGATGGACATGGTCAAAGAACTTCTCTGATGTGGCGGCTTCGGATACGCTAAGAAAGGTGTGTGCCCAGTCTGCAGTTGATTTTGTTGTAAAATACAATTTTGATGGGGTAGACCTTGACTGGGAATATCCGGTGCAGGGTGGTGACAATATACCTCACCGTACAAACGATGGTGACAACTACATTTTACTGCTAAAAGAAATCAGAACTGCACTGGATGCCCAGGGAATAAAGGATGGAAAAGAGTATTTGTTAAGTATTGCAGGAGCGTCGGATGCTAAATTCATAGCAAATTGTAAAGTTGCAGAAATGATGAAGTATCTGGATTACATAAATGTTATGACATATGATTATCATGGTACATGGGATTCAACCACCAACCACAATACTCCGCTGTATGCCGAACCCGGTAATTCTTGCGTATCAAAAACTATAGAAAATTATATTTCTGCGGGTGTAGAACCATTTGACTTAAATCTGGGCCTTGCATTCTCCGGAAAAGGGTGGATTAACGTAACTGATCCTAATGGTTCAGGCCTTTATAAAAGCGGAACGGCTCCATCCTCTTCTGGCTATGGAAACGGTACATTTGAAGCTGCGGTGTTTGATTATTGGGATATTGCAGAAAATTATGTTGGTAAAAATAATTATGTTCGCTATTGGGATAATGTTTCTAAAGTACCTTACTTATACAATGGCAGTACTTTTATTACATATGAAGATGAAGAATCAATTGGTTATAAGGCAGATTATATAAAGGAAATGGGTCTTGGGGGTGCTATGTTCTGGGAATTCTCGTATGATAAATACTCAGTGCTTCAGAATGTGATTGCCCAGAGTCTCAATATTAATAAAATACCTGATGTAATTCTTTACTATGGAGACGTTAATGAGGATGGGTTAATCGATTCTATCGATTTTGCGCTACTCAAGTCTTTCCTTCTAGGCAAGGGAGATTTGCAAAATATCGCTATTGCTGATGTGAATACTGATGGTAATGTTGATGCACTTGATATTACAATTTTAAAAATGATCTTATTGGAAAAGAGTACTCCAAAGCCATTTTAATGGCAAGGGATGTTTACATAATAAAAGCAGTCGCATTAGGGAATATACGTACTAATGCGACTGCTTTTAGCAATTAGTTTTTATTCAACCGGAAATTTATCAATCTTGCCAAGCAACTTTTGCTTCATATATGCAAAGTCCAAAGCGTTTATTTGTCCATTGCCATCTACATCTGCATTTGTTAAGTCAATTGCGGTATTGCGGAGTAGGGAAGCTTTTAATAGCGCAAAATCTATGGCATCAAAAACTCCGTCTGAATTCAAATCTCCTGCTACTCCGGCTGATGGTTCAGAACCATAAATATCGTTAGGGAGTTCATCCAAGGTTACTACATTCTGACTATTGTATATAGTATTCAGCAGTACGGGGTCATTATATCTTGAACTGGTAATAAAATCACCGTACCATGGGCAGAAATACAACCACCACGCACCTTCGTTGGTTATGTTTTTAATGTCAGGTATAACGTCGTTTTCAGACATTGCAACCATCTTTGTGTCGTTTGTGTCATTTACAAGTGTTAGAAATGCTGTTGTTGCGGCACTTGTTTTCCATGTGTAAGGTGAACCTTCGTACTTATCATAAGCAACGATATCTGCATATTCATTCCCCGGATACCATTCAAGTGAATTTGCATATGTATAAAGGTTAACTTCCCATATAACATTATGAATACCATATTTTTCAGTTAATGTTGTATAAAGAAGCTTCCAGAGTTGCTTGTAAACATCTGACCCTGCGGAACCCCACCAGAACCAAGCACCTGAGCCGTCAGTGTTGTTATTGCCCTCAGCTTCATGGAAAGGACGTAGAAGTACGGGGACTTTAGCATCTTGAAGGATAAGAAGCTGCTTTGCAAGATCATCGATTGCCATCATCAGGTAAGCATACTCCTTTGTTGTGGTATCAAGACAGTTGGCTGTGTTGAAGCTGGCAGTCGGTTTATAAGTACATTTTGTCCAATCCAGTTTTTCACCTAACGTATAGCTTGTGAAATCAGATGGTACATTGATATGCCAGGAGGATGTTGCAATACCACCTTTTTCTTTAACCCACTGTATCATACGGTCTGTTGTACCATCTTCCCATCCATACAGAGGGTTGTAGTTCATCATATCAAAGCCTCTGATTGCAGGATATTTACCTGTTTTATCATAAATATAATTAAATTCAAGTTCATAATCTCCGTTATTGCCACTACCATAAATTTCTTGCTGGCCGGATATAACGTGGTTTCCGTATACACTGGTAAGATATTTCATAAGAGACTTTGTTTCGGGGGTTGCCTTTGGATCACATGGGGTTGGTTCTATATTGAGATCAGGCATATCCGCATAGTCAAAGGATACTTTATCATATAGTATGAAACCCCAGCTCCCGGATGTTCCAATCTCAATTTTGGCGGTTCCTGCTTCAAGATAGAAAAATCCAAAACTGTAATCCATCCAGCCTCCCTTGTTTGGAATATAGAAGTTGCCTTTGGATTCGCCGTTGATACTAATAGCCTGAAGTCTGGATTCACCCAGATTGCCCAGATACATCCAACAGCGTGTTTTAATTTCATACATTGCACTTTTAGGAACTGTAACCTCTAAAGTTATTGTTCCTGAGTTGGATGCCCACACAAAGCCGTCACCTGAATAACCCGGATATTCAGTTCCATAAACATTGGTAGCAACTGTAGCACCGTTGCTGAGACTACAAGCTTCAGCTTCAACATTTACAGGAAGTGAGTAGGCAGCCTGAACTTTAGCAGGCATAATAGTAAGAACGGTAAATGCCAGTGCTACCGCTGTTAGCAGAGACAAAACTCTGCCAAAAAATTTCTTCATAAAAAACACTCCTTTTATTAATTTTTTCTCCTATTACGAATAAAAAAAGAAATAATGCTGTCAAGATGTAAAGACGAAATGATTGTGATGAACTACATATTTAGTTAAATCTTAACATATTTTTAGTTAAATATCAATTTAAATTTACCTAAATTTAAAAATATAAAAAGTGTTGACTACGGTAACGTTACAAACAGTAACGATATATGGTAAGATTTTATTATAGATATTTAATATAAATAAGGAGAATTTATGGAAAATATTGCTAAAGAACTGGATCAACTAATTAATGTATTTAAAAATGACTTTTCTGAAATTGATGAACAAATATCAGCATATAGAATTTCAACGGATAAATGGACTTTGAAAGAAATAATAGGCCATTTAATTGATTCAGCATCAAATAATCATCAACGTTTTGTAAGATTACAATTGTCTGAAGCTCTTGAATTTCCTGATTACAAAAATGGTGAGTGGCTAGAAATCCAAAATTATCAGAATATGAGCTTCGCAGAACTTCTTTTATTGTTCTATTACTATAATAAATTAATAATAAATATAATTTTGAATTTAGATAAAAAATGTTTAGTACATAGATGGAATGTAAATTGGGATGAGAACTCTACATTTATTACTTTTGAAAGCTTATTAAACCACTATGTTAGCCATATGAGGAACCATCTGACTCACTTTAGAGAAAGATTGGGTGAGTTGGAGAACTGCACACAACTTCAACACAAGACAACGGAGAAATAGTTTAAAAATGGAGGGATATGGCATGAGAGCATTAATTTTGGATATGTATGGGGTAATTATTAAAGACCCGGAGGGAGGTTATTTTCCATTTATAAATCGCACATTTCCTAATTTAAGTCGCGAAGATGTATATTTTTATTGGACTAAAGCTGATGTAGGTGAATTATCATCTTTAGACCTTTTCAGTAAGCTTGGATTCCAAGGCGATTTACGAAAGATTGAAAAAGAATATTTAGATACAATAGAAATTGATGAAGCTTTTTATGAATTTGTTCCGCTATTAAAGAAACATTACCATTTAGCGTTAATATCAAACGATTTAAGCGAATGGAGCAGATATTTGCGTGATAAATTTAAAATTAACGATTATTTTGACGTTATAACAGTGAGCGGTGACTTGAAAATAAAAAAACCTGATGCGCAAATATTCATGCATACACTTGAGAAGCTTGGACACCAAGCGTCTGATTGCATATATGTGGATGATAGAAGATATAATCTAGAGGCTGCACAATCTCTTGGCATGGACGCCGTACTATTTAATAGCAGAAATGTTCAGTACGACGGAAAAACAGTTTACAGTTTTAAAGAACTTGCTAATATGTTGATAAATCAAAAATAAACCTAAGTGGTTGTCGCAAAATTAAATTCTATCCTTTTTAACTGTACGAGAGTATAAATTGTATCAATGGAAGCAATCATTGATATAATTTTATACGGGAGTTACCTTTGTTAAAACAGGAAAACTTTCTTTTTTTGCAACAGCTCCCTAAATAATTTACTTTTTGGTGCTTTCCATTTCGTCAAGAATTTTTAATACTGTTTCCTTATCTGTCTTTTGTGGAATATAGGTGTATAAAGAACCATCCTTATTAATAAAAAAGGTAGTCGGAAATCCAGAAACTCCATAGGTTTGTGAAACAGCACCGTCTGTATCCATGAGAACTTTCAGTCCTATATTATTTGAATTGAGATATTTCTTAACAGTAGCTTCAGATTCTTGAACATCCACTGCCAGAATTACAGCATTATTCTCTTCAGCTAATTGTTTATCAAGTTCATTAAAATCAGGCATTTCTATCAAGCAATATTTACACCAGACTGCCCAAAAATTGAGTATAACAATTTTCCCTTTATAATCAGAGAGTTTGACTGTTTTCCCATCGATGTCCTTTAAAGTGAAATCAGGGGCCATAATTTTACTGCTCTGGGCGGATTGACTTTGTGTAGCAATATCTTGTGGCGGTGTTACAAAATTCTGAGATTTATTCTTTGCGTAGAAGGTGTATGCTGCTGCTATAATTGCAAATGTAGCTATAATCCATATAACTAGTGTGACCTTTTTATTCATAACATTTTCCTCCGTTAGTATACTTTTATAAACTAAAAAAACTAAAATATTTAAAGCTGCCGGTAAATACTAAAATACCTGCTATAATAAGAAGTGTTCCTGAAACAATGTTTATAATTCTGCTATGTGCCTGTATTTGCTTGAAAGCTCCTTTTACCTTCTCAAATATAATTGAAGTAATTATAAACGGAATACCAAGTCCGATGGAGAAACAGAGAAGTAAAAGTACTCCCTCAAAAATGGTTTTTGAGTTACTGGCAAGTGCAAGAGCGGAGCCTAAGAAGGAACTCAGGCAGGGGGACCAACCAAGAGCAAAAACCATACCAAATATTATTGAGGTAATAAACCTAAGACTTTTAAATTGATAATCAATTCTTTTTTCCATATTTATAAAACCTAATTTTAGTATACCTATAAAGTTCAAACCGAATACAATCATAACTGCACCACTTAGCTTTTCTAATAAGCTTCTGTGACTGGATAGAAAATGACCAAGGGAGGTGGCTGTTGCACCTAGCAGAGTAAATATTATTGAAAACCCTATAACAAACCCAATAGAATTTATAAGCAATCTGCTTTTGGGATTTAAATTTTGTTCAACTCCACCAGCCAGGTAGATAAAATATATAGGTAGCATAGGTAACAAGCAGGGTGAAATAAAGGTTAAAATTCCTTCAGTAAATGTTAGAAAATAATATAGGGGAGACAGCAAAATCACCTTCCTTTGTATAATGAACTACAATTCTACGATTTGTTGTTATTATATCATGACCAAAAGCCTTTTGGGGACAAATTTAGTAGGGGATGAAGCCATTCTAAACAAAAATTAATAAAAGATAAAAAATAATCCGCTTTTTTAAGGTATGCATGCCAATCATTCCACAATATGTAACAACTTGACATTAATGTGTGAAAATACTAAACTGTAAACAACTATTGTAAAAAAAGGAATGATACGAATGCTTGATAAAAATGAGGTATGTTACAAAACTGAAAAACAGAGTGTTAACAATAACAATTTCGAACAAAAAGACATTATCAGTTTATTTGAAAAACAAGTAACTATTAAGCCACAGTCAATCGCTGCAGTTTATAAGGAGCAGAAAATATCCTATGAAAAATTGAACCAAAACGCTAACAGGATAGCTCATTACATTTTACAAACACATGTAAAGCAAGAACAGGCAGTAGCTGTTCTTGCCAATAGAAGTATAGATTTTCTGTCCTGTATGCTTGCCATTTTCAAGGTCGGAGGAGCATATATGCCAATAAATCCGTCCTTTCCGGAAAATCGTATTATACAAATGATTGAGCAAAGTCAGGTAAAAACTATTCTGGTTGAAAAAAGCTTATTTGATACAGTTAGTAATATGTTGCAGAACTTCTCAAGCAGTATCAATCTTTTGATTATTGAAGATGTTTTAGCAGCTGATATGCCGGATTGTAATTTAAATATTTCTGTACCTGAGCAAAATCTTGCATATATTATATTTACATCGGGATCTACCGGAAAGCCAAAGGGTGCAATGCTTGAGAGAATCGGGATGGCAGAGCATTTATATGCAAAGATAAAGGACATGGATATTAATTCAAGTGACAGGGTTGCACAGATTGCTTCCCAATGCTTTGATATATCACTATGGCAATTTCTTACTGCACTGTGTGTCGGCGGTGAAGTACATATTATTGAAGATGAAATAGTCAGGGAACCAAAGCTCTTACTCGAAAAAATTAAAAGTGAAGAAGTTACAGTTATGCAGGTTGTTCCATCAATGCTGAGAACTCTGGTTCAATATCTGGAAGCCAACTCTGACGACGCTGATTTACTCTCCTCTGTCAGATGGCTTGCATTGGTTGGTGAAGCATTACCTCCGATCTTATGCAGAAAGTGGTTTAAAATGTTTAACATTCCTTTGTTAAATTCATATGGACCAACAGAGTGTTCTGACGGCGTATCCCACTATCTGATTTATGATGCCCCCGATGAAAGCGTCATAAATATGTCCATCGGTAAGGAAATTCAAAATTTAAAGGTATATGTATTGGAGCCGGAAACCTTTAATGAAGTACCATTCGGAGAAATTGGAGAATTGTGTGTATCAGGAACCGGTGTTGGTAGAGGTTATATAAACGATATTGAAAGAACAGAGAAGGTGTTTTTTAAAAATCCGTTTTCGGCTGATGAACGGTACTCGAGGTTGTATAAAACAGGAGATTTGGTTAAATACCAGCCCGATGGGAATCTGGAGTATCTGGGAAGGATTGATAGGCAGGTTAAGATAAGAGGTTTCCGCATTGAATTACCTGAAATAGAATCATATATTCTAAAGTTTGCAGGTATCAAAGCTTGTGCGGTAGTGCCTCAGAAAAGAAAGCGTACAAATGAAAAAATAGTTGCCCGGGAGATTTTAGCGGAAAATAAGAATGAATTGGACGATATCAGACTGGTGGCATATATCATAAGCGACAGTAGGATTAAGGAATATGAGCTGCAGGACTACCTTAGAAAGTATCTACCGGGCTATATGGTTCCTGATAAAATTGTAAAAATTGATGAATTTCCACTGAATAGTAATGGAAAACTGGATGTTAAAGCACTGCCTGAACCTGAAAATGTAAGACCTGATCTTGAGGTAGCATATATCGAGCCAAGGACAGAAACTGAAATAATCATTGCAGACATATGGAAGCAATTCCTTGGATTGGACAAGGTAGGCAGAATGGACAAGTTTTTGAACCTTGGAGGAGATTCGCTTTTGGCTATGCGAACTTTGAATAGGATGGAAGAAAAGCTGGATGTTAAATTATCTTTTGACTCTTTATTCTCATTGAATGTGGAAGCTTTGGCTCTTTCCGTTGAAGAAAACAAGGGGAGTAAACGCATAGTAGAAGCAAGAGAAACAAAAGACGGGGTTTATCCTCTGTCTATGGAACAACAAAGACTTTGGTTTTTATGGAAGCTTGAGAAGGATAACCCTTTTTATATTCTCCAGGGATTAGTCGAAATAAACGGCAGCGTGAATATAGATCTTATAAAGCAGGCTTGGTTAAATGTAATCAGAAAGCATGACGGACTCAGGGCAAGATTTATAGAAGTTCAGGGAAGCGCATATCAGAAATTTCTAGATATTGATGATATTGATATGCAGGTTGAGGATATTTCCTCACAGGAAAGCGATAAGCAGGCTGAGTTAGTAAAGGAATATGCAAGATATCAAGTAAATCATCCGTTTGATCTGGAGCATGAACCATTATACAGACTTAAAGCCTTTAAAATAAATGAAGATAAATTTCAAATAATTTTTTCTACACATGAGATTGTAATGGATGCATGGTCTTTGTCTGTAATCATGCGTCAAATAAAGAACGAATGCAAAAGGGTTCAGTATAGTGATAACCCTATTAATTTCAGACACTATGTACTATGGGAAAAAGATAACATATCCAAGGAAAAAATGTACAAGCAAATGAGCTATTGGAAAAATAATTTATCCGGAAAGTTACCTGTGCTAAATATGCCCAAGGATTGTCGCAGACCAGAAAAGATATCCTACAAAGGTAGTTCGGAAGGAATAATTATTGATAAGGAAGTATCCCGGAAGCTCCGTCAATTAGGTGCGGAAAATGGAGCAACACTTTACATAAGTTTATTATCAGCCTATGCATATACATTGTGTAAATATACGGGGAATAATGAAGTAATTATTGGTTCGCCTCATGTTAACAGAAATGTTATCGGAACAGAAAATCTGGTAGGGTTCTTTTTGAATATGCTGCCATTTAGAATTAATGTAAATGACGGAATTTCTTTTGTTGAATATTTAAATCAGGTAAAGGATACGGTAATTAACGGATTTGCAAATTCAAATTATCCATTTATGTGGATGGTAGAGCAGTCTGACACTATTCGTGACGGAAGCAATTCACCTGTTTTTCAAACAATGTTTAATATGTATTCTGAGAAAGCTGAAACAGTGGATGACGGTTCAGACAGCAATGTAAATATTACATTTAGAGAGCTGGAAACAGGGTTTACAAAATATGAACTGACTTTATATGCTCAGGAGCAAGGTGATTCAATATATCTGCAATTCTCTTATTTTAATGATATTTATACTGCTGACTTTATTAAGAAGCTGATTAATAATTTAGCATACCTACTTGAAAAGATTGTAGAAAATCCGAATGCTTCATTGGAAGATTTGGATTGTGTTTCACCACAGGAGAAAAAACTACTCGCAAATGATATAAATAACACGTCTAAAGATTATGACTACAACAAAACAATTACGCAGCTTTTCGAAGACCAGGTAGCAAAAACACCGGATAGTGTTGCATATTTCTTCCGAGATAAATATATTACTTACAAGGAATTAAACTATAAGGCAAACCAACTGGCTTCATATTTATCTAAAATAGGTGTACAAACCGGGACACGGATAGCTATTGCCATAGAAAGATCATTTGATATGCTTGAGGCAATGTTCGGGGTAATGAAGCTTGGGGCAGTGTATGTACCGTTGGATACGGAATATCCTATTAATCGGTTAACGGAAATTTTAAAAGACACCAATGCTAAATTTTTAATAATCACTTCAAACTGGGATAAGATTGAGGATTACAATGGCTGTAAAATTAATTACGATGTTATACAATGTAATTTAGCCGAATATAGTTCAGACAATCTTCCATGCAGATACACTACTGAAGACACATTAAATATCATATATACCTCTTCTTCAACAGGAAAACCAAAAGGGGTAAAAGTGAGCGGACGTTCCGTACTAAACCGGCTTTACTGGATGTGGAATGAATACCCGTTTAAAAAGGACGATGTTGCTTTATACCATAAATCCTATGCATTGGTTGCAGCTACATGGGAATGCTTTGGTGGTTTGCTTAGAGGTATTCCTACTCTTATGCTCGACAGAAATGAAATAATTGATCCGGCCAGACTATGGGAAAACGTCGTCAAACACAAGGTTACATACTTTCTGGCAACCCCTGCCATGCTTCAGGGAATATTGAACCAGGCAGAAATAAGAAAGGGAGAATGGGAATCATTGAGGCTTGCGACAACCAGTGCCGAGCCAATACCTTTGCCAATGGTAGAGAGATGGCAAAAATTGTTTAAAAATGTTCCGCTGTTAAATTTATATGGATCTACGGAATGTTCGTCCAATGCCTTAGTATTTGATACTGGAGATATTAACCCACATTTCAATAGAGTTCCGGTTGGGAAACCGTTATCAAATACTCAGGCGTATATACTGGATGAACGGGAAAGGTTTGTACCTTACGGAGCAGTAGGAGAATTGTGTATAAGCGGAGACTGTGTGGCACAGGGGTATGTAGATGAGGAACTATCCAAGTCCAGGTTTGTAAAGTCTGATATAAATGGGAAAATTTTATATAAAACAGGTGATATGGCAAGATACTTGACTGACGGAAATATCGAACTGGTAGGAAGAAAAGATTTTCAGGTCAAAATCAGAGGATTCAGAATTGAGCCGGGCGATATCGAATTGGCCTTGCTGAGAAATGCCAAAATCAAAAAATGCGCAGTAAAGGCTTTTGAAAATGATGAGCAAGACAAGTTCTTGGCTGCATTCATAGTAGCAGAAGATAAGCTTTCGGTACAGGAAATCAGAAAGTTTTTAGAAGAACATTTGCCTGACTATATGATTCCAGCATCATATGTTTTTATGGATTCATTGCCATTAACTACCACCGGGAAAGTAGACCGAAAGCTCCTAATAAAACCCGAAATCAGTATAGATGACAGAAGTGACAGCTATGTGGCGCCGGAAACTGATGTACAAAGGTATATGGTTGAACTGTGGGGAATGCTTTTGCATAAAAACAACGTAGGTATCAAAGATAACTTCTTTGAATTGGGAGGACATTCTTTAACTGCCGTACAGATAGTAGCAAGAGTTCATCAACAATACGATATTGAGCTGCCCATCCGTACCATTTTGGAGAATCCTACTATTGAGGGTCTGGCTCTAAAAATTGAAGAATTAGCCACAAATTGCAATAAGAACATAAATAAAGCAATCAGGCATAGTACTGTAAAAGATGAGATATACGGTGAAATTCCACTAACCTGCGGCCAATCTTGGTACTTTAACATAATGGAATCACAAAAATTAGAACAGTTTAATATTGGTAGACTGTTTAAGGTGGAATCTGGCATTGATGCTAATATTCTCAAAGATGCTGTTACTTATTTATTTAAAATTCACGATACGTTAAGAGCTGTTTTCATAAAAAATGATTGCAAATGGATACAGAATATTAAAAAGTTTGAAGAGAGTAAAGTACCTTTTTATCATATAAAATGCGAGGATGTTTTGCCTGAGGACGAGAGTCGTTTCATTGAAGAATATGCTGAAAAGGTACATGCAGGTTTTTTTATTGAAAACGATATATTATTAAATGTATCCTATCTCGATTTTGGCAATGAAAGAGACGGCAGAATATTAATCGTTGCACATCATTTAATTATGGATGGTGCATCAATTGCTACTTTTGTAAATGATCTGGAGGATTCCTATTTACAGTTGAAAGAAACAGGAAAGATAAAACTGATAGATGGTATGATTACAATAAAAGATTATGTGGAAGAATTGGGCAGATATATACATTCAGAGGAAGTTAAAAATGAAGTTGGATATTGGGTTAACCTGCCATGGGACAAGGTGAAGTATATACCTTTGGACTATCCTCAAAATATTAAACTCAATACCTTCGGTTCTGTTGAAACAGTATCTGTATCATTAACAGAGCAGGAAACAGAGCTTTTATTAAGAAAGGTTACGGTAACTTATGATATTGATGTAGATAATATACTTCTCTGGGCTATAAGTAAATGCTTTAGCAATTGGACGAATAGTGAATATGTAGAAATTACAGTGGTTAAAGGCGGCTTTGGAATGGTTCCGCAGTTAAAAAACATTGACTTAGTCAGAACCTTAGGCTGGAAGTCTTCCAGCGGTACTCTTCTGATTAAAGCCAGCAGACTTAAGGATATTCCAAAGGATATTGATTTCTTTAAAAAACAATTATCAGAAATACCAAATGAAGGATATGGTTTTCATTTAGTTGAAGATATGTTGGGACAGCCTGAGGTTACGGAGAAACTAAGAAAATCCAGAAAAGATGAAATTCTGTATAACTATAGAGGTGCTATCAACAGCCGCTTAAATGAAAATGGTATTTTCAGGATAGCAAAAGAAAGCTCCGGGCTAGGAAGAGACAAGGATACCATCAGATTCAATGAAAAATTGGCAATTGACGGTGCAATTATTGATAACAAAATAGAACTCAAGTGGAGATACAGTCCTAACATCAGTAATCGTAATACAATAGAACGACAGGCAAATAATTGTCTTTCTATTGTAAAATGGCTTATAGAAAGTGTAAAAGAATAAAGGATGATATTACCGGTTATGAGCTAAGACTCAATTCAATATGTGTGGTTTATGAGTTGGGTTTAGCCATTAATCGCGCATGTTCCATAATTAGTTTGAAAGGATTTGAAAATTATTATGATTGATTTAACCGAAGGAAATGAATATAAGACAATACTTATCTTCTCCCTTCCAATCCTGCTGAGTAATGTTTTTCAGCAGCTGTATAATATTGCTGACAGTATAATAGTTGGCCGTATGCTTGGGGAAAAGGAATTGGCTGCAGTAGGGGCATCCGCATCCCTTTATTCAATACTTTTGGCAATTGCACTTGGTATAACATTGGGTATCAGTATTCTTGTCTCCAATTTTTATGGTTCAAAAGAACACGAAAGGGTTAAGAAAGCCATTGAAACAGGATTAATAATATCCTTTGTACTTACATTAATTGTAACGGTAATAGGTGTGGTATTCTCCATGCAGATAATAAGGTTATTTAATGTTCCTCAGGAAATTGAACAATCGGCAAACATATACGTGAAAATTATTTTTGCGGGTGCCATAGGTACGTTTGGCTATAACGTATACTCCAATATCTTAAGAGGACTTGGCGATACGAAAAGTTCGCTATATATTTTAATTGCATCATCAGTATTAAATCTTATATTGGCTGTTACATTTATAACTGTCTTTAAGCTAGGTGTGGGTGGAGTAGCATTTGCAACAGTTTTGTCTCAATTATTTTCATTAGTAGTAATCTATGTCTATACATACAAAAAGTACGAATGCTATAGGATTGATTTCAGAAAAATATCGCTTGATGTTTCTATATTGAAAAAGAGTCTGGAAATTGGAATACCGTCAATGCTGCAGCAGCTTTTCGTAAGTCTGGGATGGGTAGTTCTTCAAAGACTTATCAACGGATATGGATATATTTGTATTGCAGCATTTACTGGGGCTTCAAGAATTGATGCATTTGCAACAATGCCTGCTTTAAACCTTGGAAAAGCACTATCTAATTTTGTAGCTCAAAATATAGGTGCAAAGAAAGTTGAACGGATTAAGAGGGGATATAGGGGATCACTGCTGATGGGCGCACTGATTTCCGTAGCTATCTCATTACTTGTAATAACCTGCGGCAGATATTTTATGTATATGTTTAATAATAACCCGGAGGTAATAAGCGCGGGTGTAAATTATTTCAGAATTATAGGCTCTTTTTATCTGGTTTTTTCAATTATGCAGATTATGAATGGTCTGATACTTGGAATGGGAAAAGCGCTCATTCCTACAATAGCAACTGTGGGATCGTTTTGTCTGGTACAGATTCCTTTAGCAATTATATTGTCCTCTCATTTCGGCATTAACGGTATATGGATAGCCAGTCCAATCGGTTGGGTGGCAGGAATGCTTATCCGTATGACTTATATAAAATTATATTTAAAAGATACGATACAACTGTCAGAATTACCAGTTAAGGTATACTCTGAAGGCTAGTACAAGAGGTCAACATCAGAATAAATTATTTCACAAAACCTGTGGCATTTGGATATCCTCGTCAAAAGACCTCTGATTAATGGTATAAAGCGAAGGCGAGAATTTATTTAAAGCATATTTCAAATTTGGAGAGACTTGTTCAAAACAATATTTGATATGTGTAATTATTTATAAATGTATAGAATGTCTTAGAATCTCACCGCCCCCAATTACACGAAATTAAAATTTCGTGTAATTCAGGGGAATAGGATTCCACGACGTATGTCTATTGACGCAAACATATGATAAAGTTCAAGTTATTGATGATTTCTATTTTGAATAAAGAATATTTTAACTATAATCGATGCACATAAAATTAAAAATTAAAAATGGATATTTATCAAGGTTATTTCAATTATTTTAGCTAATCATTTCTTTAATTTAATAGAACATTGTAAGAAGTATTTAAAGTCTGAATCAGATATTCCTTATCATTGTATTAAAATCGGATATATGATTCAAAAAATGAATTGTTAATGTTTACCCAACGCCTCTATATGTTTATTACCATAAAAAATGCAGGTACAAGACTTTTATGGTGTTATGGAAGCATAAAGTTAATAAAATATGTATTAACCGCCGTTTGTTCTAGATGCCATTAAATCCAAACATTTAATAAGAATCCAATTAAAAGTGCAAAAATTATAACATATAATAAATACAGTACAAACCGTCGGGTACCCAATACAATTTTCACTGCACCCAAATTGGTTATTTTCGTGGCTGGCCCGGTAATCATGAAAGCGGCTGCAGATCCCATGCTCATACCGTCAAATAGCCACTGACGCAAAAGCGGTATTGTTCCTCCTCCGCACATGTAAAGCGGAACACCTATTGTGGCTGCCATCAGTACACCGAATCCCTTGTTACTGCCGAATAGATCAGCAAATGCATCTGCTGGTACATATCTCTGAAACAGCGCGGACAATAAAATTCCCAGAAGAAAGTACAGACCGGTTGCTTTCACATTTCTTCCGAAATTTTTGAGGAAACGTAGTAGAATGTTGAGATCTGTATCACGGCTTTTCATTTCAGAGAAACCGCTGAAATTAAAGAATGATTCTTTCCTGTAGAATATGTTTATTAGCAACCCTGCTATAAATCCACATAGTAAGCAGGCGACAATTCGTACAATCAATGCCTTAGTTCCCAATGCTGCACTATAAATAATCAGCTGAGGATTCAATAAAATCGATGACATCATAAAAGCAGCCAGCCAGTCGTCTCTCATACCCTTCTCCGAAAAGGAAGCCGCAATTGGAATCGTTCCATACATGCAAAGCGGAGAGGCTATCCCCAGACAACTGGCTAGGAAAATGCCTAATACCCCAAGTTTCTTATTCTGCAAGCCGCTAAACAGCCGATGTATCCGTTCCTTACCAAACACCGACACCGCAGACCCTATGATCATACCTAACAGCCAATATGTAAAAATCTGTTCCAGCTGAACACTAAAATAATAGAATAAATATATAAACTCACGATGCAGTATATCAATCATTAATATTCACCAATTTATAAGTGCGACAACCAAGACCAATTTTCTCTGCGTGCTCCAACGTATGTAATCCATTCAAATCTTCAATTCTTCCTCTGAGGGATTCACTACCCTTTGCAGCATATACAAGATCGATACATGCCTGGTCCAACGCTACCGGGTCAGTGGATGCAAGTATTCCAATATCATCAATCTCCGGTTCTGCTGGATTGCCGTTACAGTCACAATCTATGCTAAGGTTATTCATCACATTGATGTAAACAATATTCTTTCCGTTTCCTAGGCTGTCAGAAACTGCCTTGCCTGCATCACCCATGGATTCCAGAAAGTCATCCTGATTATCGCCATATATGGTTGAATTATATTTTCCGGCTGTATGGATCAGACATTTTCCTTCGCTCGAACCAAGACCTATGGAAATATTCTTAATAGCCCCTCCAAATCCTGCCATTTCATGTCCTTTAAAATGAGATAATACAAGATAAGAATTATAATTGGAAAAGTGTGATCCTACAAGATCTTCTTTCAGATGGGCTCCCCCTACTACCGGCAGACTCATTGATCCGTCGGCATCCAGAATATCCACCTTTGCAATCGCCGTAAAGCCATGATCCTTCGCAACCTGCATATGCATAGCTGTACTGATTCGGGATCCTCCATACGCTGTATTACATTCCACAATTGTACCCTTGACTGACTGCACCAGTTCTTTAATCAATTTCGGATCCAGATAGTGACTCGCCGGCGGCTCACCTGTGCTGAGCTTCACTGCAACATCACCTTTCGGTGTCCAGTCCAGCGCATTATAAACCGATATCAAACCCTTAGAGCTGATGTCAGTGGTCATATACACGATTGGGGTTTCTCTTTGTGAACGGGTTACTGATGGGGTTGATGGTGAGGTTGATGATAGGGTTGACGATGAGGTTGATGATGAGGTTACCTCAGCAACTTCATTAACACTGTCCTTAGCAGCATTACTGCATGCTACGAGATAAGGCATCATCACAATGCTTAAAACAATACCTATCATACTTTTAATATTCATATTTATTATCCTCCCACTTTTTCAATACTATAGATCAGAAGCAATATTGAATGCATGTAATTATTTCCAAATTTTACTTTAACATACAAATCCAACCCCAGTCAAGATTGTTATGTTAATTCAAGGTAACTTATACCAATATTTGTATAAATTTCCCATTTTAAAACATGTTGTGGTTTGAGAGGTTAATAAATAGGGCTTTATAGTGGTTGTAAAGACAATAAAGATATAATTAACTATACATTATTTTAAAATATTTTTAGGAATATTTATCAAGTATTGAGCAGCTATGTATCTCCAAGGAATGGCTCTAAATAAAAGAAGCTTATTAAAAAATACATATGTTAACCATCAATTTTGTTCTAAAAAGAATTTAATAAATATAAAGATAGTGCTTAAGAAATCAACTCATATCCAGCCACTTCATTTTTTTCAAAAATATCTACTAATATCTCAACCGCCCCACCCACATATGTTTCACAATATTGATGGTGTTCCGGTGCACCCCATTCTACAGGTTTTGTCAGTACTCTACAGCACGTAAACTTATATTTTTCCTTAAACCTGTCGTGTAATTCTTGTGTGAGTGCGAACAGCTCGTCGACACTACTTTCGGGGTCTATTCTGCCCTTAACTGCACTCAGCACCAAAACAGCCCCCGTCAAAGATCCACAACAGCATTTTGATGCACCTAAACCAGCTCCAAACCCTGTTGCCATTTTTAAAGAACTATTATTTAGACCAAGATTTAATGCTTTGTTAAAAACCTGTAAAATAGCTTCAGAGCAATATAAACCACTCCTAAACAAATTAACTGCCTGTGTCGCCAATTCTTCTTTCTTACTTTTCATCTAATACCCCCTTGTTATACATAAATAGTATTATATATACATGTTATGTATGTTATTAATGTAAACATTTTTTTACAATATTTATTACTAAGAATTATTATATAAATCGAAGAAAACGATGTCAATCATTTACATTATTTCGTATTAATAGCATATCCACAGTGCTTTTACCGAAATAGCTATGGAAAGAGGAGTGCTGCAAACTGTCCTCAAGTTGAAACACTCCCCCCCTATATATTTATCCAATTTTATTTAGATCTACACTTTTGGCGTGAAATACTTCTTTCTCCAAAACAGAGCTACATTGACAAGTCCAATCATTACCGGTACTTCAACAAGTGGTCCTATAACTGCTGTAAAGGCTTCTTTAGACTCTATTCCAAATACAGCAACCGCTACAGCAATTGCGAGTTCAAAGTTGTTACTTGCTGCAGTAAACGCCAATGTTGTAGTTTTGTTATAGTCGATCCTTAATTTATAGCTTATAAAGAAAGAGACTGTGAACATAATTAAGAAGTAAATCAGCAATGGAATTGCAACCCTTACAACTTCGAGCGGCAGCTGAACAATATATTGTCCCTTATACAGGAACATTACTATTATTGTAAATAGCAGTGCTATGAGCGCTAGCGGGCTTATTTTAGGAATAAACTTTTTAGTATACCATTCAGTTCCCTTTATTGGTTCCAATATTAATCTTGTAAGCATACCAAGAATAAATGGAATTCCAAGATAAATAGCTACAGATAATGCAACTTCTCCCATTGAAATATGAACTTCATAACCAGTAAATCCAAAGATAGGCGGTAATACTGTTACAAATAAATATGCAAATATTGAATAGAATACCACCTGGAATATAGAGTTAAATGCTACCAAAGCTGCAGCGTATTCATTGTCACCATCAGCAAGGCTATTCCATACAATAACCATAGCAATACACCTTGCCAAACCTATTAGAATTAAACCCGTCATTAAAGCAGAATCTGATTTCAAAAACACAACTGCAAGTATAAACATAAGAATAGGTCCTATAACCCAGTTTTGTACTAATGATAATATCAGTACCTTTGGGTTCTTAAAAACCTTTCCAAGTTCTTTATAATTAACTTTTGCCAATGGCGGGTACATCATAACAATTAACCCGATTGCTATAGGTAGTGAAGTCGTTCCAACTGACATCTTTGATAATATTTCTGACAAACCAGGCACTGCCCATCCTAATAAAATTCCTAATCCCATTGCAAGAAATATCCATAGAGTTAAAAATCTGTCCAACAATGATAATCTTGATGATTTCAAATATACTCCCCCTTTTATAACTTTAATCTTTAATTATTTTTCTACTCAGATTTTGATTTATATCTACAGATGCATTCATCTGTATCTGTTACAAGGTTCATTAGAAATAGAATAAGTTTATTACAGTTGCTATTATTCAATGAATAATAACTCCACAACCCATCTTTTCTACTTTTTACAAGGCCACAATCCATCAATACTTTCATATGGTGGGATAGCGTAGGTTGTGTAAATTCGAATTGCTCTAAAATATCACATGCGCATTGTTCTCCGCATGATAATATATCAATAATTTTAAGTCTGCCCGGATCTGAAAGTGCTTTTATCGTTTTCGCATTATCATCGTAATTTTGTTTCACTTTATCACCTCTTATATAGATATTCATCTATACGTAATATATACCATTATCAATATAATTTCAATGCTTAATCGCATAATTAACACTAATTAATTATTATATTTATGATTATTTATATAGCCTATTTTATGCAAAAAAAGAAGCCTCTCGGCCTCTTTTAAAGAACTTAAAGGAAACAATTTTAAAATTTAATGAGCTTATTCAAACATCCATGTCCTTTAAAACTTTTAAGGTTTTATCCTCCAATTTATAGTTATTTAATACTGCCAGCATCCTTCCTTTTCTATTTATCTAATTATCTAAACTATTTTTACTTATTTTAAAGTAAATTTCCATATGCAATTGCATTCTGTATCTGTAATATCAGGATGACAGCTTACCACTTCTGTTTCAAAGCGCTCATCAATAGTTTCGGCAAAGAGACTGTATTCAACAATACCAACGGATTTACACGGGAAATATGATAACCCCTTTTTCTTCCGGGCATGTTGAACTCTACAGGTTTTAACCCGGTAAACCAGTACGTTTTCTTCTTCAACAGTAATTTCATCCTCATTAAGGGAAGAATAAAGCCTGAATGAAAGAGCCTTTTTTAATCCTGCAATACCTGAATTTTTTCCAAGGTTCAAAAACTCAATCAACCGCCTTGCCTCAATTACAGTGAATCTTCTCCATGCCTCCCAATCCATATCAATTGCCATATCCATGCCATACTTGTTCTCTATAGCTTGAAACCAAAGTCCATCATGTGCAAGCCAATTTTTAGCATATATTTTGTTCAGTTCAAATAATTCTTCTCTTGATAAGTCGTCTATCTTTTCAGACTTTAACATGAAACAGTCTCCTTTTTAAACGTATGTACGATATATTACATGATCTGCATAATACATCTTAATTATTTCTGCGCAGGAAATTTATTAATAACCCCCAGCAAATATTGCTTACTTAATGAAAAATCCAGTGCTGTTATTTGACCATCTCCATCAACATCGGCAGTTAGTTTGCCGTTTGATGCAGGAAATTCGGAAATCTGGCCCAACAGATACCGTTTAATTAATGAATAGTCCAGTGCATCAATGACACCACTTCCATCAACATCACCATACATTATTGACGGGTTAGCGGAGCTTGCCTGAACTTTTAATACTACCGCACCATGGGAAGGAACATTCGCTGTATACCCGGTATTGAACGTGCCGCAGTCCTTATGCTCCCATAGATCACGAACAGTAGCAGCACCATTATCAAGCTTTATATCACTCCAATTGACTGTGATATCCGCCGAAGTACCTCCTCGATTTAAGAGTGTAACTGCCTTGGTTGTACCATCTGTCCCTAGAGGTTTACACCACACTTCAAGTTCTCCTGAAGAACTTACCTTGGTACCTTGTACTCCTGCAGCGTCTTGATCAATAGCAACGACTTCTTTGTTGGTAAGAATGTCTTTGGTAGCAGTAGTCATATTCCGAATATCATTTCCGGCAATAAGAGGAGCTGCCATCATGCACCACATACTGAAATGTGCTTTGTATTCCGTATCTGTCATTTTACCATTACCGACCTCCAACATATCCGGATCATTCCAATGGCCCGGACCAGCGTAAGTTGCTGACTTTGAGTTTACATCTATATTCTTTGTAATACTTCCCCAGTCATCACTAATATCTCCTGTTGTTCTCCAAGAATTACCGCAATCTAACATCCATGGACCTACAAAATACCAGCAACATATACTGTAATAAATAGGTCGTCCTGTTTTCAAAAGAGCATCCCGCATTTTTTCATAGCCTGTCTGCAAATTACTGTCTGAAGCACAGTTATCATATTTTAAATAATCTACACCCCAGGAAGCGAAAGTTTCCGCATCTTGTTCTTCATACCCCTGACTTCCACTCTGAGGGATATTGCAACATGTGGTCACTCCCCTGTCACCATAAATTCCAAATTTTAACCCTTTTGAATGAATATAATCCCCCAAAGCTTTCATTCCGCTAGGAAAACGTTTTGGATCAGGAATGAGTTTTCCATTAGCGTCACGGGCAGGGTTGGCCATCCAATTGTCATCCAGATTGACATACTCATAGCCTGCATCCTTCATTCCTGTTGTAACCATAGCATCGGCAATTTGCTTGATCTTATCTTCATTGATGTCACCTCCAAAGATGTTCCAGCTGTTCCAACCCATGGGCGGTGTCAATCCAAGATTGTTGTTCAGCGCCAGCACTTGATTGCCATTTTGGATAGATGACGGGAATGGTGAGATAAACACCATTGTCAAAATTACCAAGGCGATAAGGCGTTTGATTTTTTTCATTAAAATACCCTCCTAAAATAATACTTTTAAGATGAAAAGTGAGACAAAAACAAGTAGAACGTTCGTTAAATATGTATGAATGTTATAATGAGACTTCATCAATATAAATAATATTTTACCATATTTTATTTAAAATGGTAAAATAGGAGCTGAAAATTAATTTAAATGAAAAAAGCCGCAAATGCGACTTTTAATGCTAGCTATTTCAAGACTTCACTTAATGTTAACATACACAATAAGGACATTATTATAGAAATCAACATTTTATTCCTTGCAGTACATGTTTTTTCCCACCGCACCCTGGGTGTTTTTTAAGTGTAAACCCAGCTTCCATTAGAGCACTCTTCACAGCACCTGCCACTGTAAATGTGGCGCATGTCCCCCCAGGTTTTGTCTTTTCCCCAATTGCCTTAAGCAATTCGGGTCGCCATATTGAAGGGTTCTTTTGAGGACTGTGCCCATCAAGAAACCAGACATCACAGGGTTTTTCCAAAGCTTCCACCATTTCAAGGGCTTCCCCTATCCAAAGATTCAACTCAAGCGTTCCAAATAATTGTTGTATTTTCACTGAATGCCAGCCGGGAGTGCTGATATCAATACTTCTATATGCTTCCACAAGTGTATCGATTTCTCCACTAACACGTTCTCTAAATCCACCTAGAATATTGAGCATTCTCTCAGGACTCAAAGGATACAGTTCTACTGAATAATATTCTATAGAAATATTATTCATACCAGTTTTCCTCATGAACTCCATAAGTGCAACTACCACTCGACCAGCGCCAAAGCCTGTTTCACCAATTATAAAAGGGGAATCCGAATCTATCCCCATAGTAATTCGCTCAATTAGATTATTATTCCTAAAATAGATCTGTTGAGCCTCGTCCAACGCATTAACTACATCAAAATAACGATCATCAAACTGTTCATTAACAAGATATGATGGTATTAACATATATCACACTTTCCTTTCCAGCGTAAAGTTCATGCAATTTATTAGGAGTGCTCACTACAGCCTTTATATTGAACAACTCTATTTGAGTAAGATCAATCTTCGCCTCAGATTGAAATGAATCAAAGAAATGCCCAAGTAAAATGCTACAATACCTTCATGGCATGAAAAAATGCCATGAATATTTTCCTATATGGCATTCCTTGTTCCTCTTGTGTCATATGTAATAAAACGCCTGCTTGCATTCTATTTATTCATATTAAGAAAAATGCCTGTAAAAAAAGGTATTAGCCAAATTGTCCACACAGTAAGGCTTACTATATGAAATTTAAACTTAGATCGTGAATTTGTTCTAAATATAGCTATTGTCGCCCAAATAGCATTTATAGCCATTAGAATAAATCCTAAAATTCCGGACAAGCCATGAATGTTGAGTTTTAATGTTCCAGCAATTATAAACATCATTACTGTCCCTATAGCATCAAAAACAAGGCCAACCCAAAACAATACCAAGTGCATTGGTTTTAATTTCTTAGTATATACTTGACTCCATACACTAATAGTATAACATACTAGTGCAATCATTATGGAAAAAACACCAAACATCACTTTCATTTACAAATTCCACACCTTTCTATATAACCTAGTTCAAAGTAAATATTTATTAATATTTAAGTTCATTTCAATACAAGAATTATATTTTACTACATCACTATTAACACTGTTATTAAATTCTGTAATTTAATTTTAGCGTTTTCCATTCCCTAAACCTTTCATCAATTCTACTCTTTAATGTATAATAATTTTCCCAACTATCTTTAACATGATATAGTGACTCTAAATCTTTTGCTAATAACTCCTCATAATCATGAAGATATTGCCCTTTTTCAAAGTCAAAATAATACGCTGAAAACGCATTCGCTTCGTCATTTAACATATCATCTACTAATGCCCCATCCCAAGAAATATATATCTGAGTTCCTGTAATTTCTTTTTGCTTAAATTGCAAAATCTCATCTATTGTTTCATTCTTAAATTCTTCACTGCACAAATTATTATCAATAATCCAACCTAAATACATTCCTGTATGGATATAAGCCTGTTCTCTCGGTAAATCAATTGGAAATTTGCCATCAAAGTGGTATTTAGCCTTATCATAAACAATAGGACTTGTCATTTTTCAACCTCCTTAAATTCTTACTCTTTGGATATTACATATAGTCTTTAATTTACAATAATTAATATTATATAATTATTGTTTGTTTAATAGCTAGTGGTTCTATTTATTAGCCTACCATGAAGTTCGGAATAGCCTTCTTAAAATTCATTGTTTTTTCCAGTAAAGACATACTTACCACTAATTTATATTCTATCAAAATTATTCAATTTCACCAAATATCATAATTAAATATTAAAATTCTTCCTTTAAACAATTAACCATAACCATTTTGCTGGAACTGAAGCCTTGGGTATCGGCATTCGTTTCAATACTTTTACTTCCATTTCAATTTATCTTGATTGCCTTGGTATCACGATGGTATAATATAGTGGGAAAATTTAGAATAATTAAATATATTTCTTAAATATGTAAAGTCATATCATATGCCATATTAAAATGTAAATCAATCCTACTAAAAATCAACCAGACCTGTTTCACATATTTCTGTGTGAGGAGTACTAGGACACACACAGTGAAATATAAATAATGTAAGGAATGACCGGGATTTGTAAATGAATCAAAGGTTATACACTGCGATATCATTTGGAGAGGAGGCAAACCAAAGCTCATTTCTGTTTGACCGGTGTGAGCGTTATTGTTCACATCTGATTTTAATTATTTAACCTTATATTAAAAGGAGGATTATCATGTTTAGAAACATCAATAAAAGAATTCTTGCTTTTGTTATTGTTGTTGCAATGTTAATGTCTTTCATTCCAACAATGACTTTCGCAGCGGAACCGGAAGGCTCTCATCTCATTACAAGCCAGGCTGAAAAGCCTTCAACTGCCGGTGCCCTTCAGCTCCTAAATAAGAACGGAGTTAAAACGTTGTGTGACAAAGACGGGGACCCTATACAGCTTCGTGGTATGAGTACCCACGGCCTTCAGTGGTATCCTGAAATAATTAACAATAATGCCTTTGCAGCACTCTCCAAGGATTGGGGCTGCAATTTAATCCGTCTGGCAATGTACGTTGCTGAAGGTGGATATTCAAAAGACCCTGAAATTATTAAGAAAAGATTAATTGACGGAATTGATTTTGCCATTGCCAATGATATGTACGCTATGGTGGATTGGCATGTACTTACTCCGGGTGACCCAAATGCAGATGTATATAAGGGTGCAATGGATTTCATCAAGGAAATATCCCAAAAGTATCCAAATGATCCTCATATAATATATGAACTGGCTAATGAGCCAAGCCCCAACGATCCCGGTGTTACAAACGATGCGGCAGGTTGGGCAAAAGTAAAGAGTTACGCAGAACCCATAATAAAAATGCTCCGTGACAGCGGTAATAAGAATCTTGTAATCGTTGGAAGTCCAAACTGGAGCCAGCGTCCTGATTTGGCCGCAGACAACCCCATTGATGATAACAATACGATTTACACCATTCATTTCTATAGCGGCACACATAAAACCTCGATAGACAGTACAGACAGAGGCAATATAATGAGTAATGCTAGGTATGCTCTTGAGCATGGTGTAGCCGTATTTTGTTCAGAATGGGGATCCAGTGAAGCAAGCGGAAACAACGGACCTTTCTTAAAAGAAGCAGATGAATGGCTTGAATACCTCAATGCAAACAATATCAGCTGGTGTAACTGGTCTCTTACAAATAAGAATGAAACATCAGGATCATTTATACCTTTCATTTCCGGTAAATCAGTTGCCACAAGCCTAGATCCCGGAGATGATCAAGTTTGGTCACCTAAAGAGTTGAGTGTATCCGGCGAATATGTCCGTGCAAGAATAAAAGGTATCAAATATGAACCAATTGATCGTGCTGAAAAAGTAGAATTTACAACAAATGTATGGGATTTCAATGATGGAACAACTCAAGGTTTCGGCATAAACGGTGACAGTCCGGTTAAAGCTGACAGTATCACCCTTGCAAATGAAAAAAATGCACTCAAAATCACCGGCTTAAATGCCAGCAAGGATCTTACCGAAGGAAACTACTGGGCAAATGTTCGTCTTTCAGCTGATGGTACAAGCAATAAACCGAACATTCTCGGTGCAGAAAAACTTACAATGGACGTAATTGCAGCTGCTCCTGCCACAGTATCAATAGCAGCCATACCACAGAGTTCAACCCATGGTTGGGCGAATCCTACACGTGCAATTGCGGTGAAGCCAGCCGACTTTGTAAAACAAGCAGATGGTACATATAAAGCTGTATTGACAATAACACCTGCCGATTCACCGAATTTTGATTCAATAGCAAAAGACAGCAAAGATAGTACAATGACTAATATAATTTTGTTTGTTGGTGCGGATACAAATGATATTTCACTTGACAATATAACCGTATCAGGAAACCGTGCTACCGTAGAAGCACCTGTTGAGCATGCGCCTATAGGAAAGGCAACACTTCCTTCAAACTTTGAAGATTCAACCCGTCAGGGATGGGCCTGGGACGCTGCTTCAGGAGTTCAGAGTGCCTTGACAATAAAAGCTGCAAACGGATCAAATGCTATTTCCTGGGAAGTTAAATACCCTGAAGTCAAGCCAGTAGACGGATGGGCTTCAGCACCACGTATCATGCAAAGTGGTATAAACGCAACACGTGGTAATAACAAATATCTTGCATTTGATTTTTATCTTAAACCAACACAGGCAAGCAAAGGCTCTCTCTCAATAAATCTGGCTTTTGCTCCACCAACCCTTGGTTACTGGGCACAGGCAACGGTTAATTTTGATATACCTTTAACAAGCCTGAAGAAAATGAAAAAAACCAAAGATGGGTTGTACCACTTCCAGGTAAAGTATGATTTGGATAAAATAAATGATGAAAAAGTACTTGCTCCTGATACCGTCCTCCGTGATATCACAATCGTTGTTGCGGACGGTAACAGTGACTTTGCCGGTACAATGTACCTGGATAATGTCAGATTCGAAAATGACAGCAAAAGTGAACTTAATAATGCCATTCAGATGTTGGTATCAAAAGGTATCATCAAGAGTTCTGATGTTAAAAAAATCAACTTAAATAAAAGCATTTCAAGAGGCGAATTTTTAATGTGGCTTGTTAAGACTTTAGATTTGAGTGCAAAATATCGTTCAAATTTCAGTGATGTTCATAAGAAAGACAGCTACTATAATTCACTGGGTATTGCCAAAGCACTTGGTATTACTAACGGTATCGGTCATAATAAGTTCAATCCTAATAAAGCAATAAGCAGAGAAGATATGTTGGTATATACCTTTAATGCTCTGAAAATAGTAAATAAAAATTTGGTTAAAGGTAACGCTGACGATCTGAAACAATTTACTGATGGTGCAAAGGTTTCAAAGAATACTGTTGAAAGTGTAGCCACTATCGTAAAGAACGGATTTTATTCAGGTGACGCCAAGAAACTGAATCTGAAAGCGTCTGTTTCAAAAGCTGAAACTGCATTAATGCTTTATAAAATATACTCTAGTTTACATAAATAGAGGTATTGAATTAAATCACCTATCAAAAAGCTCTTCTGTACGTATGTACGGAAGAGCTTTTTGATGTTAGGCATTTGTTGATAAACAGTCGATTTTTAATTTACTTCCGCACTGGTCTGATATACTTAAAATACCTTTCCGGATTATGATAAAAATAAATTATTCTACCGGGAGAAGTATCAAAGCAATAACCGGTGCCTGCAAAATCAAAAGTTGCCATTGCCTTTTCAATCTTTTCTTCCACACTGCGGTTTTCTTGCTCATAATCGAATGGCCCATGTTCAAAAACAATATACTCTGCTTCGGGAACATCAATCATAAGCATTTGTGGTGGTACTTCCCCATTATAATCAAAAGGAAGTCGTACCCCATAACACTCTGTACGTGGAATGCCCCAATCGCAGAGCCTGCCGTCAGGGTCACTAATATACGCCATAATCTGACCGCTGCCGCTATTAGATTCGCTCCCACCATCGTCATCCAGTTTGCCCTTGATACTATCGAGTAAACCGCAAATTGTGTCGCAGTCCTGTCCCGGAATAAGGCTTTGCTTTTGCCAAAAATCCCAATACCCATTACTTTCATAGTTTTTAATATGCAAAAATTTATGTGGGGGAATGGTTACAAAATAAATTTTAATATCATCTGTAGATTTAATCATTCCAATCTCTCCTAATCCTAAAAAGTAGCGGTCGAAGGGGTTTATTTTTGTACGTAGAACCACAGGGTTAGGCTTTTTTCGGTATTCATTTGGAGTTACACCGTATATTCTCTTAAAAGCTCTGGTAAAAGCTTCATGTGATGAAAAGCCATAATCAAAAGCAATATCTAAAAGGCTTTTTTCACTATCCCGAACCTCTCTTAGTGCAAAGGCTAATTTTCTATTCCTCAGATAATCTCTAAATTGCATACCCGATATTTCTTTGAATTTTCTCGTTGTATAAAATTCGGAATAACCCAGCCTGCGAGACAGAATGCGTAGTGTCAAGGCTTCATCATTATAATTCTTAATACAGTTGTCAATTTCATCAACGAGTATTTGAATTTGCTTCTGCCACTCGTACATTGGTCCGTTCCCCCCGTTTCAACCACCCTACATTTATTTATTATAAAGAAATCGAGAGATTACTGCTTGATTTTACTTGCTGTTATTTCCTTTTTTTATTATACACAATTACTGCAGTATTTTGTCAGCTTCCAGTACCATTATATGGCTTCTGCAAGGGCGATAAAGTTAAAAATCTCCGACTCCCTGCTGATGAAATCATGCTAAAGCAATCCTTGTTGAAACATTAATTAACACCTGAAAATATGTAATGGGCAGATATCATTTCCATGTAAAAGTACTTTTTTAAGAAAAGCTATTGCAAATATTTAACATATATGTATAATATTATATATAAACTAGATACTTACATAAAAAGTTAACGAGAAGAACTCGAGGCTGAGTTTCTTTCTACTACAGTAGAAGGAATCTTGGCCTTTTTGTTTAACAAAATTTATCGGAAAGCAAGCCAATAGTTGTATATCGTACTTGTTTAGAACTGTATTGTTCTCGAAACCAACAATGATGTTGGTCTTGATTATATAAATGAATTGACAAAGCATTATCTTTATTTCAGCAGTATTTTAAATTATTACGGTAACCGGACTTCC
Organism: Bacillota bacterium; assembly: GCA_023390335.1. GTDB lineage: Bacteria > Bacillota > Clostridia > Acetivibrionales > DSM-1351 > Ruminiclostridium. The sequence continues at coordinate 139,792 of JAEWCZ010000032.1, read as the reverse complement.
GCATCTAAACACCATTGTGTCTTTAGATAAAAAGAAATTTGAGAGGAGGGATAACGTGAATAGCATCAGATCACCAAACACTTAGCAAGGCCCCAAAAACCTCATTTGTGACTAGGCATGTCTGATAATTGAGGATATTTGAAGCCTTCATATTTAATTAATAAACAAAAATACAAAAACTTAAAAAACAAATTTCTTATGAGAGGGGAAATATCAAATGAAAAAAAATATTTCGGCGTATATCTTAATAACAGCAATATTGTTGCTTAACACTATAAGTGTCTTTGCAGCAAATGATCAGGACTTTGGCACTTTAAACGATCAATTTAACATAATAAATGAAAAATTAGGAACACCTGATTTTATAACTGGCGATCTCACTTCTCTTTCAGACAAGAGTGATGAACAAATTATTTACGGGTATCTCAATAAAAATATCAATAAATTCAAACTCAATTCAAATGCCGAAAAAGCATTTAAAATCAACTCAAAATTCAGTGACAGCCATGGTACAAGGCTTATTCGACTACAACAGGTGTATAATGGCATACCAGTTTTCGGATACACTCAAAAAGCTATAATTGACAAAAGTGGTATACTTAAAAGCTTGTCAGGTGCGTCTGTACCGAATCTTGATAATGCTGTAAATCTTAAAAAAAGTATAGTAGTGAAAAGTGATTATGCAATAAAAACAGCAGAGGCCGACCTTGGTTTTGTGCCACAATACGAAGATGTTCAACCAACCTCTGAACTTGTAATTTATAATGATTCTTATACATATCTGGTTAAACTCCATTTTCTTTCACCTGAACCTGGCAACTGGTATTATTTTGTAGATGCAGTTACAGGCAGTGTAGTGAATAAATACAATAAAATTGAAACCGTTACAGGCACAAACACAACAGCTACAGGAATTGGAGTTTTAGGGAATACAAGGACCTTAAATGCAACTTATTCCTCATCCCGTTATTATCTACAGGACAATACTCGAGGTAAAGGAATATTTACCTATAATACGAAAAATAGCAAATCGTTACCGGGCACTTTATGGTATAGCACCGATAACATCTTCAACGATTCCACAGATAGAGCAATGGTTGATGCACATTATAATGCGGCAAAAACCTACGACTATTATTTAAATAAGTATGGAAGGAACAGCTATGATAATTCAGGAGCTGTCATCAAGTCTACAGCGCACTATGATAGCAATTACAATAATGCTTTCTGGGATGGATCTCAAATGGTTTACGGCGATGGTGACGGTTCAACATTTATTCAGCTAAGCGGTGGTCTGGATGTTGTAGCACATGAACTAACACATGCAGTTACCGATAGCGAAGATGATTTGGTTTATCAAAACCAATCAGGCGCTATCAGTGAGGCTCTTTCAGATATCTTTGGAACACTTGTTGAATACTATGACAACAATAATCCTGACTGGCTAATGGGTGAAGATATATACACTCCTTCTACACAAGGAGATGCACTGCGCTCATTGGCCAACCCTACATTATATGGAGATCCTGATCATTACAGCAACCGATACACAGGAACTTCTGATTACGGAGGAGTACATACTAACAGCGGTATAATTAATAAAGCTGCTTATTTGATCGCAAACGGTGGAACACATTATGGAGTCACTGTAAACGGAATAGGCAACGAAAAACTAGGTGATATTTTCTATCGTGCAATTGTCTATTACATAACTTCTAATGAAACTTTCAAGAACCTTAAAGCTCATGCAGCACAAGCCGCTGCTGATTTATACGGTAACTCAAGCACTGAGGTACAAACTGTAAATGCTGCATTTAATGCAGTTGGCATTAACTAAGATGTAAGAAATCAGCTCACCCTTAATCACAACCCCAATATATTCAGCAGAAAGGGGCTATCGCATTAATTAATGCATAGCCTCTTATAAGCTTTTATTCTGTTCTTCAAGGCCTTTTCATTAGACCGGATACGGTTGCGTATAGATCGTGAGTTTTTCGGTTGTAAAGCGTTATTGTACATCGTCCTCCTACTTTTATGAATAATTAAGTACGCACTTAGGCAAGCGATTTATGTCTTATAACAATATCGCTTACAATATCGTCTATTGAAATTTTATTTGTATCTATAAATCCATCAATTGTGCCAAAAACACCGTCAACTGTTCCCTGCCCACATTTGACAAACATAATCCTTTCGTCCGCAACTTTTTGGTTCAAAAGGTCACGAATTGCCCGCCATTCTAAGCCACACCACTTCTTTTCTTGGTAATCGGCACAAATAAACACAACAATCAGATCAGAATGGTCGCGATACAATTTCTGAAGATGCGTATCAAGATTGGGGCGTGCATACTCCGCACGATGATATTTATCATAAAGAATCTGTTCTTTACTAAAAATTACTACTAACTTTTCAGCTATTTCCTCAACTAGATCGCGATGTTCACCGGGAAATGAGAGGGCAACTTTAAAGCGCCTTAAACTAGGAATATCAACTTTTGTGTTTACAATTCTTTCCTCTTTAATACCTTGAAATATTTGTGTTAATTCATCATATAATGATGTTAAACTTTCATATATTTCGCTCTTAGCAGAGGTAACTTTTGCTTCTTCTTCCTCCAAGTTAATAATTCTAGACACAATTGTATTACACTCATCATCAAGCATGGGATATTGGTTGAGTAAATCAAGGTATTGGTTTATAAATGCCAGTGTTTGACGATCCAATTTACGCCATTTATCAACTGATTTGTTACGAATAGCTTCTTGTAACCATTCCCTTAGAGTATCATCCTCTGTATCTCTAACAAGATTATGTAAATAGATTTTTGCTTCATTATAGCGCTTCTGTGTTCTCCTGCCTCTTCTCAAATACTCTAACCTTTTATTTAGTTCAATAAGATATCTTTGAATATTTTCATAATCATCTTGAGATTTTTTTAGTTTTATAAGTGGTTCTTCAAGAGATTCAATTATTCCTTTAACCGTCTGGTATATATTTTCTTTTCCGAGTCGCACAACAACCTTCTTTTCACAAGCAAGCTTGTGTGTCGGGATTAACACCAAAGAAGGTATATCTTTTTCGGATAATCCCAAAAAATTCTTTAGCTCTGTAATCGAACTCGTATGGGTAACTGCAAGCTCATTTATTTCCTCTGTCTTATAGTCATATGCAGGATATATGTATTTTGGCACTGTGGGTGTATTATCATTTACGAATCGAATTAATGGATTTGTCAAGGCACGATAATCTTTGGCTTCATGCCACAACAACGAATCCGGAAGTTTTTCTTCATCCTGCTTCCCGGCAAAAACAAACAAAATAGTATTCCCGGTCACATCATTTAAAGAATTCCAGTATCTCTTAACTTGCTGATAAGTTTCTTCGGCATCCGCATCTCGCGCCAAAAGACACATAATCCATGAGAAGCCTTGTTCGTATGCACTTTCTAAACTATATTTTAAAAAATCCACAATCGGAATTTTCACGATTTCCATAACTGTTTTCTCCCTTGGTTAGAAGTTATGCATTGTACACAAAATGTAAATAACTAAGCGGTATTTCGGATACATAGACTGCTGATTTTTAGATGAACACCCCTTACGGAGCGCATATAAAAAGGTATTTCAAATCAACATTTCGATAATAAAGTTATAGTTAACGATTACCTCTCAATAATTCTCAAAGCTATACATTCTTTCTTTACCTTTATATATTGGATATCTGCGAGAAGATTAGTCTATCTGCCTTACCATTTTACTTACATCTTTCATTTCGTAGTTTAATTGATACTTTGAAAACTTATACATCATGTAAATCGCCTTATTTACTTCATGGCTAGATAGAATAATTTGTTTATCATCAAATTCATTTCTCAAAACTTCAACAAGCGAAGCAATATTGATATCATCCATCGTCTGAACCGGGTCATCAATTAAGATTGTATTTATTACGTTTTGTCTGCTAGAGTACACTTTGTTCATTACCAACATAAAAGCTATGATAAAGCCAGACAGTTGACCTGAACTAAAAGAATTAATTATTTCGTGTTCTGTCTTCATATCTGGTACAAATTTTACGCCCTTATCTGTTTTTTTAATAAAAACGCCTAATCCTCTCTGATAATTTTGGAGTATTTTCCCAGTATACAGATATAGTGGTATCTCAATGTCTTTAATCAATTTATCTCGAAAATCGTTTATTCCATCGGTAATTACACCTTTGTATATATCAAAATCATCTTCAACTTTTTCAAGTAGCTTCAATTCTCTTGTTAACTTCTTAATATGACTAAAAACTTCATTGTATTTTTCATTTTGCTTTAAATTAATATGGTACTCAATAAACTTCTTCTCATTTTCTAATTTAGATCTAAGAGTATCATCCTTTAACACTTCTTCAAAATTATTTTTATAGTATTTTTCATATAGTTCTTTAATTTTAAACTCTTCATTTGCTTTTAAATATTCATCGCTGAGAATATGTTTCTTTTCTTTTATGCATTCTTTAATGGAATCCAAAGACTTTATATTATCTGAAGCATCTAAACTAAAAGCAAGAATATTTTTTAGCAATTCTAGTATATTGTTTTGAGCATCTTCTTTGCTTGATATTTTTACAAGATTTTTATAAACCTCATCACTTATATCTTGAACAATTTCCAAGTCTTTTACAGCAGTAAAAAGCACCTCTATGCTATCTCTAAGTTGCTTCCTTATCTCATTAAGTCTTTGTTGATCTGAAGATGTCGTTTTCTTAAGATATTCTGTAACCTCGTCAATTTGTGAATACAAGCTTATATCATTTTCTTTAACTCCTGTTCCACAAAAAGGGCATTTTTTATCATTTAAGTACTCGTTTTGGACATTGTCTTTAATAGCATTTTTATAGGCATTAATGAGTGTTGTTCTTTTACTAAGAAAAGTAGTATATATTCTTTCGCCTGAATTTAGCCTTTCCTTAGTACTTTTTATTTCATTAATCATACTATCAAATACTTCTTTAGTAATAGATTCTTGACTAAGATATTGACACCATTTTTCTACATCTGAAAACTCGAGCTTATTTTCAATTTCAGGCTCGTTATAAACTTCTTTTAGTTTTTGTAATTGTGCGTTCTTCTCATATTTATTTATTACCTCTGATAATTCTTCTTTCTTAATCCCTTTAAATGAATCAATAATTAGTTTATTCTCCTTTAAAATAAGAAAATCTTTAAAAGTATCTTCTGATAGCGGAATTTTGTCTAACTTTTGATTGAATAATTCTTTCCGTAAACTTTCTTCGTGATGAAGTAATTCAAAAGTTCCAGTAACTTCTTTTTTATAGTCAATTAATGTTAGAATGCTTTCCGACTCTATATTATTTTTATTCCATGGAATATCTAAATTATCAAACACTTTAATAAAATCAACTTTTTCACTTTGATTAACTTCTGTCTTAAGTTCGTTATATTTAATGTCTAACTTACTAATGATATCATCTATACGTTTTTTAATTATTCCGTTTGATCGTTTTGACGTTAATCTATCCAACAAATCTTTTCTAGCCAAGTATATAGAAATGTCTACTAAACCATCTAATGTTGAAAGCTTATCGTTTTCCTTTTGTTTAAGAAAATGTGTAGATTCCTCTTGGGATATGTAATAAAACAAGTTAAATGTATCAGGATTGAATGTCAAAAATTGTTCGACATCATTTATGGCGTTTATCCTTTTTAACTTCTGTATTTTATCCAAATCAGCATTTTCCAGATTTTTCATATCTACATTTGATGTATTAAAGTCTAACAAACTTCCCTTATAAAAAAACAGTTCTATTGATTCAATGTCTGTATCTATCTCGCCACGTCCACCCTTCTTGGGTATCTTCGCCAATAAACTTAAGACCTCTTTATTGTTAGAAAATTCAATGCCAATCAATCCGTTCTTAGCAGTGTTATTAAGCAATCCGTTATCCTTGATAGTTACATTTCCAAATTTAGTACTTTTAAATCTCGTTATCTGTTTTGAAAGAATTATTTCTATGATATCAAACATTGTTGTCTTTCCATATCCATTTGGGCCAGATAATACTGTCAGGCCAGAACCTATAAGTTCAAAAACTATGAGTTCAGAAATCTCTTTAATATTTCTAAAAGGTATTCCTTTAAAATTATTTGCATATATTTTTTTTATAATAAAATTATTCATTTTATACCTGCCTTTGCAATCTTCTATTTATTTCTTTGTCAACTGACTCATCAATTGATTTTATTTCAATATTATCTTTTAGAAGCTTTTCCATGTAATTATCAATGATTTCATCTTCACTTACTCTTTTATATATAGCATCATCAAGGTTTTTATATAACAAATCAAGATTTTCGACAAACTTTTTGTGGATGTTTTTAACTGCTAATATGTCTCTGACACTTTGGTCTACATCAGAAAAATCATTTGGATCAAATTTATATTTTAAACAATGCATTTTTATAAATATCTTGGATAAAATTTCATACTTTAATTCCCCATTCTTCTTGAACACTCCAAAGTTTTCCTTACCGATTAGATAATTCATTATCTCGTCGGTTAAACTTCCAGCAATTTTATTTATTTCAAGTTCTTCTTCCTCTATGTAGCAAAGCACATTACGTTTCATATAGGTTACTATTTCCTCAATTTCACAAATTTTATGCCATAATTGATTTGACGCATCTACCTTCTGATCTGTTTTTAAAATATAAAGCGCAGTTGTATTCTTTTCTACACTTGGACCATGCTTTCTCATATCGTTAAAATCATTTTCAGATTCTTTTATTTTCTTGGTAAGCATCTCTATACTTTCATAGCTACCCAAATTATAAATCAAATAATAGTCTTGCTTATTTTCAGAATTGTTCTTTAAAAAATAAAATCTATTATCTACATTTTGTAACAACTTATATTGATTCTCTTCTAATATTTTTTTGATAATATCAATCATTACACAACACCCCTTTAGCCTCTTCAATAGTTATTGCTTTTATATTAGTTTTAGTATTCAAAATCCTGCTCCTATATTCTTCTAGTTTCTCTTGATTTTCCGGGCTAAAATTTATAGTTTTATCTGCTAAAATACCTTCTAAAATGCCTGTAACCTCAAAACTCTCCGAAGGTTTATCCGCTATAAGGAAGTCTGCTTCGAATAGAACTTCTACAATATTACTTTTATATTTATTTAATTTGTATTCACTTATTTCACTTTCACAAGTACACCAATAATTTTTATTATCATAGTAAGTTGTTATCCGTGTATCATTTTCTAGCTTAAACTTATTAACTTCTCTTAAGTATCTAAATATTGTACGATGAATATCTTCGACTGCTGGAATCTGCTGCTCTGAATAATTAATATTTCTTGCTACGGCTATATTTTTCAATAATCTACTAACTTGACTAACACTTAGCTCTTTAAACTCTTCCATAAAGCAAGCTAGATTGCAGTTTGTACAATTTTCACAGTTAGTACAATCATATATTTCTTTGGCACAGTGCTCTTCAGTATACACCGGAAAACTATCTGCTATATTTACTCTAAACCGATAAGCTTCATAGTTTAAATCAACCCCTTCTGATGGGGGTATAATAAACCCATAAATATCCATAAATTCGATAACAGGATTCAAGTCAGGCTTTTTTTTCATATCATCTATGAATTCGGTCAGTTTCTCAATTAGTTGCGGTAAAATCTTCCTTTTTACAGTTTTCTCATTCATACATTCATTATATTTTTTGAGTCGTCTATGAATATCTGCAATTGTTCTTATAATTTCATACTCAATGTCGATTATCTTTTCAAAATATATCTTTGAATATATCTGAATATTTACACTAGTACTCGGAAAAACAGTATTTTGTATTTCCTTCTGAATTTCTGATAATATCTTCTTTATATTTTCTTGGTTTTTTTCTTCTTTTTTAATTTCAAGTTCACTTAACTTTTGATGTATTCTTTTTTTTACAGAATATTTTTCACCTTGCCCACTAATACATTTAAGCAATTCTTTCCAATCATCTTGTTTTGATATTATTTCTTGTATTTCTACCAACTGTTTTTTACATTGTTCATCATGAATTCCCTTAAAGTCATAGCTTGCCAAATCATAACTACCATCTGTAACATGAATATATCCAATAGTATTTTTTGTTAATCCTTTTCTATCAGCCTCAATTATATTTTCAATCACACCATAAATTGCATCTTTATCAATCTTACTTTTACTATCACTAGCTTTTACTTGATGAAATGAAATATATTTAAAATTCTCCATATCTTCATCATAATAGCGGATTGCAAAATCCTCCATATATTCTATCTCAAGCTTGTATCTCTTGAGTTCTTGCTTTAACATAACTTCTTTCTTAACTTCATCATTCTCAGTAATCTTTTCTAATACTTGATCAATCTTTTTTAAGGCATAGTAAATTGCAAGCTGCCCTTGATATCTATATCCATACCATGAAGGTATTGCACTATGAGGCATAAAACCACTCCCTATTGTTTGAAAAACTCTATTTATAGTTAAGACTAAATACGAAGCCTATTCTTAAAAATTAATAGCCAAACTTCTATATCAGACCAGTACCAACACAATTATACCATATATATCCATATTTTCTATAAAATTATGTAATGTGAGCTAGAATTCCATCAGATTAAAATACAATCTATGCAAAAATTGACTTTTCTACTTAATCCACTGAAAAATAAAATCCAAGCAAACGGCCTTTGCATCCACAAACCCATCAAAAAAGGGCCCGAAACACAGGTGATTTCCGCCTGCGTTTCGGGCCCTTTTCTTAAAATTCCACTATATATTGTGTTTGGATCTTTCATTCTTCGTTTTTATCCACTAGCTGCATCCATATTATACTCTCAACGTGTGTGGTATGGGGTCAGCTACTATATCAGTTAAAATATCCAAATATATTAACTGTTTTTTCTATCTTTCTATATAAGGTTTTATATGACTTATCCATATTTCTTTTACTGCTTCTTCAACAGATATTGTTTTTTGCCCTGTCATCGAAAACATTGAGTAAAGCATTAATTGTCCGTTTTCAACTTTTGGAGAAAACATTCCGTTAAATGAACTATTATTTCCAATAGAAAATCGTTCACAAGATATACCGATACTGTATTCTTTCCCTCCGAATGAATTTCCTAGAAATATTCTCAATGCCCTTACTTGACTGCCATTTCTATAAAATTCATACGACATTGTTTTACTGTTAATTTCTTCTATATCTACTTGAAAGTTGCTATTTTCTTTTTCTAACTGTTTGCAAAGCTCACCAAGCATGAAATTAATTCTACTAAAACTATTCGCCATAAATGTGTTTCTTTCTAAATCCGTAGTCTCAGAATCTAAAAACATTTTAGGGATATCTAGTGTTGAAAATATATCGGCATCACCTTTTTCGATTGATTTCCGTTCCTGTTCCTCACAAAACAGGCCCTGTTCCCTTAGCTTATTCTCTATGGATACATTAATATCTGGAATGCTAGGATTGTTCATATCAGCAACCTTGCACAAAAACTCATCAATATTAAAAGTTATGTTTTGCGTTCTTTTCAAATCATCTATTATTGAACCTGCATTTATAACATCTTCAATTTTATTCATTTCATATTTGAGTTTTTTAAATTTATCCTGCCAATGAGTTATATACTTTATCCGTCCAGACGGATTATATATGCTCCTTTCCACTACTACGGGGAAAATCTTATCTTGATAGTTTCTTTCTTTGATAAATTCCAATACTTCATACATACAATTGAAAGATTTCAAATAATTATCTGTGATAATAAGTACTGCATAATCCATGTCTCTGATACTTTGCATATACACTCGAATGCTCTTCCAAGAGCTAATATCTCTTACATCCCTATGTAATTTTATACCTTTACCTTTAAAATACAAATCTATGTTATCTGCATAAATTCCATCCTTTTGACAATATGAAATAAATACATTTACCATTCCTTTTATCCTCCCCTTTGGCGTTATTCGCTCAATTAACTCTATAATACTGTGTACTAGGAATTAATGGAATATCTATAGTATCAGTTTCTGTAGATGTCGCATTACAACCTCTGGTAATATACTCTAATTTTAGCCCATTGTTGATATATATTCCTGCGTAGGATACATTTATAGGCATCAGTTTCGCTTCACACATTAATTCATAAAAAGCTTGTTGAATTGACATTATTTTATTCATCTTTTTAATAATTGGAGTTAAGAAAGAATATGTCATATCTTGGGCATTGCATTCAATTTTTATTGTTTGTGAAGTAATAAGATTTGTTAAAAAGTCACCTAAAAATACATACTTTTCTTTTTTTAAGATTTCACTTTTGTAGCCATCAACTAGTGTTCTTTCAGTTTTAAAATTATTAATAATATAATTATGATATTTCATACCATTCATGCCGTACATATTCTCCTCCTATATTACAATCTACTTTCGCTTTTCTTTTTTATAGTCTTTGAAATTTCCTGTACCTAGTGAAATTGAGGATATTCCTTTTTTATACCCATCATACCCTCAACCTTCCCAACCAATATTTTACCACATCTTCCAGCAAACTGGCAAAACATATATCCTTCCCTCAAAAACCCTCACAATACACAGAAAAAAGCCACTATCTAAGAATACACAACCCATAAATAGCGACTTTTTTCTCATCATTTAAACAATTTGTTCTTGCAATTCTACCCGAAAATTTTACTAATTAATATACGGTAATTTATCATATTTACCTAGCAAATACCCTTTCAGTATTGCTAAATCAATAGCATTTATTTCATCATCCATATTCAAATCTCCAACCAGCATTGTGTTCTGAACAGGAAAACAATCTATCTTACCCAGTAGGTATTGTTTTAAGAATGCAAAATCAATTGCGTCAACTGTTTTATCTCCGTTATAATCACCTACTACTTCGACGTTAAGCGGTGTTTCTGCCACCCCTTCTAATGTAGGAATTACTACCTTCATTAACCCGGTGTTGGCATCAAACTCCACTTTATCAATACAGGTCTCTCTATGATAGCCAAGACCACTGCTATATTGCCCCAATGGTGTTACAAACCTGTGGTAAGCAATATAATATTCATCCTTGTTTGGAAGCTTTATTATTGATTGATGTCCGGTTCCAAGAATATTTTTGTCCGGATTCTTTGATAAAACCGTGTACTGATATTGAATTGGCCCATACAGACTGTTTGACGTACCATAGTTTACATGATAATTTTCACTACCTGTATCATCACACGACCATGTGAAATGATACAGACCGTTTCTCTTAATCACTGTAATTGATTCTCTGAAATCAGTAGCACCACTCAGATTTTTCATAGACCCTGATTTAAGGCTTATCATATCAGCATTCAACTGAACAACCGCAGGTGAGCCATTGCCAAAGAGCAGATAAGAATTTCCGTCATCATCTGTAAAGACTGACGGGTCTATAGTCTGACTTACTGTAACACCACTTTCCAAATTCTCTGGTGTGATTAACGGCGATTTCTCTGCTATAAACGGCCCTGTAGGATTATCCGAGGTTGCAACTCCAATACAGGATTTACCATCGGAACGTTTTGCACAGAAGTAGAAATAGTACTTTCCGTTTTTCTCTTCAACGGTTGGTGCCCATGCACTTCCAACCGCCCAAGGCACATCTTTCCCTACTCCTGCATCAAGAATAACACCTTCATCTTTCCAGTTAACCATATCTGATGATGAAAATGCATGGAACTGTGTTCCGCTCCATCCTGAATATCCGTCTGTGGTAGGATAGATATAGTATTTGTCTCCAAATACATTGATGTCCGGGTCAGCAAATTGTCCTCCCAAAACCGGATTATTGCAGAGCACTCCTTCTACGGTCCACTCCTGGACACTCTGATCAGGCATTTTGATTCTAATAGAAACAGGCTGTGTCAAGTTCACCGGTTGCCCCGCTGCTCCGTCTATTGTACAGCCGCTTGCTAACTGATATATTAACGGCACTGATGAGATATCCTTTGCATTACTGTTACTGAGGCTGAAATATACCGTAGCCTTCTTATTTGCCGAATCACATTTAGTCCCAATAATACTATAGCCTGTTGCAGATGCTCCTTTTATAACGTTATCTTCTATAATTGTTGCTTTAACCTTTACCGTTGACAATACTTTTCCGTCTGCCATTGGAGCTCCGAAGTTCGGAGTACCGTCGCTGTTCCAGAACAATTTCTGAACGCGGGTATGTCTACCTGCATCATACAGTGGTTCATAGCTACTACTAATGTACTTTTCTTCCTGACGTGCATGGTATACAAGGATATCCTGAGTACCATCCTCGGACACTGTAAATGTATTGTGTCCTGGGCCATATTGGCCTGCTGCCGTATTGAAGGTCATTACCGGATGTGGCGTCTTCACCCATGAATTAGGATTCAGCAAATCACTTGTATCCGAGGCTGTAAGAAGTCCCATACAATACAGTGCATCCGTACCACTAGCGGAATAGGAAATAAATATTTTGCCGTTTCTCTTAATAACGCTTGGACCCTCATTAACCTTGTAGGCATGAATCTCCCAATCATATTGAGCTGAGGCTATCTTGACAGCATTAGTATCAATTGTATAAGGGTCTTTCATTCTTGCAATGTACAAGTTTGAATTTGGGTCATTCTGCGCCCATATCATATACATATTACCGTTATGCTCAAAAACAGTTTCGTCCAGAGAGAACCCACTAAAAGCCATATCTGAAGAATTAGTCTTCTTAACCTGTCCCTTGTCCTGCCAGTTTTCTTTTACCATTGGGTCCAGATTTCCCGGACACATTAATACATGCGGGCGTATTTGCCAAACGTCGGTGCTGGATATGGTTGTTGTATAGTAAATGTACCAGTTCCCGTTAATAAAATGTATTTCCGGTGCCCAGACATGGGGACTTTTGGTTCCACCAAGGGGAGCCTTTGTATATATTACCTTTTCGGTCGCAGTGGAAAGGCCCTGAATTGTTGATGCTTTTCTAAGTACTATCCGGTCATACTGGTACATGCCTACATTGTTGTGTCCGTTTGAACCATCTGTATATGAAGCAGTAAAGTAGTAATTTCCGTCGGTATGTTTATAAATACATGGATCTGCCCTGTTTAGTATTAAAGGATTTTCGTACTCATTTTCATATAGCGTTCCTTCAACTGTAGCAGTTCCATCTGATGAATACTGAGCCTGACTGATATCGTTCCATAATACTTTAGCATTTCCGGTTGTACCATTGCTGTAATTAACTTTCACCTTTGAAGGCAATACAGGTGTTTGCCCTGCATTTCTTGTAACAGTCACATCTTCTGCACTTACTATTTTTACCGGCTTGTTAGCGATGCCGAATTCATCTGCAATTTCTGTTTCACTAAATGCACGATTGTACACTTTTACATTGTCAAAATAGCCCTTGAAATAAGGGTCTGAAGAGTAGAAGGATTTACCTAAGTAAGCCAGCAGGCTTGTACCTAAATCCGACATTGATATTGACACATTATTATTTCTGCCAAGCATTAAGCCATCCTTATAAATAGCCATACTTGTAGGTGTTATTACCAACTTGATATTCATCCACTTGTTTGCTGTGGATACAGTAGTGGCTTTTACCTCCTGCTCATTTGAGAAAGAATTTATTGTAATTGCATTTCTGCTTTCAGCATCCCGTGTTCTCAAAAACATATATTTATTTGTATCTTTCCCTACAGTAAAAGTAAAGAAATCCCCGGAGGCTGTCACCGGCTTAATATCCATTGATATTGTTACTGTATTCCTGCCATCAAAGAATCCCTGTGGAAATCCGGCAAAGGTACCTGTTGTACCATCAAGATATAACACCTGAGATTTTTTTTCAGAGTCATATACATAAGCTGAGTTTCCATTCAAAGCACCGTTACGGTTATTACCTGATGTATCAACGATAGTATTGCCTGTCTTTGACTCGTCAAATTTATATTCAAGTATCGGAGTTGTCTTGGGTTCTTCAACTGGTGCAGCTCCTCCCCATTTTGCCATAATAGCATTGTATTCCGCCTGCGTTACCTGCATTACTGTTCCATGACGTGGCCCGGTTGGCAGTTTATACTCTGAAGAACTTAGCCTTGTAAACACTCCTGAAGCAAGGTCTGTGGAAACCATTGGATAATAGCCGCCGCCTCCGTAATAGTCTAATAGCAGACACCATTTGTTTTGGCCGTTAAACTTGAAGATTGCTGGTCCTTCAACACCTTTTTGGCTTTCAACACTAGTTGATGGTAAAGATACAAAATTCTTATTCAGTAACTGGTCGCATTTATCTATTAGGATGTTCTTATTAACCTCATCTTTTGAAAACCTGTAATATGTGCCTCCTTGCTTGATGATGGTTGCATCTATTACATCATTACTTCTTTCAATATATAGCTTTGGTTCAGTAAAGGTATAAAAGTCTCTTGTCTTTGCTACGTATATTCTAAACTTGCTAAAGTTATCTGCTCCTATTCGTGATGCCCAGAACATCACATATTCTCCTGTCTTATCATCAAATACTATTTCAGGAGCCCATGTACAGCCTGCATCGTCTCTTGAAACTTTAACCAGCCTCTCTTTAGACCAATTTACCAAATCATTGGATTCCCAAATAACAACCGATTTACTTCCGTATGTTCCAGCTGCATCCCAGCCCTTGCCATTTGCTATTCTTAGGTCTGTTGCTACCATATAGAATTTATCCCCATCAGGTGACCTCAAGATAAATGGATCACGAACACCTTTATCTCCAACGGTTGAAGTCATTACTGGATTGTTTTCATTCAGATCTTTCCAATGAAGTCCGTCCTGACTTGAAGCAAAGTATATCTGCTCTGCATCGGATCTAGAAGCCCCAGTAAAATATGTAAAGAAATATCCCTTATAATCTGATTCACTTATAGTTTTTGGTTTCGCTTTCACAGTAATTGTCAGGTCTGCTGTACCTGTCGCAGTTCCATTAGTCAAGTGAGCCGTTAAGGTTACCTTAGTGTCTGAATCAGGTCTTGTAACAATTCCCGCAGGAGTACTGTCATAGCCTGAATTCACTACTTCATTAACATTGACAATCGAAGGCTTGTCCGTTGACCAGGTTACCTTTATAGTTACTCCATCAGTAACAATTGATGATGGCAAAGTAATATTTCCACGTATATCATCTGCGTTGCGAATAATCAGCTGCTTTTTGGCATTTTCAATTGTCTGATCTTGCCCTTGTAGCAATGCCTTAACTGTAACTTGGAATATTTTTGTATCACTTACACTTCCTCGTGTGATTGTTGCGGTAAGTGTTGCCTGCTTATCTGTTTCAGGGTATTTAGGGCGAGTTACATACCCGGTTGAAGAAACGAGACTTGGGTCGGATGATACCCAGGTAATTGTACTGCCGTTTACTCCTGTTGTTGGCAAGTTGATATTTGAAGTTACCTGACTCAAATCTCCAAGGGTTAATGCTGCTTTATCCATTGCAACAATATCAGAAGCCCCTCCGTTACTCAATTCTACTACCTCTGTAGTACTGAGTGCCCTGTTATATAGGCGGAAATCTGCAACCTTGCCTTTGAAGTAATTATCAGCAGTATATGGTGCCCTTCCAATAAAATTTGCTACAGTTGACTCAATATCTTTGGGAGTATATGCGACATTCGTGTTCTCAGCAACCTTCACCCCATCTACATAAAGTGTACCTATAGTTCCTTTTTGAGTATATGTAACGTATTTCCACACCCCGGTACTAAAGGCCGAGTTCACCTTAGTGTTTTGTTCATCAGTCCAGTGTGCTTTCGCAAGCATAACTCTGTATGCTCCTGATTCCAGCAGAAAACCTAAATAATGTGCATTCGCATCACTTTTTGCATCTGTAGTTGTTCCAAAATTAAATACCCAGGACGGGTTGACATTTGACGGATCAACAAACACCCTTGCACTTACCGTGGTTTCTGTCAGCCCTGATAGTAGGCCATTGGGCATTTTTATATACCCTGAACTTCCATCCAAGTCAACTGCACCCGATCCATTCTGAGCAGTTATCCAACTGTAATTACCATTCAAAATTCCATCCCTGCCGTTACCGGAAGAATCGGCAACTTTTGTTCCGGTTCCCTCGTTAAACCTGTACCAAAGCATCAAACCAGTGTCAGCATTTGCTTTATTTGCAGGCATAAATGAAAATAGTCCCGCAAGAATTGAAGTAATTAGCAAACACGACAAAATACGCATTTTAATCATTTGCTTTCCTCCTAAAATTTAATTGTAAAAGATTCGTGGGAGCTTCTATTTCTGCAGATAGTTTTCATAGTTGGGTTTATACAAGAATATTTTATCATAGTTATATACATAATAGTTAATTAATGTATTTAATATGAAGCAGAGTAAAGAGTACTTTCAGAATCAAAAATAGATTGTTAATCCATTAGGTCTATTCTTAAAATAAAATGAAGGAACTCTATGTCAAATTCTAACATAAAGTCCCTTCATTCATTACATAACAGTTTGTATTAATTTATCTTGGCGGTTTTATTCTAGTATTATATGATCCTAATCTGTTACAACAACAGAGGAATCATCATTAAGCTCCTTGGTAGGCTCCTCGCCGAGTGCACCATTTAGCTCTTCATTGAAAATACTACTTGGCTCTTCACTAAGTACCTCGTTAAGTGCCGAAGATGTTCAGGTACTTGTAAACTGGAACCAGTTAATATTGAACAGGTATCCGCTTCCTCCGGTAAATTTAAGATATAAATTGTGGGTTCCGCTTGCGCCACTGACATTACATGATACGTCAGCCCACTTTTGCCAGCCTCCTGTATTTTTAACGGGACATGTTCCTACTAAAGTTCCTGTTGGACTATCAAGCCTGATTTCAATATTTCCTCCGCTGGCATCGCTGGCTACTCTGGCCTTAAAGCTCTTGACGCCGCTGTTGAAATTGAAATTGTTATAAACAACATAATCTCCGTTTTCGATATATCCTACATCCTGTCCGCCTTCACTACAATTTTCAGTCTGAACTCCTGATTGTGAGGAGAAACTTTCAGCTTCAATTTGTGAAGCCGAACCGCTTACTCTTAATAATGCAGCAGATTCACCAATTTTAACGCCTGACGAATTCAATACAAATAATTTGTATGTTCCTGCTGTATTAGGAGTTAGAATGGATGTGGCAGTTCCTCCGGCCTTTGTCATAGTTGGTCCTTCTGTAAAGTTTGTTGTTCCTGATGGAGCAAACCAGACTGTATTTGATGCATTACCGCTGCTTCTAATATTCAAGCTGGTTCCAACTTTAGTAGCACAACTTGCAGGGAATACATAATCCTGAACAGTGAACAGATTACTTGGTAGAATGCTTCTGTATGCTTCCTGAACTCCAGCATTCAAAGCAATATTGTATTGCGCCTGAGGCCATACATTATCTGAAACTGCTATTGGTGCATCAATTGTACTATTTGGAGGGTTTTTGCCCATTTTATTAACTGTCGCGTATGTCCTTAGTATTGTCAAATCGTGTTTCTGACCAAAATCTTCACAATTAATTGTGTAAGTAACTCCCGGACTGATGTCAAGCACATTATCATTCTCAGTTATATACGCACTTCCCTCATCGTTATGCAAACCGTAGGTTGGTCCGGTTGAATTGTCGGGAATTCCTTTTACATAGTTCTCATTAATTGTAGTATAAGGCATTTGCCCTATTGTGTATATGGCTCCGCTGTCATGGAGTCTGTTTAAGGCATTATATACTCGGTTATAATTTATTGTGTTGTCCTTACAAGTAGTAGAGTCAAGGAAATTACACCAACCCCAGCCCAAAGTTATACCGTTATATCCTGATGTATGAACAGTATTATACGTTACTTTAAGCTTATTTACAAAGAAGGCTGTTATTCCGGCACAGCCCCCGAAGCCCGGAGCAGTACTGCAGTCCCACAGCATATTATTGTTAATTGTAATATTTGTACAGATACCTTCTATACCCGGTGCATATTTCTGGTGTTCTCCGCCGTCTCCCAAATATACATGTTGAGGGTGTCCTATGGTGAGACCACTTGAAGTGATGTCATAGATATAGTTGCCTATGATATTGGAGTTTATAACATCGTTAGCCATGATGATCCCGTCATTACCGCTGTGCTTCAGAGTATTACTTCTAAAGTCAATTGAATCGGCGTTGCTTACGTTTATCATTCCGGGATATGTATCAAGAAGAGTGTACTTGGTATCATGCCAGTTACCGTTATAATAGCCTATATATGCATCCGCACTCTGGCAGGTTGTTCTGCCGTAAGAATCTCCGACTTTAATAAGATTCCAATCGGTATTCGCAAAGGTAATGCCCTGGAAAGTCATGTTCTTAACTCTGCTTGTGTTTGACTGCCCTGCAATGTCGATAAGCTTCTCTACAACAGGAGCCTCAACATTGGCAGTGGACATATTTTCACCTGAACGAGCATAATAGTAAAGGGTTTTTGTAGTCTTATTAAAATAGAATTGCCCCGGAGTATTTAAAAACTCGAATGCATTATAAATTGTATGGGTACTGGTAGTAGTAAAAGCTGCACCCCAGCCAGGCAATTGAGCAATTGATCCATAAGGCTGCTGTAGAAGCAGTACTCTGGAAGAACCAGATGTAATAACATCTCTGGTACAAACAATATTTTCGTTCCAGGTAGAGCCGTTTACAATCTCAAGATCGTCCTTATTGCTTGTAATTTCAGGAACGTCTGAAGTACTATACTTAACACCGTCACTATTGCTGCCGCTTGTCCAAGCCCAGCTGGCCTGTCCTTTTGTTACGGTATAAGTACCATAACCACCCTGACCTGTGACGGTTTTTTTGGTCATCTGAGCTCTCTTGTCATTGACGTATAGGTATCTTAATTTTGTACTGCGGTTCAACGTAGCTTTATAGATACTACCGCTATGCTGAGTCCATCCTGTTACCTTTGTTGAACCATTCAAGACAGGAGTTTCGCCTTGATAGGCTTGATAATATATTCTGTAGCCATTTGTACCAGAATCCGCAGATCCAAAAGTAATGGTACTGGTTATACGATAGTCTCCGCCTCTTAAATAAACATAAATATCACCTGTCATATTTTTGTTTATATTACGTACTACATCCCTAGCTTTTGTGATTGTCTTGAAAGGTGCATCTATGGTTCCAGGGTTACTGTCGCTTCCCGTAGGGGATACATAATAGGTCGCTTGCGTTGCTGCTGACACTTCAGCAGGGAAAGCTGTAAAACAAAAAAGGCAGCTTAAAACCATTGATAGGGATAGAACCAGAGACAACATCATTTTAGTTGACTTAAATCTTAACATAAATTACCCTCCTCTAAATTTAACTTCCTACTTTTTTTCTGAACCCTTATTACTATATATCCCGTGTGTTTACATCACCCCTTTCGGCTTATAAATATCAAATACTACCAGGCAAAATCCATAAAAATATCTTTACAAACGAAATGGACCAAATGCCTATATTGGCGGAGGCTGAACAATTAAATGAGTTTACCTTATTTCTGCTTGTTCAGATTCTTCCATACAGGAACTTCTTCTTTTGCATTGATCTTTTTATTTTTTTGTGACGGCTCAGCTGGTGAATTTTGAGTAAAAGAAATTATATAGTAAATACTGGAACATATCATTAGAGGATAATAAAGTCCAACAAGTCCTTATTACATCTCTAACCTTGGACGATTTGATTTAATTCATAATTGCTATATTTCAATTGTAAAGTTAACTTTTTATGTTTTAAAGGGATTATTCTTTGTGCATAAGGAAAAAAATCGGGTAATTGGTATAATTTATTTTGAATGGATTACAATCTCAACAGTGGTTATTAATATCTATTCGACCTTTTTTTGAAAGTATTCAATAGTTTTAGCCATTTAAGGAAGGCAATTTCCCTAAAAATCTAGTACTTCGAAGGCTAGTCTGAATGATATAATAATATTTGGAGGAAACTCCGGAAGAACTGAGATAGGAGATAAATCAATGACAGGGATAATATTAGCCGGAGGAAAAAATAGTAGAATAGGTAGAAAAAAAGCCTTTATAGATATAGAGGGAAACACAATTATTGATAGAATATTAGCTATTTTTAAAGAACTTTTTTTAGAAGTTATTATTGTTTCCAATTCACCTGAAGATTTTTCTTATACCGGTTTAAAAGTTGTTACAGATATAATTCCTGATAAGGGTTCGCTTGGAGGCTTGTATACAGGTCTTGTTAATGCAAAGTACGAACGATGCTTTGTTGTGGCGTGTGATATGCCTTATATAAGCAAATCGCTTGTGGAATATATTATTAATATTCAAAGATATGATATTGTCGTTCCTAAAATTAAAGGTCTTTTCGAACCTCTATTTGCTTCCTATTCAAGAAAGTGCGCAAATCTGGCAAAAAGACAGATAAAAGAAGGTAATTTAAGGATAACTGATATTTATTCATATTTTAATGTTAAAGAAATCTATGAAGATGAAATAAGAAAATTTGATAGTAGTATGAGGTCGCTTGTAAATATTAACACTCCCGAGGATTTGTCCTTATTCACTAAGCCATATTTTAATTAGGAGCAGCATTATAAATGTAGATATAAATAATAACAATGATAAAGCTACTGCCGCATAAATATCAACTTGCATCAAGGTATATATTTGAAGTGGAATAACCCTTGTTTTATCCATAACATTCCCAGCAAACATAATAGTAGCACCAAATTCACCCAATGCTCTATTAAACGAAAGGATCAGACCGGTCACCATTGGCTTCTTCAGCATAGGTATAATTACTCTTATGAAGGTTTCGACTTTTCCTAGACCAAATAGATATGAAACCTCAAAAAACACCTGGTTGATCTCATTTACACTGGCCTTTAAAACCTGAATATAGAAAGCTGATGAAACAAAAAACTGTGCTATTACAACTGCAGCAGGGGTAAATACAATTTCTATCCCGTACTTTGCAAGCACATGTCCAATAATCCCATTTCTACCGTAGGCAAGAAGAAGTCCTATTCCTACTACTGCCGGAGGTATTACTACTGTTATATTCACCATAACATCAAGTATCTTTGTTAAAAGACTACTTTTGAACGTAAGTATGAATACAACCGGTGTGCCAAATATAAATACAAAGAAAGTAGATATTGTTGCTGTTGATATACTTAACTTTATAGCTTGAGCATTCTCTGAATTACTGAGTACTTCAGAAAAATTCTTCAACCCCGCCTCCTTGAATATGGCTAAAGTCGGAATAATAAGCACTAAAAAGTAAAAGCATACCATTAGAATAAATAAACTCCAATATAATACTTCTCCATTTAATTGTATCCTATTGTTTTTATATTTGCGATAAATTGGTGGACTATTGATATGCATCATTTCTTACATTCATGTTTTTACCCCCAAATATTTGCCTACTCTATTATAAATCTATACTTTTTTAGAATATCCTTACCCACATCAGAATTAATAAAATTATAAAATTTAACTACTGAGTCATTTAATTCATTACCATTCAATACTGCTATAGGGTAGCTTGCGGTAATTGCACTCAGTTCCGGTATAGCTATTTCTTTAATAACACCCTCATTTGCTGAAGTTATGTCTGTTCTGTACACAACGCCAATATCAACCTCGTTCACCAGAACTTTACTAACAATATCTTTTACGCTTAGCTCTCTGGTTTTTACATTTTGTTTAATCTTTATGTTTAATTTCTCAGTGATATAATCATTTTTTAAAGCCTCTTCACAAGCCTTTTTCCAGTACATACCTACGGGAACCCTATTGTCTCCGACAGCAAGGGTAATTCCATCTGCTGCTAAATCTGAAAATTTTGATATATCTATATTATTTTTTTGGTTTTTTATCAATACAAGTTTGTTTTTTGCAAATATCTTATAGTCCTTAATTAAATTCTTACTTTTTAAGCTATCCATATAGTTGACGCTAGCTGCTGCAAATATATCGGCATTTGAACCATTTTCAATAGATGTAACCAATGACTGACTTCCGGCAAAGTTCAAAACCACTTTAACCGACCCTAATTCCTGACGTTCAAATTCCTTGGCAAGTTCACCGAAGCATTCGGTGAGGCTTGCAGCAGCAAATACCTTTATCTCTTTTAATTTGGTTCCTTTTGGTAAATCCTCATTACTTGTACAACCTGCCAAAGAAAAAGCCGTTAATACTACTATTAAAGGTAATAAATAGAATTTCAATGATCTGGACCCCATTAGTTACTAGCTATCCTCCACATCTTACGACTCTCCCTTTAATTACATCAACCGTATGTACTAAAACCGGTAAAATTGTTTCCAGGCATTCCTTTACCGCTTTTGGACTTCCTGGAAGATTTATGATGAGCGTATCTTTTCTC
The DNA here is from genome assembly GCA_023390335.1 of Bacillota bacterium. Lineage (GTDB taxonomy): Bacteria > Bacillota > Clostridia > Acetivibrionales > DSM-1351 > Ruminiclostridium. The sequence goes on along the minus strand of JAEWCZ010000032.1, from coordinate 117,337 downwards.
GTTCCCGCAACAGCTCGTGATAATATGGCATTTGGTGAAATTTTTGAAGTTTCTATTCTCATTTTTTCGGGAATACCAATAATTTCTCTATCAATCACCTTATATGTAGCTTCAGGAGTAACATCTCTGGGGCTTAAGCCAGTCCCACCTGTTGTTAGAATAATATCTGTTAATTTTTCATCTGCAATCTTTTGTAAACATTCCACTATGGTATCGAATTCATCCGGAATTATTATCTGACTGTCTACAATGCCAATATTCTTTACCATTTCTGCAATAACTTTATCACTGGTACTTTCCCTTTGGCCTCTTGATGCACTATCGGAAATTGTTACTATTGCTATTTTAAGCATCTTCTCACCCTTATTTCATCCCCAATTTTTATAATGCCGGATTTTTCTACGATAGCAAATAAACCCTGCTTTGGCATTATGCAGCTATTAACTTTTTTAAATATCTCACACTTATTATGACATTGCTTACCTCTTATTGATATTTTCAACTCTACATCGTTACCAATTAACAGGTCATCCCCAACATTGAGTTTCTCTAAATCAATACCCTGTGTGGTAATATTTTCTGCATAATCACCCGGTTTTAGGACTAAATCAATTTTATTATCTTGGTTTATATTGTTCTGATATAGAATATTTTCAATAGAAAGAAAACTAACCTGTCTAATATGATCTCCAGAATGAGCATCACCTTTAAACCCATGATTCTCAATTACTTCTATCTGTGTAACAGGATACTTTGAAGTTCCTTTCTCTTTACTTATATTCAATGAATAAACCCTTCCAATCAATTTAAATTGCCCCTCTTTCCTATAGTCTGCAAAATTCACCACTTTTACCACCAATCTTTTTAAGTAGCTTAATTTCTGAAATAACTATACTTTTATCTACTGCTTTACACATATCATAAATTGTCAATGCAGCAACAGATGCCGCAGTCAAGGCTTCCATTTCAACTCCGGTTCTAGAATATGATCTGGCAAAAGTTGTAATAACAATCCGATCATTTTTTATGCAGAAATCTAAATCTACTTTATCCAAAGGTATCTGGTGGCACAGAGGAATTAGCATGCTTGTCTGTTTTGCAGCCATAATGCCCGCACATTTTGAAACGCTAAAAATATCTCCTTTTGCAATTTTATTTAATTTAACTAACTCAAGGAGTTCTTCTGACATTTCAATAGAAGCCTGTGCAGAGGCTTCTCTCCAGGTAGGCTCTTTGATCGAAACATCTACCATTTTTGCTCTTCCTTCTGCATCTAGGTGACTCAACTCTTCTACCAAATTTCACCCTCCTATCCTCATCATTGAACAATAATCCATTTGTTTATCCTCAACAATCAAACTATGGCTTGCTGGTTTGCTTACAATTGCTCTAAATAAAAGTTTAGTAACCTCATCAACATCAGACCCTTTTCTAAGACTATTTTTAATATCAACCCATTCCTGCGCATATAGGCACGAAAGTAGTCTCCCGTCTGACGTCAGCCTTATTCGGTTACAATCAGAGCAGAACTTACAGCTTAAGGGGCTAATAAACCCAATAGTTCCTTTTGTCCCGGGTATTACATAGTATTTTGCCGGTCCGTTTCCATCAAGGACTGTCGGTAAAAGACTATATGCTTCATTACAAAAAATTCTCATTTCATCAGCTGATACAAACTTTTTTGCATATCCATCAAGACTGTTTTTAGTTGGCATATATTCTATAAATTTAACAGTAATTCCAGTTTGTATAGAAAAGTTCACAAAATCCAATAGCTCATTAAAGTTAATATCCCTTATAATGACAGTGTTCACCTTAACATGGGGAAATCCTAATTCCATTGCTGTTTCAATCCCTGCTAGTACATCTTTGAGTTCTCCATTTTTTGTAATTTCCTTATACTTATGTGAACGTAATGAGTCTAAACTTATATTTAAGCTGTTAAGTCCTGCTTTCTTTAATTCGGATGCGAATTTTTTTATTAAAACTCCATTGGTGGTCATTGATATATCCATGATGGAATCAATTTCTTTAATACAAGAAACCAAAGATACTATATCTTTTCTGAGTAAAGGCTCCCCACCGGATATTTTAATTTTCTTTACACCATGTGAAGAAGCTATCTTAACAAAACTTACAATTTCCTTTGTACTGAGCATATCTTCTTCTCTAGTTTGAAGTACACCAAATTGGGGAATGCAGTAAATACATCTTAAATTGCATCTATCAGTTACTGAAATCCTTAGATAATCAATATTGCGGCCATATTTGTCAATTAGGATCCTCATCACCCCTTATATGTCAACCTAACCTTAGCCTAATATTACTTTATAGCAAGGTTAACTGCAAGCATTGATTATATCTTTTCATAAAAATTTTTGAACAATAAAATCAGTAATTTTATGTATATCTTTAAAACGGAATAACTTGATTTTATCAAAACCTTCAGCTGGTTGGAAAGACTCATCATCAACAAAATTATTAACGATTGCAATAAGGTTATTATCAATAGCGGTTATAGGATTATCAAACCGTATAACTTCTATTTTTGGCTTATCCATACTTTTATAACCTTCAGTTATAATGATATCAACGTCAGGAAACAACCATTCTGCTATTTCATCTAAGTTTTTTTCGCAGTCAATATTTTTAATCATGGCCATCTTTTCCATAGAAGTTATAACAACCGTATCTGCTCCAGATCTAGCCATTCTCCAAGTATCTTTTCCTTTATGGTCTATATCAAATTTATGAGCATCATGCTTTATAGTACCAACTTTATAACCCAATGCTTTTAAATTAGGAATTAAATTCTCTATTAAGGTAGTCTTTCCGCTGTTGCTCTTTCCAACTATTGAAACTATCGGTATCATTCTTATATCCCTTATTCATCTAATAATTGTACTAAAACTTGTTCACCACTTTTAATTTGAGGAGTATCTCCGGGTACAACTATCAGGCAATTGGATTGCAGCAATGAATTAAGTGCACCTGAGCTCTGAATTCCAACAGGTTTTGTAAAATACGCTCCACCCCTGTAACAAATATTCCCCATAATATAGTGTCTGCGCCCCGGAGTTATAGATATGTCGTTTTCTAAAACTGCATATTGTTCTCTAATTGGGTTGTCCACTCGTCCCTGCATTTTACACATAGCAGGTAAAACGAACTCCCTGAAGGTCACTAATGCAGAAATTGGATTGCCAGGCAATCCAAATACCAATGTATTTCCCTTTACCCCAAAAAGTATCGGCTTACCGGGTTTAATAGCAACCTTCCAAAACTTAATACTTACACCCTTTTCTATTAGTACTTCTTTTACAAAATCATAATCTCCGACAGATACTCCTCCGGAAATTATAAGTATGTCTGAATTCAAGCCGTTTTCAATACTTGTAATTATTTCATCTTTATTGTCCTTAGCAATGCCTAAACTTATAGGTAGGCCCCCATACTTAAGGACATTTGCATATAAACAATAGCTATTAATATCTCTTATTTTGCCTGGTGATAATTCCTCTCCTACATCAATCACCTCGTCCCCAGTAGATAATATACTCACACTAGGTAGTTTGGATACACTAACAGTACGAAGATTCTGTGCAGCAAGCATTCCTATATCAGCTGGGGATAGTTTCTTGCCTTTCGCAATTACTGACTTTCCACGTGCTAAATCTTCACCTTTGTATCTAATATTTTGTTTCTCTTTTACGCTGCGAAACACTTTTACCAGTGCACCTTCCGCCTTTGTATACTCAACTGGAACAACTGCGTCGGCTCCTTCAGGAATCGGAGCACCAGTCATTATTTTAATAGCTTTTCCATTCATTAATATTCCACTATAAGTATGTCCGGCGGGGATTTCTCCAATTACCTCAAGACATATAGGCTGATCAATGGATGCTCCTTTAAGTTCAGATGAAATAATTGCGTATCCATCCATAGCTGAATTATTAAAGGTAGGTAAGTCAATATTTGAATATATATCACATGCCAGAATTCTATTTAATGAAGATGTTATATCTACTACTTCTGAATCTATTTTTACTACGTTTTCCAATACAACGTCTCTTGCCTGTTCAATCTCCAACATATAAACCTCCATTACCATCAAAGCATTCAACCAAATTATGTACTTGCTTTTTTGTTTTTCACTTCCTTTATAAGAGCCGGAATAATATGCTCTATTTCCCCAACCATACCCAAGCTTGCAACTTTAAATATTGGTGCATTGGGGTCTTTATTAATTGCAATTATATGTTTCGCTGACATCATACCCGCCAAATGCTGAATAGCACCTGAAATCCCGCAAGCAATATAAATTTTGGGCCTAACATTTATACCTGTCTGCCCAATCTGATGACTATATTCAATCCATCCGGCATCCACTAATGCTCTTGACGAACCAACTGCCGCCCCCAAACAATCTGCAAACTCTCTAATTAGTTCAAGATTTTGAGGTTTCTGAATGCCTCTGCCAGCTGATACAATAATATCTGCATCCGCCAAATTAACTTTTTGAGCTTTATTCTTGATACTATCTATTTTTCTAGTTTTTACGTTCGGAGAAATGGTAACATTGGATTTTATAATTTGTCCAAGCTTGTTAAAATCCGGTTCTAAAGGGCTCATAACCTTAGACCTTACCGTACACATTTGTGGTCTGTTATTTGGACAAATTATTGTAGCCATAAGATTTCCGCTAAAAGCTGGTCTTGTTTGCTTTAGCAACCTTTTTTCAGCATCAATCTCTAAGCGAGTGCAATCGGCAGTAAGACCTGTATTCAGCCTTGATGCTACACGCGCTGCTAATGAACTTCCGTATGTAGTTGCACCTACTAAAAAAATCTCAGGTTTACTTTCTTGTATCACTTGTGTAATTATATCTGTATACAGTTCATCATTAAAACACTCTAATAGTGGGTGGTCTATTTGAAAAACATTATCTGCACCAAATGCAAAAAGTTCTCTTACAGCTGTATCAGTATTATTTCCAAGTAATACTACTGATACTTTTGTACCCAATTGTTTGGCTAACCGATTGCCTTCCCCTAATAATTCATGAACTACACTCTGTAGCTTTCCATCTCTTTGTTCTCCGAATATCAATACACCCTTGTACTCGTCAATATTACTTTTGCTTTTTATAAAGTTCTCTACATAACTTATTGCACTAAAACTACATTTAGAGATACAAATTCCACATAAAGTACAGGTATTATCTATATAAACTATATTTTTATCATTTTTTATTGCATTACAGGGGCATACATCTATACATTGTAAACAATTAACACATTTATCAGATAAAATTTTTAATTCTGCCATTTAAACACTCCAACCCATTATTTCTTGTGAGAATAGTCAACATCTAAGTTTCTTACTCTCAACCCTTTTTATATATAATATCCATAAGTTTATTGATAACTATCTTTGCTTGCTCTTCAGGTTCTCCGTTAAGTATTTCATTTTCGATCTGATGATTAGGTGAAAATGTGTCTACAACATAGGTAGGTGAACCTGAAATCCCACATAAGGTATTATCAATATTGATATCATTAGCTGTCCAGATGGGGATTTCAGCTCGCATTGCTTTTCTTAATCCGAATATGGAAGGAAGTCTAGGTTCATTGATCTCCTTTACAACTGTTATCAGTCCAGGTAGACGCATTTCAACAACTTCATATCCATCTTCTAAAAGTCTATAACATTTTATACAATCCTTTGATATTTCTTCAATTTTACTTACACATGTTATATGTGGTATTCCAAGTTTTTCAGCAAGGCTCGGACCTACTTGAGCAGTATCACCATCCGTTGATTGTCTTCCACAAATAATTAAATCATAACTACTAATTTTTCGTATTCCGGCTGCTAAGGTATAGGAAGTAGCAAGCGTGTCAGCACCAGCAAAAGCTCTATCACTTAATAGAACTGCATTGTCTGCCCCCATTGCTATTACTTCTCTTAGTAATTCTTCTACATGTGGTATCCCCATACTAATTGCAGTTACATTACCACCTAAGGACTCCTTCAATCTAATAGCTTCTTCTACCGCATAAAGATCAAACGGATTAATAATGCTATTGTTACCTTCACGAATAATAGTGTTAGTATCTTTATTAATCTTTACATTCGTAGTTTCCGGCACTTGTTTAACACAAACGATAATATCCAATACAAACCAACTCCACTTTAAATACAAACTGTACATCAATTAACAATATGCACAACTTATATATGATTTTTTACTCTTTATTACAACAAACATTTTTTGTTATGGCATCTGATAACAGTTCAAGACTTTCAACAACCTGTTCACGCTTGTCCTGTGGAATATTTTCGTATATTTTTTTAAAGTAATTGTTCATTGTAAGTTCTATTTTGTCGTACATATTTTTACCATCTTCAGTTAATGAAATAGTAACATACCTTCTATCATTTTTATCAAGCTCTCTATTAGCTAAACCTTTGAAAACAATATTGTTAACGTTTCTACTCATTGTGCTATTATCAACATTTAATCTTTCTGCTAGCTCGTTTAGTGAAATATTGCAAGCTCGTCCAATTTCTGTTATTGCATGGCATTGTGTAAAAGATACTCCACAGCATGAAGACTTCATTTCATTTAGTATTCCTAGCTTTGCTTCAATTTGTCTTACAAGTTCTCTTAATTCTTTTTCATTATTTGATGTATTCATTTAAAATCTCTCCCTATTATTTAGTAGTCTTAAAAGCTACTATGTATGTATTCTTCCTCTTGCATCAGAACGGCACCTTTGACAACTCTGTTTAAACTTAACATTAGGATACCTATTTTCAAGGCCTTTCTTAAACTTACAAAATTCACTATGTGTTAAAGGCTCAATCGTTCCAAACTCAGTTCCACTTACAGAAAGCAAGGGGATAATATTTATTATATCAATTTTAAACTTGCAAAGGAATTGTATTAATTCATCTATTTCTTTATCGTTGATTCCTGGTATAAGTACAATATTTATTTTAATTTTTAGATCCTTGATACTACTAAGAATATCCAATGCAGACTTTTGTAATCTCAAAATGAGTTGTGCTGCACTATCTCCTTCGTAGTATTTATCACGGTAATAAATAAATTTGTATATATTACTTAGGGTACTTGCATTTATAGAATTAATAGTGAGCGTAATATAATCTATACCAATTTCTTTTATCTTATCAGCACAGTCTTCTACCCCAAACCCATTTGTACACATGCATTTTTTGAAATCAGGATAATTTTGACTTACAATTTCTAATGCAGAAAAAACATTATCTGGATTTGCAAGTGGGTCACCCGGCCCTGCTATTCCAATAATCTTACAATCATTATACATTTCTATGCTTTCATTAATATAAGTATCTATATCGCTGACATCTAATAATTTTTCAGTAACACCGGGTCTTATATCATATTTTGAGAACGTCATCTTGCAATAATTACATTTAGTATTACATTTATTCGCTATCGGTAGATGAATTCGACATCCTGATTCAGCTTCATCAAAGCAAGGGTGAAGAATTTTATTCATGTATATACCTGCTTTCAATATAGTAATTTAGCTATAATAAAAAAAACAATTGTTACTTAACACAATTTAACCTCTTAAATAAATAGTTAATAAGATAGATGATTTAGAAATAATTAATCATCACCCTATTAACTATTTGTGATAATTCCTGATGCATATTAATATAATTTGATTATATTAGTAATAAGTCTTTTAAAACCTGTTCCATTTTCTTCTGATTTGGTTCACTCAATGTAGTAAGCGGTAATTTTAATTCATCTGGTATCTGACCCATTTTATACAAAGCATAATTAACAGGAATTGGATTTGATTCAAGAGAGAGTGCCTGATAAAGAGGTAACATTTTAGTATTAAGATCAATAGCTTTCTTTAAATCACCCTTTTCTACACTATCATATAAAGCAACTAATTCCTTTGGCATTATGTTTCCGATTACGGAAATTACGCCTTTTCCTCCAACTGAAAGCAATGGCAAAAATGTTGAATCATTACCTGATAATACACTAAAGTTTGGCTTCGTTTGAGATACCATAACGCTTACTTTTTCCATGTCGGAGGATGCTTCTTTTATACCAATATATCTTTCCAATGCAGATAGTCTAACAACTGTCTCTACACTAATATCTACCACAGTCCTACCAGGTACATTATATATAATTAATGGAATATTTTTAGTTTCATCATGAATAGCCTTAAAATGAAGAAATAATCCTTCTTGTGTTGGTTTTACATAATAAGGCACAACAGATAACGAAGCATCAACTCCAATTTTTTCTGCTTCCTTAGTTAAATAGATAGCTTCATGAGTTGAATTCGCTCCAGAGTTTGCTATTACTTGTATTCTTTTATTCACTATTTCCTTAGAAAGTTTAAATAGGTGAATATGCTCTTCCATTGTAAGCATGGAAGATTCTCCAGTACTTCCACAAACAACAATCCCGGCTATTCCAGACGAAATTAAATTTTCTATGTATTCTTCATATATTTTTTCAGCTATCTTTCCATTTTCAAATGGAGTAACAACAGCTACATATACGCCTTCTAACCTCATTTTGACACCTCTTTTAAGATATTGTAGATACTTTATTTAAAGCACTATTTAAAATACTTATAGCCTCATCAACTTCAGCAGTCGAAATATTTAAAGCTGGCATAAACCTCAATGTTTTTGTATTTGGAGCATTTATAATTAAGAAATTATTCATGCATTCATCTTTAACCTGATTAGCAATTTCTTCATGTAACCCTATTGCAATTAATAGTCCACTTCCTCTAATTTCCTTGATGACTTTATGTTGATTCATCAATTTATGTAACTGCTCAGTAAAATATTCACCCATTTTATTTGCGTTATTACACAAATCAGAGTTGATAATTTCCTCAACTACTGCTTTACCTACGGCAGCGCCCAAAGGTGTCATACTATAAGTTCCACCTTGATCTCCAGCTTCAAAACAACATACTTTATCCTTAGCAAGGAGGGCTGAGAGTGGGAAACCCCCTCCAATTCCCTTAGCAAGTGTCATTATGTCAGGCTCAATTCCGTAATCTTCATATGCAAACATATGGCCTAATCTGCCTAATCCAGTTTGTACTTCATCTATAATAAGCAAAATGTTATTTTCATCACAAAGTTGCCTTACTTGTTTAATATAAGTCTTATCGGCTACTATAACACCACCTTCACCTTGAACAAGCTCAAGCATAATAGCACAAGTATCTTTAGAAATAGCTTGTTTTAATGACTCAATATCATTGTAGTGTACCTTTGAGAAGCCTTGAGGTCTTGGCTGATATAGGTTTTCCCATACTTTTTTACCGGAAGCCGACATTGTAGCTAATGTTCTTCCATGGAAACTATTCCAAGCGGTAATAATTTCAAAAGCTCCATTCAAATATTTTTGCCCATATTTTCTAGCTAGTTTTATAGCACCCTCGTTCGCTTCTGCCCCAGAATTAATGAAAAAAACTTTATCCATACAGGAGATTTTTGTAAGCATACTTGCAAATTCTATTGCAGGTTCATTATAAAAAGAGGGGCTTGGGTTTATTAGTAATTTAGCTTGACGTGTCAATGCATCAACCATTACTTCGGGAGAATGCCCTAAACAACACACGGCCCAGCCAGCTATCATATCTAAATATTTATTGCAATTACTATCCCATAGATAAGAACCTTTACCTTTTGTAAAAATTATATCTGGACGATTAGTAACATACATTAAAGACTTTTCTGCTTTCTTTATCAATTCCGTGGAATCGATACAACAATCACATGACATATAGAAATCACCATTCCTTTAACAAGTATTTTCCTTTTCCTATTATAACACAATTATATAATGATGATATACTTTAGATTAATATGAAAAATCAAGTAATCTACTGAAAAACAATTATTTAACAGTAGATTACTTTGAATACCTCGCATTTTAAATTGTGACTTAGCAGCAGGTTTTTCTCTTGCTTTTTTTTGCATCATCCTCTGTTGGCCTTTTGTAACTAAAAAGATTGCAGGCACAATCTCCAGTACAACAGTCATTTTCTTTGTTAGCAGAGTCTTTTACAACACTTTCTTCGTCAATTTGTTCATTAGTTTTGTTTTTAAAATCCTCTTGGCTCATACTTAACCTCCTCTCACATTGGAATTTAATAGTATTTATTTATAATTTTATTATACCATTCCTCAAAGAAATACAATGTTCCTTCGTATCCTACTGCAGGGTGTCGGTTAAAGCGTATTTCTCTTGCACCTGGATAACAAATATTAATATATGCGGGTTCATATGATTCTTTTGCAAAATAAAATTCAGTGTCACTTCCCAACAGAACCTGAGGATTTAAGTTTTGTATATATTCCTTTATTTCCTGATTATCATCTGAAATAATTATTTCTGTTGAGGGCGACACTTCCTTAAACTTAGCTTTAATTTCATCAGCACCTTCAACCGATAAATCCTTTACAATTACTATGTCTATTTTGTCTTCAAATTCATTTACTATAATATTTAAAAAAGCTAAAGCAATTTCTGAAGGCGCAACAATCATCTTTTTTAACTGTTTAATATATTCAAAAAGCCTAAATGTGTTTACTTTCCCCATGCCGTTATTAAATTGTCTTTTAATAGAGGCTTTTTTTTCATCAAGTAGGGATGATATATCTTTCTTATCTTGTAGAGTCTCTAGTATACTATTAATAAAAAAATCCGTTCTTTCTAAACCCATAGGATATGGCAGATATATATATGGAATCCCATAGTTTTTACTCATATATTCGGCAGTTTCCATCCCAATTGATGAACATATTACTACATTTAAACATGCACGACCATAGTCTCTTATATCCTCAACGGTTGCACTACAAAATAAAGGTCTTGCTTTAATTCCAAATTCATTTAGTAAGTTAGTTAGATATTTCATATCCTCTTGCCAACTTGAATTTATACAAATTGGGCTAATTAAATTTACTATCGGATAAGAGTTATCAATGTTTACACATAATTTTTCAATTAAAGCTTTCATAGCCATATTCATGCCAGATGTCTGCGTGTTAAGAAATCCTCCACCGTCAACTCGGATTACAGGAATAGGTAAGTTCGCAATTTTTATTAATCCTTCAATATCATCTCCAATAATTTCAGATGAGCAAGTAGTTACAACAGCCATTAAATCTGGTCTATTTTCGTAGAACTCATCAACTATTTTTTCACTCACATCATGTTCTCCACCAAAAACAGTGGACTTTTCACACATCTCTGTGTAGTTTATATTTAAAGGATAATTAATTGAGGCTTCATAAGCTGGATAAACGCATCCTTTAGGTCCATGAATAACAACCGAGGAATTTGTTATTTGGGCAATTACATGGCTAACTCCTAGTATGCCACATTTTTCAATTGAATCGATGCATAGATTTGTATTTCTCATATTTATTAACCTTCCACAAATAAGGAATATTTATTGCTTTTCTTTTTTAGTGCATTGAACATTTCTTGATATATTTTTCTTGTACCATTAAACCCGTATATTGGATTTTGTGCAAATCTATACTTAAAAACAGTTTGGTCAGGAAAGTAATTATTATTGCAAAAAATCACCGGGTTTCCCAAATACTCAATTAGTTCATTAACATCTTCAATATACTTTGAAATAAATATCTTCACGTCTAGTCCATCTTCTAAAATTTCCTTTTCAAATATAGGAAATTTGTCCCTAACTATCGAAGGCTCGACACCTACCACTATAGGCTCCATTTCCAACTCATATGCTAGTTTGACCAACGCAAGCATACGTTCGCCAGTCTGTGTCCAAATAATACACTTTCGTCCTTTTCCTATTTCATTCACTAATCGCTTACGTCGATCTTCTAATTCCTTTACTTCCTCTAGTTCTTCAATATTTACGTCTAATTGAAGAGTATTTGAAATTTCATGTAGCCACTTCTTAGTAGCGAATAATCCCATAGGAGCTGTGACCTTTGAATAAGGAATACCAAATTTATTATCCAGTTCATTAAATAGACCCATACCAAAAAACAAGCAAAGGGCAACATTTAATTGTGCATTTTGCATTTCATAAAAATCTTCAATTGATAAGCCTTGATTAAAAATTTTATTTAATCTTACGCCTATCATTTGAAACATTCTCTTTATTTCATTAATTTCTTCCTGCTTTGTCTGATCCCAAATCCATCTTCTTAAAAACAGATTTACGCTTTTCTCTTGGCTAGTTATATTTTTAGTATGTTGATTAATTTGCAGATGTTTAGCTAAAAGTTTAAAAGCCATCTCTGTACCACGACGATAAGATTTTCCGGAATACCCTCCTGAATTGAGATAAATTACTTTTTCCCTTATTTCATCGGGTAATCCTTCAATACATCCTTCAACATCATCTCCAATAATGTCTGCACAGCAATTGGTTAAGACAGCAATAATTTTAGGATTATATTGGCTGTTTACTTCATTCAGACTATCTACCAATTTCTTTTCTCCTCCGAATACAACTTCCCTATTTGTAAAAGAAGTTGATAAGTGAGGTTTATTATCACACTCACCAAGGTGTCCCATTGCCGGAAGAAATCTTCTGTTTCCTAAGCACCCAGAAGGACCGTGTACAAGAATTACTACATCATTAAAGTAATTCAAAATATCAAATGCACCCCAAAAAGCACAAAATTGATGCATATCAATACAATCTCTAATATTTAAATTATCCGCTTTTACTTCTTTAACCAGCATACTTAACATTGCTATCTTGCTTTCAATTTCTCTACTCATTTTTCTTACACCCTATCTTTTAATTAGTGGCTCCTTGACCATTTTATCAAACTCTTCGTCTGATAAAGGAGTAGGAATTACGTAATTATTGTTTTCAATAATACTCTTAGCTAATTCTCTGTAAACTTGAGCTTGATTAGATTCAGGGCTACCTTCCATAACAGTCTTTTCGGCAAGCTCGCATTCCTGAACAATATTATCCCTTGGAATCCACCCTATAATATGTGTGCTTAATTTAGTAGCAAGAATATTTACAATTTCTTTTTCTAAATAAGCATTACGCTGGTTACATATAATTCCACCTAATCTAACATCACTTCTCTGAGCAAATCTATTAATTGCCTTTGAAATATTGTTAGCTGCATACAATGCCATTACTTCTCCGGAAGTAACCAAATATACATCCTTTGCAAATCCCATTCTCAACGGAACTGCAAAACCACCGCAAACAACATCCCCTAGTACATCGTAAACTACGACTTCAATGTCTAGTTGCTTAATTAAATCTAGCTGCTCGATAATTTCAATAGCCGATATAATCCCCCTGCCTGCACATCCTATTCCAGGCTCCGGCCCCCCGGCTTCTATACAGTATGTATTAGCAAATCCTTTAGTAACTATATTATCGATGGAAATGTTCTTTGAATTCTCCTTGACATAATCTAAGATATTTGGCATTTTATTTCCGCCAACTAAGTTTTTTGTGGAGTCAGCTTTTGGGTCACATCCAATTTGCAATACCTTATAACCCATTAACCCTAACGCTGCTGATATATTTGAACATGTAGTTGACTTTCCTATTCCACCCTTACCATAAATAGCAATTTGTTTTATACTTTTCAATTTAATTCACCTTTTCATTCATTTTATTGTATTAAAACACTAAATTGACTTCAATACATCGTTATTTAAAATTGAATAATCTAAGCTTTCTGTATCATGATATTTTTCTTTTAGAATACTGGGTAAATTAGTCTTAAGCTCAATTGCCTTTTCGCTAATCGAAGTTTTAACAAACCCAAACTTTTCAAATAGTGCAATTGCCCTATTATTTCCATTCCAGGTTTCTAACATTATATAATCGATACCCTTCTTTACTGATAAAATCATAGAGTAGCTCAATAATGAAAAGCCAACTTTGATTCTTCTATATTCAGGATTAACATTTACCAGGCTGATATGAGCTGATTTATTAGAATCAAATGTAATGTGCAGTATGCCGAATATGCGTTCAGTTTTCTCATCAAATGCAACTATAAAATCAGACATATTTCCATCAACTTTATCAACTTTTCCCATTATCTCATTAATGGGACGTTGAGGACAGCAAATATTATCTTTTGAAAAGGAGCTTTCCTGTTTCCAAGTACTAAATAAATCTTCAATGAATTCTCTTAACTTAGCTTTACAGTCATAATCAGAAAGTTGCTTAATAACCATAATTACCTCCCCTTTTGTATAAAAAAGACCATTTACACTATATAAAGAAACCTTATCTAAACCTCTGAAAGTATTTATTATGAATTAAATCTTGAGTAATACATATATCTTATTAGCAATAGTTGTATATGTCAATAGTTTGATGGGTAAATATATTTTATATATAATACTGGCACTAATTTTACCTTTTTATAAAATCAAGCATATCGTCAAATTCACTCAAATTAAGTTGTTGTTTACTATCTGAAAGAGCTAGTTCAGGAATTGGGTGTACCTCTACCATAACACCATCAGCACCTGCTGAAAGAACAGCTTTTGCAATATGATTAGCAATATCTTTTCTTCCAAGTGAATGACTTATGTCAGCTACAATAGGTAAGTGCGTTTCTTTTTTAATGATAGGAATTGAAGAAATATCAAGTGTATTTCTTGTTTGTGTTTCATAAGTTCTAATTCCACGCTCACATAAAATTATCTTATTATTTCCGTTTAATGCAATATACTCTGCCGCAAGCATTAATTCTTGGATAGTTGCACTAATTCCTCTTTTTAATAATACTGGGTGATTAGTTTTACCTACCTCTTTTAGAAGTTCAAAATTTTGCATATTTCTTGCACCAATTTGAAGTATATCTACGTATCGTGTTACTAAATCTACATCCCTTGTATCAACTACTTCGGTAATACTAAATAGTCCATAGCGTTTTGAAACGTCTTGTAATATTTTTAAACCTTCTTCCCTTAATCCTTGAAAGTCATATGGTGATGATCTTGGCTTATATGCACCTGCTCTAATAAATTTGATATTTTTATCTCTTAAATGTTTTGCTATTATCTCAAGGTATTCTGGCGTTTCAACAGCACACGGTCCAGCAATTATAACCGGGTCATTATTACCTAATCCAAACATTTCATTTATACTCTTAAAATATGTATTCGAACTTGAACTTACCAAGAGTTTTTTTTGACGACTTAAGCCCATAAATTTTAGTGACGTAGAAAATATGGCACTAAAAACCTCCCTTATAAGCTCATTATATAAAGGGCCACTATTTTTGCTTAGAATCTTTTTCATCATCTCTGTTTCACGTTCAGGATCAAAATATTCGGAGCCGTTTTGATCTTTTAAATCTACTATTTCCTTTATTAATTCTGTTCTTTTATTGAGCATCTCAAGGATAGAATCATTAATATCATCAATTTCTTGTCTTATAGCTTTTAAATCTTTACTCATAATATACCTCTATTTCTGTACTTCCAAATTGTAAAACCTACATTTCTCTTTTTTACAATTTGGTTGAAATGTAGCTGCCCAACACTTTTTGTATTTTATTTGTTTATCAGGAAACTCAAGTCCTAAGTATTTTTTTGATAATTCTATTCCTTTTTCTAAAACTACCCTTATTGATGCAACACAACAATATGGACCTCCTAACTCGGCAACTTCAAGCAAACCTGCTGAAGTTACTCTATTAGCTATGCTACGCTCTTTATCAGAGCTTGGTGTAGCATTTAATAGTACACTAAAACTTGTACCTAATGCTATCGCCGCACCACAAGCACCATGATATCCGCACCAGCCACCAGGTATATTATAAGCTCTTGAAATCCCCTCCAACACATCTTCATCAGTAATATGGTTAGTAACATTTTTTACTGCTGTCAAAAAAGCCGCCGCAGTTATTGGATGGGGTGTATGTCCAGAAAAGCCGCATTTGCTTATAATCTTTTCTGCTATATCTATAGGGTTTTTTAAATCAATACTAGGAAGAATCGCGTAAAGCTTGTCCATTACCTCTTTAGCAGCACAAACCTTACAGAGATAGTGATTATTTGAGCAAATAATATATGTTTCCTCTTCCTTACCGCAGAACTCACATTTTGCTTCAAAAAAATCCTCTTTGTACAAAATAACAGAATCACATATTGAACATTTTCCAAAACTCATAGCATCAACCTCACAAAATTATTGTTAAAGCAACTTTAGTCATAACACTTTTTAATTCAATCTAAAGCAAAAGCTAAATACTAAAACAAGTCTTAGCTTGTTTTTAACATAAAGATAGACCACAAAACATCTGTATATTTCGTATTAGAAATAAAATAAGCTTTGCTGTTTTTTAAGCTTGTATCATTTGTTAATGCTAAATCCACTTTTCCATCCTCTAACAACATTAAAGATTTTGTTGTAGAACTTGCTTCAACAATTTCATAGCTTTTACTTTTAAACTCGGTGGTATCCATCAATTCTTGAAGTAAATGTTCAACTGCCTTGCAGGTTGAAATGGTTAAGGTGGGCTTATCATACAGATTTTTTTTATCCAACATAGCAATCCCATATTCAGGTGTTTTATTTGTAAATACAAATCCAAGCTCAATTGTAGTATCCCAATAAAAATTAGTCATTTTACCATAAGCATTTGGCAAGAGTATAAAATCTGCACTTCTTTTATGTACCTCGTTTATTGCAAGCTCAAAAGAATCATATAAATCAATTTTCAAATCAGCTAGTTTATTTATATCCTCTATATATTTTTTAAAAACTTTTGCTGTCTCACTGCTAGTTGTGCCTTCGGGACCAAGTGTGGCCATTGTTACAGAATTTTTCTTATCAATGTATCTAAATAATTTCTCCTTTTGAAAGATACATTTTTTACATAGTAAATCATCATTTTGTAATTTATACATAATAGCCTCTCCCAACTATACATTGAACTTTTTATCTTTTATATAATTGATTAATCCTTTATGCTTTACAATTTCATCGATAATATTGCTATTACTCATATTAAAATCAACGTTTAAATTGTTACTCATGTTAAGTATAAGTTTGTTCTCAAAATCTACTTCAATATTATCTCCTGTTGAAACCAAGTCATAGAGCTTATCATTTATAACTAACATTAAGCCTATATTTATTGCATTACGAAAGAAAATTCTAGCAAATGATTTTGCTATGATACATTTTATACCGCATGCTTGTATAGCAATGGGAGCAACTTCTCTTGAAGACCCGCAACCAAAATTTTCACCTGCAACAATGATATCACTATCCTGAACATTTTTATAAAACTCTTCTTTAATATCATGCATACAATGCCGTGCTAACTCTTTTTTATTCAAGGTAACACAATATCTGGCCGGTATAATTACATCAGTATCAATATTGTCATCGAATTTGTGCACATATCCGTTAATTTTCATAATTCTAGTCAGTCCTATCTCATATAATAATGGCCTATAAATTTAGAATTCTGGTATCTGTATACTACCTTTAATAGCTGAGTATGCAGCTATCGCAGGATTACTTAAATAGACCTGTGCTGAAGGGTCACCATTTCTGCCAAAAAAGTTTCTATTAGTTGTAAACAATCCTATTTCATTGTTTGCAAGTACCCCCATATGTCCTCCCATACAAGGTCCGCAAGTAGGAGGTGATATTAGTGCTCCGCATTTAATAAAATCTATTAATATACTTTCTTCCTCCATCTGTTTCAACACTTCTTGTGAACCTGGTATGATAATTAATTTAACCTCATGGTGAACCTCGCTATTTTTTAAATATTTATGAGCTTCTCTGAAATCTTCTATTCTTCCATTTGTACAAGAACCGATTACTACTTGGTCAATTTTCAAATTCACCAGTTCTTTTGCAGTTTTTATATTACCAGGACTATATGGACATGCAATAATTGGTTCAATTGTTGAAACATCAATTTCAATAATATTCTTGTATCTGGCACCATTATCAGAATTCATATCTATATATTCAGTATTAAGATTTTTTTCTCTGAAATAGTTTTTTGTAACAGCATCTGCATTTATAATTCCAGCTTTGGCACCCATTTCTATAACCATATTGCAAAGTGTTAATCTGCTTGAGATATCAAGATTTTTTATTAATTCGCCATCAAATTCCAGCATATCATAGTTGGCTCCATTAATGCCTAATTGACCAATTAAATACAAAACCAAGTCTTTTGCGTAAACTCCTTTAGGTAGTTCGCCAGAAAATATTACCTTTGTAGTTTCAGGAATCCTAAACCATAGTTTTCCTGTTGCCCATACACACGCCATATCTGTAGAACCAACACCAGTTGAAAATGCACTTAGACCACCATATGTACACGTATGAGAATCTACACCAACAACAATATCATAAGGTTTGATAAAACCTTTTTCAGGCAAAAGCACGTGACAAATACCGCTTCTCCCAATTTCAAAAAAGTTCTTTATATTCTGTTTCTTAGCAAACTCTTTCATCATAAGTGCAAATTTAGCAGTTGCAATATCCTTTGCCGGAACAAAGTGATCATTTACAAGAACAATTTTGTCTGGATTAACAACATTCTGAAGATCAAACTCGTTAAATGTCTCAATAGTAATGGGTATAGTAGCATCAGTACCCATTGCAAGGTCTACTGGAGAAAAAACTGTGTCATTTGCATAAACAGCTTTTCCTATTTTGTTTGAAAATATTTTTTCTACCAATGTCTGCTTCATAAAAACCTCAAAATGTAACTCTTTTTTTTATTCTTAATCTAGTCAGTACTATAATAGGCCAAGGAATAACATAGTTTTTCCCTCGACCTATTTAATCTCTACTTAACAAATATAATATTTGTTAGGCTATTCACCAATCCTATTTAAAAAGTCCTCTCTAATTGGATGAAAGATATCATATGACCTAAATGGAACCTTTGAAATTTTAGCAGAATGAGGTACGTCAGCAGGAATAATACATGCATCTCCTGCACTCATCTTTTTTTCTATTGTTCCAAATTTAATAGTCATTTCCCCTTCAACAACAATAGTTGTTTGTTCGTTGTTATGACTATGAGTTGGAAGATCAATTGTTTCTCTGAATTCAAATTTGCTAACTGTTATATTTTCAGAGGAAATTATAAACATATCAGCATTCTCTCCAATTAGCTCATTGTTTACCTTTGTCCAATTATCAATACTCATAATGAATACTTATCTCCTCAGTCTTTTATATTCGTTTATTACATCCTCTGTTGAGTAATATACCCCAGCATTTTCATTACTTTTCATGTGTTTCCAGAATTCTACCACTTCTTCTTCTGTCAGCTCAAATCCTTTAGTCTTTAAAATATGCTGAATGGTGTGTTTACCCGCATGTTTACCCATCTCATATTTTCTAGAATGTCCTACCAATTGTGGGTCGAACAACTCATATGTATTGATGTCTTTTAACATTCCGTGAACATGTATACCGGATTCATGGGAATATGCATTTTGCCCAACAATTGGTTTAAACATATCCATTGAAATACCTGAATATTTTTCAACAGTTTTGGATAATTCACCTAGAACTTTTGTATCGTATTTTAAATCTTGATTATATAACACTTTTAAAATCATAAGTACTTCTTCTAAGGAGGCATTGCCTGCCCTTTCACCCATTCCATTTACTGTTGGAGAACAATATCCTCCTCCAGCTAGTAAACCGGCAATAGTATTCGCTGTTGCAAGCCCCATATCATTATGGCAATGCACCCCTATAGGTAATTTTAAATTACTTACCAGTTTCTTTATAAAATTATAAGTTCTCTCAGGAGTTAAATAGCCAATTGTGTCGGTAGTTCCTAGAATATCTGCCCCTTCTTGCTCTGCCAATGATAGTATCTCAAGAAGTACATTAAAGTCGGTCCTTGTTGAGTCCTCTACTCCGAACTCAACAAACAGACCTTTATCCTTAGCATATTTAATTGCATCCATCGCTTTTTGAACAAGATTTTTTCTAACAGCAATAATATCCTCACCAAATTTTGCTTTTAGGTGTATATCTGAACCTGGGATAAATAAAATAACCCCTCCAACACCACAAGAATGAGCGTGGTCAATGTCTTCACGAACAACACGGCACATACTCATTATTCGCATTTTTAAGCCCAAATCACAAATTTTCCTTATAGAAAGTCTTTCTTCCTCTGAAGTTGCTGCAAAGCCGGCATCAATTGATTCAATACCCACCTTATCCAACATTTGTGCAATTTCTGCTTTTTGCTCGGGAGTATATCTAATGCCAGATACCTGTTCTCCATCTCTGAGCGTTGTATCACAGAAGAAAAATTTAAAATTTTTATTTTGTTCTTTTTCATTCAGACTATAGTAATCCATGTTACAACCCTTTCAACTTATGCATTTAATATTAAGAGATTATTATTAAGATATCTATCGTTTCGATAACCTTAGTCTTTAACTTAACCCTGCGGCTTCTGTTCCATCATTTGAAGCATCATTATTATATTGTTACGCTGAATCTCGTTTGCAGATTCACAAATTGATAATGCTTTGGAATCTCTAAGCAGCTTCTCTACAGGGTACTCTCTTGAATAACCATAACATCCCAAAATTTGTATTGCCTCATTTGACGCCATAACTGCAGCTTCTGAACCTGCTACTTTACTCATTGAACCTATTACCATACCAGGTATCATGTTATCTAAATGCCACGCTGCTTTTTGATATAATAGCCTTGAAGACTCAATCGACATAAACACATTTGCCAATTTATGACTTATTGCTTGGTGACTGATAATTGGTGCTCCACCTTGAACTCTTTCTTTAGCATATTTATAAGAAATATTAAAAGCTGCCTGTGCAACGCCAGTACCTATAGCTCCTACAGTAGTAAAACGATTTTCAATCATTGCTAAACAAACTGGTAACCCTATACCCTCTTTGCCAAGTAAATTACTTGCTGGTATTGTACAGTTTTCGAAAATCAATTCGCCTTGCTGTGATAATCTATTTCCCATTTTATCTTCGATTTTTCCTACTTTAAGACCAGGCGCGTCGGCTGGTACTAGAAATACGCTAAGTCCACCCTGTGGTGCTCCTTTTGTTTTATCAGTTCTAGCCCAAACCAGATATAATCCTGCTATCCCTGCGTTAGTAATAAAGCTTTTAGTACCATTTATTATGTATTGATCACCATTTAATTCTGCTGTTGTTAACATTCCTGCAGCTGGATTAGGCGACATATTGTCAGATCCGGTTTGAGGTTCAGATAATGCAAAACCCATTAAAAATCTTTTGGTTTGGTCATTTGCAATCTTAGTTAACCATTGTTGCTTCTGTTCACCAGTTCCAAATTTTGTTATTAACTGCGCACCAGTTATAGTTGATAATATTGTATAAGCAAATCCAGCATCACCTCGAGCAAGTTCTTCCATCATTGTCAATATTTCAAAATTTGAAAGCTCACTTCCCCCGAATTCTTTTGGAACAGCCGCACTGCCGAAGCCCAGTCCCATTGCCTTTTCTATTATTGACCATGGTATGCAATCCTTTGGGTTTTCTTTTTTATCATACTCAGCCGCAAAAGGTGCAAGTTCCTTTTCAACAAACTTACTTACCATTCCCTTTAATTGTAATTGCTCTTGTGAAAATCCAAATTCCATTGTTTAATCCTCCCAATATGGTATTTTTTATTGTTGTAAATCCTTTTTGTTACAAATAATATATTAATTCAACTTTCCCATATAAAATAAAAGTCTATCGGTTCCTCAACTAAGAAAGTTGTTTTAGTTTAATATCACAATGATAAAAAGTTTATAGCTAAATTGATGTCAATTTATCAAAATTCTCTTTAAAGAAATCAATAGCCCTCACTCGTGAAAACTTTCCATTCTCCGTATAGAAAATCTCCTTTTCTTCGATTTTAAAATTATATTTGTAAATATTAACAATATTAGTATTTGCTTTTATTTCTTGAACACTATTTATATTTTGTTTTATAGCCTCGGAGTTTAAATTTGATAAGCCATCTATTAATAAAACTATATTTAAAGCAAAGTTATTGCTCTCTTGTCTTGTTTTAAAGATTACCATGTCAGCTATTTTTAAGCTTGACTTTATTTTATTTTCAATCATAATAGGATTTATCTTGATCCCGTTATTAAGTATAATTGTTTCATTTTTTCTTCCGTTAATACTTAAAAATCCATCATTATCTATACTTCCAACATCTCCTGTTGGTCTAACCATACCCAAGAAATCTTTTGTATTATCTTCCTTGTAATAACAGCTAACAATTGGAAAATCACTTTCGGTAACTATTTCATTGTCATCAGATAGGTATAGTTTGATAATTGGTTTTCCTACAGTTCCAATTTTATTTAGTTTTTTATTGTTACAAGCTATCATCCCAATCTCGGTCTGACCATAAATCTGATAAATTTCTAACTTGATATCACTAAAATGCTCTAAAACTTTGAGATCAATTGGTGCCATACCAGTAAGCAGATAATGCATTTTCTTTCCCAATGCCTCATATATTGGCTTATGAGTAATATGCTTGTAAATAAATTTATTATTAATATTCTTAAATATCTTTTTAAAGAATCCATTATTATTGTCTGTACAGAATAAATTATAAAAGAAATTTGGAGGTGCTAATAAAATAGTTGGGTTAAACTCTTTTAATGCATGAAATAGTGATTTATCATCGCCTAAAGCTATGTTAACAGAAGTAATCAAGCATCCCCAGAAGAAGAAGCGTTGCTGATAATTTGCCAGTGGCAGATAAATCATAAACTTATCAGATGAACAAAAACCCATATAATTAAAAAAGTGCTTTGAACTTTCAATAGATCCTTTTTCAGTAATGCCTAGCGCCTTTGGAAATCCTGACGTTCCAGATGAGAATACAACTGAAAAATCTCGATTATTATAAAAAGTCTGAACAACTATTGCATCATTTCCTATCTGAAATAAAGAACCAATGCTTATAACTTTAGCGTCAACCACTAAATCTATAAGCTCTCTTTTGCTGACTATGTACTCTGCTTTAAACTGTCTCACTCTATCTTTAACCGTGTCTTGTGACTCAGTATTATTAGAAACTATAGATAATGCACCTGTAAGTGTAACAGCAAAATCGCAAATTAAGAACTCATAAGAATTTTCAATATCAATGTAAACCACTGAATTTTCTGTTATACCAGCTTGTTTTAAATTACTATAACAAACCTGTATATCTTTATGAATCTCAGCGAAAGTTTTCCTAAAATAATTATACTTTTTTCCGCTCCAACTCAAATAATCAATATAGTTAACATTATTATCTTTTATGTAATTGAATAATTGATAGAAATTCTTAATGTCATTTTTTATCATGGACTTTCTCCTTCTATAATTTCTACAAGCGCATTATAACTAATCAATTCAACTTTATTTTGAGTCAATATAACTTTTGATACCATTGATCAAGTCGTCTACTGTCTCATATTTCCCTTGAGCTAAGAAATTCGGCTCAAAAGTACATTTAAGCTTTTTTTCTAACTTTATAAGAAATTGAAGCCATCCCATTGAATCAATATATACATCTTTTTGAATAATAGTATCTTTATTTATATTTTTATCTGACGCAATTTCTTTTAAAGTATTAATAATCACTTTTTCATAATTACTTTTAAATATCATAAGTCCTCCTCAAATGAAGGTTTATTTCAAGTAACATTTTTTAATAACACTAAATGATAATTTACATCTAAAGTTTTTTCAACATCCGGTGTATATAAAATAATATTCTGATTTTTAGCCTTCTTTTTACTTTTCATATAATCTTTAAGGTTTCTAATAATATCAATATCGCAAATATGACCTCCATCTGAAACGTTATCTAGGTAGAATACTTTGGGGTTTATTTTTAAATAATGACTATATACATCATAATAAACATCATGCCTAACATTTGGCGGAATGACCTTTCCAATATCATCCTTTTCTAGGTTGAATTTTCTTAATGTTTCATCGAAAAAGGAGACACCTCTGTTTATCATGTCACTCCGAAAATCTTGACTTTGAGCTATATTTTCTAATTTATTATAACTTGGATTGCCTAAATTACATGAATTCCAATCAGCAATTTTTAATAAACCAGTATCACTTCCGACTAATAAAAGACCTATACCGTCACCCCGTACTGTAAAATCAATAAATCTGTCTTCAGCAGACTCCCATTTACAAGCAGTCAGGATAAGCATATTCTTTTTTTCCTCATTCAACAGACTTCTTGATAGTCCCATCGCGAATAATGAAGCTGCGCATGGTTGTAATAACGGGATAATTGTAGACTTATCCATATTAAAGGCTTTTTGAATATAGTGGATAATTGAAGCATTATTATGTCTCAATAAAACCTCATTGCCACAAACCAAATAATCTATTTCCTGCGGATTAATTTTGGTTTCCTTAAATAATTTATCTACCATACCAGAAACTATTGAAGCTAAATCATCCTCTTTTATAAATGTAGAAATCTTATTTAATTTGGTTTCTTTTTTGAACTTAGAACAAAATGTATCTTTATCTATATTTTTTCTATCAAAGATTTCCTTATCAAGGCTTGAGAATACATCATCGACAGAAATATTACTTTCTGGTAAATAATAATCAATATATTTTATATATGTATCAATTTCCATGCTTATACACGCTCCATTAGTTCACTATAAATATAGGCAGTTATTCCTTCTTTATAAAACATTATCTTTAAATTCAATATAACTTTCCCAAATAATAAGTCTATGGATATTCAAACCTAATGAGAGTATGGTACCAAAACAGTTGCAAGAATTCAGTAATGGTTCATGCAACTGTTTTCTAACCCTATTTATCATTATGTAAGTTTAACCCCCAAAATTTCATCTGGGAAAGTTGAGTTATTATTCTTAAAAAACAGATGTTAACGATTTATTGTATAATCCTTCATATAAAATGTTATCAATTTCTTCAACTGGAGGAAGAACACCTACTCTTGTGAAAGTATCCAGCAAACTTTGATAATTAGAAAAGAAACCACTATTAACATGATCTAAGTTTACATCCTCTGTTGTTGTGCCAGCTAAATACCTGTCAAAATGTCTTTTATCAGATTCAAATCTCTCTCCAAACAACTTATGACATGGGTCAGGAATTCTTGGAAGACCCAAACTATTAGCAAGCTCTCTAGTCTCGTTGTCAGTAAGATTTATTATAGGGGTTATCTTGTTAATTTCTGTATTCGGAATACCAATTTTTAATTTAGGATATGGACTAAACCATGATAATTGCATTCTATTAAAATAATACTTTTGTGGATTATGCTCTTTATCATGCTCCCAAGTCTTTCCGCCAGACCTTATAATTAGAGATTCTAATACATATAGCAAATCAAACTTTGTTAAACCTGCAGCCAAAGTAATTTTCTTACCTTTCTTATGCTCATCCTCAAGGTACTTACACAAAGCTCTATATAGGCCAAAAAAGCACCACACACATGGCTTTGATGCATCCATAACCATATCCTCAGTAATTCCAGGAACAGTATTAATGTATGTATATGGCATGCCCTTATTTTCCCAAAACTCTTTTGTCTCATTGACAGCTTTCTTTTGCTCAATTATGTACTCTTTTTTGCTTTCATCATCTGCAAAGTACTCATCAGGCTTATATTTCCATCTAGGTGCTGCAACAGTCACTATCTCTAATTCAAGATCAGGTCTTTCCTTTTGTTTATATTCAAGTAAAAGAGCTGCAAGTACTTGCGCATCCTTTCCACCTGACATTGCAATTGCAACTTTATCAATTTCCTTTGGAATTAATTCATAATCATTAACTGTCTTTAGAAATTTTTCATACTTCTGCTGAAACATGATTGTTCCTCCTAATTATAATATAATTATTAATAGTACCAATTTTTCTCTGTACTATATTCCATTAGATATTTCACCTATTTCAGCATTTGTAGTTAAATAATCAATTAGGTATACTTTAATGCCTTGACAGTGAAAACAATTACTAGCTTTGGTGTCAGTTAACAGCCGTATTCTTGCTTGCTACCAACTCCAAAGCAGTTCTAACCCACTTCAGTTCCCTCAAAAACTCCATTTCAATCCGAACTTGCCAGTTACCTTAATTGAAAATTGTGCTTCAGAATATGTAATTAGCAAAAGTCCCAATTACTACTCCGTAACAGTTTGAATAATAGATAATTATTTCCAATATTATTTTATATGTTATCAGAAAATATTGTATATTGCAACTGTTTCATAGTTACATTACCCTGATAAATAAAAATATTTGTATAAGATAATTATTTCATTTTCGTATTACTTACACCATTTTATCTGCTTTGCTTCCCATTTCTTTGCAAAATAAGAAAGAATAAAGCAGAAAATAAAATACATCATACCCACCAGTATGTATGAGAAAATAAGTTTATCCGGCTCCCGTTGACTGAGCATTATGCCTATCTGAGTCAAATCAATAATTCCAATAATATATATAACCGAAGTGTCTTTGAAAAGCGATATGAAAAACCCTACAAAGGATGGCAGCATCGTCCTCAGTACTTGTGGTAGGATAACATAAACCATACATTGATAATTGGATAAGCCTGTTGAAGAAGCAACTTGCCATTGCCCTTTATTTATGTTCATAAGGCCGCCTCGGAAAATTTCAGCTTGATTTACGGCAGAATAAAAAGTAAGCGAAAGATATGCACTCAAAAGGATTGGTAACGGTCTGCCTGCAAGAAGAGGTATAAAGAAATAGAACCAAAATACGATCAGTAACAATGGCAGCGCTCGGGTGATTTCAATCACAAAAGTGACAATCCGTCTGATGATAATATTCTTGGAAATTCTGCCCAAGGCTAAAAATAGACCTAAAATAAACCCTGATGCCATAGTAATGACAGCAAGTAAAATATTTATGGCAAGACCTCCTAAAGGACCCTGCGGAAAAGGACCTATCAAAAACATTTTTATAAGATTGGGAATATCAGCCAACATCTTTTACCTTCTTTATTTTATTAATTTATTGGTTAAAAACCTTTTTTCTACTAACAAGCCCAAACGGCTAAAGACAAAATTGATACATAAAAAGAAGAGCGTAGCTATGATTGTTGCTTCTATTCCTCGGAAAGTGATAGATTCAATCTGTTGGGTAGCCCATACAATTTCGTGTACCGATAACGCCAAAGCCAGAGAACTGTTTTTCATATTATGGATAAGCCGTGAAACAAGAGGTGGGAAACAAATGCGGATAGCCTGCGGCCAAATAATATATGTCCAGATCTCCCATTGTGAATGACCTAGAGTATGCGCAGCAGATACTTGTTCTTTGGATACTCCTGCTATTCCTCCCCGAATAATTTCACTAATATAACCACTGCTGCTGATAGATAAACCAGCAATTGCAGCCCAGTAGTTTAAAGCTTGATTGTTGTTGAGCATAGTTTTTACTGGTTCAGAAAAAAGTTCTGGAAACACATAGTAAAAGAACAACAGCCATATTAGAGTTGGAATGTTCCGGCATAATTCAATATAAAGTGATGAAATAAAACGAAGCACCCGGTATTTTGATAACTGTCCAAAGGTGAGCAAGACTCCGAGTACAACAGCAATCAAAGAGGATAGAAGCATCAGATTTAATGAAATCCTAATCCCCTGTAATATCCATTCCAGATATTGTCCGCTTAAAATTTTCTGCCAATCAAATTCGTAATTAAAAATAGACCCCATAATTAATTCGACCATCTTTCAAAGGGTTTCAAAAATTTCTTGTCCCGCGTCTTAAACCATTTGTAAAATATATCCTCATATTCGCCAGAATGGTAGATTTCGAGCAAGATATTGTTTATTTCATTTAACCACTCAGAATCATTTTCCGGAACACCGACGCAAAAATACGAGTAGCAACATACTTCCGGATGATACTGAAAATCATTCTTCTCTATTTCGTTATTTATAAAATGATTCATGATAATCTCATCACTTGCATATCCAGCTACAAGTTTATGCTTCATTGCATTGTAGGCCTGCTCATCTGAGCAATAGGCAATAAAATTCGGTTTGACCAAATTAAGTTCCGCAAAGCAATTCTCTATTTCCATTGCTGTACTTGTACCTATGGTATAAGCGATATCTTTGCCTGCCAATTCACGTATTGAACCTATATTCTCTTTATACATAAGGATTTTTTTGCAATCCTGAAGATAAGAGACGCTGAAGTCAATAAGATTATCACGAGATTTGGTATGGTTCAATTTGGCGATACAAGCATCGATTTTATTTGTAAGAATAGACTCAATACGTTCCTTGTTTTTTATAGGCTGAAGATTCAAGGAAACATTCAGGCGCTTTGCGATACTGCAAGCCAGGTCAACATCGAATCCAACCATTTTATTTCCATCTTCGAGAAAACACATAGGTGGAGCGTTATCTACTATACCTATATTGATTGTGTTAGACTTTTTAACAGAATTCAAGCTGGATTTTTGGTTGAAAATTTTCTTCATAAACGTTTTAGTGCGTTCCTTTTTTGGACGAATGATAATATCATGGGGATTATTGATTTCAATAATTTCACCTTTGTCCAGGAAAGCGACGCGGCTTGCTACTCGACGTGCGAATCCCAACTCATGAGTAACTATAACCATAGTCATCCCGTCCATAGAAAGGCCAACAATAGTATCGAGTACTTCATTAATTAATTCTAAATCCAGTGCGGAGGTAGGTTCATCAAATAGCATTACTTTTGGTTGCATAGCCAAGCTGCGGGCAATAGCTACACGCTGTTGTTCTCCTCCCGATAACTGAGCTGGATAAGAATCACTTTTATGTTCTAGACCCACTTTACGCAAAATCGGAATGGCTATCTCTAAAGCTTCCTCTCTGGTCCTTTGTTTCACCTTCCTTAAGGCTAGCGTCACATTTTCAAGGGCAGTCATATGAGGGTAAAGATTGAATTGCTGAAAGACCATACCCACCTCTGCCCTCTTTTTTCTGCTGAGCGGTTTACAATTTTTGCAGTTATAAATTTGATTATTAATGAGAACCTCTCCAGCCTGAATATTCTCCAGTCCGTTGATTGTCCTTAACAAAGTGCTTTTGCCTGAACCACTTGGGCCTAGAATAACCAATACTTCGCCGTTATATATTTCCAAATTAATATCCTTCAAAACCTGGACATCATCATACCATTTGCTTACATTATTTATTTTTATTATTGGGTTATTTTTATCCATCATTCTTCCTCTCTTTTGCCACTTTCTCAATTTTAACCATTATGTCTCCAAAGGCAGGCATACCGGTGAATTGGTTTATGGCATTTGAGTTATATAACGTATTTATGTTTGGTGTATATGAAACTGCTCCAGAAAAAATACCCATACCTGTTGCTTTCCTCCCGCCTGAACCAAAGGTTGTTTTTATGACTCCGGATTTTATACTCGAAGAAAGAAATACTTTTCCCTTAAGGTATTTGCCTTTTGAATTTTTGAGTCGAATCAAATCACCTGTATAAATTCCCAAATTATTTCCATCATTCTCGTTGATTAAAAAAACCGGGATGGCCATTGTATTAGCTTCGAATTCATCCTTATTTGTATTTTGTGTGTGAGAAGAAATAGAAAATGCGTCATTCATCTTTTTATTTGCTTCTGTTTCAAGGTCGGAAAGAGAGATGCATACCTGCGACATAGTGCCGGTTTGATGTGTTCTTCCAGTGATAAGATAAAACGGGTACTCTTGTTGCAGACTCTCAGTAAATTGACTGTTGTTCTCCTTCCATACAAAAGGAACAGGATAGAAGCAATCCATTTTTCCCTTTAGTCCGGTCATATAATAAAAATTGAATTCGAATTTACCTGATTTGGTAATGGGCAAGTATCCCGAGGGTTTGTCCTCTTTGTTTTGGCGATATCTGTAATAACTTGTAGGCCATGCTGCAAGTCCACCGTTTTTTCTTAGCCAATCCACTGTCAGTGCTTCACCCTCTCGAATAAGTTTTCGGTCAAAATAAACATTTGGGTTATCTGGTGTTCCTTCTATCAAAGCACCTTCTGGATATTGAGGGTAAGGGAGAGGTTGTCCTATATTCCTTAACCCGGGACATCCTTGAAGCTGTATATTTAGTAAATCCTCTTCCGACCGATAACAGGTAAAATTGCTTTCTTTTATATCTTTATCTCCAGCTGCAACCAATGCTCCGGCCAGTTTCTGCATAATCCAAAACGGTGTCTTCGACTCATGCTGCGGAGCAATTACACGCTCTCTTAATGCGATTTCCGGATTAATTGTGTATTGATCGCTCAGTCCCATTTTTTCAAGATAACTGCACTCAGGTAAAATAAAGTCAGCATATTTACCTGTCTCGTTGATATGGGTATCAATATGAACAATCAAATCTAAAAGGTATTCTCCATCTTGGACAGCCGTCAAAGCTTTTGTCCACTCGTCGGTATTTCCCCCGGTATACACAGGGTTTCCCGTCCGGTTAATAAATGCTTTTATTGGGTAAGTATGTCCGTTAAACGGTCCACTTTTCAGCGTAACACCGTCAAGAATATTGCGTGGAATAGTACTTAATACTCCTTTCCATGCAAAGGGATAATCACCATATAGATCCTTATGTAACTGCTGATAAGTGCCCTGTCGAACTTCACCGGCTACGGCTCGAGTTATCTTGTGATCACCATTTATTTTTCGGCTTATTAGGTTGAGCACAGGCTTAATCGACCCGGTAAAAACCATCCCACCAGGTACATCAATGTTCCCGGTAATGGCGCATAACACAATTGCCAAAGTTGAGGTGAGGTCGCCTGTCAAATGATGACCCACCCCGTGCATACCGATTTCTATAGCCGCCGGTTTAGTAACTCCCATCAAATGTGCAAGCCGTTTGATTTCATCCTGAGCTATCCCTGTTTTATTCGCTCCCCACTCTGGCGAGAAAAACAAGAATCCATTTGTTTCATCCCTCTGTCCGGCCTGAGAGAGGAAATCTTTCTTAAAATTCTCCCAACCTTCTGTATAGTTTTCAATAAAATGATGGTCGATAAAGGATGCTTGTTTGTTCCCCGGCTCATCATGAGTAAGGATATAACAGAGCAGGCAAACTAATAATTCAGCATCTGTACCCGGCACGATTGGTAGCCAAAGATCAGCTTTTGCTGCCGAATTCGTAAAAGCTGGGTCTATAACCACATAATACATTTGATTAGTCAACTGTGCTGCAGGAATTCCACGGGACATGTAATTGAAACGTGTGGCCACAAGTGGATTGGCGCCTACATTAATCAAAAGTTTTGTATCATGCTCTGATCTATAATGTAATGTATTATCGTGGTTATTGATCAGAAGTGGGCGCTGAATGTCAGGTAAAGGCCTTTCATCTCCCATTAGTAACTTTGAACCCCATCTACGATTCGTGTCGCAAATGGCACTATGCGTGTATGTATGCGGAGTTCCGAAGGCATGAAACAACATCATGTAAGGTTCGACATCTGTCAGATCCCCGCAATCGAGAACAACAGATTCTGCACCGTATTTCGTTTTTATAGCGAGAAGCTTTTCGGCAATCTGCTTTAGTGCCGATTCCCATGATACTTCCTGCCATTTTTCGTTTCCCCGTTCACCTATTCTTACAAGTGGTGTTTTTATACGTAATGGAGAATAAACGAATTCGAGTCCAGCTGCTCCCTTTGCACAGATTGTTCCCTGATTATTGAGCGATTGAGGATTGCCGTAAATTTTCCGAGCCACCCCATCTTCTACTAACACACTTATAGTGCATTCTGCAGGACACATAAGATCGACTGTATTAATGCATTTTTTATTTGAAATCTGCTTGCCTTGCTTTAAATACGAGCCGATTGAATCAGTAAGTTGCAAATTGTATAAAGAAAGATCGGCCTTGGTTAAAGATTCATATCGGTTGTTACCTCTTTGCAGATAAAAAACTTTTGGTAAATTCGGAGCGATTGTTTTCTGTACATACAAATGACTTTTATTTGCTTTTAGGATTTGCATTATCTCACTTTCTGTATGATTCAGTTCCCCAAAGTGTAATGCTTTCGCCATGCAACTAAGAACACAAGCAGGTTGTAAACCCTGCTGCAATCTTTTAAAACAAAAGTCACATTTACTTAATAAACCGACTTTCTTCTGATATCCGATAGCTCCTGGCACACACGCTTCCACGCAAGAAAGACAATGATTGCAGGCTTCCGCATCATATCTGACAATGCCCTCTTCCGTGTAATAAAGTGCATTGCTGCTACAATACTCCGTACAGGTTGGTTTTTCACAATGATTGCATAAGCTTGGAAGAAAGAGTCGCATTAAAGCCGGATAAATGCCGGCATCCTGTATATGTACTTTCAGCCGGTCTGCCCCACGCGGAATAGTATGTTCCTTCCGGCAGCTCACCTGACATGCGTAACAGCCTATACATTTATCAAGATCTATAATCATTCCGTATTTTGCAACAGTGTTTTTCATCCCAGTATACCTCAAACCTGTTCATACTGTTTATTTTATTTTATTATGAAAACTATTTTATCTGAAACATGTAAGGCTCATCCGCTTAAAACGTACCAATGTGTCATCCTTCAATTTTACGTATCAAGGATGACACATTGAATAAGTCCGGTTTAATCAGGCCAAACATAAAGCTTGTCTTCACCGAATGATTCTTTTGGTAAAACTGGTTTAGCAGAAGGTTGTAAAGGAAACTTTCCATTTGAACCAAACCATTTATCGTAAATCTTGTCATAAGTACCATCACGCATCAAATCCTGCAGGATAAAACTGAGTTTATCTTTCCATTTACTGTCATTTGGTGGTACCCCAATCCCGTACAGTCCAGGACTATAGATGCCTCCGATTGGCTCATATTCAACACCCTCTTTTCCAGCTACACCTGCAATAATAACACTGTCCTGAGTAAAAGCATCTACCTTGCCCTGTTTTAGTGCAAGAAAGCATTCAGCATTAGACTGGAAGGTCTGAATATCCGGTTTTGCACCATTCACCTTTTCGATCTCCTGCTGTATAGCGATATAGGCATTTGAACCTTGATCGACAGCAATCTTTTTACCGGCTAAATCAGTGAGGTTTTTAAATTTTCCCTTTTTTGCATAAGCAATCTTGCCTGTCCATAAATAGGGTGGTTCAACATAATCAATCTGTTCATCACGACTTCTGGTGTGACTGAGATTAGAAACAACCATATCAACAGTTCCGTTAGCTAAGAAAGAAATCCTTGTCTTGTTGTTAACGACAACTCTTTCAAGTTTCACGCCCAGGCGTTCTGCAATAGCATCTGAAAGTTCAACGTCGAAACCAGTCCAGTTCCCATTCTCATCTATGTAATTCATAGGTGGAACATTGTTGCCAGAACCGATATTGACAACTCCTCTTTCAAGCACCTTATCAAGGATGCTTTCCTGTTTTTCGGTTCCGCAAGCAATTAATAGAACGCTTGTGATAATCAGAAAAAAAATACATACTATACCCTTTTTCATTTTAATTCTTCTCTCCTTTAAAATTCAAATTAGATTTGTATTGTTATATTATTTTTATTTCCATCTCAAAGTAAATAAAAAATACACTTATAAAACCTTGCATACTTATATGCAAGTTCTACAAAAATTCTTTTTTTTAAATAGACCTGAGTTTTAAAATGGAACCTGAGAAAGAAAACCGGGAAACGTTGGTGTAAGCTCTTGGTGAATAGATCGGGAATTCTTAATCACTATTTAAATTTGGAAATAAATTCCACTGACTCTTACTTATCAAACAACTTATTCAAAAATTCACAAACTTTATACTCTTCTCCTGTTTGCTCATGAAATAGAAACCAATTGTTTATCTCAAAAATCTCCTTTTTAAGATACAGCTTAACTCGTTCGTTTATCGCATACAATAAACTATAAGGTCTTTCCTGTATCATCCTTACAGCCAGCTAACGAGCATTGCAACGATTATTGTACAATAAGTTCTTTAGGAAACTTGATTCATAACAACAATTAAATGATATACAAGTTTGGTAATTATTTCTTTTATAGAGTATCAGAAAATATTGCAAAATGCAACAGTTGCTTACATATTTTTCTCTTTTTATAAACTGTAATCTTTTCGTTTCTTGGCAACTACCTGTGTCAGACTTACACTGCCAAGTGTGCTCCAGTTTCGCTTGACGCACTATATAAATTTAGACCGATAGCTTATGCTATCGGTCTAACTGTGATGCGTGATTTTTCTATTAATTTTACTATTGCCTAGAGTTAACAGGTCTTTACTCCTTACTCCTGCATTCCTTTTCCTTATCTTTATACAAGCTTAGCTTATACTTTTTGTAGGCGTTTTTATATTCATCAGCTGCTTTGGAGAACTCACCATTTTTATATAATCTGTAAGCTTTTAATGAAGGTTCTAAAATCTCTATTTTAGCCTTGCTTCTGAGTTTTTCAAGCCATGTATTTAGTTTATCCGATATGGAAAATTCCCTTACAAGCAGCATTTTCTTATATTCATCTTTAGGGTGGGCTGATTTCGGCATGTCTTTGTACTGTTTTGTATATTCTTCGTATTTTGTGTTGAAGTCGTTTTCATCAAGCGTTATTCCATACTCCTTTGCAATATCCGGAACACTCTTTAACTTTAAAATATATAATTCAACATCTTTTTTGTATTCAGCTTCTGACTTATAATCAAGGCCCTCACTGATACTGGAACCCTCGCCTCCAGCACCTTCTAGGCTTGGTTTTACGTATTTGTTGTAATAATCATCTATTTCTTTTTGAGTCACTTTGTAACCTGATTCATTGTAAAAATAGTTATCTGCCAGTACTTTTTTGATAACTTCCTCAAGAATCAAATCATTAACTTCTTCATCTGTCTTCTGCATCAATGCAGAGTTTCCTTTGTTTCTCTCAAAGAAAATATTTTTCTCATCACGAAAAACGCTGGTTTCAACAATTTTACCGTTTACTTTCAGCGCTTGCTCGCCGAATACATAGGTTGAAGCTTTTCCGGCCTTTTTAGATATAATAAATACTGTAGTTATAGTGGCGAGAACAATCAATAAAATTAAACTAATTAAAATTATCCGGTTTCTTTTTACAGATAACTTACCTACACTTTGCATAGTATTTCATCTCCCCTTACACAAATATATAGATAATATTACATTAAATAATAAAATTTTACAATAATATAAAAAATTAAACCAATCACCAGCTAATGATGATTGGTTTAATTTTAATAATATTGTATTTATGAGGGAAATTACAATAATACAATAATAGCATCTGCCATTGATTTCAATATAAGGTTACATGATGTTGCACCTGCATCAAGAACTCCTCTTGACCTTTCGCCAAGTCTTGCCGCTCTTCCTATTTTCGCAACCATATCCCGTGTTGATTCCTTACCCTTTTCAGCTTCTACCTTCATGTCCTCCAGCGCAGTTTTAAAATCCTTACCTGCCGCCAAAGCTGCCTTGTAACCTTCAATTGCCGGTACCAGAGTATCCATTAGAGTTTTGTCGCCAACCTTAGCTTTATCAAAAGCCTGCATTCCTTTTAGCGCACCTTCTAATGTTGCTCCGAAAGCTTCCTTGTCTATATCTTCAACTTCTTTGCATGCTTTGGAAAACTCTATAAAGAAGGTTCCGTAAAGGGGGCCCATAGAGCCGCCAATTTCTAATATCAATGTTTTGCCCAGTACATTAAACCCTTCAGATAAACTGACTTCCTTACCACCAAGTTTATTTTTTGTCATGGTGAAGCCCTTGTTCATATTAACTCCATGGTCACCGTCACCTATTAATCCATCAACTTCACTTAAGTAAGTCCAATTATCAATAATTGTGTTTAACACATTGTATACTACTGAAGATGCTCCTGAATTTTTAAAGCTACTCATAGTTATTACCCCTTTCAGATTTTATAATAGCTATTATTTAAACTGCTTCATTCCAACTGTATTTACTTCTTCGTCTACCAGTTCCTTTAATTCTTCATCAACTTTCATCAATGTTAGGGTAGCACCCATCATTTCAAGAGAAGTAAAGTAGTTCCCCACATAGGATCTATGTACTTTGATACCCTTTTCTGTAAGTATCTCTTCGACTTTGTTGTAAAGGATGTATAACTCCATTATAGGAGTAGCACCCAATCCTGAAACTAAAGCTACAACCTCATCTCCGGCAACAAAAGGATAATCCGGGAGAATGATATCAAGCATTTCCTGAGCCATCTCATCAGCTGTCTTAAGTGCTGAAACTGAAATTCCCGGTTCACCGTGATGACCGATTCCAACTTCCATTGTTCCCGGTTCAATCTTGAAGTTTGAATGTCCTACAGCAGGTATTGTACATGATGTCAGACCTATACCAACACTTCTTGTATTGTCTATGGCTTTTTGTGAAACTGCTATTACTTCATCAAGGGTTCCACCTTTAGCGGCTTTAGCTCCGCCGACCTTCCACATTAATATCTCGCCTGCAACACCACGCCTTTTTTCCTTTTCAGATTTAGGTGCAGAAGCAACATCATCATTGGCTACAACTGTTTTAACTGTTATGCCTTCTTCTTCCGCAAAGGCTGTAGCCATTTTAACATTCATATTATCTCCGGCGTAATTTCCGTAGAGACATGCCACACCATTTCCGGAATCAGCTTCTCTCATTGCATCCAGGAAGGCTTTTGCTGTGGGTGATGCAAATATCTCACCTACTGCAACAGCGTCCACCATATTTTTTCCGCAATAACCGATAAACGCCGGTTTATGCCCTGAGCCTCCGCCTGTAACAACACCGACTTTTCCGGGAACAGGAGCGTTTTTATATTTAATTGTTCTTGGATTGTCTGTTTTAACAACTATATCAGAGTGAGTCTTGAGAAAACCTTCTAACATATCTTCTACACAATTGAATGGATCATTAATAATTCTTTGCATATTAAAATCCCCCTTTTCATTTAATATGATTTATCTGCAGCTTTTATAAAATTCATTTTCATATTCTGATATTTTATTTACTTTTGCCTCTGAACCACCGCCGTCAAATTCACACCCCAACCACAAATTGACCAGCTGCTTTGCAAGCTCTATTCCTATTACACGTGCACCAAGGGTCATAATTTGCGCATTATTGCTCTTTCTGGAACGTTCAGTTGAGAAAGAATCGTGACAAACAGCTGCTCTGATTCCGGGAACTTTATTGGCAGCAATGGCCATTCCTATACCCGTTCCGCAAATCAAAATTCCTCTTTCATGTTTTCCTTCCGCTACTGACCTTGCAACGGCAACAGCAATATCAGGGTATAGTACAGGGTCGGTACTATATACTCCAAAATCTTCAACGTCCAACCCTTTTTCTATTAAAAGCTTCTTTATTATTTCCTTAAATTGAAATCCTGCTTCATCACATCCTATAGCTATTGACATTTTATTCACCTCTATTATGTAGTTTAATTTTTTATTTTATTGTAAAGCCTCCATCAATAAGCAGGTTGTGTCCCGTAATCATTCCTGCTGCACCACTGCAGAGAAATGCTATCGTACCTGCAATTTCATCAGGTTCTGCAAAACGTTCAGAAGGCATTTCCTTCTTAAAGGCATCTCCAACAGGGCCTTCCCATGCCTTTTTACCCAAGTCGGTAAGCACTACCGTTGGTGAGACTGCGTTCACTCTGATACCGTACTTGCCCCATTCATATGCCATTACCTTTGTCATTGCAATAATTCCGCCTTTGCTTGCACAGTAGGCAACATGTTTGTCAAGTGCAATAACACCTGCCTGAGATGCCATATTAACTATAGATCCCTTTTTACCTGCATCAATCATATATTTACCAACCGCCTGAGCCATCTTGAAGGAAGCTGTCAGGTTTATGCTTATTGTCTTATCCCACATATTATCATTTAAATTTTCAGCACTATCCAATGCTACTATTCCGGCACAGTTTACAAGAATATCAACACTTCCGAATTTTTTTACTGCAGCATCTATTACAGATTGTCTGTAATCAGCATTTGTTATATCACCGGAAACACCTATGCAATTTTCACTCAGCTCATGTGCAATTTTATCTGCTTCAGGATTGAGATCTGCTAAAACACAATTAACACCTTTTCCTGTAAAAAAGTGTGCAGTAGCCAGTCCTATTCCTGCTGCACCTCCTGTGATTATTGCTGTTTTGCCTTGCAACGAGAAATTCAAATCTGCTCCGCAGTATTCCAACATAATTAGACCCTCCATTTAGCTACACTTTATTTATCTTGTACAATTTCTGATTATAAGGAAAGGGAGCTTCACTCCCCTCCTATAATCAAATTAAATTTTATTATTGTGCTCTTTTCTTGAATTCTGCTACATTGTCCTTTGTTACGGGTTCAAATTCAATCCAGTATTCCTTGTCAACATTTTCGCCTTTAGCTTTTGCAACAGCAATTTCCAATGCCTTACTTCCCTGTCCTGCACCGTCCTGGAATATTGATGCAATCAAAGTTCCTTTTTCTACTGCATCCAAAGCATCTGTTATCCCATCAACACCTATTGTTGGGATATCCAGTTTCTTAGCTTCAATTGCCTTTCTTGCTCCCAGTGCCATTTCATCATTTTCAGCAACAACTGCATCAATCTTGTCAAAAGCCTGCAGCCAGTTTTCCATAACAGTCATAGCTTCTGAACGAGACCAGTTAGCAGTTTTTTCTGCCAGCACCTTAATATCAGGATATTTCTTAAGTACATTGTTGATTCCCTCGCTGCGTTCTAGCTGAGCTGATTGTCCGAGAGGACCGTCTAGTATAACGATATTGCCCTTTCCTCCGAGCTTATCTGCAATTGCTTGCATTTCCAATTCACCTGCATATACGTCCTTTGAGCCAACGTAGCTGGTCAGTTTATCGCTGTCAACACGTGTGTTAACTCCGATTACCGGTATATTTGCAGCTGCAGCTTTATCAACCGCTACAGCACAGGCTTTTGCATCCTGAGGATTCAGAATAATAGCATTCACACCATCAGAAATCATTGTTTCTACCTGGTTTATTTGTGTGTTTGGATCATAGTTACCATCATAAATCTTGAGTTCCACTCCCAATTCTTCTGCTTTTTTCTTAGCGGCATTTGAAAGGCGGACTGTGAATTCATTTTTAAGACTGTACAGCGTCATTCCAACAACAATTTTTTTGTCAGCCGGCTTGCTTGTTTCAGTTACCGAAGTTGAGCCTGAAGACTTTGTTTCTTCCGATTTTTTACCGTTGTCAGAAGAACAAGCTGCGAAAGAGATTAGCATTATTGCAGCTACTAGCATTGCTACGAGTCTTTTCATTGTTTTCATAACTATTTCTCCTTTAAATTTTTATTTAATAATAAACCGTTTTTTAAAAAACGGATATTAATCGTTAGAACTGTTCAAGCTATCCATCATAACCGCAGCAATAATTATCAAACCTTTAATAATCAACTGCCAGTAGGATGATACTGCCATCATATCCAAGCCATTATTTAAAGCTGCTATTATTAGAACACCTACGAGAGTTCCCCATAACCTTCCTCTACCGCCTGCCAAGCTGGTTCCACCCATTACAACAGCCGCAATAGCATCAGTCTCATAGTTTTGTCCAGCCATTGCCAAACCTGAAGATACACGGGAGGTCAATACTACACCTGCCAGTCCTGCCAAAACGCCTGCTATCATATATGCCGACCACTTTATCTTCTTGACGTTAATACCTGACAAACGGGCAGCTTTGGCATTTCCGCCTACACCAAAAATATATCTTCCGTATTTGGCCTTATATATAAGAACACTGCAGATAATAAATACTACTGCGAGGATAATAACGGGGATTGGTATAATTCCAACATTTCCTCCGCCGATTTTCAGAAATCCTTCACTTAGCCCCGGTACCGGCTGCGCATTGCTAGCCAGATATGTAATTCCTCTGGCGACGCTCAACATACCCAATGTTGCAACAAAAGCCGGAACCTTAAGCCACGAAATTACTATTCCGTTCAAACTCCCAAGTATAAACCCTACACCCAAGCCAGCCAATACTGCTACAAACCATGGAATACTTTGATTTTGGGCAACCAGCGCCGCAAATATTCCGGATGCACCCAGTATTGAACCCACGGAGAGATCAATTCCTCCCGTTAATACTACAAAGGTCATTCCGAGGGCAAGTAAACCATTTATGGATGCCTGCCGCAACAGGTTAAAAACATTGTTTACATCAAGGAACTTTGGTTTTAGTAAAGCAAAAATTAATATAACCAAAAACAGTCCAATCAATGTTGCAAATTTCTCTAAAAACTGACCTGCAGTCATTCTTCTGTAATTTTTTATATTCTCCATTTTTCATACCCCACTATCACATTTTAGATACAGCAAGTCTCATAATGTTTTCCTGTACAAAATCTTCCCTCCTGAGTTCCCCGCCGAATTTACGATTGCTGAGTACAATAATCCTGTCAGCCATTCCCATAACTTCAGGCATTTCCGAAGAAATCATTATGATAGAATTCCCCTGTGCAACAAAGTCGCACATTATCTTATAGATTTCAGATTTTGCACCTACATCAATGCCTCGGGTAGGCTCGTCCAATATTAACAGTTTCGGCTTCTTTATTAGCCATTTTGCAAGAACAACCTTTTGTTGGTTTCCTCCGGAAAGAGATGATACTAACTGCTCTTTTCCTTGTGTCCTTATACGTAGGGAAGAAATCTGTTTCTGAATTACTTCATCCTCCGACTTCATGTCAATCAAAC
The DNA here is from genome assembly GCA_023390335.1 of Bacillota bacterium. Classification (GTDB taxonomy): domain Bacteria; phylum Bacillota; class Clostridia; order Acetivibrionales; family DSM-1351; genus Ruminiclostridium. The sequence goes on along the minus strand of JAEWCZ010000032.1, from coordinate 76,484 downwards.
AATTCTTTTCAAAGTCCTTCATAGAAGCCAGCGAAATATTGTGTCCTACACTCATATACGGTACAAGTCCTTCGCCTTTTCTGTCTTCCGTAACAAATGCCAAACCATTCTTAATTGCTTCTACAGGCTCCTTGGGGTTAAGTTTTTTACCTTCAAAGATTATTTCACCTTCATCTGCCGGGCTAAGACCAAACAGTGCCTGCATTACTTCAGTACGGCCTGCGCCAACCAATCCTGCAATACCGAGAATTTCTCCTTTTCTGACATCAAAGCTTATGTCGGAAAATTTATTTTGAAGTGTCAGATTACGTACTTCCAATACCTTTTCGCCTATTGGAACGTGAACCTTAGGATAAATATCGCTGAGCTCTCGCCCAACCATGTTTTTTATCAGGATTTCATTATTGATATCTTTAGCCTGCCAGGAATTAACATATGATCCATCTCTAAGAACGGTAATTTCGTCCGAAATCCTGAAAACCTCATCCATTTTATGAGAAATATATATGATTCCCTTTCCTTCTTTTCTAAGGTTATCAATTATTATGAAGAGGTTATCAACTTCTTTATCTGTAATTGCCGAAGTAGGTTCATCCATAATAATAATCTCAGCATTAAAGGAAATGGCCTTTGCTATTTCCACAAGCTGTTGGTCAGCAACCTGCAGATTCTGAAGCTTTTCTTTGGGACTTATATTGTTAATATGAAGCCTGTTTAATAATTCTTCTGTTTGCCTGTACAGCGTTCGATAGTCAACAAATCCTCCTTTTCCGGGTTCACGGCCAAAATAAATATTTTCAGCTACTGTCATTCCCGGAATAGGAGACAATTCCTGGTGAATCATTGCAATTCCCTGATTTTGAGAATCTGTAGGCGAATTGATTTCGACATCTTTTCCATTGATACTGATGCTTCCTTTATCACTCTTTGTTACCCCAGCCAAAATTTTCATGAGTGTGGATTTACCGGCTCCATTCTCACCCATAAGGGCATGAACTGAACCTTTTTCCAGTTTAAAATGTACATCATGCAATACATTTACTCCCGTAAAACTCTTGCTGATATCTTTCATTTCAAGTAAGCTCAATAATCACACCTCTTTTCCCATAACCTCTATGAAGTTACTCTTGTATGTTTTATGTCCCCTTGCATTTCATGTTTTAATTATATAATCTAATTAATGGTTTCAAAGGTTTACTATTTTAATATTAAGTTTGATTTTTTATGATTTGACAATAAAAAATACATGAACTATCATAAATTCATGTATTAACAAGTGATCTTCTCTGTGATTTCCTCTGTAATTTCCTTTAATGTATAGAATTCTGCCTAAAGCTAACAGGGCTTACACCAAAAGTGTTTTTGAATACTACAGAAAAATACTTTGGATTTACATAACCACAAAGACTGCTTACCTCACCGATAGGGATACTTGTATCGGCTAGCATTTGTTTTGCGATAGCCATACGAATACTTGTAATATACTCATTAAAGCCCATTCCGGTACCTTTTTTGAACAACGCACTCATATATGCTGCTGTGCGATCAAATTTTTCCGCCACTATATTCAAATTGATATCACTGGCGGCATTTTCCCTGACATACTGCAATACATCTACTATAAGCTTTTTATTGGGTACATCAATACCTGCCTCATTAGCGACCTGATGCACTTGGTTAAGATATCTGTTTATTTCCTGTTTAAGCTGTAAAAAACTCCATAATTCAAAAAACGGAAGAGGTTTAACAATACTTTCTGTTCTTGTGCTGTTATACTTTAAAAGCAGACGGTCAATTGTTTTAACAAGTTGTGTATAGCTCTGCTCAATAACTGACAGAGACTGTAATGAAGGAGGTAACATAATTAGTTTTTCGAAAGTATTAATAATTTCTGCGTTTTTAATTTTCTCAAGTGACTGAACTACATTACTCCAGTCACTTTTCTCATGCTTAATTGACATAGGAATTTCAGAAAACAATTGTACATTGCTGCCGTTGCGGTACAATTTATAGTTAGCAGCCTCATTGGCAAAATTGAAAGTTTTATGTAATAATACCGAACCGTAGGCCACATCTCCTATACCGGCAAAAACATCTACAACCAAATACTTACGGATTAAGCTACAGATCTTGTTCAGTTCCTGTTTTGCGGAAAGGAGCATTGCCTCTCTTTTAAGACCTTCAAACACAGCAACAATTCTTCCTGCTTCATATTGAATCGTAATCACGAAATCCTCACCCATTTCTTGGCTTAATACTTCATCTGCTATGTTTTTTACTGCAAAATCAATATAGTCCTTGTTTTCATCATTCACTTGGTATTGAATCATGGCACACAATAAAAGCTTTTCACTAAAGCGTACACCTAAATTATTAAGCTCAAACAGGCACTTCTTTGCCCCATCGGCATCAGTGGCGTCCAGTAAATTTTTAAGCAGCTTTTGTTTTACATTTTCTACAACCTTCCTATTTTCGCTTTCACGAACAAATTTTTCATCAATTCTTTGTTTCTCATTGGCCAGGCTTTTTACATAACCTTCAACCATAGAAACGAATTCCTGCTTTTTAATAGGTTTAAGTACATATTCTTTAACACCTAACTTAATAGCGGACTTTGCATATTCAAAATCTGCGTATCCTGAAAGAATGATAAAAGTTGGAGAATACCCTGTTTCCTTGATATTCTTAATTAAATTAAGTCCGTCACAGAAGGGCATACGGATGTCAGTAATTACAAGCTGAGGTAAATGCTCTTTACATAGTTTAAGTGCCTCTATGCCATTTTCAGCCTCGTAGCAGCAAATATCAATATCTGCCAACTCCCTTTTGAGTATTACAATTATACCCTTTCGTATAACATCCTCATCATCTGCCACCAGTATTTTAAACATTTTCTTCCCCTCCGTTTTGAACACCTGATTCAACAACAATGGTTAAAGTAATTTTGGTTCCGACATTTTGTTCACTCTCAATGTGCATTCCGCTTCCTGTAGGACAAATCATCCCTACTCGCTGATTTACGTTAATAATACCTATTGAGTTCTTAGACTTAGTTTTATTGTAAATTGTTTTATTTTCCGCCATGCATTCATAGATTTCTTTAAGACGTTCAATTGCCATTCCTTTTCCATTATCTTCAACAGTTATAATAAGCTTGTTTTCCACCATAAACACATTAACAAATATCTCCCATGGTGGAAGGGAATCTTTAAAGCCATGTATAAAGCAATTTTCAACCAGTGGCTGAAGAATCAGCTTGGGAATCATAATATTTCGTAAATTTTCAGGACATTCCATTTGATAGATTAATCTTTTATTAAATCTCATCCTCATAATTTCTATGTACTGTTCAATATTATTGAGTTCCTCACTAATCTTTACTTTCGGGCTTTCCCAATGCAGGCTGTAACGCATTAAATCTCCCAAATTTGCCAGTTCGTTTGCCACTACATAATATTCGTCTATTTCGCACTGCATTCTCATATTTTCCAGGGTATTATAGAGAAAATGAGGATTTATCTGTGCCTGCAGGGCATGTATTTCCGCTTCCTTTTGTGCTTTTTCCTTTTGAACCATTGAAATAAGCAGTCCTTGAAGTCTTTCAGCCATATGATTAAAGCTCTCAGATATTCTGGAGATTTCATTAACACCATCAACTTTAATGCGTACATCAAACCGTCCGGATTCAATATGTGTAATCATTTTATCAATCTCTTTGAGCTTTCTGAAGAATATTCTGGCTGCAACATTGGTAAATACTATGATAAATACAATACTTAGAATGGCAATCAAAAGCAAAAGGGTATCTACTCCTGAAGTAGAGGCAAGAATTTTCTTCTTGTCCATTACAGCAGCTCTGGTTAATCCTGTAGCATTATCCATGTCATATGCAATAAGATAATCTGCATCACCCACTGTAATATCCGATGCCCCTGATTTTTCAGGGAACTTTATATTGGAAAATTCTTTCATGCTTTGATCATCAGAGGCAAAAACTAATTTTTGATTGCGATCAAAAATTAGATATTTCACTTCTGAATCTTGATCTAAAAGTTCACTTGAACCAACAAGCTTGCTCATAGTCATATTCACTTCTATGAGCCCGATACACTTTCTGGTACGAATATCAGATATTTTTTGATAGATAGGTAGTACCAATTCTTCTTTATTCTCAAGTTCTTCATAGTTTACTAGGTTACCCAGAGTTCTGTCATATACACGCACATTTCCATATATATGCTCACTGTTAGTTTGCATAATTTCAGAATAATAATCGCGGTCGTACAATCTTTCTATGTGATATGACCAGTCAAAATATTCATCTATCTGTTTATTTGAAGAATATATAACAAGTCTGTTGAATTTATTGGTATATACATAACGTATATTTAGAAGTTCATTTTGTACACTGTAAACATAATAGTTCTTTTCATGTGTACTTAAATTATTTTCAGGGTTTAAATAATACTGGAATTCCTGGCTGAAAACCAGTTGATTCAATGCACTGTTCATGCTACTTATGTTGGATTTTATGTTACTATCCAACTTTTTTAAATTCTCCTGTACTTTCTTATTTGCTTCCTCCAAAAGGTTATCTCTGACAATTTCAAAATATGATGTGGTTATCACAATTGCAGGAATTATCATAATAAGTGAGAAAACAATAGTAACCTGCCATACCAGACTAAGTCTTGTAAGCTTTTTTATAAGTGTTTTCATTGACAATATCATCCCATCTTAATTATTTAAATAGGTTACATTTATGATTTTATGTTAATTTATAATTAAAAGCAAGTTATGTAAGTAAATCTACTGTCATAAAAAAACTGCCACAAAACAATATTGTAATTGTTTTGTGGCAGTTTTTTATTTATATTTTTACCTTACTTCTTTTTTTCTTCCGCTGTATAAAGCTGAAAGCACAATACTCGATGTGAGCACAAAGAATATTATTCCCAATGAAAGTTCAATAGGTATTTTAATGTCAAACATTAGTACAGATAGCTTTATTCCCGTAAATACCAGAATCAGTGCCACACCGTACTTAACATATTTGAATTTTTCATGCAGATTACCAAGTACAAAATACATGCTCCTGAGCCCTAGTATAGCAAATATATTTGACGTATAAACAATAAATGGATCAGTTGTTACAGAAAATATTGCAGGTATTGAGTCTACAGCGAATATAATATCCGTAAATTCTATCAAAATCAAAACAGCAAACAAAGGGGTAGCATATAGAATTTTGTTCTTTCTGACGAAGAATTTATCTCCTTCAATCTTGTCAGTAACCGGAATAATTTTCCCAAGAATTTTAATTATTTTACTATCTTTTACTGCATTACTATCTTCATTCTTAAAAATCATTTTTATTCCGCTGATAATGAGAATTGCTCCAAATACATAGAGCACCCAATGGAACATATTAACAATCGTAACTCCAAGTAAAACAAATATAAGCCTTAGAATCAGTGCTCCGGCTATACCGTAATTTAATACTCTTCTTTGATATTCTTGTTTAATACCAAAGCTGCTGAAGACCATTATAAATAGAAAAAGATTGTCTATACTCAAACTTTTTTCTATTACATAGCCGCCCAAAAACTCCAGTGCCGGTTCCTTGCCCATAAATAAGTATATTCCTGCATTAAATACTAAAGCCAATCCAATCCAGAACACAACCCACTTTAGTGCTTTTTTTGTAGACATTTAACGTCCTCCTGATATTAAATTATATATAAAAAAAGACTTTTAACATAATCAGTTTTCAGATTATGTTAAAAGTCTCGTTAACCATATAGGAAACAAAGCCAGATGCAGTTGCATCATGTATGTTGACTTAGTTATTTAATAACTACTCCCCTTTAACAAGCTTATTATAATATACAAAACATCTTTTCGTCTATTAAGAGAATGTTAATTCTATGTTAATTAATTTTTTTGATCTTATAAACTCTGCAATTTTTCCGGCAGCCAATGCACCCTGACCAACTGCCGTAGCTATCTGCTTGAAGCCTCCGGTGCAGTCGCCTGCTGCGTATAAAGCGTCAATGTTGGTTTTCTGGTTTTCATCCACGACAATAGAAGCACCCTTTGTCAAAACACCAAGTTTTTTTGCAAAGTCAATACCTGAAGCAACATCATTTGCTATAAACAATCCGTCCAGCTTTTCAAAGGAGCCATCTGTAAAATATATTACCTCAAGGCAGTCCTTTCCGTTAAGCTTTTGTATGGGTTTATTCACTATTGTGAAATTCTCATATATTTTATTATAATCACCCTTGAATTCCAGTTCTTTTCCATTTGTATATATGGTGATATCATTGGTAAAGGCTGTTAGCTCTTTAGCCTCATGAATTGCGAAATCTTTATTGCCCAGAACCCCAACCTTCAAGCCCCTGTAAAAGAAGCCGTCACAGGTCGTGCAGTAACTCACTCCTATTCCCTCCATTTCCTTGAGACCGTCTATTTCTAATTTTTTCTGTGGTTGACCGCTTGCCAATAATACCGTTTTTGCATAATAACTCTTCTCACGGGTAGTAACTTCAAAATTATCTGTCTTGTTAATTCCCAATACTTCTTCATCAGTAATATCTGCTCCGAGCCTTTGAGCCTGCAGCTCACCTGCCTTTAATAAATCACTGCCACTGACAGCTTCGGAAAAACCAAAATAATTTTCAATCTTAGTGGCTTTAATAAGTCCGCTGTTGTTCTGCCCTATCACAAGTGTTTTGAGATTTGCTCTGACTGTATAAATGGCAGCAGACAGGCCTGCCGGCCCTTTTCCTACAATAATTACATCATACATCATTTTACAAAGCCTCCTTCCAGTTCTTTTTTCAAATAACTCCCAGCCTACCCCTCAACAGTATATCTGAAGCGCTCACCCTTTTTGCCGTGCATTTGAAAAAATCTAAGAGTTGTATCGACAACTTTGAACAGTTCATCTTTTGAGAATATAATAGGGAGAAGCTGTTTCCCTGACAGGCTGTAATGGTTCTTATTCTTGGCCCGCTGGCAGCAGGATACAATTCTGCCTCAGCAAGCTCCTGCTTTACTGTTTCGATGTCTTCTAACTTAATAAACGGGATTTCTATACTTTGTCTAGAAGTCATATGTATATAACCTTGTCCGTACTTACTTGCAATTTCATATACTTTTTGCAGTTATTCTGCCTGAATCCGTCCTCCCACAATACCCAATCTCATAGAAAAGTTATTTTTTTGAATCTGCTGAATGAATCCGCCATTTTTTAGTTCATTGTAATCTACCTGTCCCTTATCTCTTCAACTCCGCTATTATTATTTTTTTAATTAAGCCAAATAGGCAATCAACAACCTCCCCGATATCCGAATACTCGATATCTTCATCAGGCACATAGCTGTCAAATGGTGATTCTCCTATATTAACAATTATTATTTCATTATTTTCATTCAGTAGCTTTTGCGCTTCATAATCATCCAAATTGAATACAGAGGTAATAAATATTTGCCCTGCATCGGTAAATACTCTGGCAAGTTCACCAATCTGTACTATCTGGCTGTCCCTGTCACCGGAAACATCTTCAAGGCTTGTTATACCGAGATAATAGGTAATATAATTTGATTTGAACAATTTGTACTCTAGTTCTTTTCCAATCTGTTGTATGGAATGTGAATATTCTTCATTACCGGAGGTTAAAACAACGAACTTGGCTTTATGACCGTAAATCTCTTCTCTCATAGTTGAAGAAACCAGTCCCTGCTCCCAGCAAAATTCTCTTTCATTAATATAACTCTGGTACGAATTATCCTTTTCGGATGCGCCCTCAAGAATAATTCCACCGCCTGAAATTTCATAATTATCCACAATAACGAATCTACCTGTCATTTCCATTTGAGAAATAGGGTCAAAAGCAATAGGTTTGGCGGTTTCAAGTATGCACTCTGCCACATCGTGTCTTTCTACCTGTTCCTTGAAGGTATCTATATTCAGTTCTGCTGCATCAATTATATTCAGAATTTCCGCCAGCTTTACAGTAACCCTTAAAGTCCCTATTTTAAGTTTATAATTCTTATTTTTAATTAGCGGAAATTTGCCTACCCAAAAAATATTTACTCTGAAACGCGAACTCAATACCGGCTGAATTTCATTTGCCTTAACCATCAGCTCTCCTGATTTTATGTATATTTGTGTTTTCAAGGTTACACCTATTGCCTGCTCGGCATCGGCTTTATCTGTCGGAGGTACATTAAAGCCCTCAATACTGTTTATAATGCTTTTTTTCTTTGAAGGCAGGAATAAAACCTCATCTCCAGCATTTAATGTTCCGCTCAGAATAGTACCTGCAACAATTCTTCTGTAGTCATTTTCCTCAGTAAACTTGTAGATATCCTGTACGGGCATACGGAAGGGCAGTTGGTTATCTTCCTTTTTGTTGGCGAAGGAATCTAATTGCGTCAGAACTGTAGACCCCTTATACCAAGGTGTGAAGCGGGATTTCTCTGCAATGTTGTCTCCGTTAAATGCACTTATGGGAATGAAGTTTATTGGTTTTATATTGATTTTATTAAGAAATTCAGTAAACTCTTCGGTTATAGAGTTAAAAACACCTTCATTAAAGTCTACCAAATCCATTTTATTAACCAAAACCACAACCTGCTTGATACCAAGCATTGAGACAATGTGCCCGTGACGTTTTGAGTTCTCTTTGATTCCTTCATTGGCATCTATTACCAGAAGTGTTGCTTCTGCTCTGGATGCACCTGTTACCATGTTTTTCAGGAATTCTATATGCCCCGGTGCATCAATAATAATGTAGTCTCTTTTATTTGTTTTAAAAAAACATCTGGCAGTATCAATAGTGATTCCCTGTGCCTGTTCGTCTTTTAGTGCATCCAGAAGAAATGCATATTCAAAGGGTCTGGAATTCTTCTTGCAGTATTCCTTAACCGATTCCAGCTTACCTTCAGGAAGTGAACCGGTATCTGCCAGCAATCTTCCTATTACAGTACTCTTTCCATGGTCCACGTGTCCTACAATAACTATGTTCATTTGCTCTTTGTTGTCCATATTACATATAACCTCCCCTACGAAGTGTTTCAAGCCCGCCACCGTCATCTTTATCCTGCGCACGGCCTGATCTTTCTGCTATATTTGCAAATTTACCGCTTTTTAATTCTTCGATTATCTCATTCACATTTTTCGCTGTTGATTCTACTGGCGATGTGCATGGGTAGCATCCGAGGGATCTGTAACGTTTTCCATTGCCCTGATCAAAATATAGTGATGTAATGGGAATATTCTCTCTTTCTATGTATTCCCAAATATTGAGTTCCGTCCAATCCAAAAGAGGATGTATTCTGATATGTGTCCCAGGAGCAAAATCCGTTTTAAACTGATTCCAGAATTCCGGTGGTTGATCTCCCACATCCCAGTCGTTTTCCTTGTCCCTTGGTGAAAAGTACCTTTCTTTTGAGCGGCTGCCTTCTTCGTCAGCCCTTACGCCTACAATAACTCCGGTATATTGTTCTCTGTTTGAATCCAGAACATATTTACCCTTGGCGTGATCCAAAGAATATCTAATCCATTCACCCGATAGTGTATTTTTCAATGCTTCTGATTTAAGCTGTTGGCAGCAGGTTATACGGTCTGCATTTCCGTCGGGGAAGGTTTTTTTCTGTACCAGTGCTTCACTGTTTTCACCGTAAACCATGGTAAGTTTCCACTTTAGCGCCAAATCGTCTCTGTATTTTATCATTTCGGGAATCTTATAATGTGTATCAATATGTACAAGGGGCATGGGTACATGTCCAAAAAACGCCTTCCTTGCCAGCCATAAAAGAACTGTACTATCCTTTCCTATAGACCAGAGCATGCATATATTCTTAAATTCTCTGTATGCTTCTCTTAATATATAAACACTCTGCGCCTCCAATTTATCCAAGTGATTCATAGCAAACCTCCATATAATGAATAATTTTAAACTACGCTAATAATTTGCAGAATGTGTCGTTCCCAAATGGAGACCGCATTCTTTTTTATCAGGATCTTCCCACCACCATCTTCCGCTTCGTATATCTGCACCGGGTTGTACGGCTCTGGTACACGGCTGGCATCCGATACTGCGGAATCCGTTCCGGTATAGGTTACTATAAGGAATGTTATGAGCTTTTATATATTCCCACACATCTTCTTCTGACCAAAATACTATAGGGTTAATTTTGTAAATGGAATTGCCATGATCCCACTCAAATATTTTCATGTCCTGTCTGGTAGGCGACTGTTCTCTTCTCAGACCACAAATCCATCCGTCCACAGTGCTAAGTACTCTTTTAAGAGGTTTGACCTTTCTGATTTCACAGCATTTTTTTCTTGAATCCACACTGTCATAGAAAAAATTCGGTCCTAGCTTTGAAACAGCTTCTTCAATATCTTCCCTTTCAGGAGCATATACTTCGTAGGTAAACTTATAAGAGCACATTGTTTCTTCCATCAGGTCGTAGGTTTTCTGAAAATGTCTTCCCGTATCAATGAAAAATATCCTCGCCTTAGGGTTAATATTTAAAATCATATGTGTAAGTACCTGATCCTCTAAGGATAGGCTGGAAGCCAGTGCTATATTGGAAGGCCCCATTGTTTCCAGAATATAACTGATAGCTTCTTTTCCATTCTTTTTTTCAGAGTTTAATACTTTTAAATCAAGTTCTCTCATTTTTATTTCTCCTTTTATGAATTATTACTAAAGCTCATTACCCAAAAATTTCTCTAATACAATGGCACTAGCCCCAATAGCAATAGCAATTTTATTAAATTGACCCCCTCTGTTGAAAACAACCCTTCCGTCTTTTTGCAAATGACTTTTTCTAAAAGCCATATCTGTGCATATATCATAAAAAACCTGAGAATTTCTGATAAGGGGTCCGCTTAAAATTACAATACCGGGGTTCAGCAACTTTATAAGATTGGCAAGACCTTCTCCCATGTACTCCGCTGCATAAGTTATAACATCTTGTGCCGGAGTCTTCATCATTTCTGCAGCTTTACAGATTTCAACATAAGAAACTTCCTTTGGTATTGGCCCCAAGTCAGATTTCTCGTTTAATTCTTTGAATCTTTCAACTATAGAATAGATAGATGAATAAGTCTCAATACAACCTTTGTTTCCGCAGGAGCATTTCATACCATTAACATTCACAACCATATGTGCAAAGGCATCTTCAGCATCGTTAATATTTCTTACAAACATTCCTGATGCAATTATTCCCATTCTTATCCCTATACCGCAATTAATATAAATTACATTTTTTATTTCTTTTGCAATTCCGAAATTGGTTTCAGCAAGTACCGCAGCATTTGCTCCGTTGTCTACTACAATCGGGACTCCCAATCTTTTTTCAAATATTGATTTCAGGGGTATATTTTCCCATCCGGGAGCTACAAAGTTTTCCGGATTTAGTACCAGTCCTCTTTTTTTATCAATAGGGCCTACAGTACCTATGCCAACACCTATAATAGAACCGTTTTCTTCTTTCAGTTTATCTTTGACTTCCTTTATCCAGCTTAGTATTTTGCTAAGTACAATTTTAGGAGTTGATTCTCTGTTCATATCAAACCTGTACTTTTTAACTGGTTTCATTTTAAGGTTAGTTAAAACAATCTGGGTATATGTTCTGGATATATCTATTCCTACTATATAGTAACCTGAAGGATTTACATCATATAAAATCGGCTTCCTGCCTCCTGTTGATTCTCCGGTTTCTGATTTCGCCAGTAGTTCCATATCCTCAAGAGGCTGCATCATTCTGTTAAGGCTTGTGAGTTTTATGCCAGATAGTTTTGACAGAGTGCCTTTGGTTGATGCCCGGTTGTGTAGAATTAAACTGAATATCTTTTTTGATTCCGGACTTAACCTGCTGAAAATATTATTATCAATCATTAAATCACATCCTAACTTTTTTCCAATTTAGACAAAAGTATGCAAAAATTTTATATCATATAATCTTCAGGGATAAAGACTTTAAAATCCTTTGGCTTGACATATACGGTCTGTCTTTCCTTTAGTGCAAGTGTTTTATAAATATCTTTGCTGATTTCAGCTTCTATGTATTCTCCGGTGTCAATTCTTTTCATCTCGAGGTTTACAATAGGCCCTACTGCTCTTATAAAAATAACCTCCGCTGAAACGAATTCATTTTTATATTGCTCCAGACTTATTTCAATATCGTGAGGGCGAATATAACTAATGATTTTCCTGTCAATGGCTTCTGAATGTTCTGGAGAATCCAACTTCAAGCTCCCAAGCTCAATTTTTCCGTTGTGTACTCGCCCGTGAAACAGGTTTACATTTCCCAGAAAGTTATAGACAAAGGGATTCGCCGGATTGTCGTAGACTTCTTCAGGCGTACCCATTTGTTCAATTTTTCCCTGATTTAGAATTACTATTCTGTCAGCTACATCAAGGGCTTCCTCTTGGTCATGTGTAACAAATACACTGGTAATGGGATATTCATCATGAAGCTTCCTGAGCCATCTTCTAAGGTCTTTACGCACTTTTGCATCCAACGCGCCAAAAGGCTCATCCAGCAAAAGTACTCTAGGCTCAACAGCCAACGCTCTTGCAAGTGCTATTCTTTGACGCTGTCCTCCCGATAGCTGACTGGGATAACGCTTTGCGAGTTCCTCCATTTTTACCAGTGACAATAGCTCATTAACCTTTTTTTCTATAACCTCTTTTCCAGGCCTAAGTTTAGATGGTCTTACCTTAAGTCCAAAGGCTATATTTTCGAATACTGTCATATGCTTGAACAATGCATAGTGTTGAAAAACAAAGCCGACTTTCCTATCCTGTGTACTTCTCCCGGTATTATCTTCTCCGTCAAACAGAATACTACCCCCGTCTGCTGTTTCAAGTCCTGCAATGATCCTGAGAAGCGTTGTTTTACCTGAGCCTGAAGGACCCAGTAAAGCCACAAGCTCTCCGGTATTAATTTTGAGATTTATATCCGAAAGTGCTTTGAATGATTCAAATGTCTTTGAAATACTTGTTATTTCTATACTCATATTATTCACTCCGATTACTTGTAAATTTAATCTTGCAACTCTTTTATTTTTCCTGCTGTTGGATTTTCCAATCTGCTATATTTTTGATTATGAGATTTATGATTGCAATTACTGTCAAAAGTGAGGCTACTGCAAATGCAGCCGAAAACTTGTATTCGTTGTACAGTATTTCAACATGGAGGGGAACGGTGTTTGTTAATCCTCTGATATGTCCTGACACCACAGATACTGCACCAAACTCTCCTGCTGCCCTTGCCGCCGTGAGCATAACGCCATAAGTCAATGCCCACTTTACATTTGGAAGTGTAATAAGCAGAAAGGTTTTAAAGCCACTTGCTCCCAATGTCAGGGCAGCTTCTTCTTCAGAGGTTCCCTGTGCTTCCATAAGGGGAATAAGTTCTCTGGCAACAAAAGGCAGAGTTACAAATAATGTAGTAAGAATTATCCCCGGAGGTGCAAAAATTATTTTGAGACCAAATTCATTTAATACTGGGGCCAGAATGCCATGACTTGTACTAAAAAGCAAAACGAATATCAGGCCTGCTACCACTGGAGAAATAGCAAAAGGCAAATCTATAACTGTTATGAGAAGGTTTTTGCCCTTAAATCTGAACTTGGATACAGCCCATGCTGCTACCAGTCCAAACACAGTATTTATCGGAACCACTATTATAATTGTAAGTAATGTCAGTTTAATAGCTTCAAGTGCCACAAAATCAGTCACAGCTGCCATATAAACCTTGACTCCCTGTTGAAAGGCTTTAACAAATACCGATATCAGCGGAACAAAGAGCATTAGTATAAAGAAGAGTAAAGCCAGTACCGTAAGCATTTTTTGTACCGCACCGGAATTCTTTGCCACCCTTTTCTGATATGTATTGAGAGCCTTATTGTTCAAAGGTAAGCTTCCTGCCATTGTGTCCTCCTTTAATGAAGTATAAATTTATGTCTGTTAACTGCCCACCACTGAAAGAGATTTATGGCTAACAGCATTAAAAATGATATTATGAGCATAATTGCTGCAACTGCTGTTCCACCCGCATAATCATATTGTTCCAGCTTTGTTCTTATTAAAAGGGGTGTTATTTCTGTTTTCATAGGCATATTCCCTGATATAAATACTACCGAGCCATATTCCCCCAAGGCTCTTGCAAAGGATAGGGCAAATCCGGTAATGATAGAAGGAAAAAGTTCTGGGATTATAATTTTACAAAAGGTTTGGAATCTGCTCGCTCCAAGACAGACTGCTGCCTCCTCCACTTCTTTGTCTATACTTTGGAGTACCGGCTGAACGGTTCTTACTACAAAAGGAAAACTAATAAAAATCAATGCCACAGTTATTCCCAAAGGCGTATATGATACTTTAATGCCTAACGGCTCCAGAAACTTTCCTATCCACCCATTTGGTGCATAAAGAGTTGTTAGTGATATACCGGCAACTGCTGTAGGCAATGCGAATGGCAGGTCAATCAGGCCATCTATAATCCGTTTGAAAGGAAAGGAATATCGCTGAAGAACCCATGCCAAAAGAAGTCCGAATACTGTATTTATTGCAGCTGCAAGTAAAGAGGTTCCGAAAGATATTTTCAATGATGCCATCACTCTGGTGCTTAATGCTATACCCAAAAAGTTTGTGAGACCCAGACTTGAACAATTGATAAAAACCATTGATATTGGAATCAGAACTAAAAGGGTTATGTATAGAAGTGAAATTCCCATGGTAATTCCAAAGCCGGGTATGACACTTTGCTGCTTAATTTTTAGTGGCTTTATTGTAAGATTCATAATTTCGCCTCCAGTTCTTAGTTATTTTTTTATGTAAATTTGGTCGAAAACACCTCCATCGCTGAAATGTTCCTTCTGAGCTTTGCTCCAGCCTCCGAAAACTTCATCAATGGTAAAAAGGTTGATTTTGGGGAATTGCGCCGCATATTTCTTTTCAATATTCTGATTTCTTGGTCTGTAATAGTTTTTTGCTGCTATCTCCTGACCCTCATCACTGTATAGATATTGAAGATAAGCTTCGGCAACCTTTCTTGTACCTTTTTTATCAACAACAGAATCAACCACAGAAACCGGAGGCTCAGCTAATATGCTCACTGACGGTATTACAATCTCAAACTTATCCTTTCCAAGCTCATTTATGGAAAGAAAGGCTTCATTCTCCCATGCTATAAGAACGTCACCCAAACCACGTTCAACAAAAGTTGTTGTTGCTCCTCTGGCTCCTGAGTCCAGAACTGGGACATTCTCATAAAGCTGCCGGACAAAATTTCTAGCTTTCTCACTGTCATTATTATTTTTTTTCAGAGCATACCCCCATGCTGCAAGATAGTTCCAACGTGCACCGCCGGAGGTTTTGGGATTTGGAGTTATTACTTGTATTCCCGGTTTAACTAGGTCATCCCAATCTTTTATATTTTTTGGATTGCCTTTTTTCACAAGAAATACTATGGTTGATGTATAAGGGGTTGAATTATCAGCTAAACGTTTTTGCCATTCCTTGTTAATCAACTCTTTATTCTTATTGATTGAATTGATATCGTACGCCAATGCCAAAGTAACTACATCCGCTTCATTTCCGTCGATTACGGTTCTTGCCTGACTTCCTGAACCACCATGTGACTGCTGAATTGTTACAGTTTGTCCTGTTTTTTCCTTCCAGTATTTTATAAATGCCTCATTGTATTCCTGATAAAGCTCCCTTGTGGGATCATATGAAACATTTAAAAGGGTTATTGAGCTGTTTTGTAAATTATTGGCACTACCACACCCCGTCAATGCTGAAATTAGAAACAGTATGCACATGGTAATCACACTTAATTTAATGTTTTTATTTTTCAATACAAATCACTCCTTCGTTTAAATAATAGTTAACATATATACATGGTATGTATTGATTTAAAAAATTATTTGATTTATTAAGCAAACAAGATAAGCTTAAAAAGGAATAAATATACCCAAGTAATCCAATATGTTTTATAAGTTATCCAAATATTAACATGTGGTAAAAAGTATGTCAATTACTTTTTACCATTTTTGTAATTTTTTTACGAAAAAAAGAAACAGAGAACGCTTAAATGTAAAAAAATTAAGCATTTCTCTGTTTAGCTCATTACCAATCAATATTTACTTGCTTTTTTTCACAAGACTCATATTGTCTATGGTGACATCAATTCCGTTAAATGTACTCCCTCCAAGGCTGAATACAAACGCACAGTTAGAATCGCTTGCAGGTGCTTTTACAATTGCTTCGTAATGTTGGGGCTCTTTTGTGGCCTTTAACTCACCTGAATAATATGGGGCCCATGGTGAATAATTCTGTTGAAAACATATTGGAATCTGACGGTTATCACTGCAGCTATAATCAAATGAAAGTACATATTCAGCACCTTTTTCTATCATAAAGCCGGATGCATCAATCTGAGTATTCCAGCTTTCCGCCCCACCATTCTTAATTGAGAGAGTCATACCGACGTTTGGCAACATTTTATAGGTTAAGTCAACATCAGGGGTATTTAATAGTGCCAATAAAGGACTTATCTCCAGCAGATTTGAGTGTGAGGTTAATTGCTTTCCGTTGTAGTTTACAAACACCCCATTTTTAAAATCTTTACTGTTTATATATTTTGTTAACCATTTTATACGGTTATTCAACCAACTGCTAAGATAGTTATAATGCTGTCTGAAGGTTGTAAGTGCAGATATTTCCGCTGGTTCAATATATACCTGTTTTCCTAATACATCCCATCTTTCGAAGTTTCTGCAATAGGACTTGTAATTTGTTTGAGCTTCTTTTATAACTGTTTTTGGTATACCGTTTATTTTACCTTGGAGATTGTTCCAACGTTTTTTAACTAAATCACGAAACCAACTTTTTGATAGTGCATGGCAGAACCATGGATTGGAATTTGCATTTACATTCAGAACATTATATGGATTAAAGCCTGCCCAGGATTCGAAACCCTTTACACAATTTGCATTTCCCATGGCAAGGTCGAAATCCCACATAGGGCCGAAACAGAGCTTTCCCCCGGCATCCTTGTACATATAGAAACTATCCCAGCCTGCATCAACATTTTTGACAATTTCATTCCCGATATATATATCAACTAAAGATTCAAGGTCTATATACTTTCTTAATTCCTTTTCGTTACCACTTTTTAATGCATTATAAGCTTTTTCAATGCACTCGGAAATGTAATTGAGCTGTTGGTTTTTTATTGATTGGGTTTCGGACAAATCACTTTTTACTTGATAAGTAGCCGTATCAATGTCAAATTTGTTATCTTCTGCATATCTGCTCATTTCAACAAGATAACCGTTATTCTCAACTTCATTTGGTTCTTCTGAAATTGCGACACGGTTCTTATTTATGTTAACATCCTCACATAGCAGATATACGCCTTGATATTCGTGGTTGATATAAAGTTCTATAGAACGGCAATTTGGTGAATAGGAAATGCCGTCCAAGAATTCTGCAAAATGATAGACGGTAAGATTTCTTAAAAGTGAACCGTCATAGCAGTTTGAAATCAAGCACCATGTCTTACCTTTTCCATCTCCGATATTAAGAAGATTTTGCTTTTCTCCAAATTTAATTTTGTAGCTCTTCTTTTCTGAATACATGGAACTGTTTCCACGAAGCTTTACTGATGTAGCAATATCGGACATTTCATATTTGCCATCATCATTAATTACACTAATTTTTGAATCAGTGTACACCTCATCGGAATCTATTTTACTATCAGTGTCAGTGTTTATTGTAACAATTGGCATTTCATACTGTACATAACCTGCAGAGTTGTCTGTTTCTTCTGCAAACGCCTTGGTGCTGAGTCCCGCCATACTTGTTGACAGGAACGTAAATATTAAGACAACCGCTATAGCTGACAATTTTCTTTTCATAGTTAAACCCTCCTGTATAATTTTAGGCTTTGGATTGGTGTGAAACTGTTTAGTATATTGACAAGGGCCGGAAAAATTGAGTTTTCCGCCCTTGTCGTGTGCTTATCCAACCTGGAAATCAAAAAGGAGCTTTAATTATATCCTTAAAAGGCTGATATTGTACCTAGAAGATACTTTTTGAGTAATGCAAGATCGAGTGCATTAACAGAAGCATCTTTGTTTACATCTGCTCTGATACAGCTCTCTGAATCCAATTGTAAAGAACCCAGCAGATATTTTTTCATTAATGCAAAGTCAATAGCATCTACAGTTCCACTACCGTCTACATCTCCGAGATTGATATTAGTAACAACAGGTTCGTCACCATATTTAAGTTCACCCTTGATATATGCAGTGACTTTTTCATTATCCCCATAAGCACTTTCCATTTTAGGATTACATGAATAATCATTTGTATAGTCATAATCGGACGAGCCATCTATCCTAAAAGGTATATCCCCTGTGCTTCCACCTGGTACAAGTTTGCCTGCAGCATCTTTAAATGATATCTCGCAATATGTATCGGCACCTTCCACAGCATTGTCTACTTTGTAGCAATTACCCATTACATTTTCAGTACCGCAAGGTGCATATTCACAAGTAAATATATTCTGATCACTACCATCACATGTAAACCAATAGCGTAGCTTTATGTCTGATAAATTTACAGGAACAGTTCCATTATTCACTATATTGACTGTAGACCTTAATGTATTTGTTAGGTTGTGAGCTGCGCCATACTTATACTGAACCTTTATTGAAGGCGGTGTAGTATCCGGGTTATCATCAGGATTTGTTGGAGTAAGTTTTGGAGCCTCCTCCCCATATACTAGAACGCCATTCATGTATACGGGAACATTTTTAGTTAACACATAATCACTAGTAAGATTCTTTCTGCTCCAGTCATTAGTTGGGTCCCAGTGAGTCATATAATTTGAATCCTGCTTTGCTGTTAACGTAAATGCCAACTCTCTGTCCCCATATATTTCTCTACCGCTCCAATCAAATTCATAATAGTATGTTCCAGCATCATCCCACTTTATTGGACCTTTATAGGTAATAGGGTCCTGCTGCAGTGAAATCTGTTCATCATAAGCAATAGTCATTTCAACATCATTTATGGTCTGTCCGCAATCTAGCAGTTCACTAATGTTAAAGAAATATCTTGCTTTCATTCCTGTTTCATAATGTGGAGGCTGGCTTGACTCATTGTGTAATTTGATAACTACCTGTGAGCTTTCCTTTATCTCTCTTTCTACACGCGCCTCACAATAGTAATCATCGGTTTTAGGTTCTTTTGGAGGAAAATTAGGTATTACCTCCTGTCCCTCACCGTAGTATTTATACAATCCTGCACAAGCACCTACAAATGCAGCATTATAGTCAACAGCAACCTCATTGTAAACGAAATCAGTTGTTACATCCTGATGGTAATCCTCCTTATCAGGCCCACCAACAAGAGCTCCCCATATAATATGTCTGTGTTCTAGAGGATCGTTCATACTCAACGTTTTAGATCCGTGGGCTGCTCTGTGATGTGGATGTTTTGCAAAAGGCAAGCCTTTCTCATAGCCATACCCAACTATATATGAATACCCCATTGGATTTCTTCCCATAAGGTATTCCATCTGACTCTTTGCCCATGCTCCAAAATCTGTTCTATCAGGGTGGTGTTCCATATATACAAGTGCGCATAATTGAGCAGCCGTATTGTAACGAGCTGATCCCCATCCATTTATCATCGTATACCCTGCAGGTGATGTTGAAGTATAACCATTATCATTTGCTTCCTTATGTTTTGCCATACCACCAGACAAATACTCTGTATTCCAACGAGCTATGTAGTCATATAACTTATTGTCTGGGAACAAAGAATTCAGCTCTACGAACACTCCTCCCCATACTGCATCCCAACAATGAGTCCATGTGTTGAACCACATATTTGTGTTAAAGGTATCTGGTATAATCTTTTTCATATATCCAGTATAATATTTACCGTCTTCTGATACTGACATAATATCATTTATATAGTCCATATTGCCAGTACATTCATACAGCCACACTGCCGCCCAAGCCATTTCATCATCGTCATATGCTGAAGTATAGTAACCATCACCATTTGACATTCCTCTGTTTTCCTTTGCAAACTTATACATAGCCTTTGCAACAGTCAAGCACTTCTCTGCATATTCAGGTTCATCATCCTTAAAGTTCAAATAAGATGTGGCAAGTGCTGCAGCTGTACTACCACAAACATCACTACCAGGAGATTCTACAGTAGCAAAATCTGCTGGTCTTGGTATATTATCGGGATATAATTCAGGTGGTCCCCAATAGGAGTGATCTAAATCCCCTTCACCAACCATGTAACAGAAAGCAATCAAATCTCCATTTTCATCTAGAAAAGAGCAACGTAAAAAGGTATCAGTAAAGGTCTTTAAAATATCAATCATATGTTCTTCTTGCCCTGATTTCTTGAAGGCATCTCTAAATTCATAGAAACTCCATCCAAGAGTACCAGCAGTGTAGCTCTGCGGAAGTCCAAACCTTACATGGTCTCCGGCATCATGGAATCCACCGTGCACATCTACTGTTCCATCTCCATCAGGATCCAATATGTTTTTATACTTTTTAATAAAATCCTCCGAAAGAGAAGTGTTTTCAAGGGGAATATTGCAATCTCCCACATGACAATCACCTCTCCATTCCAGCCTCCCTCCTGTAATACCCGGTCCGCATTTATTAGCATCATAAAAGTAAATTGATTTTTGCAATGCCTCAGCAAAATTAAAGTAGTTATAATCTTCCCATCCTTCTTTAGGAGTGAATTTTGATTCTGCTGTTGAAGTAGTACCTAAATTAGAATCAGTATTTTCCACTGCTAATGCATTACTCGATAATAGAAATTGTCCAGCAATCATGCTAACACTCAAAAGCATTGCTGCAATACTTTTTCGATTTAAAACTTTTCTAGCCTTTATAAATCTATTCAAGCTTAATACCTCCCTCTTGAGAATTTATTATAAGAAAAATTAAAGATGTAAAAATTTATTCAAAAACATGATTTTACAAAAGACCGTACTCTCTAGTTTACATACATTCAATTTGAATAAGAGTACGGTCTTTATAGATTATTTTAGATTCAAATAATTTTGAGTTATCACAGCTGTTAGTATTCTACAAGAATGAAGGTATTGTACCAAGAAGATACTTTTTGAGTAATGCAAGATCTAGTGCATTAACAGATGCATCTTTGTTTACATCTGCTCTGACACAGCTCTCTGAATCCAATTGTAAAGAACCCAGCAGATATTTTTTCATTAATGCAAAGTCAATAGCATCAACAGTTCCGCTGCCGTCCACATCACCAAGATTAGTAGTGATAACAACAGGTTCGATTCCGTACTTGAGTTCACCTTTTATGTAACCTGTGATTTTGGTATTATCCCCAAGTTCAGTCATTTTTGAATCATAAGAGTAATCGTTTGTCTTGTCATAATCCGATACACCCTCTATTCTGAATGGTATCGCCCCTGTACTTCCTCCCGGTGAGAGCTTTCCTGCTTCGCTTGTAAACCCGATTTCACAATAGGTGTCAGCACCCTCAACAGGACTGTTTATATTAGAAAAACTACCGGTGACATTGCTGGTTCCTAAAGCTGCATATTCGCATGTAAAGGAATTTTGCTGGTTCCCGTCATTTGTGAACCAATAACGTAGCTTTATGTCAGACAGATCAATGGGAACAGTTCCGGTATTTTTTATATTTATCGAAGACCTTATAGTATTTTTTATTGTATCCGTAGTACCGCACTTATATGAGACACTTATTGACGGCGGAGTAGTATCGGGGTTTTCAGGGTCAGTTGACGGGTCGAGCTTTGGAGCTTCTTCGCCGTATACCAGAGTCCCATCCAAGTATACAGGTACATTCTTGGTTACTGCATATGTATCTGTAAGATTCTTCTTGCTGTAGTCATTGGAAGAATCCCAATGAGTCATATAATTGGAATCCTGTTTTGCACGGAATGAAATTTGAAGTTCTCTGTCTCCATATATTTTACTTCCGCTCCAATCAAATTCATAATAGTATGTTCCTGCATCGTCCCATTTGAAAGGCCCTGTGTACTTGATAGGATCCTGCTGCATGGAAATCTGTTCGTCATACTCTACTGCAAATATAACATCGTCTATAGTTTGTCCGCTTTTTAACAATTCATTAATATTAAAGAAATATCTTGCCTTCATTCCTGTTTCATAATGAGGTGGCTGACATGATTCATTATGAATTTTTAAAACTACCTGTGTACTGTCAGTAGTTTCTCTTGCTACACGAGCTTCGCAATAATAATCATCGGCTCTTGGTTCCTTAGGTGGGAAATTTGCTATTGGCTCTTGTCCCTGCCCGTAATATTTATACAACCCGGCTAAGGCACCAACAAAGGCTGCATTATAGTCGACTGCAACTTCATTGTAGGCATATTCTGTAGTTGAATCTATATGATAATCATTTGAATCAGGCCCCCCTGCCAAAGCGCCCCATAATATATGTCTGTGTTCCACAGGATCATTCATACTGTTGGTTTTTGAGCCGTGTGCTGCTCTATGGTGCGGATGATGTGCAAAAGGAAGTCCCTGTTCATAGCCGTAGCCAACTATATAAGAATATCCCATAGGATTTCTTCCCATAAGGTACTCCATCTCCATTTTTGCCCATTCACCGAAATCAGTTCTTTCCGGATGATGTTTCATATATACAAGAGCACATAACTGTGCGGCAGTATTGTACCGAGCAGATCCCCAGCCGTTTATCATAGTGTATCCGGCAGGTGATGGTTTATAATAGTTATGGTCATTGGGGTCTTGATGCTTTGCTACACCGCCGGACAAATATTCTACATTCCAGCTTGCGATAAAGTTGAAAAGTTCATTGTCTGGTAACAGCTCATTGAGCTTTAAAAATGTTCCTGCCCATACAGCATCCCAGCAATGAGTCCATGAATTATACCAGGTATTGGTATTGTAAGTTTCTGGTATTATTCTTTTCATATATCCGGTATAGTTTCCCTCTGCGTCAACAGAGTCAATATCTTTTACGTAGTCCATATTTCCTGTACACTGATAAAGCCATACCGCAGCCCAGGCCATTTCATCTTCATCATAGTCAGAAGTATAATAGCCGTCACCGGCCGCCTTACCTCTGTATTTTTTTGCGAATTCATACATGGCTTTTGCAACCTTCAAGCATTTTTCTGCATATTCAGGATCTGAATCCTTAAAGTTCAGGTATGATGTACAAAGTGCTGCAGCAGTACTTGCACAAACATCACTACCCGGAGTTTCAGCAGTAGCAAAATCAGCAGGTCTGGTCTTTTGATACTCTTCCGGATATAACTCTGGTGGCCCCCAGTAACAGTGATCCACGTCACCTTCACCTACCATATAACAAAAAGCAATGAGATTTCCGTCTTTATCAAGGTAGGAACAACGTAAAAATGTATCAGTAAAGTATTTTAAAATATCAATTATGTGTTCTTCTTCTCCTATTGCCTTGTAGGAATCCCTAAATTCATAGAAACCCCAGCCAAGGGTACCGGCTGCATAACTCTGTGGAAGACCGAAGCGGACATGGTCACCTGCATCGTGGAACCCACCGTGTACATCTACTGTACCGTCTCCGTCGGGATCAATTATACTATTGTACTTTTCTAAAAAAGCAGCAGACAGGTTAGTATACTTTAAAGGTATTTTTTCATCTCCTTCATGGCATGAACCCCTCCATTCAAGCCTGCCTCCTTTGTCATAACCAGCATCTTCGCCGCATTTCTCTGCATCGTAAAAATAAAGTGATTTTTGCAGTGCTTCTGCAAAGTTGAAATAATTATAATTCTCCCAGCCTTCAGCCGGAGTAAAAGAAGTAGGCGGTGCTTCTGCTGATACTGTAAATGCAGAAAAAATCTGTCCAGCTATAAGAGCAATGATTAGCAAGACCGACAGCCTTCTTTTCCTTCCTTTTTGTACTTTCGACATTTTTTAACTCCCCCTAAAAAATTATTTGATTTGGATTAAATTATCCCGAACTCATTTTGCCCTTATTATGGTAAAATGAGCTTCCTACAACAATTATACCAAATTAATACATTATTAAAATAATTTTGTAAAAGGTTGTACAAAAAAATGCAACATTTCTGTTGCATTTTTTCATATATAATGCTATATATTATAATTTTGATAAGGTTTCTGACATTTTAACTTCTGATTCTAAAATAAATGCAAAGTTATTCGAAATTCTATTTAGAATGTCTTTATCTTCAGGGTTGTTCATGTATCTCAAAACAAGTGCTTGATTAATCTTCCATTTATTACTTATAGTTTTAAATTCTTTTGATAAATTGAGTAAATCTGTATTATTGTATCTTTCACCTAAATGTTCTAAAAACAAGCTAAAAAGTGTCCTACCACCGGAAATCCTTAAAAGTCTCCATATAATATAAGCTGCACGCGGTTCATTTCCATGAGCGGATTTTATTTCAGCATTAACATCAAAGGAATTTTTAAAACTGTTTACGAATTTGGCTAGTGAAGAAAAAGTGTCATTTTTATTTGCACGGCTTACCGCGTTATGTAAAACTCCTCTCCAATCTATATCAACATTCTTATATTTATCTAGATTTATAGTTATACATCCTTTACAACTTGCATGAAAGTCTTCAATTTTCATAATTGCTCCGTTGCATGGTGGTGCCGAATCAATACAATATAAATTTCCGTCAGTATCCAAATCGACTATCGTGCATGAATGATTAACATGGACTCTTTTGAACACATTAGTCCATACACAGTAATACATATCTGTGAATAGAATTACGGGCATACCTTTGGAGGTTTCTTCTTTGATTATTTGATAAACTTCTTCAGTGGTATTTTCGTAATATCTGTTAATCTCCACATTGTAAAAATCAGCTAGACACTCAAATACGTTATTGAAACCCTCCTCTATTCTTGGACCTAATGCTCCAGGGAAAAGTGGATCTTCTTCATTGAAACTGAAACCCCATATGTATGCAAAGGCTAATCTATACTCTAAATTTTTAGATGCCATAAGTGAAATTATAGGACTTGTAATGCAATTAAGTTCACTGTTAAAAATAATTGGGAATTTTCTCATATTTTACATCCTCTCCATTTAATATGATTTAATAAAAAATTTTTGAATTCTTTTTAAGCATCGTATCACTTGTTGTCACCTTAAATTCACAATATAACCAAATGTTACATAATTACACTTATATTATATATTATGGGGTTGTATTATAACAACATTTATCGTACTTAGGTCGACTATTCTGGCATACATAACATAATTTCGACTCAGATTTGGTATAATGTTACTTAAAAACACGATTATTACCATTAAAACATAAAGGTGGTTTGATTTAATATGATAACTACAGCAATTGTAATATTACTTATTTCAGTGTTGGCAGGTTTTCTAGGCTCGCTACTCGGGCTTGGAGGTGGAATAATTATAACCCCTGCACTTACTCTTATGCTTGGAATTGATATTAAATATGCAATAGGTGCTAGTATTATTTCTGTTATAGCTACTTCAAGCGGTTCTGCCATAGCATACCTTAAAGATAAAATAACTAACGTAAGAGTAGGAATGTTCCTTGAAATTGCTACAACAACAGGCGCTCTCACAGGTGCTTTTCTAGCTGGGTTGTTCAGTACCAAATACCTGTATCTCATATTTGGCTTGTTGCTTTTATACTCTGCTATTAACATGTTTAGAAAAAGAAAGCAGGAACTTCCAAAGAATACTTCCCCCTCACCATTGGCTGAAAAATTGAATCTTAGCGGTGCTTATTATGACAAGGTACTCTCTAAAACTGTGGAATATAATGTCACCGGGGTTTACGGAGGATTCGGAATGATGTATGTAGCAGGAGTAATTTCGGGACTTCTCGGTATAGGCAGCGGTATTTTCAAAGTAATGGCTATGGACTCTTTTATGAAGCTGCCTATGAAGGTTTCAACGGCAACAAGCAATTTTATGATAGGAGTTACGGCGGCTGCAAGTGCAGGAATATATCTATCAAGGGGAAACATCGACCCCAGTATTGCCGCACCCGTGGCATTGGGGGTTCTTCTAGGAGCTTCTATCGGCACAAAAGTAATGCAAAGGTTAAAAAGTTCAACTCTGAGACTGGTATTTATCCCCGTTTTGCTTTATGTATCAATACAGATGATCGTTAAAGGAGTTAAATTATGAAATCCAAAATTGAAGGTGCAGAGATATTTATAAGCAAAATTCTGAGAATTGGAGTAATTGTCAGTGCCGTTGTAATAGTCTTCGGACTTATACTCCTTTTTGTTACTGGTAACAGCGGCTATCCCGGAAGCTCCTTTCCAACCTCTCTGGTTGAAATCTTTACAGGATTGGCTGTATTTAAACCTTATGCTGTATTACTTACCGGATTGTTGATTTTGATAATAACTCCGATTTTCAGAGTTGGTGTATCCATATTTACTTTCATGAAAGAAAAAGACTATATGTATGTAATTATAACAACAATAGTTTTTATTATTTTGATTATAAGTTTTTTACTCGGAAAAGTAGAATAAATATATATGGATATTTTACCGTCGCTCACATTCATCGTCCATGATTCATTGTGTCGCTAAAACCTACTTCGTGATAGGTTTTCCGGTAAAATATCCATGTTCAACCACAAACATCTGCAAATATCTTTAACCAAGCTTCCATTGATACAATTTGTACTCTAAGTACAGGTTAAACAAGATAAATTTTAATTTTGCGACTCCCCCCTTTTATCAATCGCAAGCTGTTATACCTGTTGGGCCCTTACCTACTGCAACGGTAGCAGTTACCACATTGGATTTTGCATCTACTACAGTTACATTTCCTGATCCGCTGTTAGTAACAAATACGAATCTTCCGTCCTTCGATATTGCGACACCATGTGGTTTGGAGTCTGCTCCGATAGTTGCTGCAACATCTAGTGTTTTTGTTCTGATAACGCTGATGTTGTTGCTTCCGCTATTAGCAATATAAACGAACTTGCCATTAGGTGTTACAAAATCCTGAACAGGTTTTTTCCCTACCTGAATTGATTTTTTTACACTCATAGTGGAGGTATCAATGACATCGACCCTGTTTTCATCACTAATTGTTACAAAGACTTGCTTATTATCGGGAGTTATTGCTACTTGAGAAGGTTTTTTGCCTACCTTTATTGTCTTAATTACTTTGTTGGAACTCAAATCAATAACCGATATGTCATTGGAATTGGAATTTGCTACATATAGACTGTTCCCATCCGGCGACACCCTTAACCCATGGGGCATTTTCCCCACAGGAATCTTATTTTTTACAGTCCCCGAAGCAATGTCAAGAACATATACATTACCGTTTTTATCAGTGCCACTCATTGAACCCGTTTCGGCCATTTCGGCTACTGTTACATAAGCGGTTTTTGAATCTTTTGAGAATACGATGTGGTTTGGCCCTTCCCCTACTTTAATCGTTTTTGTAATTCTGTTTGTTTTGGTATCAATTGCTGACACAGTATTACTTTTATTTTCTACAACAAAAACAAAATTTCTGTCAGGAGTTGACTGAACATTATGAGGGGCTCTCCCAACCGGAATATTGGCTGTAGTCTGCATAGTAGCCACATTGACAGCTGAGATTTTTGATTCACCCTCATTAGCGGTATAGATATAATACTGAGATGTATTATTTATCTCCGATTGTGTAGTATTTGTAGCTGGTGTTTGAAAAGCATTTTTTTGCGGCTCTTGAAGAACTTTTTGGGAACAAGCTGTGAGTGTTAATAACGTTATAGCTGTAAAAAGTGAAATAACTCTTTTTTTCATCATGCTTCCTCCAGGTTAGTATTCTGAGGTATATTACATCAGGAGATTCCTTTAAGAACCTCCTGAGTGTTAAATTAAATATTATTAAGCCATCTGTGCCATTTTTCTGCATTCATCGGCACATTTGCGGCATTCATCTGCACACTTTGTGCAATGTTCATCCTTAAACATACCGCATTCCTGAGCACATTTGTCGCAAATAGTAGCACATAGTTGACAATGTTCCTTGCTGAATTGTCCGTTCATTGACATGATTTCTGCTGACATTGCACACATTCTTGCACACTCTACCAAAAGCTTGATACAGTTCTTTCTTGCATTTACATCAGGTTCATTGAGACAGGCATCAAAGCACATATTACATGTTTGTGCACACTTTGTGCAAGCGTCAATACAAGTCTGATGTTTGCTCATTGTCATAGTTGTCATGGTTGATCACCTCTTTAAAATTTATTACACATCCGATTATATTATTAGTTTAATAATTTGTTTAATTCATAAGGATTTTAAAGCTATATAACTCTTTTTGCGCCTATATATAAACCTTTGTACTGGGATAATTTTTGTATACGGACAGAACCTTTTGAAGAAGAAGCATGGATGAAATTATCACCGCCTAAATAAATACCTACGTGGTCGATTGCCCCCGCTCTATTTCTGGAGGAGGCATCAAAGAATAATATATCTCCAGCTTTCAATGAATCTCTTGAGACTTTTATACCGTTTGAGTACATACTTTGCGCAGACCTGGCCAGTTTTACGCCGAAATTTTTATAAACATACCCGATAAAGCCTGAACAGTCAAAGCCTTTAGGGCTTGTCCCACCGTATACATATCTGACTCCAACAAATTCTTTGGCATAATCGACTACCATTCTTAAAATGTATCCGTTATAATCAATAGGGTCTAAAATCGTTGTGCTACCTATATCAATATTAGTTATTGCAGCTTCTTCCCGACTACTTGAGGCCATTACGTTAGATGAAATAAAAAAAAGTAATATGACCAAAGTACAGCCTGTCAGAAGCTTTCTATACCTGCCTGACATTAAATCCTCCTTTTATTGCTTTAATAATCACATTTTATAAATATAGATTGGGAATTCCAATATGAAGAATTTATGGAGTTTTATCAAAAATTATTCAAAACATTTCTGGAATACTTTTCATGGATAACCTTGTAATGTAACTGCACATATTATTGAATAACACAAAATATAAGGAATGATGGAATGTTTACAGATAAAAGATTGCTAAAAGCTTATAGAAACGCAAAGCTTCAACTGTTCGACAATAATTCCAAATATATATTCTTCAGTGATTCCCATAGAGGAGACGACAGTATATCCGACGAATTTGCCAGGAATCAAAATATCTTCCGCCATGCTTTAAATTATTATTTTGATAACGGATATGTATATGTTGAAGCAGGCGACGGCGATGAGTTATGGGAATATACAAAGTTCAGACATATAAGATTAGCCCACAGCGACGTTTTTATAGTCATGAAAAAATTCTTTGAAGATAATAGATTTATCATGCTTTATGGTAACCATAATATTTATCTGAAAAACAAGGACTATGTAAGTAAGAATTTTTACAGTTATTACGATGATTATAGTCAAGATATTCATGATTTGTTAAAAGGAATGACACCTTTGGAATCACTTGTATTAAAAAATAAAGCCACAGGTCAGGAAATACTTGTTGTTCACGGGCATCAGGGTGATTTAATGAACGATCAGCTCTGGTTTGTTTCCATGTTCCTTTTACGTTACTTCTGGCGATACATCCATGTAATAGGCTTTCACAGTCCCTCCAGTCCTGCCAGAAATCATTTTAAAAGACATAAGATTGAGAGAAATTATAAAAAGTGGATTCAAAAACATAAAATAATGCTTATTTGCGGTCATACGCACAGACAAAAGTTCCCAAAAATCAAAGAACTGCCCTACTTTAATACCGGTTGCTGTATACATTCAAAAGGCATAACGGGTATAGAAATTTTAGAAGGTAAAATACTTATGGTTGATTGGAGAGTCCGTGCAGACGAAAACGGTGTCCTTCAAGTTGAAAGGTATGTTATGAGAGGCCCCGTACCTATTGAGGAATTTGATATGAACAGTAATCACGACTATGAAGATTGTATGAATAAAGACCTCAAATATGACGAGGAAGATTGCTGAAAAGCCTATTCTTATGTGGTATACTAGATATATGAATAATTTGGTATCTGTATCTATTATTATTACATAGGGGTCTTACATATGAAAAATATTTATGATTTTGAAATGCCTGTGGTTTTAAGAGATTTCTTGAACTATATGCAAACTATAAAGGGTAAATCTGTTAACACCATACAGGTGTATTTTTATGATCTTAGAATATTCTTCCGTTTTTTAAAGATACATAGAAACATAGTTGATAAAAACATTGAATTTGATAGTATTGAAATCACAGATATTGATATACCTCTTTTAAAGACAGTTACACTCAGTGATTTATATACATATATGTCGTTTGTCAGTAACAAAAGAGATAATACCTCTCATGCACGTGCAAGAAAGGTTGCAAGTCTAAAATCCTTTTTCAACTATCTCTCAACTAAGGCAAAGCTGCTGGATATAAACCCTACTATAGAATTGGAATCTCCAAAGATTTTAAAGAGACTCCCCAGATATCTCAATTTTGATGAGAGTAAAAAACTCTTAACCTCTGTAAATGAAGCGGATCATGAATATTCAGTAAGAGACTACGCAATTATTACAATTTTTTTAAACTGCGGAATACGTCTTTCGGAGTTGGTTGGAATAAATCTGCACAATATCAAGGATAACATGCTAACAGTATTCGGTAAAGGCGGTAAAGAACGCAGCATTCCATTGAATAAAGCATGTCTTCAGGCTATAGAAGACTATATGAATGTACGCCCTATAAACGGCCTTAAAGACAAAAGTGCCTTGTTTATTAGCAGGAGAAATCAACGAATCAGCAAGGAATCAGTCCAGAAAATAGTTAAAAGATACATAAAAGAAGCAGGTCTTGACCCCCAGCGTTACTCCACTCACAAGCTGAGGCATACTGCCGCAACCTTGATGTACAAATACGGGAACGTTGATATCAGGGCTTTGCAGGAGATACTTGGTCATGAAAGTATTTCTACAACCGAGATATATACTCATTTGGATCAACAGCAACTGAAGGAGGCAGTAAATAAGCATCCTCTTTCTGATTTTAGTGTGAAGAAGTAGTTTATGTAGATAAGCATATGTAGAAAAAATTTTTAAAGAAAAACCATAGATTTTTGAACTTTATTCACTTAATATGTGAAAAACTATTTTGAAATATTCTAAGGAAATTTGAACTTTATTTTAAAATTATTAGATAGAATAAGTAAATTAAATCATCGAAATAGTAACAAATTACAGATTCGAAAACCACATTTAAAAATTTAAAAATGTGGCTTTTCTGTATCAATATATAACATTGCCCTATTCTAATACAAAATAGGAAATTAAAAGAAGTGTCTTCTGTTTAGACGTAGCCCTTTACAATAAGAGCAAGAAATCATATTGCGTTTTTGAAAATTAATTCTTTACTGCTATACCCTTGTATAAATAACCCCCAAGTTTTATCATGTCTTTGCAATAAAACTGTTCAATAAAATCAAATGTGAAGTTATTCCTTTCAATAATACTCTTTATATCACGGTTTAAGTTACATCCATCTGATGGAATTTTATAAATTGGATTAATAATATTCTGCCATTTGCTGATCTTCGGATCATTGCTTAATCCATGTTCAAGAAAAACCAATTTCCCATCCGGCTTTAAGACACGACGAAGTTCCTGTAATGCTGCATCAATATTTTCGATACTGCAAAAAGTAAAGGTACTCACAATTGTATCAAATGCATTGTTCTCAAAAGGAAGGGTCTCTGCATTTAATAGTTTTAAGTGTACTCTAATTTGTGATTTATTTACTCTTTTTTGAGCTAATGAATTCATTCCTGCATTTGTATCTATAACAGTAATTTCTCGTATTGCGGAGGGATAGTAAGAGAGGTTTAGTCCTGTTCCAAAGCCTATTTCCAATATTTCGCCTTTTACAAATTTTAAAATTTCTTTTCGATAGTCTGAAATAATAGGATTTGAAAGCATACAGTCAATGATTCTTGGATAGATATGTTTTGAATAAAGTCCCATTTGTTAACCTTCTTTCAGTGTATTTTCCATGATTTCAATTTGCATACCCGTATTAAAATATTCAAGTCTATTGTCCATAACTTTTTTTAAAATACTAAACGCTTTCATCCCTGTGCAATGGCAAGTATAAACTTTATCTATATTCATTACCTTAATCCTATTTCCTAAAGCTTTTATATTTTCTTTTGAATCACCAAGCATGTTTTTAAAAGGTATACCCATTAAGTGAAATCCGCCAATTACTGAGCTTATAGGAACTTTGGGGAAATAATCTCTACAAGCTATTATCATGTTATCTATTCCATTATGGCTGCAGCCAGTAAAAATAACTAATTTGTTATTTATCTTAACTGCTAAGATTATCTCGTGTTTAAAATCATCTTCTATATATCGCTCATTTTTCTTAACTAATAGCTTTTTATTGGATTTAGCAAGCGGATACGGATGAGCTTTAATTTCAGGAATGATGAACACATCATCAAGTATTTCAGTAAACTCCTTTATATAAATGATTCGTTCGCTAAATTTTTGAAATATTTCCATAGGTATACTAACGTCAATTGGGTAACCAAATATGCGAAAGAAGTATCTTTCCTTTGCATAGGGACTCATAATTACTTTTGCTTTACGATTTTCTTCAAAGAATTTTATTAATCCTCCAGCATGGTCTGCATGCGCATGGGACAATATTAAAAGGTCAATTTCTTGTATATCAATACCCATGGTTTTAGCATTTTCCATGAATACACCTGAGGCTCCACAATCAAATAGAATCTTTTTATTTTGTAACTCAATAATCATTGAAAGTCCGTGTTCAGCTTTTAGTTTTAATCTTCCATCGTTTTTTTGGTTCTCTGCAAGCATCGTAATTCTCATTTAATTAACTCCCTTACTTATATTTAAAATTCTGAAATTTATCAGATATAATTACCTATGTCAGGCATTTTTCTAATAACTTTTGCTACCCCTTCTTTCTGTAGCTGTATCTATTTTCGTTAATATGAATTAAACCTTGATCAAAAATTTGTTTTACATGGGCATCGTCAAGTGAATAGTAGACAACCTTGCCTTCTTTTTTGTATTTTACAAGCCTGGCTTGTTTCAGAACCCTCAGCTGATGAGATATTGCCGACTGTGTCATATTAAGCAATACCGCAATGTCGCACACACACATTTCAGCTTCTGCTAAAGCCCAAAGTATTTTTATCCTTGTAGTATCTCCGAAGACTTTAAATAGTTCTGCAAGATCATAGAGATGTTCATCTTCAGGCATAATTTGCCGTACATTATTGACAATATCCTCATGAATCACATTACAATCGCATCTTTCAATTTCGTACTTATTATCAACCATTTACTACACCTCATTTCATTCATACATAAAACACTTGAACACATGTTCATGTATTGTATTGTCATTATATGCCTGCATACTAAATATGTCAACTATTACTTGAATATTTGTTCATATGTTTTTGAATAAAAATGGGATTATTCATTATGCGTCTCTTGCTTATCGATATTTAAATAAACCACTGTTCAGAGGTTAAGCTGAACGGTGGTTTGCTTATGATTTTTAAATATACTTATTTACATTTTCTATATCTTCACTACAGGCTCTTATGTTCAATCAATGAATTTACTTCTTTTCTAATCTGGATAAACCTCTCTGAATCCTTTAATGATAATTCTCTGTCATAAGGCAATATTACCGAAACTTCCTTTTTAACAGTTCCCGGAGTTGAAGTAAGTACGTATATCTTACTGGATAAGAAGATAGCTTCTTCGATATCATGAGTTACAAACATAATAGTCGGTTTTTCTATCTGCCATATTTGTCTTATTAATAACTGCATATCAGCTCTTGTCTGAGGATCAAGCGCGCTAAAAGGCTCGTCCATCAGCAATACTTCTGGGCTGTTTGCAAGAGCTCTAGCAATTGCAACTCTTTGCTTCATACCACCCGACAACTCTTTTGGATAACTGTTTCTAAACTTTTCAAGTTTGATTACCTTGAGATATTTATCCGTAATTTCTTCCTGTTTCTTGGCGGGGATCTTCCTCAATTTAAGTCCGAACTTTATATTATCAGCAACTGTCATCCACGGAAACAGGGTATATGCCTGAAATACCATGCCTCTGTCTGCTCCGGGACCAATAATATTTCTATCCTTGATTACTATCTGACCGGATGTGACTTCATCAAGACCTGCAACCATTCTAAGTAAAGTCGATTTCCCACAACCTGACGGGCCGACGATAGATACAAATTCATTTTCAAGAATATTAATATTAACATCTTTCATTGCAACGGTGTCACCTTTTGCCGAATGGTAGACTTTGTAAAGGTCTTTCACATAGATCTTACTGTTTGCCAAGTTCGCTTCAATATGGCTGTTTCGTTCAGGAAGATTATTTTTCCTTTTTTTAAGTAATTGCATGTCTATCTCCCCCCTTCAACCCAATGGAATAGCTTTTTGTTAATAAGAGCAAAGATACGATCTGTTATAAGGCCTAACAAACCAATAAGGATAATTCCTGCAAATATAGCGTCTGTCTTAAGAAAACGCTGGGATTTTAATATTGTATAGCCTAAACCCGTATTGGCTGCAACCAGTTCGGCACTTACCAGATAGGTCCATGCCCAGCCAATCATCATACGTAACGTTTCCATTAATCTGGGCATCATAGCCGGAATGATAATCTTAAATATTGCATTTCTTGTACTAGTTCCCAAGGTATAGCCTGCATTAATCAGATCATCCGGTACGCTCATCGCATCATCTGCTACCATTAATACCAGCTGAAAGAAGGTGCCGATGAAGATAACGGTTACTTTAGCATTTTCACCAATGCCAATCCAAACCATAATAAGCGGTAAAAAAGCTGGAACCGGCATATATCTTATGAACTCACATAATGGTCTGATTACTGCCTCGAATTTCTTGAATGTTCCGGTCATAATACCAACCGGAACTCCAAGAATAACTGCATAAAGAAATCCTAATGTTATTCTGTAGATACTTATTTTTGAGTTTTCCCAGAGTGAGCCATCACTAAAGGCTTTGATATAATAGTTGACTACACTTTGAGGCTTTGGAAGGAATATTTCACTTATGGTCCCGCTTGCACTCGCTATGTACCAGGCAGATAGTATAATTAAGAACGATATGATAGCCATTATGGTATAGTTCTTCCTGTCTATCTTTTTTCTGATTTTGATATTAATCATCAATCTGCCCCCCTAATATAAGTATCATCAAGAATTACACTTACATCCTCCGGCTCTTTTTCTATCATTTTTGTGTCTACCAGGAATTCTGCTGACTTTTTTAAAGTATAGTTAAGATACGTAAAGTCATTACCCTTTTGGAAGGTTTTTTGATTCATTTCTTTATCAAAGATAGTAACACCATCTAACATTGTCAAATAGTCATCATGTTTTAATTCCGCTCTATCACAGATCTCCTGAATAAAATCCTTATCTCTCGCTTTTAGCTTTTCAACTCCTTCGAACCATGAATCAACAATTTTCTGCACTGCATCTGAGCTACTGTCAGACACAACACTTCTTACTGCTAAGGTGTCAGGAATCAGTCCAGGCTCACTTTTTGTACTGTAGAGGAGATTTCCGCCCGCCTGAATTGCTGTTGATAAAGTTGGCTCCCAAAGAACTGCTGCATCAACACTACCAGCAACAAATGCAGGACCTGCATCATTAATTGTCATATTAGTAAAATCAATATCGTCAATTGTCATCCCGTTATCTTTAAGCATCTTTAGAAGAAACATATGCTCCAGGGTTCCAATTTCTGTAGCTACTTTTTTTCCTTTTAAATCTTTGATAGACTTAATCCCATCCTTTGCTACTAATCCATCTGCACCATATGAATTATCATTTACAAGAACTATCTTAAAATCAACGCCTTCATTTAGTGGAGCAATTGTATCTGAACCCGCAATACAGATTCCATCCACCTGTCCGGAATAAAAAGCCGTTAAAGAATCACTGTATACCGGGAAAAATTTAATAGTTACATAGACACCATTATCTTTAAAAATCCCTGTCCCATCTATACCATACCATGCGTACCAGCCTGACATGGGGCTAACTCCCAGAATAAAGGGATTATCTTCCGTCCCTTTTGCCAGAGCAATGCCTGTTTTCTTAGCGGTATCTGATTTAGAGGTGCCACTGCATCCTATGCAAACTACCAATAACATAGCTATTATCAAAATAAGACTTAATAATTTCTTCATCATAATAATCACCATCACTTTCTATAGTTAATATAGTTAATTAAATAATCGCATCATTTCCTTGTTCACCGGTTCTAACACGTATTGCATTTTTCACAGGCAATACAAATATTTTTCCATCGCCGGCCTGATTTGTTTTATTTGTCTCAACAACAGTATCAATTAGACATTGGACATCTTCATCCCTTACATACATCTCAATCATTCTCTTAGCAACCACTCTATGTCTTATTACATCGTCATTATTATCCATATCGTATTGAACTGGCTGCTTTCCTCTTCCTACAACCTCTTTTACAGTCATGGAATGGAATCCGGCATCAACAAGAGCCTGCTTGGTTTTAAAATACATTTTGGGTCTCAATATAATAACAACTTCCTTCATGTGTTCCTCCCATCTGCCACTGGTATTGGCTGTCTTTACAATTTATTGTCGCCACTACTTACCGTAACTACCTTTTCCACATCTGATATAAATATTTTTCCGTCACCATAAGTACCGTTTTTACTTGTCTTTGCTGAATCTGCAATTATTCTGACAACTTTCTCCTCATCCGCATCATTTACAACTATCATAATAATTTCTTTTGGGATTTCATCATAATAGGTATCCCCGACCTTTAAACCCTTTTGCTTACCTCTTCCTAATACATTCATACGAGTAGCCGCTGAATAGCCTTTTTTCATAAGTGTATCCAACACATCTTCAACTTTCTCCGGTCTTATTATTGCTTTTATCATTTTCATATTATCTTCCTCCATTCTGCCTTACTTCGGGCAACAGATATTCATATATCATTTATAAAACAGGATCTGCATCCTAGTTGTATTACAAATCAAAGCGGTTTTATCTATTTAAAAGCTATGACTATCAGAAATATCTTCTGCATTTTTTACTGCATATGGTTCACATACAAACCCCTTAACCCATCTACCGTCTGCTAATTCAATTTCACCAATATAAAGCGGTCGTTTTACCTGTTTCATGAATATTCCCAGGTTAGCAACAGGAATATCGTATACATCTACTTCAATATAGGTTCCATTCTTTTCATCTCTTACCATTCCGGGTTTCACAGGTGTTGAATTTATCTTGTATAGCTTGTATTTTTCTGCTGTCTTCGCTTTCTCTGAAAATACTGCACCTTGCACAGTTAACTGGTTTTCAAGCAGATACCCTTTTTTATGCAGTCCGCATACCGCGATGGGAATGGTTTCTGACTTAAGAAATGTATCTGCAGTTCCAAGAACTAAACCTTCTGAATCTGCTAATGAAAAAATGGTAATTCCAAATGGATTTTCATTGTCATCCTGCCTTTCAGGAACTGCAATTGCAGATAAATCCAAAAGATTGCAGTGGTTTGTATATAAGCCCATCTTGTTGTTTGTCTCAATTGGATCTTCTCTTACCTCATCTCTGAAGAACGTCCCTCCTGCTGTTGGCATTATAAGTACAGCATCCTTTAGTATTTTACCTACCTTTACTCTGTAATCTTGAAGCGTATGCATTGCCTCGAATAATTTAGCTGCAGTATGCTCCTTTTTTTCACCTGAACGAAGGATTTTCTCTGTTACCGGAAAGGTCTTTCCGGGATTATGGTTAATAAATCCTCCTAAGTCATTCCAGCGTTCTGCCACCCATGGTCCTTCATATAAAATGGATGCAGCCTTATCAAACATTGTGCAATCTATATATTCAACTTTAATTCCAAGACTTTTGATACGTTTTACTGCATTTTCCCATTTATTTATATATATCTCAGCAAACTGTCCATAAAATACAGGATTTTCTTTTGCAAGGAGTATTTTTTCAGGTTTTGTAGGTAGCGGATACGGTAATCTTCTTGACCAGCAGCATTCTTCATCAATTCCTCTTACCAATGAATTTACCAGTTGTACATCCTCAAGTGTGTTAGTAAATACCGATACACAGTCAATACTTGCACAAGCAGGCACTACGCCTTTTGTTGACCATGCCCCTAGTGCCGGTTTATATCCAATCAGACAATTTAATGCGGCCGGAACTCTTCCTGAGCCAGCGGTATCCGTTCCTAACGAAAACGCCGCCATACCCAACGCTACTGCTACTGCAGAACCAGAACTGGAACCGCCACTGATAAGCTCCGGATTCAACGCATTATGACACTCGCCATATGGGCTTCTTGTGCCAACAAGCCCAGTAGCAAATTGATCAAGATTGGTCTTTCCAACAGGAATAGCTCCGGCTTTAATAAGTTTGTCAACTACTGTAGAACTGTTTTCCGGTATATATTCATACTCTTTACAGGCGGCGGTTGTGGGAACAGCTTTAAGATCGATATTATCTTTGACTGCAAAAGGAACACCCCATAATGGAAGATCCTGTGTATATGGCGGCAATGCATCAACATATTTTTTAATCAAATCCATTGATGGTTTTACAATCCATATATTATAATCCTCATACTCCCTCGCTCGATGAATTATTTCTTCTGCTAATTCCAAAGGACTTAATTCTCGCGATTCGTATCTCTTTTTTAACCATGTTATTGATAACTTTGTAGGGAAATATTTCATTAAAAGCACTCCTTTATTATACTTTTATACATGCTACTAACTGTCCTCCATTTATCTGCTCACCGGGATTTATGTATAGTTTTTCAACAATACCGGAGTATTTAGATTCAATGGGGAATTCCATCTTCATACTTTCAAGAATTACTAATATATCCCCCTCTTTAACTGCCTGATGCTCTTCAACCTGTACTTTCCAGACACTTCCGGGAAGACTGGCTCTTACTGCTTCACAACCATTTGGAATTTCCTCGTCAACAATTGTCGGTGCTTCTTCTGTTTCTGACACAAAATTATCCAGACCCTGCTCTTTCCATCTTTGACGTTCTGCTTCAAAGGAAGCTTCCTGATGATCCTTAAATGACTTAATTGAATCTTTGTTATTTTCAATGAACTTTCTATATTCTCCAAGATTGAACATTGTATCTTCAATTTCAATTTTGAATTTTCCTCTTAAGAAATCTTCTCTGTATTTTAGAATTTCTTCTGCTGTCACAGGATAGAATTTTAATTGATCAAAAAAATTTAATAACCAGGGTTTCCCTTTAAGGAAGTACTCTGTCTCCTTTAGCGGATTCCACATTTGTATTGTTCTTCCAATAAATTGGTAACCCCCAGGGCCTTCCATTCCATATACACATAAATATGCACCACCAATTCCAACTGCATTTTCAGGAGTCCATGGTCTGGCCGGATTATATTTTGTGGTTACCATTCTATGTCTTGGATCAATCGGAGTAGCGACAGGTGCGCCCAAATATACATCTCCCAGACCAAGTACAAGATAATTAGCGTTAAATACAATATTTTTTACATCATCCAGACTGTCCAGCCCATTAATTCTGCGAATGAATTCAGGATTGCTCGGGCACCATGGAGCATCATGCCGTACGGTCTGCTGATATCTCTCAGCTGCAAGTCTGGTCTGCGGATCATCCCATGACAATGGTAATTTAATAATTCTTGAAGGTACGGTTACATTCTCAAGTTCAGGCAGCTCTGCATTAACCTTTATAACTGTATTGACCATTTCTTTCACTGATATTTGTTCAACGTCAAAATGGATTTGAATCGAGCGAATACCCGGGGTTAAATCTATGATAGGAAGATTCAATTTCTCCAGTTCCTGCATCAGTATATGTATCCGAAAACGAAGATAGATATTTAGCTCCATATCTCCAAACTCAACTAATATATTCTCTTCTCCGTCAAGTCTTACTAAAATATCCGTTCCTACTGCCTCATCCTTCGCAAGAATCGCATACTCAGCATCTATGTGCACAGGTTGAGGAAGTGTTATCACCTTGTAGTTTTGCTTTAAATTCTCTTCTTCTGCCTTCCTTATTACTTCTGCCTGTTCCAGGTTAAGTAACTGGAAGCGTACTTTATCACCGGGATGTAACTGGCCAAGCTTCCACAGTTCACCCTTTGCCGTAGTTACCGGACATACAAATCCACCAAGACTTGGTCCGTCAGGTCCCAACAGAATCGACTGATCACCGGTTAAATCCAATGTGCCAATTGCATATGCATTATCATGGATGTTGGAAGGATGCAATCCTGCATCGCCACCATCCCTCCTTACCCATTGAGGGATAGGCCCATTTAACCTTATACCGGTTCTGGCACTATTAAAGTTAACTTCATATAAAGATGAGGTTAATGTCTTTAAATATTCG
Organism: Bacillota bacterium; assembly: GCA_023390335.1. Classification (GTDB taxonomy): domain Bacteria; phylum Bacillota; class Clostridia; order Acetivibrionales; family DSM-1351; genus Ruminiclostridium. The sequence continues at coordinate 35,893 of JAEWCZ010000032.1, read as the reverse complement.
GGATGCAAGTACTCCGATGTTGGTTGAGGCCCCGGTATCACTCCTATGGTCCATTCATTGGTAAGTACTGGCCTGAATTTATCAGGTACTGACTCAATAGAGTCAATTAAACATTTGTCATTTAGCCTTAATACATCACCGGCTCTTAATGCCCTGCCGTTATGACCGCCAAACTTACCATCAATAAATGTAGAACTACTTCCCATAATCTTAGGTATATCCAGTCCACCTGCAATTAGTAAATAAGTTCGCATACCTACTTTACAATCTTTAAATTTCAGGATTTGCATGGGTGCTGCATGAATCACTTGGTACATACCAATTTCTTCACCATCCAGCGTTGCATGCATATTAGCACCTGTGATACAAAAACTCACCGTCGTTCTGAAACGATAGCTGCCACCTTTAAATGTCAGTTCCAATCCGGGTGCATTCTCTTGATTTCCTAGAAGTTTGTTGCCAATTCTAAAGTTATAGCTGTCAAAGGGACCACAGGGAGGAACCCCAACAGACCAATACCCAATCATGCCGGGATAATCCTGGACCGTGGTCTGAACACCGCCATCTAATACTTCAATTGCCTTTTCTTCCGGAATGAAATCATTCAACATTCCCGTAAATAAAGAACCTGTATCATAGTCCTCTGTCTCTATTAGTGCCCTTAAATACTGCATATTCGTGGTAACTCCATATACCCTGGATTCTGTTAGCACGCGTTTCATTTTACTGATGGCATCCTGTCTGTCCACTCCATGTACAATGAGTTTAGCTAACATTGGATCATATATAGAAGTAACTTCGATTCCCTTTTGAATCCATGTTTCTATTCTGGCTAAAGGATCAAAATGTACGTCATCAATTTTACCTGTACTAGGTCTGAAACCATTGATGCAATCTTCAGCATATACACGAATTTCAATCGCGTGTCCTTTCGACTTGCCTACCTGCGCTTTAATCCCTGTTAATTCTCCAGCTGCTTCCTTTACCATCCATTCTACTAAATCAATGTCAAAAACCTCTTCTGTTATGCCATGTTCAACCTGAAGTCTAGTATTCACTTCCAGAAAATAGAACTCCTGTGTTGCTTCATCATATAGAAATTCTACTGTACCTGCGCTTCGATAAGAGGCTGCTTTAGCCAAGCTTTCTGCTGCTGCATACATTCTCTCCCTGACACTGTCCTTAAGCTTGGGAGCAGGACTTTCTTCAACTACTTTCTGATTTCTTCTTTGTACTGAGCAGTCGCGTTCGCCTAATGCTGCTACTTCACCGAATTCATTACCAAATATCTGTACCTCCACATGCCTGGAACGAATAATATACTTCTCAATAAATACACCGGCATTATTGAAATTGGCTGATGCTAAATAGCGTACTCCTTCATAGGCCTGCTTAAGCTCTTCAGAGGAATTACAGATACGCATTCCAATTCCACCACCGCCTGCAGTACTTTTTAAAATTACCGGGTAGCCTATTCTCTGTGCCTCCTCTACCGCCTCTTCTTTCCCACTTAAAAGTCCTGTGCCGGGAAGCAGAGGAACACCGGCTCTTTTAGCTAAATCTCTGGCTGAATGCTTTAATCCAAACAATTGGATTTGTTCAGAGGTAGGACCAATAAATTTAATACCCTTTGACTCACATTCTCGAGCAAAATCTGTATTTTCACTTAAGAAGCCATAGCCGGGATGAATGGCCTGAGCACCCGTCTTAATAGCGGCATCAAGAATTTTTCTAGTATCCAGATATGTTTCCTTTGCTGTTCCTTCGCCTAATAGAATAGCTTCATCCGCATTTTCAACATGAATACTATCCTGATCTACTTTTGAATAAACAGCCACACTTTTTATTCCCATTTTCTTTAACGTTCGTTCTATCCTTACTGCTATTGCTCCACGATTCGCAATCAACACTTTAGTAAACATATGAATTGCTCCTTTTCAACTTATTTCACTTTATCCACCACTCAACGATGTTTTGTAACCATTATCTGCTAAGAACACTGATGATGAGCAGCAGACATTAAGCGGGATTCCAGATGATAAGTCTTACCGGGGTTGGGTTATATGCATTACATGGATTATTTAACTGTGGGCAGTTACTGATCAATACCATTGTCTGCTCTAATGCTTTCATTTCCACATATTTTCCCGGTGCAGATACCCCATCATCAAATTTGAGTCCGCCCTCTTTGGTTACGGGAACGTTCATAAAGAAGTTTATATTCGGCGCCAGGTCACGTTTCTTTAAGCCGGTAGTATCTTCTGCAAGCTGTAACATAAAACTATCACGACAATTGTGCATATCTACCTTCTCTCTACCATAACGGACGGTATTGCTCTGGGAAGAACACGCTCCACCAATAGTGTCATGCCGTCCTGTCAAATCCGCTGTTATTTCCAGCAATGGTTTTCCTGACTCGGTTCTTAATATACTGCCTGTTGTTAAGTAAATATTCTTCTGCATAACAATAGTCGTTACTGCTCCATAATGATCTTCGGGATTTGTCATATCATAAAATGTGGTATCCACTGCCTGGTTACCTTCCAGATCAAGAATCCGAAGGCTTTGTCCCGGTTTTAGCTCATGCATCCAGCCTAGACCCGCATCAATTACTTGATCATAAATTGCATCTTCTAGCTTCAAATCACTTTCTTTTTTAATAAATCCATACATATTCATCTCTCCAATCAATAGGTATTTGGTCTTTGATTGTAATAATTTATAATACCTTCTATCTCCCAAGTAAATTGTAATAATCCCATGTATTTTCAAATGCCCTGTAATTTTCAGGTCTGTGATTGACACATTCGTCCAGCAAATCTGCTTCTGGAGCATCATATACTTCTATTTTGACAGGTACTGCAGGATAGACAGGCATTTCATTCAGGGGATTCGGTGTATTGGAAACAATACATATGACATCCATCTCGGTTCTAAGCGTTACGGTTGAGCCTTCCTTGCAATGCCCCCGCTCATAATGCATGCTTCCATCTTCTTCAACATAAACTTTTGAAAAAAGATTAACGCATGGAACCAAATCTCTTGCACTCATGTTATTTCTTATTAGTTCAACTTTAAAATTTTCTTCGCCGCACCTGAGATAATCATTTCCCATGTCCTGGTATGTGGTTTTGCCATATTTCTCATCCGTCATAGTTCTCGTGGTATAACCCGAAATGGTATCATGCCATCCAAGACTGTCTTCCACAATACTTGCCAGAACCCGTCCGTTATCACTCATTAAGACATTTCCTTTTGTTAAATGTGCTGTATACTGTGCCTTCAAACTATCTGGCATATTATATCTCTCAGAGGTATCCAGCATGTTATATAATAGCAATGATACGTTTGCATCCTGTCCCAAAGCTTTGAAATGAACATATTTATTTCTGCCGATGTTTCCTGACCACTTTTCACCTGGTTTTAATAGCTTACTCCATTTTTTTTGCATAATTTCCTCCATTCTGATACCAGATTTCTTACTTTTATCTGACATTTCAACAACAAATAAAAAAGTGCAAAGACATTTAATAATGCGTCTTTGCACCTTCTGTTTTGATAAGCAGACTATGTGTCCACCTATCATTTACGTTATACTGTTTTAATATGTTAAATTTTAAGCGTTAATTATGAATTATGCAATTATCCAAAATCATGAAATTATATCTCTTCTTTAGAACCTTTGGATTGTATTATACCACTTTAGTTCTATTTTCAGTTACTGGTACCTATCAAATATCATAAAAATCATCCATCTTTTCTGAGAAGTATGCAAGTAACTGTGTTCTGCTTTTTACATTTAATTTGGCGTATATATTGTAAATATGTTTCTTAACTGTTGATATGCTGATCATCATCTCATCACTGATGTCAATATTCGTTTTTCCCTGCTTGATCAATCTGGTAACTTCTTTTTCCCTGTCGGATAAATTATAGTCATCATACAGTCCTTCTAATTTGCTTTCCTGATTTTTTACGCTAATACTATCATTCAATAAATTATAAGTGATGTTGGCAAGGTGTTTTCTTAACACTCCTAATATGTAGATATCTTTTTCTGTAAAATCACCTAATTCCTTATTCCTGAATAAATTTATAATACCAATTAATTTCTCATCCCTCATAAGTAAAATACCAGCTCCATAGGGTATTTTAAGAGGCATTAAAAAATTCCTGTAAAATTCCGTTTTTGTTCGTACATCTTCTTCTATAATATCCGTATCACGATATACTGTGGTCTCCGTTATAATATCATACACATACCTTAAATAGTCCTTTTCATAAAAGTAGTTTACATATTCTTTCTTTTTTTCCTCATCAATTCCAATAAAAAAAGACCTATCATATATAATATTCTGATTTTTGTCTAGTACAACAAAATATCCACAGGAATATGGAATGAGCATTCGAAACATTTTCAATAGCTTTTCAGCCATAATGTCAATATTTTTAATTGTATAAATCTCCAATAAAATACTATTAATTGTATTCCATTCTGTTTCCTTAAGCATACTAAACCTCCATATTCCAACTATTATACAATTCAACGTAAATTCGTACTAACCTTGCATTACCCATAATATATGAAACATTCTATATTTTTGAAAATTATAATGTTTTAAAAAAAGGACAAAGAAAGTCCTAAACAGAACCCCTTTGTCCTTTTTTTAATGTATCATACTATATTGTTAGACTTTTTTCAAACTTTTTTTCAGTGATTGCAACACACCTAACATATTTTCAAATAACAACACTGTAACCGTCAAATCAGCCCCACATTCAAATATGAGATAATCTCCTCAAACAACCCAAGAGGCAGATTTTATGAGAATTGGAAATGATACCAGTAGAAGTAGATGGGCTTCTATCGTAAATGAATTCAAAAATAGCGGCTTAATTCAAGCCTATTAGTTTATACAAATTTACTAAAATTGAAAAGACTCCTGAATTAAATTATTCGTTTGCAATGCCACCTGACCTTGTCTCAATAAAATAGACAGCAAGAATCCCTAATTTACTCGATTATCCTTAAAATTGCTATGATACTTCTTGAAACTTAAATAGTGGTATATATCCATTACTTGAATGAGTTCTTTTACGGTTGTAAAATAGTCCAATATATTCAAATATAGCCTTCTTAGCTTCCTCTCTGGTTTCTAAGGTTTAATAATTCAACCATTCCATTTTAAGTTTACTCCAGAAGGGTTCTATAGGAGCATTGTCATAGCAATTGCCTTTTCTTCTCATACTGAGATAAAGCCATGTTTCTTAAGTAACTTTTGGTAATCGTTACTTGTATACTGAATTCCCCTTGAAGCGGTGATTGTTTTTGTTTTAGGCCTAACACCAATGCTTTTAGCTTTTACATGGCTGGAGACAAACTTTCATGGCTATCGGTTCAAATCGTAGGTTTATTTTTTTTCTACTATTATGTTAGTCTTATTCGCATTAATTGAAAACAAAGCAAGGGACCCAATTCTCCCCTTGACTCTTTTTAAGAACAGAACAGATCGTGTTTCAATTTTTTCTGCTTTTCTTTCTAATGCAACAATGTTCGGTGCCGTTCTGTTTGTTCCGCTATATGTACAGGTGGTACTGAGAAAAGCGCTACTGCTTCCGGAATGGTGGAACTACCAATGATGCTTGGATATGTTATGGCAAGCGCCATAAGCAGTCAGGCAATATCCAAAACAGGAAAACTAAAGTTTTTTGCGAATCTAGGATTGTGTTAACCGCCATCGGTCTGGTTAGAAATGATAAAACATAAAGAATTAATACAATTATACATCAGGACTATAGACGCCTTTTAATGGCTTTTTTATATCAATAATAAAATACTTTAAAAATCCAAGGATTGTCCAAAACGACATAATTACAGATTGAATAATACAATTGTATTATACGCAACCCACCATTCAGCTACCTGAACGGTGGGTTTGTTGTTAATTTTCAATATAATATTTTTAAGCATAACATTTGAACTATTTACTGTACTGCATTTTTATGCATCGTAACTGCCTATGGGCAAAGGATAACATAATTCTTTGATACTGCATATGTTATATATTATAAATAAATGTTATTGGAGTAATGAATATGGCTACCTTTGGATTTTTTTCAGGTGTTGTTACAGCAATAAGTGATTTCTGGGCAGGGGTAGAAGCACCTTCAGAGTGTTATAAACTGATGTCGGTACAAAATATGGATGGGAACATTGTAAACTTTGTAATAACGCCTACGACCTACTTTGTAGATCATGTAATGGTGAATATAGGAGATCCCATAACCGGATTTTACGATGCAAATGCTCCTGCTCCACTGATCTACCCTCCGCAATATCGAGCTGTAGTAATGGCAAAGGCTTCGGGAAATCAAAATATTAAGGTTGATTTTTTTAACAGTCAGTTGATCAGTAGTGATGGTACATTAAAACTTAATATCAGTCCCCTTACTCAAATTATTCAAGAAAACGGGCAGGCTTTTACTGGAAACCCGGCAAACAAGAATTTAGTAGTCATTTATGGAACAGTCAAAATAGGTACCCCTTACCAAACTGTACCCTATAAAATTATTGTTTTATGCACATTTATGTAGAATAAAGATGACTTCACTTTAATAAATACTACAATTGGTTGATTTTTTTATTTATCATTCTAGCTACAGTTTGTTTTTTTGAGGCAAAGGCAATATATAAGCCAAACTGAAAAAATGGAGGTGCTGAAGTGTATCAGCACCCGCTTAAGAACAGGAAGAAAAAACTAATAGCATGCAAATGATGCTATCCTCCTGGTGTCTATCCCGAAGTAGATCCAACGGAATCCCGTCCATCTCCATCCCGCCACAGACCTTGACCCAACGAAAACCAACCAGGCCCAGAAGCGCTGGCCGTTATTCAGCCACAAAAACACAAATCTGAACCTACAAGGCCTAATGGCCCCCGGATTTATCGAAAGGGCTCCGGCTGACTGTTGCTGAACGGCGTTAGATGGAACAAAAGCCGGTGGAGGACCGGGTGGTGGTCCACTTCCCTGGGCAGCGCCTCCAAAAGGCTGCCCAAAAGGCGGCATTCCGGGTGGGGGACCGAACGGAGGATCCCGTTGTTCTTCACCGCTCTCCCACAAGAATATGTCGGACATTCCTTCAGGGATCATGCCGAGAGGTATCTCTTCCGTCATCGATTCTCTGAACTCGGCGGACATTTCGCTTTGCATACTATCTGATGTCCCGGTGTAACGTTGGGGCTGTTGCTTATCATAATAATCCCGCATTAATTGCACACTCCTTTCAGTTCATAGTATGCATTTTAAGCAACAAAGGTTACATAATAACTCCACCTTCACCTTATATCCCATCGTAGACGACACTGCTGATAGGTTAGAATTCGCTAGTCGATTTGCCGATGCCTATTTTTCCATAAATTTCTATTTATGCTGAAATAGGCAGCATAAAGGTACTGAATGATAAGGGACGAGGGGTAAGGGACCAACTGGTAACAGATCTGCTCTGGTGTGCGGACAATTATATAAAGCTTGTGAACTTAAGCCTTTGAACTACCGACTTTAGAGATTATGAAGAGGTAAGGAAGGTCGTGGATTATGCTGTCCAAAAAGGCGTAATCATTGTAGCTGCTTGTAATAACAAAAACGTATACACCTATCCAGCATCCTTGTCAAATGTTATAGGTGTAAAATGCGACCCTGAAGAGCAGTTAAAAGAAGGCCAGTATAGGTATAATCCTTATCCATTGGATGGAATCGAAATAACGGCCTGTTCATCTCATTTAATTGTGAAATATGATGGTATAGGGAAAACCACATCTTGCTGCAACAGCTTTGCGACACCTATGATAACTGCGATTGTATACAATATTTTATTAAAAAATTCATCCCTATCCCTTGAAGAAGTCAAAAACAGGCTTGAAGAAGGTCAGGGCTATATTTTTTTATGATTGCTCCACAGGTAGTGCCATGGCTTGGTAAGTACTTGTTATATCCAATTCTCTCCACAAATTCAATCTCAGGTGTAATTTCCGTCGTAAATTTCAGACAGCCAATATTATAAAGCCCTTCGTTTATACCATCATCTAATATTGCAACCCTGATCATGATATCTTTACAAGACCGGTAAATGTATTGTTAGAATCTAATTCACACTGAATCATCTGAGCAATATTTGTTAAGCTGCTGAATTTGCCATTAAAAATATGTTCTTGAGGAATTTTAATCCCAAATTCCTTTTCGATATCAAAATATAGGTATATTAAATCACCTGCACTCAATCTCAGCTTATTCCCTAGCAGGTGTTCATCTTGTATATCCTTCCAGCAATCGGACAAATCTATATTAAATCTTTCTTTAATTATCATTACCAACTTTTCTATATTTTCATCCATACTTATTTTCCCCCTTTAAATACACTCAGTTTCCCCGTATTCAGTAAGCTTATTAATTAAGCAATTTGTGATACAATCAGCACCTTCTCTATTCAATACATTGAAAAGAGGAGTATCAAGCTGTTCATAATCCTTCAACCTTTCATCAATGAACTTTGAATTAAGTGAAGTATAAACCATGTTATTACTATTTTTTGAGTCTCCCCAATCAAACATGATATTGGCCATGTTGTAGCAATCTACTTTACAACCAAGCCTATATCTAACGGCTTCGGCTGTTTTACTGAAATACTCCGGATAATATTCTGCATAATAACAGCTAAAAATACTTGTGTCAGGCGTCACAGCTTGTGATACTTCATATGCGAGAATACCGAATCTATTCGGTAACATGTTATTGAATGGCATAATTCCACCAGGAACTCCTATAATGATAACATCGGGACTCTCGTCTTTTTCCAACTTCTTAATGAAATGATTAAACAGTACGATTTTATTTGTTTCAGATATTGTGTTACTGTACATGAACCTTGGAAAGGAGTGAAAACCTAAAAACTCACAGTATCCTCTCGTACCAACCTGGGTTATTTTATATCCCATTTTCATAATATTCTCTCTAAGTGCGAGCTGAATTTCAAACTTATTTGCCCTTTCACCAATTCCCATGACAAAAATTACAGGTGTTTCAATATCATATATAAACTCATTTTCAACCTCAATTCCGTGAAAAGCTTCCTGCACATCGAGGTAATTATAATACTTAAAATTTACTCTATGGGCTTTACACTCTTTTGAAATCATATTGTATATATCATTTTCCAATGGGAAAGTGAATATTATATCCTTACCGGCCTCTACAGCTTTCACGACCTTAGGCATTATATATTTTTCGAACTCCAATTGGATACGCGATTCGCTGAACAGGACAATATCACATTTGTCTATACTACTGTCAAAGTCGCTTGTGATATTGATACCTACATGACAGCCGTTGTCAGCTTCACCTGCATCCTTACCCGTTAGCCCCCATCCGCGGGGTGATACTAGCCCTACGACCTCATATTCCTTTAATAGCTCCCTATGTCTTAGCACAGGGCCAAATTCCTCATCATATGGATATATAATCATTTTTTCCTTATTCATCTCATCCCTCCATCAAAATATACCCGTAATCATTTTCAAAACTGTGTCCGAATTCATTAAGCGTACAATAGTCTTTAAGGTTTTGCTCTTGTGATGCCCTGACAGCATTGCAATTTGAAAGCTTCATATTGGGAGATAATTCCTTTGTATCATCCGCCTGTGCTGCACATAAAGTACAAAACCTGAAAGCCCAACAATCCCGACAGCTTTTTTCGGTTATCTTTCCGACATTCAGGAGATTACGAACTTTTTCAATATTGAATCCGGTATCTATATGTCCGATTCTCATCACTTCAGAATTTTCGGATACTCTCTCACAAGGGTATAGATTTCCGTTTACATCCACAAACAGTCTTTGTGCACCGGGAACACAAGGACCTCCATGGTGTGCTTTTTCGGGTAACTCTTTTGTGCGTTCTCTTTCTTTTACTATTTTTATTTTTAACATGTCATAGTCCCTAGTCACCAATTTTGACACATATTTCTCATCAAGCCTATTGACTTTATTTAGGTATAACTTAAATAATTCATATTTTAAATTAATATCATATTCCTCAGATGATTTGATTTCAACCTTTGCATAATTCGTTGATATGCCGCTTATATTTATCATAGAATCTTTGATAATATCATAAGTGGTAAAAAATTCGTTTACACAATTAAAGTTGTTATTTCTATCCAAAACAATATTAAATATAATTTTTTTAAAGTACTCCGGGTAATTTTCCCTAAAAAACTCCAGATTTTTGCTTATACTTTCAAATGTGCCGCAGCCACTGACTGCAAACTTTCTATTCTTATCATTAATCTCTTTGGGTCCGTCAAGGCTGATGGTAATGCTTGCATCATGCAGTTCAAAAAAATCTATAATTTCTTTGGTAAATACAGTACCATTCGTCGTAAAGCTAAATGTAACTTTTTTACCTTCAGAAATTTCTTTTGCATAATGAACACATTTTTTTATGAGTTCAAATTCCAAGAGAGGCTCTCCACCATAAAAAGCTATATTTACACTATCTACATCTCTTGAGTTATCTATCAAAAAGTCAATGCTTTTTTTGGCCGTTTCGAGATTCATTCGAACGTTGGCATGTCCTCTATTTAAATAATTGCCTGAGTAAGCACAATACTCACACCGCAAATTACATTGTTGTGTAACCTGTAAAATAACCATTTTCAATTTATTTGACAAATGGTATTCCAGTATATCGTTAGTAGGATGAGAAACCTCTTTAATTCTTTTTGATGATAAAAAGCCCTTTTCTTTTATCTTTTTTACTGCATTTATGATATCGTTATTATCATTGTTAGCACAGCCTCTTTGACCGACTTGCAACAAGTCATAGATTGGTTTTTGCGTCTTTATTATTGCGTTTGTATTAACATCATATATATAATATCCCCCTGGAGTCTTAAAAAGGTGAATAAATGGCTTATCCTTCTTCATAGCAATACCCCCTTATTTTTTACTGTGTTTTACCACAAATTAAATTTTACTTAGTTATAGCATAATTACTGGTACGTAATGGGTGATATAACCAGAATATTGGTCTATTCTGGTTATATCATGACAGTATTTCCTAATTAGAATAAGCACTGTTGTACGTATAATTATATATACCAGTATGTGCATAATATGTTGCCGGCGTCGAATTTCCACCACACCCACTGTCACAATCACAGTAAGGTAAACAACTATTATAGGCCTCAACTGTTTCTTTAGTTGGGTTTATGTTTTTTCCAAGTTTCTTCATTATTTCACCTCCTCCCCAAACTTCACCATTATAGAAGCTCGTGAATTCTTCTATCGCATGGCTTTATGTATTTGAATCCCAATAAAATTTCACTTAGTTGTTGCTGTTTAACGTAGCAGTATATATACCAGTCATTGCATAATATGTTGCCGGCGTCGAATCTCCACCACAGCCGCTGGTACAACCACAGCCACATGAAGCATAGGCCTCAAATGTTTCTTTAGTCAGGTTTATGTTTTTTCCAAGTTTCTTCATTATTTCACCTCTTTCCCGAATTTCACCATTATAGAAGCTCGCGAATTCTTCTATTGCATGGCTTTATCTATTTGAATCCCAACTCCTCGAGGTTTTAGTCAAGGATCAAATGCAAAACTTGACTTAAATAGACTAAATCAGATATTTCAGAGTTTATCCCACGTCAATTACTGCTATCCTTATCTTTGTGCTTATTTATCCTATTCAGACCACCTCCCTGGAGTTTTCATTTATCAGCTGTACCTCCGCTGAATATAGCTTTTGGTATATGCTATTAGTATGTATTAACGAACGATGATTACCGTGACCCGCGATTTTCCCCTGGTCCATAACATATATTACATCAGCCTCAATTATCGTAGACAGCCTATGTGCTATTATTACTACAGTACAATCCGCGGCAATAGAGTCGATGGCCTTCTTAATGTAAAACTGGGATTCATTATCAAGTGAGGAGGTCGCTTCGTCAAAAAGTATTATTTTGGATTTTTTTAACAGACCTCTGGCTATTGCAATTCTTTGCCTCTGTCCCCCGGAAAGGGTTACACCGTTTTCCCCTATCATTGAATCATACTTATCGGGTAGCGCTTCTATGTACTTGTGTATAAAAGCTCTTTTACAGGCACTTTCTATTTCTTCCTGAGATGCATTCGTATTTGCAAGCAATAGATTTTCTTTTATAGACATTCTGAAGAGAAAAGGTTCCTGCTGTACAACTGAAATGTGCTTTCGTAAATCTTCTTCCCTGATTTCATTTATATCTGTGCTGTCAATAAGTATGCGGCCTCTACAAGGATCATAAAGCTTAAGAATTAAATTGAAAATTGTGGTTTTTCCACTTCCGCTGCTTCCTACTATGGCTGTTCTTCCTTTGGAAGGGATATTTATAGTCACGTTATCCAGTACATTTGATTTAGTATCATAGCTGAAGTAAACGTTTTCAAACTTTATATTACCGGTTATGTTTTCAATAGCCTTTTCACCGAATTTTTCAGGGTCATATTTCAATCCGTCCATCAATAGAAATATTCTTTCCAATGAGTTCATGACCTGCTGTAAATTAAGATTTAGCCGACTTATGTTTAGCAGTGACCCGGAAAACTGACCGGAGTAGGAATAAAAAGCTATAAAAAACTTTATGTCTAGTGATCCGTTAACAACAAATATTCCACCCATAAAAGCTATTAACATCTGTGCGATAGTATTTATAATATTTGATAGTGACTGTGATTTTGCATTTAATAGAGTTATGGAAACGATCATTTTCTTAAGTCTATCTGAAATATTAGTAAATGCATTTAATTTACTCTTTTTTATTCCCAAACTTTTTATTTCTCTTATTCCCCAGATAACTTGTCCCGATTCACCGAAATATATATCATTAATATGTGATAATTCCTTATTACTCGTTCTGATTTTTTTACCATATTTATTAAATATATAAAAGGATATAGGGAAAGTAATTACAACAATCAAAGCTAGTTTGACACTTATAGCAAATACGGCTATTCCTATGGCAATAAGACGTATCATATCCACTACGGTATTTATTAGTGTTCCTGTAATGGCATTTGCCACTTCACCCGCATCTCCATGAAGCCTGGACATCAACTCCCCGTTATCTATTTCGTCATAAGCCTTCACAGGAAGCTCCAACATGGTTTTGTACATATCATTTTTTAAATCAAATATTATATTCTGGTTTAAAGAAGCAAAAATATATGACTGAAAATATGAAATGATATTTACAAGAATGCCCAATATTAAACTGTAGATTATATTGGGTACAGCACTTTTCATGTCTTTCTGAAACAGGCTGTCCAATATTTTACCCCAAAACAGAGGCTGAGCTATTCCTATGCCTATTCCACCAAGTATACACAATAAAGCTAGTGTAAATCTGATTCTATATGAATAAACATACTTTAAAGCCCTTTTTAGTAATGTAATATCGCCTTGCTTTAAAATTTTAATTTTCATGCCTTTATTCCTTACATTTTATTAAAATACTATCCCTATTTTATATTTGGTACCAATTTCAGCTCTTGCTAATTAAAGAGACCAAAGTGTTAATCTTAATTCTCTCTGGTAATGTTATTATAAAACAGTAAGATATTTACTGACTTGAATGTGAGTTGAAAAAAAACTGAATTTTTTCTGGATGAAAATGGAAAACCATTTTGTCTTTGTTAAGATGTGCAATACGGAGAATGTATAAGGGAATGTAACATCTACTCCCCTTGTCCGCCAATAAGATTTAATTTATCAACTACATATTTGTAATAAACAGGATACTCTAAAGGTTTATATATGCTTAACGCTATATTATAAGAAAGGATAGACTTTTCGAGCCACTCTCCATCTACTTCCGCTCCGGACAACTCCAGATATATATCTCCAAGCTCCATATTTACTTTACCATAATCTACTGGATACTTTTTTACGGAAAAGATCTTTAGACTCTCATTGTATTCTGACAAGGCTTTTTTCAGGTATTCCACATTACTTTTAAATTGGTACATCCTACTGAAAGAATGACCAATATGCTTATGAACTCTAGCATAGTTTGCTGGATAGCTTTCAACATTCCATACTTTCAATGCTTCTTCAAAAGCTACTTTAGCCTCTTTGAGGTTTATTTGCTTGCCTTTAATTTCCAGGAGAGTTCCATTAATATCTCCCAGGTTATACTGTATTAACGCATAAAATGAAGGATTTTCACTTATAGTATATAATTTCAATGCTTTTCTGTATAACTTGGCTGCCTCTGACAAACTGGTACGCGCTGCATCTTTCATACCCAGTTCATTGTAAGTTAATCCCAAATTATAATAAACTGTTGCTTTATCAAGTAATGATTCATTTTGCGTATAATAATTCAATGCTTGCATAAACATATTTAATACTTTACTTATATCTTTTCTGTCACCGGTAATTTCCAACAAGATTCTGTATGCATTTCCAAGATTGTTCAAAACACCAGCGTAGCTGTCAACAGCCTTTTTTGTCTTGCAAAGCTGCAAAGCCCTTTCATATGCTTTTATGGCAAGGGTTATATTTTTCTTAGCATCTTTTGTCTCTGCAAGGAGGCTATATGCATTACCCATATTTATTAATGCATGTGCATATATTTCAGGATTATCATCAATAGAAATATTGTTAAGAATCTCCTGATAATACTCAATAGCATCTTCAGTTCTGCTTTTACCCAGAAGACGGTCTGCATAACCTAACATGTCACTTATGGTATCTGTACTGTACGGCTCAAATATGTTTACCATTATTCCGTTTCCAGCTATGATAATATTGCCATTACCCTCTAAATATATATTATCCTTATCATAGCCTGACAGAATAATAAAGTTGTCGTGTTTATTCCACATCACTTGAACTCCGAATTTTTGTGCAATAAACTTACTTGGTATATATGTACTACCATTACAAATAACTACAGGTTTGTCAAGTATAAATTGCTCACCATCAATATCTACTACTCTGCTGCCAATGGTGATAACAATCTGTCTGCTTTCCTTTGTACAGGAAACAGATCTGTTATTGGAATCATATACGAACTTCCAGCCAGTGGCTTCCAACGCAGGTCTTAACGGAGCATATACAGTACCGTCTATTTCTTTCTGCTCAGCATTTAATACCTTTTTACTATCATTAAGTATAAATTTTACATCCTCGGCAAGCAAATTAAAATTATCCATTTTCATGATCACCATCAATACAAATGCAGGAATACATAATCTTAAGATTTTTTCCCCATATGCGCCCCCAAGCAAAGTCAAAATAAAGTATTCACATACAGGTAATAGACTGTAAGGATATATGCTTGTATCATTTATCAACATTGATAAATATATTGCTTCCCTGAGCTTGTATATTGTTGTTCCCAACAACCTTGATACCTTTGTTTATTGTTGTATTTCGGGTTATATTATCAGGTGTGTTATTATCCACATTTTCCTCTAAACCGTCAGAAAATACTACTCCGGTTTCACTGTCACTTTCATATTCTTTAGGCCTGTTATTTACTGAGCCAGGAGATATATTGAATTCACATGTCACTGAACCCCGGTTCATCGCTTCCCAACAGATATCGTTTCCGTATGAAGCGGTGGATATATTTATAACCTCACACAAGAATTTACTAAAGTCTGATATATGTAATAATGAATCTTTTATTTCGTCTCTCAGTAAAGATCTGGCAATTAAAATTTCAATCTCATTTCGAATAATTCTACGCTGAGTCTCTGACGATTCATCAAGAGTAAAATCAGCAATTTTCAAAATATCTTCATTTGTTGGCTTTACTTTATCTCTCTTCCATTTTGAAATAATAGACGAATCCTTGATGAGGTAAGTATGAGCAAGAATATTGGCACTCTTCCTTGTAGTTTTTAATATAATGTCCAATATGTCTCCAATATTTACAACATAGTTTTGCATCCTATTCCCCCAAAAATATATTTTTACTTTTATAAATATCTGCAGCAGTCATTCTTTAACTCGTCAGTTTCTTTTTGCAATGTTTCTTTTCCTCTCTACCTTTTATGCGCGCCAACTTATTAAGAACAAGTCCCCTGCTTACAGTAATTTTCGAGTATTGATATAGATCGGGCTCTTTTTTTCCAACTAAAGCCGACAAAACCTCCAAAGCACCATCATATGAATTCAAAGACTTTAAAAGATTTTCTTCACTATCTCTTGTTTCTGCAATGTTCTGGTATATATCCCCAAGTAGCTTTAAAGACAATAAATTATTGTAGAGATAACCTTTAGACTTAAAAACCTTTAATGCTTCGCAGTTTGCATCCATAGCTTTTTTAAGGTTTACTTCCTTTTCTTCTATAACAGACAAGTTTAGATATGAACGCGCCATAACGTATTGTAAAAATCCATAAACAGATGGATTTTTTTTTGCTTCTTTTATATTTAATGCCTCACGGCAAGCTTCCATAGCTTTTTTTGTGTTATCCTCTATATCTAATACCTCAGCAAGATTGTTATAATTGTCAGCTAGATATACCTGTATCCACACAAATTTTATAGTGTCTGCTCCTTTATTTGTATAAAACAGAACTTCTTTATATGCTTCTATGGACTTTATGCTATTTTCTATTGTATCTTCAATACACGCCAGAGAACGATAAATATTACCCATACTCATATGAATATCCAAGTACATATAAGTGAAATTTTCCTTTGTAAACATTTTTAAGGAATTATTGTGTACCTCTATAGCTTTATCTAGGTTATTCCTCATATCTTTAACAAGTGACAATTTATAGTATGAATAACCTAAGAATTTATTAATATCAGCATAATAAACAGGGTATTCTTCAAAGGAAAAAAAGTTTAAGGCTCTATTGTATGAATCTATGGCTTTTTTGCAGTTACCTTCCCAATCATCACAATCAGATAAATCATGATAAGCTGTACCTAAATGTACATATGTCTCTGCATAATAAAAAGGATATCTATCTATTGTAAAAACCTTCAATGCTTCCTGATAATAAGCTATAGCCTCTTTGCAATTTTTCTCATTATCTCCAAATACCGCCAGGGCATTATAAATACGGCCCTTGTTTACCTGCACAAACCCATATTTAAAAGGATACTCTACTATAGTAAATATTTTAGATGCTTCGTCTAAAGCCTTCAGGCCTTTTGTCAAGTTTTCCTTCCTGCCTTTCTCCATCTCTGCATTAAAATATGCAAAACCAAGGTTGTTCTGAATCCTGGCATATTCCATAGGATATTTATCTATTGTGTAAATCATTAATCCTTCTCTAAATGCATTAACAGTGTTATTCAAGTTATCAAGGCTGGGCACCATCATCAAAAATTGAAGGTATAGAGTTCCAAGACAGCTTTGTATATCAGCATAGTTGACCGAAAACTTATCTGCAGTAAATACCTCTAGTGAATCTTTATATGCAGTTATTCCCTTCTCTAAATCTTCCTCTCCTCCTCTAACCTTGAAATGATAGGTATAAGCCACCGCTTGATTACGTCTTAAAGCAGCAAATTCATTGGGGTAATCCTTTTTCGAAAAAATACCCGAAGCCTCGTCAAAAGCTAGAAATGCTTTTGTTATATTTTCTTCCACATCCCTCACAAGTGATAGTTTTAAAAATGATCCTCCCTTAATATTTTGTAAACTTGCATAATAATATGGATAATCCTGCTTATTAAAAAACTTCAGAGATTCATCCACCTCTGCCATGGCCGTTAATATATTGTTTTCCGCATCCCTTACCAAAGCCAATAACGAATAGGCCACTCCTAATCCTTTATGGACATGAGCTCTTTGAGATAGGTATTCATTAGCTTTTATTGTGTGCAGAACCTCTTCAAACTTAGATATTGCATTTAATAAATTTTCTTCTCTGTTTATTACTGTTGAAAGTTTAAGATAAACACTGCCTTGATTTATCATAACATGACTGTACTCCTCAGGATTTTTAGCACTTGAGATGTGTTTTAGAATTTGTTCGTAGCCTTTAATAGCTCCAACCAGGTTATTGCTATCATATAGCTTGTCCACATCAGAAATATTTTCGTTAACTTTATCTATATCATATATCTTTGTAATATTTGCAATTATATTATCACCTACTACAACAATATTTTCACTGCCTGATACAGATATATCCTTCCCGCTTTTATTCCAGAGAAATAATGTTTCTTCTTTTTCATTCCATTGAACTTTCATATCCAAGCCTAACTCGATTATCTCAGGTGATGCAAAAATTGTTCCTTTGATTATGCGAAGTCCAGAACCGGCTGAAAAAACCCTTTTATCAATTTCCAAATTGCTACTGTCTAAATCAAAAATTACTGCTTTATCACCTTTTATACATTTAGCAGTTCTATCATCACTATTATATAAGACTTCAAATCCGAAAAGTTCAAAAATCTCTCTTACAGGTATAAAGATCTTATCATCCACTATGTAAGGAAAAGTGTTTAAGTTTAGATTTACATCATCTATTTTGATTTTCAAATTTCCTGAACTTGCACATATTGTTGTCTGGAATACCATATTAAACATAAAGCTCCCGTGTAAATTAAAAGTAATATAGTAAAATATTTACATTATAATTAAAGCATACTGTGAAAAAATGTCAAATATAATTATGATATTTAAATCTATCATTCTGTATGCCGCATCAAACAGTCTCTAATTCGTTTAGTAAACAATTTTAGTTTTTATTCGTACTATCAATACGTGTGTATAGCTTTTTGTACTTTTTTGGCAATACCTTTCTGATAGCTTTTGTTAATTGAGCCTTCTTTTTATAAAAAATCTGTTTAAAAATAATCTTATCCCATTGTCTGTTTTTCACTTGCAGTATAAAAGGCTCTTCCTCGAGCCCGGGCATTGATTCTGTGTTTTCCGCGATCATAAGCACTCTGGAGTTTGTCAGCATTTTTGCAACCATGTCTCTTTTTTGCTTCCAGTTAAGGTCATTTTTGTATACAAACACACGGTAAACAATCCTTTCCACATAGCCCATAAACCAATGGTAGCTTAATTGCCTGCATGTTTCGTCATCTAATCCCATGGCTTGCATATACCCCTCTTTGTATTCCTGAACCTTCAGCAAAATATCAAACAGACGGGGATTATACGTTTTTGTGATGCTGTCAATTGTTCCCCTGTAATAATATAGTGGCTTGTTAATGTAAACATATTTCGTGACACCTGCGTAATACTGCATATTAAATAAATAATCCTCCAATGCACATTCACCATAATCCGAGACCCTGGACGCAATAATTTCCTTCCTGTAGATTTTATTCCACATAAAAGAGGGCTGGCTTCCGGCAATTATATGATTTTTTATGATTATTTCATTAAACTCTTCGCGGCATAAAGTCAAATTGTCCCCGAATATATAATTTGTTTTCATCCTTAAATCCGAAAAACTGTAATAGCCGCACTCTCCACAGTCTGCATCATTTATTGCAACGGCAGTATACAGTTCCATGCAGAAATCTTCCGCAACAAAATCATCACTGTCCACAAAGCAAATGTATTCCGACGTTGCATTTTCAATACCAATCCTACGGGCAGTACTTATCCCTGAATTTGACGTTGTGATGTCCTTTATATTTTCGTAATTCCGGCAGAAATTCTGAATTATTCCCAAGCTGTTATCTGTAGACCCGTCATTTACTACAACTATTTCAATGTCTTCAAGGGTCTGGTTTATTAAAGAACTCAGGCATCTTTCCAAATACCTGTCTGTGTTATATACCGGAACCACCACTGATAAGTTATATTTCTTCATATTCATGTCCATGCACCAATCCCGTCCCCCTTTAAACAGACCTTTTCAGTAGACGTCCGTAAGCCAACGTCTTTACAAGTCCCTTAACATACTGATATTCTTTTGTATTTCTGAAGCACAAGGATATCACTATGAAAGGGATGACAGTACAAATCATTCCTGTGCCGAAAATCGAAACCCAGGTAATACTGTTTTTAAACAGCCAGGTTGACAAACCGTAAGTTATACCTGTATTGACCCCTGTAAGCAGTGCATAACATATATATTTTGAAAAATATGTTTTAGGGGAAGCCGCAAGAACATATTTATACACTACAATGGGCCTGTACCAGCAAGGAACAGCGAGACTGCTGACAACGCTCCCTATAAACACACCTGCCAAGCCCAGATACCTGACTCCTATAATTGAGACTATGAGATTTATTGCGGCCTGTATTACGGAAACAAACCTATCCTGAAAATACACACCGGCCGCCGCTTTAATATTCGCCAAGGGTATCCGCATACCGGTCACATAAAAATTGATAATTAGCAGATTGATGACCACCTGACCAATAAGTTTATCTTTTCCTATCCATAAAGTAACAAAAGGATTCAATAAATTATAAAAGCATATACTTGCCCATCCGAAAAAGCAAAACGCCAAAAAATTATAACCGTTGAAAATACTCAGCCTTTTTTCCTCTGTTTCTGTGGCAATCAAATGTCCCCAGCTTGCATTGGCAGCATTGAATAAATTGATTAAGAAGGAATTGACAGTATTGATTAGCAGGAAGTAATTTGATACCAAGCCCACAACTGTAATATTAATAAATGAAGATATGATAATGTTGTCTGTCTGACTGATGCATAAATCCCCCAGCTTATGAATAAGCAATGCTTGTACATTCTTCACGATTGAAGTCCTGTTTTCCTTTGAGAGGTTTTGCACTTTCTTTTCCAGAAGATATGGATACCTCTTATTGATATATCCGTTTACATAAAAGTTTTGTAAAACACCGATAATCACCATGCTAGTCAGATAAGCAATATAATTCTTAAAAACAAGCAGTATAGCCAGTTGTATAAGCAATGTAAGTATGTTGATTACCATCTGAATATTTGTAATCAAATACGATTTCTGATCTGCAAAAAGCAATGTGCGTTTGTATGTAAACAAATAGGAGTAGGCCGTATTGAACAAAAATATCAGATATATAAGATAAATACTTTGAATTCCTTCTCCTCCATTTATGAATAATTTTATAAATGGTAATAAAATCAAACCCAATACTGTAATAATGCCTGCAATTACTCTATATGCCTTCTTGTAAAAATTCATTAAAGTCTTAATTTGCTCAATATCATTGGAGGCAAGGGGTTTATACAGGCTGAAATTAATGGCGGCACCTATTCCCAATTCGGTAAAAGAAAGCATTGTGAGAAGATTGGTAAATAGTCCGTTTACCCCTAGATAGGCGGTACCTAACACATTGATAAACACCATCCTTGATACAAAGCCGATGAGTGCACTTAATAATGTACTTACAGTAGACCAAACAAAATTTTTAGCGGTATTTTCTAATCTGGACATGTTACTCTCCCATTATTTTTCTTATTTCATCAACTGCATCCCATGCTCGAGAGATATAAGCAGGCATGTACTGCTGCAAATGTTTTCTTATTTCTTCCTCATGTTCACTAAGCCATATAAAAGCCTTTGTTAAATCGTCCTCATGGCGTAAATCCTGTACGGGCAATACATAATTATCATATGTACCAAAAATATCCCTTGCTATTCCTCTGGATTTCACCGAATATCCCAATACAAGTGTTGGAACACAAGTAGAGTAGGCTGCAATGGTTGCATGTGTACGGGCACCGATAAACATACGGCAGCGGGAGATATAGCCTTTCAATTCCATACAGTTGTGATCCTTAATCAATATGACCCTTTTTATGGACTTGAATTCACGGTATAGCTGGTTCAAAGGCTCCAGGTCATTGCTGCTACGCCACACCACATGGGGAATCAAAGCCACCTGATAAGGTGTGTGCGTCAGGATATATTCCACGAGCTTATGGTAGTTATGGTAAATCATGTCTGAGCCATGTGCCAGCATCTGGACAAGAGGACTCACATTAATACCTATAGTGCCGTTCTCAGCAAAGCCATGGGGTAATTCCAGCTGAATACTCTTCAGAGTGAAAGCCGGATCAGGATACAGCTTTGTATTCCCACTGATGCCGTACCTGATAAGTGTTTCATATGTAATGGACTCCC
Source organism: Bacillota bacterium (assembly GCA_023390335.1). Lineage (GTDB taxonomy): Bacteria > Bacillota > Clostridia > Acetivibrionales > DSM-1351 > Ruminiclostridium. Next base: position 13,780 of record JAEWCZ010000032.1, on the reverse strand, counting down.
GGGCCATTATCAATGAAAAGCCCATCATATCCTCACGTATAACTTTAGCTTCAAGTGCTTCCTCACTCAGTGAACAACCCCAGAATACTGTTTTTATCCCCTTGTCCCTGATGACACGGTTATGCCTTATTAGCCAATCATACTCGGAGTAACAGTAATTATCTCCCCCTATGGAGATTCCCACATCTATATTGTCCAATTGCTTTATCAACTGATTATAACGGTAAACACCTGAAATCAGGTTTTTTTCCAGTAATATCCTAGCAAGTTTATTGATCACTTTACCCGCTATACTTATTTGCTTTGTATAGGGATATGCAATATAGCTTCCCAGAGTTGTCATATGATATTTATTTTCAGCCTCCAACTTCTGGGTAGTAATGACGACATGGTCGTTTTTTTTGCAAAGCATCTGGAGAACCGAACGCGTAATTGCCTCACATCCGTGATTTTCAGAGTTACCATTTGCATATAATAAAATATTCATTTTATCCCCCGTGTCCTTCAATGACCTTTACCAATTTGTTAATTTCCCTATAAGTATCAATATCCATTTGCTTTAAATTTTTTATAAGCCCTGCTGTTTTTTCTTCAGAGTCAATAAGCTCTTTTATCCCTCTATAAATGCTTTCACTGTCACAGTCCACAATCAATCCCGTTTCATTATGCACAATAAATTCTCTGGCTGTGAGGAAATCGGTAGTTACAATTGGCTTATTGAAGCACATGGCTTCCAAGAGTGTAATACAAAAGCCCTCAGTAAAAGAAGGCTGCACATAAAAATCGCAGTCATGGAAATAGGGATATGGGTTGATTTTATTGCCCAATAAAATCAATTCTTCTTCAAGTTCATATTTTTTTATAAGCTCCTCAAGCTCCGGTCTTGAAGGTCCATCCCCTACTAAATACCATTTGAATATATATCCGTCGTTCTTTAATTTAGCTGCCACATATGGCAATAACATCTGGCCTTTCAAAGGATGTAACCGTCCCACTGAAAGAATCTTGATACCATTAAAATTAAAAACATTTTCTTGTGGCACATAGCATCTTTCAATAGCTTCTTTGTTTATTAAATTATAAAGTATCTCAGTTTTTGGACATAGCTCTGGAAAAACTCCGGTAAAGCTGTTCCTTGCAAAGCTTGAAACACAAAAGATTTTATCAAACTTCAAAAAGTATTTTAAATAAATACGTAATTTCTTCCGGTTTTGAATTTTATATTCTTCATGCACCCACATAATTTTCTTGTATGCCTTTATATGGTTAACCGTCAGCAGCGTAGTGTTGCGCATACCTCCGTCATAAACGATTGCAGTATCATATACTTCTTTTAGGTCCACAGCATTCTTTAGAACAAATTCCCTTGCCATAAAGGGCCTGTAAATTATAACCTGGAGCAGACGCAGAATTATGTAGCAAATGGAACTTTTTATATCCTTGAACCTCATAATGGACTTGAGTGCTCTTGAAAAAAGCCCATAGTCTGTAACGGGAGAATATATCACATTTATTTTTCTCTTAATTTGACTTAACATGCTCTTATCATTGTGGGTAATGAGCAAGGTTATATCATAGGAGGGCAGCATATTAACCAGCTTTACAAAGGAAGTTTCTATTCCTCCCACCTCTAAGTTCCTCATCACAAATATAATCTTTTTTTGCATCCGGTCATACTCCTTGCCAATAATTCATATAATCTGCTTATATATGTCCAATACCTTCTGTGCCCAACTGTCCAGTTGATAGTGCTCCGCAACTATGGTCTTTTGGGTTTCCAACAGTTCCTGATTACTGCTGTTTAGTGCTTTTTCTATTCCGGCCTTGAGGCGGCCTGTATCCCCTGCTTTCACCCACACATCTCCTGCTAGTTTCAAGTTTTTTTGTGCAGGTATGTCACTTGCAACAACCGGCACCTTGCAATACGTCGCTTCCACCAGTGCATAGCAAAAACCCTCCTGTCTGCTTGGAGATATAAACAGGTCAGCAAAACGGTAATAAGAAGCAATATCGTTTCTCGGCTCTAGCATTTTAACCCACGGGGGAATTTTGCCGAATCTTTCCAATATGTACTGCTCTAATTTTTCCTGATTTGCAGCAACCGAAATTAATAAAACAACGTTTCTTTGTTCACGGACAAGTTCCGCTACTGCTTCCAGTGCCAGATCAACACCTTTTACATACCAGTTGTATCCGAAGATTAAAACTTTTTTTGCAGTGTTCTCAATCCCGTATTGATTATCTGTTAAAGTTTCATATTTATCCAGCCTGAAAAAGTCAATTGCGTTTTCGGCACAAAAAACTCTTTTGCTGCTGAATCCGCTTTGCCTTAGCTGGTTTGAAACAAATTCGCTACACCCCATATAAAAAGTACCCCACTTTGATACTCTCCTCAACAATTCCTTTATCACAGGCTTCTTTATGTATTCAACATGCATATGTGTAATTTGTTTTTTCCTCCCTAGTGAAGCAAGGCACACCAATGTTGTAGGAAGGCTGATCTTCATATTTGTAAAATGCACATGAAATATATTAATACTATGTCTTTTAGCAATTTGCCTAAGTAAAAAACAGTTTTTTAAAATATTATCAGTATAGTAATATATAACTGATTCCTTTTGCCGGAGTTCCTTAGTCCACCCATATTCTTTTACTTTTTCGGGGAACAGGTAAAAAGTATTTCCCTGATTCTGACATACTTTTTTATCCAATGCCTCCAGGGAGGATATAAAATTGCCCCCATAAGGTGCCGGGTAATCGGCTATTTGCAGTATATTCATTTTCACCCTTTCATTAATGTGTCCCGTAAATACTCTATAAGCTTTTGAAAATGTAATATTGGCAATTCTCAAGTAAACCAGCATTCTATTTTTCAGGGTGTTCATATTCCATATTTTCAAGTACTCATACAAAATTTTATTCACATAAAAATTGCACCGGAATCTTACTTTTAAGTCCAGACCTCTTCCCGTCAACCCTTCATTATTCTGACAATAATGATAAAGGGGTAAATCCACAAAGGCGAAACTTTGTGCATTTGTACAGGCTTTAATTGAAAAAACAAGGTCCTCACAGGTTTCCAATTTTTCATCAAAGCTCAATCCCTGCAAGACCTTCCTTTTGTAGAGGGTTCTCCAGACACTGTTCATTTGAATGCCCACCAGCATTTTATAATAAATGTATTCTTTAAAGTCCGGCTTTTTAATAAAAAATTTATCAGGGAAATCAGAAACCCCGTAATGTGAAATCCCGTTGAGCCTCTCATAGCAAATATTGCATCGGACAATATCCGCATCAAGCTCAATAGACTTCTCCAAAAGTATTTTTATAAAATCCTTATCTATCCAGTCATCAGAATCAACAAACACAATGTATCTGCCGCATGCATTTCTTAATCCATAGTTTCTCGCTGAAGCCACTCCACCATTTTCTTTATGAATTACTTTGATCCTATGGTCATTTGCCGCATACTCCTGTGCCATTTCACCCGACCGGTCGGGTGATCCGTCATTAACCAATATGATTTCTATTTGGGTTTCACTTTGTGAAATAATGGATTCTATACAGCGTTTCAGATACTTCTCAGCCTTATACATTGCAACAATAACACTCACGTTTACTCGTACCACCAAAACCCCCTAATTTATTGCTTTTAAAGTAACCAAAACCAGTTCGGGCGTATTTAGTACCCTTGGTTTTTTAAAATCCTTAGATAGTCCCCCGCTTACCACAAGCTGAGAATTTCCAACCCTGTAGTATCCTTTTTTATACTTTTTATCAATATGCATTTGTGCAAGTATATAGTCAGAGATAAATGGCAGATTTACCTGTCCTCCATGAAGATGTCCTGACAGTGTAAGGTCAAAGGGGTATTTTGATACCATATCAAAGAAATTGGCACGATGGCAAAGCAAAATATTGAAGAACCCTTCATTCTCCTTATTACTTGATAATTTCTTCAAAGAAGCCTCTACAACCGCAGGACGCATTGCATCATCAGAATAGACCACATCTTCAAAACCGGTAAGAACAATGGCACTGTTTTGATACACAAGCTTAGTACTCTTATTATTCAGGATAGTAACGCCTTTATTCTGAAGAAGCTCAATTACCACCTTTTCATTCTGAGACCATTTTTCATTATTTCCGCTTACAAAATACATAGGTGCCTGGTCTTTATTTTTATCAATCAATACTTCAAGATTTTCAAAAGAAGTATCTTTTACATTTACCATATCCCCAACTAAAACAATTATATTAGGCTTTGTCTGCGCTATCTTTTCAGTGATTTCATCATAATTATCAGAATTATGAAAATCAGTAAGTAGCATTATTTTATAACCGTCAAAAGCCTTGGGCAATTTTTCTGAATAAATACTATAATTTGAAATGTTTACCCTGCTGTTATCAATTAAAGTCAGTGCCAGAATACCTGTAAATATGATACATATTCCTAAAAACCCAAGTAACATTTTTTTAACTAAATCCATTTTATACAACCTCATCTCGAGTTCTGACATGGCCGTCCCTAGATTTATATATGATTTCAATTGCAATTGACAGGACCATGCCAAAGCCTAGTCCAATGACCGCCGAGATCAGAAAATAAAATTTAAGAGATAAATTACTGATTATATTTACTGAAGACAAATAAGAGATATACTTACTTCCCTTAAATCTGCGGTAATCCGACAATGTGGAGTCAGTGACGGAAAGTAATTTCTTCAGTTGTGCATCTATCCTCTTTGTCAGTGCTTCAGCTTTTTCAGTCATAACCTGTTTTTGTGCCAAGGGAACATTGTCATTTTGAAAAATCTGCATAATTTTTCTACATTCATTTGCATCTATTAGATTGTTATATCTTGCAACGCCTGAATCTACATATTGATTCATTATTTTATCATATGTGGTTTCCGAAGTCTTGAACTTATCGGCATCTATAACATTATTATTCGTATTGGGCCTAGAATCGCCATTGTTAATTTGAGTTCTAACTGTATCATTTTTGGAGTATGCCTTTAATATATTGAAGGCAGTGTTTGATTCTTCAAGTTTCTTGCTGCTATTAAAGTTTAATTGTTCAATTTTATATTCATAATTCTTTATTAATTTTTCCCTGTCCCTGGTAAGTCTTCCTGAAAAAACCAAAGAAAGTAGAGATTTGATTTCAAAATTCATGAGATTGTTGTATTGTGCCTGCAAATCTACAAAATTCATGCCTGTTTTAGCTGACCTGAACTCCTTGCTCTCTGCATGTTTATCAATCAGATACGAAATAATGCTATTTACTTTTCCCTGAAAGATTTCTGCTCTTTCCAAATAATCATACTGTTGGGAATTGACCTTATCTGTCAAATCAGGCAAATTTGACTGGTTCAGATACTTTTCAGAATAATATCTGTCATAGTTTTGCATTATGGCGTCAAGCATATTTCTGGCATAGACACCGCTTTTATCGCTCCCCACTGTATAGCTGACATAATACTGGGCGGGATTATAGGTATACTCCTCTCCCGCCTTGACCTTGGATTTCTTTAATTCATTTACCTCATTCGGTATGAGAGGTGTAATTACAACTGAGCGTCTCACATCTTCTACATTCACTGCAAGATTCAAATCCCTGATGGCACTTTCTATAATGGAAGGTGTAATAATTTCATAAACGTCAAATTTATCCCCTTTTGGATTCAATCCCTTTTCTGTGCTGGTGTCATTATATTTTATTAGGATCTCAGCGGTATATGTCTGGTTCTTATTTACATAAAAATAGGCACAGGAAATACCTATAATAAAAATAATTATCACTAATACCTTCCATTTATATATAGAACGAAATACATCCCAGATAGTAAGCTCCATAAAATCGCCTCCAAATATGAATTACTCCCACTATTCATTGTCTACATGCATCACTTTTTCATTGCTTTTATTAATTATTCTATAGCGTCGCAGTCTCCCGCTTTGGAACTTTCTCATTTCCATAAGCATAAACAGGATGCTCATGCCAAAAAAAGCGATAAACCCGTAAAGTAAGGCTGTTTTGATATATACCATTGTAAATATGTTTTTTATACCGAAATTAGAAATTCTGCAGTTTATATAACTCTTGTTTTTATAATTATAATAATCGTTAAGAGTATCTTGAGAACTCCTAGCGTACTCATCAAATTTTCCTTCTATTTTTCTTATCATTTCATCACAGGTACTTGTTAGCCTCTGCTGTTCTGCCTGAGATGCTGATATACCCATATAGCCTTTTATAAGCTTGTTTTTGTTTTCTATTTCTTTCTTCAGTGTTTCCGCATTTACCCCGGCTTTAAGAGCTCTTTCGGTCAAATAATCCAGACCCGTTTTTGTTTTATTCATATATAGATCACTGTTTTTGTCAATCGAAGGAATAAAAAGAGAGTAAACAATTGTTGAATCATATGTCTGCATTCCCAATTTACTGACCTCATTCTCTTTTAAATATTTTGAGTATTGTATATTCAATTTATCAATATCAAATTGAAGCTTATTGACCAGATCCTGTTTATTTTTTGCTATCCTGGAGGTGTAAACAAAAGCTCTCAGTGCCGCAATATCTATTTCATTAAGCCTTTTATATTCATCTATTAAGTTTTCAAAACTCACATTGGTTTTAGTTGAGAGAAAGGATCCATTCTCATATTTTTTAGCCGTAAGATAATCTATAATAGAATTGGCCTTACTGCTAAAAATATCTGGTATTTCAATATATTCATAGTAATTGAGGTCAAATTTGTTTTCCGATAACAAAATAATTCTGTCGGTATGGTTTTCTTTAAAGACCTCCATGTACGTTTCAAATAGGGTTTCAAGCAATTTTCTTGTATGGTTAGGTGAAAACTTTTTCTTTTGAGAATAGCTAAGTACATACTCATTAGGAAAATATGTAAAATCCTTCCCTGTGGCCCTAACCGCTTTTATTCTGTCATTAATACGAGCAGGAACAATAGGGTAAATATTAATGCGGCTTCTCAAATATTCTACTGTAATATTAGGGAGATTGAGCTTGCTCAAAGTCCTTTCCAGCACCTTGTCCGAGGTAATCTCAAACATATTGAACCTAGTTCCGTCAGGATTGAGACCTTTTTCTGCTCCCGGGTAGTTAATTGATATTGTCATAATACCATTGTTCATTTGAATAATTGCCTTGAAAGAAATACTCAAAAGCATGGATAAAAAAGCCACCAATATAATCCATTTCATATTTTTTCTAATTGTTTTCATGTAAACCACCTTTATCCAAATCATCATCATATGGAAAATTCATGCAAGCCATCATTAAAATATTCCAAAAGGGCTTATAATAAGCGTACATTGTAAGCGTCATAGATAAAACAAGCATACCAAACAAACTTATTGAAATAACTGGATTTCTTTTAAATTTACATATAATACCTACTGCAAATATACTGAAAAAAAGCAGCATACCTATAAGCCCTTGGTCGCACCATAGCTGCAGCCAATGGTTATGGGCCACTCCATGGCCGCTGAAAGCATTTGCAAAAAAAACTGCTGTGGAGCCCAGGCCATATCCGAAAATTATTCCTTTGCCACTTTGTTTAATTGCATCAATGGTAATCATCCATAGTTGTAACCTGCCACTTCCTTGATCCTTCTCCAGACTATTGATGCTCAGCCTTTCCCTAACATCCTCCGGCAGAGTATTTACTAAAAACAGGCTGAAAACCAGGGCGATTATTATCATCCCAATCAGCATTTTTATTTTGTTCACAGTACTTGTCCTGAGTGCAAAGAATGTATACACCAAAACTGCAGCAAGAATGGCAATAAGCCCCCCTCTTGAACCGGTTCTAAAAACAACAAACATCATGCCAACAAATAATAAAAAGTAAAAAAGCTTAAATTTATTTTTGAAATTGATTTTTTCTATACAAAATAAAATTGGTAGTATAAAATAACCGCACAGCTGATTGGGATCCTCATTTCCGCCACCAATACCCATAGTCACCCTGCCGCTGCCCTCTTCCAGTCCAACGCTTCCCATAAGCATGATTGCCGTTGTTATTAACCCGACAATCACCCATGAGTACATAAGTAGTTCACTTTCCCTTTTGTTGTATACTTTCAATGTTATCAGAAAAAAAATCGCTGAGGTTTCAATTGTGCCTCTCAAGATAACAATTGCACCTTCGCTTTTTGAAAGGAACAGGCTACCAATAGAATATATGAGGTAGATAGCCAGCAAAAAATGAATGCTGTTGAATTTGAGCATGACTTTCCCTGTAAAAAGGTTGCAGACCAAGAGAGCGCCTACAAAAATTGAAATATACTTCAGTAGCGAAGAACCACCTGGCAACGGCACAATAGACAAGGGCATGCATATAAAATACAAAGTAGCAAGCAACGCACCAATACTTATTTTTTCATTTTGTAATTTTGTAGTAGCACCAATTTGCAATTTCAATTTATTTCACCTTTACTATATAGCTTCATATACTCACGGGCAACATATCCAATATCAAAATTCTTTGCTTTCTCTATGTTTTTTTGGGACATTTGACACCTCAGTTCTTTATCTTCAATAAGCTTCAGTAATGCCAGGGACAGCTTCACTGCATCATTGGAAGGTACCAGAAATCCGTTGACCCCATCCTCTACAATATCCGGAATCCCCCCTACCTCTGTCCCGATCACCGGCAGTCCCACTGCCATGGCTTCAATAATAGAAAGTGGCATACCTTCAAAGAATGAACATAGAACAAAAATGTCTGCTTTGCTCAACCACTTTTGAACTTCTGAAGTAATCCCTGTAAATTCAACCCTATCACTAATTTTATATTTCTCCGCAAGAGACTGAAGGTTGCTTTTCTCTTCACCATCTCCCACGAATACAAGCTTTACATCTGCTTTTTGCTTTAGTACCAGGTTAAAGGCTTCTATAAGCAAGACCTGGTTTTTCCTTTTTGTAAGTGACGCAACATTTATAATGGTGTACATATCTTGAGTTTTCATATGCATTTTTGGAGAAAAGTTTGCAATATCTATTCCATTATATATAATAGGAACTTTTTCAGGCTCCAAATGATATTCCTTTATTATTTCCCCCTGTACAATATGGGAAATGGCAACAGGTACTACGTTGACATGCCGGTAGGCTAAACCCTGAAGGAATCTATGAGCTCTCCCGAATTCTGCCAAAGCTATATTGTGAACCGTATGTATCCTTCTATTTTTTCTATGGAACATAAACCATGGTAAAGCATAAATGGCTGCATGCAAATGGGTATGGATGACATCCGGCTTAATTTCCGATAAGGTTTTCCATAAAGCAATAAATGTATTTATATCAAATCCTAGTTTTTTGTTTAAAAAAATCATCTCGATTTGATGCTCTCTCAGCACCTTTTCATATGGATAATCTCCACTTGGATAAAGACAGATTATTTTGACATTATGCTGCCGGTGAGCCTGTATTGCCAGGTCTACAATCATCTTTTCAGCACCGCCGGTACCTAATTGCTGAATAACATGTACAATTTTAAGTCGCTTCAATATATGCCTCCTCCCAAGAAAATTCCTCTTACTGCAAATAAAAGTTCTGGAGCCACATGGCTTGTTCCCTGATGTCATACCCTGCATCAATTATGGATTGCCTCATATTGCTCCTGACATAACTATCCTTATTTTTCAAAATCATATCCGCCCAGTAATTAGCTGAGCTTGAAAGAGGAATAAAGCTGCATAACCCTGTCACGTCCGTCTCCCGAGTAACAGCATCAGAAAAGAAGCATTTGAGGCCGGCCGCCTGAGCCTCTATTCCCACAACCGGCAAACCTTCATAATGGGAAGGTAATAAAAAAACATCCATCCCCTGCATAATTTCATTGACATCCGGCCGTGGATCTAAAAAAACAACAGCAGTTTCAAGACCCAATTTACGTACTTTTTCTCTGATTTCATCTTTTCTGGAGCCCGCACCAATAAACACCAGTCTGGAATCACTATCTCTTTTATAAATTTCACAAAAAAGTTCTGCAATAAATCCATGGTTTTTCTCATACTCGAACCGCCCAATATGACCTATTACAAATGTACCCTCCAACTGCAGCTGAGCTCTTATTTTTGCTCTTATTTCCTGATTAAAAACGAACTTCTCTGATTGTATCCCATTTCTGATGAACTTGTAGTTGGAACGTTGCAAAATGTTTTTGCCAAAAGCATATTTACCGGCTTTATTAGAACAGGCAAAATAATAATCGGCACAAAATCTCAGTGGCAACATGAGTATTCTTTCTACCACCCCTTTTAACGTACAGTTCACAGATGTTGAATGTGCGTGTATTATGACTTTTTTTACACCATGCCTTTTTGCAATAATACTGTAAATAAAACCAACGCTTGTAAGGTGTCCATGCACAACTTCATATCCTTTATGGGTTTTAAAAAACCTGTTTAATGCCTTAATATACTTAAAAGTGTTTTTAAAAAACAATCTGGGAAGAATATAGATTTTTCCTCCCAAATGTTTAATTTCCTCATCAAAAACACCTGCTTCCTGATAATTAAGCAAAAAATCAAATTGTATCTTTGAGCGGTCAACATTTCTGTAATTATTCATGATCATCATTTCGATGCCACCATAATGCATTTTCCCTACAATTATAAGAACACGTTTTGCAGCCACCTGTTCACCTCATCAACATTCTTCCCATGCTGCTTTATTAGCATCTGCCTCTGCAGAGTTCACTTCTTGGGAAAATTCTTGCGGTTTTACACCTTCGGCACTTTCTTTTATAAATATAGTTTTTACTGTCAGTAAGATTATCTTGATATCCAGCCAGAATGAATAATTGCTGATATACAGCAAGTCATACAAGGTTTTATCCTCAGGTGTGGTCGTATATTTCCCATATACCTGGGCCTTCCCGGTGAGACCAGCCTTTACAAGAAACCTTTTGTCGTAATTCTTAATTTGTTCACAATACTGCTCAATAAATTCAACTCTCTCTGGTCTTGGCCCAACAATGCTCATATCACCTACCAAAACATTGAAAAGCTGTGGCAGTTCGTCAAGCCTGAATGCCCTTAATAATTTGCCGATCCTCGTAATTCTCTTATCGTCTTCTGATGCTAAAACGGGACCTGTTAAACTTTCAGCATCCTCAACCATTGTTCTGAATTTATACATATTAAATCTTTTTTTATTAATTGTCATTCTGTCCTGATAATAGAAAATAGAACCTCTAGAATCCATTTTTATCAAACATGCAATTAGGAGCATCAGTGGAAGTCCTGCTGCGATACCGATTGAAGCTGCAATAATATCAAAAATCCTTTTTACTACTCTCTCGTGCTTGCTCAATTCAAAGGGTTTGATTCTAATGGCAGGCGTATCATCAAAGTTGGTAATGTCTTTTTTCATCAGATTCGTATTGTATAAATCAGGAATAATATAAATTTGTTTTTTTTCTTCCAACGCATGAGAAATCAATTGATTTCTCAAATCTTCCGGAATTGAAGGGCATATAAAGATACTGTGATATTGTTTAAATTCATTTTCCAATAAATTTTGTATAGCTTGCTTGTCCTCTGTGTCAATCTGAATATACCAGGCCTGATGCAATTTAACATAAGCATATTTGATCTTTCTGGCTAAAGCATTATCAACTGCCCTTGACTCTACCACAAGAAGCTCTGCCTTATCTTCCACATACCTGATAGATATAGATACAATTACTTTATCACAGCTGAGTAATGCAAACATTGAGATGGCCATTATAATGAAAAATTCCTTATCGGGCAATATAAAGAAATAACCAAGGATAAATCCAATTACAATAGTTATTGCATTAACCAGTAAAGCTACTATCAGTATGGATAAAATTATTTCATTTATGTTTCTTTTCTGTGTGTTATAGAATTCATATATATATAACATAATGAGCGTAGCCGCTATGTAGGTGACCAATAACTCAAGCGAAAAATATATACCCTTCTGCTTAAAAAGCAGTATTACAGTAAGTAAATAACTTATAATGACTGCTAAAATATCCGCACACACAATTATAAAATCAACAAGAAAATCATTATGCAACTTTACATCCATGTACAGATTCCTTCCTATATTGTAAATAAATAATCATGCGAACATTACTCGAGGCTATATAAAAAATAGAATCTCTAGTGTTCCTGAACATTTAATCAAATTATATACTGAAATTCTGAACATTTTCTGAACATTTTTTACATTTTCGACAAAATTTAGCACTTAAAAAGTGCCATCAACAAACATACACGGAATATGATCCTACGTATTTTACGCATTAAAATTTTCGGGTATTTCGTTTTGTTCAAGGTATTGAATAAAGTGGAAATACACATCTGAATCAATTCCTAATTCTTCTCTATATATTTTTTGTACCTTATTATAATGCTCCTTCAAGGAATTATAATCACCCATCTTCATATATAATTTCATAAGCCTTTTATGTATCTCATCCAACAAAGCATTCTCTTGAATAATTAATTTCAGGTACTTTTCTGCTTTGGCATATAATTGTTTTGATTCGTAATATTCCGACACCATATATAAAATCCTTATATAGCCCTCAATATATCTTTCACGCTCTACTTCCGCCCATACATAATCTTCTCCCTCAAAATAATCTCCGTTATATAAATCGAATATTTTTTCGGCAATATGTATATTCTCTTCATTTAAATCCGTGAGCGCAAGAATTTCTTCGACAGCATCAGTGTCAAAATAAAATTTCTCCGGATCAAACAAATAACTGGAATTTCGGTAAATAACGCACCCATCAATACTCAAACTCTTTAACATCTTACGAATGGAATAAATGCTTGTATGCAGAAGCATACTTGCTTTTTTGGGATCAATATCCGGCCATAGGGCCTCTATTATTTTATTTTTATGCACCAATTTTCCTTTGTAATGTACAAGAAAGGCAAAAAGTTCTGCAGCCTTGGCTGTTCTCCAGAAAATCGGTTTCTTTTCCTGGCTGCCTGTAATGATCTTCAAGCCTCCAAAACATAATATATGGTATAATTTGTCTGTGGAACCAATATCTCTGCCAATATTATTATTTAAACATTTAGATGTTAGAATTCTTTCCATAGTCTTTTGAAAGCGCTCTATGGAAACGGGTTTTAAAAGGTAATCTACTGCATTTAATTCAAAAGCCTTTACTGCGTATTGTTGAAAACCTGTTACAAATACGATATTTATTTGAGGATTTATTTCAAGAAGTTTCTCTGACAGGTCAATTCCATTTGTTCCGGGAATTTTTACGTCAATAAACGCCAAGTCTATTACCTGCTGTTCACACATCCTTATTGCTTCTTTATATCCTGTAAATGCACCAACAAGCATAATATTTTCCTGATACGGTTTTAGTAAATGCTCCATCCTTTTTAGAGTTAATATTTCACCGTCCACCAATATTGCTTTAAGCATCCTTTACTCCTGGTATCTCCATGTATTTACAATTCTGGTTCTGATCATCTTTTGGAATCGCACGTTTATTATACTTTGCTTTATGGCGTTTTACAATAATGACAAGGGGATAATAAAGGATAAAAGCTCCAGTTTTCTGGAAAAATCTATTTATTTGTAATTTTTTCCCGGTAAAGGATAAATTTTAAATGTTTATCTGCTTCCTTCAAACATTTTAAGCAGCCGCAGATAATGATTTGCTTCACGTAATACGTGATCACCCAGCAACGGTATAATGATTGATCTTATTTTGCATGAGAGAATACCCTGCGTGCCTTG
>JAEWCZ010000015.1 GCA_023390335.1 Bacillota bacterium | reverse complement strand
TTTAGCTTGTTAGCTATATTATACTTGTATGCAGATACATTTCCATTAGCAGTTGTCAGTGTATCTCTGTTTCCATTAGTATCGTATGTATAGGTTGCTATCAACGACCCATTTTCGAATACTTGATTGAGTCTGTTCATTTTATCATATGAATACGATGTATTTGTCCTTGTAACCCCATTGACTTTTACAACAAGGGATTTCTTGTTATTTGCAACATCATATGTATACTCTTTTAAAGTTCCATTTGATGCCTCCTCTTTAGTTAAGCGACCTAAATCATCATAGTAGTATGTGGTATCTACACCACCACTACTCATAGTCCTTCTATTGCCAGTTAAGGTATAGGTATAAGCATAGGTGTTATTCAATTCCGGGTTTTCTGTATTAGTTACAGTATTATTAATATGTCTTCCCATTGCATCGTAGGTCATATTAATATTACTGCCGTTTCCATTACGGTCATAATAGTGCTTTTTCACTGTACAGTACACTATACCTGTGGTATCAGCTTTTTCAAAAGGTATTGTTTCCTGAATCAGCCTTCCAAGGTTATCATATACATATCTATATTATTAGCCAATTAATTACAATTACCAATAAAACCTCCCTTAATGATTATATAATTCTAATGATTAATAATTTATTATCATGCTATCTAATTTACATAAAACGAGACACAAAAAGGCCCGCTTTATAAGAAAGCCCTCTGTGTCAAGCATTCGAAGAATTTGATATTATTCAAATTTTGCCATTCACGATTATAAATAAATCAAATTAATCTTGATTTATTTAATATTTAATAAATTTATTTACAATACATAATTATTATAACCCACTTATATCAAGCCTTCCAGAGTTTTTAATATAAGAAGCTCTAATGGGAAACTCCGATATTACTTAAAAATTCCGATATTGGAAATGGAAGTGTTTACGGAAACCAAATAGTTGACCTTACATCAGCAATGTAACCAAAATCATCGGCGGATATATCCACAGGTTTCGATGAGTTTTTGTCCTTGTTCCGACAGAATCCACTGAATTAACTTATTTGTATTGGGATTCTTTGAGCCTGCTGTTACAGCATAAACATCAACAGTAAACGGATATTTCTTTTTACGAATATTTTGGTACGAAGGTGCTATTCCGTTAATATTTAATATCCTAATATCGTTATTGGGCTTCATTCCGGTTGCAAAATACCTAAAGGAATATCCGATTGCTGAAGTGTAGTTTCTATAAGCTGCTGTTTGACTAATAATTTCACCCATTCCTGAGGAGTATTCTTCCCAAAGAGGAGCAGGCAATGTTTTACCGTTCATCACTTTTGCAAGCATTATGGTTTGGCTGCCGGAATTTTCTGGACGTTGAAACGGGAGTATTTTTTCATTTTTACCACCCAACTCACTCCAATTAGTTATCTTTTTTTGATATATGTCTTGAATTTGCTCAAGGGTTAAATTGTCAACCGGATTACCCTTATTTACAAAGAAAACAAATGCTTCCCTTGCTATTGGAGTTAATTCGAATTTTACGCCTTTGGATTCTGCCATTTTAAGTTGCTGCTTTGAGGGCTGAGCACCGAAAAAAATATCAATATTGCCATTTATGAGTTGTGAGTATGCTTCAGTAGTTTTTGTGCAAGAGACATAATCACCCACACTATTTTCGTCTAAGCCCTTATATATCTCTTGAGCCATCGCGCCGTACACAGGGTAAGCTGCTGTTGCCCCATCTAGCTTTGGAAAATTATCTGATATAGAAACAGTCGGCTTTTCATTTAATTTTTTTAGTAAATTATTTGATGAGAAAGGCTGGTATTCAGATAGGTCAACCTCATCATTAACAAGTTGAACATTTTTATCATCCGAAAAGACTTTGGTTGTTCTGTCATGATATTGAAACATGGCAATTCCTGATAGCAAAGCAAATATAAGAGCATACATCAATAAACACTTATTGAATAGAATTTTCCTTTTCATAACTACACAGGACAAATAAATTGTAATTATTGAAACAATAGTTATACCAGAATTAATAGCAGGAAAGAGATTAAAGTCCCCTCCAAAGGCCAAAAGGAAGTTTATAAAAAAGTAAGGCATAGTAGCCAATGGGAATACACCTGAAAACAAGCCGCTGTTAAAATGATATTTAGAAAATCCGTACACAATCACCCAAATTATCATGTAATAAGCATAAGCTGTAAAAATGGGCAATAGAAGCTTTGATACACTTTCAGGTGTTTTGCAGAATTTTACCCATAAAAGCCATATTGAGCAAAGTAATAGAACCGCAATAAACACACTCATATAGATTACACCAGTCATACCTCCAGTAATTATACCGACTGTTACAGCAATTGGAGAAGCAAAAAAAGCTAGTATAAAAGTGATTATGTAGTATCTCTTTATGTTCATATTTACATACCTCAAGTGAAATTTTAAATTCTAGAACAAAAAATAACATTAATTATTTGGCCTTTAATACATTTTACCTATTTCATCATAGTATCAATAATTATCCATTCAGTCAAATATTTAGAAAGCAACGTTATGTATACCCATTAATTATGGAAGCGCACCGCACAGCCGGATATGTGGTAATCATTTAATGTAACTTACGAAATTATTCATTCTTTACCTCTTTTTCGATGTCTCCTTTAAATTTTATAGAACTATTCTATCTTAATATACAATTAACTACAATTACCAATGAAAAACTCGCTTAATATTTTTTTAGAGTTCTAATATTGAAAAAAATTTGTTATCGTTCAATCTAATTTATATAAAACGAGACACAAAAAGGCCCTCTTTATAAGAAAGCCCTCTGTGTCAAGCATTTGAAGCATTTGAGATTATTTGAATCTTGCCATTCACGATTATAATTAAATCAAATTTAATTTGATTTTCTGAGCGTTTTTTACTAAAAGTCGCCTATACCAGTCTTTCTGGGACTTGTAATATTAGAAGGTTCTACCCACACTTACTATACCCGCAGCTCCTGCAAATAACACAACCGCCTTCATGCTCAAGTGCTTTACCGCACTCCGGGCATTCCGCACTTACATAGTCCTCTTCATTACCGGGGTTTGAGCATACTTCCTTCATAGTACAGCTGCTGCATTGTGAATCGCACCCACTTTGATCTGCATCAGCAGTCCTTGCAGAAGGCTTTTGCAAGAGGCTGTATTCAGTTGTTGCACATATTTCTCCTGATACATCCTCGTCTTTGCTACTCTGGATTTTTGCAACCTTTTCTATGAGTCTGCCTATTGCATCCGGGCAGGACAAAACCTTCAAACCCTTCTGACGTATGGTAGACGGGCATCTTATGCCTTTTAGCTGTTCAACAATTGATTTTACATCCATACCGGAACGTAATGCTACCGACACCAGACGGCTTGTTGCTTCTGATTGAGAAGGACAGCCTCCTGCACGTCCTGTATTTGTGAAGACCTCGCAAATACCATTTTCGTCGTAGTTTACCGTAATATAAAGATTTCCGCAGCCTATTCCAACTTTTTCGGTAAAACCTGTTGTAATGTCAGGTCTTGGCCTTGGCTCTATTTTACCGGGCACATTGTTAGTCGCACAGGAATCACAGTAAATATTCTCTCCTGCTGGCAATTCCTTGTCAGCATTTTCTTCCTTACCTTTAACTTTTCCAATATTGAGAACCTGCAAGTCACGGCTTCCGTCTCTGTAAATAGTAACCCCTTTACAATGAGTCTTATAGGCTAGAGTGAATACCTCTCTAACATCATCTGTAGTAGCATCGTGACTCAGGTTAACTGTCTTGGAAACAGCGTTGTCAGTATGCCTCTGGAAAGCCGCCTGCATTTTTACGTGCCATTCGGGAAGCACATCATGTGCAGTAACAAAAATGTCCTGAACATTCTTCGGTACCTCATTCATATTTTTAACAGTTCCAACCCTGGCAATTTTTTTCATGAGTTCGTCTGAATAGAAATTATCTGATAGCGCCGCAGTCTTAAATACAGGGTTAACCTCAACCAGTTCACTATTGTCCATGACATTTCTGATATATGAAATTGCAAATATCGGCTCAATTCCGCTTGATACACCAGCTATCAAACTCAATGTACCAGTTGGTGCAATAGTGGTAGTAGTAGCATTTCTCATTTTTATGCCTTTTTGTGCATAGATGCTGTCCTCATAAAATGGAAAAACGCCCTTCAATTCAGCCAAATCCTGTGAAGCTTTCTGTGCAGTATCATTGATAAAGGACATAACCTTGTCCGCTAAGTCTATTGCAGCTTGAGAATTATATGCTATGCCCAAAGCACAAAGCGTGTCTGCCCACCCCATAACTCCAAGACCTATTTTTCGTGTACCTCTTGTCATTTTATCAATTTCAGGCAAAGGATATTTGTTGACCTCTATTACATTATCAAGAAAACGAACCGCTTTTCTTACGGTGTTTTCAAGTTTCTCAAAATCAAGACCTCTATGTGAATCATCCATCATATTGTACAGATTTATTGAGCCAAGATTACATGCCTCATAAGGCAACAATGGCTGCTCACCGCATGGATTGGTACTTTCTATTTCTCCCAGCTTCGGAGTAACATTATCCCGGTTAAGCCTGTCCAGAAAAATTATACCCGGCTCCCCGTTTTTCCAAGCCATTTCCACGATTATATCAAATACCTCTTTAGCATTAAGTTTGGCAACAGGCTGCTTTGTTTTTGGGTCCAAAAGTTCATATTCCAGATTGTGTTCTACGGCTTTCATGAAGTCTTCAGTAATTCCAACACTTAGGTTAAAATTAGTGATTTCTGAATTATCACTTTTGCAAGAAATGAACTCCATAATATCAGGGTGATCAATCCTTAAAATGCCCATGTTGGCACCACGTCTGGTTCCCCCCTGTTTTACCGCTTCCGTTGCGGCATTAAAAACTTTCATAAAACTTATAGGACCGCTGGCAACGCCACCGGTAGAATTTACAGTTGATCCTTTTGCACGAAGTCTGGAAAAGCTGAAACCTGTCCCTCCGCCGCTTTTATGTATTAATGCTGCATTTTTTATGGATTCAAAGATGCCTTCCATTGTATCTTCAATAGGTAGAACAAAGCAAGCACTTAACTGCCCCAAAGGTCTTCCGGCATTCATTAAAGTAGGTGAGTTAGGCAAAAATTCAAGATTAGCCATCATATCATAAAATTCATGTTCAATTGCCGTCAATCCCTTTTCATCGGTATACGCGGCATCTGCAGAAGCTATTGCCTTTGCTACACGACGAAACATTCCTTCGCAATCCTCAAGCAGATTTCCGTTTTCGTCTTTCTCAAGATATCTCTTCTCCAATACTTTGATGGCATTTTCCGATAACTTCATCAATAAATCCCCTCTCATTAGTCTATATTTTGTATTTGTATTATTCAATAGGCACTACATATTGTATCACTTTAATTATATATGTTCAATATAGTTAAATATTCCCGAATTATTTCAAAAAAAACGCCCAGCCCCATTTTTCACATGAAGCCAGGCATTTTCTACGGAAATAATTATTTTTCTTTTTCAAAATATGATTCCTGGTACCTATTACTTGGGTCCCATAGTATCCATTCTTCATATCCGGCATCATTTATAGCCTTGATTTGCTGTTTAACCTGTTCTGCGCCGTAAGTCTGAAAATATCCTGCTGGCAGATATTTGGCAGTAAAAGCCTGTATATAAGGTCTCAATTTTGCCTTGTAACCAGTAGTTTCAGATATTTTCTTTTTAGCCGACAACAGTGAATTATATACCACCCCATAAGGATCCATATCCGGCTTGGTATAGGTAACACCATTAATCTTCTGACCTACACCATTACCCATTATTCCTTTTGGCGAGTTATTTGCGTAGTGTGACGGATAAATCATTGGACTTATGCAGTATATATCTTTTCCGACTTCCTGGAATCTCTGTCCGATACTTTCTCCATCTAATTTACTTTCAATAATTATTGCAAATACGTCTGCAGAAACAGGTACTCCCAATTCCTCATGAAGTTCTTTTTCTGATTTTGCAAGGAACCCATTTATTGCTTTGGCCTTATCTGGAACATTTGTCCCATAATCAATGGATTTTTTGCTTCCTGTTGGGAATCTAACATAGTCAAACTGAATTTCATCAAAGCCATAGGATATAGCTTCCTTTGCAATTGCTAAATTATAGTCCCAAACCTCTTCCATATAAGGGTTTGCCCATGGTGTTGATCCGTTTTCAAGCCAGAGCTTTCCACTTGGAGCCTTTATACCCAAGTCAGCTCTGTTTTTTGCCAGAACAGGATCTTTGAAAACAACTATTCTGCCTATTACATATATTCCATTGTCGTGGAATTTTTTTATAACATCTTTAGGATTATAGTATTTTACCTGTTTGCCATATTTTTTTACAGAGTCAAGGTTTGTACTATAATTTACCGCACCATCTTCCTTGACATCAATGACCACAGTATTCAATTCAGTATTTTTTGCCATATTTATAATTTTATCGACTTTTGCTGAAGAACCGGCTGAAGGCCCTGTGAGGTATATAGCCTTAACCTTTACGTCTTTTATACTAGGAGATAATTGCAACCCTTCGGATTTAGGTACTTGCTCTTGTTTTGTGGAATCTGAAGCCGCCGCAGTAGAATTTGCAGCTGTAGTATCTGAAGGTTTTGTTTCAGTACTTACGGCAGATGAAGGAGCAGCCTGTGTACTGGTGCTTTGAGGCTCTTTTGTTCCGTTTTCATTACATCCTGTAAGGAAAAATGACCCTGACGCAACTGTCATACTTAAAAGAAGAGATGTGACCAAAACTGCAATATTTTTCCTGTTTTTCATTTGAAAGTACCCCATTCCCGATATTTTTCGTGGCATTATGTAGTATACACTGAGAATTATACAAAATCCCGGAAATAAAATCAAACCTATTTAAAGCATATTTTAAATATATATACTAGTAATATTTGCCAAAAACTATCCGGTGTGCCTAAATATAAAAAAGACTCAATCTCCATTACGGAAATCAAGTCTTTTGGGGAAAATTATTATTAATTTTAATTAAGCTTATCGGGATTAGCTATTTTTACCTCAAGCGGTGTCAGCGTATTTTTATTAATATCTGTTGTTATTGGATTATCACTGCTTCCATGACCATCCGCATACAAGCCTAATTTAAGCTGATACATATTTCCGTAGTAATCCTCTACATCGTCATCCTTTTTTGTGGATACTTTAGGACCAAATTCAATTTTCACTACATCTCCCGCATCATAAGTTCCATTCACTTCTATGTTAATAACATATTTGCCATTTACTTTAATAACTTTTTTAGTAATGCTATTATCATTAACCTTTAATATCTCAGTAGAATCTTTTTTCTTTATAGTAACCTTTATATTTTTGTTAACCAGATCAAGGAAAAATGGTTTTTCATTGATGTTCATTTTATTAACCATATCTGTATCCAATACAATTCCCGCATTTGAAGTTCTATTCTTTAGCTCTAACTCAAAGGAAACAGGTACATACGACCCCAGAACAAATTCAAGATTTGGGTTCCTTGAATTATTTATTATGTTATAAGATACAAAACCAAGTTCTGTTTCAATAAAAGGATACATTATAACATCTGCAATGTTGGAGTAAGGGCCAACCACACCGTTTGCAACAGCAACAACCTTATAATAGTACTTTACTCCTTGGTTGTTTGTTGTTTCAGGAATAGAAGTATCCTTATAGGACGTTCCTGTTATGCCTTCTTTAATAATTTCGTAAGTTCCATCGGAGCTATTACATCTTAATACACTATAGGTTTGGGCTCCCTGTGCAGGACTCCACCGCAGTTGAACAGATTCTCCCTCCCGGGCAGCCTTTAGGTTTGTCGGAGCACTAGGAGGTACTGCAATAACTATCTCCCCGGATTTTGCACCTTCATAACCTTCTTTTAAGGCAGTTACAAAATATTTGTATACATTGCCGTATGAAACCTGATTATCCGTGTATTTATTGTCTGAGCAAAGCACTGTTGTTTGTATTCCATCGCATACTCTGTACAGTTTGTATCCCGATGCAGTATCAACCGGATCCCAAGCCACGTTAATTGCCTTTTTATTTACACTACCCCTTAGATTCTGAGGTGTTCCCAACCCTACAACAACCTTGACCGACTGAGATTTTTCACTCTCACCTGCCTCATTCCATGTGCTTACACTAAACCTATATTCGCCTGAAGCCATAGGAGGTACAGTGTATGAATTATCCGCAACATTAATTATTGTAGTATTACCCTCCCAGTCAGTTTGATATATTTTATATCCCTGTGCTTCAAGAACACTGTCCCAGGTTAGTACTACACTACCGTCATTCTTTAAATCTGCCTTGAGGTTTGTAGGCGTATCCGGAATATTTATTTTTCCGTCAACAAACAACTGAGAGTTCGGAACTACTTCTTTTGCTTTTTGCGGATTACTCCATAAAAGCTTTGCAACAGCATCGTACTCATTTTCATAATTTTCCATTCTTATTCTGTATTTTTTGCCCTTTTCCATGCGGACTGACTTTGAACTATTCTCTGTTTCAGAATGCTTCTGCCAATTTGAAATCAAAAGTTCATTTGTATCAAAGTTTCCATTTCTGTTTAAATCAATCCATAGTTTTACTCCATCGTCCGTTCTGGTATACAATGTATAGTCCTCGTTAAACTCCGGCATAATATACCCTGACCAAACCACTGAATAGTGATCTGCATTAACCTTAGGATCAGGCGCTTTATCGCCCCATCTGTAGTAAGGGTCTGTATTATCTTTTGTAAAGTCAATTTTTGGGTCAATTCTGGACAATGCAAGCTCCGTATTTTCCATTACATAATTAGTTGAAAAATTGTTGCCCAAATCATAACCGTAGTTTGTCAAACTGCTGCCTGCAACAGGCTTCCAATTCAAATATTCTGCGTACAGTCCGTTGCCAGTAAGATTCAAGGCTGTAGCTGAAGCCTCATTTGAAAATGGCCCCAATTGCTCTCCACTGTCTGAAACAGCCTGCACCTTGTATGTATAGGTTTCTCCCGGTTCAACATTGTTGTCTATGATAGAGGTGTCAGATAATATCTGAGGAAGTTGAACAAAATCAGCATCACCTGAACCTTTTCGCCATAATTTATAACCTTCTGCTCCGTTTACCTCATCCCACTTTAACAGTATGCCATCTCTTTTGGGAATAGCCTGAAGGTTTTGAGGCGCCACAAGTTCTTGGCCCGGCTCTTTTCCCCATATAAGATCACCATTATAATATACTGTTACTCTTTCCCAATCCATTTCTTCTCCGGGATTAAAAGAATAGTGATTAGCCTGTTTAAATTTCCTGAGTTCAGACGTATCTCCAGTCATTTGAGCAATAAATTCTTTGACTATTTCAAGCTCAATATCTGCATGTGAAGTATTGTTGCCGGATTTGGCGCTAAGCTCATAATTCTTGGAACTGACAGTATAGTCCTGACTCCATTTCCACCACCATCTATGTTTCTGATTATCAGACGAACAATTGCTGCCGTAATTATTTGTACTCTTTTCAAGAATATCATCCAACCAATTGAGATCGCGCTTAATGAATTTATCATTCCATAAACTGCTAAAATAACGTAAAAACTTATACAAACAATTCGTGTAACTTGAGCCGTTACTTTTTGACGGAAAACCGATTTCAATAAAGCTGTTGGCTTTTGGTGTTGAGTACTCACCCATATTAATAAATACTGACGGTAGGGTTTGTAAAACATCTTCATATGGATTTGACCGGTTAGACTGATAGTTATATATCTTTCCTTCCACCTTTTCAGTTTTTGGAGCAACTTTATTTAAGTCTCCATCCATGTTAAAGTAATAATGGATTCTTATTTTATCCAAATCAATATCCTTGTTACCCTCGTTATACAACTTCAGCACCGAATGAATCCTATCCTTAGACGAAAACTCGGAAGGATTAGTTGGATAACTTTTTTCGGTAAGTCTAACCTGAATTTTATTCTCATTAGGCTGTCTCACGATAGTACAACCTAGATCAGAGAAATTCATCCATTTTACATATCCGTAAATTTCCCAAGTGCCATGACTTTTTATGGATCTGCTGGACAGTAAACTGGAGCCGAAAGCATACTCCCTGTTTGACTTATCAATGTTTTTGTAGGCAGAAAACTCATAAATTTTCAGGCCCAATTCTTTTCCCGACTTATTTGTAAACCTTAAAACCAGTTGGTTATTACTGTTAATAGTTATAACAGAGTCACTGGTATTAGTGATTTTTACCTTGATAAACTGGAAAATATCATTATCATAGTTGTAATCACTGCAGGAATTATTATCAGGAAACCAGTCTTCACATCCGTGTTTCAATATAACATTTGCAAACCAAACGAGTATTGAGTCCACTTTTTGAAGCTGTACAGTCAATTTTTGATCATTAGACTGTGTATTTGATCCGCCGTTGTCTGAATTACTTTCAGCCAGTACTGTCTGCGGAATCATTAGCCCAATCATTATGATTAGAGCCAGCAGCACACATAGTGCCTTCTTGAACATTAGCATCAACCTCCATGCAATTAAATTATTTTTCTTCCTTCCATGAAGTTATCTTTATATTTTTAACATTTGGTTTCTTAATTGTCTTTATCGAGGAATTACTTAAAACAATCTCCGATGCACTGTAATTAAATAGTCTCCCTGCATCAGGTTCTTCACTTAAAAGTATATCTACGGCATTTTCATCGTAGGATATATCTGCTCCTCCCAAAAATACTATGTTACCCTCCGCAATCAATATTCCTTTGAATTTAGTTCCTGCCTCCACATATATATCACCGGCAGAATATATAACTCCTTGTAAATACCCGTCGTCATCTTTTGGAACATCTTTACTGTTTACCTGACTAGTTGAAAGAATAACATTTTTACTGCTGTTGAGAAAGAACATTCCTGACTTAGAAACTACTGTTTCATTCGGCCTTACCAATTTATTAATAAGACCGGCAGCCTTAGTATTTCCATCATCCGTAAGGTTCTTTGCTGGCTTTGCAGCCATGACCTGTTCAAAATCCTGTACAAATAAGCTCATGTTATTTCTGTATAGAACAGACCTCATACCCTTTTCAATATAATATTGCCCGTTGTCCTCAGTAAACCCACCATAAGGTCCGTAAACCGTATCATTGGCAGCAACAGCCCCAAAACACCAGCCTTTTACTTTACCTATGTCTTTTACATAATTGCCGTTATCAGCTTTCTCATAATGTTCTATTCTGATATCTCCTGAATTCAGGTAGGAATAATACCCCACATCGTCCTTCCAGAAGGTATCCCATATCCATTTGAAGTGCATAGCCTTATCGAGAATATCGAACAGTGGCTTTGCTTGGCTGCCCATCATCATTTGCACAGGAGTGGAATCATCCAGTGGTTGTCCTTCGGTCTTCGACTTATAGTTATACCCCGCTCTAATAAGCTTTTGCTGTTCTTCAGCATCATTGACATTTATATAGTCATCAGCATCAGGAACGCCATTCGTATCCCTATATTTGTCGTATAGATAAAAAACATTTCCCGGGTATACATCCTTTGTCGGTGTTTCAATATCATCCCACATACGGAATGCTTCTGCCGGTAAACTTCCTGATTTCAGTACCGATATTCCGGAGAAATACATTTTATTGTCGGTTATATTTGTATATTCGTTAAAGTACGTTGTTCCTCCCATGTAAAGGCTTCCATTTATATTAAGGTTTGAATCACCCGAAACTATTACCGCGCTTGAAGTATCATAACCTGAGGCTGAATCGCCCGGATTCAGGCCTACAAGCATACCCTCTCCGGCTTTATCTCCCTCCCACTCTCCAATATTAACAGTGGAATTATTTGAATCAATCCTTAAATCATCAGTCAAGAAAACATTTTTCAGGTTAATTTCACTTGAATGAGCCTTATTCTCTACTTTTACACTCCGTGCAAAAACATCACCTTTTTGAATATTTATTTTTGATGGCGAGTTTGCATTACTATACAGAGTATGAATATATGCGGCAGTAATTGCATTACCTTCTTGAATATTAAAAGATCCGGGAAAATTCGTAAAATCAGAACCAGACAAACTTGGTATAGATTCAATAATGCTTTCTTTAAGGCTCTTGTTGTTATAGCCCAAACTGATATCATTCCAAGTATCTCTTGTCATCCCGGCCATAAAACCACCGTATTTATAACCATCCGCACTATAATTTATATCTGTACCGTTTACGGTTGGGATTATTCCGAAGCATATTGCATTTCCCTTTTCAATGTTAACGTTACCATTAACGGAAATAATGTTTTTACGTGCTATAACTGCCTTATTTTTAAGTATTTCAGGTTTGTTGTCCTTATTGACCTTAACCTTTGTAAGCTTACTGTAAATGATGGGAATATCAGAGCTTTCATTTACGGCTTCAGTCAAAAGGCCGAACTCTGCTGAAATGCTTCGTTTGTACGTGTGCTTGCCTGACTTGTATTCTCCAGTTGATTTTACAGTAATAGATGATATTTCATTTGCCTGAAGCGTATAGGGAGCAACAATAGATGAATAGATTATTTCCGTTTGGTTGGGACGTATAATGCTAAAGATAAAACTTCCATCATTTATAGAAACAGTTTTACCCTCTTTAGTAACATCATGCAGCACACTGTGGGGTACTGAACTGTCCCATTCCCCTCCGGTTGCTGTCTGTTGGTCAATCCATACCTGCAGCAATTTAAAAAATTGGTATTTGTACTCAGCTTCATAAATTTCGTTCAGTTTTTTCTCATTTAAAACCTTAATATCATTTGGATCAGTAGTATCAATAATTTCGTTGAACACAGGCAATCTATGATCAATGGCTTTCTTTATAACGTCACTAGAAGTTACCCTTGCTTGATCCTGAATTCTTCCTACCTCGATATCCAGCCTTTGTGCAACTTTTTCAGCACCTGCCTGCGCTGCAAACAAAGCCTTGCTTCGGTCAGAGGTTACATTACTCATTACAAGCTCTGAGCCTGTAAGTGCCATAACAGCCAAAGCAGTAGCAGATAAAACAAACACTAAGAAAAGGACCATCGCCAGAGTAGAACCATTACTTTTTCTAAAAAAACCACATATTTTCCTCATTGTAACCACCTGCTACTTCTTTACATAGGATGATGCAGTATAAATAACCGAACCATCCTTTTTTCTGACTTCAACAACTATTTTGAGAAGTTCATTCCAATCGCCGTAATTAAATGCATTTGTTTCCATATAATTTATTTCATATTCCATCTTGCTGCTTTTATTAATAAAGCACACCCCAGGTTCAAGTTCTTTACCGTCAGTTACATATGTCTTCAGGTTAATCTCCTGATTGCTGTAAGTAAATAGCTTTAGCTGCTCATCGGAATTTGGCTTACCATCATCATTTTTACAGCTTAACTTAAGCTTTATATAATCCTGACTTGCAGGTGTAAATTCTACTGAGCTAACAGGTGAATTTTTACCTATACCACATAAAATTTTAGAACCATTTTTCTCAAACTGCATAACTAAATTATCTTTCCGATAATTAAACCCTGTATCAATTTTTATTGGGTCAGTTTCTTCATTGAGTGCCTTCAGTTCAATCCTAGGTATATTGTTGTCCCCGCTGGTACCCTGTTCAATAATCAGCTCCAAATCAGGTTTATCTGCTTCAGAGTAATCATATGTATAATCTGTTGTAGGTGTTAACTTGCCCTCATCTACGGTTTCAATCTTGTAGTACGGTTGCAGCTTTGTGTTAACCGCCTCTTCAAAAGGTTCAATGGTAAACGGCAAGTAACTATCTCCGGTACTTACAAGGTTCATTTTGGACTTTACTTCATCCATTACCATTTGTGCAATTGCAGCAGCTTTAACCTTTTGCTCCGAATCCCTGTTATAGTAATAGGAAGACATGGCCATGCTCAGTAAAGGACCTGCAATGACCGCCAGCAATATTACGGCTGCCAATACTTCTATGAAGGTTTCACCTTTTTCATTTGTAAGTAGCTTTTTTAGTTTAATCATATAAAACACCTGCTACTATTGCTTAGTAACTTTTCCAACTGTCTTTCCAATCTCGACTCTGGGCAGACTTGGGTCATCCATGTATATTTGATAAACAAGCTGCTTATCGGAATTATTAATTATATTCAGCTTAACCCCTGCATTGTCGTTCTCGTCTTGTCTCTCAGAAGAAATAATAACAAGCTTTAAATCCTCTCCCACAGGTACAAACTCCATAGTCTGACTGTATTGCTTATCAGGATAACTTTCGTGATCTGTTTTAAATTTACAGTAATATTTACCGTTCTTTTGCTCAATAAATATTTCAGCGTTTTCTGTACCTTTGTTGTCACCATATACTACCGAGTATGAATTTTCCGGTAGAGCTGGGTTTTTACAATTAATGGATACACTTGGGGCAAGCCCGCCTCCGAAATGTGACGCTACTAGAGAAAAGTCATATGTACCGGGAATGATTTTATCTATCTGGCTTTTCTCTTTATCTTCATCGGACTTTCCAATTTCATCAACTTCAGTATTTTGACTAAATCCGGGTTCCCCTAAAGGATTAAACCCATTATACGACTTAAAAATATCTTTCTTTCCGTTAGCAGGAATCGGAGCCCATTTACCGTCTTCAAGGATATAATAATCTCCTGCTCCTTTATCCATAATTCCATAAAAAACTATTTCAGCACTTAGCTTTAAGTTTTTTTTATCTTTATCGTTCTGAGCACTATTTTGTCCGGGTGAAATACTAACTGCTTTACAAACAGCCTTATTCTTAAGCTTAGAAAGCATATCAAAGTAGACTTTTATTTCCTCATTGCTCCCGGTCGCCTCAAGTTTAACAGAAACACCGTAGCTTTTACCATCAGGGACAGCTGCGTCAACCGCACTGTTTTTTTTGCTTTTAAGTCCCCAAAGATAAAAATAATTTCTGATATCAGATAATATTTCATTTCCCAATTTACTTCCATCGCCATTTTCCGGAATATTATTATCCTTTGCATCAATAGTACCGGCTTCTTTTGTGGCTGTATCCTTACTTTCCGCCTTAGAATCTGCCTTATTTCCATCCATCCCACCTATAGCACCGAAAGAAATTGACTTTACTTCCAGTCCGGCTTTACTTGTTAAATTTTTCATAAGCACCAGAAGCTCATCGCTGTCAATACTTGGTGGATAAATTTCTCTCAAGTCTCCCAGTTTTTTAGACAGTATCTTAATATCTCCGTCAATTCTCTTTACTTTTGCCTTATAAGCCATATTCACTGCATAGGAGTCATTTAATGTTGAAATATCCGTTTTAAGTTGGCTGATTGAACTTAACTTTGGTAACAGCAAGAATTTAAGAAAAACAACAGTAAATATCACAACTCCCAGAACAATCAATAGTTTTTTATCACGCTGAGTTAGTTTCATATGTATCTCCATTTCTATAATGTGCTAAATAATTACTCCAGCTGATTAAACTATTTACGGACTTTCTATAGCAGTAAAGGATTTAAGTATACGGTCAATTTTTCTTTCCTTTACTTCAAAACTATTGGGATCACTTTTGTATTTAACAATATAACTTTTGTTGTTCTTGACTATACAAAGCTCCAAATATTTATATCTGGTTCCCTTTTCATCTCCCAAATACATTAATTTGTAAGCTTCTTCCCCTGAGCTTTTAGTCTTTGTAGTATATATTTTCTTAAAACCTTCCAACTCATTTTTCAGTTTGTTTATCCTTTTATCTGTAAATTCCTTCGATGTGAGTTCAGTAGATGTGGTAGTTATTTCAAGAGAATCAGCATCTGTGGAAGTCAATCTCTTATTTGCGGTAAACAAAACACTATCATCCTTATCTACTTTTTTACTCCAGTCAGGCTCATAACAAATCCTGAACCCGTTATTCCAATTGTTATATATAATAAGGTCACTTTTCTTAATACCACTCAAGGTAACTTCAAAATTAGTGCCGTTATTTCCCTGTTTATTTGAAATATTTGATAGAACAACATTGTTAAAATAATCATCATCCATAAGATTTCTTAAAAAAGAAGCCAAGGTATTCTCATCAGTTGAAACACCCTTTAAAACTACTTTCGTATCTAACTCATTATTCCCGGTTGATACATAATTCTGGATAAACAGCTTCTCAGGACATGCATTTTCAATTGCATTTACAATACCCAAAACATCAATCCTATTAAGGGATAGTTGCTTACCTTCAGCTTCCCTTACTTCTACTGCCTTCTTAAGGGAATTGAACTCATTGACGGTTTCAACGAAACTAGTCGTGCTACTTACCTTCTTTTCAAGATCTTGTTTATCATTACGCAAATTCATTTCATAAATTACAGGAGCCGTATAGGCAACAACAGCTATTAAGCCTACGCAAATTATAAGGATAGAGAGATATGTCTTCTTAATTTTATTTTTTTTATAAACAATCAAACTTTTAGGAATAAGATTTAAATCCTTCAAACACTATCCCACCCTTGCACGTATATTTTATCTATTTTTCTATATTGGGGAATCTGTAGCTGCTTTCAACTTCTACAATTCCGCTTTTACCACAAGCTACCTTAACTTGAACTCTTAATTGATCATGATCATTAAAATCGTTTTTCAATATTTTTTGAAGCGTAAAATCTATAATTTCAATTTCCTTTCCGGAAGAAGATTTTCCATTAATACTTAAACCGTTATATTTTATCACTCCGCCGTTGCTATCAGGTTCATACAGGTACTCCCTGATTCTTTTATTGTCAGGAATACTTAAACTGCATCCATCTGGAAGTTTATCTTCAATAACTACTTCACCGCTTTTTGCATTTGACTTTTCCAAATCACCTATTATGCCATTAAAATTAATTCCGTCACCATACAGAACCTCTCTTGCGACTTGCTGAGCAGCAGCCTTGTCAGCTTCTAGCACACATCTAGCATAAGTCGTAGTAAAAATAAATGTTAGTGGTACCATTAGTATCAGCAAAATCGTTACTGCTCCGATTACCTCCGTTAA
The DNA here is from genome assembly GCA_023390335.1 of Bacillota bacterium. Classification (GTDB taxonomy): domain Bacteria; phylum Bacillota; class Clostridia; order Acetivibrionales; family DSM-1351; genus Ruminiclostridium. The sequence continues at coordinate 6,906 of JAEWCZ010000015.1, read as the reverse complement.
GGTAACACCCTTTTCACTTTTAATATTCAATAATGACCCTCCCCACCATGCACCTTAATTCGGAAGGCTTATTTAAATGCTCTGGTCAAACAGCCTACGGCATTAATTAAAAAGGGGTAGTCCTGTTCAAAAATTTCTCTCCCCTTATGACCCTTATAAACAATTTCCTTGAGCAAAGGAAAGGGTAAAACCGGCATATTGAAAGTACTTGAAAAGTATTCGGTAATACCTTTGAGCTTACTACCGCCGCCATAAATATAAATCTTTTCAACGTTATTTGAATTATCTCTGGAATTATAAAATTCTATAAACCTGTTCAAATCGGATATTATGCTATCAAGTGCCCCTTTAATGACCTCACCTAAATCCTGAAATTTATCTTCTGAATCAGTCTGGCCATTAAACCCTTTAAAAGACCGTTTAAGTTCTTCAGCAGCTTTAAATTCCAGATTATATTTATTGGCAATAATACTATCAACCTCTGAAACTCCATTTAATAAAATTCTGCTGAATTTTAGAACGCTATTTCTAAAAAAACATACTCCGGAAGTATCCCTTCCTATATCAACCACAGCATATTCCTCTGCGGTTTCATCACTATATAAAGGTGAAAAAGATAAAAGCTTCAGAACACAATTAGATGGAATATCAATAGCTGCTAATTGCTGTTTCAAAAGCTTTGCCAGATTAATATAAGTCTCAATTTGCTTATTGGGAGCAGCTACAACCAGTACACGTATCTGATCTCCTATGTTTTCCATAACTTTAAAATCAACGGTATAATCCTTTAAATCCACAGGAAAGTACTGCTGAGCCTCAAATTCAAGCATCTTTTCAATTTCCTGCTCAGTTGATTTTGGCAGTACAATATCTCTTGTAATAACACCCGTTCCCGTAACCGTCATAACAAGAGCTCCACCACCTATTTTGTGAGCTTTAATAGCTTCTGATATAACTTTAGACAACGTAGCGGTATCGATAATCATACCGTCATTAATACACTCACCGGGTGTATTTATAATGCAGTATTCATTGATAAGTATATTTTTTTTATTCGCTGAACCACTAACAATTCTGATAGTACCATTTCCGATATCCAGAGCTAAAAGATTTTTTCCTAACATACGTTCGCCTCTATATTTCGATTTATATTGTTAGTTAATCAAGGTCAAATATTGTTCAAGTAAATTCCAGCCGTATATAATTGTTATAAAAGTCCCCATTGCAATATATGGCCCAAAAGCAATGGTAGACTTTCTGTTATTCTTTTTTAAGATAATAAGTACAACGCATCCGATAGCCGCGGCAAAAACAGAAAGCATTAAGCTGATAATAGTCATACGCCACCCAAGGAATAGTCCGATAACCGCAAAAAGCTTTATATCGCCCATTCCCATAGCGTCATCACTCTTGTAAACAAGCATCCCCACAAGGGAAACCATTAAAAGGAAACCAGTACCCACAGTAAAACCCAGTATTGGATTAAACCATACTCTGTCTCCGAACATGTCCACCGGATAAAATAGATTGTATAAAAATAAAGCTGACCCACTTATTAATCCTGAAATAATAAACCCATTTGGTATTATCCTGTACTCCGCATCTATAAAAGCAACGCAAATAAGTATGCATGCTAGCAATGCCATGGCCACAAACTCAACTGTTAAAGAGTACTTTAAATAAAGTGCAACAAAAACAGCGGCTGTAATGATTTCTACTATGGGATTCACGGCGGATACTTTCTCCCCACAATAGCGACATTTGCCTCTCAAGAATGCAAAACTGAATACAGGCACAAGATCAAGGGGCCTGAGTGTTGTCCCACAACTGGTACAACGGGATGGAGGTCTTATAATAGACTGTTTTAGAGGTATGCGAGAAATACATACATTTAGAAAACAGCCTATTACAAGCCCGAATATTAATATGTAAATTATGAATAATGTTTGCATTTTGACTTATTTTAATTTAATCCAGCCTGTTGGTGCACTGGCCGACACAGTCGCAGTGGCTTCGCCTGTAGTCGGATTAAGGTAAAAATCTTTTGATTTATCGTGAGGTGTTGGAATAGATGCCAGTGCGCTTCCTATTTTTTTCTTTACTCCGGAAAAACTAGCCGGAACAGTTGTATCAGAAGCGTCGGCCACACCGACCATATATGCGTTTTCAATTGCTTTCTCATTAGCTAGATCCGCACTTGTTTTTGCCTTTCCTACCTGACTTAACACCATAGGTGTTGCAACTGCAGCCAGTATAGCCAGAATGGCTACAACCACAATTAACTCTGTCAGGGTATAACCCTTCTTATTTTTCTTTACCTTCTTAAAAATTTTGAACATTAGAACTCCCCCTTATTAGTTATATATATATATTTATTTTATTGGCCCGCACCCTGATACATGCTGAATATGGGCAATATCATTGCAACAACAATAAAGCCTACTATAATCGCAAGTACCATCATCAGAAGCGGTTCCATCATAGCAACTAATTTGCTTACAGACGTTTCCACTTCCTCATCATAGAAGTCCGCCACCTTTTCCATGATGGAATCAAGAGAACCTGCTTCTTCTCCAACACTGATCATGTGAGTTACCATCAGTGGGAAAATTCCCATTTTCTCAAGAGGTGCTGCCAAATTTGAACCCATTTTAATACTTTCTTTAACCTTAAAAAGACCTCTGGAAACAATCTGGTTGTTTACAACACCGTCTACAACCTCAAGTGCTTGAATCAAAGAAACACCCGATTTCAACAAAGTACTTAAAGTTCTTGTAAAACGTGAGGCCAAAATTTTCTGAACATTTGCACCCACCATTGGCATTTTAAAAATAAAACTGTCAATTAAAAATTTACCGTGTTCAGTACTTTTAAACCGCCTAAATCCCCACACCCCGGCTACCATAACCAGAGCAAACCCCAGTAAAAATAAAGGATTGGTAAAAAGTCCACTTATAAATAATATTATTCTGGTGGGCATTGGAAGCGTTCCACCAACACTGTTAACCATACCTACAAACTTAGGTACTATAAAGACGATCATAAACGTAACCATTACCAAGGCAATACACCCAATAACCGCCGGATACATCATAGCAGTTGAAACCTTTGACTTAACTTTAGTGTCTTTTTCAAACTGTACAGATAATCTTTCCAGAACTTGTTCAAGAGTTCCGCTTACCTCACCTACTTCGACCATGCTGACCATTAGTACCGGAAAAACCTTTGAAAGTAATTTCATTGATTCAGAAAGAGTTTTTCCCTTCTGTACATCATCATAAAGTTGTGACATTGCATCACGTAGGGTAGGATTCTGTGTTTGGCTACGTAGCAAATCAAGACAGCCTATAACAGAAACTCCCGCATTAAGCATAGTATGAAATTGACGACACAAAATAGACAGGTCTTTAACCTTCACTTTTTTATGTACTTTAAACTCAATTTCTTTACCCTGTCCGGTATTTTCATGCACTGCCAAAGGAAAATATCCTCGTTCTTTTACAAAAGCTATTGCCATATTGACGTCGGATGCTTCCACATTGCCGGATACTGTTTCACCTGACTTGGTTTTAGCATTATAAATATAATTAGCCAATAAAAATCACCTGAAAAGTATATAATTTTAAATTATAATAGTATAAACCACAAATGTATTGATATGGAAATGTTTATATATTTAATATTATCATATCGTAGTTAATAGTCAACAAATATTCCCCGCTTTACCCCATGTATCTTACAATATTGTCAGGATCCATAGCATAGGTCATTGCATCTTCTTGGCTTATAATACCTTTTTTATATAGGTTAGCCAGACTAAAATCCATTGCTTGCATCCCGAATTTTGCACCTGTCTGAATCTGAGAATTAATTTGATATGTTTTACCTTCACGGATTAAATTTCTTACGGCAGGAGTAGCAACCATTATTTCAATAGCCGGTACTCTTCCGGGTTTATCTTTTCTCGGTAGAAGCTGTTGGGAAATAACCGACTGAATAACCGTAGAAAGCTGAACTTTTATCTGTTGCTGCTGATAAGGAGGGAATACGTCTATTATTCTGTCAATTGTATTAGCAGCTCCAATAGTATGGAGTGTAGACAGAACCAAATGTCCTGTTTCCGCCGCAGTAACAGCTATGGCTATAGTTTCTGTATCTCGCATCTCTCCTACCAGGATAACATCAGGGTCTTCTCTTAAAGCTGCCCTAAGTGCTGCAGAATAAGATTGCGAATCATTTCCTATTTCCCTTTGGTTAACAATGGATTTATTGTGTTTATGAAGATACTCTATAGGGTCTTCCAGTGTAAGTATATGGCAGTCCCTGTTCTTATTTATCAAATCAATAATTAAAGCCAAAGTAGTTGACTTTCCGCTTCCGGTGGGGCCGGTAACTAAAATCATCCCTTTAGTTTTTTTACTCATATCCGTAACAATATTAGGTAGTCCAAGTTCCTCAACAGATGGAATAACAAGGTTTACCATTCTGATAGCTGCACAGCAAGTGCCCCTTTGTTTGTATACATTAACTCTGAATCGACCCATTCCTTTAAGTGAAAATGAAAGATCAAGTTCACCGGTCTCCTGATATTTTCTCCATTGTTCTTCATTCAGCATACTTCTGACAAAAGCTTCAGTATCTGAAGGCATGAGTTTTTCTTCACCTATAGTAGAAAGTCTGCCGTTTTTTCTAATAGTTGGAGGAATCCCTACTGTTAAATGTAAATCAGAAGCACCGAATTCCAAAGTTTTTTTTAGCAAATCCTCTAATGAAAGCATAATAATCTCCAAAGCCTTTCTAATCTAACCAATATCAGATTACTAATTATCTATTTAATCATTTGAATAAGCAATTCGAACTAATTCATCAATAGTTGTATCCCCAGCCAGCACTTTTTTCACTAAATTATCTCTTAAAGAAACCATTCCGTTTTGTATGGAGTAATTTCTCAATTCTTCTTCCGAACATTTATTATTTATCATTTCCTTATGCTTTTTTGTAATAGATATCAACTCATAAACTCCATGCCGTCCTCTGTACCCGGTTTGGTTACACATGGGACACCCTCTCCCCTTGTATAAAACAGGCTCTTTATCAGTAATGCCTAATATTCTCTTTTCGTCATCATTGGCTGAGTATTCCATTTTACAATTGCTGCAAATCTTTTTGTATAATCTCTGAGCAATAACACCTACAATAGACGATGAAACCATGTATGGTTCAATTCCCATGTCTATTAGCCTCAAAACCGAGCTTGGTGCGTCATTTGTATGTAGTGTGCTAAGAACCAGATGTCCGGTTATCGCTGCTCTTACGGCTATTTCAGCAGTTTCTTTGTCACGTATTTCACCAATCATTATTACATCCGGATCCTGTCTGAGAATAGACCTCAGTCCTGCCGCGAAAGTCATACCCGTTTTTGTATTAACCTGAACATGATTTACCCCTTCAATAACACACTCTACGGGATCCTCAACCGTTATTATATTAATATCGGGACTATTGATTTCACTTATTGCACTGTAAAGAGTAGTAGTCTTTCCGCTTCCAGTCGGCCCGGTTACCAGAATAATCCCGTGGGGATTAAGCAGCATCTTGTGAAACTGCTGTTCCTCATATTCATTAAATCCTAGCTGACTCCTGCTTAAAACAAAAGCTTTTTTATCTGCAATTCTTATAACAATCTTCTCTCCAAAAATTGTTGGTAAAATTGAAACTCTTAGGTCATATTCTTTGCCATCAACCTCAATACTTATTCTGCCGTCCTGTGGCAGCCTTTTCTCTGCAATGTTCATACCACCAATAATCTTTATACGTGCGGAAATTGCAGGCATTATGTCAATTTCTGGCCTCATAATTTCGCATAGTTGACCATCTGTTCTAAATCTTATTTTTATATATTCTTCAAAAGGTTCGATATGTATATCGCTGGCTCTGTTTCTTACAGCTTGTTCTATAATAGAATTAATAACCTTAACCGCAGGAGCGTTATTAATTTCCTCAATATTCTGTTCTTCTGAAGTATCTGAATTAATCTTTATAGTGGAGACGTGTTCTTTTTTGAATTCCTCAACAGCCTTCATGGCTTTTTGAGCACTGTAGTATTTATCTATTGCTCTGGAAATATCATCAAAACTAGCAATAACAGGTTGAATCACCATACCTGAATAAATGTTTAAGTCATCTATTGCAAACACATTGAGCGGATCACTCATTGCAACAGTCAAAGTTCCGTTTTCTTTCTTAATAGGAATCAGGCCATACCTCTTAGCAATACTCTCAGGTATTGCTAAATAAGCTGACTTATCAATATTATATTTTTCCAATTTTACGTGTGGAATACCAAGCTGAAATTCAAGGACTTGGATTATATCATCTTCAGTAACATAGCCTAACTTTGTAAGTATAGTACCGAGTTTCTCACCGGTTTTTTTCTGTACTTCAATGGCGGACTCAAGTTGATTTGGGGTTATCATTTCGACTTCCAGCAACAAATCACCAAGCCGCTTACGTGTCTTGTTGAGCATTAGCAATCACATCCAAACAAAAGTTTAACATCTTATATATCTATTTATGTATATTTTTCTGGTTAGATGTATATATTCCATATTATTACTTAAAATCCTTTAATTTTGTCAAAAATTATACATTTCCAAGACATTTTTCACTAGATGAAGTAACCATGTTTATAGTTATTAGCTATACTATTTAATAAAATTAAAACAACGTTTAATAATTAATATTCAAAAATGCAAAAAAAATAGACCCATATGGATCTATTTTGGCTCCTCAAGTAGGACTTGAACCTACGACCCTGCGGTTAACAGCCGCATGCTCTACCGACTGAGCTATTGAGGAATATAAATCTGGCAGAGACCTACTTTCCCGGGCCGTTTCCAGCCAAGT
>JAEWCZ010000049.1 GCA_023390335.1 Bacillota bacterium | reverse complement strand
CCATATTTACATCTGTTTTCCTATCTGCTAAACTCTAAATGATTTCTATAATTAGTGAGGTATTATGAAAGATAAAAGAGTGAGAGCAGATGGAGTATTTAGTGTAATATGTGGATTAATTTTATTTTCATTTTGGATTATTGCTATAATTTATCAGACCAATCTACGTTTACTGACATTTTAATGAAGGTACTTGGTATATCTTTCTTGGGCGGTATAGTTCTCCTATTTTTCGTTATAGGAGTCAAAAACATTAAATTGAGTAAAAGAAATATCAGAAAGTAGTTCCCCACTTCTTTTTGTTGGCTATTTACTAACATTGTCTGCTCCCGGATCACCGGCAGAATATATTCAAATTGCGACTGAAATGCGGAAATAAAAATACCGCAGTTCATTATGATGAATATGCGGTAGTAGAATAGAACAAGCTGACTTTTTAGCTTTATGTACTATTAGTATTAAGACCTACAAAAATAAATGTTAATTCGCAGGCTTCTTTTTTATTTCTCGATATATTTGCTCTAAAAGAAATAAACTAGGACTTAGGAATCCAGCAATTCCTAACATATAAGCAACAAATTCAGTTCCCATTATTCCACCTACATTTAAGCCTATAAATCCCATTACAAACGATGCTAAAATTAAAAACATTTTGCCCTCCGTTAAAATAGATACTTACATTAAATTCTATATATGGAATAACATTGTGTCAATCTAAATCAACTACCGCACTATTCAGTTGTCAACGAATCATGATTGGCTATCGCAGCCGCTAATGAAAATATATCTGTGACCTTTTCTAGTACTCTCACTACACCTGTTCTATAATATACTTGCAGGAACTAAGTTTGATTGCAACATTGGAGGATTTGCACCCCGCTTGTCAACGTAAGCATATTGCCCATGAGCACAGCAGATTGTCGCACCACGTTTTTTAGTGGATAGCACGTGTAGCAAAGTCCGTATTACCTCGGGCAATTCTCCTGCAATATTTTTAACTTGGAGTTTATTATCATGAAAGATTTATTAGAATTATGCTGTGGCCTTGATATCCATAAAGATAAAATTGTTGCTTGTGTATTTTCGGGCCCCATTGGTAAACCAGCTAAATCAGAGATTCGTGAATTTACAACATTAATACCTGATATGCAAGCTCTTAAGCAATGGCTTGTTTCTCTTAACTGTCGTTTTGTTGCAATGGAAAGCACTGGTATCTATTGGCAACCCATCTATGAAATCTTAGAACAGTCTTATGATGGTGACATCAATCTTCTTGTTGTGAATGCCAGACATATGAAGAATGTTCCAGGTAAAAAGACAGATATGAGAGATTCTGAATGGATAGCCACTCTTCTTCGGGCAGGACTTCTAAACGGAAGCTTTATTCCAGATAAAGAAATCCGTGAATTCCGTCATTTGACCCGTTATCGTAAAAGTATTGTAAATGATATTACATCTCAAAAAAACCGTATTGAAAAGTTTTTACAAAGTTCAGGCTTTAGAATTTCGACTTTTATCTCCGATATATTTGGTTCTTCAGGTATAAATATCCTTAATCACTTGATCCAGTATGGGCAAATTGACCGTACTGCACTGGATACATGCCTTAAAACCAAAACCCGTAATCGAATAGATGAAATATTGATTGCAGTTAACGGAACACTATCTGAACACCAACGCGGTTTCCTCAAAATGCTCCTTTCCCACTTAGATTCTCTTAAAAATCACTTAAATGAAGTTGAAGCTTCAATAAATAATGCAATTGAACAGTTCTCAAAGCAGGTTGATCAATTAAACAGTATAAGTGAGATCAACAGCACAGCATCCGCTTCTATTATTGCTGAAATCGGCACTGATATGAGCCGCTTTAAAACCGCTGAACATATCTGTTCCTGGGCAGGACTTTGTCCTGGCAATAATGAAAGTGCGGGTAAAAAAAACGGGTTTCGATAACTAAGGGCAATCCATACATTAAAAGCATGTTATGTGAAATTGCCTGGGTTATTGCTGGTAAACGTAATACCTACCTCTCTGGCTGGTACTGGCGACTTAAGCAAAAGAAAGGTGCTAAAAAAGCCATTATCGCATTGGCACGAAAACTATTAGTAATTATTTATACCATGCTAAAAAATGGTACATACTACAATGAATCCTGCTTTGAAATACGACGTAAAAACTGTGAACAAAAGCAAATTTCCAGATACATTTTCGAACTTGAAAAAAGGGGTTACCATATAGAATTACCTGACTAGTCAGCAAATAATTTTTAATAGGTAGTGCTCCTACCTTAGCTTTGCTATGCCTTCAAGATTAGTTGATAACATCTGTTGTCAAGGTTCAAGTCTAGCTACAAGTTTTTATTTTCGTAGCAAAGATCATTTATTTCGCAATAGACTACAAATAGCGTATTACTTTACCCGTTTGATACTGGTATCAAAATTTACTTTATCTTTAATTTTCTCCATCTGCGTAATATTCCTTTTACAATTATCTATAATGCAATCAATTGTATAGGTTAAATCTTCTCTTCCTTTAAGGCTCATGTTTTTATATGTTTCAATAATTTCATCCTTTATAGGGTAAGCAGTAGGAATTTTATTAATAAGTAAACGTATCTTTTCACCTAAAGGCTGAGAGAGCATTTCGCCATTAATCGTATTCTCGAATTCATTGGCTTGAAATAAATCATGTTCCTTCACAAAAGAACCCTCTTAGTTCGCATTAGACTTATTTTTGCACTAAAAAAGCACATCAGTTTAACTGAATGTGCGGTACATATTACGAAAACCTAATATCCTATTTAAAAAAATTAAACACCTTCGAAATACTACCAATAGCCAGTAATGAGCCAAAACTTAATGCCAAATGAACTAATCCTTCTTTTGACAGAAATATTGTTGTTCCTTCTTTTTTTAGTCTTTCAGGTTGCTTTATAATTAAATATAACATAAATCCAAATGGCCAACTGACAGAGATAGATACCGTTATGTATTCTGCAATGTTAACTTTACCCCCTAAGATAAGGTTAATTACACAACAAATCACACCTATAATAAAACCTGCAATATAAAAGTACTTTCTATCAAATAAGCTTCTAAACATATGCTTTTCACTCATATTTTTCTTTGAATTATTCCTCCATAGTAATATCGCTTCATACAATGTTATCTCACGAATATTATTTAGTCAAGTTTAGTACCGCACTAATTCATTTTTCAATGTTCAAATTTCTTTACTCGCATTACCGCTATATTACGAACTAAAATTTTGCGCAAAAAAACGCATTATCATTTACTGATTAATGCGGTACTAATTACTGGACTTCTATTTAGTTGTTTGTTAATATTTCTTATTCATGACTTTATTTCAATCATAAAATATACGTCTAAATATATGGCTAAACTAATCATATATAATTAGTGAATATTTTAACATCTGCCGTAGAAAGATATAATAAAGGAGGCTTGTTAGTATGTATGAAAAAGGGAGAGAACTAGCAAAATTAAGTATTCAAAACTGGACTTCAAAAGAAGTCTTTTCATTCCAATGGTTTCTTATGATAGTTGTATTAATTATTGTTTATGTAGTTTGGCTTAAGTTGATAGACAAGAAAAGGGCGACTGAATTATTACTAATTGGGTCGTTGGAATCTGTTGCTAAACTCTTAGTAGTAGCCATATTACTTGATAATATATTAGGGTTATATGAATACAAGATTAGAATTCTACCAATACCTGCCAACGTTTTTGCCACCAGTGTAACTATATCCCCAATCATGATTATGTTGGTTACGCAATACACTAAATCCTGGAAAGGATATCTCTTATGGACTGCCGTAGGCAATGCGTTTCTGAACTTTGTTATTTTACCCATATATATATATCTAGGAATTTCAGAAATTCATAACTGGAATGTTTTTTATCATTTCCTAGTATTATATGCAGTTGCTATATGCGTAAGGTTAGTGTTTCTTTGGATAACTGGAATTCAAAAAAGGAATTCTGGGACGGTAAGCTAAACGAAAATAGGATACAAGGTGGATATTAATTTCAAAATGTATCCTTCCTTTTTTTATTAGTGCTTGGTGAACACTATCAAGCTATTCTGCCTTATATGCAAAAAACCATTGCATCTATACTACCTTTGGAATTAATTGGAGTCAATGTATTTTTATTATTACAAGTACCGCATTATTCAGTTGTCAACGTACAACTTTCTTTGTTCGTAATATTTTGCTATTGCCACCTATAATTTGTTTTTACGACTGATGCCTCTTTCATTAAATTATTCACATCTCCATTTCCTGTTTAAATCAAGCTCTATGTTAAGCTCGGCCTGACGTGCTAATTTTGT
>JAEWCZ010000017.1 GCA_023390335.1 Bacillota bacterium | reverse complement strand
TTTAGCTTGTTAGCTATATTATACTTGTATGCAGATACATTTCCATTAGCAGTTGTCAGTGTATCTCTGTTTCCATTAGTATCGTATGTATAGGTTGCTATCAACGACCCATTTTCGAATACTTGATAGAGTCTGTTCATTTTATCATACAAATACGATGTATTTGTCCTTGTAACCCCATTGACTTTTAAAACAAGGGATTTCCTGTTATTTGCAGCATCATATGTATACTCTTTTAAAGTTCCATTTGATGCCACCTCTTTAGTTAAGCGACCTAAATCATCATAGTAGTATGTGGTATCTACACCACCACTACTCATAGTTTTTCTATTGCCAGTTAAGGTATAGGTATAAGCATAGGTGTTATTCAATTCCGGGTTTTCTGTATTAGTTACAGTATTATTAATAAGTCTTCCCATTGCATCGTAGGTCATATTAATATTACTGCCGTTTTTATCAATTTTGTTCAGCATATTACCATTTAGATCATATGTATACCTTTCAGTTTTTTCATTGGGATCGGTCATTTTAACAAGCTTGCCCAATGGGTCGTATTCATATTTTGTTGTTGAATACTCTGTATCTCCAGTTGTTGCTACTATATCTAGCCCAGTGATATTAAGTGGCTTACTGAGTCCCGTATACATTCTAAGTTTGTTACCTGAATTATCATAATAATACTGTGTATAGTTTTCAGGATTCCCATTATTATATGTAATAACCTTTGTCAGCATATTACGTCCGTTATATTCATAACCGACTTTTGAAAATGTTAAAGCAACGTCCGGCTTGCTGTTACTAACCATCTCAGATATTATGTTTCCATTACGGTCATAATAGTGCTTTTTCACTGTATAGTACACTATACTTGTGGTATCAGCTTTTTCAAAAGGTATTGTTTCCTGAATCAGCCTTCCAAGGTTATCATATACATAGGTTGTACTATATGCTTCGGGGCTAGTTAAATTGCTTTTGAAGTCAGCAGTACTTTTTAGCCTTCCAAGAGCATCATATTTAGCCGTTGCAAATGTTCCATCTGCATTGGTGGTTTTTATAACATTTCCTGCATAATCGTAATCATATTTGGTTGTATATTCACATGATGGATAAGTCGCTGCTTCATCATATGCACGTGCGGTTTTTTCTGATATTTTGTTGCCCAAATAATCATACTCGAACGTATCCTTAGAAAAATTCGTTATAGTTCCAACAGTATGCAGCTTTGTTTGACTAGTTACTCTCCCCAATTTATCAGCATAAGTACTTAAAGATATTGCAGGAGCATTTGAATCCCCTTCAATTTTTGTTGTTTTCATTCCACTTGCATCGTCATATGTTATTGTTTCCTTGTATAGCAGTGAATTTGAATTTTTTGTATCATTTATCTGTTTTATATTTAGTCTGCTATCCTTATAATATATATAATCAGTTAGTGCACCAGTTACCAAGTCTTTCTCGGAATCAAGCCTATTTTCGGAATCATAAGCATACTGTTTTACTGAAACATAGCTTTCTGTTCCTGTATCTGGATTTTTTGTATACTTCTGCTCATATAGCAGTTTCCCAAATCCATCATAAATCAACTTAACAAGACTGCCATAAGAAGTGTATTGTGTGCTATTTGTGTTTTCATCAGAAATTATAACACTATTTTCCTGTAAGTCGGTTTTATATGTCCATGTTTTAAAGCTTCCATCTGCCTGATGAATTTCCTTTTTTATTCTTCCTAACTTATCATATTGACGTAATGTAGCATTACCATTTGGCTCTGTTTGTTCAACTATATTTCCATACCAATTATATTTAAATATTTCTTCAACAATTCCTGTATTGTTTCCATTTTTATCCTTTGTAAGAATACCCTCTGCATCACGTACATCAGTAGCGGTTTTTTTTGTAAGAAATAATCCATTAATTTTATTTTGTCTTGATGTATCATTGTCGTCATAATTATAAAATGTAGATATATATTCTGAAAATCCATCCTTATATTTTCTCTCTTCAGTTATATTTCCATATGAATCATATATGAACCTTGTTTGTCGTTTTAAAATACCATTTTCGCTTATTGTACTCCATTCTATGTTTTTTGCATCTGTTGCATAAGGAGTATAGGTTTCAACTATTGTTGTATTCTTATCTTTTTTATAGGTTTTTTTCGTAATATAATGATATGTACTATCATAAATATAAGCTGTCTTATACTCGTTATTGGACGTATCCCCCAACGCAAGCGGATTCCAGTAATACATCAGGTCACCAAAGGTGTCATACTGAAATTTCTCAATTCTCTCCATATACGAACCTGATGAATTATTGTATTTTCTGTTTACATGCTTTTGCAGCATCTTATTTGTATCATATTCAAATGAATCAAATAGGCTATTTATACTTTTACCATTTTCTTTTGTTGTTTGATACATTAAAAGATGCTTGTAGTTATATCCATACACTGTCTCGTTATTCTCACTGTCTACTACAGTCGTGGTATATGTATAATCACTGCCCAATGAACTTGGATCAGTGTAATTTGGATATCCTGTATAGTTACTGCTTGAGTAATTAAATGTTCTTGATTCATATATATTATTATTTGTGCAGTCTTTTCTTGTTTTTACTCTGTAATAATCCTGAACTCCACAATTCCCCAAATTTCCGGTGGTTTTCTCATATGTATAATCTGTATATGCCCCTGTAGCATAAGTAACCTTCTTTAAATTAGCAAAAACGTTATTTTTTGCAGCAACAGCAGAGCTTTGTCTTGAAAAATAGTTATACCCTGCGGAATCAACTGAGTAATCGAATGTGGTTGTTTGCTGTTCCTGGTTTTTAATTGATTTAAGTACATAATCATTTGAATAACCATTCAATTTTTCAGAAGTAAGCACAATGCTTGAGCTCCCCGGATCAGACAACGTAAGGGTTAAAGTTCTATTTGTAGACCCTTCGTTATATGTAAATGTAATTACTCTCCCAACTGTATCGGTTATCTTTGATAATTTTGTTTGGCCTGCATAGTATTCCAGCTTGATTTGATTATTAAATTTATCTAGAATTCCAATCAGTTTTCCGTCATTATCAAAATATTCTCTCTTGCCGTCTTTATAAAACAGAGCATAAGCTGACGCTAATGTGCCATTTGAGTAACTGCTATCGTGTTCAAGTCGGATATCTTTGAGATTATAATCCTTAAGATTTGAATCTCCAGATGTACTTGTCATTTCAATTTTATAGGTAGATCCACTATTTAAATGTAAATACTTTTGATCCTTCACTGTTTCTATCGATGAAAAGCTCCAATTCCATCCAGACCCGATATTGCCGTATTTTTCAGAATATGTAGTGTCATTATTAATGTTTAAGCATTTATCGTATATTACATTAATATCACCATATGACATATATTTTAAAACAAGAAATTTATATACTGGGTCGTCAGGATAATTACCTGCATTAACCCAATATTGACGTTTTACTTCGTATTGAATATAGTTATCGTCATAAGTATTGCTTTCATATGTGCTTTTATAACCCTGATGGGATGTACTATATACCCCACTTGGCTCAACTGTTGTATAATGTAGTTCACCATTATAATAAAATAAAGGAACTGAACCTGTAACTTGGTTCATAGACTTAAAGTACCATGTCCAGTAGTTAAAACTAAACCGCAAATTCTGTTGATAGTCAGCATCGTATATATTGGCTTTACTTGAATCATACATAAGATTTAGATTTAAATCTAAACCATTTCTACCACTAAGACTTAATAGGCTGTTTTGTAAGTTTAGGCTACCATCGCTTTTCTGAACATCTTCATTTATATTTTTTGTGTATTGTCCGGAATTATATTTATCGTAATTGAAAGGATTAGCAATGGAGACAGACATTTCTTCATTCTTATTTTCAAAAGTAATTTCATTGTTGACTGGATCATTGATAAGTTCACTTTCGGGTTGCTTTTCCTGCTTTATATTACTTAATGCTTTATATGCATCAATAATACCCTTAGTATTCACTTTGCCTTCCAATCCACTACTTTTTGTTACATTTGTCTTTAATGCATTAACAATATCAGAACTTGATGCATTTGGTTTGTAGCTTTTAAGAAGCGCAGCTACGCCTGTGGTATATGCTGCTGACATTGAGGTTCCACTAAACTTTTGATATGTGTTAGCCGGAAGTGTACTTAATACGTCTTCACCTGGAGCAGCCAAGTCCACCTCTTTACCATAATTTGAAAAACTTGATAATTGATTGTTTTTATCAACAGATGCAATTGAAAGTACATTTGGCAAATCAAAGCAAGCAGGGTATACAGGATTTAGATTTACATCCTTGCTAGTATTACCTGCGGAACATATAAATAGAATATCACTACTTTTCATAGCCTCTTTTAACGCAGGATTAAAATACTCACTTCCCCAACTGCAATTAATTATTTTTACACCAAATGATTTTGCATATTCAATAGCACTAATAGCATCTGATGTATATCCATACCTATCGTTAATAAATTTTAGGGGAAGTATTTTTACTTTTGGAGCTATTCCACTTATTCCTCTGTTATTTTGTTCAGCTGAAATAATTCCAGCTATATGTGTTCCATGAATACCAACATAACTGTCATCAACAACATTATCATTATTTGCAAAGTCCCACCCATTTATGTCATCACTATATCCGTTATTATCGTCATCAATATTGTTATTGGGTATTTCCTTTTTATTTATAAATATGTTATCAGCCAAATCTTTGTGGCTGACACTGATCCCGCTATCTAATACTCCAACTACCACTTCTTCTGAACCTTTAGTTAACTTCCAAGCCTCCTCAATGTTAATACTTGTACCTATATTGGTTTCTTTCTTTAGGCTATAAAATGTATCGAGCTCTATCCTTGGGCTTGAAACATTTATATCTTTAATATCCATTGGTACCGAAACAGCAGAACTCAATTTATAGTTTGGCTGAACGTATTCGACATTGCTATCCTTTTCAAATTCCTTTATAACAGACTGGACATCCGAAGAATTTCCTATATCAATAACTTCCGTTTTAATCTTAGTGAAACTCTTAATTGTTTCAAATTTAGCCAATTTTAAGTTTGCTTTTATACTCTTCTTTACCTGCTCTTTTTTATTTGTATCTTTATATTTGACTATTAACTGATATTTTTCTTTTTCATCAAGCGCTATTAGTTTTACAGCATTATTATTTTTATCTGCATTACTATTGACTTGTGCATCTAAATCTTCATGATTCTCGTTATTATTTTTGATAATTTTTGAATCTGTATCTGGTATTGAGTAATTTTCAGGGCTAATATTTTGTGCCAGATTAATAAAATCTGTATTACCTTCCTCAGAATTTACAATTGTAGATCCATAGCCTTCACTATTCCTGCTTAAAGCAGCTACTGGAATAGTAGTTAAAAGTATTGAAGTAACTAATACGGCAGAAAAAATTTTTGATACATTTCTCATTAACTTCATCATTACAAGCCTCCTACAAATATTAAGATAATAAAATACCGTGCTTTTTTGATCTCTTATTTAACTTCGTATGTTAATGTAACCTGCCCACTGACTTTTGCTTTAAGTACAATAATATTTACAATACCAGACCATGACTTACCCTCTGGTATAACCTTATCAACAGTAAATTTTATTATGCCGGGATCATTTTGAACTATAGTTATGCCAGTTCCAGCTATATCTCCAGTTGCCAATTCAGTTTTATATGTCATTCTGCATAAATCTTTCACAGCAGAAATTTCACTTGTATTGTATAAAACTGTGAACGATCTACCTTTAAAACTTTTAATATTGGAAAGACTTAGAATTATGTTTATAGAGCTTCCAGAAGTGCATGAAGCTGTATACGTTGTCGTAAGTTCATTAAATTTCGGAGTTCCAAATGAATATTTAGCATACTCAGAGTATCTTTTGTTACCATTACCCAACTGGCCATAAGAGTTACTTCCCCATACCCACACCGTTCCATCATTCTTTAGTGCCAGGCTGTTATAGCCTCCGCCCGCTATGGCTGTGATATCTCCTAGCCCGCTTACCTGCACCGCCGTTGTCTTATCTGTTATCGTTCCGTCTCCCAGCTGACCACTTCCATTATTTCCCCATGCCCACACCGTTCCATCATTCTTTAGTGCCAGGCTGTGAGCTTCCGCGCCAGCTATGGCTGTGATATATTCTAATCCGCTTACATTCACCGCCACTTCCTTCATATCTGTTGTCGTTCCGTCTCCTAGTTGACCATATTCATTATTTCCCCATGCCTGCACATCTCCGTAATACAGTTGTGCCAGGCTGTGGGAGTACCCACTCGCGATGGCTGTGATATAATTTAGCCCGCTTACCTGCACCGCCTTTTCATACTGTGACACATATGCTGGAATTCCTTCTCCCAGCTGTCTTCTAAGGTTATTTCCCCAGGCCCATACCGTTCCATCATTCTTTAGTGCCAGGCTGTGCAAGCCCCCACCCGCTATGGCTGTGATTCTACTTAACCCGCTTACCTGCACTGCAGTTGTCGCATACATTGTCGTTCCGTCTCCCAGCTGACCATTATCGTTATTACCCCAGGCCCACACCGTTCCATCTTCCCGCAGTGCCAGGCTGTGCGAGTAACCACTCGCTATGGCTGTGATTCCACTTAACCCGCTTACCTGCACAGCAGTTGCCTTATCTACTACCGTTCCGTCTCCTAGCTGACCATAAACGTTACTTCCCCATGCCCACACCGTTCCATCATTCTTTAGTGCCAGGCTGTGCAAGTATCCACCCGCTATGGCTGTGATTCCACTTAACCCGCTTACCTGCACTGCAGTTGCCCTATCTACTACCGTTCCGTCCCCTAGCTGACCATAAACGTTACTTCCCCATGCCCACACTGTTCCATCATTCTTTAGTGCCAGGCTATGCGAGTAACCCCTCGCAATTGCTGTGATTCCACTTAGTCCCTTTACCTGTACCGCAGTTGATATATATGGCACATATGGTTGAATTCCATCTCCAAGCTGACCATAATAGTTATCTCCCCATGCCCACACCGTTCCATCATTCTTTAGTGCCAGGCTGTGCGAGTAACCACCCGCTATGGCTGTGATTCCGCTTAGCCCACTTACCTGCATTGCCGTTGTCTTATCTGTTCTCGTTCCGTCTCCTAGCTGACCATAATAGTTACTTCCCCATGCCCACATCGTTCCGTCATTCTTTAGCGCCAAGCTGTTATTGTTCCCGCTTGCGATGGCTTTGATTTCTCCTAGCCCACTTACCTGCACCGCAGTTGTTTTATATGTTCTCGTTCCGTCTCCTAGCTGACCATAATAGTTATCTCCCCATGCCCACACCGTTCCATCGTTCTTTAGTGCCAGACTGTGCGAGTAACCCCCTGCGATGGCTGCGACTCCACTTAGTCCGCTTACCTGCACCGCAGTTGTCTTATTTATTTTCGTTCCGTCTCCCAACTGACCATACTGGTTATCTCCCCATGCCCACACCGTTCCATCGTTTTTTAGTGCCAGGCCGTGAGAGTAACCACCCGCTATGGCTGCGATTCCACTTAGCCCGCTTACCTGCACCGCCGTTGTCTTATATGTATTCGTTCCGTCTCCTAGCTGACCATAATCATTACGTCCCCATGCCCACACCGTTCCATCATCCTTTAGTGCCAGGCTGTGCGAGCCTCCTCCTGCGATGGCTGTGATTCCACTTAGCCCGCTTACCTGCACTGCCGTTGTCTTATCTGTTCTCGTTCCGTCTCCTAGCTGACCATAATAGTTATCTCCCCATGCCCACACCGTTCCATCATTCTTTAGCGTCAGGCTGTGCGAGTAACCACCCGCTATGGCTGTGATTCCACTTAGTCCGCTTACCTGCACCACCGTTGCCTTATCTGTTTTCGTTCCGTCTCCTAACTGACCCTTATCATTTCTTCCACATGCCCACACCGTTCCATCATTCTTTAGTGCCAGACTGTACGAGTCTCCCCCAACAATTTTAATAAACTGACCTTGAACAGGCTGAGCAGAGAACAGGCCCAAATTCTTTGAGTTTTCTGTCATAGTATCACTAATTTGTGTTCCAGCAGCATCTGGAACATTTGTAATTTCATTACTCATAATATTGTTTACAGCGTTAAAACAATTTATCTTGGCGCTTCCATTGACTTTCCCGACCATGCTTGATAAATGCTCCGAACAGCGGACAATCTGGTCTTTCAGTTCTATTGCACCCCTAGTACTTGTCCCTCCAAGCACTAGGGCGGCCTCTCCTGATACAAATGCTGCGGCCATGGATGTACCACTATTTTCGCCATAGGAATTACCCGTCAAAGTACTTTTTATTCCCTCTCCGGGAGCAGCCACATGGACACCATTTTCACCATAATTAGAAAATCCAGATAAAATGCCATTTCTATTAACAGAAGCCACTGTTATTATGTTTGAGCAATCAAAGGCTGCTGGATATAAAGGATTACTGTCTATATTTGCACTATTGTTTCCCGCTGCACATACAAAGAGCATATTTGAATTCTGTATTACGTCTTTAAGTGCTGGATTATCATCAATACTCCCCCAACTGCAATTTATTATTCTAACACCCATATTTTCAGCATACTGAATAGCGCTGATTATATCACTGGTATATGCCTTGCCATTCTTGAACACCTTTAATGGCATTATCTTTGCCAAAGGAGCTACACCTGATATTCCTTTTGTGTTATCCTTCACTGCAGCAATAATTCCCGCAATATGCGTGCCGTGATTTTCATCAGCTATATTGGTATTATCACAAACTATATTGCTATCATCACTGAAATTCCAACCATTTATATCATCGATCTTCCCATTCCCATCATCATCTATACCATTATCAGGAATTTCTTTGGAATTCGTCCATATATTTTCTGCTAAATCCTCATGTGCAATGTCAATTCCTGTATCAATCACTGCAATTGTCACACCATCACCCATTGACTTATCCCATGCACCTGTTACTCCCGCATCACACAGATATATATCTGAACTTGAAGCTCCAGCTGTCATTGCTCCTATATTCTTGATAGCAGGCTCGTGGTCAAGTTCCATTAATATATGCGGCTCTACATTCCCGGGCACATCTCCGGCCATCAACCTATATCTTACTTCTTCAGCAGGCGTATTCATAAGAAATTCCTTGAATTCACGGTTTCTGTCAATAGCATCTCTTAAGTGTGGAGGAAACATTTCAAGTATTGGTATGTTGCTGTAGTTTTTAACCTCATTTACCTTGTTTTCCAGCCCCCACTGACTGCTGTAATAGGAATCATTTGATGCCAGACTGAGCTGATAATCCGGTTGTATGTATTCGATATCATTATTAATATCATTTTTTTTCAAATCAGTAACAAAATCCTTGAACTTTTCCTTTTTATTCAGTGATATGAGTTCAAAATCTTTATTCTGGTTAATTTTTAATTCATTTAGTTTATATTTGTCAAGCTTATCCATTTTTTTTAAAGCTTTTCTAAAACTAATCTTGCTATTTCCATTTTTGTACTTAATAATGAATCTATCTGCTTCAAGGTTAGGATTACCCTTTTCAAATTGATTTCCTAACTGCATATTTTCATTCTCTGCTGTCTGTTCCGGAGTTATTGACGAGCCTGTCAGATTGGCAGGTACAGTGGATGTTAATGCTGCTTTCGAAAGAGTTGTGACAGCTAAGGTATTACTCTCTGCAATGATTATCCCATCAGCATCTTTTGCTTTTACCATATATTTATACTCTGTTTCGGGAGTAAGTTCAGTATCAGTATAAGCAAAGCTTTCAGTTGTTTTTATAAAGCTATCGTCCCGGTAAATATCATATGCTTCAGGCTTTATACTGTTATCATTGCTTGTCCACACTAATTCCACGGAATTAGCCGTATTAGCAGAATTTGTGAGAGAAAGCTGCGGCACAGATATTTCCATGACTACATTCTCTGATGCTGCTAAAGCCAGAACCGGGCTTACAATACTTTGAAGAATAAAAGCTAAAACTAAAAAGAGCGACAAACATTTCATTTTTTTCATTATTTAAGATCCTCCAAAACGTTTTAATGATAATTGCGAAAACTTGCATGAACATTTTAGTAATTATATGGAATTGATGTTAAAACAACTAATAATGTATTATATCACATATTTATGCACATTTATACATATTTATACATAATTATGTAGAAAATTGTTTTTAATTGTAAAATAAGCAATAAAAGAAATGCAGTTATCAGTCAAAAACTTTATATAAAATGTGAGTTGCCCCAATTTGACAGATCACAGCTTAGGGAGTACATAAAAAGACACATAGAATAAATCATCAATACGTGTAGAAGGAAACTATACCCTTTGTCAAGGACAATAAAAAAGAGAGAGTAGATTCAGAAGATATTTTGAATCGGCTTTTTCTATAATTATAGTATTCATTTGGTGTTATTTGTTCTAAATCCCATTGATAGAGAAAATGATTATAGTATTCCATATATGAATATTTTTTTATGAGCGTTTCACCAAATAGTTATAAAAAAAATATTGCCAGATTTAAATAATCTGGCAATATTTTGAAATATAATATTAAATTTTTGAGAGTTGTTTTTTTTAATCTTCCCTGCGTTTCTGGTCCAATGCTTCATCTCTTATTTCTGCTCTGAAGCCTTCAAGTGCATCACGTCTTCTATCATTTTTTTCTTCCAGAGTTTTTGCCATTTTACTGTCGTCAGTTTTTTCAATGAGTTCATCTGCTAATTCCATATTTTTAATTGTATGATTGATATTTGCTTGTATTCTTTCCACATTGTCACTTCTGTCATCAGGTTTAGACTTATTCATTTGAGTATCCTCCCTTTGATTTACAATATTTTAGTCCTTGTCGTCATCGATCTTAATCTCCACGGCTCCGGATTGCTCCATAACCGACTTCACTTCTTGCGCTTTGTGCCTTGCAGCTTTGACAAATACTACAATACCACTGTCATGATTCAATTCATTCAAGCTTTCCAAAAAAGATTTTAACCTACCGGGATCATCCTGTTCTGTTTTTACAGTGGCGGTTATATGATTATCTATGGCATCAGCATTCATACTTCGAAACTTGGCTTCATCGTAGCTACTGATAATCATATCCTGCCTGTTAATTCCGCTGTTTTTAAGAGAATCAACTAGACCGCCTACCTGACCCGGTTCCAAAAATCTACCTATTATTTTAATAATAAATCCCTCCCTGCCTGTTTTGCTATGGTAAGAGAACAAATTAAAATAGATTCAATACTTTTAATATTGTGTCCAAAAAATTTTTTTGTAAAAAGGTAAAAAAATCAAAAAAGCGATCCATATCTGCAACATCCGATTGCACCGTTAAATTGCGGTTCATCCAGCTTTATTATTTCATCAAAATCGTTTTTCAGGTAATGTACAAGAGCTTTGCTTTCCGCTACTCCTCCCGACACAACCAGCCTTTTTCCTTTGAATTTTGAAAGCAAAGGTCTAAGTCTTCTGTATAGTGAATAATTTACTCCAGCACACAGTCTTTCCGGTGAAATCCCTTCCGCTATTTTACCGATGAGTTCAGATTCTGAAAAAACTGAACAAGTGGAGTTCAGTTCTACAGGTGCTTCGTAGTAAACTGTCAATTTCTCGAGAGGAATTTCCAGAACTCCTGCCATATTTTCCAAATATCTTCCACAGGAAGCAGCGCATTTGTCATTCATCTCCAAGTCAGTTATCAAGCCTTTTTCAACCTTTACAACCTTCACATCCTGACCACCCACATCCAGAAGGGTAAAATCTTTCAACCCTGTCTGATAAATAGCTCCATAAACATGCGCCTTTATTTCTGTTATTTGCCTGAACATACTGATATCAGTGTTATTCCTGCCATATCCCGTTGATACTGCAACAACCTCTTCATTTATTCCTATTCTACTTACGTCAACCTCCAGTTTGCCATTCTTATATTTACAGTAATTTTTATAAAAAGCCATTGTGCTAATTTTTTGCTTATGTATGTTTGAATTTTTATCCATAAGAGCTATTTTTACTTCTCTGCTTCCCATATCAATTCCAAGTATTTTCATTACATAATCCCCCTTAAATCACCCAGCATATCCAGAAAAGCTTCAAGCCGCAGCTTTGTCCGTGAATCAAGGCAATTTGACTTATCGCCCTCTATAGTAAAAACAGGAATATCAAGCTGCTGCTTTATTACTATGTCCTGTATGGCTTTGTGGCAAAAGGACTGAGTATAGTGGACAATACCGTCAAGTCTTCTCAGCGCAATTTGTTTTTTTATTTCCATAAGCCTGAATTCAAGGTCATAGGGATAAGTATAATCATAATACTGTTCAAAAATGTTTTTAGCTTGTTCTGCCCTTGGAAAAGCAAATTCTCTTTGTACCTCATTATATACAAAACATGCATTAAACCTCTCCGCATACTCATATATATCGCAAGTCATTGGTGGAACACCTATGTAGCCTAATCTTAACGCCTGTTTTCTCGGCTGTCTTTTTGTAATCTCACTTATTTTTGCTTCTAGAAATTCCGTACATTTTTCGGGGTTGCCGTCAAAGTCACTCAAAGTTACTTGTGATATATGATTTTCTAAGCCTGTAGCCTTGTTGTCTATGTAGGTAAGCTCATCAATAACTTTAGCCTTATTTCTGATACTGTTTAATGCCTTTCTGACAGACTCCGCCTGTTCCACGCTGACATTAAAAACCTTCATAAATTTATTCATTTCTATAGTTATATCGTTAATGTCATGTGATGCTGGATAAGAAAAATGATGCACTTTTATTCCTTTGATTTTGAGAACCTCTAGCAATGCGACCGTATTGGAACAATCACCCTCCTGAACTCCTACAATTTCTTCTATTCCAAAACGCAGGCATGCTCCATAAATTCCTTTTATCCATGCACAGGAACTTTTGGGAAAGCCGTCTCTTTCAGCCCTTTCTATGTCCTCTGAATACTTTTCACCGGATATAAATACATTATTTAAATCAATTACATTGCAGTTTGCTGCAAGCAGAATTTCTATAGGAACCGTAGTTGTAATTCCGATTTTCCTCATAAATTATCCTCCAAACCAAATAAAAAAAGGGCATACGCCCTGTTTAAACAAAATAAGCTATCCTTCCGATAGCAGGCCCTAGTTTTGTTTACAGACAGGATGGTTACGAACTGTCTTATGAATTTACTGTAATTGTAGCAGTATGCTGTAAGCAAAGTCAATGATTTCAAGAAAACAAAAATTTAACACGTATTTTAAAAGTTCTATAGGTTACATTATGATAGCAGGAAAAATCGTTTACTTATTTTTTAGTTAGGAGGTGTATAACTTGAGAAATATCGCTGATAAAATGAAATTTCTGGCCTTTACCTTTCTGTCTCTGTTTTTTTCATCAATGTGGTTACTAACTCTGTTACTTAGGGCAAAATCAAACCCTCTCCCAAAAATAATACCCCAAAAGCCATTAATACTAATTGGTCTTTCAATACCTATATTTATTATACTTGTGGGTATTTATGGTTTTGGGCATGCGTTAACCCGCTTTAATGAGAAAAGAACTATTTTAACCATTCTTGCCATTTATGTTGCTGTTCAAGTGTTATATATTTTAATGTTTCCGGTAAATGCCTATGAAGATGCTGCTATTGTTGAAGGCTTTGCACGGGAATTTCTCCATGGAAAGTTTTCTTCTCTGGGAGTCGGCAATTATCTTGGATATTATCCCAACAACATAGGTATTACGTTGTTCTTTGCTTTTCTTTATTTATTCTTTCCTGATAATCTCCTTACCCTAAGGTTCTGTAATATTATATTTACAACTTTGACTGCATGGCTAACCTATAAGCTTTATAAAGAGCTTTTCCAAAATGAAAAAAATTCTTCCTGTGGTGTACTACTTATGACAGTGTGCTTCTTGCCGTCAATTATTCTGGATAACCTTACATATGGTGATATTATAAGCACTTCTATGTGTGTGGCAGGACTGCTTTTCGCTATAAGATTTGCAAAAACCTCCCTTGTAAAATATGCAGTATACACAGCGTTATTCCTTATGCTGGGTAATTTTATGAGAAGTGTTGCACTGCTGTTTTTGCTTGCAGTTCTGGTTTATTGGGCACTAAACAGCAAACTTTTCAAACGTACAATTAGTTCAAGAAGCTTCATTGCCGGAACTATCATAGCAGTTTTGGCTTTCACACTACCACTTAGGT
Organism: Bacillota bacterium; assembly: GCA_023390335.1. Lineage (GTDB taxonomy): Bacteria > Bacillota > Clostridia > Acetivibrionales > DSM-1351 > Ruminiclostridium. Next base: position 281,379 of record JAEWCZ010000017.1, on the reverse strand, counting down.
TATTCAGTTTTGTAGGGTTTAAAAGTGGTATAATCGATGAACCGGTTGGTATTCACGCAAATCCTGTATGGAGATGGATTAATATAGGATTTCCCGCAGATAGTAAGCTCGGATATTGGGACGGTGGCCGCAATACCTCCATATTTGTGTCACGCTACAAATGCGACCCAAAGTTGGCTTCCAGGTTTTTCATCCACGATATTATAGACAAATATCAGAACGTAGGTAAGAAAAACACATTAAAAGGATATATCAAAAAAACCTTCTGGACATGGACAGAAGGAACCTACAATGTTAATTTTTACGGTTTAAGCCAGGCAGTAAAGCGGGAAAATTTTAAACTCTACAATACTCCCCTCATAAAATATGCTGAACCGGGTCACCGAATCCTAAGAGGCTCACTTAACTGGTTTTTGCACACGTACAACTGGATAACTCTGGCTCTTTTAGCATATTACCTTTGGAACTGTATTAAACAAAAGGATTTCAAAGCCGAGCTTCTGGTTTATACCATACTACTTTATCTGGGGTTTTATTTTTTCTGGGAAGTAAAATCAAGATACCTGTATGGGTTATACCCAATTTTCATAATATTTTCATACCAATCAATTAGACTAATTGTGAAACAGGGCCAGCGGAAGCTTTTCCGTCGACCCTGAACAAATTAAAAATAAGTTTATATTATGCCAAAGCTTTTTGTGATTCCTTTAACTGTTTGCGTATTTGTATTTTCTGAGGACACTTCTGTTCACATATACCGCAGTCTATACATGCATCAGCCTTATTTCCTTTAACCCATTCGTTGGTTCCGATATTTATATATTCTGCTTTTGCATAATCAGTCAATTTATAAACACGATGATAGTTCATATATTCAAATATTTTAGGAATATTAACTTCCTTTGGACATGGCATACAGTAATTGCAACCCGTACAATACAAGTCAGATAACTTTTTATTTTGTTCCATTGCCTCATTTATTGCAATGATTTCTTCATTTGTAAGCTGCTCTTGGTTTGATGCAACCTTTACATTTTCCTCAACCATGTCCATGCTACTCATACCTGACAATGCACACGTAACATTAGGGTTAGAAATTACGAATCTTAAAGCGAGTTCGGCACTGCTTTTTGCTCCACCGGAAATTAATTTACGGATTACTTCTGATGGTGCTCCCAGTCTTCCTCCGCCAATAGGGCCCATTATCATTACGCCAAGTCCTTTATCGTGTGCATGAGCAATACCAGCCTCATTACTCCTGTCCAACATATTGTACTGGCATAAAACTGTCTCAAAGTACCCGGTATCAATTAACTTTAGCATATTTTCGGCCTTGTCATGAAATGAGAAGGATAAGTGCTTTATTAGACCTTCTTCTTTTGCTTTTAATGCCGCTGAAAGCGGGCCGTCTTTTACGTTTATTTTCTGCTCGAAAGCCTCAAGACTTATTCCCCACATATGATAAAAATCAATGTAGTCAGTATCAAGTTTCTTTAACGAATTTTCAAGCCTTTCTCTATAATGGTCGCCGGAAGCATCTTCAATCGGATTTTTGGTTGAAAGATAAACTTTATCTCTCCAACCTTTTATGGCCTTTCCAACAATCTCCTCACTCTGCTTTTCACAATAGTACGGTGCTGTATCAATATAATTCACACCCAACTCGAAAGCCCTATGTATCATCCTTATACTCTCTTCTGTATCAAAAACCGTTTTACCATCAACAGTAGTTTGCGGTAATCTCATTGCACCAAATCCCAAAGCTGATAACTTTACCCCGGTATTACCCAATTCGCGGTACTGCATACACTTATCCTCCCTGTTTGACGACTGTAGTTAATGTACCAATTATATCATTTCCTACACTCGTTTTACAGTATTTACTCAACTACTCTTTTTTACATGTGTACTTTACCTTCTACCATTCTTAATTCCTTCAAGAAATGGTTTGCTTCTCTTAGTACATGATCGCTTAGCAGAGGCAATATGATAGCTCTTATCTTGCAATCAAGCAAACCTTCTGTACTCTGCTCTTTGAAATTTTTAATATTCACAGTTGCATTAAAACTTCTTCGTGTAACCTGAGGAAGAAGTTCCAACTGATTTATAGCCATCTTCGCTTGATTTGTAAGTTCTGCAAATATGTCTGCAAAATCATTGGCCTGTTGTATTAGGGCTTCTTCGGAAGGGTCAAGCAAACCTCTTATGAATTTGCCATGTTCACTCATAATATTATCCCAGAATGCTTCCATACCGGCTGCATCTCTTGGATTTTCCAAAAGATTATGGGAACTTTCCAATCTCTGAAGATGTTGTAAGTAGTGTTCTGCCTCACGGGTTACATGCTCCAGCATTAGCGGATAAATCGTGGTAAACATTTTACAGGATAAAACATTGGTAAGTACCATTTTCTTTGTTTGGATAATTTTGTTTAGCAATGCCATAATACGCTGGTTCAGCATGCTTACAGCTTTAGGAGGCATTGTTTTTGACACGGGTCTGATGCCGTTTAATAGAGAGATTTCCATTTGTGTAATATTTGTATTTATCTTTATTCCTGTATAGAATTGAGTAGCCGTCTCTGCCCTTAGTGTATATGGTGTAACAATATCTCCGAACATAAGATTTTGAGTCGGTACTACTCCATTTGCCATCATTACTGTTTCTTTTAACAATTCTTCAAGATTATTAATGGTTTTTTCCAACTCAGGAACCATTCCTTGATCTCTTGGCATAAGTGCAGCAATTGTAAATATCAGGTGTTCTTTAATAATTCTTAAAAAGAATAGGTTCGTTTCAATAGAATGTGTAACATACTCCATTTCAGTCATAGCCTTTTACCCCCTAAGCCGTGATTCCAGACAGCTGTCCTAAAAATTTGCCAACAAACAATCAAACCCAACTTTTGATTGGGTTTGATATATTGACAATATATAGTATGTAGACTTTATGAAGAATGTACATTATAAAAGATAATTTGAGAATTTAAATGTAATTTGCAATCTGTTTCATTAATTCAAATAATTCCGGATTAAATTTATGCTTTTCGCTTTCCATTATCCTGATTGCTTCATCCCTGCTAAAAGCTGCTCGGTAGCATCTGTTTTCGTTTAACGCATCAAAAATATCTGCCAAAACAATAATCTGTGAATGGAGTGGGATATCTTTTTTCTTAAAATATCCTGAACCGTCTACATATTCATGGTGATAGAATATGTAATCCGCAACGAATTTAAGGTTTTCACGACTCTTAGCATACTGATAGCTATAAAAGGCATGCATTTTGATTTTATCATATTCCTCAGGCGTAAGCTTACCGGGTTTGTTGAGAATTTTGGGATTTACATACAGCTTGCCAATATCATGATTCGCAGCTGCAAGCTTTACTTTTTCACATTCCTCTGCAGGAAGGCCATAGGCCTCTGCCAGTGCAATACTGATAGCAGCAACTCTCTCACTGTGGAGCATAACCTCCCTGTAAGCATCGGTGTTTGAATAAACTTCAAAGCTAATGTAATCCAATCCATTACTTACCAGTGTATCATTAATCTTTTGCACTATAAGCTCCTCGGGTATCTGGTTGTCTGTTAAAACTACAAATGATAATGAAACAGAACCATATATTCCGTCATATTCCCTGAAACATGATGTAATACAATATTTAAGTTTATTGTATTCGTCTATAGATAATAAATGAGGTGATTTAAAACTAACCCTGTATATTTCTCCTATAACATTAAATCTGTTATATCTAGATAGATTCTTTGCAATATTGAAGGATACAGACTCGAATAGCTGAAGGTCTTCATCTGAGGTAACCACTACATTTTTGCCAATTCTCTTAGCAGTATATAATGCATCGTCAGCACTCCTTATAAGCTCCATATAGTCCACTACCCTGCAGGCTTCACCTAGAATTGAGACCCCCAGACTAACGCTAAGACTGCTTTCTTCATACTTTAAGCCATTAAACTCTCTGCGGATCGTTTCAGCTGCTTCCACAATATCCTTCGAATCAATACCTCTTGTAAGTAAAAGAAATTCCTCTCCTCCATAACGTATGGCATAAACAAGGAGGTTTTTTATAACATTTTTAATAACCCCCACCAACATCCTAATAACATTATCCCCTGCCAGATGTCCATAAGTGTCGTTTATATTCTTAAAGTTATCCAAATCAAGTATTATTGCGCCGTTTATGTCAACCATCTTATCTTCCCAGTTATCCAGCAATTGAGACAAATACAATCTGTTATAGAGGCCGGTCAATCCGTCATGTTCAGCTGAATCCCTAAGCTTTGAAAATAGAATTGCATTTTCAAAGTATATACATATCTGGCTTTTAATTAGCTGAAGTAAAACCTTTTTTTCCTCGTCAATCATGTCAGCCAGTTCATGATGAATAACAAGATACCCATATAAGTCACGTTTTGAAATACTCAGTACACCAAGGGAACCTGAGCTATATCCAAAGAGTTCAATATCCTTAGCCTTCAAATCCTGTATGTATAAATCAGTACTGGAAAGATATGAACTATCTAAATCCATTTTTGAAATATCATCGGGAGTGTATATCTTGCAATCCAACCCAAGCACCCCTGCAATAACATCTTTCAGATAGCTTACGAGATCCTGAAAATGAAGAATGTTACCCATATATTCATTAATATCTATCAGCACAGATACCGCAGCAAGTCTGTTTTCAAGATTTTTTACCTTTGAAGTAAGGTTTGCGTATTCCTGATTTAGCTTCATTAGGAGTTCAATACTTTGCTCTATTGAAGAAGCAACATTAAACTTAGCATTATCCTCGTACATATAAAAACCTTTCTAAAACATAATTTATTTGTTTTATTGTAAACAAAATTCCCCACCAAAATATATCGTACAAAAATAGATATTTAATTATGAGTAATTCGTCTTATTTTGGTATAATTAATCAGAATTAATAAAAACTAGGCATTTACATATAATTACATGTATGCTAACATTACTTTTAAGGATAAATATTATATCACACAAACAAAAAGGAACATGGGGTTAGGGGACTCCAGGTTCCTTTTTTCATATAATGGATTTATCTTTGGTAACTTAATAGTATATTTTTTACATAATTTGAGAATAATTAAAATATATTATAAAAAATAGTACCGGAGTAGCTTAATATCATGATACTTAAAATACCCCCAAATCCAAATATGGCTGAAGGAAGCATAATTGCATTAACAAAGAATGATATTTTTATCGGTTACGCCGAAGTAATAATGTCAACTAATGAAGCTCTTATGCTTAGCGTGGGCAAAAAAGCCATTAAAACCTTCAACGAATTGTTCGGAGAACAAATACCATTTACTATAGATCTTTTTTAAACACCTGTCATATCCACTGCCCTTTTGTACTTTGATTCATAATTGGGTTTAAGAAAACTATACCTTTTTTCCAACTCATCCGATACTGACTTTATTCTGTCTCTGTGAGCGTAATCTGATTTAAGTTCAATTTCAATCTGATATTCTTTTTTTGATTGTTTGTTTTTTAGATTTATATAAGTAACACTGTCGAAAGCGACCTCAATGGAGAATTCATCTTGTGAAAACAGTATTTTCTCACGGTTTTTTTCAACTCGTATTACTTTATGAAAATCCTTTGGTTGAAACTTTTCAGTTAGTTCCGGGCAATATAGCTTTAATAACTCCCAATTATCCTCTATATTTTCAGATTCGATCTCTGTTTCATATTCGAATCTTTCCAACTGACCGTCACTACTGCTTTTGGTTTCATCAGGAACATCCTTTTTTATTGTTAAACGTTTTCTTTTATTATCCGTTCTATTTCTAAGTATTATGTTTTTCTTATATAAATCTCCCTCGTCAGTATCGAAATAATCATCCGCACTGTCTTTTACTTTTACGGGGCTAGCATTGTAATTTTTCATAAAGTCCGAAAACTCCAGTCGCACTTGTTCAAAAAGAAGACCGTTTTCCGAATCAATTACATATTTCTTTTCTACTTCTATGTTTTTTCCTTTTTTCATAAAACCACCTCGTCGGTAAGTGTCAAAGCAAATATATGAACATTTCTTTTGTTAGGTAAATGTATTTTCACTACACATCCCGGTTCTATACGATATCTCTTTGCAAGTAGCCTTGCATTAAAGCTATGATACCTAGTCTTGCCGTTTCTTCTTTCTGCTGCTGCCCCGGTCCAGTAAACCTTTTCTCCATAGGTAGGGGGCTGAAAGAAATCAGAAAAATCAGCAGTTATTACCCTTTTTGCTCCGTCAGAATACTCTATTAATATATTTTCATTATAGCTTCCAAACTCAGAACAGCCTAATATGCTAATGTATTGTGCATCTATTTCAGGAATACAAATTACCTGACCATTACAGCTTATGTTGTCAGGCTGAGAAGATAAATAGCTATAATTAAAGCAAAAATCACCCTTTTTCCATTCCTCGTTTACCACTAAATCCTGAAATATATAATGTGTTCCTTCTCCTGTAATATCGGCTCTGGAATCATCTCTCAAAGTATCTTCAAAAGCCTGATTGTTATAATGTTCTGTTATATCAATAAAATAATCATTCAACTTTTTTTCGGATTCGCAGACAACCAAAGTACGCATGAGGTTCAGAAGTATTTCATCCCCCTCGGCAACCATTTTGCACAAATCAGCTTTTTTCTCTTTACTTATTTTACCACATCGACGACTGGCTCTGCCTAGAGTATTTATTACTTTGCTTCTGATATCTACAACCATTTTTTTCGTTTCCTGCAACCGGGCAAGATCAAGATTATTATTTATGCACTGCTCGTAAAGTATATGGAACACAGGTTCTAGGCTTCCATGGAAACGCAACCTATTATATACAATATTGTTACTAAATTCCATAGTTCCATCATAATTTTCTATTATACTTATCAATTCATTTTTCTTGTTCATCATGGACAATGCAATGCTAATGGCTTTGTTTGTATCAAGATTCACCTCTTCATTCTGATATAAACTGTAAATACTATCCGCACACGAGGCTAATTCCATCCGGAATTGGTTATTTGAGTGCTCCCATATTTCTTTAAGCATGTCAAAAGTAATATGAAGCGGAAAGAATGCGTTTTTATAGGTATCCAGAATGTCTTTGTAAAGCTGATCTTTTATACAAAATGTTCTGCTTGACTCATTAAACTCATTAACAAGTAATCCATGATTTAACTTAAAACCCATATTTTTATAATACATATTATAAAATAAAGAATTATACTTTACAACTATAATAACAGGCCTGCCGAACAAAATTTCCTCCGCTGCCATGGAAATTACATCCTCAGCGGTACATCCGCTGCAATCAATTTTTTTAAGCTTCAAGCCCATATTGAATAGGATTTTGTTAGAATAATCCGACGGATCAAATTGCGAGTAATTTTGATAAGCTCCTGCAATACTATGTAAAAAACAGTAATAAAAATAGTTGTCATGGTTAAAATAACCTGTCGCTGCGGCAATCGGAGATTGTATGCAGTCAACATTCGTATAATCAAACCCGTTTTTATACAGGTCTATATCTAGGGCCTTCCCCATTTTACTCCCACCTTCTTTTGGCATGCCATATTAAATTCCAAGTTTCTGACTTATTACTGTTTCCAACTTATTTAATGTATTCAGATTATCCAGCAAAAGTTCTTCATCATCAAACGTAATATGTAATGTATCCTCAAGACTAATAATAATTTCAATAAAGTTAACTGAATCGACACCTACTCTATTGAGGTTTTCATCTGCAGGCATGCTGCTTACTTGTTCAGTTTCAATATTTAAAGCAGAAGCAATTACTGATACAATTTGTTCTTTTATTTCCATTATACATATCTCCTTTAAAAAAATATTATGATTTTGAATAAGCTTCCATAATCTTTTCCAGCTCAGAATTAAGCATATTGACTTTCCCCCATGAATCAGAAACTATCAATGCAAAAACTCTTCCCACACAGCCATCAGTACCATTATGAAGCTTGTAAGGAAGCGTACCGGAGGTGTACACAAATATCCCTTCCTTAGTTTCAGGGCCAATTAAAATACCCTCTTTATCTAATTTGTTGCATATATCGATATAGTTCACCGGCTTATCAGGAGTCAGTCTAAAGTACCTTGACAGTATTTTTTTGTCCTTCAGAGTCTTGTTTATAAATGAAATATAAGTTGATAGTGTAAACCTACCGTTAATTTCAATTATAGGAATGCATACATCCTCTTCTGTGATAATGGAGTCAATTCCAGCTACTCCCGTAAAACCAATTTCGTATAAATATCTTCCAATTTTCTGTCCATTCTCCACATAGCTGTCAAATACTACTTGTTCCAGTTCCGGAGGGATTTTTGATCCTATGTAGACTGTGTCCCTGAGCAACTGCTCTTTAATTGAAAAGACATCTACTTGTCCGTCAGGAGCCACGTATATCTGATAATTAATATCACCTTTCTTGTTATACCAGCCTTCAACAAGCCATTTACAGTCTGTTCTTCCTCTGGAGAACCTTGCTATCATCCTAAGGCTTGACTCTAACTTTTCCTTGCTGTCTACTATGTATAAGCCCTTGCCTGACGCGCCTTTTGGCTCTTTTATAATCACTTTACTAAAGAACGGTTTGCTATTTGTCAGTTTGTCGTATTCTTCCCGGATTTCGTCGGCAGAACTACATACTCTACCTTGGCATACAGTTAAACCAAGCTTTTCAGATATTTCTCTGTTAAATATCTTGTCATTTATTTTTGCGTTAATATGAGAAGGAGCACCCATTATCCTCATACCTGTCTTTTGAGCAATTTCCTCTTCCAGATGTGTAACTCCGTATGGAACAAAATACAGGTCATCGTTTCTCTTTGCTGCCTCTTTTAATTTATTGAGCAAAACTTCATCTCCAAGTACCAACTCTGATATTGGAGTTAATAAGTCAGCATTTTGTGGAGTTAGTATGGTAGGAATTGAAAAACCCATTTTTCTTAAATCTTCAAGATAATATTCATTAGGCTTCTCACGAAGAATTACAATATCCTGTTCTCTGCATATTAGAAGATTCATTTCTTCCATACGGTTTACAGCAATGTCCTCTTGCTTGTTAACAACACCGGCACTCAGGTTGCTCCAGTATCTTTCCGCACCTATATTACACAGCCATACTATGATTCCCTTGCTTCTGTCTGTGGTAAGAAGCTTAATTAAATTAAATCCGTTTTCCATACCGCTTAAAGAAGATCTTTATCCAGTTGCTTCTGTCGTAGCAAAAAATCTTCTTTTTCCCACCTTTCTCTCAGAATATATGTTTTGCCTTCATAATACTGAACCTCTGCCGGAAGGGGGTGGCTCAGAAAAAGTCCGGGGCTCTGTGTTATTCCATAAGCTCCTGACTTCTCAACCGCAACTATGTCGCCCGGAACAGCCTCAGGCAACATTACGTTCTGACCTATAACGTCTGTTGGTGTACATAGAGGGCCAACTACATTAACTTGTTCTTCGTTTCCTGACTTATTAAGAATATGCATTGGAAAATTATTTCTAATGTGCCGTCCGAGAAAAGCAGACGATGCATGTTGATTTGAGCCACCGTCACAAACCAGGTATTTTCTGCCCTTACATTCTTTTCTGTATAGAATTTTTGTAAGGTATGTTCCGGACTCTGCCATAAGAAATCTTCCGCTTTCTACAAAAACCTGTGTATCAGAAAGTCTGTCTTTGTATTTATTCCACATTTCACTGAAGTCATTGCGGAGTATGTCCATATCCAAAGTACTGTCGTCCTTGAAATAAGGAACACCAAAGCCACCACCAAGGTTAAGGAACTTGAGCTTAAAACTGTATTTTTCCGAGGTATCAAGCGCAAGCTTTATAATTTGCTCCATACTCTGAACAATACTATGGGCATTCAGCGCCTGTGTTCCCGTGTATATATGAATCCCCACTACATTAAGGTTTGAAAGCATTTTTAGTTCATTAAACACACTCTCCAACCGGATCTGATCTATCCCAAATTGAGATGCAACTCCTGACATTTTAATACCGGAGCCTGCAATGTCAAAATCAGGATTTATCCTTATGGAGATGTCTATTACTCTACCTTTTTCAGCTGCTATTTCATTAATTACTTCTGCTTCTTCCAGGCTCTCTATGTTAATACTGTAAATGCCTGTTTCTACAACATAATACAATTCATCATATGTTTTCCCCGGACTGGTAAATATGATTTTATCAGGTGAAAAACCCGCTGAAAGTGCAGTATGCAATTCTCCGGAAGATGCCACTTCAATACGGCTTCCAAGTTTTCTGAACAACTGGCATATTCCCATAAGGGGATTTGCCTTCATAGAATAAAATATCCCCAATTCTTGAGGTAGACTGTTTTTTAGCAGTGTATACTGAGAAATGATTTTCTCAGTATCATACGCATAAACAGGCGTACCGTATTTGTTTGCGATGTCATTGAGTATTCTGTCGTTCATATGCCCCTCCTATTCTGTGACTGCCAAAGTGCTATTTATAATTTTTACTATTGCTTCGGCATTATTGTGAAGATAAAAATGCCCCTCATCAAAAGTGTAAAAGGTACAGCTTTTTTTTGTGTATTGCTCCCAGTACTGCATATCCTCAACGGCTGCCAATTCATCATTTGTACCCGAAAGCACCGAAATATCAATATCAAATTTTTGTATTTCTGGATTATGACCGTATGTCTCCAAAATTGTATAATCTGCACGGAGAGTTTTAACAGCATTTTCTACTAATCGTGTATACTTTAATAGCTTTTCAGGTATTCCGCCAAGACTTACTGCCTCCTGTAAAAGCTCATCATCCGATAGTAAATGCATATTCTTCCCCTCCTTCTCAATACAGGGAGGGTATCTTCCCGAAAAGAATACATGTATCGGCAATTTTAAACCCTTTTCATAGAGTCTGCAAATCAATTCATAGGTTATTATACTTCCCATACTGTGTCCGAAAATAGCGTAGTCACTGTCATGTGTTTCATTTTCAATAAGACTTGCTATATCCTCCACAGCCTCCTCCATATTTTTATAAAACGGGTCTTTCGCTCTTTTAGACCTCCCTGGGAGTTCGACGGGACAAAGCTTTATGGAGCTAATAAGGTAAGTTCGCCACTTTGCGTATATATCCGCAGAACCTCCTGCATACGGTAGACAAAACAGTTTTATTTCTCTCATTTTATGCCTCCTGCTTTTTGCTTAACTCAAGAAGCTTTTCCACTGCATGGCTTTCGATTTCTTTTATGAGTTCCAGTTGCTTGCATATATTTGTCATAATGTCCTTCTTTTTAGTTAAAGCTAAACGAAGAGATAAATTAGATGCAATCTCCCATTTTGCTGAAGAATCCTTGAGATAGTCACAGATTTCTTCTACATCACAAAACATTGACGATATTTCCTTTAGGAATATCGAAAACCTTATCCTACTCCGGGATATAAGCTTGAAAGCCGTATTATAATACCTCAATAGAGAAAATAATTCATCATCGGGTAAAGCGTCCTTTTTTAATACTAAATCTCTTGCGCATGTTTCCAATGCTGACAATCCGCATTTGCACCCTAGAATATCCTTTTGTTCCAGCATCCTTCTCAAGCTTACGGTTATAATGTTTTTCCAACTGTCATTATTTATGTTAAAAACTTCTCCTTTAACGACCTCCATCCACATATTCCTTATAGGTTTGGTATATGAACCTTGATCGTTATCGGAGTTTCTGGCAGATAGTAAATCTTCTATCGGCAATCGCCCGTCAAAGTCACATTTAGATAGATCATACTTGTCGAAAATTTCCACATATCCCTCTTCCTTGTTATATCCTGTTACAACAATGGCATGTGCTCCATGACTTTTTTGGTAGGCACTGTGATACCTCATATAATACAGGTCTACAACTGTTATTACAGGGATTCCCATATCTAAGAGCTCAATAAGCCTTTCATGAGCTACTTTGGGGTCGTCTTCAACATATAATGAAATCTTTATTTTATTGTCGGGTATTTTATGTACTTCACTTTTTTCATGTCCGCTATAAAGTGAAACAGCAGGAAAATAGATATATTCCAGTGAAGTGTTCAGCTGTTCTTCAGAAAACTCAAAAGAGCGAGAAGGCATATGTAAATAATTTAAACCTATATACCCTGTATCTTTATCATACATAAACGATAGATAATCCGCTAAAATCAGCTCAGGTCTTAAGCCATAGTATGCTACAAGTGCTCCATAAGCATTCTGAAAGCAGTCATTAACGTAAGACTCGAAGTATCGCGGTACTCCTTCAATTGAGTGGTTTAAAGTATTCATATATTTCCCTTCTGCCTGTAATATAGTCATCCACGCATTTTATTACAGTACTGGTGTCTTCATTGATAGTAATAATATTGGTTTCATTCTGGATTGTTTTGCTGTTGAATAAAAGTAAATATTCTCTCCTTAACTTAGTGAGATAATAAAGTTCCCTGTTTTTCAAAAGCTTACTTCCTCTGATGAGCTTATTTGTGTGAAAGAGATCCTTTCCTCTTTTTTTAATCCTTTCATCACAAACTTCAGGTTTTACATCCAGAAAAAACACCATAGCAGGCTTTATCACAAACCCGTGCAGGAGCCTTCCGATTGTTCCTCCGGCTCCATTTACACGATCTCTAGTCAAACCTGTGTATATATATCTGTCAGCAATTAAAACGTAATTATTCTTTAAAAGTGGCACGACTTTAAAAGTGTAATCTATAAGAAAGCTAATCCATTGGAGAAAACTGTATATACCTGTTGTCAGTAATTTTCTGGAATCCATTCCCTTAGTAATTTTTCTTATTACTTTATTTGAATTCCATTCCAACACACTGCTTTTAAATCCATTATCGGATAAATACTTTCTTAGAACGTTTACACTTTCGCTTTTCCCGCAACCGCTTATTCCTTCGAATACAATCAACATCCCGTTCACGCTTGATGTACTTTTTTCTTGTTGCATAAGCCTTCACATCCATAAATTTATTTATGTAAACTTAAATAATATTGCTTTAAGTGAAGAACCTCATGTAACGCATTTCTGCCATTCTACAAGCTATTTCTGGTTTTATAGCTCTGTGTGTAGTCAAGAGCAGCTTTTCTGCCTTTTACAAGGTTTTCATGGAGCTCTCGCAATATTGCCGGAGAGAAATTAAAATCTTTCCAAGTATTGTAAGTAATTCCGTAACCAAGTTGTTCCCATAGCTGGGTATTCTTCTTTTCATGCTCACCAAAGGGTTCAAGCATAATCATAGGTGTTGCTGAAGATAAGGAATCCATTAAGGTTCCGGCACCCGGCTTACCTATGATCGCCCTTGTGTTCTTTGTAATATCAAAAAGATCATGATATTCCTCTTTATTATTGAATACAGGTTCTTCAGAGGGTACTATCTGTGCTAACGGTGGAAACTCAAACCCACCATTAGCATTTTTATTCCATGCACGCCAGGAAGGATCAACCATAAAGCATCTATCCCCTTCCTTTTTTCTTGAAGCTTCCTGAATTTCATACAGTACAATATCCAACTGAAAACCTTTTTCCTGCAGTTCCGGGATTTTCCCCTGATAGGTCCCCATTCCCCATCCGCCTCCATGAATAATAAACCTCTCTGGTCTTTCAAAGAATGGGATTGGTTCTACATTTACAATTGGAATCTGAAATTGTATTTGTTTGTTCTCAAAATCGTACAGCCAAACCTCTTTATAATTTAAACCGTAGTCAGGCCTATACTGCTGAAGGCTTTTCCATGATGGGGGCAGGTCACAGTCAACATACAGAATTTCTGCATTTACAGTTTCAGGTGCTATCTTTGCTCTGTATTGATCGATTATATGCAACCAATGCCCCGATAGTACTATGAAATCCCTTCTATTTTCTTCCGACCAGCTTTTGAGAAGCTGGTTTACCAGATCATTGTCTATACTCTGACGAATATCCATAGGCATTCTTGCAGACATTAAAGCAACTGCAAAATTACTATGATATGCCTTCCGACTCTTTTGTATAGCATCCCTCTTGTCTATTGAAATAAGGTTTTCAAATACTTCGATTTCAGTAGAAACTCCTTTTTCCCGCAATCTTCGGTCAATAAGAATTCCCGGTATATACAGCCCAAGTCCGAAACCTGAGCAGAGTATTGTCACTGTTCTTTTTTCCATAGGATTCAACTCCTTGGTATTTTGTAGTGCCTTTAATTAATTTAAGACTGGCCTTCACCGAATTTTGCATCAAGGAATCTATTCATACCTGTAGCTTTACTCTGGTCAATATTCAGAATTCTGTTAACATCAAAAAGCCTTGTAAAGAAATCATATGGCCACTTTGATGGTTCTTTGTTTTCAATGGCGTACTCATCCAGATAAGAAAGATCCTCCGGCTTGAAGCTATCCTTTACAAACTGAGGTACTATTTCTCCAAACATAAGCTCTATATAGTAGAAGTTATAGTAAACAATTTTCTCTAATTTGTACTCCTTAACTCTTTCAACAAGCAGATTCCAATCTATTTTGTCAAAGAATTTGCGTATGTACATAAATAAATCTGCAAACTTGTAAATCTTCAGGTCTTTCAAGCTAGCTATCCATATCATAAGACATGCTTCTTTGTACAGATGGCAGCTAAGTTGGATAATATTATCTATGTAGTCCAACATGTAACCTTTTGTATTATTTATTTCAACAGGCACAGCTCTTTGTATAAGGTCTTTTGTCATTACCTTGTAAGGGCAGTTGCCTTTCCATAAAATATCATGGTTTACGTCAACTTCAACTAGTTTTGCGAACTTGTTATCGCTGAGTTTAAGAAATTGATGTATTTCATGTGTTGCCATCTGGTGCAGAACTTTTTGTTTTCTTGGTACTTCTACAATTACATCCTTCTCCTCATCGTAATTACCCTGTATATAACCGAGATCTTCAAGAGCCTTTACTACAGTTCCTACGTCATCTAGGTTCATAAGCATATCCAAGTCATTGAATATTCTTGATTCGATTGAGGGATATACTATGCTTGCAAGGAGGTTTCCTTTTAGAACAGGAACTACAAGATTGTACTTTTCAAATTCCTTGAGTATTTCTGAAAGCTTCTCCAGATAGCAGTTATTTCTTTCCCCAAATACAGCCCACTGAGTATCCATAAGTCTTTGGAGTTCTTTTTCCATTGAATCGTAAAGATTAAACTTTTTAAGGTTGTACCTGAACATTGGTAAGGTTCTATGTGTAATCATCTGGTATATAGCTTCAGACCAGTCAACACCGCCATCCAGCATTTTTTTTAGTTCGTCGCCCTGCGAATCATTCATTTCTACCGCAGTAAGTAATACAAGCTGTCTTTCCTTTGATATTTCTTCTCTTTTCATTAACATTTCCCCCTGTTATTTTCTCAAGCTTTGGTATAAATCTTTGACATCCTTTTTGCTTATTTTCCCTATTGCATTTCTTGGTATTTCGGATATGATGTATATTTCCTTTGGTACTTTCCTATCTTCAAGCTGTATGTTGCACCATTTGTATATATCTTTTACTTCTGCCTGACAGCCTTCTTTCAAGACCAACATGGCAACAATTTTCTGTCCCAGTTTCTCGTCATCAACACCTATTACGGCACATTCCTTGACTACCGGGTTTTTTAGCATAACTTCTTCTATATCTATTGGATATGCTCTGCTACCACCCTGCATAATCATGTCATCGTTCCTGCTGAGTACAAAGAATCGTCCTTCTTCATCTTTATAACCCAGGTCTCTCACACGGAAACCCTTTTCACCAAGAACTTCTTTTGTAAGATCAGGTGAGTTATAGTAACCGTCCATCATGTAATCACTGGTTATGTATAGTTCCCCGATTTCACCTACTTCGGCTTCACTTCCGTCTTCCCTGTAGACTTTTGCACCACAGCCGCGCATAGGTTTTCCTATTACGCATGGCAGAGTTGTTACGTCTTCATGTTCACCGAAGGTTACCCTGGCAGATGCCTCAGAAGTCCCATACGCATTGAAAACCCTAGCCCCCGGGAAGGCTTCTGCTGCACGACGGTATATTGTCATTGGATTTACCATTCCACCGATGAGAACTCTTTTTACAGAGCTGATGTCATAATTTTTTAATTGAGAATATTCGAGAATTTGTAAAAGCATTGTTCTTACTATATAAAAGTTAGTTGCCTTATACTCCTGAACTGCCTTCAAGAATATGGCAGGATGGAATACATTGTTCAGAAGGATAATTCCTCCTCCTCGGCTTATTGCCATGAGCACGTCCCCTGATATTGGGCTTGCCTGTGCAAGAGATCTTGGCAGTATAGTGCGCTCATCGCTGGTGAAACCCAAATGTTCTGCAACCGCCAGTGCATTTCCAACAATCGCATAATTTGAAAGTACAATTCCCTTTGGTCTTGAAGTAGAACCTGACGTAAAGCATATACCGAAAGTATCTTCTTTTACATCTGTAAGCTCACGTTTTTCCTTTTTAAACTCATGTTTTTCAAAAGTACCGTTTTCCTGTAAAACAAGTACTATTCTTATGTTCATCTTTTCAATACTTTCAAGAATAGAATTATACCCTTTGGGATCTGTTATCAGAAGTTCAACATCCGTGTAGTTTATAAGGTCTGTAAGGGTATCACCCTTGAATTGATACGAAAGTGATACAAAAACCTTTTTCTGCCGGTTTAAGCCCAACATGCTTGTAATGAATTCTGTACAATTCGGTAGGTAGATTCCGCCGATTTTAAAATCCCAGCCTTCAATAAGGGTACAAAAGTCCAAAACCTTTTCATATATCTGACCATACGTAAATTTATTGTCATTATATATAAGTAATATATTATCTCTGTACTTCTCACAACTCTCGTTAAACAGATTCCATGGTGAGTAATCAATTTCTTTCACTTAAGTCGCTTCCCTTCTATTTATTTAGGCTTCTACTTTGTAGATAGCCTTCCAGCCTTTCTACAATACTGTTTTCTAATTCACGGATAACATCTAGTTGATTTACCAAATCGTCAATCATATCCAACGACTTTCTAATGCCAAGCTTTAAAGCAATACTTGAGCAAATATCCCAGTGCTTTGAAGACTCTTCCAATGAAACGCACAGGCTAGTTACAAGCTGTTCCGGTAACATAGAACTGATTTCCTTAATAAACACACCGAAACGCTTCCTGCTTCTTGAAATATTTTTCAGGGTGCCATTCAGATATACCCTATACCAGTACACTTTATCGTCATCAATCTTTTCATTTTTCTTTTCCAATAAACTTTTTGAAAAATGCTCAATGGCATCCAAGCCACACTTATATCCGAGAACTTCTTTTTGCCCTTTCATTCTAAGGCAGCTTTCGCTTATAACATTCAGCAATTTTTCTTCTGTAACTTTGAATTCATTATCTGAGCTTATTTCCATCCATAGGTTACGAACCGGTCTTTTTTGCGTCGCATTTACTCCCGGCAAAGGATTATCCGACATTCTACCCGAGTTGACCTCATCTATAGGCAGTATCCCGTCAAAATCACTGCTTGAAAGCTTATACTTGTCAAACAGGTGAAAATAACCCTCTTCTTCGTCATATCCGGTAAATACCACACAGTGCAAACCATGTTCCTTTCCATATGCCCTGTGATAATTCATATAGTATAAATCAACAGCCGCAACTACTGGTATTCCGTTACGCAACAGTTCCTTCAATCTCTGGTAAGCCACATCAGGCTTGTCCTCCATAAACATGTCGATGCGGACCCTGTCCTTGTACCTAATATCAATATCTTTTACTGCCGCCTGACTGTATAAGGCTGCTGGCACCATGTGTACAAATTCAAGGGATGTATTCAGTTCATCTTCTGTAAACTCAATCGTCGTGTTTGGCCTATAAAAATAATTCACTCCAAGATATCCATTATTGCAGTCATACATGAACGATAGATAATCAGCAAGAATAATGTTGGGATTCAATCCCATATGTAAAAGTACAGCAGAATATGCATTATGGAAACAATCATTTACATACGGTTCAAAGTATCTGGGGACATTGCTCATTTGTTTTATCATAGTCACCTGTCCTATCACTGTGTATTCAGGAATTCACTATATTGTCAACATAATCAGTTATAGAATTCACTGTTGAAAAGGTTTCATAGGTTAGAGAGCTGCTATCGAAGGTAATTCCAAAAATATCCTCGATTTCAACCAGCAGTTCAACCAGAACTATTGAGTCAACTCCATAATTGTCTCTTAGATCACTATCTACCACAATATTGTCGTTATTAAATTGTGCAACTCTACTTACAACCTCACATACCTTACTTTCTATTTCCTGTTTCTGCATAAGTTTTACACTCCTTTAAAATATTTTACTTGTATCTCTCATTTACTACCTTTATTCTGCCTTCAACCTTAGCTGAAACATCACCCTTTTCTTTTATGTATTTAGCAAGAACATCCTTAAGAAGCTCTCCCTTGCTTAGCAGCTTTCCTTCCTTCAATTCATCGTAGCCGTCTCCGCCATTATACAGATAGTCATTGGTAGCAACTTTGTAATACTTGTTTCTGTCCAATGGTTTACCATTTAGTGTAATACTTACCAGCCTTTTACCAGCCGGTTTTGATGCATCAAATGTATACTTTATCCCTGAAACCTGCAGGAAGCCTCCATTGGAACCTCCGTCAGGATACAGTCTTATACCTCTTTCAACTGCAGTGTATATGTTTTCTCCCTTTACCTCTATTGTTACAAGTGAATTAACAAATGGTAGGGATTTTCCTATTGCATACAGGTTGATATTTCCTGCAGGAATACTTTCTCGTATTCCTCCCCCATTCATAAGGGTTAATTCCGCGCCGGAAGTTTCACGCATTGCATCACACAGCAAGTTGGCAAGAGTTGTTTCTTTACTTCTGACATTATTTCTGAACCCGTCAAGCTTTTCCTTGGTTTTTCCTACAACCTCTTTGGTAGCTTCAAGGGCTATTGCGTGATATTTCTCTGCCACCTTGTTCATAATCGGATCAGCTTTTTCCTTGTCTTTAGTTCTTTTAACGCTCCATGCTAACTTTGCCAGCTTTCCGTCTTTAAAATACATATCTGCCAACCCTACATGGGTACTATATCCTCCGGACTCTACCAGATATGTATTGTTGACCTTTTCAGCCTTTTCATATAAAAAGTGGTGGTGTCCGCACAGAATTAAGTCTATGCCGTCAACTTGCTTTACTACTTTTCTGTCTATGTCATCCCCAAGATGTGATATCAGTACTATTGCATCCACCTTACCCTTGAGTGTTGTTATCATTTTCTTTGCAATTCTTACAGGGTCTTCAATCGTTACCCCTTCAGTATCACGTGAATTTGTATTTATAAGGGCATTTTGTTCAGTCATTCCAAATAAACCTATTTTTTTATCCCCAACCTTTACAATTTTGTACTCTTGAAATGCAGGCTTTCCATCTTTATAAATATTAGCTGAAAGAATTGGAAATTTAAGTTCATCTTTGATTTGTACCAGCCTGTCATACCCAAAGTTAAAATCATGGTTACCGGGTGTCATGCCATCGTAGCCCATTAAGTTTGCGACTTCAACAACTCCTTCACCCTTATTTATGTTGGCTTCGTTGGTTCCGTGAAATAAATCTCCTGAATCAAGAACCAATGTATTCTTGTTTTTTTCTTTTATGCCGTCTATTATATTTTTCATAAGAGGCATACCCATCATAACGCTTACGTCATCTAGAGAATAATATCCCCCTGCTTCTTCA
Organism: Bacillota bacterium; assembly: GCA_023390335.1. Classification (GTDB taxonomy): domain Bacteria; phylum Bacillota; class Clostridia; order Acetivibrionales; family DSM-1351; genus Ruminiclostridium. The sequence continues at coordinate 261,590 of JAEWCZ010000017.1, read as the reverse complement.
TCAAAAATAATATGACCGTGTATATCTGCGGTACTAACAACGCTTACTTTTTCATCGTAGTAGCCCACACTTTTAAGTAAATCATTAAAGTTAACGTATTTTACCGTCAGAAATGCTGCTATACCTAAAACAAGTACTCCTATAACAATCAGATTCTTATAGCTTTTCAAAACAATAATCCTCCCTTAGTCTATATCATTACATGGCTGTACCTGTACTGGAATAACGGCTTACACCTTTTTTCCAAAATGCATATACAAGTATAAACATTATTACTGCAACCACTGGTGTCATATAAAGAAAACCGCTCCAATATGATGACATTTCACTTTTTCTTAAAAAATATTGAGCTGGAAAAAAGTTTACAAAAGCAAAAGGAACTACAAACATCAATAGCTTTTGTATGATACCGGGATAAAAACTCAACGGGTATCCAGAAATTCTTCTGGCATTAAAGAACATCATATTCCTTAGATTATCAACCTTGTAGGTCCAGAAGCTGAAGCAGGCGGAAAACAGGAATATTGATGCCTGTATGACTGCTCCTGTAAATAGTGTAACTATGTAGTAAACGATGTTTTTTGCATTCCAGTCTATTCCTACTGAAAATGCAGTATTTACGAATAGGATTACTCCTACTATGCCGTGTCCTAAAGCAGCACTTAAATCTATCCTTGACGCAACTATTTGAAACATAAGTCCAAGTGGCCTAGTCAAAAATCTGTCAAATTCACCTGAATATATCATATTGTCAAAATCTCTCATACCCGCAAAAAACAATACAAACAAACTGTAGGATAAAAACAGAAAGCTGTACAGGAAAAACATCTGGTTATACTCCCAACCCTTTATCCTGACAAATCTTGCAAGTATAAGAAACATAACAACTACAGATATCATTTCTCTGCAGAAAATTGCGATTGTGATAAAAAACCTGTCAAATTTATATTCCAGAATTGACTTTATACTGAGCTTTGCGTATTTCATCAACAAAACTAACATCTCAAGCGGACTGTATAACGCTTTCTTTTCCACTGACTATCCCCCCTGAACAACCAATTTTTTTAATGCAGTTTTCCATAAGAGCCTGCCTATTATAAACAAGCCCAATGCCCATATAAGCTGTTTTACAAGTGCAAAAGCAATTTCTTCCATTGGCATTTGCCCCAGATAAATAGTAATGGGTACATAATATATGGAAGCAAAGGGAGTAAGATTTATAAATTCTACCATTGCCTGAGGCATAAACCACAGAGGTAGCAGCGCCCCTGACAATATCATTACCGCTGCATCCTTAATTGTTACAAGGCTAAAAGTCCAATAAAACCAGAATGAGCTTATCCATACTATGAAATTCAAGCAATACAATACAAGATAACCTAATATCATACTGACCAGAAAAAGTGCAAACATTGTTAACGAAAAAGGTGGAAGCATTTTAAAAAGAATTATTGACATAATCAGTGCCGGTGTAAGTTGCATAACTACTCTGAAAATCAAAATACCTATATTATATGAAAAAATATAACCGCTGAAATTAATAGGTTTGAGTAAATCCAAACCTATAGAGCCTGACCGTACCTTGTTTTCAATACGGTACTCATCCATAGCATAGATACACTGCATCAAGAAGGCGAGAACCACATAGGTTATCAGCATTTTAAACTGCACACCGTCTACAGCCTGTTCATCCTCATAGATTGCTTTCCAGACACATATGTTAACAAATATCATGATTATGGCATTAATAATACCTGCTACACAATCCGCCCGGTAGGCAATGCTATTCTGGAATGCTTTTTTAGCGAACTCCACATAGGCTCTCATCGAACTTGATCCCCCCCTGATAAATTTCTCTGATTATCCCTTCGATTTCAGGCTCTTGAACTGTCAAATCCACAATACCGTATTTTTGAGTTAATTCATTTATAAGACTGGATATTTGGACTTCGTCCTTTCGGAATTTAAATCGCTTTTTGCTTCCCTTCTCTTCAATTACCTGTATTCCGGGTATATCTATTTTTTCAACATTCTCAGAAAAATCTACCTGTAAGGTTCTGTTGGTGCCGTACTTTTCTTTTATTTCTTCTACCGTGCCATCGTATATTGTTACACCCTGGTCAATGATTATCATTCTCTGGCAGGTCTTTTCTATATCTTGCATGTCATGAGTAGTAAAGAGCATCGTAGTACCTTTTTCTTTGTTTATGTACCTGATAAACTCTCGTACCTTTTCTTTTGCTATAACGTCAAGTCCTATGGTCGGTTCATCAAAAAATATGATTTCAGGGTCATGCAACAAAGCTGCTGCAATATCCGCTCTCATTCTTTGTCCAAGACTGAGTTGTCTTACCGGTTGACTTATAAATGAATTGATTTCTAATAATTCATTAAATAATTCCATATTTTTTTTATATCTGTCTTCAGGTATTTTGTAAATATATTTCAGAATTTCAAAAGTATCGATAACCGGCAAATCCCACCACAGTTGGGTTCTCTGACCAAAAACTACTCCCAGACGCATAGCATTTCTTTTTCTTTCCTTATAAGGACATAGACCGTCAATTGTTATGGATCCTGAAGTGGGTACCAGTATTCCGGTTAACATTTTTACAGTTGTAGATTTACCGGCACCGTTGGGGCCTATAAAACCTACCATTTCTCCTTTGTTAATGGAAAAACTAATATCATCAACAGCACGCTTCATTTGGTACTCAGGAACAAGCAGACTTTGAAGTGACCCTAATAACCCTTTCTTTCTTACATTGAGCTTATAATCCTTTACCAAATTGTTTACTTCAATAAATGGCATTTTGGCATCCTTCTCTCGTATTTTTCTTTAAAATGCAAAAAGAAACAAATTAGAACCGTACTAGCAATTAAACTAAAATCAGAAAATAATTCAATATGATGTATTAATTGTCATTTTATATAAAATTATCTGAATTTACTATTGTGTCTTAGTGTAGTAAAATATAAAAAAAGGGATGAACTACCTTAAAAGGTAGTCCATCCCTTTTGCTTTTTTCAGCAATCTATCTCATCAATAGACATAAGATTTAATTTTAAACATTTAATTACGGCTTGTGCGGAACATTCCACTTCTAGTTTTTTAAAAATGCTTTTTTTGTGGTACTTAACAGTATTTATGGTTATGCCTTCTTCTAGTGCTATGGTTTTATCAGGCACTCCCATAGCGATTAACTTTAAAATTGCTAACTGCTTTTTATTTAATAAACAGTCCTTTTTATCGGGTAAAATTGAACTCATTTTATTTGATTTTAATTCATTTATGATTTTATAAGCTGTAAGGTCAGCAATAACTTCAAGTTCAAGCTTTACAGGCTCATTTAGTCTGCATATGGCCAAATAGCCTATTTCGCTTTTTTTAGTTTCTAATGGTACTGAATAAATATAAAATTCTCTGAGTAAATCGCAATAATGATGTGCCGGTGTGGTATAAACAGGTTTTTTCAATCTCATGGACAAGGCTATTGCATTGGTTCCTATAGATCTTTCAGCAAAAGACATTCCAATTTTAATCCCGATTTTTTCAATTTTCTTTTTCAGTTCTCTGCAACACTTTTTTTTAAAAGGACTCCTTCAGGACTGGTTAATAAAAACATTAAATCTTTGTTTTCCGTTAAGCTTTCCAACTCCCTCCATATTTCATCAAACATTGATATTATAGGCTTTCCTTCGCTTAAAGCAATTTGTAAAGCATCTTGACCAATATACGTACTCACAGTAGTAGCTGAATTATTCAAACCAGAATTAATACATCTTCTCCATGACGTTAGTATTTCTTCTATTGGTTGTAATCTATTCATACATATATCCCCCCTGTATTCAGTTTTTAAAACTTCAGTAATACTTATTTGTAATATACTTATATTACCATACCTATATCATAAAAAGTGAAAATAATAATTATGTTTACCAGTTTTGATAATATTAGTTAAAAATTCCTTAATCATTAACATAATACAATTTTTTGGCTAATTTATAAATTTACTGAACAATGTAATAAGGTATAAGTAAATAAATAGCTGAATTGCTAAATAAGCATATTAACCATCTACCCTTTAGTGTAGTTTTTAATGGCTAATACGCTTATTTATTTTGCTATCAAAGAACTGATTTGTTTTAAAACCCAAGAATTTCGTAAGAAAGATCCCTAATCTTAGGATGAATATCCGAGTATGCGTAACCGCAGTTTCGTACATGCTGTGCATAAAAAATAGCAAGATGGTTTTCAACATCAATCACTGCATAAGCTCCAGCAGCTCCATCCCATCCAAATTCTCCAAGGGGACTCTTAACTCCGGATTTCTCCTTTTCAATAAGAGTACGTACACCAAGTCCGTAGCTGTACCCTATTCTACCGAATCCATCAAAATCCTTTTTGGAAATGTCATTCATCTGATCCTTGCGCATCAAATCGATGGACTCTCTTGTAAGCACTCTGTATCCATCTGCACTCACCCCGTCGTTACACATTGCATCTAAAAACAGGATATAATCATCTACTGTTGATATCAAACCTGCTCCTCCGCTTTCATATTTGTCAGAAAGCTTGTAGCAGTTGACTAAAGATATTGGTTTAGATGTCATAGTGTCCATATCATATTCAAACTGTTCAGACATATTTGTTTCCTTGTCGGGTGTTAATTCAAAGCCTGTATTTTTCATTCCAAGCGGTTTTAGAATATGTTCCTTCAGATATTCTCCGAACTTTTGTCCGGAAGCCACTTCTATAACCGCCCCCAGTACATCATGACTTAGGCTGTATAGGAAATGCGTACCTGGTTCAAATTCTAAAGGTTCATTTGCCAATTCCTTTATAATCTGTCTGGTCGTAGCCTGATTTTGGGTGTCCTCAAGTACTTTTAGTATAGATGGGGCCTGAAGGTTGTAGTTTAACCCGCTTTGCATTGAAAGTAGATGCCTTATTGTAAGTATATTTTTAGCAGGCACTACGCCAGAGCCACATTTTACTTTCAAATACTTGTATTCCGGTAGGTAATCGGCTACAGGAGAGTCCAGAGAAACTTTTCCTTTTTCAACAAGCTGCATAACAGCAGTACACGTTATAAGCTTTGTTGCTGAGAATAACCAATATGTATTAGCAGAAGTCAAAGGCTTTGTTTTTCCTGCGTCTGCAAAGCCGGTAGTATGACGGAAAATCGGCTTATGATTGTGAAAAATAACACAGTCACATCCTGGTATACCTTTTGCTTCCAGTGAATCTAAATAATCTACTAAGATTGCCTTATCCAAAATTTATATCCTCCCCAGTTTTTATTCAACATTATTATCTTTATTTTACATCAAACCTTTTATATTTAAAATATGAGCCAAGAATAAAAGGCTAGGAAAAAGGCTGTGCTTGAACCCCAGTTCACTCACAGCCTTCAAAAACTTACTTTAATGTTTTATAGTTTATCCAGTGTTTTCAACTCAGATGTTATACTGTTCTGAGAAGTTGACAGATATTCCATAGATGAAAGGAGATTTTCTATTGTAGCCTGTAGTTCCTCACTGCTTGCCGCATTGGACTCTATAGCCTGGTTTACTACTTCTACTACTTCTTCAACTGTTTTCTCATTCTGTCTGAGAAGTTCCACATTATTTGTAACTTCTTCAACCTGTTCTCTTGATTTGATAGTGAAATCTATCAATCCTTTTAATGCAATCTTGGCCGAGTCAATTTCAGACTTGCTGTCATTTATAACAATAATCTGCTTATCGTTGCCCTCGGTAGTTGATTGTATGTCTTTTTTGATATTGCCTAATATTTCAACTATCCTGCTAGTTGCTTCAGAGCTGTCATTTGCCAGCTTTCTTATTTGCTCGGCAACTACCGCAAAACCTCTTCCTGCCTCTCCTGCTCTTGCTGCCTCTATTGCGGCATTAAGTGCCAACAGGTTTGTTTGTGAAGTTACGCTGTTTATAAACTCAACAATTCCGCTTATTTCGTTTGAACTGTTAATCAGCTGCCTTATACTTTCATGACTGCTTATAACTTCGGTTTCAACCCTTTCCATGGCATTTGTTATTTTACTCAGGCCCTCATCACTTGTATTCACATACTCATGAGTCTTGTTGGACATCTCTTTAAGGGATTGTGTAGCACTGTTAACATTATTCAAAGTATTAATCATGGTTCCCATAACCTTTGTTATTTCGTCAACATGCTTCATTTCCTTCTCGTTATTGGCTGCCATTTCTCCTGATGCCTGAGAAATCTGTTTTATAGTATCAAATGCATGGTTCATATTCTTACTGTACTCTTGCTGTAAGCCTGATACATTACCGATACTCGTCTTAATGGTTTTAATGATTTCTTCATAGCTTTTTGTAACAACATTTATGCCATCCTGAATTTCAATAAGTTCTGCCTCTTTTACATTAACTTTTTCTAAGGTATTGGTTTTGCTCTTACCCATTGATTTTAGGACATTTGCAAATTTATTCAGGGATTTTAGTACAAATCTCAGGTATTGGAAAAGCAATAATAGGAAAATTAGTAGTACGAGGAATGAAACCAACGCATATATTATGAGATTTGAACTGACCTTGTCTTCTGTGGAATTCAGGCTCGCTTTTGCCAAGCTTACACTGCTATAGTATATGGTAGTGTCGATCTTTACATTCATTACATATCTGATTTCATTTCCGAATTTGACCGGTGCAAAAATATCGCCACTTTTACCGTTAATGTTTATTACGGGCTTTCCGTCTTTGAATACTTGAGTAACAAATTTATTCTCGACTTTTTTACCTTTTTCCCATTCTGCCTTGGTTCCCTGTTTAACATTCTGTGTCAGTGCAACTCCTGAACTGTCAACTATTTGGATTGAGTTTATCCCGTTGCTGTTGCTATTGTCAACATACATGCTCAATGCCTTTTCTACAACGCCTGATTCACATGCAGTTTCAATAATACCTTTATTATCTTTTCTTGGAATTGCGGTAAATTTGAATATTTGACCTGTTTCTTCTTTAATTTTCAAAGTAGACGGTAATACCTGAGCTTTTCCGGTAAGAAGATCTTTATATCCATCCCATATTGAAAACAATGATAAGCCCTTTGCAGCTTTTTCGGTTGAAGCTACAAATATGCCTTTTTGATCTGTTAAATAAAGATCGCTCATTCCGAGCTTATTTCGAATTGCATCAAGATCGCTGTCAGAGAGTGTTTTTTCAGAATCCATTTCTTGCAGTGCATATGCTGCATTAAGCATTGATTCGTCAACCTGGTTTTCTATTGATTCTATACTTAAACTTATTTGACTTGCTATATTTTCTAATTGACCCTTCACCTTTTGATTTGCATCTTTATTTAAAGTATTTGTAAGACTATTAAAGTTTTTGTCTAATATTCCGTTTGATATGTCGAGAAACACAATAGCTCCGATCAAATAAGATATAATTAGTGCTGAAAAAATAATGTATATTTTTGACTTGATTTTCATTTTTAGTACACGCCCCCCTAATAAAGTTTAAAATACTGTACTTAAAACTCTTACCTAAATAGATTATTTCAAACCTCCTATCCTTGGTGTTCTTTTTTGTAACTTTATAAAATTATAATACATCATATTGCAATTAATATAAAGTCTTACCATTGTTGTGCTTTCAGAATTTTGAACATAAGGCATTTAAATAATCTTATTGGATGATACATACTCTTCTATATCTATCTGAACTTGTACTAGTTCTTCTTGTTTGTAAGGTATGTCTAAATTTAAAGACATTTGGCTTTTGTACTATAATAATAAAGCAAAAAACGTATTTATTTTGTTTTTGCTAATTACATTTTTTTGAAAAATTTATAATAAACAATATATTTGCCAAACTAATGAATTATTTGCCATTTAATGTATATTGTATATGATTTTTTAATTAAAATCAAGTTATTCGCGTATTTATTACAAATTTAACGTTAACTATAAAAATAAGAAAGAGCTATTGGCTCTTTCTATGAGTTTTTTAAATATTCAATTCCCAGATCACTAATAATAATAAACCGATTATCAATGCCTTCTATTAATTTTTGAAATTTCATTACTGCCAAAATTTTAAGAACTTCATTTGTATCCTTTTCTCCCATAGCTTCATATATTTCATTTATATCAGCTCTATTTTTTTCAGAGAGAAACCTCAGCAGCTTTACTCTTTTGTTTTCTATGTTTACGGATTCCTTCCATTTTTCTATTAAATCTTCTTTGTTTTTCTCCCAATATTCATTACCGAGCATTTGCCTGGTTTTGAATTCTAATTCCTCAAATTTGCATGGTTTAAGCTCCCAAGGTTTCTCCTCATATGATTCTGTCATTTTTTCCACTTATGCTTCATCTCCTTTCCATAACACTTATTCTATGTATTAAAATAATTTTCCTGCAATAGAATAGTTATACCCGGCTAATATAATTATTTTTTAATAATATTAAACTTTTATTTTTCTTTACAAGGTGTTATAATATGAACATCGTTCATAAAAAAGGTGATTATATGCCAAAGATAATTGAGAATATAAAGGAAAACTTAATATTGGAAGGCAGAAAAACTCTAATTGAAAAAAGTTACAAGGAACTTAACATACGTGATATTGCAAAAAACTGCGGTATTGGTATAGGTACTTTTTATAACTACTTTGAAAACAAAGAAAAATTTGTACATGAAATATTTATGGATGACTGGAGAAAGATTATAGGCTTGTCAGAAAGTCTTAAATCTTTAAAGGAACCCCTAAGGGATAAAATCAGACAGATATACATTTATCTTGATGGCTTTGTAGATAAGTATCTTTCCATTTTCTACGAAATCTCGATGCAAAAAGGCTACAGTCCTGAAAGGGACGATGATATGAAAGATCTTTATATAATGGTTGAAGAAATTTTAAATATTGAAAAGGCAAACGGAACAATAAAATCTATGCTAACAACCAACAGTTTGTCTCATTTTATTGTCTCAAACCTGGTGTATCTGAGCAAAACAAAGTATATATCATTTGATGAATTGTATAGCCATATGAATATTTAAAATTCTTTTAATATTAAGTGAACAATGTTCAGAAAGGGGAAAAAATGGATACTAAGAACGACAATAAGAAAAGAATTATTGTACTAGCAATTTTTTTGTTAGGTATTTTTATGGGGGCTATAGACAGCGGTATTGTATCCCCCGCCAGAACTGTAATTAAAAACAGCTTTGGTGTTAGTGAGTCCCTCAGTGTTTGGATGGTTACTATTTACACTTTAGCATATGCAGTAGCTATGCCTATAGTTAGTAAGCTCTCCGACAGGTACGGGCGTAAAAAGGTCTATCTGACCAGTATAGTTATTTTTGCGCTTGGTTCATTACTTTGCGGTTTATCCAATTTTTATGGAAATTTTACATTTTTCCTTATAGCAAGAGTTATTCAGGCTATCGGCGGAGGCGGAATTATGCCTATCGCAAACGCTTTTATTGGGAACAGCTTTCCTCCTGAAAAAAGAGGTACTGCACTGGGTTTTGTAGGAGGGGTTTATGGTATTGCCACTATTCTTGGTCCTACCATGGGTTCATCAATTTTGGATATTGCGGGAGTTGACCATTGGGGATGGATATTCTTTATTAACCTTCCTATAAGCTTATTGATTCTGGCATTAAGCTACAATCTGAGAGAGAATCTTGGCGAGAATAACAAGAAGATGGATTTAAAAGGCAGTCTGGTACTGAGTATTATGATTTTAAGTCTTATGTACGCCCTTACAAACTTGAATTACTTCAGTTTTACTGACAGTATTAAGGATTTGGATGTTTATCCTTTCCTCATATTATTTGTTATCTGTTTACCTTTGTTTATTCTTATAGAATCAAAAGCGGATGACCCTATTTTAAACCTCAGATATTTTAAAGAACGTCAGATACTTTTGACTCTTATTCTTGGCTTTATTACTGGTGTTGGGCTAATGGCAGTTGTTTTCATCCCTCAATTTGCAGAGAATATCTTAAAGATTAAAACTGGAAACGGCGGATATCTGGTAACATTGATGTCGGTTTTCGCTGGTATCAGTGCACCGCTTGGAGGGAAATTCATTGATAAATACTCTGCAAAGCTTGTAACAGCGCTCGGTATGATTTGCACAGCTTTCGGAACTTTCTTCCTGGCATTTTTTACAACTGCTTACCCAAGCTTTGTTTCTATTATGATAGGACTGATTTTTGTCGGTTTTGGTATGGGTTTTACTATGGGTACTCCCCTAAATTACCTTATGCTGTCATTTGTCGGCGAAAGAGAATCAGCTTCAGCTCTATCTACCTTGTCCTTGATAAGGTCAATCGGAGTAGCTGTTTCGCCTAATATTATGATTAACTTTATAGCTGAAGCCGGTAAGAGTGTTCAAGGTAAAGTAATGGCAGTTATTCCGGAACCATCTACACCTACTTTCCCCGGTTCCCAGTACGTTTCCGGTTACTTTGACATGTCCAAGGTGACAAGCGGAGGCGGTATTTCCAGCAATTCCATAGAAAAGCTTAAATCAGCTGATGTTACTAATGTCGTGGATGTTCTGAAAGATTTCTCCTCAAACATGCTTGATAAAGTAATACCAACTATCAAGGATAAAATAGTTGGAGCAATGTCTGCTGCACCAAAAGGAGCTGCTTCACATATAAATCTAGATAAAGTTTTCAGTGATTGGAAAGTGGATTATTTAAATAAGATTGAAGGCGTAAGGACCACAATTGAAAACACTTTTCAGACTGCGATAAGCGCAGGCTACAGAAATATGTTTATAACCGCAGGTGTTATTGCTGTTATAGGACTGGTTGCAGCCTTGCTTCTAAAAAATAAAAAGAAACCGGTGTCTGAATAAAGTTAAAACAAGAAAAGTCGCACAATGTGCGGCTTTTCTTGTTTTCAAAGGCCAATCTTTTAAGCTGTTTTTACAGTTACTATAATCTTATAGTAACTTACCGTTGATTTATCCTCTGAGGTTACTTTTAGTATGAAAAAGTCATTATTTGCTATAGGGGTGTTTGCATAGGCTTCATCTGTTTCAAAGTTTTGTGTTGAAGCTCCTTCTGCATACTTTACTGCTTTTATTTGTGCTTCTGAATAAGTCCCTCTAAATAATGTAATATATGCACCTGCACTTGTTTCATTTGCGGCTGCATCGGCAGTTATCTCTATTGTCCCGGCTGTTATACCACCTATTGTTAATGCAGGTGTTCCAACATTATAATACCCAATCGGTTCCCCTTTTATTGTTGACGTATAATCTAATTTTGCCTCACTGCCAGCTGTCCGTCCGGGTGTTGTTACCCCTGTTCTGTATGGGTTCGACATATTTCCTTCTTCATTAACGGCCACTACCCATACGCTGTAGGTTGTCGAATACCCCGGAAGATTATCTATAATAATTCTCTCCTCTACATTGGCTGTTACTGATACACTTCCTGAAGCATATCCTGTCCAGCCTTCTCCGTTTTTACCTTCTAATACCTGTTCCTTTGTGGGTGCGGGTAAGTATAAATCAACATTACTTGTAACTACGTAATATACCAATCCCGTTTGATTGACTTTTACAACCAGCTCAACCTTATTTGTGCCTGCTGCCTGTATGGGTCCGGCCTTTGGATAGTAGCCCATACTTGGTATTGTACCATCAACAGTAACCAAAATCTTATAGTAACTTATAGTTAAATTATCTTCTGCGGTAACTTTAATTAAAAAGAAGTCATTATTTTTGATATTCTCGTTGGTGTATGCTAAATCCCTTTCAAAGTTTGCCGTAGAAGCTCCATTTGCATACTTTACCACTCTTATCCTTGATTTGGGGTCGTTGTTTGGTGCAAACAATGTAATATACACTCCCGCGTTGGACGTGTCTGCCGCTCTGGTTGCACTTATGGTTACCCTTCCCGGTACTACAAGATTTTTATCCGTATTGGGAATTCCCATGTCAGTAATTTGTATGCCTTTTATTGTTGATGCTTGACTCAATGTTGGTGATAACTTTATATTTTCGTTTGATAATGGTGATGCAGCTGTGGCATCCAGAATAAGTGTATTGTTTCCCTTTGCTGTTACTTTATATGTATATTTGCCGGCTCCCGCTCTATCTATTGATGGCCCGAAATTAAAGCCTGCTGCTGCCTTTTCAGCAGGCACATTTACAGGAACTATCCACGCCTTCCCGTCTCTGTATGCCTGTACGGTATAACTATCGGCATAAGGAACCTGGTTCCATTTCGCCACATTCCCATCCCAATTAAGCCCTTCACTTACTGTGGAAAGTTGTATCACCGTCTGCTCTGTGGAGTGAGTCGACCATGGTCCGTCTGTATATGATGTACCGTCTCCTATTCCCCTGACTATAAAGGAATAGTTACCCTCCCCTCCCGCTCTCATAGCTGCTAAAAAGTTATAGGAGGTTGTGCCTGCCGGTAAATTTATCGGTGAACCTAATTCCCCGCAAGCACCATATAATTGTACAACATAGCCTGATTCATTTGCGAGATCATCCCATCTGGCGGTTCCAGTCTCATCTAAGGTTACATTTGTCACCTGTGGCAATTTGTAAGATAAAAGTTGTGATTTTACTACGATTTTATAATAACTTACTGTAGAACCATCCTCTGATGTCACCTTAATTATGAAAAAGTCATTGTTGGTTACAGGCTCATTTGCATAGGCCGAGTCTGTTTCAAAGTTTGCCGTTGATGCTCCGTTAGCATACTTGACCACCTTAACATCAGCTTCTGCATAGGTTGCTCTCAGAGCTGTGATATAAGGCCAGTCATTGGTCTCATCAATTGCTTGAGCCAGTGTTAATTCTGTTGCTCCGGCTGTTATGCCTGCGATTGTGGAAGCCGGTGTTCCCGTATTGTAATAGCCAATTCTGTTTCCTTTTATTGTAGACTTGTAGTCCAATTTTGCTTCGCTGCTGGCAGTTTGGCCGGGTGTTCTTATATCCGTCCTGTATGTTCCAGTCGTATTTCCGATTGAATCCACAGCTACTAACCATATATCATATCTGGTAGAGTATTCGGGAAGGTTGTCTATCATAATACTCATTTCTTTGTTAGCTGTTATTGTTGTAGTGCCAGAGGCATAGGCAGGATTACCATATCCGTCTTTACCTGCTATTATCTGTGCGACGGTAGGTTCGGGAGCGTATTTACTAACTATATAGTATATAATGCACGAATCATCAGCCTTTACAAGAACCTCTACTTTTTTTGTTCCTGCGGCTTGTATTTGACCTTGCATGGGATAGTACCCCAGTTGGGGTGCTGTTGAGTCAACTGTTACTATTATCTTGTAGTATCTTATTTGTGTATTGTATGAGGATGTTACCTTTACTATAAAAAAATCATTATTTGAAATTGGTTCATTTACATATGCTGCATCCGTTTCAAAGTAGTGTGTCCAAGTTCCCTCTTCATACTTTACTACTTTTACCTTTGCTCCCGGAGCATTTTGAGCAAATAGTGTTATGAAAGCTCCCACATTTGATGTGTCTGCTGCCTGAACCCCATTTAGCAGCACTTTTCCGGGTGTAACAGAACCCTCTAATGAAAATGAGGGTATTCCCAAGTCTGCTATTGTAACCCCTTTTATTGTTGACGCTGCACTCAATGTGGCATCATTTCCGGGATCACCATCAGCATATAGATTTACCTGAAAGCACAAACTAAACATTGTAGCTAAAACTATCATTAAACAAAACCGTTTTATAAAGTTACTTTTTACTTTCAATTTTAATTCCCCCTTTAAATAATTTATACCCCATCCTTTTTAAACTGGTTTACAATTCTACAATGATTTATGTAATCTGCATCGGTCTTTACCTCACTGGAATAGTTCAACCCATAGGGCCAGAAATGCTGACTGTCGCCATGCACAACATCCGTTGAAACACCTGTTATATTTCTTAATTCTTCTGTACCAGAAGTTCCTGTGTAAATGCTGTTTTTGACTAAAGAGAACCAACCTGAACTCTGTCCTACACCCACAGTATGAGCGATTTCATGCATTGCAGTGCAGGTATCCATATAACTTCTTGATGAACCGAACCTTATTGTTCCGTTGATATTTCCATCTGCTGTTGAAACTGATGTGTTGTAATATACAGTTAACTGCTTGGTGATATTAGTGAGATTATTATAGTACAAAACTGCTGAATCCATGGCAGCTTTTATTTTTGCATATGCATCTGATTGGTCAGCTGTAGGATTTTGTTCTCTAACCAGTGTGTATGTAATATTCCCTGTTGTTTGAGCAACAAGGTACCACTGCTGGTTTTTGCCTTCGTTGTCAGTCCATTGAGCAACATCGCCGCCGTTTGCTGTTGATGTGCTTAACACCTCCAGAAGCTTTCCGCTTCCCATGTTAACTATTTTATAATACCCTCCGCCGATATCAACCAGTCTCCATTTTTGAGAGTTGCTTCCGTTATCAGTCCCTTGGATTGCATCACCGCCATTGTCAGCAGATGAGTTTAATATATCCAGGAGTTTTCCACTATTACGGTTAACTATTTTGTAGTATCCTCCCCCTACATCCGTAAAGCTCCACTGCTGGTTTGCCCCACCTGTAAGTCCCCATTGAATTACATTTCCGCCATCGTCAACAGATGAGCCGGATACATCCATAAGTTTGCCGCTGTTACGGTTTATTATCTTGTAATTAACACCTGTCTTAATATTGGTTGCCGGTGGATTTATAGGCAGTGTAGTTACTATACCCAGCAAATACTGTTTCAAAATAGCATAGTCCACTGAATCTGCGGTATTATCCAGATTAAGGTCCAAGCAACTATTGTAGGTTCGTTCTGAATCCATCAGATATTGCTTAAACCCTACCAAATCCAATGCATTAACACTACCATCATTGTTGTAGTCACCACAGATTATGGAAGTATCGGTTACCGTCCCATCAGCTGAAGCAATGCCTGAATTGGATATCACTGTCAAAAGCAGTGCTAAAACAACAATCAAGCTCTTGATTTTCATTAGCATATCATCTCCTTTTTATTTGTAAGTTAATGCTATAATATCAATGTTTTATAAGTTATTCAATAATTTGCTATGATTGTTTTGGGATAAGTACGGAACAAAAAAATGGCAGATACAGCTCACATTCATGAATGTGCTGTACCTACCATATAATTAATAAATCTATTCTTCATTTTCAGAATCAGTATTTTCTTCTTCTGATTCTCCACGTGTATCACCGCGGGTGGTTTTCATTGCTTCCAGTTTCGGGCCAAGCTTTTGTTTATAACCCTTCGGAGCTTTTTCATAAAACATTTTCAAAAGCAACTCTTCAGTAACAACTTTAACCTTATGCTCTACAACCCAGCTTTCAATCTCACGTCTTATCATAGATCTGAAAAGTGAAGGAACTGCAGACATTACTGCCTTGTACATCTTCCTGCTATTGCCCTTCCAAGTAACATTGTCTAATGCTGAACCACTCATTACTACCTCCTACCCGCATAGCTGCAGCCATAAAAATAATACTATATACTATGGCGGATAATGAGTTTTGGTTCTTGTTCTGATTATAAAAGTCCCTTTATAAGCTCAGCATGGCTCTTTGCAGATAAATATGACAATGGTACATCAAATACTGTTTTAGCTCCATTGCTGCCTTCACTATTCATACGTGCAGCAGCTCTTGCATATGCAACCAATACGTTTGCCGTAAATTCAGGGTTACTGTCCAATTTGAGTGAAAATTCTATAATGTGGTTGTTAACAGTATCTATGCCTGTCTTACCGCTTCTGAATACAAATCCGCCATGTGGCATTTTTGAATGGTTACTTTTTAGTTCCTCTTCACTTACAAAATGTACTATTGTATCATAGTCAGCAAAATAGTTTGGCATATTCTTTATGTCAGCTTCAATTTTAGCCTTATCTGCACCGTCCTCAGCTACAACAAAACATTCTCTCAAATGCTTCTGTCTTGTGGACAATTCAGGATTTTTTCCGTTTCTTACACTTTCAACCGCATCATCTATAGGAATAGTGTACTGAATGGCATTCTTTACCCCGGTTACCCTTCTGATAGCATCAGAATGTCCCTGACTTACTCCTTTACCCCAGAATGTATAATCGTTTCCTTCTGGGAGAATAGCACCTGATAGCATTCTTATCATTGAGAACAAACCCGGGTCCCATCCAACTGATATTACAGCAGTTTTATTTGCAGCCGCCGCAGCTTTATTTACTTTTTCAAAGTATTCAGGAATTTTTGCATGTGTATCAAAGCTGTCAACAATATTGAACATAGCCGCAAATTCAGGACCTTGTTCAGGAAGGTCTGTTGCAGAGCCTCCACAAAGAATCATTACATCTATATCATTTTTATATTTTTCAGCGTCTTTTATCTCTACTACCTTAACTCCCGGAGTCTTTAAAACTACACTTTCTGGATTTCTTCTTGTAAATACAGCAACCAATTCTGTATCATTATTCTGTCTTATTGCCGCTTCAACACCCTTACCGATATTTCCATATCCTACAATACCTATCTTTACCTTGTTCATTATTATCCTCTTTTCTGATATATAGTTTGTATTTTTATATATTGAAGTTTGCTATAAGGTCTTCAAATGTATCCCTGCGTCTTATCAGTACAGGCTCGCCATCTTCCTTGATAAGTACTTCGGCAGGTCTTAGCCTCATATTGTAGTTTGAACTCATTGCAAAACCGTAGGCACCCGCATCCATTATTCCAAGGATATCACCTTCCTTTATAACAGGAAGTTTTCTGTTTTTTGCAATAATATCTCCGCTCTCGCAGATATTACCTACTACTGTTACATCTTCTGCTTCGGCATCATTTAAAGGATTTCCGTTTCTGTACACTTCTATGTCATGGTGTGAATCGTACATAACAGGTCTTGCAAGCACATTGAAGCCTATGTCAGTTCCAACATACTTGTTTCCATAGTTGGATTTCGTGGAATAAACATTACCCAGAAGCACTCCACTTTCTGCAACAATATATCGGCCAGGTTCAGTTTTGAACAGTATCTTCTTTCCATATTTGTCAGTCCACTGTTCAAGAACCTGCGTAAGTTTTTCTTTAAAGCTTGCCAAATCAAGGGGTTCCTGGCCTTCCTGCTTTTTATACGGAATTCCAAAACCTCCGCCCATATCAACAAAATCTATGTCTTCAAACTGTTCTGCAACAGAAAGTAAGGATTTTACTCCTTCAATGTATGAATCGCCTTCCATAAACAATGAACCTATGTGTTGGTTTACACCACATATTTTCATATTGTACTTTTTTGCAATTTCCTTTACCTGATCCACACAGTCAATATTTACTCCGAACTTTGTTTTCTTTCCGGCTGTTACAACCTTTTCGTGGTGTCCTGCACCAACTCCCGGATTAAACCTGATAGCAGCTTTTCCTCCGGGATTAATTTTACCAAGTAATTCAAGCTGTGAAAGTGAATCCACACTTACCAATACACCGTTATCAACCGCATACTTTAATTCTGATTCTGATACGTTGTTTGGCACAAAAAACAGATTTTCAGGCTTAAATCCTGCGTGAAGCAAAAGCTGAATTTCTCCTGCAGACATTGCATCAGCTCTGAGTCCTTCTTCCTTCACGATTTTAATAATACTAAGGTTTGAATTTGCCTTTATGGAATAGTTTGGAATGAAGTTTTTGTAATCTACAAGATTCTTCATATCTCTGCATTTTTGTCTCAATATCTTTTCATTGTAGACATACAAGGGACTCCCATATTCCTTTATTAGCTTTTCCGGGTTTGAATTACCGAAAAAGTTTGTTTTTGTTGAATAGTATTCTGTCATAATGTACACCTCTTTTAATTTAATTTGGATATTTATAAACCTCTTTTGTTAATAGGTTCTATTTCAATTCTGATTGTTTTCAATATTTATCAGTTTGATTTCGTTAGTTAAAGAATCTTTAATAACATCTACCATATTTTTATTCATTGAAAATAATCCTGTAGCATCTAATTCACTTAAATGTCCTGTCAGAACATTTGAGGAATCTGTAATAAGCCTGACGCTTCCGGGCTTCTTTGAGGATCTATAACATGTTAAACCTTCCATACCAGTACAATCGGAGGTTATCAGAACTACCTTGAGTCCTCTCTCTTTTGCACTGATAAGTTCCTTGAGAACAAACTCCAGTTGGTTTCTGGCTATTGATATATATATCCTGTACTGAGCTTCATTTATCAGGTTTTTCATTTTATTAACTATTTGATGGGTTCCGTTAATAGTTACAAAAGAATCCTTGGGTATGTTGACCTTTGGAATCTCCTCAATCACCTTTATAACCTGTGAAAACTTTCTTTTAAGGTTTTCAACAAGTTCATTAACAGGCACTGCACCATATTGAGCCGTTTCACTGCTTATTTTGTAAGCACCGCCCTTGTCGCACAAGCCTGCAAGACCAAGATACGCATTTGACCGTGGAATTCCAGTGAGTTTGGAGGCTTCGTATCCTGTCAGCTCACCTTCCCTGCAGAGAGTAACGTATAAAACAGATTCATGTCTGGTGAAACCCGCCTGCATTAAAGCGTCAATAATATCCACTTACAACATCTCTCTTCATAAAAAATAGTGGTTCTATATAAAACCACTATATATTATTTCTAGTTTTTTGTCAACGGATACCTAAATAATGAACTTTTCTTCCAAAACCTCTAAATCCTCTGGAGACGGTTCTATATCACCATAACGTACATCATTATAGCTTTTAGACATCAAGTTATTTATCTCTATTTCAGAAGGTACTGCCACCGAAAAATCTCTTGATATCTCGTCTGCGGTTGAAGATTTCTTTACAATAACCCCAATTCCCGTTGATTTTTCAACAAAGTTTCTGAACAGTCTTCTTATCTTAGCTTTCCCATCAGGTAATTTGTTATAAGGTACTTCTCTGATGAATAATCCTCGTGCCCTGTTAAGTAGTTTATTGGTGATTTTCTTTACATTTTTGCCGTAAAGACTCTGTTTTTCATCGATGAGTCCGTTTTCTTTTACTATTACGGCTGCTGCTTCTCTGTTTGCAAGCCAACGAGCTATATTGCGTATCAGCTTGATTAACAATTTTGTTATTGTATATAAAAGGTAAATTGTAAAAGCTGCTATCAGAATTATAGCCAGCACATCAAAAACTACTTTCAATATTTGTTCAAACAGGCTTGAGGTTGGTTTTACTCCAGGGAATTGTTGCATTTGCATTTGCTTTTCCTCTGCATGAGTTGCTCCGGGAGTTAGCAGCATACCTAAAAACTTAAATACTTTTCCGATTAAGCTAAATACAAATTTATAAATTTCAGACACTCTTCCCAACGTACCTATCAGTATAAGCAAGAAAATTAATACTCCGCCGAATATCCTGTTGTTCCTTCGTTGGGTTTTGCTAATGTCCATGCTGGCTTTTCCAAAGCTTCTCGAATCATCTACCTGTCTTACTATCAAAATTATAACTGCGGAGATAACTGATATGCATATAGCTGCATTTCCGTATCTTACGCTGTCGCTCATTTCAGCCACTTTGTTTATTACCCCGTAAATGATATTTATTATCAGGGAAAAAATTGCTGTCTGCATAGAGAAATCGCTATCTTTTTTTAAGCCGTACCATATACTGAGGAAAACAACCATACATAATATGGTCACAATAAGCCTGCCGATAAATATCTCTGAACCGGTAACTCCGATAATAATTGATACAGCCAACGAGATGCCTTTATACAAGTATGCTTTTATGTTAAATCTGCATATCAATGATGCCAAAAAGGCCAGCACAACCATGAGAACTGTTAAAACAGCCGCAGTATCAGCTGGAAGTACAAGCTGCAGAATAAAAAAACTAAACGGCATCCAGGCTAAACCCTGCAATACGTTAGAGAGCATATATAATTTTGACATCATCCCACCTCACTTTCAGAAATAATCCATGTCTCAACATCATGCCCCGAACGTTTCAGTTCATGAATCTGTTCCTGAATCTTTTCGTCATTGTAGAGAGAAATAATAAGTATATCTGTATCTTTTGAAACAGTGCTTTTTATGTTTTTTATCATAGTATAAAAGGATATCACCCTGTGAAGCTGCAGTTTTGCCATGGCTTCAAAAATAGTGAAAAGCTGAATCTGACTGCAACGTGAAGGTATATTGACAATTTCGTTTTGGTCTCTGAAGTGTCCGTTACAGCAAAATCCTGTAGATATCCCCTGTTTGATTGTTTTATCAACTATTGAAGCACAGAAGTGTATTCCCAGTTCGATTTTCTCACATTCACTCTCATTTGGATAATTGTCCTGACTGTTACTGGAATCAATATTAAAAAGAATTAAGAGCTTTGTATCTGCCGAATAGTCATATTTATAAACCTGAAGTGAGTTGGTTCTTGCCGTTGACTTCCAACTGATAGACGAAACAGGGTCTCCCGCCTGATACTCCCTCACCCCTGCTACAAGAAACGGGTCAGGGTTTATGAACCTCCTCACAACTGCATCGCCTTGGAGAGAACGGTAACACTGAATCATTCTGTTTTCAGGAAGAGGACTTGGATATACAAGAAGTCTGACCTCATTGTCATATGAGGATATCTTTGTAACAAAGCCCAAAATATCTCCTGCCGTAAGCGTTACATTCCCAACGTTGTATTCCCCTCTTTTTAGGCAGGTCACGGTATGAGTTCTTTTCAGTCGATAAAAGGGCATAATCGAAAAAACACTTCTGTGATAGCCTCCCTGAGAAACCTGCATATTTTTAATAGCACTGAACTCAAGGTTTGGGCTTATCCGTGACTCTGCTTTCATCCATGGGATGGGCAAAAAACTATTGTTTTCTATATCCTCAATCATTGATATTATATCGCCCTCAAAAACGGAGCTTTCCGAAACAGTTCTGCGGTATACTACTCCTTTAAGCAAAAACCGCTTAAAAAGGTAGGTTTCAATGAGAATTAGCAGCGGCAGAGCAAGTGCAATCTGCAAAAATAACATACTTCCTCCTATTCAAGCGGAACCGCTGTCTGTTCTAAAATATTATTGATAATTTTCTCACCGGGGTTGCTATTGTCAGCTGTAAGTCCTTTCGGTATTATTCTATGTGCAAGAACAGGTATTGCCATTGTCTTAATATCATCGGGTGTAACATATGTACGGTTTTTAAGCAAAGCGTGAACCTGTGCGGCTTTCATCAAAGACAAAGTACCTCTTGGGCTGACTCCCAGATGAACCCCCGAATGTTTCCTTGTTGCTTCTGCAATATTAATTATGTACTCCATTATATCTTCTGAAACTTTAACTTTTGAGTATATCTTAGATGCCTCACATATTTCAGTAGCTGATACAACTGCCTTTAATTCTGCAAGAGGGTTGTTCTCCTTGAACCTTTTTAGAATATCTATTGAAGACTTGGTATCAGGATATCCCATTGAGGTTTTAATCAAAAACCTGTCCAACTGAGCTTCGGGAAGCGGAAATGTTCCCTGAATTTCTACAGGATTCTGAGTAGCTATAACGAAAAAAGGAGCAGCAAGTTTTCTGGTCTCACCATCGATTGTCACCTGTTTTTCCTCCATACATTCCAACATTGAGGACTGTGTACGAGGAGTGGCACGGTTTATCTCATCGGCAAGCACAATATTAGAAAATACCGGGCCAGGCCTGAAAGTGAAATTACTTTCCTTCTGGCTGTAAAAATTTATGCCTGTAACATCTGAAGGTAAAAGGTCAGGTGTAAACTGTATACGTCTGAAACTACAATCGAGAGAGGCAGCCAATGCTCTTGCAAAAACCGTTTTGCCCGTTCCCGGGACATCCTCCAAAAGCATATGTCCTCCCGTAATTATGCAAACTAATGACAAATCTATTATTTCTTCCTTACCTACGATTACTTTTGTAACATTTTCTTTTATTTTATGTACGATTAATCCTATATCTCCAAGCTCCATGTATATTACCCACCTTTACTAACTTTTCCAATTATTATATCATACAATATAATTTGGTTACATATTATCAGGTGTCTTTTGTCTTTTTTACCTTACCCTTACCGAATATCTCATATAAACCCATTAATAGTAGGAATATTCCGAATATATGCTTTAAAGTGGCTCCGTTCATGGCAAGTGCCAACTTGGACCCAAGCGCTGCTCCTCCAAGTCCTGAAACTACTATGGGTATACCCATCTTGAAGTTTACATTTTTATTCTTTATATGTATTACAAGCGCAACAATAGCTGTAGGAATAAAAAAAAGTAGGTTTACACTTTGAGCTATGTGTTGCTCGGGCTTAACAAAAATTACAAGGGCAGGGATAAGGATAGCTCCCCCGCCTATTCCCATTCCGCTTATTATTCCTGCTGCCAGACCAATTAAAATAACTATCATTTTACCCTCCGATTTATCTCAAAAAATCATTCTTATTGCTGCTAATATCATAAATATTCCAAATATCTTACGAAGTATTTTTGAAGGGCATTTGTTCAGAAGGAAAGCTCCTATAGCACCTCCCACAACACCTCCCACCATTGCCTTCCAGGTAATGTTCCAGTCAACATAATTATTAGACAAATAGAAATATGCACTTACAAGTGTCAAGGGCAAAATAATAAGCAGTGCAGTAGCATGTGCCTTGTGTTCGTCCGCATCCAGAAGAAACACCATTGCGGGTACAGCTATAGTTCCCCCTCCCGAACCGAAGAGTCCATTTGCCACTCCCGCAGCTATGCCTATAAGGATATATTTTAAATATCTTGTAGCCCTGCCTGAAAACGCCATTTAAAACCTCCGAAAATAAATACTTCTAGTTGTTATTGTTTTAAAATATATTTGATTATAAACTGGTAAAAATTCGTTGATTAGATATTATCAATGTTCCACGTATGGTAAAATTAAAGCAATGGAAGGAGCCTTACATATGACAAAACATAAGCCATACATAATCCGGTCACTTATTTCTTTTTTATTATTAATTTCATTTATTTTTATTTACCCTGTTGATGTTCAGTCTACAACTGTTGTTAAGAATGTCACAAAGAAGGAACTGGTTCTTGTTAAGGACTATACTAAAGATTTCGTCATAGATATGAAATATGCCACCTGTAACAATTTTACGGGTAAAACCCTTTATCCGTCTCCTACCTGCGTTCTTACAAAAGGTACCCTTGAGAAACTTACCAAGGCAAACAACCTTGTTATGAAACAGGGTTACAAAATAAAAATCTGGGATGCATACCGTCCACTATCTGTTCAGAAAATCATGTGGGATGCCACACCCGATAAGAAATATGTGGCAAACCCCTACGGCTCCGGTTCAAAACACAACAGAGGTGCTACAGTTGACGTTACTCTGGTAGACAGTAAAGGAAAGGAGCTGATCATGCCTACAGGCTTTGATAATTTCACCGTAAAAGCGTCTCCTAATTACAAGGGAATGACTTCAGAGCAAAGGAAGAATCTTTCCATACTTTCAAAGGCCATGACTTCTTCAGGTTTTAAAACCATAAGTACCGAATGGTGGCATTTTGAAGATACTGACTGGAAAAACTATAAAACCCAAGATGTATCATTAAGCAAATTTGACAAAATAAATTATACTCTTGATAAAAATAAGATTGAAAGTCTCAAGTTTATTAAGGAAAGCAATACTTCTCAGCTTATAGTTGTAACCTCCCAATTAATTAATTCGTCAAATGTGGTAATCAGCACCTATGAAAAGAAAAACAATGTTTGGGTAAACGTACATAGGGACATTCCCGGATACATAGGTTTGAAGGGTTTTTCTCTAAATAAGCAAGAAGGGGATAAAAAAACACCTGTCGGTGCTTTTAAAATAGGCACCTGCTTTTCTAAAACTACAAACGTTGAAACAGGACTTAATATTTACAAATATGACTCAAAGGATGTATGGGTAGATGATTCGGGGTCAAAATATTATAATACACACCAACGCGAACCTGTAAACGGAAGGTGGAAATCCTCTGAAAACTTCAGTAAAGTCAAAAATGGTGTTTATGATGTATTTTTCAATATTGAGTACAATAATGCAAGAGTAAAGAACAAGGGTAGTGCGATATTTTTTCATATAGCCAATCCCACCGTCTCTATAAAATATACAAACGGCTGTGTTTCGGCAGACAGACAAAATCTGTTGAAAATCGTAAAATGGTTAAACAAGGATAAAAATCCTATGATTCTACAAGGCCCTTTATACGAGATAGGCAAATATTAGGTTGAATAATGGTATATTTAATTTTATAATTTATGGTAGCTGTAACAGGCTACAAAACTATATTTTAAGAGGTATAATTTATGGATTCAAACAATAATAGCAGTGTTCTAAGGAGCAAGTTTTTCAGATACGGTTGCTACCTGCTTCTTGCTTTAATTATAATATATATGTTCGGGAAGATAAATTTCTTTATCTCACCCTTTCAAAGCTTCATATACTCAATAATCTTTCCGATAATTTTCGGTGGTTTGCTATACTATATACTCAGGCCAATAGTCTTAATGCTGGAAAAAGGCAGGATTCCTCATATATGGGCTATAGTCCTTGCTTTTGTTATTGTTCTCTCTGCGTTGATATTGTTAAGTTCCTATACCGGGTCAATCATTAAATCCCAGTTTAACGACTTTGCAAAGAGTCTGCCGTTCTTGTATGAAAGGGCTCAAAATACTGTAAATAATCTTCTTTCAAGCAATTTACTCAGTTATTTTGATTTTTCAAGTTTTCAGACCTCGGATATAGCAGATAAAGTTTCCAACTTTCTGCAAGGTGCTGCTAAAAGCGTAGGAAAGAATACAATAAACTTTATAGGCGCTATTACAAATATCGGTTCAGTAATTATTATTTTACCGGTTATTCTGTTTTATTTCTTAAAAGACGGACACAAATTCATGCCTAGTGTAGTAAGGTTTTTTCCTGCTTCTCAAAAAGACAAAATGAGAAAGATACTAACAGATATAGATTTTGTACTCTCAAATTATATTGCAGGTCAGCTTCTGGTAGCTTTCTTTATAGGACTTTTGATGTACATCGGCTACCTGATCATAGGCTTAAAATATTCCTTGTTACTGGCAATATTCGCCATGATTACATGTATTATTCCATTCTTTGGTCCATGGATCGGAATCATCCCTGCCATACTTTTGTCACTGGCAGATAACCCTTTCATGGCAGTAAAGATTTTTATAGTAATGACTATTGTTCAGCAGATAGATAATAACTTCATCTCACCTCAGGTAATGAAAAAGAGCATGGACATTCATCCTCTGACCGTTATCCTGCTGTTGATGGGTATAATACCTATATTCGGTTTCATAGGTTTGATAATAGTTATACCTCTGTATTCCGCAATCAAAATTACAATTAAAAATATAATTGAAATGTACTACCCTAAATATGCAGAAGAACTTAATCTTGATATGCCCACTGAACCTGAAAAGCCTCAAAAGAAAGTAAAGTTCAATTTCAAGAAGAATAAGCAAAATTAATGTTTATATCAAGGACTTCCGACCTGCTTCCGATGCGGACTGTGGGACCCCACGTTCCATAGCCGCAGGATACTATAAGATTGAATTTTCCGTCTTTGAGGTAGCCATTATCCTCTTCAAAAATGCCACTAGTAATAAGACTTATTGGGAAAAATTGTCCTGCGTGCGTATGTCCTGAAAGCTGCAAATCCACGCCTTCTGCTCTTGATTCCGATAGGTCTTTGGGTTGATGGTCAAGGACTATAACGGGAAGTTGTTTATCTACCCCCTCCAAAAGGTTATTAAGTTTCTCTCTATGATAACCGTTGGCATCAGCCATATAATCCTCACGTCCTACCAGATAAAAGCTGTTGTTAATCTTTACATACTTATCTCTAAGAACGACTAGTCCGCTTTCCTCGTACATTCTGGTTATCTCTTCAACATCATTTGAATAGTATTCGTGGTTTCCCATAATAACATAAGCACCAAATCTTGTTTTAAGCCCTTTTAGCTCCTCCAGCATATTTGCTTTTTTAATAGGTTCTATTTCTCTGTCAATTAAATCCCCTGTTATAACAGCTATATCTGGGTCCAGGGAATTAATCTTCTCTACTGCCATGCGAAGCCTGTCCCTACCTATAGTATCTCCAAGGTGTACGTCTGAAATCATAGCACACTTCAATTGCTTCATATCTCCTGCTTTTTTATCAATACTAACACTATATGAAACAACCCTTGGCACGACAGCATTGTACGTTCCAACAGCAAGGATAATTCCTACAAATAAAACTACTGCTGCTGCCACAAGCCAGGTTCTGTCTCTTAGAAAAACCGGAAGAATTTTCAGCTTTCTTCCTAGAATTCTGAAAACATCCAGTATGACTACAATCCCTATAAAATACACAAATGCTGCCAGCCAGTAGCCCCCCACAGTGTTAACCGCACGTTGAAGCCAATCGGGAAGGTGCTTGCCTCCTAACATTCCTACAAAATATGCAGAAGCAAGTACGGCAATAATACCCCAGTATGCATATTTATTTACAGGAACCTTTGTATTAATTGATTTTAACCCTCTTAACCCAATATAATAATTCAGCAAAGCGTATGTAAGTAGTGCAAATCCGGCGGTTATCAGTCTCATATTTTTCTCCTCATGTTTTTCGTATTAACTCAACCTATTAGTAATAATTACCTTTATTTATAAAAACAATACCGCTAGCTTAATATATTAATAGTTATTTTTACATATATAAAACATATTTTCAAGCATAAAAAACCCTGCTCCTTTGAAAGGCTACAGGGTTTTTTATACACAAGTAATTAGATTTGCTTTTTTATTTTAGCTTTGATGTTATCAAATGCTTTGATTACTGCATCCTCCTGAGCCTGTGTTATGGTTCCTGCCTTTACAAGACTGTCTAGACTCTCTTTAATTGTTTTCTGAGTGCCTTTAGAAGGCTTGAGGGCCTCACAAATCGCCTTTTGTTGGTCGGAGGTTATCGTTCCTGCTGTTACAAGGCTATCCAAAACATTAACATGCTTTTGGTTCCTTCCCTTGAAAGCACCTTTTTTATCAATAGGTTTGTGTAGCTTTACATCTTCAATGGCCTTAACTACTGCATCCTCCTGAGCCTGTGTTATGGTTCCTGCCTTTACAAGACTGTCTAGACTCTCTTTAATTGTTTTCTGAGTGCCTTTAGAAGGCTTGAGGGCCTCGCAAATCGCCTTTTGTTGGTCGGAGGTTAATGTTCCTGCTGTTACAAGCTTGTCTAGTATACTTACCTTTTTAAAGCCGCCCTTTCCTTTAAACATCTGTGAGTATTGGTGTTTCGGCTTTGCTGTATCTGACGATTTTTCGGAATTAGCAGCTAAAGCGAAACTCATTGAACTGATTAAGATAGCCAGACCCAATCCCATTCCAATAATTTTTTTTGCATTCATAAATAAAATTACTCCTTCAAATGTATTTGAATTTTTTATCCATGATTATAGAATAGCCGTCCTCTGTGTAGTTAATGTGAGATTTTTGTTAACAAAATTTGAACAGGATGTAACAAATAAATTTTAAAGCATGTATAAGGTTATTATGAATATATTTATAGTAATAATCGGTTGGGGGTTTTTATGAAATACATATATAAGTCAGGAATTATAGTATCACTATTTTGTATAATTCTTGCCATAACTACAATCTGTATCAGAGTAGATAATCAGAATCACAAAAATAACATAGTAGGCGGTTCAGTCAAGGATTTAACACAAATTAAAGAAACTGATGAGGTGCTATCAAGACAAGCTGTTTCGGTTATGAAAGAAAAACGAAATAATTTCAATGAGACTTATTTCAGGCCGTCTTCATTAAAGTCACTAAATAATAATTTTGTAGACTTTAACACCTTTCAAGAAACTTTTAAAGGAGGAACGGTTCCAGCAGAATTAATGGATACTCCAATTAAAACCATAGTCAATTATTTCAGCGTACTTCAGCAGGCTGAAAACCTCACAGATGAAAAAACAGGGGGGTGCGGTACTGTGGGGTATTCAAGAGAGCCATACCCTATAGCCTACCAGTTTCTTTCTGAAAATAATAAGAAATCAATGTCCTACAGTGAATATCTGGCTTCCTTTCAGGGTATAGGACATATAAACCTCATTAAAGTAATACCGGTTATAACTGAGAATCCCCATGAAATAAGATATTTTCTGGAGCTGGAAATACTTGAAGGAACAAATACGGGAGGAACAGCTTTTAACTATTACTTTGCGGAAATTTCACTTGTAAACGCAAATAACAGGTACTATATTGATTCCCTCACACTTACTCCTGAGGATTTTTTCTGCGCTGCATACCATGGCTGGTCACAAAACGCTGAATCATATGTTGAAATCGTATACGGGAATTGGTGCGGTTTGATTAAAAAACAATATACACCTCAGCAGAATGAATTTACTAAGGAAATTGTCGTTGATGGAGTAAACGGAGACAAATACATGTTCAAATTTGCGAAACTGACAAACGGTACGGATTTTCTTATTAACACCCTGATACAAAAGGATGGTGCCTGGGTTCCTGTTAATATTGATGTTGATAAATGTCTGGAAAAAATGAAAAAAGAAAAGACACAACAACCGTGATGAACAGTGATTATGCCTTTTCTTTGTTATGCTTTAATACTATTGTAAACCTTTTTTGCATATTCTTTTGCAGCTTTTATATCATTTGCATCAGGACTCTTTCTGTTTGCAAATATAAAATACTTTCCTTTGCAGCAGAAGGATTCATCAACAACATTTATACCCTTTTCTTTCAAAAGAGATTTAATTGTAGTAATTGCAGAACCTGCTACACCCTTTCCGTTAGTTCCGAAAACTGATACATTTTTTACTCTGTCTTTGTTTAAAGTTCTAACAAATTCCAGCAATTTTTTATCAGGCTGGCCTGCGTATTCGCCTGTACCGAGAAACAGCAAGGCAACGTTTTCAGGGGGATATGCAGGGGGAATCTGTTCTGATTTTAATACATCATCCAGTTCGTCTGCAATTGCATCCGCAATCTTCTTGGTATTTCCACCTTTACTGTAATACAAAACCCATGTTTTCATTGCGATCTCCTCTACAAATATTGTTATGTTTGTAAAAGACTATTGGTTCTGCCGGATATATTTGTCTATAGCCTCTGCTGCTTTCTTTCCGGCACCCATTGCCAATATAACAGTAGCAGCACCGGTAACTGCATCTCCACCGGCATAAACTCCACTCTTACTTGTTGCACCAGTCTCTTCTTCAACTATTATACCGCCCCATGATTGTATGTCAAGTCCGGGTGTAGTAGATGATATAAGCGGATTTGGGGATTGTCCTATTGCAATTATGACTGTTTCAAGGTCTACAATATGCTCGGAGCCTTTCTTTTCTACTGGACGTCTTCTTCCTGACTTGTCAGGTTCGCCCAGTTCCATTTCCACGCATTCCATTCCTTTTACCCATCCGTCCTCTGTACCTAGTATTTTATTTGGATTGGTGAGAACTTTGAAAATTATTCCTTCTTCCTTTGCATGATGAACTTCTTCAAGTCTTGCAGGCATTTCTGCTTCGGAACGTCTGTATATAATGTATACATTTTCGGCTCCCAGACGCTTTGCACTTCTGGCAGCATCCATAGCAACGTTACCGCCTCCTACTACTGCAACATTTTTACCTACAAATACCGGGGTATCGGTATTTGGGAACTTGTATGCCCCCATGAGGTTTATTCTTGTTAAAAACTCATTTGCTGAATACACTCCGTTGTAGTTTTCTCCGGGAATCCCCATAAAACTTGGGAGACCGGCGCCGGAGCCTATAAATACTGCCTTATATCCTTCTGCCTTCAGATCTTCAACCGACAATACTCTACCTATTACCATATTTGTCTGTATATCAACTCCCAGATCCTTCACTGTCTGGATTTCCTGCTGAACCAAAGCCTTTGGCAAACGGAACTCAGGTATTCCATACATAAGAACTCCACCGGGGACGTGGAAAGCTTCAAAAATCGTTACTTCGTATCCCATTTTTGCAAGGTCTCCTGCACAGGTAAGTCCTGCAGGGCCTGATCCGACAACCGCCACCTTTATACCATTACTTTCAGACTTATTTACTGTAGCTTTAACGTTCTCCATGTACCAGTCTGCAACAAACCTTTCAAGTCTGCCTATTCCAACAGATTCTCCCTTTTTAGTTCTTACACAGACCTTTTCACATTGAGACTCCTGTGGGCAAACTCTACCACAAACAGCAGGAAGGCTGTTTGTTTCCCTTATTTTATTATAAGCTTCCTCAAATTTTCCTTCTGCTACAAGCTGAATAAACTCAGGTATCTGTACATTTACAGGACATCCGGCAACACATGGCTTGTGCTTGCAGTTAAGACATCTTTGTGCTTCTTCAATTGCCATCTGCTCATCGTAACCCAGTGCAACCTCTTTAAAATTCTTGTTTCGTATATCCGGCTCCTGCTCAGGCATTTTTACCTTAGTTAAGGACATATTAGGCATTATTTGCACCCCCAAGTCTGCATACGTGTATATCAGTGGATTCTTTCTCCTGTTTTTTGTACATATTTTGTCTTCTCATTGCTTCGTCAAAATCAACTTCATGTCCGTCAAAGTCAGGCCCGTCTACACAAGCAAATTTTGTCTTTCCGCCAACAGTGAGCCTGCAACCTCCACACATACCTGTTCCGTCTATCATAACCGGGTTCATGCTCACTAATGTCTTAATACCATATTCTCTGGTGAGGTTGCTTACAGCCTTCATCATTACTAATGGCCCTATGGCAATAACCAAATCATACTTATTTCCGTCATCAATTAATTGTTTTAACACATTAGTAACAAAACCCTTATTTCCGTTTGAACCGTCATCCGTTGCAACAATCAGCTTGTTGCTGACTTTTTCCATTTCTTCTTCTAGAATAATAAGGTCTTTATTTCTAAAGCCTGTAATCGCATGTACTTCTGCACCAAGACTGTGAAGCTTTTTGGCTTGAGGATAGGCTATGGCACTTCCAAGACCTCCTCCGATAACAGCTACCTTTTTATAGCCATCAAGATGTGAGGCTACTCCCAAAGGGCCTACAAAGTCAAGGAGACTGTCTCCTTCGCTCATTTCAGCCAGCTCTCTTGTGGTTTTACCGACTATCTGATATATAATCGTAACAGTACCGTTTTCTCTGTCATAATCAGCTATAGTAAGGGGTATTCTTTCGCCCCCTTCTGCTATCCTTAAAATAATGAATTGTCCCGGTTCAGCCTTTTTGGCTATTAGAGGTGCATCTATAGACATTAAGACTACTTGAGGATTCAATACTTGTTTCTTTACTATTTTAAACATCCAAATTTCCCCCCCATTTGATATTATGGTTTTACAACATTCTAAAAGACATTATACTTGTAATTTTATAATTATGATATACTAAAAGTCAACACAAACAATAGGTTTAAATAATTCCATTATCGCAAACCGATTAATCACACTTTTAATTTTTATTTATGGAAATTTCACCCACCGTAATGTCCAAACTACCTTCAGTAAGTGCATTTAAAACGTCCTGTTCAGTTACTGACTTTATAACATTTAGATCATTATCCAATACCTTTATTATATGGAATACATTGGAGTAATCCATTGATTTTACCAATTCAAGTAGTTTTACATCTTTCATAACCGCAATCTCCCTCACAGGAATAATACCTTTTCTAATAATATCAGAACGTTTTAGAATGATGTTCTTTATATTCAAGATAGCGGCCTCCTTTTTGTTTTTCTTTAATAGAAAAAGAATGTAAACCCCTATTAAAATAAAACTTCCATTGTATCTACTTCTAATTAATACCACCGTTCCAGTACATATAATCATAAATGAGAAAAAAAATGAAAATGTATTCATAAATCTATTTGCCCGGAAAAATCCTAATCTACCCGCTAACAGTTCCATTGCAATTTTTCCTCCATCCAGAGGAGGAACTGGAATTAAATTAAAAATAGCCAGCCATAAATTTATTATTACGGCCGGCATTATTTTACCGATGATGCTCCCCCATATTGGAGTCTCCCACGTATGTACCCAATATAAGCTTATCGCAAAAACTATATTTACCAAAGGCCCTGCAAGATATATCACAATTTTCTGAGGTTTACTGCATTGTAAATCCTCTATTGATGCATTAACACCCACAGGTAAAAGCCGGAAGCTGCTCAGTTTTGCTCCGCATATTGCTGCAAGAGCTATATGACCCAGCTCATGGCAAATAATAAATCCCAAGGTAATAGAGTATTCCGCAATAAAGTTTCCTATTATAGCTGCCAAAATTACAGGAAGGATTAACAAATTTATCTGGATTCTTATTCCTTTGAGCCAGAAGTTAACATATGGCAAAATGCTAGTTACCTCCGTTTAGAAGATCAAAGAGCTTTCCGGGGTCAACCAATTTATTATCCTTCCATATTTCAAAATGTAAATTTGAACTTGCCTCATCCTCTGAGTTACCAACCTTTGCTATTACATCTCCCTGATTTACTTTTTGTCCTATTTTTGCAACAAGAATAGAACAAAATCCATAAATAGTCGTTATACCGTCGTTATGTTTTATCTTCACATACTTGCCATATTCAGGGTTTGAACCTACCTCAGTAACCTCTCCTGCTAATGCCGCTTTTATGGAAGTTCCCATATTTGCCTCTATATCAATTCCTGAATGAAACTGTGGATTTCCGCTTAGTGGGTCTGTCCTTGTTCCAAAGGGTGAAATTACTTCTCCTTTTATAGGGAGAATAAATGAGTACTTATCTGCAACACTTTTTATTTCAATATCATCCAGTACCTGTCTATCACTTCCTGTTGCTGATTTGCTATCCGTTGAAGCAGAACCGCTGCTTGTACCTGTGGCTGAGTTAACACCATCTTGTGATTCTGTTTTATCTATAACTGCGGACGTCTGAATATCATCACTATCCAAATCCGCTCTTTCACCCGTCAACTTGTTCAGTTTACCGTTCGCTTCAGGCAGTTTCACACCTAATGTAGTTGCAGCATTCATAATATATTTATTTACATCATAGTTTACAGTTGTAATTTCCTTAACCTTTGAAATAACAGCATTGGTTGCAGGTGTATTTGCCGCTTTACACAAGGCTATTGCAGATAAGAAAACCACTGCAATCAGCATTTTTGCTGCTGCAATCGTTGACATGAGGTCATTGTTTGTATTTCTTCTGTTTCTCCGGGGAGTACCGGTCGGTCGGGAGTATTTCGGTCTTTCAATAATTTCGTCCATACGTTCCACCCTTTCTTTGGCTGATTAATAATTATATAAATTATATTTAGAAATTTGAAGGAATATTCCAGATAGAAATTCTATAGACAACAAAAAAGATACCCTGTATAGGATATCTTTTTAATAAAGTTCTGTTTTCAAGTTTTTTTAGTCCTGCCTTAACAATTCTCTCCACGCAAGGTCTCCACGTTCAAGACCCTTTATAAGCACCTCAGCAGATGCTATGTTGGTAGCAAAAGGAATATTATTTACATCACAATGCTTGAATAACAGGTAATTATTTGGGCCTTCTTCAACATTTGCATCCCTAAAATAAATGAGTAAATCAATTTCATCGCAAGCAATTCTGGCTGATAACTGCTGTGCACCGAGGCTGCCGTACGCAAGAAGATTGACATTCAACCCTGTGGCTTTATTGATCATAATACCTGTAGATCGTGTCGCTATTATATGATGTTCATGAAGAATTGATTTGTAAGCTATACAAAAGCTTGCCATTAATTCTTTTTTGTTATCATGAGCTATAAATGCTATATTCATCTAACCAATCACTTGCCTTTGAGTTTATTTACCTGCATTTTTCACGTTTTTAATTGGTATGTTCGCAATCAGAGCCGGAACCACTCTGTCACCTTCTTCACTTTTGGTTCTGGTTAACTGTATATCAAGTGCACTCTCATCAATTTCCATATAATGTTGTATCACCTTGATTATTTCACCCTTAACCATTTCTAAAAATTCAGGAGAAACGTTAGCTCTGTCATGAATCAGCACCAACTGAAGCCTTTCTTTGGCTACATCCTTAGACGGCTTGGATCTGCCAAAGATTTTAGAGAAATCTATCAGCATACTACTAACCCTCCTTATGTATTTTTAAATCCCAGTAATTTTTTGAATTTATATAAAAACCCTTCATCAGTTTCAAGATTCATAATTGGTACATCTTCACCTTGTATCCTTCTGGTTACGTTCCTGTAAGCTTGTCCAGCAAGTGATTTGTCGTCAGTTACCGCAGGCTCACCTTTGTTTGTTGACACAACTATCTTTTCATCGTCAGGAACAACACCTATCAGGTCAATGGCAAGTATATCAATGATATCATCAATAGTCATCATGTCTCCACGCTTAACCATATCAATTCTTACCCTGTTTATTAAAAGCTTTGGATTTCTCAGCTCATTTGCTTCAAGCAAACCTACAATACGATCGGCATCCCTTACTGCAGATACCTCCGGTGTTGTTACTACAATTGCCCTGTTGGCTCCTGCAATAGCATTTTTAAAACCTTGCTCTATACCAGCCGGACAATCTATTATTATGTAATCAAATTCATTTTTCAATTCATTAACAAGATTAATCATCTGTTCAGGCGTTACCGCAGATTTATCTCTTGTCTGTGCTGCAGGAAGAAGATATAAGCCCTCATACCTTTTATCCTTAATCAGAGCCTGCTTAACTCTGCAAACTCCTTCAATAACGTCCACTAGGTCGTATACGATTCTGTTTTCCAAGCCCATTACAACATCTAGATTTCTGAGTCCTATATCAGTATCTATAAGTACTACCTTTTTTCCTGCCAGTGCCAGGCCAGTACCAATATTGGCAGTTGTTGTAGTTTTACCTACACCACCTTTGCCGGATGTAATTACAATTACCTCGCCCATACAGCATTGCCTCCAATTCTATGAAGAAAATATATTAAAATAGAGAATTTTTTCAAACTTATACACATTAAACTATATATATGTTTCTTTATTTTGTCAATATTGCTGCCCTATTGAACGAGCCTATCTGGCTGGTAAAAAACGTTCTACATACAGCATTTCATCCTTTATATATGCCATCTCAGGAATAGGATTTCCAACTCCTCCTTTTTCATCAGGAGGACGTGTTATTATATCCGCTATTCTCAGCTGTGTGGGGTTTAAGCCCAAAGCCGCTACTATTGCTTCCTTGTTACCGTCACTGCCTGCATGAACAACTCCCCTTAGCAAGCCCATTACAATTATGTTTCCCGTAGCCTCAATTACTGCACCTGGATTGACATCTCCTAGTATTACCAGATTTCCGTCAAAGTTAACCAATTGACCTGAACGAATAGTCCCACGGTAAAACTTTGTCTGTCCTTCTTCTATTCCTTTAAAGAACATATACTTTTTTATCTGGTTCTTTCTTTCTGCAGGCTTGTCCGGAGATGCATTATTTGATATAGAGTGCATCTGATCCTTATCCTCTTCAAATGATTCTATCCTGGCTCCGCTTTCTTTCACAAGTATTTCCAACAGTTGAGACTTTTCTTGTTCATTCAGTATTCTGCCTTTATACTTTACTGCCAGCTTTGCGCCTCTGAAGAATTTACCTGCGGAAATTACCTTGTCCCTCATGCATTGTACTATCTCACTAAACTCCGGCTCGTTCTTTAAAATAATTGTCAATCCGTTTACAGTCCCTTTAAAAGTTACTGAACTTTCATCCATACTTTTAACCTCCACCTGCCTTACCCTGCGGCATAAATACTTTACTTGGTTAATTGGACTATATCAGCTTTAACAGTATAGTCCTTATTGCCTGTTCCATTTGAATCAAAATAATATTTAAGTATATCTTTTGCAATCGGTGCTGTGTAAGCACCAAATATACCTCTTTCAACAACTACTGCTACAGCAATCTGAGGCTTGTCGGCCGGAGCGTAGCATATAAACAATGCATTTGAGGACTGAGTTGCTTCTCTTCCTGTTTCGGCAGTACCTGTTTTTCCGGCAACCGTTATAGGCTTTAAGTCCTTAAATTTATCGGCAGCAGTTCCGTCTGTAGCGTTGGCAACCGCTATCATGCCCTGCTGAATTACTTTCATGTTTTCCTTCTTAACCGGAATTATTTCATATTCAGGCTTTGTTTCAGTTACGATAGAGCCATCAAACTTTACAACCCTCTTTATAATGTGAGGTTTTAGATGCTTTCCGCCATTTGCAATAGTAGCAGCATAGTTTGCAAGCTGTATCGGTGTAAAGCTGTTATACATCTGTCCTATTGATGTTT
This sequence comes from Bacillota bacterium, assembly GCA_023390335.1. GTDB lineage: Bacteria > Bacillota > Clostridia > Acetivibrionales > DSM-1351 > Ruminiclostridium. Next base: position 225,235 of record JAEWCZ010000017.1, on the reverse strand, counting down.
GTGCTGTATCGGCAGCGGTCCAGGGATATGGCTCAACTTTCTTTTTATACTCTCTGGAGGACATAATCCCCTTACTTTCACCAAGAAGGTCAATTCCTGTTTTTTGACCCAGACCGAACCTTTTTGCCCATTTTACTATATTATCAATTCCAACTTTATTACCAAGGTTATAAAAATAAGGATTTGATGACTTTTGTATGGCAGTTATAATATTTACAGTTCCAAGACCTGCGCGATATTGATTATACTCAATGGACTTTAGCATCAAACCGTCAAATGTCTCGTATCCTCTATCAAAATATGTTTCATATGGCGTTGTCTTTCCTTCCTCTAATGCGGCAATTCCAACCAAGGGCTTAAAGGTAGAGCCCGGTGTATAGATTCCGGCAATTGCCCTATTATACTCTGAGGTAGTTGTATTTTTAGGGTCACCCAAGGCTGCTTTGGCTTTTTGGGCAGCCTTATCATCAGAGTCTGCAATGAATATGGACGGATCGTAGCTGGGATAACTGGCCAGTGCAAGTACTTCTCCGGTATTCACATCTATGGCAACTGCAGCTCCTGCAAATGCATCATGGCGATTTTTTTTATCACTTGACTGCCTAATTAGCTTTATATTTTTCGCAAGGGAATCCATTGCTACCTTCTGAAGTCCCATGTCAATAGTCAAAACAACGTCACTACCAGGCTTTACGGCTTCCTCGCTGACTGTTCTTGGCTTTCCGTTATCATCTACTTCAACACGCCTATAACCATTAGTACCTCTCAGATATCCTTCGGTAGTCAGTTCTACTCCTGACTTACCTATAATATCCGTCATTTTATAGCCTGCATCTCTGTTTTTAGCTAATTCTTCGGCATCTATGGGCCCTACGTGACCAATTAATTGTCCTGCAAACTTGGCATCAACATATTTCCTGCTGGGAACACTCTCTATAATTACTCCCGGAAATTCGTCGCTTCGTTCTTCCAACTCCGCAATTGTTTTGGTACTGATTGAATCTGCAAGGACAGGACTCATAGATATCCCTTCAAACCTGAGTGTCATAATATCATAAGCATCCTTTTCGGAGTACTTATCATCAACCTTGAACACCATATCTTTGAAATATTCATATATTTCTTCAGGAGTAGACTCCTGATCAAAGCCCTTAAATTCATATCCTGTCATAATTTTCAGGGTTTTTCTTCTGTTTTCATTATTTTTAAGCATAGCCCCAAATCCCACAGGATAGGTCAGGTACTTTGAGAAAGTTTTGTTATGTGAGTCTCCATTTTTCTCAAGAACCTTTAAAATCTTAAACATCATTTCATTTAGCTTTTTTGGCCCTAGCCCTGTATCCATTAATAGAACTGAATAACTTGTGGAATTAATAGCTACAGGAACACCATATCTGTCGAGTATATTACCACGTTCAGCAAGAATGGTTGTTGACCTCATTATTTTACTTTGGGATTGGGTATAATAGTTTTCACCCTGAACCAGCTGCATATTAGCCAATTGGTACACAATTACAGAAAACATCAGGACTATAGCTATTCCCACAATGGTATATCTATCTTTAAAAAACTGTTTCATTTAAGCCTCTAAACCTCATTTAATACCTGTTTTTTTCTTCAACCGCTGTGAATTTTCTGTCCATTAATATAATAATTACAAATATAACGATACCCAAAACGCAATTCACCAGTGATTCCGGTAAAATTACAGTTTTAAGTGTTGCAATAAATTCAATTTTTAGTCCAAGCAAGTAGGATGCAAATATAATCGCTGACTCAAAAATATATGTAGATAAAAAAGTACAAAAAGCCATTACAAGTATATTTTCCTTGAAAAGCCTTTTGTTTATATTACCCAATACAAGCCCGAGAAGCATGCCCACAAGAGCATGATACCCCAAGGCGACACCTATTACGGCATCCATACACAGCCCCGCTGAAAAGCCAACAACTGCACCATCTGTCTTGCCTTTTAGCAGTGAAATGCTAACTATTAAAATAATAACAAGATTCGGAGATACTCCGAAAATTGAGAATTTATTCAACAATGTAACCTGTGCAGTTACAAATATGAATATAAGTATAGCATAGAAGATTACTTTATTTCTCATTTGTCTGCATTTTCCATTTCCGACTTTGATTGTGCATCTTTATTTCTGAGTATTACCACCTGATTAAGTGTTTTTAAATCCGCTGCGGGCTGAATAATTGCATACCTGTCAAGATCGCTTTCACCCGCTCGTATTTCCTTGACTGTTCCTATGGTAATTCCCTTAGGGTAAATACCTCCGATTCCGGATGTTTCAATTACGTCTCCCTGAATCAGGTCAAGATCTGCTGGAATATATTCAAGTTTGCACAAACCTTCCTTTTCCAGCTTGATATCTCCCTTTACAACAACATAGTCACCACTTTTTGCAACAATGGCACTTACAGAACTACCATCCTCAATGACGCTTATGATTTTTGAAGAAAAAGGCTGAGCAGAAACCACTTTTCCTACCAGCCCCTTACTGGTAATAACTGGCAGATTATAATCAATCCCGTTAGCAGAACCTTTGTCAGTTAGAAAGATATTAAACAAATTTCCGCCATCCCGGGCTATTATATTGGCACCGATAAAATCAGATTCTGCCAGCTGATCCTTCAGGTCAAAAACTTTCCGCAAGTCTTCGTTTTCTCTTTTGAGACGTAAATATTCAGTTCTTTCATTACTTAGCTTATCAATTTTTTCTCGTAACTCCTTGTTTTCAGCTTGCAGCTTTTGAACATTGTCAAAAAGGTTTATGCCATCCTCAACCTTTTGTCCGGTATAGGAAAATGCCTTTTCAACAGATGTAAAGGGTACTGAAATCAAGTTCCCTATCCAGTTTATATTACTTGCTGGATTTACTGTTAATCCGATACATACAATAAGAATTAATATTATTATTGTAACTACTAACGCCCTACTTTTAAAATACTTCAAGGAATACTTCTCCTCTCTATAACCCACCTATCAAAGCAACAATCTATTTCAACCTTTGTGGCGATAAAAGAACTTTTTTCAGTGTTTCTATTTCCTCAAGAACCTTTCCTGTTCCCAATGCAACACAATCCAAAGGATTTTCAGCTATTGAAACCGGCATACCTGTTTCCTGCTTTATCAACTTATCCAAACCGTCAAGCAGTGCTCCACCCCCGGTAAGCATAATTCCTCTGTCCATAATATCCGAAGCCAACTCTGGCGGAGTTTTCTCAAGAGTGTATTTAATAGAATCAATTATGGCATTTACGGGTTCCTTTAATGCTTCATTTATTTCCGATGAAGTAATCTCAATATTTTTCGGCAAACCTGTAATAAGGTCTCTTCCCCTTATCATCATTTTTTCTTCCTTTGCCTTAGGAAAAGCACTTCCTATTGTAACCTTGATTTGCTCAGCAGAGCGCTCACCTATCATAAGACTATACTCCTTTTTGATATAGTGGGCAATGGATTCATCCAATTCATCCCCTGCAATTCTGAGTGATTTGCTTGTAACAATACCTCCAAGAGATATTACAGCAACTTCTGAAGTTCCTCCGCCTATATCAACAACCATGCTTCCTGAAGGTTCTTCTACAGGTAATTCAGCACCAATTGCAGCAGCCATAGGTTCCTCAATAAGGTACGCCTCTTTTGCTCCCGCCTGGAGGGTTGCATCTTCAACAGCTCTCTTTTCAACCTCGGTAACACCGGATGGAACACATATTACAACTCTTGGCTTACTGAATCGTCCTTGAGACATAGCCTTTTTTATAAAGTACTTTATCATATTCTGAGTTATGTCAAAATCAGCTATAACACCGTCTTTCATAGGTCTGATAGCTACAATATTACCCGGTGTACGACCTATCATTTCCTTAGCAGCTTCTCCTACCGCCAAAACTTCGTTATTCTTAACATTAACTGCTACAACTGACGGCTCTCTGACAACAATTCCTTTTCCTTTAACATGTACCAATGTATTCGCAGTTCCTAAATCTATACCAATATCTCTTGCAAAAAAACTCATTTAAAAAGTACCTCCTGTGTATTTTGGCCTAAATAAAGCCTTGTTCTTTTAAACTCACATATCTTCCATCACCCAGTACAATGTGGTCTAATACTTTTATCCCCAATATATCTCCTGCATTTACAAGCCTATCGGTGGTGCGTAAATCTTCGTTACTGGGCGTCGGATCCCCACTGGGATGATTATGTACAAATATAATACTGTTGCAGCCACATTTTACAGCTTCGCTGAAAACTTCTCTGGGATGAACAATGGATGCATTCAAACTTCCCGTAGAAATACTTACTATTTTTAATACTTTATTTTTTGTATCAAGTAGAATAGCTTTGAACATTTCCTTTTTATGGTATCGCATTTCTTCCATCATCAGATTACTTACATCATCGGCACTTTTGACAACATGACGCACAACTCCGTTGCTCGTCGCTATTCTTTTTGAAAACTCAAGGACAGCTTTTATCTGAATGGCCTTTACACGACCAATTCCTTTTACTTTCATAAACTGTTCAATAGAGAGGTTGTTAAGCGTGGAAAGTCTTCCGTCCTGGGATAGCTTTAATACCTTTTGTGCAAGCTCTACAGCTGTGTATTCTCTTGTTCCTGTTTTAATAATAATAGCAAGCAGTTCGGCATTTGACAGATACTCTGCCCCTACTTCCGACATTTTTTCATAAGGCCTCTCGCATATGGGAAGCTCTTTTATCCTTAACCTATCCATTGTTTCCCTCATCATTTTCAGCTATCTGACTAACCCACATATCTTTTATTATACCATGTTTTTATTCCAATTACATCGTCATTATTGGTTTTGGTTTAGAATTTAACATTATCTTACGACACTTTCCTGAAGCTTTTCCAACATCATGCTGAGTCTGGTCAAGGGAAGTCCCACAACATTTGAATAACATCCTTTTATTCCCTTTACAAATATTGCCCCAACTCCCTGTGCTGCATATGAACCTGCTTTGTCAAATACTTCACCGCTCTTAATGTAAGCTCTGATTTTTTCATCATCTAACTCTACAAATTGAACAATTGTTGTTTCATGTTGTATTAGCTCAATGTTGTTATCCAAGTCTATCAGACATATTCCGGTAATTACTTCATGTTCCTGTCCACTAAGCTTTTTAAGCATATTATAAGCATCTTCGGAGTCTTTAGGTTTACCTAAAATCTCATCGTCAATGACTACAATTGTATCTGCGCCTAAAACTAAACCTTTCTGAACTTTATTTGCAACATCACTTGCTTTTTCATACGCCAATTGTTCTGCCTTTTCTGCGGGAGTACCGGTTAGCTCACTTATATTCTCATCAATATCGCTTGGAATAATTTCAAATGGTAATTTTATTTGTTTGAGTAGATCTTTTCTTCTAGGTGACGATGATGCCAAAATTATATTTCTCATTTAATATTCCTCTTATGATTGCATATATTTTAAATAATTATATATTTTTATTGGTATTATTTCAAATGTATTGTCCCTTTGTAATGAACCTTTAATGTATTATTTACTTTGCCGTATGATAATAGTAATTGTATTATATGGATGTATTTATAGATATTACATATCTTCGCAATGTATAATATTGATAAATATCACTTCTCAACTATTTATTTTAGAAGTATAATATAGTAAACTATTAAAAATTAGTGTTCAGCAGGTTTTCCAGATTAAATTAATTAAAGTAAGTTGGTGATTGAATGAGAATAGAAAAAGTTAATGAAAATGTATTGAGGGTCACAATCACGTTAAATGACCTGGAAGAAAGAAATATTGATATTTCTTCTCTGAATTATAATTCACCTGCAGCCCAGGAATTATTCTGGGATATGATGGAACGTGCCGAAGAAGAGTATGGTTTCGCATCCGGTGATTCTCAGTTGGTATTTGAGGCCTCGCCTGAAAATGAGGACGGATTTGTTGTTACTATAACAAAAATTGACTCAGACGGCGAATTTGAATCCATTCAGAAATATATTAAAAGCAAATACAAGAATTCTGACTTAAGACAGAAAAAGAAAAAAAGCAAGGTTTGCTCCACTTTAAACATATACTGTTTTGATTCAATTGAAGACTTATGCCAGTTGGCTAAAAGGATTTACCCTTTGTACAACGGTGAAAGTGTGGTTTATAAGTTTAAAAGCAGTTATTACCTACTGCTTGCAGGTTCTTCATCCTCTCCTCAACTGGATATAATTTTGGATGAATATTCTGCTCATGTTGGAAATGCGAACTTTTTTGAAGGCTATCTGAATGAATACGGAGAAAGAATAATCCATGAAAATGCTTTAGAAACTTTAAACGTTTATTTTTAATAAAAGCAAAAAAACCGGTTGCAACATCCGCTGCAGCCGGTTTTTTAATTATTTATTATTCATTACCAAGTCTATTACTTTGTCATATGCTTTAGCAAGTTCAAATACATCTTCATCTATAAGGGTGTCCTCATCTATAAGTACTTTTCCCTCATTGTCGTATATGGTTTTGGATACTCTTTTACCATTTAGGAATTCACGATGTTTTTGTTCCATAAGCTCACTCATTGAATCTGATTCAATATTATCATCAGTAACTGAGCTGCTCGTTTGGGATACATTCATATCGTCAGTATTAACGCCTACTTCCAGTAATGAAATATCATCAGCAAGAGCAGATTGGACATTTTCCTGAACAACTATTAGATTTTTACCGAAGGTTATAACACTATCTCTCGGAATTAGTCTTACATTTTTATTATCTTTCGCTGAAATAAATTCCAATGCAAATATAGAACAGCTGTTATCCTCATCTATATAAATATCTCCTATTTCACCGATAAGACTTCCCTTTTTAGTCATAACCCTTGTACCCTTAACCGGTATATTCTTTTGGAGATGGTCAATAGCAGCGGGTATTTTGCTGATATCATTTATAACAGCTTCATTTTCAATAGTTAATGCATATTCACCTATTCCGGTTACGTCTTTAGCCGAAATTACCTTTGCATTTAGTATCTGAATTCCATTTTCCACAACCACATAATCTACTGCACCTTTTGCAGCGTTAACTATAACCCCTTTTACCTTTCCTACTTCTTCGCCATCACAAATGCTAATTATAGGTAAACCTATTACCTCTTCTGTCTTTTTCATTAAAAGCTGACCTCCTTAAAAAATGTAAACCCAATAACATCCTTTATTTTAAATTATTGATAATTTGTGTTCTAATTTCCGGTTTTAATACACTTCCATACCTTTGCGCAACACTGTCTAAGATGTTGAAAGCCAATTCATTCAGTCCCAATTCCTTATACAGGGTACAAATATCCAACACTATCCAAAAAACCATATCACTATTTAAACTGTTATAGTTTAATGCTTTTGTATAGTACTGCAACGCCTGCTCTTTCTGCCCTTTAACCTTATAATCAAAAGCCTTTAACACCAAAATTTCAGCTTCATTTACAGGGGTATGAGTACTTTCGGGGGTGTCTTGTTGAGCAGGAGCCTCCAAAATAATACTCTCCACGGTGACAGCTACTTCGCTAATTGATATGGATTCATCATCTTCCTCAACTAACGAATCCTCACTGAGTTCATCTGCTTCCGCAACTAACGTATCCTCACTGAGTTCATCTGCTTCCCCAACTAACGAATCCTCACTGAGTTCATCTGCTTCTGTAACTTCAGGTATATTATTTTCAGATATTTCAGGCTTCAAATAACTTTTTGTCCATCCAAAGAAACGTTCAATTGCTATGCTGCAATCTATTGAACTTAGTCTGTCTGGAACAAAAACCGAAACTAATATACTTATGGTAAATACCAGAATTAAAAAGAATATAGAAGCTATGGCTATAAAAAATAAGAATTCAACATCCCGATTTATATTATTAAAACTTTCCATATAGCCAAATATAGTATTATAAGTGGGATTAAAAGTAATACCAAGAATAACTGCACCTATTGAAACGGACATTAAAATACCCAAGTCCAGTTCTTTTGATTTATATAAATAGTAAAAAGCCAGCAAAGCTGTAATTAATATAGTCGCAGCAGCTATTATACTATATGTCATAGGCCCTCCAGATAAAACTCTTAATTATTAAATTTGTAAACATAAATTGTCCCAAAATATTATATTCGGCATATATTCATAAAATTCCTGCTTATTTTAAATTTTTTTCAAAGAAAAAACAGCTATTTTGGAGCATATCCTACATAGCTGTTTTAAAATTATTATATTTTGTCACTAAGCCTTTTTCTGTAATAATGCATTTTCCAATACTGTATGCATATCAGAAGCACATATAAAATTTAAGGATTTTCTTACGTTCTCAGGTATTTCTTCAATATCCTTCTTGTTATCTATAGGAAGAATAATTGTTTCAATTCCCGCCCTATGAGCCGCTAGTACCTTTTCTTTGAGTCCTCCAATAGGAAGTACTCTTCCTCTTAACGTAATTTCCCCGGTCATAGCTACTTTTCTATTTACAGGTAAACCCGATAATGCAGATACCATAGCCGTTGCCAGTGTAATTCCGGCTGAAGGTCCGTCTTTTGGAATGGCACCTTCGGGAACATGTATGTGTATATCATTTTTTTCGTAAAACTTCTCATCTATTTTCAAGTCCGTGCATCTAGATCTTATGAAACTCATAGCAGCCTTGGCGGATTCTTTCATAACATCTCCCAAATGTCCTGTAAGTTCCAACTTTCCACTGCCCTGCATAAGGTTTACTTCTATTGAAAGAGTATCACCACCTACAGGAGTCCATGCAAGACCAGTGGCAATACCTATTTCATCCCTCTCTCCCGCATAATCAAACCTGAATCTTTTAACTCCAAGAAATTTTTCCAGGTTATTTTTGTTTACGGTTACAGATTTTTTATTTTCAGAAACTAAAACCTTGGCAACCTTTCTGCAAACAGACCCTATCTCTCTTTCGAGATTTCTTACTCCTGCTTCACGTGTATAAAAGTTGATAATATCTCTTACTGTTCCTTCGTCTACTCTTATATTTTTTGCGGTCAGTCCGTGAAGCTTAATCTGTTTTGGAAGCAGGTATTTCATGGCTATATTAGCCTTATCTTCCTCTGTATAGCTGGAAAGATTTATTATTTCCATTCTATCAAGTAGTGGTCTCGGTATTGTTTCCAAAGTATTGGCAGTAGTAAGGAACAATGCATTTGATAGGTTAAACGGCAATTCCATATAGTGATCCCTGAAAGCAAAGTTTTGTTCTGCATCCAGTACTTCCAACATTGCTGAAGCCGGGTCGCCTCTGAAATCACTGCTCATTTTATCTATTTCATCCAGTAGTATCAACGGATTGTTTGATCCGGCCTGCTTTAAGGCTGATATTATTCTACCGGGCATTGATCCTACATAAGTTCTTCTGTGGCCACGTATCTCTGACTCATCTTTAACACCACCCAGTGAAATACGTACATAGTTTCTGTTTAGTGCCTTTGCAATTGATTTTGCTATAGATGTTTTACCTACTCCTGGTGGTCCTACAAGACATAGGATAGGGCCTCTTAGGCTATTTTTGAGCTTTTGTACCGCCAAATACTCTATTATTCTTTCCTTTACTTTTGTAAGCCCGTAATGGTCTTTCTCCAGAATGTCTTCGGCACTTTTTAGATCTATATGCTCTTCTGTTGATTTATTCCATGGTAAATCAAATATCCAATCAAGGTAGGTTCTTATAACGCCGCCTTCTGCAGATCCCTGGGGCATTTTCAAAAGTCTGTCTAATTCTTTCTGAACCTTCTTTTCAACCTCATCCGGAAGATTAGCAGATTTTAGCTTTTCCTTGTATTCTTCAACCTCTCCGGCAACTCCCTCTCTATCCCCGAGCTCTGTTTGAATTGCCTTCATCTGCTCGCGAAGATAGTATTCTTTCTGGAGTTTATCTATTTGTTTTCTTACTTTTACATTTATATCTTTTTCAATTTCCAGTATTTCTGTCTCCTGATACAAAATTTCCAGGAGTTTTTCAACCCTTCTTAATGGGTGGAATTCCGAAAGTATGGCTTGTTTCTGCTCAACCTTCAGAGGTATATTGTTTGCTATTATATCAGAAACCTGACTTATATTGCTAATCTCCACAACCGAAAGGGCTGTATCCGGAGAAACCTTTCCGCTTAGTTTTACATAATCCTCAAAGGCCGAAACCAACCTTCTTTTCAAAGCTTCCACTTCATTTTCGACAAAGTCATCTTCTTCTATAGTTGTCTCAACAACTTCTGCTATAAAAAACGGATCATCCTGTACAATTTTCTTTATTTCGGCTCTGTTTATGCCCTCAACAAGAACTCTTATTGTATCACCCTGAAGTTTAAGTAACTGCTTAACTTTTGATATAGTTCCGATTGAGTAAATATCATCAGCACCGGGAGAATCAGCCGAAGCATCCTTTTGTGCAACAAGAAAAATCAGTTGGTCATTGATCATTGCCTCTTCAAGTGCCTTTATGGATTTATCCCTTCCTACGTCAAAGTACAGGGTCATAAAAGGGAAAACCGTTAGACCCCTGAGTGGAAGCAGCGGTAATTTCTTTTTCTGTTTTTTTTCACTATTGTCAGCCATGTCTATCCTCTCATTTTTCCATAAAATATACCAATTAGCATTAATTATTATAACCTTATTGACTTTCCAGTTCAACTGATAAATCCCTTTTTAAAGCATTTATCAATTACATCTGATTATAAGACCTCTTTCAGAATCAACTGTTACTACAGAACCGGATTTCAATATTTTAGTAGCATTCTCAGCCCCTACTACTACAGGTATATCCAGTGCTAAGCCTACTGTTGCAGTATGGCATGACTGTCCTTGTTCTTCCACAACTATGGCAGAGGCTCTCTTTATTATTGGAAGCATAGAGTTATCAGTAAATGGAACAACCAAAATATTACCGTCAGTAAATTTGTCCATAGCCTCTTTAGCATTTTGGGCAACACACAATTCACCTGTTGCACAGGCTGCACCAATTCCAACACCCTGAACCAATACCTTTCCTACAATATGCACTTTTAGTGTATTGGTTGTTCCGCTTATTCCGGCAGGCATTCCTGCAGTTATTACCGCTAGGTCTCCGTTTTTAACAAGGCCAGATTCCAGTGCTTTTTCAACACCATTGTCAAACATCTCATCCGTTGTATGTGCAATCCCTACCAGATAAGGTAATACTCCCCACGATAAAGCCAACTGCCTTTGAACCTTTGGATTTGCTGTTGTAGCAATAATCGGGCATGCAGGACGGAATCTTGCTATCATTCTAGCAGTGTGTCCCGACTGTGTAACCGTTATTATGGCAGCAGCCTTTAAGTCCAGTGCAGTAGTACACGTTGCATGACTTATTGCATTTGTAACACTTGAATTTAATTCGGCACGCGCAGTTGAAAATCTTTTCCAGTAATCCATGGATCTTTCAGCCTTTTCCGCAATTCTTGCCATTACTTCAATAGTTTCAAGAGGGTATTTTCCCGCAGCTGTCTCCCCTGACAGCATTACACAGCTTGTTCCGTCAAAGATAGCATTTGCAACGTCACTTGCTTCAGCTCTTGTAGGTCTTGGGTTTCTGATCATTGAGTCAAGCATTTGTGTAGCAGTTATTACCGGTTTACCTGTCTGATAACATTTTTCTATAATATTCTTTTGAACAATTGGAACTTCTTCTACAGGTATTTCTACCCCAAGGTCTCCCCTTGCTACCATTATTCCGTCAGAAACCTTAAGAATATCATTGAAGTTCTTTATACCTTCTCTATTTTCTATTTTAGCTATTATCAATATATCCTTGCCGCCATTCTTTTCAAGAACCTTCCTTATCTCAACCACATCGGAAGCTTTTCTGACGAATGAGGCTGCTATAATATCAAAGTCATTCTCAATACCAAATTTGATATCATCAATATCCTGTTTTGTTAAAGCAGGCAGTTTGATTTCCGCACCTGGTACATTTATTCCCTTGTGATTTCCTACTGCACCACCGTTAAGAACCCTGCAGTAAATATCCTTGTTTTTTATTTCTGTAACTTCAAGTTCAACCAAACCGTCATTTATTAATATCTTACTTCCCCTTGCAACATCTTTGTACAGTTCCTTGTAGGTAATTGTACATTTTGTTTCATCGCCTATTATATCCTTGTTAACAAGTACAAACTCATCGCCTTCTTTAAGTGTGGCCTGACCGTCCTTAAAATTACCGGTTCTTATTTCAGGTCCTTTCGTATCAAGCAATAAAGGTATAGGAAGGTTAAGCTCTCCTCTAATTTTCTTTACTAAGTCTGCCCTCTTTTTGTGTTCATCATGTGTTCCATGGGAAAAATTCAATCTTGCCAGATTCATTCCGCCAAGCATCATATCCCTTAGTACATCCTCATTATCTGAAGCAGGCCCTAACGTACAAATTATTTTTGTTCTCCTCATTTTCTTCCTCCATATATACCATTTATAAATTTGTTTAAATATATTATTATTAATACGGTTTATTGCATCGGTATCTAATTTATGATATTTTATTTTTTGCTACTTGTCTACACATGTAATTATTTTGTTATTTAGTTAATACCCATGTTTTACCTTTTCAACCTCATTGAATTACATATCTGTATTATTATTATCAAACTGTAAAAAATAATTATCACTACACCACTGGAGGTACTTAAAATTAATGGAAAAAAAATCGCAGCAAAGAGAGAGATTTTCAACAGGATTAGCAGTATTTTTTGCAACTCTGAGTTCCGCAGTAGGTCTCGGTAATATATGGAAATTTCCCTATCTTACAGGAAAGTATGGAGGAGGAGCTTTTCTTCTGATATATTTTATATGCATTGTTCTTGTTGCATTGCCTGTTATGATAAGTGAATTGTACATTGGGAGAAAAACCAGAAAAAACCCTATCGGTGCTATACATGCTATTAAGCCCAAAGGTCCGTGGAAAATAATAGGATATATGGGAATACTGTCGGCTTTTTTTATTCTTTTCTTCTACAGCTCTGTGGCAGGATGGGTCTATTCTTATATTTTCAAGGGTCTGTCAGGGGTTTTTTCAAACAGTTCCAATAAGGATTTGGATAATATATTCAATCATACTGTCTCATCTCCGGTTTACCCTTTAATATGGCAGTTAGTCGCAATTGCCGTAGTAGCATCAATTTTGGTACTGGGTGTAAAAAAAGGAATTGAGCGAATGACCAAACTTTTGATGCCTATATTGCTGATTCTTATAATAATCTGTGATATACGTGCGCTGACACTGCCCGGTGCTATGGAAGGACTAACTTTTATTTTTAAAGTGGACTTTTCCAGTATTACAAAAGAAGTTGTTTTAATGGCATTAGGGCTTTCTTTTTTCAAACTATCTTTGGGAATGGGAACTATCATTACTTATGGAAGCTACTTTACCTCGGACAACAACATGATTGCTACTGCCGGAAGGGTTGCAGTGTCAGACACAATTGTTTCGCTACTGGCAGGTATAGCAATTTTCCCAGCTGTTTTTTCTTTTGGAATGACTCCGCAACAAGGCCCCGGATTGTTATTTAAAACTATTCCGTTAGTCTTTTCAAAAGTACCCTTTGGAGGAGTTCTGATAGTGTTATTTTTTGTATTGTCCGCTATTGCAGCTACAACCGCAATGCTTTCAATGCTTGAAGTGGTTGTTACCTACTTCGTTGAAGAAAAGAAAGTTTCGAGGAGAAAAGCAGTATTGATATGTTCCTCCATAGTTATGATCATAGGCATATTTGTTACCATGTCTCAGAACGGCGCAAACCCCATAAGCAAAATAAAACCATTTGGTTTAAGCTTATTTGATTTCTTTGATCAAGCTTCTTCAAATGTATTATTACCCCTTGGAGGACTGCTAATTGCACTATTTACAGGTTATGTTGTGAATAAAAAAGATATAATAAAAGAGCTTTCTAATAATGGAGAGTTGAAGAATCAGACAATAATAAGAATTTACACTATTCTGTTAAGGTATGTTACACCGGTTCTACTCTTTATTGTATTCATGAGTATGATAGGAGTGTGGGGATAACGCTATAAGCGTCTCCCCATCTCTCTTATTAATAAAAAATAATTATCTTTCGTCCATGGGTAAGAATTTCTGCGGCTTTGAAATGCTCTTGTATGCAGGCCTTATTATTTTTTGCATACATACTACTTCTTCAATTCTATGAGCACACCAACCAACTATTCTGGCAACTGCAAATAAAGGTGTGAACAGCTCTGTTGGAATCCCCAGTGCATCATATACAAAACCTGAGTAAAGGTCAACATTGGCACAAATATTTTTCGAAGTACCCTTTGCTTGAGCAAATACATCAGGTGCAATTCTTTCAACTGCATCATAAAGTAGAAATTCTTTTTCTCTGCCCTTTTCAATTGCCAGTTGATGAGCTTTTTCCTTTAGTAGGATTGTTCTCGGGTCTGACAAAGTATATACGGCATGACCCATTCCATATATGAGACCTGCCTTGTCAAAGGTTTCCTTGTTCATTATCTTTACCAGATAATTTCTGACTTCGTCATCATCAGCCCAGTCTTCGACGTGTTCCTTTATATCTATAAGCATATTCATTGCCTTAATATTTGCACCACCGTGTTTCGGTCCCTTTAGTGAGCCGACTGCTGCTGCAATAGCTGAGTATGTATCTGTTTCAGTTGAAGATACTACTCTTGCAGCAAATGTGGAGTTGTTTCCTCCTCCATGCTCTGCGTGAAGTACCAGTGCAAGGTCAAGTATTTCAGCTTCAGTTTGAGTGTACTTATTGTCCGGTCTGATCATATACAATATGTTTTCAGCTGTTGACAACTCAGGAAGAGGACTGTGTATATACAGACTTTGGCCTCCGTAATAATGAGATTTCGCCTGGAACCCGTAAGCTGCCATCGTTGGGAATCTAGCAATTAGCTCAATACTCTGCCTTAAAAGATTCTTGGGATCTATACTATCAGGTTCATCATCATATGAATAAGCTGCAAGTACACTTCTTGCCAGCTTGTTCATAATATCCGAGCTAGGTGCCTTTAATATCATATCCTCGGTAAAGCCGTTTGGTAATGCTCTTAAGCCTCCCAACAATTCTGTAAACTCTGACAACTCATCACTGTTTGGTAGGTTTCCGAATAATAGAAGATAACACACTTCTTCAAAACCAAATCTTTTCTCCTGCTGAAATCCCCTTACCAGATCGTATACATCTATGCCTCTGTAAACAAGACGACCTTCGTCTTCCTTTCTTTCGCCTTCGTACATAACATAACCATGAACCTCACCTATTTCTGTCAATCCTACCAGTACTCCGGAACCATCGCTGTTTCTGAGTCCTTTTTTAACACTGTATCTTGTAAAATATTCAGGGTCTATTCGGTTTACACAATCAACTGCACTTACCATTTTTTCAACATAAGCATTTAACTTTTTTTCCATATCTACTCCATTTCCGGCATTGGATTAAACTTTTTTATATACCTTTGCCTATTATTGCTAATGCATTCTAATTTATTTTGTTCTTTCATGAATAATCAGAGACCTGTTCCTTCACAAAAAGTTCTTAATTTAACATAATTGTATAATAATTCATTAATCAGTGCAAGATTAATTTGTTAAAAATTCATCAATATCATCATGTAATCAATTAGAACCCTTGTACTGAGCAGTTCACAAGAATAAATAAAGGCTTGAGTCACTCCGGGAAATATCTCCGTACATTAACTCAAGCCTTCTAATTATACTGTATAATTATTCTCAAATCTCAGATATGCTTACTTTCCGCAACACTTCTTGTATTTCTTTCCACTTCCGCAAGGACAAGGATCATTTCTGCCAACTTTATTACTTATAGCGATTCCTGCTTTTCTGTATTCAGTGGTAATCTCTTTTCTTCTTTCAACAGAAAGTATGTCTTCCCACTCAGGCAGATTGTATAACCATTCTGCTTTGGCATCAAGCATATTAAAATACAGCTTCTCGTAGTCTATTTCTGCATCTAGGACTGTTGTTTCTTCCAAAGACTCTAGATCAATCTCTTCTACAAGACTTGTATTTATTCCATCCAAGAAACCTGTAAATGTAACGTTATCCATATTAAACGTACTTGCAAGTTCTTTTAATTCACCTTTTAAGGTTTTTAGGTTGTTGCCTAATATATATGCATAATTATCTTTTTCCTTTAAAAAATAATCTTTCCAAAAAGATTCATTTTCTTGTGGAGTTCTTTCAGCATCCGCAATTTCTCTCCACTGTTCGTATATCGACATAACACTACTCCTTTTCTTATAAAATCTCATGCTATTATACCATAAACAAATTAATCATACACTAATAATTTATTTGTAAACAATATAAATTTTGCATAATGTCATTCTTATTTAAATACTTATGTTAACGTTTCCCCATTTACCGCATATATTGATATATGACTACTTAAATCATTAATAAAATATGGTGGTGAATTTTATGGATTATGACTTTTTTGACATTAATCAGGCAGACAGTCTGAGACAAATGCCCGGTATTTCATATATCAGGTTGTTTCACGCTTCTCCGGGAACTCCTGCTGCTGATGTTTATGCAAATGATAGACTTATTGCCAGAGGACTTTCTTATGGACAGTTCACTGAATATATGCCATTAGCTACAGGTACGTATAATATTGAGGTATACCCTGCCGGACAGAAGAATACTCCTATACTAAGTATAAATCTCCCTGTATCAGAAAAACAGGTATTTACCCTGGCTGTTATCGGCATTCTTCCAAGAATAGGGATACTTCCTGTGGAAGATGAATATGAAACTCTTGCTCCCGGGAGAGTCAACATTAGGTTTGCCAACCTCTCTCCTAATTCCGGCAACCTTGATCTTGTTTTAAGAGGTGGCCCAGAGGTATTTACAGATATAGGATATACAGAAGTTTCCGATTACAGGAGCTTCCCTCCGGGAAGATATAACTTTTTTGTGAGACCGTCCAACACGACTACAAACCTTTTATATGTGCCTGTTAACCTTCTACCCAGAAGAAACCTGACTTTCTACGTTGTTGGAAATCAAGGAATTCAACCCGGACTGCAAGTTTACATCCCTATGGACGGTACTACCTACTTGAGATCGTAAAATAAAAAGGGAGCGGTTCACTTTTGTGAGGCTCCCTCTATTTTTACTAAAATTCACAACTTCCTGTGGTTCTTGCAAAAGGTATTACATCTCTTATATTTGTTATTCCTGTGAGATACATAATCGCTCTTTCGAAGCCAAGACCGAAGCCTGCATGTTTTGTTCCTCCGTATTTACGAAGATCAAGGTACCACTGGTAATCTTCCTTGTTAAGGCCCATATCATCCATCTTCTTTTCAAGGATATCCAGACGTTCTTCCCTCTGGCTTCCACCTATTATCTCACCTACGCCGGGTACAAGAAGATCCATGGCAGCAACTGTCTTGTCATCGTCGTTTATCCTCATATAAAATGCCTTTATCTCTTTAGGATAATCGGTAACAAATACTGGCTTCTTGTATACCTGCTCGGTAATATATCTTTCATGCTCGGTTTGAAGATCAGCACCCCATTCAACAGGATATTCAAATTTGTCCTTGTTCTTCTTCAAAATTTCAATAGCTTCTGTATAAGTAATGTGTGCGAAATCAGAATTAACAACGTTATCCAGTCTTTCTAAAAGACCTTTATCTACAAAGCTATTAAAGAACTGCATCTCTTCAGGTGCATTTTCAACAACATAATTGATAACATACTTGAGCATATCTTCTGCAAGCATCATGTCATCCTTTAAATCTGAAAA
Source organism: Bacillota bacterium (assembly GCA_023390335.1). Lineage (GTDB taxonomy): Bacteria > Bacillota > Clostridia > Acetivibrionales > DSM-1351 > Ruminiclostridium. The sequence goes on along the minus strand of JAEWCZ010000017.1, from coordinate 207,404 downwards.
AGCAATTTCAGGTTCAATCATCCAGAATTCCGCCGCATGTCTGGCAGTATTGGAGTTTTCAGCTCTGAAAGTAGGTCCAAAGGTGTATATATTCTTAAAAGCCATAGCGTAGGCTTCACCTGTTAACTGACCACTTACCGTAAGACTTGTTTCCTTTTCAAAGAAGTCCTGTGAATAATCTATCTCACCGTTTTCAGTCCTTGGAGGGTTTTTCATATCAAGTGTGGTAACTCTGAACATTTGTCCGGCACCCTCGCAGTCACTTCCTGTGATAAGGGGAGTATGAACATATACAAACCCTCTCTCCTGAAAGAATTTGTGTATGGCGAAAGCAGCCAACGATCTTACTCTGAAAACAGCAGAAAATGTATTTGTTCTAGGTCTCAGATGTGAGATTGTCCTTAAAAATTCAAAGGAATGTCTTTTCTTTTGGAGTTGGTAGTCCGCAGGGCATAGGTTCTCAATGGATATCCTCTTTGCCTTTAATTCAAAGGGCTGTTTTGCGTTTGGAGTCTCCACCAGTTCACCCTCAACCTCTATGGATGATCCAACAGAAAGTTTTGCAACCTCTTTAAAGTTGTCAAGCTTACCTTCTTCAAATACAACTTGGAGGTTTCTAAAGAAAGTTCCGTCGTTTAATTCAATGAAACCAAAGGTTTTGGAATCACGGACTGTTTTTACCCATCCCGGAACTGTTATAGTTTTTCCAATATATTCAACTGGCGACCTGAATAGTTTTTTTATTTCTGTATAACTCATTTACCCGTACTCCTTTGTACATTTGTTTTACATAACATACTCTAGTCTATAATATGCCAAAACTTATTAAATTAAAAGTACCTGTATAAAATTTAAGTACCCCATTGTACATTTTATATAGGTTATTACAGTAATTCTATGTTATTTTGTGAACATTCTTCTATCATATCATCGCTCCATATTGAAGCCTGAACCTCTCCGATATGTGCCTTTCCAAGGAAGAACATGCATATTCTTGATTGGCCGATTCCTCCACCGATTGTGTAAGGAAGTTCCTTATTTAAAAGTTCCCTGTGGAATTTAAGGCTCTTTCTATCTTCACAGCCAGCTTTCTTAAGCTGTGCCACAAGTGAATCCTCATCAACTCTTATTCCCATTGATGAAACCTCATATGCTATGTCTAAAACAGGATAGTAGAACACTATATCTCCGTTCAGAGCCCAATCATCATAGTCAGGAGCTCTGCCGTCATGCTTGATACCGGAATTCAAGGTATCTCCTATCTTCATAATAAAAATAGCCTTCTTCTCTTTTGCAAGTGCAGTTTCCCTTTCCTTTGGTGTCATCTCAGGGTACATATCCTCTAGTTCCTGAGTGGTTACAAAGAATATATCTTCTGGAAGATATTTTTGCAGGTTTGGATACAAGCCTGACAAATAACTCTCAGTTCTCTTAAATACTGAGAAAATCTTTCTAACTATTGTCTTTAATGTTTCTTCTGTTCTTTCGCTTTTGAGAATTATTCTCTCCCAATCCCACTGGTCAACATATACTGAATGAAGATTGTCCATATCCTCATCTCTTCTGATGGCATTCATATCTGTATAGAGGCCTTCTCCCGGTGCAAAACCGTATCTTTTGAGGGCCATTCTCTTCCATTTTGCAAGTGAATGGACAACTTCTACAGTGTCTCCGTCGATGCCCTTTACATCAAAAGCTACTGGTCTTTCAACACCATTCAAGTTATCATTCAGGCCTGTTTCAGGTCTGACGAATAATGGTGCGGAAACTCTGGTTAAATTCAATTCCTTTGCAAGTTCACTTTCAAAATAGTCCTTTGTTTTTTTAATGGCAACTTCAGTCATACGTATGTCAAGGCTTGGTTTATAGCCTTCTGGCTTAATCAAACTGTTCATGTTTACCTCCTGAAAAATTATTATTTAAAACCTATTAAATCTCTAAAATTTGCAAGTCGCAAAACAGCTAGTGTCATTTTATCACACTTTTAGGAAAATATATAGTAAATTGCAGATGGCAGACGAAAAAAAGCATAATAACCGAATCCGATGGTTATTATGCTTTTAGTGTTCTTAAAATTACAGCATTGAATCAAGAGTATTCTTAACTTCAACAAGGAATTGTTCGGTATTTACAGTCTTTATGTTCTTCAATTCTGAAAGAGAAGCCAAATCCTTTGTCATTACACCGTTTTCAATTGTCTGTATTGAAGCTTTTTCAAGCTTGTCCGCAAAATCAACCAGTTCATTTATTCCGTCCAGTTCCCCTCTTTTGCGGAGTGCTCCTGTCCATGCAAATAATGTAGCCATGGAGTTTGTGGAGGTTTCTTGTCCTTTCAGGTGCTGGTAGTAGTGACGTTGAACTGTTCCGTGAGCTGCCTCATATTCGTAGAAACCCTCAGGTGATACAAGAACAGATGTCATCATTGCAAGACTTCCGAAGGCAGTAGCTACCATATCTGACATTACATCTCCGTCGTAGTTCTTGCAGGCCCATATGAATCCGCCTTCAGATCTTACAACACGTGCAACTGCATCATCAATTAAGGTATAGAAATATTCTATTCCTGCTTCCTTGAATTTTGCATCATATTCCTTTTCATATATCTCTTGGAAAATATCCTTAAATGTATGGTCATATTTCTTTGAAATGGTGTCCTTTGTTGCAAACCATACGTCCTGTTTAACATCAAGTGCATAGTTAAAGCAGGATCTAGCAAAGCTTTCTATGGACATATCAATGTTGTGCATTCCCTGTATTACGCCTGCACCTTTAAAGTCGTGAATTGTCTCACGGGTTTCTTCACCCTTTTCGTTTGTAAATACCAATTCAGCTTTTCCTGCTCCGGGAACACGGTATTCTACATTCTTGTAAACGTCGCCGTATGCATGTCTTGCTATTGTAATAGGCTTTGTCCATGTCTTAACAAATGGCTTGATGCTATCAACTAATATGGGTGCACGGAAAACTGTTCCGTCAAGAATTGCTCTTATTGTACCGTTAGGACTTTTCCACATTTGTGTAAGGTTATATTCCTTAACTCTTTCCGCATTTGGTGTTATAGTTGCACATTTTACGGCAACTCCGTATTTTTTAGTAGCAATAGCAGAGTCAGTAGTTACTTGGTCGCCTGTCTTTTCTCTGTACTCAAGTCCAAGGTCATAGTATTCTGTCTTAAGGTCAATATAAGGAACTAAAAGAATGTCCTTAATCAATTTCCAGATTACTCTGGTCATTTCGTCTCCATCCATTTCAACCAGTGGAGTTTTCATTGAAATTTTTGCCATATATATACTCCTTTTTAAATTAGTTTACCCCAGATTTTACTGCATGTCCGAGTAAATCCGAGTTTATTATACAAAGTAAGTTTGTTATTGATTTCACACACTACTTTAATATAGCATATCCGGAGGATGGATGTAAACTTGATTTTGAAAGAGAAGGGAAAGAACTTCAATTCTTTATCCATGCAGTATTTTTAACAAAAAATTCAACAGACTTAAAGTATAATATAGATTAAAATAGAAAGGAGTTCCGTTTATGTCCTTTACATTTTCACACCCGATAATGATTCTCCCAGTATATAACTACAAGCCAAAGTTTTTTTCTCTTTTTGGCCTGGTTCTAGGAAGTATCATTTTGGACATCAGCTATATTTTTAATAGTACATTATTAGAAGTAATAAATAAGTCTATTGATACTAATGATTATTTCTCAATTAAAACACTTTTGCTTTTTTATATACCGTCATGCATAGCATTATATTTATTTTATGAATATCTAATAAAAGTTCCTTTAATATTAAGCCTTCCTGATATAATCAAAAGCAGAATCCCCGTAGATAGTATTCACGCCCCTGAAGTACATAGTTTTAAATCTATTTTTGTATTTTTATACTCTATTTTTGTAGGAATTATAACTCACATAGTTCTAGATGAATTCACACATCCCGGTACATTTCTTTCTAAAAACTTTACAGTCCTTAGTAAAAAAGCAGGCATACTCTCTATATCCAACTACCTGTACATATTAACATCTATTGCAGGTACGATAATATTGGTACTTTATATATTAAAAATAAAGCCTAAATCTATTCATGAATCTTTAAATACAACTTCTGCACAAAAGTTCTTTTTCTGGGGGTTTATTCTCATCTGTGGTATTGTCAAATTACTTAGTTCACACCAACGATATAAAATACTTTTAATTGCATTCTTAAATATTCACGATTACTCAATCTTATTAGGAATAATAAGAACCTTTATAGTTCAATTCCTTACAGGATGTACTATCGGAATTTTAACAGTTTCCACCATTTTTAAAGCCTGCGGATTTTTTAAAAACCGAAGGGAATGAGGCTGTTTCAAAACAGAAGGTTTTTCTGTATTACCAGTACTCCCGTATAAAATTATATCAATTATTGCTTCCATTGATACAATTTATACTCGCGTACAAGTTAAGAAAGATAAAAATTAATTTTGCAACAACCCTCATTTCTTCTACATTACTGCTTCAACTTCATGTGTCCTTCCGTCGTCAACAAGCTCTATTCTGTTTGTCTCTGTAGTTTTCCCGTCTATGGTTATTGTGTGAACGATCCTATTTTTTCTTCCGGGATTTTTCACTGTTATGTTGTAAACCGAACTGCCGTAAACATATCTGACGGAGTACTCGCTCATATTCTGTGGAATACATGGGTCAAGCAAAATAGAATTCCCTTGTTTTTTTATTCCCAAAAGGTGATCTAAACCTATCCTGTACATCCATCCAGCTGCTCCCGTGTACCAAGTCCATCCGCCTCTGCCTTCATTGGGGTAAACCGCATAAACATCAGCAGCCATTACGTAAGGCTCCACTTTGTAGGTCATACTCTCATTCTTTGTTCTGGCATGATTTATGGGGTTAATCATATTAAACAGTTCCCATGCTCTTTCCCCGTTTCCAAGTTTGGAAAATGCGTAAATAACCCAGGTAGCCGCATGAGTATATTGACCTCCATTTTCTCGTACTCCGGGCAAATATCCCTTTATATATCCGGGGTTAAGGTCACTGTCATAGAAAGGCGGTGTCAGCAGCTTGATAAGTCCGTTTCTCCTGTCTACCAGATATTTTTCCACCGCACCCATTGCTTCCTCTACTCTGGTGTTTTTAGCCGCCCCGGTTATTGCAGCCCATGACTGAGATAGAGAGTCTATCTTACATTCATCATTTTCTATTGAACCCAAAGGTGTTCCATCATCAAAATATGCACGTCTGTACCAACTTCCGTCCCATGCTTCTTTTTCAATTGCTGCTATAATAGCATCTGCCTTTGTTTTGTAACTTTCTGCCCTTTCAGAGTCCCCCATTTTATTACAAATGGGAATCATTTTTAGCAGAACACAGTACATAAACCATCCAAGCCAAACACTCTCCCCTTTTCCGTTAACACCCACAAGGTTCATTCCGTCGTTCCAGTCTCCGCCCCCCATCAGCGGTATTCCATGGATTCCAAATTTTAAGCCTTTATCTATGGCTCTGATACAGTGGTCGTAAACCGTCCCCTTCAGACCTGAATCGCTTGGTATCTCATATCTTTCATGTTCGTTATCATTAAGGATAGGAGACGTAATATACCGTTCCTCTATATTGAGAATTTCAAAGTCTCCTGTTGCATCTATATAGTCACATGTTACATAAGGCAGCCATAACAGGTCATCAGAATACCTTGTTCTGATACCATTCATTTTTTGGTTATGCCACCAATGCTGAACGTCTCCTTCCGGGAATTGATGTCTGCAATGCAAAAGTATCTGGTTTTTTGTAAGTTCCGGCAAACTGTAGACAACTGCCATTACATCCTGCAACTGGTCACGGAAGCCAAAGGCACCTCCTGCCTGATAGAAGCCTGATCTTGCCCATATTCTACAGGAAAGCACCTGATATTGCAGCCATCCGTTCAGCATCAAGTTAATAGACTCATCCGGGGTTTTAACCTGAATCTGTCCCAGTCTTTTGTTCCAACTGTCTTTAACTTTTTCCAGTTCATTTTTAGCATTTTCGGTTTCCCTAAATGCTCCAATAACTTCCGCAACCTTTTCAGAGTTATCCTGTCCAAGCAAATATACTATCTCTTTTGATTCACCGGGTTTAAGTCTTATACCTGACTTTAATACCGCACACGCATCAGCACCTGCTCCTGTATTTGAATCAAGTTCTTCCCTCATACCTGCCGGGTTTGATATTTCCATATCTGAGCCGAAAAATTTCAAGCGGCTGCAGGTATAGGATACACCATTCTCAGAACAAGCGAGAAAAGCTCTCAATCCCCTGAAATCAGCATTGTACACATTGTCAATAAGAATAGCGTTTGAAGCTCCATCAAATCCAGTGACAATATAGGGAGATGTCTGAGAAAATTCAGTACCCAATACCGGCCTGAAATAATAGGCTGTTTCTAAAAGCAGTTCACTTGTTGTGGTATTTTCCAACTTCAATATACTGAATTTTACAGCTGCTTCTGTTGCTGCAAACTGTGTAAGTGTCTGGTTTATTCCGTTGCTGTTATGCCTGAAACAGGTATACCCGAAGCCATGTCTTATGGTATAAGGTTCTGCTTCTCTAACAGGTAAAGGAGTGCAACTCCACACCTTACCGCTTTCTTTATTACAAATATAAACAATCTCCGAAGGAGTATCCGTTATAGGGTCATTTATCCATGAGGTCAGTTTATTCTGACTGCTGTTAAGATGCCATGTATATCCTCCGCCTGACTCTGTACATATAAATCCGAATTTTTCATTAGCGATTACATTTACCCACGGCGCAGGAGTACTCATTCCAGCACTTAACCCAATAACGTATTCTTTTCCATCCTTTGTAAAACCGCCAAAGCCATTAAAAAACAACAGTTCTTCCGATACTACAGCATTATTACTTGGATTCTCGCTCATCAGAGTCGGTGTAATATTCGCTGTGAAAGGCTCAGAAATTCCTTGAATCACAACATGCATAGACTTTTCTATACCATCTATTACTTCTATCAGCGATGGAATCCCCTTGTCAGCATCAATGATTATTTTTGCACATGCAAAAAGCAGGTTTTTCTGTTCTTCATTCATTTGTCTGGAATTTCTTATGAAGATCCCGCCTCTTTTATCAAGAAGCTCATAGGATCTTCCCGATACAGCCATGTCCCTAATCATTTCAAAAACCGGTTGTATATAGGATTCTTCGTCTGTAAGAAGAATTACCAGATCAAATACTACTCCTTTTATCCTATAAAAATCGTGAAGTTTTAATGCCCAGTCAACTTCCTCAAAACTGTCTCTGCTTTTTACCGTAATAAGCACTATAGGCAAGTCACCCGAAATGCCAAAAGGCCATAAATCCGACTGACTAAGTGTATTGCGCAGAATGTAGTCCGCCTGATCTTTTCTATTAATACCAAATATTAAGCGGGGTAGAAGTTTCAAGTAAGCTTTCTCGTCATCCGCATCGACATTTATAAAGCCTGCCTCAACAACACTCCTTGTCCACGCCATTTCAATAACTCTGTCTGCAGCCGCGGGATCACTGTACTTTGCAAGCATTTCAACAGCTGTCTTTCTGCTATCGCAGGCACCCATACAAAAATTGACTACTGTACTTTCTCCCGGTTCAACTACTACTCTAATTCTAAGACTGAAAACAGGATCAAGTACAGGCCCTACAGAGTTTGACAAAGGTCTGTCCGGTTCCATTGCACGAGGATATTCAAGATTACGGTTTCTGCCTATGAAAAGTGATCGGTCAGTCTCATATTCAACATGCCCGTATACTTTTCCATTTGTTGATGCAATATGATATCCCCAAGTGGTCTGCTTAATATCATCCCTTTTTCTTCTCATTGCCAGAAGTCCGTTATATTCATCCACATATTCAGTCTTTACAAATAGTTTGCTGAATGCAGGGTGGGCTGAATCAGCTTCAGGCTGTGTCAGAACGACTTCCATATAGCTGGTAAGCTCTATTACCCTTTTTGAATTACTGTGGTTGTGTATGCTTACTCTTCTTACCTCAGTATTGTCCTCGGAACTGATTATCACCTCAGTATTTGTTTCAATGTTACCTTCTCTCCTGACAAACTCCGCCTTGTGTGGCGCAAATATAACCTTATAGGCTTCGGGCTTTGTATTTGTGGGATTATAGGTAGTGGACCAGAACTCATTTGAGTTTACATTTCTAATGTATATAAATGCCCCACTGCTTTGCATATAGTCGTTAATCCATCTATACACTGACATTGAATGTAATTTTCCGTAACCTGAACCCTTGTCCGTCATCATCACATTATAGCTTCCGTTTGACAATAAATGCATGTTTGGATATGCAGAAAGCTGTTCGTATTCCCTGATAACCGTATCCTCGGAATTAACACTTTTACGAATTCCTCCTGCAGGCTGTTCTCTAAATTCCTTGTTTATAACAGCAGCTGCCGGGAACTTCTCCTGCAACAGCGAATCAATGGCTTTAATTATAGGATTGCTGTGAAAGCGCTCCTGCATAATATTATTCTTAAAGAAATTCACTAGAGCCAGCATACTCATCCCCTGATGGTGAACCATATAGCATTTTACAACAGCATACGACTGTTCCTTGCTCATTCTGGAGTTTGTAAAATCAACGGCTTCATAAAGTCCAAAATCCCCATAAGCACCAATGTCCCTAAACCTGTGTATGTTGTCAACACATTCCTGTGGTGCTATGTCTAGAGCCATTACAGTTGCATAAGGTGCAGCAACAAAATCATTCGCCAACCCGCGTTTTAGTCCAAGTTGGGGTACGCCGAAGGCTCTGTACTGGTAATTCAGTGCTATATCAAAAGCATAATAGCAGGATTCTGAAATCCCCCAGGGTGCTTTATTTGCCAAACCATACTTAATCTGTGTCTTTACAACAAACTCATAGGTTTTGTCTATTAATGTATTCGAATAGCTCTTAATTAGAAGTCTTGGCATCAAGTACTCAAACATTGTTCCTGTCCATGATGCAAGGCCTTTCATACCATTTACCCTTACAAGTTTCCTTCCTAGTTTGAACCAGTGTTGCCTTCCGGCTTCACCTCTGGCTATTGCAATAAGGCTGGTCTGTCTGGCTTCCGAAGCAAAAAGGTCATAATATGATTTGCTGGCATGGCCTTCCTCAACATCAAAGCCTATAGTAAATAGATTTCTTACAGGGTCAAACAGATATTTGAATTCCATTGCATCAACTAGTTGCTGAACCTTGGTTTGCAGCTGCTTTATCCTCTGCATTTCCTGTTGAATATTTTTTAATGGGGTAAACAGATTTTCCCTGTATTTTTCATATTCAGAGTTAAATGTATTAATATAGCTATCCAATTTTTTGAGCCAGTACCCTGTTCTCTTGCTTTCATCCAGTTCATCCACAAATTTTAATATTGCAGACAAGAGATTTTTAAAGCTTTCTTCAATATTATCCATGTCTATTAGCTTTTTTAAAAGCTCAATATCGAAGTATGCTTTACCGGCATCTATTTCTGAATTACATATTTCAAGCAGGTCAAATAAACCCTCAATAGTGGAGTAGTCGTAAATGGGATTCTCTATCAGCCCGGAAAGGCCTTCGTGAAGCACCATCAAATAGCCTATAAAGTTTCCGCTGTCTACAGTTGAAATAAATTTGGGACGAAGCACCTCTATAGTGGTAGTGTTATACCAGTTATATAAATGCCCGTTCCATTTATCCATTTTTTCAACGGTATTTATTGTATTTTCTATTCTTGTTAACAAGTCCAGTGTATTAATATATCCCATATCTCTGGCAGCCAGATTTGATACCAGAAGCAAACCTATGTTGGTGGGAGATGTTCTGTGTGCGGCACCCTTATATGGTTCTTCTTGGTAATTATCTGCAGGCAGGTAGTTTTCCTCCGGCCCTGCAAACTCATCGAAATAACACCAGGTTCTTCTAGCCAGCAGTCTGACTTCCTCTATTCCTGCCGAATCAAGCAGGGCTTTGTTTTTCGTAGTAGGAAGGCTGATAATGTAAGCTATCCATGGTGAAAGCACCCATAAAATAAATAATAGTGAAGCTATGGGAACAAAGCTTTTCCTATATAAAATTGAAAGTAGTAAAATAACCGCACCATATATAGGAGAAAACCACATTCTTCTGTAATAGCTGCCAACTCCGTTTTTAAGAGACATTTCCATGTCCGCTGCCGTAACCCACTCCAACAGGTTCTTTTTTGATCCATATACTCTGTATATAGATTTTGCAACAGCATTGATCATTAAGTCTGCCTGATATGGCAAAAAGGTTAACAGCAATCCCAATTGCAGAATTATTGCTTTGAACCCCGTTATAATGGTAGTTCTTCGCTTTGCTATATAAATTTTATAGTTACCTGCAATTAAAAGCTGTACGAAATAATTCAAAACAGGAGAGCATAGTGAAACAAGTGCAAGTATGAGCCACTCCCGGTAGCTGTTTTTGAACAGCCAAACGGCAAGTAATGCTATAAGTGCAAGAACAGGCTGAACCAGACTTCTCCTTAAGTTATCTACCATTTTCCACCGTGACAGTACAGATAAAGGATTTTTCCCCAATATCCATGGAAGCAGTTGCCAATCCCCTCTTGTCCAGCGGTGGAGTCTCATCATAAAGGAATTGTACTTTGCAGGGTAGCCGTCAATCATCTCTATATCAGTAACAAGAGCAGTTCTTAAAAAGCTGCCCTCTAAAAGGTCATGACTTAATACACTGTTCTCGGGTATGGTTTTGTCAAGAGCCATTCTGAAAACATCAACATTATATATGCCCTTCCCGGTAAATATGCCTTCGTCAAATGCATCCTGATATACGTCAGAAACAGTTGTGGTATATGGGTCAATACCTCCCTGACCCGCAAAAACTCTGGTAAAAAGGGACATACCTGCACTTTCAATGTTTACGTCTACACGAGGCTGCATTATACCGTAGCCTTTGGTTACAATACCCTTTTCTACGTCAAAATACGCTTTGTTCAAGGGGTGTGCCATTGCTCCTACCATTTGTTTTGCAGTATCCAAAGGAAGCTGAGTGTCGGCATCCAAGGTTATTACATACTCGATATGAGGCAGAGAGTTAATATCTGCACTGTTATATACATAGTCGGTGTTCCCGTCTCCCCTGAGAAGTCTATTGAATTCTGTAATAGCTCCTCTTTTTCTTTCCCACCCTAACCACTTACTTTGCTTTTCGTTGTAGGTTCTTTTCCTGCAGAAAAAATAGAAAACAGGTTTGCCGTCGGTCTGTTCATACTTGCTATTTAAATCCTTAACCCTGTTTATTGCTGCTTCTACTATTCCGTTATCATCTGAAAGAGTTTCTTCATCCGCATCCTTGAAATCTCCTACAAGGGTAAAGTATATATTTTTGCCTTTATTAGCAAGATAATAGATTTCAAGATTATCTATAAGTTCAAGTGTTTTCTTTGCATTTGGTATAAGTGTTGGGATTATAACCATGGTTGCCAAATTCTCCGGAATGCCATCCTTGAGTTCCAGTTTTGGAAGTCGTGTAGGCTTTGCCACTCTGCTTATGCAGCTGTTTAGTACCGACACAACTATTTCGCTTGCAGGAATTATTGAAAGTATTCCAACTAGTATGGCAATGAACGGCAGTCCATCCCTTTCCCCTATAATACTGTTCACCGTGGGTATAAGTGCAATTAAAATAGAGAATATCACTATGGCTGAAATATACCATCTCTCACGATTTTTAAAGAATGGGGTATTATTGTATCCAAGACGATCAGTAAGAATCCCTCTTCCATTCCCGGCAAGGTAGTATCCCACATGGTTTTCAGCCGTTATGGAAGGATTCAGCTCATACTTTTCCTTCGCCAAATTCACGCACAATCTGGCTATGTTTATTTCAGTCGTATGGTATTTGTTTCCCATTCTCATTACAATGTCCCTGTAATGGTTTCTGGAATTAAAGTCCATTTGTGAATAAATTCCGCATGGATCAAGTTTAAGGATTCTCTCAACTTCGCTTAATTCCTCGAACAGGACAGTATTATCAAAGCTTGACAATGCTCTGAAGCTGTTAATGACATTTCCTATGGACACCTGAAGGGTGGCCTGATTAAAATGATCCTCTGAGATAAGATTGTCAGTAGATGTACTTTTCTGAATAAGAATACTATCAAGACATTCAATCATCCAAAGTGTTTTTGCCCCATCTTTACGCAGCTTCTTGATAAGGTGCTCTGTAAAAGCAGGAGTTATCTCATCAAGCTGGTCTATATGCCGTTTGAAATCGTCGCAGTTCTCGTTATTATGCCTGATACCATTAACAATATTTTCAGCCCTGTACCAATCCTGACGGTTTGCCTGTATTCTGTCACAAACAACCAAGAGTTTTTCCAGTAACGCTGCCTTTAACATAGTTGACAGCATCCAAAGCTCTTGTATTGAAAGAAAAGTGTACTTCTGATACGCGTTAATAAAATCCTTTATAATTCTCTCGTTAACATTACCATCACAGTGTGAAACTAAATCTGCTGCTATTGCAAATATCCTTGGATAACCTGTATAAGCGCCCTCGGATATTGTCGGTAATGCCTGCCTTGCTTCACCTAATTCCTTCAGAAGGATGCTCTTTTGTTCTTCAATGATATAAAAATTGTCCAAAAGCCACTCTGCAGCCGGAGGTATGGAAAAGGATGCAGAGATATCCAGATTAAATTTATGGTACGTTTCGAGAACTCTTTGAAAATTCCTTTCAATTCTCTCTTGAATTCTGTTTATACCTGAGTTTCTTTTTTCCGTAACCTGTGTTTTTGCCAACTGTTCTGCATGTCTCATCAAATCTTCCGGGTTGAGGACTATGTCTTCTATCTGGACATCGTAGGAAGGTCTGCTCTTTAAAACAATCCCTATCAGACCGGCAATAATGACAATTAAACTTATTATTAGGATAATTGATATATTATTCATATATGTATATCACCATTTATCATAAAATTTTTAAAACAAAAAAACTAAACATCAATAATTATGTTTCCCTAAAATTGAATGTTTAGTCATTTTGGTGAAATACATATTTAATTATAATCTAATTCCTTTTAAGAAATGAGGATGATATATCTTTTTTATTCTTATCATAAAATTTAAATTCACAATTTTTCAAGCCTGATTTTATACCTAAATATTTACTAATAAAATATTCATTGTCAGATATATCAATATCATAACTTTTATCATTATCTTTTAGCGTAAACGTTTTAGCTATTTTATTGGGATTATATCCATAAACAATCACCATTGGTTCACTTTTATCATCAGAATAAGACACTACACCAAAATTTTTATTACTTGATGCACAAGATACGTTTTTATATAAACCCTTAATGAAAGTAGCTTTTGAAATTGTTATTCCCAAATCTTTTTCACCGGATTTTTCCTTAGAATAATTATATAAAACTATTCTCATGCCATCATATGTTGAAGACCTAATAACTTTGAAGTTACTAATTTTATTATGTTCTACCCTTTCAACATAGGACTCCAAGCTTGAATCCGAGGCAAAAAAAGGCCGAATAAATAAAAACAAAGATATAATTAACCCTACAAGAACAATTATAGTTATAATTAAAATCAGGTTCTTTTTCCTGTAACTACTTATAATACTTTCCAAAAAATCACCCTTTCCGTTTATGGTATAAATTGGTTTATATTCAATATGATTACATTTAGGCTATCGGCTTTTTTGGGTGCAAACTTAATAATAAAAGAAAAACACGAGCCTCTATAGTACCTACTTTCCAGTCCAGAAAAGCTAAATAAACATATATACAAAAACTAACAATTTATAACCTGAGCTTCTGTGTATTCTACCACCCCTTCTTGACAATATTGTGCTATTTAATATATGGTATAAAAAAATGCCTCAATGATATAAACCATGAGACATTTAGCTAGTGCAAGAACATCATATATTTTATTGGAGGGTTTTGCTGATGAAGACTAAATCAAACTGCGACTGCTGTATCAATTACCTATACGATGAAGAATACGGCTCTTATTACTGTCAGGTAAATCTGGATGAGGATGAAATGCTAAGATTTATGACAAAATCCTTTAACGGCTGCCCATACTTTCAGTTTAACGATGAATATAAAACCGTGAGAAAGCAGATATAGCTTTTTCTACGGTTTTCCTGTGGTCAGAATGTTTTTTGCTCTGTCCACTTCTTCCTGTGAAGGGGAAGGCACTCCCTCCAGAGGATATTCCACGTTTAGCTTCTCCCATTTGACCTTTCCCATTGAGTGGTACGGAAGAACCTCTATTTTCTCTATATTTTTAAATCCCTTTAAATAGTTGTATGCTGATAGCAAATCTTCTTCATCGTCAGTATAACCCGGCACAAGGACGTATCTTATCCAAACTGGTTTTCCGATTTCACCCAGATAGCTAGTAAACAGCTTTATACGCTCATTATCCACACCTGTTAATTCCATATGCTTCTTTGTATTTGCCTGCTTTAAGTCCAGAAGTACAAGATCAGTATACTCAAGTGTTTCCTTGACATCCTCAACATTGACGTAGCCTGAAGTGTCTACAGCAGTATGTATCCCTGCTTCACGGCACAGCTTAAACAGCTCCATTACAAATTCCTGCTGTATTAAAGGCTCTCCTCCGCTAACTGTTATTCCTCCATGTGAGGCTTCTATAAAGTTTTTGTATTTCAGTACTTCCTTCATAACCTCCTGAGGGGTATACAGTTTTGCCCCCTCCGAGCTCCATGCATCTCTGTTATGGCAGTACTTGCATCGAAGTGGGCAGCCCTTGAGAAATACTATAAATCTAATCCCTGGGCCATCCACAGTCCCAAAGGTTTCAAACGAATGTACTCTTCCTTTGATTTCCATCAGCATTACCTCCTTAAAAATTGCAACCCCCGTATAAAAATTTAATCCGAGGCAGCTTCCGAGGATACTCATTTTTTAGCGCTTATCCCTCGGAATCTGTCTGGCTTTACTTATATATTTTCGTGTATTGTTCTGTTAATTACATCAAGTTGCTGTTCTCTTGTCAATTTAATAAAGTTAACCGCATAGCCAGATACCCTGATTGTAAGCTGAGGATACTTTTCAGGATGCTCCATTGCATCCATGAGCATTTCCCTTTCAAACACATTTATATTAATGTGATGTCCGCCTTCCTTAAAGTAAGAGTCTAGCATTGATGCAAGGTTACTTATCCTTGTTTCTTCCTCTCGTCCCAATGCCTTTGGAATTATGGAAAATGTATACGATATACCGTCCTGAGCAAACTGATAAGGTAGCTTTGAAATAGATTGCAGAACCGCAAGTGCTCCGTTCAAGTCCCTTCCGTGCATTGGGTTTGCACCCGGCCCGAAAGGTTCGCCTGCTTTTCTTCCGTCAGGCGTATTACCTGTCTTCGCTCCATATACAACATTTGATGTAATGGTGAGTACTGAAAGAGTAGGAACAGAATGTCTGTAAGTCCTCTGTTTCTCCAACTTTTCCATAAAGCGTTTCACCAACATCACCGCTATGTTGTCCACACGGTTGTCATTGTTTCCAAACTTTGGATAATCGCCTTCAATTTCATAGTCAACGGCGAGTCCTTCTTCATTCCTTATTACCTTAACCTTTGCGTACTTGATAGCACTCAGGGAATCTGCAACTACGGATAATCCTGCTATTCCACAAGCCATGGTTCTTAATATATCCTTGTCGTGTAAAGACATCTGTAGTCTTTCGTAAGCGTATTTGTCGTGCATATAGTGTATAATATTGAGAGTGTTAATGTAAAGCCTTGCAACCCATGTAAGTACTGCATCGAATCTCTTCATTACATCATCATAATCAAGATATTCAGTCTCAACCGCCTGCATTATTGGACCTACCTGAACGCCTGATTTTTCATCACGACCTCCGTTAATTGCATATAACAAAGCTTTTGCCATATTACAACGGGCGCCGAAGAACTGCATCTGTTTTCCTATTCTCATGGCCGAAACACAGCATGCAATACCATAATCATCGCCCCAATAATATCTCATTATGTCATCGCTTTCGTATTGGATGGAGCTTGTATTGATGGAAACGTATGAGCAGTATTTTTTAAAACCATCAGGCAGGTGCACTGACCATAACACCGTTAAATTAGGCTCGGGTGCATGTCCCAGATTAAACAAGGTATGCAGCATTCTAAAGGAATTCTTTGTTACCAGTGTACGTCCGTCAAGGCCCATACCTCCGATACTCTCAGTTACCCATGTCGGGTCCCCTGAAAACAGTTTTTCGTACTCCGGAGTCCTAAGAAATCTCACTAATCTCAGCTTCATAACAAAATGGTCCACTAGTTCCTGTGCTTCTTCCTCAGTAAGTGTACCCTCTTTGATATCTCTTTCTATATAAATATCAAGGAAGGTTGAAACTCTACCGAGACTCATAGCCGCACCGTTCTGTTCTTTTATTGCTCCCAGGAAACCGAAATACAGCCATTGGAATGCTTCCTGTGCTGTTTCTGCAGGTCTAGAAATATCAAAGCCATACATTTCTGCCATCTGTTTTAAGTACTCAAGGGCTTTTATCTGGCTTTTTGTTTCTTCCCTCTCCTGAATGGTTTCACTGTCCATATAGTCCATTTCAAGGCTTGACAGCTGCTTCTGCTTGTCCTCAATGAGCCTGCCAACCCCGTACAGTGCAACCCTTCTGTAATCGCCGATTATTCTTCCTCTACCGTATGCATCAGGTAGTCCGGTTATGATACCCGCTTTTTTTGCCCTCATCATTTCAGGAGTATATACATCATAAACGCCATCATTATGAGTTTTTCTATATTCAGTAAAAAGCTTAACAACGCTCTCGTCAATCTTTTTGCCATAGGCCTCTCCGCCTTTTACCACCATTCTGATACCACCAAATGGCATTATACCCCTTTTCAAAGGTTGGTCAGTCTGCAAGCCTACAATTTTCTCCAGTTCTTTATCTATATATCCGGGGTCATGAGAAGTCATTGTTGATATTATTTTTGTATCCACATCGAGGACTCCTCCGTTCTTTCTTTCCTCCTCCAGTTTGTCACTGACTTTTTTCCAGAGTTTTTGTGTCCTTTGCGTTGGACCCTTTAGAAAGGAAGCATCTCCTTCGTATGGTGTATAATTATTAACAATAAAGTCTCTAACATCTATTTCCTCGGACCAATTTCCGTTTTTAAAATATCTCCATGCATCCATTGTAAACACCTCTTTTTATATTGTGTTAATATATTTATACCCAAATTAAGAAGTGAAAACCAACAAAATTACTGGGAATTTATAACACGTATATTTAGAAGGTTTATATGATGGCAGAAACTTTAACCCAAACTATTTCCATATTTCTTAAATATCAGCTCACGCGCTTTATGTATATGATTTTTATGAACGTCAAGCTTTTGGGGAACAATATTTCTCGTAGAAAGTGCAGAACCATTTTCCAAGTTTACAATAGTACATTTTATACCTTCAGACCTTAAGTAGGAGTATATTTCTAATATATTTTTATTATCTAATCCATTAGAAAAAATTAGTGTCTCCCATTTCTCTTCAAAAAAGAAAACTTTAATTATCGAATATATTAATACTAATAAAAAGCCGCCCCAGCAAATACAAATATAAATTCCATAAAGTATTTTCCTTTCATATAACATATTATGTAAAAAATACTCATATGTTTTCTTCAAGCCATGTACGCACTATATTTATATCCTCTTTTTCCATAAAAGGATGCTCACTGCTTTCAGATACTGTCAACAGACAGCCATGCTCTTTTGCAAATTTTTGAATGACCTCTACTGATTGCAGATTGTCTTTTCCTCCGTAAAGTATTGCGGTTGGTGTATTCCATATTTTCACCGGATGTTTTTTAACATACTGATAATAGTCCCAACGCAACAGGTCTACAGGGGTGGGAATTTCTTTTTCACTGTATAACTTCTCCTCTGTTACATTAAACCAGCAAAACATCTGTTCAATAAGGTACTCCATGTCTATTACAGGTGATTGAAAAAGACAATTCCTAAAATTTCTGTCTGTATACGTATTTAAACTAAAGTATGCCCCAAGACTACAAGCAAACAATGAAACATTGCTCCACATTGAAAAAGCGTGATTACCAATCACATTAAGGTCGTGCATACCATTCCATATGTCACAACGATAATCACTGTCTTTTCTGTCACCATGTTCCGGCAAATCAAAACTAAGTGTTTGATAACCTTTTTTCTCTGCTATTTCAGCAAAGTTCTCTGCATGTTCTTTACAAGACATTTTTCCATGAACATGAATATATAACTTATCTGACTTTTTGCCCCAAATAATGGCAGGTATGCTGTCAATTTTAATGCTTTGAGCTTTCATTTCTTACCTCCAACTATTGAGGTATTACCCTCATCTAAACCTCTGTGAATGATGACAAACATGGGCAGCACCAACTTATCATTGTCGGTGCTGCCCATGTTTGTCAATGCAACGTTAACCCTCTATTTTATTGTTTTTGAGCTTTTCAATTATAAATTTCTCTGCAAAGTCTTTACTGAACGGCAGAACAATCCTTTCTGTTCCTGAAACAAGCACTGTCTGTTTTTTGCCATCCTTATCCTCGATAATCACCTTTGCAGTTTTAGCATTTATTGTATGCTCCTGTCCCATCAGCTTTAGAGTAGCTGTACCGTTATCTACCGTAAAGCTTGGAAGATTAAAATAGATTACCACTCCAACTGCTATGACCGCAATAAGTATTCCAAGTTTCAGCAGACTTTTTGCTACCTTTGCAATAATAAGTAACACAAGTATAACCACAATTACCGGAATCAAGAAAGATGCATTTAAAATACCAAGTCCCTTTAAAATCTCCATTCTTTATTTCTCCTCCAAAACGTAAAAATCAAAAACCTTGTATTACTTCTACTATTACCTGCTATTTTCCTTCTTTGATAAATTTCTGATATTTCAGCGGCTGCCCATTTTCCCAAGGTCTATAATTATTAGCAAAGTCTACTCTGGATTTGAAAGTAGGATGGTCATAGGTCCAAAGCATATAAACAATACCGGGTTCAGGCATGGTAAGACTTTGCTGGTGCAGCTTAACAGTTGCCGTTGCGGTAGCAAAATTATTTCTTGTAAGCTCAAGTTCGAAGCGGTCTGCTTCTGTTTCCATACTCCTGGAATATGCATTGGTTATGGGTGCAGTAAAAAACACCATCAGGTTTATAAGCAGGATTATAAGGGGAAATGCCGCAATATCTGATACCTTGCTGAAGCCAAGTTTCCCTTTTGTTTTCCTCAATATAAATCCCAGCATTCTATAAATCAGATATAGGATAATAATACTTCCTAAGCCCCCGAAAACTATTGATTTCCACACATGCCCCATAAGGTAGTGCCCCATTTCATGGGCGGTAACCCCCAATACTTCATCTGTATCCAGATAGTTTATTGTAGTGTCCCAAAGGACAATTCTCTTTGTATTGAACACCCCCGTCATATAGGCATTCATCTGGTTTGTTTCCTTGCTTTTATTCACCTGATAAACCTGACATTCACCTATTGGTGTTTTGTGCAGCAAATCCTCAATTTTCAAAGCTAAATGGCTGTCTTCAATTGGTTTATATTGATTAAAAATAGGGTCGATTACCACAGGCTGTATATATGAAACTATAAACAAATACGGAATAGATATTAATGCTATGTATAACCACCACCGCCTGGGAGACTTTTTTATTATGAGAAACGGAACCCATATAATTGCCCCGGTTAAAATGGTGTTTACAATAAAATTTTTGATTGTATCTACCAGCCATTGGGAAAAGTTCTGGTTTGACAGACCATACCGATGCATTCTGAAAAACCCTGTATATGCATCCAGAGGTAAATAAATAAGTGTTTCAATAACCGAATATGCAATAAAATATAGAATAATTATTGAAATCCAGCGGCGGGCTCTCCCTGCCGCCCAGTTTCTAATGTGGATAGACAGCTTAGAAAATATAAAAAAAGCAGGCACTGCAAAGCTGAGAAAAAGTCTTATCAGCCATGTTGTTACCTTGCTTTTCTGAAAATCAAAAGCTGCCTGAGTGGGCATTGTTACCTGAACAGTATCAGGTACGGCTATTTGCCCGCTTTGAGGGTATGTTCTTAGGATATGGTTGTAATTTACTATTTCAGATACTGTCACAGCTGCTGCAAATATTACAAACATGCTGATAAATACTATTATTACCTTGCGAAAATCCTTGGTCAATGCAATCAACCTCCAATTAACTATTAGGAATATGTCCACCTGTTAATTATATGATTGTACCACGCAAATTAATGTATTAAATCAGCTATATTTATACATTTTTCCCTTTGCAATAACCTTCACTATGTTCAATCCGCTGTCACAAATAACACAATCTGCATCTTTACCCACTTGCAGAGTGCCCTTTTTATCGTCTATCTTTAGTCGTTGGGCGGCATTTTTTGTTATAATACCTATTGCCGTTTCAACAGGAATTCCCCTGTCCTTAATAGCTGTACGAACCTCATCAAAAAGTATCTTACAGCTCACTGTCTCTGAAGAAACCACATTTCCGTTTTCATCAAAGGTAGGAACGCTTCCGTAAGCATCAGAGCTAATTGTTATCCCTGTAAAATCTAATTTCTTATCCTGAATAGCCTTTAATGCATCATAGGTGGCAACACATTCCGGGTCACTGCTAGATGGGATAAAGCCCGCTGTCAAATCGATATTACCACCCTGCTTTAAATATTCCAAAGCCCTATCAAAAAGACCTTTTGTACGATTAACATGTGTAGGCAGAATGTGCTGTTTAGGTATTAAAGTTTCATTTGCAAGCCTGAACATATACTCCATAGCACTTTCACCTAGTCCCAGATGAAAATGCACCAGTCCCGCTTTACCTGAAATAATAGCACCGTTTCTGGTTTGGGCAGCAATTCTGCTTATTTCATCAAAAGACGGCTCAAATGCCCTGCTGTCGGCAAGGCAAATCTCTCCTACCCCAATAACCTTATCTACAAAAACCATGTCGTTTTGTACGCTTCCTGTTAAAGTTATAACCGGAACTTGATACGACCCTGTGAATATATAAGTAGAAAGGCCCTCAAGTTCCAGTTGCCTTGCTTTTGCATAAAGATTAGGCATGCTTCTTGTTACACCGTCTGCTCCAAGAACTCCTACAACTGTTGTTATACCGTACTTAAGTATATCTGCGGCCTTTGCTTCCTCAGTTCTTGTGGTAAAGCCACCTTCACCGCCTCCGCCTGTTATATGGACATGAAGGTCGATAAAGCCGGGAAACACTATTTTACCGTCACAATTGACTATTTCAACACCTTTAAACCCCGTAGAGTTTATATTATCTTCAATTAAAGCCACCTTGTCGCAGCAAAGCAATATGTCTTTCTTACCCAGATATTCCGGTGAATATACAGTTGCATCCTTTAACAGCTTGAACATATGTGCCTCCAACGGTTTTTAAGAATTAGGCTTATATTCTATAGTATTTTACTTAAAAATTCCTTTGTTCTGTCATCTTTTGGGTTTGTAAAAATTTCACTAGGAGGAGCATCTTCCTTAATTTTGCCCTCATCCATGAATAGTACTCTGGTTCCTACCTCTTTTGCAAAACCCATTTCATGAGTAACAACCACCATTGTCATTCCCTCTGCCGCCAACTCTTTCATTACCTCCAGAACTTCACCTACCATTTCCGGGTCAAGTGCTGATGTAGGCTCGTCAAAAAGCATTACATCCGGAGACATGGCAAGAGCGCGAACAATAGCTATACGTTGTTTTTGTCCTCCTGAAAGCTGTGCAGGATAGTTATTTGCCTTTTCCTCCAATCCTATACGCTTTAAAAGAGACATAGCATTCTCTTTTGCCTGCTCGGGAGTCAGCTTTTTGAGTTTTATAGGCCCAAGAGTTATATTATCAATTACAGACAAGTGAGGGAATAAATTGAAGTTCTGAAAAACCATTCCCATTTTCTGCCTCTGTTTGTTCACATCATTTTTCTTATCAGTTATATTTACGCCTTCAAAAATTATTTCACCGGCGGTGGGCTGTTCCAACAAATTCAAGCACCTGAGGAAGGTACTCTTACCTGAACCACTGGGGCCGATTACAACAACTACCTCGCCTTTTTCAATGGTTACATCTATGCCCTGTAAAACATGAAGGCTGCCAAATTTCTTGTGCAGATTCTTTACATTAATCACTTGTCCTCATCCTCCTTTCAGCATATCCCAAAAGCCTTGTAAGGCTAAAGGTCAATAGGAAATATATAATAGCTGTAATTGCCAGAGGCTCAAAAGGCCTGTAAATTGCACCCTGTATAATATTTGTGCTTCTCATAAGTTCAGATATACTGATAACAGACAGTACGGAGGATTCCTTAATTACAACAACAAATTCATTACCCAAAGCAGGAAGTATATTTCTGAGTGCCTGTGGCAATACAATATACCTCATAGCCTGCCCCTGAGTAAAACCGATAGACCTCGCCGCCTCCATCTGACCCTTGTCCACCGCCTGAATACCCGCACGTATTATTTCAGCCACATATGCACCACTGTTTATGGACATAGCTATAACACCGGGAATAAATCTCTCCATGTCTAAACCGAATATATGAAATTCCGGCAGTGAAATCAGGTAGAAAAAAAGTGTTATCTGAACAAGCAGAGGTGTTCCTCTTATAAACTCAATATAGGATGAAGCAACTGCCTTTAAAATCTTGTTATGTGATATTTTCATCAATGCAATACCTGTACCTATAATAACTCCAAGTATTACGGTAAGAATCGCAATTACTATTGTATTGGCGGTACCGCTTACAAAGTAGTACCAATATTCACTTAGAAACCCAAAATCCAAGTTAATCCCTCCCTATTATAAAAATTCTCCGAAAACAAAACACAGGGGTGCCCATGGACATCCCCTTTGCTTTGGTCTTCTTATAATGTCATGTCAATTATTTTGTTACATTCTTTTCATTTGCTTCCTGAACAAATTTATCTATTGTTCCATCCTTCATAAGTCTGTCAAGTGTTTTGTTTATCTGCTCTACAAGGTTTTTATTACCTTTTTTAACTGCTATGGCTGACCCGCCTGTATCATCCTTTACGGAAACCTCTGTAATTGCCAGATCATTGTTGTTCTTAACATAACCATTTGCAACAGGAAGTTCAACCACCAATGCATCTATCTTTTTATTCTTTAATTCCATAACCAAATCAGGGATTTTGCTTAATGAAACAAGGTTTGCATCCTTGATTTGTTCTTGTACTATTTTCTCTTGTGTAGTTCCCAGCTGAGCACCAACTTTTATATCTTTTAAATCATCAACGGTTTTGTATTTGTCTTTGTCCTCAGCTCTTACCATTACACCCTGTTTTGCCTCATAATAAATCTTTGAAAAATCAACTGATTTTTTTCTCTTTTCAGTAGGATTCATACCGGCTATTACAATGTCCACCTTGTTTGTGTTAAGTGATGACAATAGTCCGTTGAAATCAGCATCCACAATCTGGAGCTGCACACCCATATCTTTTGCAATTTCCTCCGCAATAGAAATATCAAAACCTACTATAGTATCCTTTCCATCTACCAGCATATGATATTCATACGGTGCATATTCTGCACTTGTACCTATAACCAATTTGCCGGACTTTTCAATTCTCTTCATTGTTTCTCCGCCACCGCAACCTGCAATTGATATTCCGATAGTCGCAACAATAATTAAGCAAAAAACCTTCTTTAACATTCCTTTCATCATTTTGAAATCCCCCTATTATTTTTGTCTACATAATAAAACATCGATGTGTACAATTATAAATTATTATGCATAAAAATTCAATATGATGCATAAATATTTTGCTGTTATACGTCATTTTTCGACATGCCTTTTGAAAAGCCTGCCTTATATTTTTAAGGGAAATATTTTATTTACAGATATTGACTGCGGCACCGTTAAATAGCCGCTATGAGAGATAATCGCCTTAATCGAAACAAATGTAACAGTAATGAAATTTTCATTTTAACAGTAAAATTAATATAATGAACTAATGCCATACTATATTTTTCCAATTAGAATATAGTAATAATTAAAAATCAGAGGTGGATTGTATAATGCTTAAACGACTTTTATTGCTTGGCACATTAATTGTTGCCATACTATTTGAAAGTACAGCTGTTTGCGGTGCAGCCGATGCAAAAAACAAAAACCAGTATCCCGAAGTATCACAGTCGGCAGTTAATATTGATACTACCGTCCTGGATAAAACACTAGATACTCAAAAAAAACAGCAGGAAGAACAGAAGAAGAAAGAGGCGGCAGCCGCCAAGGAAAAGTTACAGAAAAAAGTGGCCCAGCTTCAAAAAGATATTACCGCCAATACATATTTGAAATACATAAAGCAGCTTGGCTACTATAAGAAAGCCTCTAAAAATGATGAGCGACTGAATATCAGAAATGCACTTCTTTTATTTCAAAGCAATCATAATATGAGTGTTACAGGTGTATACGATACTGCAACAAAAAATATGCTTGTACAAAGGCTATCCAGTAACAAGTTTGTTTATCTTGACAAGGTTACAAAAGCGCCTACTAAAGGAAAGTGGATTGCCGTAAACAAAACTACAAGAGTCTTAACATTATATGAAGGTGCAAAGGTATTGAAAAAGTATGCCGTTGCAGTGGGCAACCCCGCATCCCTTACAAAATCAGGAAAATTTTTTGTGACCAGTAAACTTATAAACCCCGATTGGGGAGGCGGAGGATTTGCAGACCCGGTAAAAGGTGGAACACCTCAAAACCCTCTTGGAACCCGTTGGATGGGTATAAATAGAACAGACGGTTCCTATGGTATACACGGCACAAATTCATTTTATTCCATTGGAAAATACATATCCCACGGCTGCATGAGAATGTCTAATTACTGTGTGGAGGAACTGTATCCTCTTGTTCCCATGAAAGCATCTGTTTGGGTAGGTACTCAGACCGAGTTAAAGAACTGGAGCATTACTCAGCCCCTGTTCAAACAGCAGGCCTCGTAGAAAATTTTTATTATTGAATTTTCAATGACATTGTGATAAAATACACAATACAAATACAAATGTCATTGAATGGTGGACACTTTACTGTTTTATTTGACTCTCCTCCATTCAATATCGGTTCAATAATATGAAAATCTACGAATAGGAGGCATAAAGGATGTCTAAGCTTAAAGTTGGTATAATCGGTGGTACTGGAATGGTTGGTCAAAGATTTATTTCACTTCTTGAAAACCATCCATGGTTTGAAGTTGTTTCCATTGCTGCCAGTGAAAAATCTGCCGGAAAGAGCTACGAAGAAGCAGTAGGTAATAGATGGAAGATGTCTACACCTATGCCTGAAAACGTTAAGAATATTGTAATAAAAAACGCAACAGAACAAGTTAAAGAAATTTGTGATGAAGTGGATTTCGTTTTCTGTGCAGTTGATATGAAAAAGGATGAGATTAAGAAGTTAGAGGAAGAGTATGCTAAAAATGAAACTCCTGTAGTTTCAAATAACTCAGCACACAGGTGGACTCCTGACGTACCTATGCTTATACCTGAAATTAATGCAGATCATGTAAAAGCAATAGATGCTCAGAGAAAAAGACTTGGAACAAAATACGGTTTTATTGCCGTTAAGCCAAATTGTTCAATTCAAAGCTATGTTCCTGCTCTAACTCCTTTAATGAAATATGGTATTAAAAATGTTGTTGCAACTACTTACCAGGCTATTTCAGGTGCAGGAAAGAACTTCACGGACTGGCCAGAAATGATTGACAACGTTATACCTTATATCGGCGGAGAAGAAGAAAAAAGTGAACAGGAACCATTGAAAATCTGGGGTAAAGTCGAAAATGGTGAAATTGTAAAGTCTTCTTCACCACTTATAACTACACAGTGTATAAGAGTTCCTGTAACTGACGGTCACCTTGCTGCAGTATTTGTTTCTTTTGAAAACAAACCTTCAAAAGAAGAAATACTAGAGTTATGGAAGAACTTTAAAGGCGAACCTCAGCAATTGGAATTGCCAAGTGCACCAAAGCAGTTTGTAAAATATTTTGAAGAAGATAACAGACCACAAACTAAACTTGACAGGGACGCTGAAAATGGAATGGGTATAACTGCCGGAAGACTTCGTGAAGACACTCTTTATGATTATAAATTTGTTTGTCTGTCACATAACACTGTCCGCGGTGCTGCAGGTGGTGCAGTATTGATGGCAGAGTACTTAAAGTCCCAAGGATATATCCATGCAAAATAAGTAATATTACCTATTTTACTTGTGATTAGTAAATAATTTAGAATAATATGCCGATAAATGAGCTAGGTGAATAACCTAGCTTTTTTGTTATGTTCAATTTTCGTACAGGTAAAGGAGATAAAAATGGGCATAAAATCAGACTACGCAGGGCAATACTTGTCCGGTCAGAATGAAACGATTATTAATGAAGGTGACAGAGTATCAACAGTTATTTTAATGCTGCAGGGGAAGCTGGATGTTTTACTGTCCGCTTTTGATAAAGCACTAAATATTGAAGGTTACGAAGCGGATAACAGCTGCCGTCTTTTTACCTTGGAGCAGAATACTTTTCTATGCGTTAATGACATTTTGAAAAGCGGAAAGAACTCCTTTAGTTTAAGATCCCAACAAGCTTGTAATCTTTACTGTTTTCCGACTTCATCCGTAAATGGAATCAGAGATATCATGAATACACAAAAGGATTATTCTACATATATTGTCTCATCACTGGCAACACTCATCGATCTGAGCTATGATTCCTATCAGAAGCTTCTCCCCATATGCAGGAGTCTGGATATATTGGTAAAAAATATGTCCTTATATTATTGGGCTATAAAGGATAAATATTATTTCAAATATTCTCCTGAGGTAGAAAATTTGGATTACTACAAAAATGTTTATCAGGAGGCAATAAATAACGGAATACGCTTCTTCCCCGTTGATACAGATTCCTTATCAAACACATATATATGTGAAAATTGCGGAGATACCGAGAATGAAATAGATGATGCAGGTTTTGAATATTTTTCAAAGCTGCTTAACGTTCCTCTTGAACAAAGAAAAGGTTTTTTCAACAGTGAAAGCTATGTTTGTGAATACCATATGGAAAAGGGTTCGGAGCTTATGGATTCCCTTGTAGGTGAAATTAAGCGTAAGCTGTCCAAATTATACAACAATATATATTGTCTCTATACTGCCCCGATGAATCTTATGGCTTCTTACGCAAAAATAGCGGTAGATTCAAAGGATGATAAGGAAGCAGTACTAACTCTTTATGGAATAATGGAACAATGTGCTGCTGTTATTGCAAATTGTATTGGCAGACTTCAGAATGAGTTTGACTGTTTTAACTCCATAAACCTTGCAAAAATTAGCGAATTGGTTGAAGCTGTCAAGGAAAAGGTGTCCATAAACCGTATACCTCAGAATAATGACGGTACTTATTCAGGAAACGAACTACCAAAGGAACTTGAAAACAGTCTCGATAAAATTTTAACCATTTGCGGCTGTACCTATGATTTTAAAGAAAGCTTCAATAAACGTATTTGTCATTTTAGAGCTTTGAAGGATAAATCCTCCAGCGATTCTGAAGCGAGGGAGCTTCGTTCTTCACTTACAAGTGATTTCTTTACAGTTTACGAAACTGCATTTAAAAAGGCTCAAGAATGCGGTCAGTATCCTAAAATAATAAGCATGTTTTTGAATTTTGGTTATATGGACGAGCGTCTTGTGACCAAAGAACAAGCCATTGCTTTATATCGCCTATGCGACAAGGAATATTCAAAATCGAAATTCACTATACATAGTGCAACAAAGTGGCTTGAAGAAATTTACAATAATCGCAAGGAACCTTCTATCAATGATTTCGGGCAGGATTATTATGATGTTTTCAGAGATATGAAGAAAAGGAAAATTGTCACAGACCTTGATAAACCGGCATATGAAAAGGACTTTAATGCTAAGGTAAGTTTTGAAATAAACAACATGTTAAAGACAAATCAGAAAGTGTGCCATGGTCACATGAGCAGCTACTTTCCTATTTTGCATAAAGATATTATCACTCGTGATCTTGAGAAGTCAGTTGTGACTCCACAAAAGATAACAGATGCAATTATGAATATACTTGATACTGATTTTTCAGTATTCTATAGGGAAATCTGGTACAAAAACGAAAAGAAAAATATAGAGAAAGAACCGATAATGAAAGAAATCCTTCCCGACATTATCATAGTTCCTACCTTTGGTTCTAGAGCATCCATGTGGCAGGAGATAACAGGAAGAGGCCGAAATACACCCGGAAGATTCATTTTCCCTGCATTTACAGATGAAAACATCTATGATATGGTACTGAAACTTATCGGTGCATTCAGATGGGAACTGTGCAGAACGATGATGGGCGTGGCATGGAACGATATAACTGAAAAATCTCTGACTTCGGAGTACACTGACTACATTCAGTTCTATAAGAAAAACCATGACCTTAGCGAAGAAGCAAAGGAAAAAATCAAAGTACAGATACAGAAAAACAGGAACATGATGAAGGATATTTTCACAAGCGATTATGATGTATGGATAAATTATGAATCAAAAGGTATCCTCAGGCTGAACAAAATAGCAAGATCAATTTTGTTCAGGTATTGTCCTCTCCCTAAAGAGCAAAGGACAAATCTTGCAAAACAGCCTGCATTCTCAGACTTGTCAATGCAGCTTAATACGTCCAGAGCTAAGACAGCAAAGTCTCTTACAAGCAAGTATGCTAAGCTGTTCAAGAACGGCCCTATGGACGAAGATATGGAAGCAAATCTGATTTTCTACAGAGATCTGTAATAAGTTATAAACTAAAGGGGGTTGTTGCAAAACTAGAAAGCTTTTCTATTTTAACATCTGTACTCCCGTATAAAATTGTATCAATGATTGCTTCCAAGATATTTGCAAGTGTTTCTAGCGGCTCATCATTGGATATTTTACCGGAACCCCTACATCGTGTAGGGGTTCCGGTAAAACTTTAACCAAGCTTCCATTGATACAATTTATACTCACGTACAGCTAGAAATCCTCATCTATAATACTGCAATACATTCTATCTCGATTAAAACATCCTTTGGAAGTCTCGCAACCTCTACGCATGACCGTGCAGGGTAATTGTCAGTAAAGAATTTTTTGTATACTTCGTTTATTGCTGCGAAGTCATTCATGTCTTTTATAAACACAGTAGTTTTTACTACGTTTTCCAGACTTGCTCCGGCTCCTTTCAGTACTTCTGCAAGGTTTTTAATAGCCTGTTCTGCCTGCTGTGCAGCTCCTCCTGCAACAACATTTCCGCTGGCTGGGTCTACCGGAATTGCTCCCGAGGTATATATAACATTTCCGCATTTAACCGCTTGTGAATACGGACCAATTGCGGCAGGTGCCTTGTCAGTTGAAATAATCTCAAATGCCATTATTAATCACTCCTTAATGTTTTATATCTCTTCAATATGCTTATTCATTTTTACATGCTTAAAGTGTCTTTTGTTTGTGGCATAATCATCAACAATCTGCCCGTTGCCAATCAGCATATATTTGTAACTCAGCAAACCATCCAAACCTACGGGGCCTCTAGCATGAAGCTTGCTTGTACTTATTCCTACCTCGGCACCAAAACCGTATTTAAAACCATCGCTAAATCTTGTAGAAGCATTCCAGAAAACATTTCCGGAATCAACAAGATTCATAAATTTAACTGCTGTTGTTTTATCCTTTGTCACTATGCTGTCAGTATGCCCTGAGCCATAAGTATTAATATGTCTTATAGCTTCATCCACACCGGAAACTATCTTTATGGATATAATGTAATCTAGATACTCTGTCGCCCAGTCTTGATCACTGGCAGGCTTAACTTCTATTATTTTAGCTGTTTCTTCATCTCCGAATATTTCAACATTCTTTTTATCAAGTTCAGCCTTTAATTCCGGTAAAAATTCCTTTGCCACTGCCCTGTCAACCAAAAGAGTCTCTGTAGCATTGCAAACTGCAACGTACTGAGTTTTTGAATCTACTGTTATTTTCTTTGCCATTTCCAAGTCTGCACCAGAGTCCACATATACGTGGCAAATACCGTCCGCATGGCCCATTACCGGGATTTTTGAATTATCCATTATATAACGTACAAACTCATTTGAACCTCTTGGAATTAACAGATCAATATATTGGTCCATTTTCAGCATTTCATTTACATCGTCTCTGCTCTCAAGAAGACTTATCCATCCCTTGGGCAGTCCGGCTGCTACTGTAGCTTCTTCTATAACATCTGTCAGAACTCGGTTTGTATCTTTTGCCTCAGAACCGCCTTTAAGGAGAACACAGTTTCCACTTTTAAGGCAAAGAGTTGATATCTGCACAAGTGCGTCAGGCCTTGATTCAAATATGATTCCTATAACGCCTATGGGACAGGTTACTTTAAACAGATCAAGTCCATCATCCAGCATATTTGCCATAAGGGTTTTGCCTACAGGTTCTTCTAGGCCCTGCAAGCTCTTGATACCTTCAACTACATCGTTTAATTTCTTTTCGTCGAATTTAAGCCTTTTAAGGAGCGGTGAAGCCAGATTCTCCTTTTCGCTTCTTTCAAGGTCTTTTTGATTTGCTTCTATTATTCTTTTACTATTTGCAAGTAGTGCATCAGCTATCTTCAACAGTGCATTGTTCTTAACTTCTCCGCTAAGTGCTGCCATTTTTACAGATGCATTACCGGCATTCTCACATAATTGTCTTATGTCCATTTTTACCTCCTAGATATCCCATTTCATTGATTTTTCAACAGCTTTCTTCCATTTTAAGTATAGACCGTCAAAGTAATTTTTATTTCCTAAAGGTATGTATGTCTTGTCAAGATTCCACGCCTTTTCTATTTCTTCCTTGGATGTCCAGATTCCAACGCCGAGTCCTGCCAAAAACGCTGAACCAAGTGCTGTTGTTTCCCTTATTACAGGCCTTTGTACAGGTATATTCAATATATCTGCCTGAAACTGCATAAGAAAGTTACTTGCGCTTGCACCTCCGTCAACCTTTAGAGCATTGAGTTCTATTCCTGAATCCAGTTCCATAGCTTCCAGTACATCTCTGCTCTGATAAGCTATAGACTCCAGTGTGGCTCTAATAATATGCCTCTTGTTGGTGCCTCTGGTTATACCCAGTATTGTACCCCGTGCATACATATCCCAATATGGTGCTCCTAAACCGGTAAATGCGGGAACAACATATACTCCGCCCGTGTCGGGAACTTTTTCTGCCTCAATATCGCTTTCATGTGCGGTTTTTATTATCCCAAGTTCATCCCTTAACCACTGAATAGCTGCTCCGGCATTAAATACACTGCCTTCAAGTGCGTACTCCACCTGATTATCTATACCCCATGCAATAGTTGTAAGTAAATTATTTTTTGAAGAAACAGGTGTTTTGCCGGTATTCATTAGTATAAAACAACCTGTACCATATGTATTTTTAGCATCGCCCTGTTTAAAGCAGGCCTGCCCAAAAAGCGAGGCATGTTGGTCTCCGGCTATTCCGGAAATAGGGATTTTTGCTCCCAGCACTTTTTCATTGGAGTATGCACATACCCCCGATGACGAAACTACTTCCGGCAACATACAAGCCGGTATTTCAAGTTCTGTCAGCAGTTCTTCATCCCATTTTAAATCATTTATATTATAAAGCATGGTTCTGGATGCATTTGAATAATCGGTGATATGTTTTTTGCCTCCGGTTAAATTCCAGATAAGCCATGAATCTATGGTTCCTGTAAGCAACTCTCCTCTTTGAGCCTTCTCCCTAGCTCCTTCTACGTGATCCAGAATCCATTTTATCTTGGTTCCCGAAAAATATGCATCTATTACCAACCCTGTTTTACTTTTGATTTTATCTCTCAAGCCTGCCATCTTTAAGCTATCGCATATTTCAGAGCTTCTTCTGCACTGCCATACAATAGCTTTATGCACAGGTTTTCCAGTGTTTTTATCCCAAACCACTACTGTCTCCCTCTGGTTTGTGATACCGATGCAGGCTATTGCTTCAAGACTTATCCCTGCCATCTTTATTGCTCCAGTTATAGCTGACATCTGATCCCTGAAAATATCTTCCGCATCATGTTCAACCCACCCGGGTTGAGGATAAAACTGTTTTAACGGTACACTCTTGATTCCGGCTATATTACCGTTTAAGCTGTCAAATATTACTGCTCTGGAGCTGGTGGTTCCCTGATCCAGGGATAAAATGTATCTCTTATGCATAAATCCCGTCCCTTTGAACATTACAAAACTTTTCTGTTTTTTGTATTAATTATCATCATTATATCATATTCTACACTCTGGAAATTATCATCTCGCAAACATATACAACTGCAATTGCACAAACAGCGACCTTTAACAAACTTTTTTCAAAATAGGCTAGTATAACTGCAACTCCAAGACCTATGCCAGCTGACAACAGATGCCCTGTGGAGGTAAGTATATCAGGAAATATCATAGCTCCCAAAACTGCATAAGGTACATATCCTAGAAATGCAGTTATAAACCGGGACTTTATTTTATTTTTGAATACAGCCATTGGAAGTACTCTTGGAAAATATGTAACCAATGCCATAAGAAATACTGCAATCAAAGTATTAGTCATTTGCCGTCTCCTCCATTGGAAAAAACTTTGCACCTATTGTACATGCAATAAATGTGGCAATGATTATTCTCCATCCCCCTGATATAACAGAAAAGACAGGTACCCATTTTATAAGTGAACTTATAAATATAGCACAGCCTGCCACAATCAGAGCGGCTTTCGACTTCTTTGCCGCCGGAATTACAAGGGCTATAAACATTGCATATAAAGCAATACCCATTGAATTCTGCAAAGCCTCGGGCAGTATGGTACACACTATTGCACCTGCTGCGGTGCCTGCAGCCCATCCGATATAGGGTAGCACTTCAAGTCCTGTCATAAAGGAAAAGGTTATGTCCTTTTTTTGCATGGCGGCTACTGTAAAGGTTTCATCGGTGATTCCGAAAGACATAATCCAACGCTTGTACCCCGGTATACCCTGAACAATTTTCTGAGACAGTGACAGAGACATTAGCATGTACCTTATATTTATAACAAAGGTGGTTATGGTAATTTCAGCAAGGCCTGCTCCTGCTATAATCAGGTTTGTCCCTGCAAACTGTCCTGCTGAGGTGAGGTTTGTCATTGATATTAATATGACTATCCAAACAGGTATTCCGCCTTTTACAGCCATTAGTCCGAAAGTAAAAGATACAGGAAAATACCCCAAGGCTATAGGAAGACTTTGCTTTGAACCGTCAAGGAAATCTTGTAATACAGTGTGCTTGCTATGTAATATTTTTTCTTGCTTAGTTAACATTTGTAGTATCCTTTTTTCCATTTTATTGTGAAGTAACAACAAGTAGTATTATAACATAGAAAGAGGTGTTAACTCATTAAAAAACTCTTACCCCGATTTAGAGGTAAGAGTTCAAAAACCTATCCAATCAAAATATTACGATATATTCTTTAATTTCATTTCACTTTGAACAATTTCCAATATACCTCCAAAGGTAGAAAATTTTCCGTTGGCAATTTCCTCTTGAGGGATCGTAATATTGAACTGGCTCTTTATGTCAAAGTATATGTATAGCAAATCTCTTGCAGATAACTGTATTTCTTCTCCTAAAAGATTTTTAAAATAATAATCCTTGTCCCATTTAGTAAAATCGATATCAAACCTTTGAACAAAAATATTTAAAAGCCCTTCTTCTATTTTATCTGACATTAAATTATCCATAGTAAGTATTCTCCTTTATACTATCTGTACATCAGCATACCCGGTAAGTTTTTCAATAGTTTGTTTCACAATATTATCGGAATCATCTTTATTCAGAATATTAAGTACAGGTATTTTATTACTACTGTATTTCACTTTCTTCTCGTCAATAAACCTGTAATCCAATGAAGTATAAGACTTCACATGTTCCTGATTTGCTCTTATCCAATCAAATTGCATATTTGAAATGTTGAAAAAATCAACCTCAAATCCAAGCTTATATTTAATCATATTCGTAAACATATCAAATCCTTCAGGCTTATAATCCTCATACAGCAAGCTGGCTATTACGATATCAGGAACTACGGCCTGTGAAATTTCGAAGGCAAGTAAACCGAATTTGTTGGTAATCTTCCTGTTAAAGGGCATAAAACCACCGGGTACTCCGATAATTATAATATCAGGCTCTTCGTTTTTTTCAATTTTCTTGATGAATCTATTGAACATCAATACTTTATTCACATCAGAAAAAGCCTTTCCATACATGAATGTAGGAAAGGGATGGAAACCCATCATTTCACAGTATGACCTGGTGCCTATCTGACTTATTTTATAGCCAGATTTTTGAATTTTTTCCCTTAGAGCAAGCTGAATTTCAAATTTACTTGTTTTCTCAGCCATTCCAACCGCCAGAATAACAGGTGTGTCAATTTCTTCAATACTTTCATCCTCAATTACTATCTCCTCAGACAGAAAATTCTGAGTTCCATCAAAGTACTTGAAATACACTCCATCTCGATTACACACAGACGATATTTCTTTAATAGCATCTTCATTCAATTTAAATGAACATATTATGTTTTTTTTGAACCTTACCGCCGATTTGATTTTATTATATATATTTTTTTCAAAATCAATAGGTAAATGTGACTCAATAATCATTACAGTATCACATAAGTCTAAAGCCTTTTCAAAATCTGAAGATACTGTAATACCTATATCCGGTCCTCTATCTGCTATACCTGCATCTTTTCCCGTAAAACCCCATCCATTTGGAGATACAAGGCACGATATATCATATTCCTTAAGCAAAGACCTGTGCCTTAATATCGGAGTAAATTCCATATTGTACGGATAAATCAACAGTCTTTCATTTTTTCCCATATTTAACTCCCTCCATTATTACAGCTTCCACTCCGTCGTATTGACTTCACCTAAATCAGCCCCAAATTCTTTTAAAGTACAAATATCCT
This sequence comes from Bacillota bacterium, assembly GCA_023390335.1. GTDB lineage: Bacteria > Bacillota > Clostridia > Acetivibrionales > DSM-1351 > Ruminiclostridium. Next base: position 172,257 of record JAEWCZ010000017.1, on the reverse strand, counting down.
TTAATATTCTATCAGCTGTGTATATTACATCACTACATCTTGAAATCTTTTTTTCCGTTGAAAGTCCATCGTTTTCATCTGCTGCCGCTGCACATAAATCACAAAAGGTAAGGGCCCAACAGTTTTTGCACTTATTTTCGCTTATTTTACCTACATTAAGCAAAGTTCTTATCTTATCAATATTAAACCCATCATCTACATTTCCTATTTTCATATGTGGTGATGCTTCACTAACATTTTCACAAGGGTAAAAATTGCCGTCAACATCCACGAACAGCCTTTGAGCCCCAGGTACACATGGTCCTCCATGATGGACTTTATCAGGTAGCTCCTGTCTCATTTTCAATAGACCATATCTAATCTTTCTTTCGCTATATTGTCTTGATAGTAGTTTTGATGTATATTTCTCGTCCAGATAACCAAGCTTTGATAAAAATATCTTAAAAATTTCATATTCAATTTCAGAAATATAATTAACAGATGCTTTTACAGTATCCTTTCTGTATAAATTAGTTATTTCTGAAGCCATAACACTTGCTTCTTTTGCTAATTCAAAATCAGTAAAAAAATTATTTACACAGCTAAAATCATTCTGCGGATCTAACACAGCATTGAAAGCAATATTATTACTTAAATAGTCAGGAAATTTAGCTTTAATCATCTCTATGTTTTCCATTACTTTTTCAAATGTCCCTTTATCATCTCTATATACCCTATTTCTGTTATGTACCTCAGAAGAACCATCAAGACTTATTAACAAATGTACATCATGCTTATTAAAATAATCTACAATCTCTTTAGTTAAAAGGGTTGCATTTGTTGTCAAGTTTATGTGAATATTTTTTCCCTCTGCTCTTTCTTCAAAGTACTCAATACATTTTTTAATGAATTCAAATTCAAGGAGTGGCTCACCCCCATAGAATGCCAAGAATCCTTTCTCATTATCTTTTGAATGCTCAATATAAAAATCTATTCCCTTTTTGGCTGTGTCAAGAGTCATTTTCTCATTTGAATGAACTCTATTTTCATAATCTCCAGAGTAAACGCAGTATTTGCACCTAAGATTACATTGCTTTGTTATTTGCAGTGTAATCATATTAACTTTATTATTGAGGTGGCTTAAAATCGTATCATTTAAAGGATGGTACATTTCCTTTGGCCTTTTTTCTGATAAGAAACCTAAATTACGCAAATGATCAATTGACTCTAATGCCTGTGCACTAGATTGTGAAGTGAAATTATCAGAATCATGACTATTTTTATAATCGAGTATCTCATATTGGTCTTCTGATAAACCAAGTATTACATTTTTATTAACATCATACAAATAATGCCCTCCAGGAGTTTTAAACAGGTGTATGAAAGAATTCAAAACTATCACTTCCTCCTTATTAATTAAATTAACCGGAATATAGACTGTATTCCGGTTAATTTTTAGCATGAGCTAACAACAAATTAGTTACCGTATAACCTTCGGATAGATAATAGAAGATTCACCATAGCTGAAGTATCCCCGCATACATCATAACGACAGGCTCCATCACAAGATACGTATGCCTCTATAGTACCCTGATAATTATGTACTTTCTTCCCTAATTTTTTCATTTTTCTCACCTCGCTTTCGTATATACAGACTTATTGAACAAGGTCTGACTTTATTTAAACTCATTAAGCTTTACCGCGGATAAACCTTGTGAGTTCAAATCCAGAAAATCATTATAATTATCGAATTGGTGTATGCTACCGTTATCCACCACTACTAAGCCTCCGATAATTCTGAATATCTGAGATACTATTATAAAAGTACCTTTATCGCATATCCTTGATATATTTCCAACATCCATACCGATGTTACCCATGATTTCGGAAAAATTTGTACTATTAAAGTACTGCAGTTTAAGCTTCAAGAGATGTTTAAATGCCGCCTTTTGTAACGAATACTGGAACATAGAATTTAAATAAGAAAAATATTTTGTTTCAAGTAAGCCAATTGCTTGATCAATTAAAACCAAGGCAAAAGTAAAAAGAGAATACTTAACTACTACTCCAAAATTACTTTTAAGTAGACCTATATCCATAACTTGTTTGCTGAGTAGTGGAAAAAGCATACTAATACCGGCAGAAGCAATAATACATACAAAAATAATGCTGATTTTTTTAATGTACGGCCTTAAAAGTTTTAAAATTCTTTTTAGAATGTTATTGGTATCTTTAGAAAATATCACATTATCCTCGCTTGTTATTTTTTACTCTATTTTCAATAAAATGGAAATGCTTTTTATTTTATGTTATCTCTATATACATAATTTGTCAATTATCAATTCGGATATTATAAAAAAGGCATCCCAAGAACCCACAGTAGGAACTTGAAATGCCTTCATTATTTTACAATTTTGTCCAAGTCTTAAAACTTAATACTTACTATCTCCACCAAAGAGGCCTCCAAGAATTCCGCCTCCAATACCTGCAATACCTGACTGCTGATCACGATGGCGTGCTCCTGCGGATGTAAGTCTGTCTGATAATCTGGCAAGAGGTAAGCTTTGAAGGAATACAATACCAGGTCCTGTCAGCTTTGCAAGGAATAGTCCCTCTCCGCCAAACAGGGCATTTTTGAAACCTCCCACTGATTGAATATCATAGTCTACGCTTGGTGAAAAAGCCACCAAACATCCTGTGTCAACTCTCAAAGTTTCGCCGGGAAGCAAGTTTTTCTGAATAATTGTTCCCCCTGAATGGACAAATGCCATACCGTCGCCAACCAACCTCTGGAGAATGAAACCTTCTCCTCCAAAGAAGCCTGCACCAAGCCTTCTGGTAAAAGCTATCTCAATATCTACTCCGCTGGCAGCACACAAAAAGGAGTCCTTCTGGCACAGAAAGTTTCCTCCCAGTCGTGATAAATCCAACGGTATTATCTTTCCGGGGTAAGGTGCTGAAAATGCAACGTGCTGCTTTGATGCTCCTGTATTGTAAAAAGTTGTGATAAAGAAGCTTTCTCCGGTAAGCATTCTCTTGAATCCCTTAAAAGCTCCGCCGTCAGTAGAGGTCTGCATCATAATGCCATCCTCCATATACATCATTGCGCCGGCTTCTGCCCTTACGCCTTCTGCTGGGTCCAATTCTATCTCAACTATCTGCATATCGTCCCCATATATTTTATAATCAATAACGTCTGCCATAGTAACCTCCTAAAATTAATAACTTTATTTAGATACAATATGATACGCTTTAAATTAATATTAGTCTGCTCTTTTTATCCACTGTGAGTAAGGAATTGAATATTTTGCAGCAAGTAGTATTGCCTCCGTCATGCTTATCTCACTGGCAATCCCCTTCCCGGCAATATCATAGGCAGTTCCATGGTCAACGGATGTCCGTAGGAACGGAAGTCCCAAGGTGACTGCAATAGTTCTTTCAAAATCCAGTGTTTTTGTAGCTATATGTCCCTGGTCGTGATATAGGGACAATACCGAATTGTATCTGCCTGTCAATGCAAGATGGAATACGGAATCAGGACCTACAGGACCTTCCACGTTAAACCCGCGCCTTTTCGCCTCTTCAATTGCAGGAGTAATACTTTCACATTCTTCTGTTCCGAAAAGTCCGTTGTCACCGCTATGGGGATTCAAGCCTGCCACCGCCATTGTTCCTTCTGTTATCCCAAGGCTTTGCAAGGCTTGGGTACATCTATCCACATAATCAAGAAGTCTTTCCTCTGTAACCATATCACAAGCCTTCCTCAGTGATACATGACGGGTAAGAAAAAACACCCTCATTCCTCTGACTTCAAACATAGTAAGTGGGTCTTTGGTGTCTGTCAGTCCGGCAAGTATTTCAGTATGACCGATAAATTCTATTTCAGCCGCTTTTAGTGAAGGCTTGTTAATAGGGGTTGTTGCTATTGCAGAAAGTTTTCCTCCCATAGCAAGTTCCACACTCTTTTTTATGTATTCGAAGGATGCCCGACCATTTTCTGCCTTAACCTTACCATACTCCAGACTATCAGGATTTATTATATTTAAATCCACAACATTTATAGTACTTTGGTCGGAAGTTATCATATCCATACCTGTTACAGCGTTTACATTGGTTTGTATACCGCAAATCCGGGCTGCCTTTTCAATAACTCCTACATCACCTATTACCAAAGGATTGCATACTTTGTATATTTCTTCATTAGCCAGTGCTTTTACTATTATTTCGGGCCCTATTCCTGCTGGATCTCCCATAGGTATTCCGATTACGGGTTTTTGCATTTAATCCCCTCCTGTTAATACCATTATAATATATCTGTTTATATCTGAGGAATATGTCTAATATAAAAATTGTTGACATTTTATTTAACTGATAATAATATAATACTGTACTAAGTGTACTATTATTGTTAATACAGTTACAAGGAGGTGCCTATGATACAGTTGGATTTTAAAGACCCCAGACCCATTTATGAACAGATAAAAGATAAGATTAAGGAGTTAGTCATAATCGGAGCTGTTAAAACTGACGACAAAATACCGTCTGTAAGAGAGCTTGCTCAAACTCTTACCATAAACCCCAATACTATTCAGAAGGCGTATAAAGATCTTGAAGCCGAGGGAATAATTTATTCGGTTAAAGGCAAGGGTAATTTTATAGCCCCATTGGATAAAAGCTCTATAGACCCGAGACGAAAAGAGCTTTTGCTAAGTATTGAGAAGACGGTGGAAGAATTGATTTTTCTTCATACACCGCAGCAAGCAGTAATCGATGTAATTCAGAACACTTATAAGAAAAAGGAGGTATCCCAATGATTGATGTTATATCTTTGAGTAAATCCTACGGGGATTTTAAAGCACTTGATTCCCTTGACATTCACATAAAGGAGGGTTCAGTCTATGGGCTTTTGGGACCTAACGGTTCAGGTAAAACTACCCTGATAAAACATTTGACCGGTATTTATAAAAACGAGTCCGGCTCCATTGCTATAGATGGTAAATCCGTTTTTGATAACCCCGAAACAAAATCCAAAATAGTTTATATATCTGACGACCTTTTCTTCTTTTCACAGTACAGCATAAAGGAAATGGCTTCTTTCTATGCCAGCATGTATCCTGAGTGGAGCTGGGAAAGGTTTAATACTCTAAAGCAGGTATTTCCAATAGATATAAAAAGAAGGGTTGTAAAGCTTTCAAAGGGTATGCAGAAACAGGTTGCCTTCTGGCTTGGAATTTCAGCAAAGCCAAAAGTAATGATACTGGATGAACCTGTTGACGGACTTGACCCGGTTATGAGAAAAAAAGTATGGAATCTGATACTTCAGGACGTTGCAGAATACGGAACAACGGTTCTGGTATCCTCCCACAACCTCCGTGAGCTGGAAGACATATGCGATCATGTGGGTATTCTATATCAGGGTAAAATGATGGTTGAGCGTGAACTTGACAACATGAAATCAGATATTCACAAGCTTCAGCTTGCATACTCAGGTAATACACCAGATAATTTATTCAAGGATGGTGAGGTATTACACCATACCCGAAACGGAAGCGTGCTGCAATTAATTGTAAGAGGTAACAAGGATGCGATAATATCCCATGTCAAGTCGACAAACCCTGTTGTAATGGATATTCTGCCGCTTTCCCTTGAGGAAATTTTCATTTATGAATTAGGGGGTAAAGGTTATGAAATCGAAAACATCCTTATTTAAGAAAGGCTTAATTTTAAGTGACCTTAAACGTTATTGGTGGGTCAGTGTTATTTTTGCAATAGGACTTATACTTACTATGCCTCTGGCACATTACATGCAGAAATTTAATATAAATACTGACAATTCCAATATTCGGTATATTAAAGAATTAATAGCCCGTGAATTGAATTTCCATAGTGGAATAAGCCTGCTGTTTCCTGCTGTTATTCCTGTTATTATTGCAGTTTTAGCCTACAGGTATATTCAAAAGGGTCGTCAAGTTTCTTTGTACCACAGTCTTCCCGTTACTAGGGCAGCACTGTATTTTAACAGTTTAGTTTCAGCGCTGATACTGTATATTGTGCCTTTATTGATAAATGTTATGGTTATGGGCTTGCTGAACTCCTTCAGCTTTTTATCTGACTATTATACAACGGCACTTATTTTCAATTGGCTCGGACTATCCCTTTTATATGGAATTTTGTTTATGTGTATGACAATTTTTGTAGGCATGTTTACAGGAAGCTCTGTTGCCCAAATAGTATTTCTTTATATATTAAATCTCCTTCCTGTATTTTTCTTTGAGGTTATAAGAGCTAATCTATCCTCTTTGCTATATGGATTTTCAACTTATTCAAATACAGGCTTCTATCGCAAAACGCCAATGGCTATGCTTTTTAGCAATAGCTGGGAGCTTACACCTTGGTTGATTGTGAGTTATATAGTTTTAACCTTACTACTTATGGTCGGAGGTCTTGTTGCATTCAAGCTAAGAAGACCCGAAACAGCAGGTGATATAATAACCTTCAAACCTATACGGCCTGTATTTATATATGGAGTAACGGTATGTGCAACACTTGTTGGGGGAGCTTATTTCTTAGCTATAAGCAGAGCCTCCCTCCCCTTTGCTATATTCGGATATTTCCTATGTGCATTAATAGGTTATGTAGTTGTTCAAATGGTAACAAACAAAACCTTTAAAGTACTTAATACCTACAAGGGTTATCTGGGATATGCACTGGTATTGATAATTATACTGTTGGGTATCAAGTTTGATGTTTTCGGATATATAAACAAAGTTCCTGTTGCTGATGAGGTTGAAAACGTCTACATTGGCTACAACCTATACTTTTGGGAAAACAAAGACAATGAAAAATATCTAAGCCCTTCAAATGACAATTCTATTATTTATAAAGAAACTGCAAATATAAAAAACATCACTGAACTTCACAAAATGGTTCTGGAAAACAGGAGTAAGGAAGGTTCCCCTACCTACATTGCCTATACCCTTAAAAACGGTAAAAAAATCGTCAGGTATTATAATATGGATACTAACCTGTATGCTTCTGCATTAGGCCCTATATATGAGAGCAAGGAATACAAAAATGGAAGGTTCCCGATACTGCATCAGGAAGCAGACGATATTAAATATATACAAGTTTACGATAGCGAGAAGAATAAGCAATCTATCGTTATTTCTGATAAAGATAAGCTCAAAAGTTTTATAACTGAAATCCGTAAGGATATTAACAGTTTAAATTACCAACAGCTTACATCCCCTGCCCAAGATAAACTCTGGATAGAAATTAATGACAACAAGGACATAATTGTTTCATATGCAGTAAATTCAAACTATCCTAACACATTGAACTGGTTTAGTAATAATCAGAATCAGTAAAAAAGTTCGGGCAGTAATGGCATCATCGCCATTACTGCCCGATTTTTTTACCCATCTTTTTAATTATCTTTTACGGGAGCTTTTCTTATCAATAAATACGAAAATACCGCCAGTAGAACCGTAGCAATTAAGAATACACCAACTGCACTTATAGGTCCGTGGCTGCCCGTTATTCCAAACATGGTAGTTATTCCATTGTATACCCGATTAACAGTAGTAGTTGAACAAAAGTTATGAATTATATAAGGAAGTACCATTGTAAAAAAGACCGGAACTCCGATTGATACAAATATCTTTTGTATTTTGTTCATCCTGTAATATGCCAGTGTTATGAAATATCCAAGGGTTATTACACACGAATACAGTGTTATGCTCCATAATAAAGAAATCACCATATTTCCTGAACTTTGCGTTTTGTCCTGATAAAGCATACCATACAAAGTATGATAATTTGTTATTAGTCTAAATATAGCTACTAAAACCCTTTCAATAACCGCCATACCTACCGTTAGTGGAATTGCAGCCAGGAAGAAGCTCTTAAACTGGGTTCTCCTTGGTACACCATTTGAAATTAAAAATAAGTAATTTCTTCTAAAAGAGTTTAGCCCTAGAATAAACAAAAATATTGCGGACGTCATTTCAATTCCGTTAAATAAGCTGGTACCCTTTGATGAAAAAAAAGAAGACATGATTGTAAACGTTATTGTTAGTACTAATATAATTAAATAAAAAGATAATACAGAGTTTTTTAGCTCTGAAAATATATATTTAGAAGTAGTCTTTAATCTCATTAATAATCCCCTCCATTATTTATTAGTCATGTGGATAAATAGTTTCTGTAAATCTGGTTTTGTAACTTCCAGTCCGTCAGGGACACTTGTCTTATCCAAATTTCCAAGTATATATGCACATTTGAGTCCACCCATTGTATCGGCTCCAAGTACATTTTTGCCGGTAGTAAAACTGTCAACTGCCGAAATACTTCCGGTTATGGCATAACCCTGTGATAGTACGCCTTCAACCGGTTCGTTCAACATCAATTTTCCTGATTTGATTATTATAACGTCCTCTATTATGTCTGCCGCCTCTTCAATCAAGTGTGTTGAGATGACAATAGTTTTTGGCTTCTCACTATAATTTTTAAGCAATTCTTTATAAAACAAATCACGATGATTTGCATCAAGTCCCAGAACAGGCTCATCCAAAAGAATAAAACGCACATTGCAGGACAATGCCAAAATCATTTTGAATATGGAGGTATAACCTGTAGACAAGGTTTTTATCTTCTGACTCATTTTCAGTGAAAACTTCTCACACAAGTCAGTAGCATATTCACTGTCAAAATCAGGATAGAATTCTTTTGTCCATTTAAATGCCTTTTTTACCGTCATATTTTCAGGATAGTAATTCTTTTCAGTCATAAAATATATCTTTGATAATGCTTTGTCATTCTCTACAACATTTTCACCTTCTACGAGAATCTCACCTTCTGTAGGGAAAATCCTGTTTGTAATCAGATTCAACAAGGTTGTCTTTCCTGCTCCGTTACGGCCCAGCAGTCCATAAATCTTATTTTCTTCCAGTTTCAGACTGATATTTTCCAGGGCTGTCACGTCTGCGAATTTTTTAGTTATATTTTTGATTTCTATTTGACTCATATTTCAAACCCTCTTTCTAACATTTTTAATATATCCTCTTTTGAGATTGAAAGCTTTTTTGCCTCTGTCACAAGAGATTTTATATAACTTTCAAAAAAATCCACCTTCCGCTGTTCAAGTATTTTTTCTTTTGCCCCATTTGCAACAAACATGCCAAGCCCCCTCTTCTTATAAACAATTCCGTTATCAACTAAAATATTTATTCCCTTTAAAGCAGTTGCCGGGTTTATCTTGTAGTTTACCGAAATCTCTGTTGTGGATGGAATTTGTGTTTCCTCTTGGTATGCCCCTGCTATAATGGCATCCTCCAACTCCTCAGAAAGTTGAAGGTATATGGGTTTGTCATTATTGAAATCTAACTTCAAGCCATCACCACCTATTTGGTTAATTGGTTAATTACTTATATAACTAACTATACAACTAACCAACTTTAAAGTCAAGATAAATTATTTTTTATATTAAACTTTTTCTCAATTGCATACTTTAAAAAATATATGCAGTATAATTTTACATATCAAATGAATACTATACATAATTGTCAAATACATCCTGACTGTATAGCGTGCGGAGGAAATATGCCTAACCTTGCTACTCATTACCTTTGTGGTTTAGAGGCTATAAAACTTATTGCTAACCAAGAGTGTAGAGAACTTATAGAACGGAATATTAACGTCTTTAATCTGGGCGTTCAGGGCCCCGATATACTTTTTTACTATGGTATCTGGCCTTGGTCCCCTAAAACCAAATATGGTACTATAGGAGAAAAATTTCATATATCTAAAGTGAATCTTGTATTCGGAGCAATAATTGATTACATTTTAAGGCAGGAGGGGAATGTTAAAGACGTTCTTACTGTTTATTTTATGGGCTTTTTATGCCATAACTGTCTCGACAGTATTACTCATCCTTATATTTTCTACAAATCAGGCTTCAAAACTGATGAAGATCCACGCACGAACCTGTATCACTATTATCACAGGCGTTTTGAGACTTCTATTGACGTATTGATGTGTAATCGGTTATTGAACAAAAAAGTCCATGAAATAAAAATTGATCGCCTCATAGGTATTACCGTCAGGGAACGTGACGTAATCGGGGATATGTATGAAAGCGTTATAGCATCAGTTTTTAATTTTAATATTCCAGGCAAACTTATATCAAGAGCCATAAAGGATATGAATACAGTAGAAAAATTACTTAGGGACCCCCACGGTATAAAGAAAAAATGTGTAGCCGGCATTGACCAACTTATATATGGGTTTCCGCTATTTTCAAGTCTAATCTTTCCGCTAAAGCTTAAGGATGGCTTGGATTACTTGAACCTTGCCAAAAAGGAGTGGGCTTTGCCGTTTGATAATACCCATAAAAGTACTCTTTCATTTATAGAAATGTTTAAAGAAGCCTGTGACAAAACGCAACGCTTTTGTCAGGTGCTGTATTCAACCCTAACAGGAGACAGCTTCAACATTCCCTATGCCTTAAAACTTTTTGGGAACAATTCCTATACATCGGGAACAGATTGCGACTTAGCTGTTAAATTCAAATACCATGATATCATCTTCAAGTAATACTCTTTAGCCTTATAAGCATTTCCACAGTATCAGCAAGGTCCTTTTGACTCCTCAGCTTTGCCTTATTGAAGGGCAAAGCTACCCGGTTAATACTCACAATTGCTGATACACCCATATCAACCTTTCCTCTTAAGCTTTGCCCGTCTATTTTCCCTTCTCCGGTGAAAATAACATCAGCATCATTTATTGTGGCGGCTAGATCTGCAAGATTTTTGTCAAGCAGTAAAACCATTTCCTCGTTGGCACCTTTTTGTGGAGCATAAACGTGTGCCGCCCCGGTTTTACCGTACATGGGATTGTCAATATCACACATGGCTGTTATTTTACAATTCTTCAGAAGTCGATCAGCGAAAGTGGTATCAATATAAGCTATTTCCGCTAATGTAGCACCTGTAGGAACAAACTCTTCTCCTGCCATATTTATAAACCTTACACCTAAAGCACACGCCATTCCTGTACCCGCATCGTTTGTACAGCTTCCACCAAGACCTATAATTATTTCACGGCAGTCGTTTTCTACAGCATGGCGTATCATTGTACCCACTCCAAAAGTACTAGTCAGTGCAGGGTTAAGCCTGCCTTCTGCTAATGGAAGGCCTGCAAACATGGCTGTCTCCAGAATAGCTGTATTATCTTTTCTGGCGTAATAGCTATTAAGTTTTTCATTATATGGCCCTGTTGACTCAATAGTAACTTTTTCTGCTCCCAGCAGTTGAATAAAACAATCAGAAGTACCTTCTCCTCCGTCAGCTATAGGTATTTAACTACTTCGCTGTCCGAACAAAATTGTTTAATCTTTGTTTTTATTATATTGCAAACCTCAATCGAACTCATACTTCCTTTAAAGGAGTCGGGAGCAATAACAAACTTCTTCATTTAGCATTCCTCTCTTTATACTTATATGAACAAAAAGAACACATATTCCATACGAATCTGTGTTCTTTTTATTTTAATGAAAGTTATGGTTTTTTTATATTGAAAGTATATTGCTGAGCTCAAATAGCTCCTTGTCAATATCCTTCTTCATAGCCAAGGCTTCGTCAATATCTATATCAACAACTTTGGAATCCTTTACAGATATTATTCTGTTATAAATTCCATCTTTCAGTAGTGTTACTGCTTTTGCTCCCATAACACTTGCCATAACTCTATCCTGAATAGTTGGGCTTCCTCCTCTTTGGATGTATCCCAAAACTGTTCCCCTTGTTTCTATTCCGGTAAGGTCTTCTATCTTCTTGGAAAGCTCCAGTGCCCCACCTATTTTCTCAGCAACACCTTCTGCCAATATGATTATATAGTTTTTCTTTCCGTTATTTCTTCCTTGTATTATTTTTCTTATAATATCTTTATCAAAATCAAATTCTCTTTCAGGAAGAAGTATTACTTCCGCACCGCCTGCAATACCTACATTCAATGCAATATGTCCAGCACGTCGCCCCATTACCTCAAGTACACTGCATCGTTCATGTGAATATGCCGTATCTCTGATTTTATCAAGTGCATCCTGAACAGTATTCATTGCTGTATCATAACCTATTGTGTATTCCGAACTTGCTATGTCATTATCAATTGTTCCAGGCAAACCCATAACCTTCATACCAAATTTGCTGAAATCTCTGGCTCCTCTGTATGAGCCGTCCCCTCCGATAACAACAAGCGCATCCATACCAAAAGCTTTTGAAATAGACATTGCCTTCTGCATTCCTTCGTCAGTTGTAAATGCTTTACATCTGGCAGTTTGAAGTATGGTTCCTCCACGGTGAATTATATCTGATACATCTCTGGCACTCATATCAAATATATCTCCGGTAACAAGACCATTATAACCTTTTCTAATACCCAGCATCTTGAAACCGTGATATATGCCTGTTCTTACAACTGCACGAATTGCGGCATTCATTCCCGGTGCATCTCCGCCGCTGGTAAGTACTCCTATTGTTTTAATGTCGCTCATTTCAAACCCTCCCCGTAAACAGTAAAATCCGAATGTTGTATATATACATCAAATTTTAAATTTAAACTGAACCCAATTGAGTTCATTATAAACCAATACATCAGGAGAAACAATATAAATCGGCTACTTTGTTTTTTTATACATACAATTTCCAATAGCTTCTCCGGCCAGAACTCTTGTTTCAAAGCCTTCTGCGGTCTGTTGTATTATATCATCATCTATTTTTACCATATTCTTTTTAAAAATTAATAGAACAGTTGAGCCTCCGAACTTAAAAAACCCCTTTTCTTCACCTCTTGAAACACATTTTCCGGGTGTATAAGTCTGAATAATTGAACCTACCGAGGTTGCACCCACCTCTATGAACAAAACATCACCAAAATTGTCTGTTTGGAATATGCTATATTCCCTTTTGTTCCTGCAATAAAGTTCAGGTATTTTTCTCAAGGCTACAGGATTAACGGAGTAGTATTCACCTTTTACTTTGCGTGTCTCCATGCACTTACCGCTGTCAAAAAAATGGAACCTGTGATAGTCTACAGGGCAAAGTCTTAATATTAGGTAAGTGCCGCCATTGTATTCTCGAGCAAGTTTTTCGTTCTGAAGAAGTTCACTTAAACTATAGGTCATTCCTTTTATCTGGAGAAGCTTTTCCGTATCTATATTTTCCCAGGCTTGAAGCCGGCCATCCCCCGGGGACAACAGTTTTTCTTCAGCAATATCAAAGTTTCTTGCAGAGGGTTTCAGTTTTCTGGCAAAGAAATCATTGAAGCTGTTGAAATCCTCCAACCTGTTTTCACATTCATTTATATCTATTGAGAATTTATCTGCAAAACCCTTTATAGTTTTACGGCTTATTTTCCTGTCACAGAAAAAACCTGTTAATGCAGAGTATATCTTACGTTTTACAAGGAGTTCCAGTCCAATTTTTCCTCTTCCTGTTGTGTATAGAGCATCAAGGAGACTGCCTCCGGCTACCTGCTCTACATCATATTGTTTGTTCTTTCTATTATATATCTGAATCATTGTATTCTCTTTTCTTTTATATTTTACTCTTAATGAGAATTTTATATTATTGATAAAATTATTGCAATTTAAAAACTCCCTCTTAGCATTTATTAATGTATGCCAAGAAGGAGTTATTTTAGTCATTTATATTTTTTGACGGTTTACTTATATGGATCTATTGTTTGAATAGTTCCATCCTCGTTATATTTCAATTCGGTAAATTTAACGCATCTTTTATTATCACGACCGCCTGATAATGAGCTGTCATGATAGAACAGATACCACTTATCCTGATACTGCACTATTGAGTGATGAGTAGTCCATCCTACTACCGGTGTAAGTATTTTGCCTTTGAATACAAAAGGTCCTTTTGGGTCTTTACCTACAGCATATACAATGGTATGAGTTGTACCTGTTGAGTAGGAAAGATAGTAATTACCGTTGTACTTGTGCATCCATGGGCCTTCAAAATATCTTCTGTCTTCATCACCAGCAAGAATTGGATTACCTTCTTCATCAACAATCGATATCTCTGCAGGTGCTTCTTTGAAGGTAAGCATATCCTCGCTCAATTCAGCTACTCTAGGACCTATGGCCGGTGCTGATGCGTCAGGGCCTTCAGCGTTAGGGTTAAAGCTACCAGTCTGCCACTTTTCAAGCTGACCGCCCCAAAGACCTCCAAAATAGATATATGCTCTGTTGTCATCATCAACTAAAACGGCAGGGTCTATACTAAAGCTGCCGGGAATAGGCTCTTTTTGAGCTGTAAATGGACCTGCTGGGGATGAACTTGTAGCTACTCCGATTCTGAATATACCATCCTTGTCTCTTGCAGGGAAGTACAAATAGTAGGTATTATTTTTATAAGCAGCATCAGGTGCCCACATTTGTTTTGATACCCAAGGAATATCTTTCATGTGAAGGGCTTCACCATTATCAACGCAAGGTGAATTTAAATCATCCAAAGACAATATGTGATAGTCTTCCATCATATACTGATCTCCGTTATCGTTAGAAGCTATATCCTCGTCAAGGTCATGAGAAGGGTATATATAAATTTTACCTTCAAATACATGTGCAGATGGGTCTGCTGTATAAATGTGTTCCACTAAAGGCTGTTTTCGTTTTACGATTTTGTCCATGCGATTTTCTCCTTAATTAACATAATAGTTATAATAGAGTTAACAGTTACCATTATATCAAGAATTTATGAACAATCAATCATAATTTATGTGTCAATTTCATGATTTTATCCCATGTTAGCTTTGCAATAATTTCCTGTTACTCACATATAGGGTATTTAGTCGTATCCCAGGTCCTTCCCTCACTCGTGAGGAATGCATCGTTTACATTAAAGTATCGGTAGCAAAGAGCACCATTCTGTTTGGTATATATATTATCCCAGGTACAATCGAGATGATAATATTTACCCTCTATTTTTACTATATTCCAAGCGTGTGCTCCGCCTGCCCACCCGTGGGCTACCTTTATACACTCAATTCCTGCCCTGTTGAGGAGGATATTCATTGTATCTGCAATGGCATCGCATGCACCCTTCTTATCTATTAGAACACCGTATGCACCTGTATATACCCCCAGAGTATAAGTTGTATTATTACAAATATAGTCGTGCAGAGCCTTCTCCTTTTGCAAAGGAGTCATATCAGGGGTTACAACTGAAGCAATGATTTCATCGGCCGTGTTTAAAAACGACGCGACTTCTGTCTTTGTCTGTGTAAAACCCCAAAAATCAATTGTGATGTTGTCGTTGAATCCTGTGTAGCTTGAATAGTCTTTTATTGAATTTCCGCTCAAATCAAGCTCTGTAAGTTTTGGCAGGCAGGACAAAGGTGCAAAATCCTCTATGGCATTATCGCTTAAATCTACATCTTCCAGATTTGTAAGGCTGCTCAAAGAGGTTATATCCTTAATATTATTGTACCCCAGACTTAAGGTTGACAAATTTTTCAATACAGCAAGAGAGCTTATATCTTCAATTTTACATTGATACATTGACAGGTAACTGAGGCTTGTATTAAAGTCCTTTATACAGCTTATATCCATTAATGTATTACGATCAATAAATAGATAGTTTAAGTTTGTAAGATCCTTCAAGGGACTTATATCTGTTATCTGATTACTTTCCAAGCTAAGCATGTATAGCTTTGACAGTTTTGCCAAAGGAGCTAGACTCTTAATTTTATTGTAATTCAGAAATAAGAATTGGAGATTCGTCAGCTCACTAAGCTGTGATATGTCTTCCACCTGATTGTCGGTCAAATATAGCGTATTTAGATTCTTTGCATATTGAATTCCTTCAAGAGAAACTATGTCCAGATACTTTGCATCAAGATTTTTGATGTTCAGCATATCACTTTTGAGAATATCTCCTGTAGGTTTTGAGATAGCACTTCTAACAACCTTCTCCAAATTCGGATCAGCAAAATAAACTATATCTTCCGTCTGAACAAAAAGTGTTAATTTAACTTTGCCTTCATAGCCTTCAACTGTACCTTCGAAATACTGTGTACCTCCTATGGTTGTATCAACACCAGTAGCGTTCCATTGAACGGGTAAATCCACCTCTGTGCCATCATATCTTTTTGCTTTGACAGTACCTGGCAGTTCATAAGGTTCTCCCTGCTTTACTGTAGCTCTGATATCCTCAATGGTGTATTGCGGAACTACTGTAACCGTTACATAAGCTTTCTGCGGGAATCCTTTTACCGTGCCTTCTACTTTGTATACTCCCGCCTTGGTTACATCCAGCATCTCTGTATTCCATGTTACATTGTCAAAAGGAAGCTGATATGTACCATTGGCTAATTGTGCTGCCACAGTAACAGGTAGTTCAACAGAACCGTATTGAGGAACGGTAACCGGCTTTCCCACAAAAGAAACTATCTGAGGATTTACATCTACGGTCAATGTCATCTCCCTTGAACATCCCTCAATCCTGCCCACAAATTTAAATCTTCCCAGAACACTTAGGTCTATAACTGACGGTGTCCATTGTACAGGAACCCTTGCGGTACCTCCTCCTACAATGTTAACTTCTACTGTTTCAGGTAATGAATAGTCCATTCCCTGATATGCAATTTCCCCCCATGCATAGTATTTAAGTGATGCAATCTCTCCCGCAACATTTAATGTCAAAGCTACCTGCAGTGACATTCCTTCTGCTGTTCCAACATATTTATATGTACCCGGCGTTGTGGTATCCACTGTTTCGGGATTCCAGGCAACTTCAACCTCGTAACATGTACCGTCTGCCTGAAAGTAAGGGAGTGTCTGCGGCAGCGCATATGCTTGTCTCAGAACCGTGTAAACTACAGGGTTGACTATCAGGCTCCAATTAATTTTTTCAGGATAACCTGCAATAGTACCAACAAGCTGGTATATTCCCTCATTTTTAGTATTTATTTTTGCAGTCTGCCATGTTACATTAACATCAGCACTGCTTCCATCTGCTAATGTTACAGGTATTGTTTGAGGTAGTGAATAAGAATCACCCTCATTAATGGAAATGGTACCGTTTGGATTTTCTACGCTTAGTACCTCAACCCCCTCATTCCCACTTGCATTTACAATCAATGGATTGTACAATGAGGACATTGTTATAAGCAATGCCATAATAATAGTTATAAAAACTCTTAACTTGCTGTAACTTTTCATTAGTTACCTCCTAGTTTAATATATATTGGAATTACATGTAATATTTTACAGCATAACAAGTCAAATTGTAATTATAAACTATTTATATTTCCAAAAATAAATAACAAGCCAGTAATATATACTTTTGTGGAGGTGTTCATCTTTGGTAAATAAAACTTTATTTCAGTGTCCTAATTGTAAAAAGCCATTAAACAAAGGGCAAAAACAATACTTTTGTCCAAATGGACACAGTTTCGATATTGCAAAGCAAGGGTATGTAAATCTTCTGCTTTCAAGTCATATCGGAGCAGGCAAACCCGGGGACAGTAAGGAAATGATTAAAAGTCGCAGAGAATTTCTTGATAAAGGCTATTATCAAGAGTTTTCCGATACCCTTAACAATATTATCGTTGAAACACTGAAAGCTGAGCAATCCGACAATATCAGTATTTTTGACGCAGGCTGCGGTGAAGGATATTATGTTAGCAGATTGAAGCAACAATTCTCTGCTTTTGATAATTCAAAAAATATGGACATGTATGGTATAGACGTGTCTAAATCAGCAATACAATATGCTGCGGGACGTGACAAGGATATACATTTTGCTGTTGCAAGCAGTTACCATATACCTCTTTTAAACAACTCAGTTGATTGTATTTTATGTGTATTTGCCCCTAGAGATGAACAGGAGTTCAAGCGTATTTTGAAACCCTCCGGGAAGCTTTTGGTAGCTGCACCTGGCCCCAAACATCTGTACAGTCTAAGAAAATTCCTTTACGATAGTCCCGATTTTATAGGCCAAAAGGGAACCGTGGAAGAAGGTTTTAATCTTATTGAACATAAGATGGTGTCTTATTCAATCACTATCAACGATAAAGAGGACATTTTCAATCTGTTCAATATGACTCCTTACAGTCGTCACGCTGATGAGGAGACTGAGAACAAACTCAAAACCATTGGGGAATTCAGCACAGAAATAGATATTAATATAAGAGTGTACCAGAAAGCTTAAATCCGATGCACTCTTTGTTAATATACAACCTCTCTTCATTGTATTTTTTACATTTATTTCTATTTATGTAAATTTTGGTATAATACAGTTAAAGAATATTAAAGGGAGGTTTTAAAATTATGTGTAAAAGTAGATTTGGATCAAGCAAATTAGTAACGGCATTTCTGGCAGGATTTCTAGTTTTAATAATCATAATTGGCTTGCCTATGAGTACAGTCTATGCCCAAACCGGTATTGTTTGGCAAAAGGCTTCTGAAAGTATCCCGGTCAGCATTAATACTGTTACATACGGAAATGGTTTGTACGTTGCAGTCGGTCAAAAAGGTATTATTAAAACATCGACCGATGCAGAGAACTGGACTTCACAAGAATCAGGAGTGTCCGAAAACCTATTTACTGTTGTTTGGAACGGAGAAATGTTTATAGCAGGAGGCAAAAACGGTACTCTGGTTTCCTCAACTGATGGGGTTGATTGGAAAGTTGTAAGTTTTTGCGACTCGGAGCACCGATATGATTTAAGAAGTATATTATGGGATGGCAATCAGTTTGTAGCAGCCGGTGCATTAAACGGTATAGGAACTATTTTCACTTCTCCTGACGGACTGAATTGGACACTTAGGATTAGTCACATTCATGAAGGATTTGAAAGTGTGAACTGGAACGGAAGTGTATATGTAGCCGTGGGACTAGTTGGTACTATATATACGTCAAAGGACTCTGTTAACTGGACTCCCGTTCAATCAGGTACAAAGGATCATTTATACGACATAACAAACAATGGAGAAATATTTGTAATATCAGCCGGTGTCGACATACTGACCTCCCCTAATGGTATTACATGGACTAAAACACCTTTAAGTGGTGGTACAGACAATATTTTATGGGATGGAAAGCAATTTATTGCAACTAATCATGACGGAAGGGTTTCCGCATCACCCGATGGTATTTCATGGACAAACATCTCTGACACAGATGCTGTTTTGGGAGATGTAATATTCAACAATGGGAAATATGTTGCTGTAGGCTATACCTACGGATACTTGTCAGAGGATTGTATCAATTGGACTCCCTACAAGCTTGGCATGCTTCCTAAACGCATAAACTCTGTATGTTACAATGGTACAACTTTTGTTGCTGCCGGAACCGATGGAACCATACTTACATCAGTTGATGGAAACAAGTGGACACCTGTAGAGTCGGGATCCTACGACGATATTAATGATGTTGTATGGAACGGAGAAACCTTCACAGCTGTGGGTGACTTCTTAACTATTCTCATGTCCTCAGATGGGACTAATTGGACTACAGTTCTAAAAAGTTATATGAGCAATTTATATAAAGCCATACCAAATGGCGGTTACATTCTCGGGGTGGGTGATTTATCCCATGTTACTCAAACATACCATGATGGAAGTTCAACACAAATTCTTACTCTTTCAA
Source organism: Bacillota bacterium (assembly GCA_023390335.1). Taxonomy (GTDB): domain Bacteria; phylum Bacillota; class Clostridia; order Acetivibrionales; family DSM-1351; genus Ruminiclostridium. The sequence continues at coordinate 152,614 of JAEWCZ010000017.1, read as the reverse complement.
GCCAGAATTATGATTTTAAAGACGTTATATGGAATGGCAAAAAACTTATAGCCGTCGGTTCAGTAGTAGGAAAACCATATGGAGTTGTAGCCATATCTGCTGATAAAGGAGATTGGATATCAATGTTCGGGGGAGTATGGACATGCAATGAAGTTGAAGAAACCCCCGGCTTTAACAGTATTGCTTACAATGGAAGCTTCTATATTGCCTCCACGGAAAATGAATTGTTCAAGTCATACGATGCTTTAACATGGGAAAAGCTCAATGAAAATCAGATAAGTGAAATCAGTTCAGTCACATGGAATGGCACACATTTTATTGCTTCTGGCAAAAACGACTCTTCTGATGTAATTTTAACATCTACTGACGGAACAAGCTGGTTAACCAGTAATCCTAATACCACTGAGGATTTAACTGAAATATCCCTTTGTGGTAACAAATATTTCGCATTCGGGAATAATGGTACACTCCTTACAGGAACACCAACGGAGGTATTACTCGGTGACGTTAATAATGACGGAAATGTAGACGCGATTGATTTGGCACTGATGAAACAATATCTGTTAACAAATAATAATGCCGGCATTAATTTGCAGAATGCCGACATTGACAGGGACGGAGAGATAAACAGCCTGGATTTTACACTGTTGCAAAAGCTTTTATTTTTTTAATTATTATGTGACACGCTGATTTATACAAAACTGCCGCTCCCAAGGATAATAAGAATACCACTACTGGTGCACAATATAATAGAAAGTCTGGCATACTTCCTATTTCATACCACCTGAACATGAGCATTACAATTGACATATGGAAAATATAAATAAAAAGTGAATATTCCCGTCCTATTTTTTCAAGAATTGTATTTTTGCCAATGTATGGGTGTTTAAGCAAAAACAATACTAGTGCTATCACGAGTAATTCCGCACTTATAAAAGGAGGTGCCACAGAATTGTATCTAGTGAATTCAATAAAATTGGTAATTATTAATATTGTTATTACAATCGGAAGAATCCACTTATTGAGCCGTGCAAGAAATTCTTGGTACCTCCTTATTATACATCCAAACATAAAGTACGGTACCGACACCATAATACAATTTCGCCAGACAATCATATTCCCTCCTGCCCTTAAAGGAAGTATATAGCACAATAACAGCAAGGGAGCTAAAAACATAATATAGTTTACCAAATTAAATTTGCATAAAACAAAAATGATTACAAGGGCATATAGAAGTGAACCTAAATACCACAAATGATCGGCGAAGGGAGATTGGTTATAGATCACAAAGTCAAACCATTTTTCAGAAGTAAAGTACTGTTTTATTTCATATACAGCATTGTTGCTGAAAACAAACTGCACCAAAATACCAAATATTAAAAACAAAACATTGGATAAAACCGTTAGTAATGCTATTTTCTTTATTTGTTTTTTTAGTCGTTCTGAAAATTCTTCTTTGTCTTTTCTGTAGCAAAAGTACCCGCAAACCACAAGAAAGAATGGAACAGCAATTTTACCATAGGCTATGGCAACGCTGCCTAATGTACCATAAAATGGAATATGTATGCAGACAACAAAGAATGCTGCTATTGCTCTCATACAATCAATAGAATGTACCTTTTCCACTGATATTTCCTCCTTTTGGTGTTATTAAACTAATTAAAGGCCTATTGACTAAATGTAAAAGGAATGCCGCTGCAACCGATGATATAACTACCAGTGTCACATATAAAAGGTCATTGGTAATATTTATTATATCCGACCTATACAAAAGCAGAAAAAGATAGTGTATCAAATACAGTTCCAAAGATATCTTTGAAAGGAACCTGAGTATTATATTACTAAAGGTTACCTTCATGCAAAGTATAAGAACAGCCGCTACAAAAAGGATTACTGCCGGAAGCTGAGTGAAAAAGCATATCAAGGTTTCAGGATATCCGGAAGCAGTTTCAGTTTGTGCATAATATGAGAATTTTCCAAGAGTATAGTTTGATACCTTATAAATAAGCACAAACGCAGCAATGGCTACAGGCAATATCACAACATAATACTTCTTGACTGCCGCTATTATTCCCTTCTCAAATCTTGCTATGAGCATGCCCATATAAAACAGGAAACAGGTATTATACCACCATTCGCCTTGCAGCCACCATGCCCCATGTCTTAAGATAATGCCGAATATTATATAGCAGGCAATAAATACAGCCATTGACACAAATGCAATTTTTTCATTTTTAATATATTTGAATATAACATAGAAAGCTATATAGAAAAGCACAACTGCCACTATGTACCAGGCATGGGGATTAATGAGCTGTATGCCTGTAACATTAAGAATTATTTGCTTTAGAGAGGGTTTTGGACTTAATATCAAAAATATCGCTATGTAAATAAAGGTTGTAATATAAAACGGGACTAAAACAGTCGGAAGTCTTTTTCCTAAAAAGCCCTGCATATAGTTATCTTTGGTTTTGAAGCTTTTTATTAGTCCATAACCTGAACAGAAAAAGAATATACCTACGAATAGAACACCATATTCATTAAACGGAGACAATACCTTAGAATCAGATAAAACTTGAGAAATGTGGTGAATAATAATTAGAACCGCACAGAAGCCTTGCAACATTTTTGTGTTACCGAGGGATAAAAAATCGTCATCCCAGCCTCTTATCCGGATTTTTGCTCCGAAAAGCAGAATCACCGCAAGTACCACATAAATACTTATCATAGCTTACACCTGACTTTCTGAATTATTTAAGTACATTCTATTTCTATAATTTGCCATACTCAATAGATTAAATTGTTGTTTTGGTAAATAATCCGTTGGAATAAATTGTTGTACTTTTATCGGTAAGTTTTATACGTTTTTGTTGAAACTAACTAGTAGCTGTACTTTTGGACAGAGGTGATTTTTTATTACAAATAACTTTACTTTGATTGTAGTATTGTCAGCAGGATTGGTGACATTTTTTTCTCCTTGCGTGTTTCCCCTTATTCCTGCATATGTTTGCTATCTTACAGGTTCAATAATACCGGAGATAAACCCTGCAAATGCAAAACTCAATGTAATCGTCAGGTCTATTGCATTCGTTTCTGGGTATACTTTTATTTTTATTATTTTAGGTGCATCTGTAAGTGTCCTTGGGGATTTGTTTTTAAAGAATATAAATCTTATTAGCAAAATCGGAGGCGGTTTGATTATTATACTAGGTCTTCATACGGCAGGACTTTTCAGGCAGAAAATTCTGTACCATGAAAAGAAGCTGATTCCTGTAGGCAGTCATCACAAAAGGCTTAGGGCCTTTTATTGGGGACTGGTTTTTGGGGCAGTTTGGACTCCTTGTGTTGAACCCATTTTAGCATCTATTTTCAAGTATAACGATAACATACTTACTATCGGAAGAAATATATTGTTACTTCTTCTTTATGCTTTTGGACTTTCCATACCGTTTCTTTTAACAGCTCTGGCTATAGGCAGCCTGTCCCATTATTTACAAAACTACCATAAGTACTTTCCTGCTTTTTCAGCTTTTAGCGGTCTTCTTCTAATAGTTTGGGGTATCTTTGCCATTACTGACAAGTTGTCAGTTTTAATCCGATACTTTATCTAAGGGATAAAAAATAAAAAGGAGAGCTTATGCTCTCCTCTAATTTACCATCTATTGCCGAAGCTTCTTCCGCCGCCTCTGTTGTTGTTCTGCTGCTTTCTTGCTCTTCTGCAGTCAGGACATCTTTGAGGTTCATTGTCGAACCCTTTCTCTTTGTAGAAAGCCTGTTCGTTTTCAGTGAAAGTGAATTGTGAATTACAATCCTTACAAGTTATTATTTTATCCGCCATATCTAAATACCTCCTCAATTTATTTGGATCATATAATTTTATAACTTCCCGCTCCAATAAATTAAAGAGAGTTGTAATCAAAAATCAATCCATAAATATTTAGCTAACTTAATCAGCTTAACACATTATTGGAGATAAAGCAACAGATATTTCAATATTTCCTAAATATACACTTATATATTTAAGCTAATCTTACATTTACAGCCTGTGGACCTCTTTGCCCTTTTTCAACTTCAAATTCAACTCTTTGGCCTTCATCCAACGTCTTGTAACCCTGGGATTGAATTGCAGAGAAATGTACAAAAACATCCTCTCCACCTTCACTTTCAATGAATCCAAAACCTTTTTCTGCATTAAACCATTTAACTGTACCAGTCATTTATTATGCCCTCCTTAATATCTTTTGTTGTAAGCATACATGCATCATGTCGCTTCTAATTTTATTATGTTATATTCTATGCTCTGTTATCCATCCAAAAAAGGTATTGAACTCACTTTTTGTTCGGATTCAATATGACCATCATACTTTTACCTTCAAGCTTTGGCTGTTTTTCCGCTACACCAACCTCATTAACTGCTTCAGCAAATTTTTCAAGCACTTCTTTTCCATCCGATGTATATTTCATTTCCCTGCCTCGAAATCTAATGCTGACTTTGACTTTATCACCATCTTTTAAAAATTTATAGGCATTTTTAACCTTGACGTCAAAATCATGTTCTTCAATCTTAGCAGACAACCTTACTTCTTTAAGTGAAACAATCTTTTGATTTTTCTTCGCTTCCTTTTCTTTTTTGCCCTGCTCAAACACGTATTTCCCATAATCCATAATTTTACACACGGGTGGTACCGCATTTGATACAATCTTTACTAAATCAAGATTTTTCGTTATAGCCATATTTTGTGCTTCCTTTGATGACACAACCCCTAGCATTTCACCATCCGCATCAATTAGCCTAACCTCTGGATCCCTTATTTCTTCATTAATCGGTACTTGGTTTTTCCTAATAAAAAACACCTCCATATTTTTTTGTTCTTACAATAGTTATAAGCAAATATATAAATCAAAATTCAATTAACGTATTTCCTATTTTTGTAATCATTTCATTATAACATTAATTAGTGTATTTATGTGTTTATTTTTAAAAATATTAAAATGTTAGGTTCTTCATATCCAGTATATGTGATAATGATACAGATAATAAATCTGATAACATTTTATACATTATTTTACTAAATTAACAGGTAATTGTTACAGGAATGTAGAAAGAAGAACGATATTACAAAGCAATAAGGGATGAGGATTTATATGAATAATATTGTAAGCTTTTATGAAAACTCTGATGAGGAAAGCAGACTTACAACTAATAATGCCAGAAAGATTGAATTTGCCGTAACAACAACTGTTTTAAACCAATATATAAAAAATCATTATAAAATTCTAGAATTGGGTGCTGGAACAGGGGTTTATTCTTTTTACTATGCTGATAGAGGCAATACTGTACTTGCTACAGATGTAACTCCAAAACATGTTGATATAATAAATAAAAAGTTAGGCCAGAGAAATAAAAATATTGATTTATCTACAGAAGTAGCTGATGCTACTAATTTAAGTAATTATGAATCTGAAAGTTTTGATGTAGTACTAAATCTTGGACCAATGTATCATCTTACAAATGAATTCGATAGAGAGAGATGTATTGTAGAATCTTTAAGGGTATTAAAGAAAGGTGGTATACTGGCAACTGCATATATTAATAAGCATTTTGTTTTGAATCTAATTATGCCAAGATACAAAGAATTTCTTACAAATAGTTTTGTTGAAAAAGTACTGAATACAGGAGTTATTAAAGAAGGAGAAAAAGAGTGTTTTTGGACAGATAATTTTTTTACAACTCCTTTTGAAATTGAAACCTTTATCTCAAAGTTTAACATTGACATTATTGACCATGTAGGAACTGACGGGATAAGCCCGCTTATCAGTGATTTTGTAAATAATATGAATGATGATGAGTATTCTACTTGGCTTAATTATAGTTTAGCTAGTTGCAGAGAGAAAAGCATCTTGGGAATGAGTAATCATGGTTTATTAATTTGTAAAAAATAGTTAATTAGCTACCCCTAATTGACAAAAGACATTATCCCATATATAATTACAGATATATTGAGTCTGTAATATCTGTTAGGAGGTATTTTTTTGAAATACACTAAAGCAACAAACTATGCCCTTCATATCGTTGCATATATGATTATGCATGATAAAAAGGATAATTTGAGTCTTCAACCGTTGGCTAACCATTTCAATGTATCTGCTACATATCTTTCAAAGATTTTAACGCAGTTAGTAAAGGCTGGCTTAATCCAGTCCACTCCGGGTGTAAATGGCGGCTATAGCTTGCGTAAACAAAAAGAGGATATATCTTTTATGGATGTAATTAAAGCAATCGAGGGAACTGGAGCATTGTTTAGTTGTGATTTACAGGAGGAAGGTCAGTGTCAGATTTATAAGGTGATGACAGATGCTGAAAACGTAATGGAAACCTATTTGAAGAATAAAAAGATTTATGAAGTGGTACAGAGTTAATTTTTTTATTTAATTGCAGATATTTATACTCTATATTATACATAATAAACTATATTTACATTTAAGGAGATTATATATGGAAAAACACGAACACTTATCAAAAGAAATGCAACTTCTCGCAAGAAAAGTTCAGTTTTTGGATGGGGCTAAAAGAATTAAAGCTCTTCCACCTGAAGAATTATTGAATATGCTCTTTATTAAGAAAATCTTTAATATTTTAGACTTGGGTGCAGGTACAGGATATTTAACAATTCCGGCAGCTAAAATGATTGACGGATTAGTTTATGCACTGGATATTGATTCTAAAATGTTGGAAATTATTGATTCTAAGGCTAAAGAACAAAATGCTTCGAATATTAAATTAATTGAAAGCGGTACTGATAATGTTCCACTACCGGACGGTTCAATTGATATTGTTCTGGCTTCATTGATATTACATGAAGTCCGGCCATTATCCGAGACCATTTTTCAAATTAATCGTGTACTCAAAGAAGGCGGACAGTTTATGTGCTTGGAATATGAAAAAACTGATAGTGCAGCGGATGGCCCTCCCTTGCATATCAGGGTCTCTTCATCGGTAATGGAGCGAGAATTGAAAAATATCGGATTAAGTGTAACACATAAAGTATTTTTAAAAGATTCTCTATATGTCATTATTGCAAAAAAGTAAGCGCGGCATTCGTTGTACAACAAAAACAGCCCTTTCGGGCTGTTATATTATTACTGACTCTGCGTGTAGATTAAATCATCCGTAGCTTTGCCCTTGACATAGAAAATCTGTCTTGAGGTATTACGGTTGTCCCAGGTGTCTATCCATTTCTCGCTGCCATAGGTGGAAGAACCTTTCTTGGTTACAAGGTCAAAACTTACAAAGGTTTTATCATCGGTCTTAAGCGGGATAATCCATTCAAAGGTATAGGTATTCCCTGACGTCCTTGTTAATATAGCAGTATCCGTATGTGTTTCCCCTTTTATGATATAGTGTATTCTGAACGCCGCATAATCTGGCTCACCCTGAATAGCAATCTTTCCATTTACCTTGTAACCTGCTTTAATATACGTCCTGCCGCATCCTACCAGAGAGTAATAGTTGATTGGCATTTTTATGGCAGGAATATCAGTACTGCTTCTTCGTGGATACCTGTCGATTCTGCCATCATGGTTATCATCAATACCTCTGTTTGTATCAAAATAATATGATTTCCAGCCGGGGTCCAGCATCATTGTAACTGCAAAGCTGTATCCTCTGATACCTGTGAATTTATAGTCTACGTTAACTGTTTCACTCATTCCCGAAGGAAGCCATGCTTTGAATTCCGCACTCCCTACTCTTCCGTCGGCATATGCTCCATCCGCAATATCAAGTCTCAATTCCCATGTTTTTAAGGTTCCTGAATTGGAAGTCATCTGTATTTTTCCTGAATCTGATGTGTATGTGTGTCCTTCGAAGGTTAATTGTGTCTTTGATACGTATTGTGATGTTGTAAACTTAAACAGATTTGCAGCCCCGGTATTGACCTGTGCTGCGGTTTCTCTGCTGTTTATATATCCTTTCAGATTAATAGGGGTTCTTACTGTGACAGGGAAGGATATTGTCTTGTTCTGTTGAGCATTTGCCGTTATTTTAAATATGTAATTACCATCTTTAATGCTGCTGATTATGTTATAAGGTATGTTGTTCCACTTAATGTCGTTTCCATTTTTAATGCCTGTATCTGTACTGTAGTTAACGGTTTTAGCACCTGCCACCTGTGTTCCGTTTAAACCATACAAGGCTATTGTCAAATACGGATTTGACGGATATCTAGTCCATAGATTAAAGACTTCCAAGTCTTCACTAGCGGGTAAGGTCACTGGAGAGGTTGGATTTCTGAAGGTTGATTTTAATGCCCTTAGTTCAGCTTCAAACTGCATTGGTGGCGAATCCGTTAAAGTAAATACAACCTCAGGGACATTTGTGTAGGTTGTTCCGTTTATATCCATTGTAAATACATCTGACCAAGTGTTTTCTATGTCTTTTACATAGTACCTGATTCTATATGTGCCGGGACTCAGATTGTCGGGTATTGTGTAATTCCATTCCCCACCTTCCTTTTTCCACATAATTTTTCTGTTTGATATGCCTTTGTCAGTCTTGGCTCTGGTAATGTTATGATCCAAATCATAGCTGAGATCCTTCCAAGTTGTTTTGTATGTATTTGTAGCCCCATCGAAATCCCAATCCAGTGTTGCCTTGGCAATTGGCTTTCTGTGTACAAATACGTCAACCTCTGTAGCTCCGCTGTAATAGGAATATTTATCTCCATATGCACCAGCCGGCTTGTCTCTTACTCTTCTATATATCTGGTACTTTCCTACATTTGAAAATGAATTTTTTATGTCGGATGTCCATCCGGTTTCAGAGTTGAAAGCTGTTTGTGTTTCGGCTTCTTGTCCGGTGGGGTTATCAAAATAATCATTATCATGTACATATTGCATTTCTCTGGATATGATTTCATCGTTTTCAAGGTCATTCTCTCCTACATTTAGAGTAAATTGCTGATTACTCAGTATATAGATTTGCTCAATAGCCGGGGTTTCTTCTGAAATGTACTCCAAAGTTTCATTTAAAATCTCCTGAACTGTCTTGTCTGTGACATCTATAAATTTGGCACTCTCCGGGTATTGCTTCCTTATGTCGGGTGTTCCTGCCAAAATTATCTTTGCGTCGGTCTTTGATACGGCTGAATAAAAGTCTGAAAGTTCTGATACAACACCATCACTAACATAGAGAATAAATTTACTGCTGTTCCCCCGCCACGTATCGGTATATGGTTGTCGTACATTTTTATAAATAGTACCGCTGTAGTAGCCTGTATAATTTGAAATCCACTGCATATTGGGAACCCAGTAAGAAACTGTTCTCGATGCAGTTCCCGAGTATCCTGACCATGACCTTGTCCAGTTAAAATACCCATCTCCATGAGTAGGATTTCTGGGATGTCCACAAGGATTACTTGTGTAGTTATAGTTTTGAATGTACATTGTACCGGAATAACCTTCCCCATCACTGTACGAAATGCTCGATGAAGGGGTTGAACCACCATACCCATGACCGGAAGCGTAACCACCACCTGAACTTATTGATTTGGTTTCTGTTCGGGATTCGTAATGACCAAAGTCATGATATCCTCCGTTGTCGGTTACACTGGTTCTTTTCAGCTTGCCTGAATATCCCGAACTGGTATATGTAATTTCTTCCGAAGGGTAACTTGTTCCTGTATTGCTAGATGTACTTGCAGGGGTAGAATATTCATAAGTTTTCATGTCCCATATATTAACGTTGGGAATCATATTTCTTCCTAATAATGAATTTTCCAAAGCTACCCTGCTATTAGTTATGTAACTGTATTTATCCTGTGACAAATCCTTATCTCTCATTATATACAAATCAACGTTGGGTCTTTCAATGGGAGCATCAACGTATAAATCAGAAAGTGGCTGAAAGTTGTCTACCCAAAAATCACATTCCAAATTTGCTAACTTTTTATCATTTTTACTAATATATTGAGTTAGTGTATCCTGTCCATTTACATCAACAAACTCATCTTGAGCATATATATAGAATTTATAGTAACCGAGTTCTGTAGGAGTGTATACAGGGAAGTCTGTTAATTCGCAAATCCCGTTATCTCCAAGTCCGTTCCATGACTGAATCATAGTATCAACATAACCGTTATTGTCACTGTCATACCACAATTCTATTTTGGCTACTGATATTTTGTCACCATCAGTACTGTTTACATCATAGTGCCATGCACTTATTTGGTCATCTCTTGTTACCACGCTGTCAGACAGATTCAGCTCTATATTTGGGGCAATGTCCTCTAGTACACGGAATTCCACGGTATATGGGTCAGACCATTTGCCCAGAGTGTTTTTGCACTCCAGTGTCAAGGAATATGAACCCGGCTCTTTATACTGCAATTGCTTTTTTAAGTCAGTGTCAGTACCTTTATTCATCTGTAATGTGTCGCCGCCATAAGACCATCTGTATTCTACTATAGGATATTTGTCCAGCACCAGTTGAATATTGCTATCAGTTGAGTTGTTCTCAACGCTTATAATTCTGTTTTGTTTCCAGGAGTTAGATGAAAGTTTGAAATGAGCGATAGGTTCTGTCGGATATACGTATATATAATCTGTTGAAACGTATTCAACAACGGCAGCTTCTTGTATTTCCTTTTTTATATCTTCAGGAAGGCCCTCTAGTATTATTTTACTTTTATCAAGATTGTATTTACAGATAACTTCTGCAAAGTATCCGCTTTTATCGGTTGTAGCAGGAAATCTGTAGGACCCGGAAAAGAATGTGTTATAGTCAACTGGTTTACCATTTATGTATAGCTCGGTATTTTTGACTGCTGACATATCTGTATTGTCAGAAACATCGTTAAACTGAACTCCGTCAAATGCAGTTTCTCCGATGTGATTATTTATTTGTACTGTAGGAAGGTCTATAACAAGAGGTTTTATATCAGGCTCAGGAGGAGGTAAAATTGTGCCTGTTAGAAATTGATTACTTCCGCTTTTGGAATTATTGTGTCCATCAAGATAGTTTACTTTGGCTGTTGCTTCAACCATTACTGTGTAATTATCCCCTTGCTTGGGAAGCTTCTTGATTTCACCTATGGTGGTTTTAATACTAAAGGTTGCTGTAGCTGTATTGGCTGCTGTACTCTTTGGTACAACTTTTTGGGCTTGCTTTTCTGTATCGGTAAGTTTTATTCCGGATACCTTGTCTACATTTATCTCCCAGCTGTCTATATCCTGTCTTGTATAATATACGGTTCTGGATACCGAATCCTCGAAGTATGGAATCCAACCTTCAGGTGCCGGCTCCTCTTCCTTTAGGATAACGTAATCCTGTAATTCACCTTTCACCTGAAAATTAAGTGTAACCGGCTGGTTGTCCAATTCGCTACCTTTTGGAATATTTGGCATAGGTGATGCTGCAGTTACATAGCACTGTATGGGTAGGTCCCTTTTACCACTATCAGATAATGTTTTTATTTTTCCTAAATTGGGTACAGAAAAGGTTTGATACCAGATAGAACCGTCAGGCCTTACGTGCCACATCTTTCCACTGCCTGCCTTTTGTATTGTGGGAGCTGACTGAATATAAAGGTATTGGTAAACATTTGGGTCATAGTGGTCTGCTCCGTCAGGTATTCCTGAAAACTTATCTACGGAATTGAAGGTATTGTATATCCAGGCTTTAAGCTTTTGAACTGTTTGCTGTTTATAAAGATTTAAAGAACCATACGCTGCTTCATTATATGTACTTGCACTAGCTGTAAGCCTTTTTTTTACTTCATTTTCGTCACTCCAAGGTTCCTTTATCCAGTTCCTTTGCCTGAAGGTAGTTACCGTTGCTACGTTAATCATCCACATATTACTGAATACTTCGCCATTTATATCAAAACCCAGGTACTTCCATTCTCCACGATTGGTCTCACATTTGCCTCCATGATTTTTAGGGTTCTGCTCCTTACCTTTGCAAGATATTCCGTCAGGTTTCAAGAAGTAACCTCCATCATACTTGACTTCCGGGTCTTTGATATCCAAATCCTTATGTATCTGATATCCGCATTTAAAATAGTTTCCTGCCATACTCCTGTAGCTGCCATACACTACAAGATTCTTCTGGGTAAAAAGTCTATAGTTCAAATAATATGTGTTAGTACCCTTTTTTATTGATAACGGAACGACACTTCCATCGAGCTGTGTAGGTAACATATTATTCCTTTTGTAGCTATCATAGGTAGTCTGGTCAAAAAACTCCCTGCCACCGTTTTCGTATTTTATTAAAATATAGCTATTAGCAGCATGTACCATTATATCCGGAAAGCCGGTTATTAATAATACAAGGCAAAGAATGAATGAAATCACTTTTGTATATTTATTCAATTAATCACCTTCTCATTGATTTAATTTAAGTATTGTATCCTTTGTTATAAACCCCTTTGCCCAAACCTGAAAGGAAAAGACATTGCCACTATCCCCGTTTCCACCAACAACAGAGATTTGTCTACCGTTTAGCAAGTAGATTTGGTGTTTCCAATCAATATCATTTAATCCATAACCTAAATACTGGTCATGTATTTTTTTTGCTTGCTCATAATCCTTCCCAAACCATAGTTTAAGCAATTCATAGGTGTATTTTTTTAAGTCCTTGTCGTACATATCAACCTCATAGCTTAAAATCTGATATAACCATCCGTCGCAGTTGTCATACAAGCTTTCTTCTTTTCCTTTTGGTATTTGTGTTCGTTGAGTTGCTATTCCAATTCCACTTAATGGTAAAATTATTCCATAATCATCATTTATATATTTATTAAAATGATCTTGACTATTAAAGTAATTAATTCCGAAGCTTTTATTTTTTTCACTAAAAGTAAAATCTATCTTCCCACCTGCTATAAGATAACGGTTTTTATACATTGTGTATGCTGTTTCCCATATCTCCATCATTGGGAACAACCCTTTGTACAAGGTATATTCCTTATTTTCGTAGAAGCCTGCCTCCTCATTGTCAAAAACAGCGTTGTTAACATTGCTGTTTTTCCATGTGAAACTTTCGCTTTCCGATGGTATACTTCCAACCCTTGCCTTTTTATCTAACAATTTTATTATTATGACAGATGCTTCGGCCCTTGTGAGAGTACCCTTGGGATTAAATTTGTTGTTACTTCCGGTTAAAAGGCCTATACGGTAGCAATCTATTACATCCTGTAGATATTTACTTGTTATAGTAGGATAATCTGTCATTTTAAGCTTTTGGTAGCCTGCGTATACATTATCAAAAAAACCTTTATCACCCTTTGGTGGATAAGAATCATTACCTTTTACAAAATAATCATGAGGAACATTCTCATACTTTCCTATAATCCTTCTTGCCAAACTGGCTGCCAGTTCCCTTGTAATAGGCTTTGTGTAGTCTGATATCTCGCCTTTCGTTAAAACACCTTCTTTAAGTGCTATATCTACAAAAGGCTTATAATATGGCACTCCCTGCGGTACTTCCGGGCTATAGCCTATTGCTCTCATAAGCATTAAAATAAACTGTCCTCCCAGAAGCTTGTCGTTGGCACCAAACCTTCCGTCAGGATACCCTGATATAATTTCGAGTGCTGATATTTTCGCTATGTAATTTCTGCCCCAGTGTTTATTTATATCCGGGAATTTAGCCAATTCAGTATCCAGGTTTGTTTGTGTCAGTGCTTTGTACTTGTCAACAAGTGGCTGCATCCGCATTGTTGTGGTTGTACTCACCTGTGTATTAGCATTTTCAGCTGTTACCGGCAAAAGCGTTGATAATAAAATTGCTGAAACTGTTATGGTACATAAAAGTTTTTTCAACATTACTATTCTCCTCTTAAATTTTTCATATAAATTTTTTCTTGAAGTGTTGTATTTGAATTGTTTTACTATAAATTGGACAATTTAATTTGGGTAAGTCCTTTAGATACTAAAAGCTATAGCATAGTTGAACAAATATTAAAATTAATAATTTGAGAATGCGCTTCAGATGTGATTTCATTAATAACTTATTTACTAAAAACTTCCGATTTTTATTATATCATTGCTGAGAAGTCTGTCAATAATTTTTTCCATAAAAAATACAATCCCCTAAACCAGTTTTGTAAACCATAGCTATAATCTATAGTATTCAAACATAGCGGGGATTGAAGGTATCACACTAACCACAATTCTTTCCATTATATGTTTTTAGAATTATATTTTTGACCTTTACTATCATAAGTAATCCATTCTCCGACAGGTTCGCCATTTTCAAAATTCCCGGAACGCTTCAATGTTCCATCCTTACGATACCATTCCCAGTAACCTTCCGGGTTACCATTAATGATTTTCCCCTTAGACCACACAGTTTTACCGTTAGCATGGTATTTTATTGTGTATCCATCGATTACTTCCATTTTCTTTTCTCTAACACCATTTGGATGCACCAAGTCGCATTTTTCGTTTGTCATGTATGGTATCCTCCATAACATTATTCAAAATTTCCGGTATCGTAACACCATTTCGCTATTTCGGAAATAAGCTGGAGTGGTAATGGTTTGTTGTGCGGAAACTGTATAGCGCCTTTGCTTGTTTTGTACTCTGTAAGTCTTACGCTGAAATGCTCAACAGCTTTATCCCCGGGGTACAACCCGATGTGCTTTTTAAATGACGCAAAGTGAATTATATTTCGTTTACGCCAGAACGTTGGCATACTCCACGAAATACGTTCTTCCGCATACGGAAGTGTATCACGGAGTGTGTCTCGGACTTGATTTAACAACGGCTGAACTTCCTCCGGTTGTGCAACAATATATTCATCAATCGTTTTCGGCGCCTCGCCACAGTAATGATCTTGATTTGTATTTTTGAATTGTCGTTTACATTCAGGACATTGCCACATAAGTTAGTCTCCTCGCTTCTCTAAATAGCTATTTTATTGTGTGATCATATTCTATTTATTAGTCGGATGATAGCAGAGCTGAACAACACCTGAAGAGAAGCTCCTTGTGTCAACTAGTTGAAGCCCTAGTCTTTGATTTATGTCAATAAATAATAGTTTTCCTGCCCCTAAAATGACAGGATGAACTGAAAGTCTATACTCATCAACAAGATTTAAGTTAATAAATGTTGTTATAAGACTTGCCCCTCCATACAGCCAAATATCTCCTCCCGGTTCGCTCTTTAATTTATTTATTTCTTCGGCTATATTATCCTTTATCAGCACGCCATTTTCTAATTTGGTTAGAGTTTTTGAAAACACATACTTCTTCTTGCTATGAACCGATTTCCAAATTTCCCTTTCCATGTCAGTAGCTTCAATGTCCGGGATGTATTCCCCCCATAATTCATAAGACTTCCTGCCATATAGGATTGTATCAACACTATTTAAGAACCCGGTGAAATCCATATCTTCATCCATTATACACCAGTCAGTTTCTCCGTTTTTACCTTCAATAAATCCATCTAAAGAAATTGCCAAATCTAAAAGTATTTTTCTTGATTTTTTATTAAGCATAATGATTTTATCTCTCTCTAAGTATTTTATCCATAGATTTGCCTTTTGCCAGTTCATCAATCAGCTTGTCCAAATATCTAATTTCCTGCATCGTCGGCTCTTTTATATCTTCTACTCTGACACCGCAAACAACTCCCTTTATTAGAGTTCTTGCTGGGTTTAACAGGGGAGCCTCATTAAAGAAGGTCTCATAGTCTGTTTGTTTTTCTAGTTGTTCCTCTATTTTGTCCTGAGTATATCCCGTCAACCAGCGAATGATTTCATCAACTTCTGATTTATTACGCCCTTTTCTCTCTGCCTTTGCAACTAATAAAGGGTATACACTTGCAAAACTCATTGTATAGACTCGATGTTTTTCCATAACTCTTCCTCCCAATATTTATTATGTCTTATTTTCTTTATTTTTTACTCTAAAGGGTTTATAATATGTTTTCAAACAGCAGCTTCATTGCCTCTTCTTCCAAAGAAGCAATTTCAAACAATATACGAGATGCTTCTTTAAGATGCAGCTCATTTGAATTTTCTCCGGCTTTACAAATTAGGTTTGATACCTCTGTCCACATCTCTGCAATGGTACAGAATTTACTGTGTGGATTCTTAAGTTTTAAGTCGGGATATAATTCATTGCATTCATTAAGAAAATCTCTGTACATATTTCTAAATAAAGCACCGCCAGTACCTGCCTTCTCCATTAATGTACCTGCTTGTGTAATTAATTCCGGTGTCACACCTGGTCTTTCAAACCAATTTCCAATAACCTTTGCTGTTTTTCTTATCCCTTGGAATGATATATTTGTAATTGGAGGATTCAAATACTCACATGCGTTGTTATGGATTGCAGATATAATTACCTCCTTCAAATTTGGTAGTTCATCCCCTTTTGTTATAGTAAACGACCTGTTTTTTGAAGACATTGGACCTTTTGCACTTCTAGCCTCTGATAGACTCACTAAACTTGTTTTGACATCCAGACCTTGCTGTTCAGTATCTATTAAATATGCAAAATTATCATCGTATCCATATATAGTAACATAATGCCCCGCAAAATGTATTTTTTGCGTGAAATATTCAAGATAGTAACAATCTAATTTCAAACCTACCGGAATCCCATTGTCAATTTTGGTTTTAACATTCTCCCAAGCCTTGGATCTTGAAGTTGTTTGAGACACTTCAAAACTCAGCTTAAGATTTTTTACTATATTTTCTGTTAAAACATCCGGCTTACACCTTCCTCCTAAGAAGGGAAAATCCATTTGTTTACTGTCCCAATAGATGAACCCAAGCCCCTCTCCAATTCCAAACAGCATTGGCTCAGATAGCTTTATACCACAATTCTGAAGCAGATTGGTAATGGTAGTTGTTTCGCAATGTTTTCCATAAAATGGTGTTAAGTTTTTAAGAATCATATTTGTTCTCCTTTATTTCTCCCCAAAAATCATCTATCCAATTGGGTAGTATAATTGTCAACGCTACAGCGTAGGGTTATCCCTTCTTTTTCTTTTGAAGGCGTTCACACCACTGTTGGTGTTCTATATACCATTGTACTGTTTCACGCAGTCCTTCCTCCAAGTTATGTGATGGAAACCACCCGATTTCTCTCTGAATTTTCGATGGGTCAATTGCATATCTGAAATCGTGTCCAGGTCTATCCTTTATGAAAGTAATTTGACTTGAATATGGTTCTTTTGATATTGATGGTTTAAGGTCATCCAGTATTGAGCAAATTGTCCTGACTATATCCAAATTACTTTTTTCTCCATGCCCACCAATATTGTACGTTTCTCCAATCTTCCCATGTTCGCAGACACTCCAAAGTGCCTGTACATGGTCTTCAACAAACAACCAGTCCCGGACATTGCTTCCATCTCCATAAACCGGTATCTGCTGTCCACTTAACGCTGAAATAATAGCAACGGGAATAAGTTTTTCCGGAAATTGCCAAGGCCCATAGTTATTTGAACAGTTAGTAACAATTGTGGGTAATCCATAAGTTCTGTTCCAAGCACGCACCATATGATCTGACGCCGCCTTACTTGCAGAATAGGGTGAACTTGGAGAATATGGGGTTGTCTCAGTGAAAAATCCCTCATTACCAAGATGTCCATAAACCTCATCGGTGGATACATGTAGAAAGCGGAAATCATCTTTTTCTTCTTTAGATAACGTTTCAAAGTATCTACGACTGCATTCTAAAAGAATACAAGTACCCTTTACATTTGTTTCAATAAACTCCATAGGTGAAGATATAGAACGATCAACGTGTGACTCTGCTGCCAAATGTATAACTCGATACGGCTTATATTTCTCAAAAAGCTCATATATACGTTTAGTATCACAAATGTCTACATTCTCTAAAGTATATCTTGGGTCATTGGCTATGCAAGAGAGGCTTTCCAAGTCTCCGGCATAAGTAAGCTTGTCTATGTTTACCACCATATTTGATGTATTTCGATATAAATTTTTTATCAGTGTGGAACCAATAAACCCTGCTCCACCTGTTACAAAGATGGTCTTCATGTAACCTCCTCAAAATCAGTGCTGTTTGTTTACCTTTTTCTGATACCTATACAATTATACAATAAGGATCAGAGTTTTGACAGTTTGCACAATTGAGAGCAATATGGAGAACACGGCTTAGCTTAATTACTGTTTCTTTACTATATTTTTAGAGCCAACATAGGTTGCATAAAAGTACCCGCCATATATTATTACAAGTGCAAGGGATATCATAAGTGAAGAACTTCCTATTATGCCATTGTTGAAAGCACTAAAAATTCTATTTATCACAATCATCCCAACTATTGAGTGAATAATTGCTAAAGCTAAAGGTATCATAAAATATATTAAATTTTGTTGAAATATTGCTTTGTTTATTAATTTGGCAGAAACACCTATTTTCTTGAGAGAATTATATCTCTTTAGGCTATCGCTTATATCAGACAATTGCTGCAAAGCTAGTACTGCTGCGCTGGATACCAGAAACACTATTCCTAAATATACTCCCAGAAAGACAATCATCGTTGTTGAACCATATACTCTTAAATTTACCAGTTCAATTGTATTACTTATCACCTGTATAGAGCTATATTCCACATTCTTTGAAATATCAGTTAAAAAATTAGAGAACTTTTCTTCCAGTTGCTTAGGGTCATTGCCTTCAAACATTGCATTGAAGCCTGTGGAATGTAAACTTAACTCTCCGGAGAAGTTGTCAGGAATAATTAGATAGAAAAAATCCAGATAAGCTCCTGTTGTAACTATATTTTCCTTTATGGGAGCTTTATTTTTAATTGAGTACGCTTTATTGTCTATATTTATTGTGTTTTCATTTTTCATAAATGCATCTAGTGCACTATTTAATTGTTCATAATTTGATACAACTAAGACTTCATCTTGGCTTATGTTAATTGGTGACCGCCCTTTTAGCTTTATGATTGAATTGTATTCCGATAATTTGATGGTAGATATGGGACCATCAAGATAGTTTTCAGCAAAATCCTTTTTTTCTTTGTCACTTAAATATTTATTTAATAAGTCACTTATAGTTATGTTAAGTTTATATTCTTTAAAAAAGACATGTTTTTCATAATTCTCATACCTAAATTTCATTATATCCATATATTTTTTGATATCTTTTATCTTTTGATCTTCTTTATTTATGATGAGTTGACTCGAAGCATCAAACGAAGTATTTCCCTTTACCATCTTATCGTAGCTGCCTTTAAAGCTGAACATAGAGAATAAAAGTGTAATTGTTAAAAAAATCATAAGGCATATTACGGTCATTGATAAAAAGTTAGTATTTATCTTGTTGTTAACTTGTCTTAGCACAAAGATATTTAAATCCTTGAAATATACTTTCTTATTCTTTTTTACAGCATGTATAAAGAAGTTAGATAAGCTGAAAAAGAACAATAGAGTTCCGATAATGCCCAACAGGATAGCTACCATAAATAAAGCATTTTCGGGATTTAATCCAACCTTCAAAATTAGTGTATATGCAAATACCAATGTTACTACAGATAAAAGAAATATTATTATTGAGAGTAACGGGTTGTTAAGTCTAATCTTTTCATTTTTCTTTGTTGCATTTAGCATATCAATTAGCTTGTATTTAGAAATAGTTCTTTGGTTTAAGAGCATTACTATAAGAAATATTATCCCAAAGTATACAACAGCTTTAAGCATCGCACTTATTGAAATAATAAATTTGTATTTGCTTATATTTAAGACTAAAAGCTTTGCTGTTATTATGGACAGACCTTGTGATACTACAATACCAAGCAAAATTCCAACAACTAGAGATATCAGACCGATTAAGATAGTTTCAATAACTAATACTTTTGAAATCTTACCTTTTGACATGCCTAAGGTCATATAAATGCCTAACTCTCTTTTTCTCTTTTTTATTAAAAAATTATTTGCATAGGCTATAAGTCCACCCAGAATAAAGGACACAAATACAGATGCTCCGGCAATTAGCTTATTTAATGTCAACATATACTCAGATGTACTCTTACCCATTACAAGCATTGAATTTTGAGCTTCAATAGAATTGAAACTGTAAAATATGCACACTGCAAAGGTTAATGTAAGAAAATATATAGTATAGTCTTTAAAGCTTCTTTTTACATTGTTTATTGATATTTTAAAAAACATCTCCGATGTCACCTCCTAGCAAAGTTACGACTTCAATTATCTTGTTGAAAAATTCTTTTCTTGTATCGTTTCCGCGTATTAATTCATTAAAAATCCGACCATCTTTTATAAACAATATTCTGTGGGCATAACTTGCTGTAAAGGCATCATGGGTAACCATAAGTATTGTGGCTTGAAATTCTACATTCAACCTTTCAAAGGAATCTAAGAGCAATCTTGCCGATTTAGAGTCCAGGGCACCAGTAGGCTCGTCAGCTAGTATCAGTGAGGGTTCGGTAACCAAGGCTCTTGCAGACGCTACCCGTTGTTTTTGCCCCCCAGACATTTGAAAGGGATATTTATTCAGCACGTCGGTAATCTTAAGCTTCTCAGCTATTTTTTTTATTAATATATCTATTTCAGTATTCTTTCTATTTTGAATGGTAAGTGCCAAGGCTATATTTTCGTAAGCAGTTAGTGTATCAAGCAGGTTAAAATCCTGAAATATAAAGCCCAATTGGTTACGTCTGAATTCTTCTATATCCTTTTTCTTTAATCTTGTTATATCCTGACCATTTATTGTGATATGTCCGGTTGTAACAGTATCAATAGTTGAAATACAATTCAAAAGGGTTGTCTTGCCGCTACCTGAAGGGCCCATTATTCCAACAAACTCTCCCTTATCCACCTTAAAGCTTATGTTGTCAATTGCCTTTGTTATATTCCCCTTGTTACCATAGTATTTTTCAATCTTTTCAACGTCTAATATATTGTTCATTGCTTCTCCTCCAAAATTTCATTTGCCCTACGGGTTTAAATTATCTTTTACAATTCATATTCTATCAGGGACAGCTATAACTACCTATCGGTTTACCTTTTATTAAGGTTACATTTTTGCAAGAATAGAGGTTTAGTTAGCTTAAAAAACAAAAATAACGGATTTACAGCCAAGAAGGTGTGATGCAGCTGTAAATCCGCTATTGTATTATTAATCAACTCATTAAGTTTACTTTGCCTAAAGGGAAGATGATACTGATCCTTGTTCCCTCTCCTATTTTCGAAGCTATGCTAAACCCTAAGCCAAGCTGATCAGAAAGTTTTTTGCACAAGTAAAGCCCTATTCCGGTAGACTTGCCATACTTTCGTCCATTCTCACCCGTAAAACCTTTTTCAAAGACTCTATTTATGTCTTTAGCTACAATGCCTATACCATTATCCTCTACAATAAGAACAATATTGTTTTCGTTTTTAACAGTATATACTTTTATCCTTCCGTCCTTTTCCCTAATGTATTTAATTGAGTTCCCCATCACTTGATTTAATATAAATTCCAACCATTTTACATCACCATACACCGTGCCTTCCACAGCTTCAATGTCGATAGAAATCTTTTTACTTATAAAGTCTCTGGAATTCCTCTTTACCACGTTTCTTACCAGGTCAGTTAAGGATACCTCTTTAATAATGTAATCCCTGCTTACATTATTACTTCTGGAGTAATATAATACCTGTTCGATGTATTCTTCAATTTTCTTTAATTCATAATTAATATTCTTGGTAACTTCATTTTGATTATTCTCAATAATTAATCTCGCCGAGGCAATAGGCGTCTTTATCTCATGCACCCAGGTCTCTATATATTCCCTATATTCACTTTCCATAGCTTTATGTTTCTTAACATGCTCATGCATATCTTTATTAGCCTGTTTTAACAAATCATATAAAAACTTACCTTCTATAAAATCCGGCTCTTTAATTATTTCTGATAACAAATATTTTTTGTCCAAATCATCCAATATATTGGTTACTTCAACATAAAATTTTTTTTGCTTTATAAACTCTGAAATTATATATGATAAAATGGGTAAGAACCACGTACAAAAGATCAGGATAATTATTTTAGCGTTAATCCCAACAAGCAGCATAATACCGCCTATTATAGTAAACAATATAAAATTAACTAATAAAAATAAAACTCTATCCTTTAAATATTCTGCTATTTTCATGGTAGTATATATCCTAATCCACGTCTTGTCTCTATGTTTTCTTTCATTCCAACTTCCTCAAGTTTTTTTCTTAATCTTGTAACATTAACCGATAAATTATTATCATCGACAAAACTATCTGCATTCCACATAAAGTCCATTAGATCATCTCTGGATACTATTTTCCCTCTGTTTTTAATCAAGCAGGATAGTATCTTTATTTCATTTTTTGTCAGTTCAGCTGAAATTCCATTATAAATAATAGAACCATTTGATAAATTAAGCTTCAGATCATTATAAGTGATTATATCCTGAGTATTAACTCCGTTAACCCTTCTTAATATCGAAGTTATTCTTGCTAAAAGAACTTGAGTATTATACGGTTTTGTTATAAAATCATCAGCTCCCAAATTCATACTCATAAGTTCATCCATCACGTTATCCCTGCTTGTAACTACTATTATAGGTACCTCCGAGCTTTTCCTTATTTCTCTGCATATATAGTATCCGTCAAATACAGGCAAGTTTATGTCTAGAAGTACTAAATCAGGTTCTTCCTCCAGCGTGTACTCAATAATATTCTGAAAATTTGTTGGAGCAACAACCTCATATCCATATTTGGTTAGAAAGCTTTTAAGTTCTTCTCTTATGGTTTCAGTATCTTCTATTATTATTATTTTTGCCATAGTCACTCCTCCTAATATAAAATCAAAGGACATTAATTCTGAAATTTTACTTCAAAATAGTGTCCTTTTTTTATTCTTGAATGCTGTTCCCCGGCAATCTATTTGTCATCAGCAATTAAATATAAAAAATTATCGTCCAAATTGTAATACAGTGGTGCAAACAATATTTTAGGGTAGATACTTCTCAAGCGATTAATTTCACGCATAAGAAAACTTAACTCATTTTCAATTTCAAAGATAGGTGCAAAGCTTATAAAATGCTCTTCAGCATGTTTTTCATCCCAACCAGCATTTTCAACCATCCCACGGATAAATTGATCTTTTTTTGAAAACAAATTAACCATGCCGCATTTATTATGCGCAATAATAGCTACACACTTTACTCCTCCTATAGCTATAGCATATGATATCTTAAATTCGCTGTGTCTGAGATTTCCTCCACCTGCCCGAAGAACATATGCAAAGTTATTTGGTATTTTTAGCTGTTTTCTGTTATCCATGCACATTCCTATCAATAACTGAGCATCAATATAATTATCGAAAGGTTGAGCAAAATTATGATATCTAAATAACAGTTCTATTGGTGTTCCTATATATTTCTCAAATATATCGCTTTCTCTATCCACTCTTACCAATCCATTCATATAACCCTCCGTAATTTGTATAGTAATATATAATTTACTTAAATATGTGTTCCTGGTTAAACTTCTATTCGCTTATTTTAATGACAATTATAGCATATTAATTAAAATAGTAAGATAACAATTAATATATATTAATTTGTAGGACCTTTATCAGTACTAGATTCAATGATATTTTGGATGCTAGCGGGCACTAAGGAAAGGAAGTCGTAGCCAGTTAGGGCCTCGATGCTATCTACAGTTACTCGGTAGTTGCCCCATGGTTGGCTATTACATGTCTGATTATTTGGCATCAAAACAGCTATTACTCTGGTTTGAGTTGTTATCCGGCTAATATCATTGTTTCCGTTAGGTAGTACTACAATGATCTTCCAAGTCTTAGCAGGTACTACAACACCGTTCCCCACAGTAGTCTTGTATCCATTAGATCCTGTTCCGCCAGTTCCATACCCTCCCGATATAATATACAGCTCGTTATCGGACGAAACAAGTGTGCGTACATATGTCTCCAGGTTTGCCCAAGTAATCTGGTTGTTATTTGGAGCTTGTGGTATCATGTTTGTCATCAGGAATGTTGCAGAATTGTTGGCAACAGAGGATGTTCGGTCTGCGGAAGGACACATATGCCCCCTGTCAAACCCGCTACCAGAAAATTCACTTGCAATAACTCTATACCACCCTGACGGCAGTGTTGTATCTGCGCGAAAATCATCTTGTCGGGAAGTACTTCCTAAATCAGATGAACCTAGATGCCAGCTGACCCAGTTAGGCTCGTGTTTGCTGTTATTATAGGAAAGATCATACTGTGGTTTAATCATCAGATAATTATTGGAATCGGAAGTACTGCTGGTAGCACCGCTTGGATTACCTAATGCTAAATTATCATTATCGACAGCGGTAGACGGGGGTGTTTCGGTACTAAGAGACGGTTCCGCTTGAGAAGAAGAATTCTGAGGGTTTATGCTGCTTGTAATGTACAGGTCACTTGCATTATTATTAGTGTCCCATCCATTACCTTGCCCCTGGGTTGTTCCACCATTGTTGTCTTCACGTTCTGCACTTGTAGTATTGGAAAGTGTACCTACTGGAGAAGTTTCCGAATCGTTTGCAGAACCAAAGCCTACGAAATCCACAACATTTGAGTCTGTTGAACCTGATACCGATGCAGTAACCTTTGCCAATACAACCTTGCCACTGCTTGCACTTAAATTTATAGTACCTGTTACATCGGGAGTGGGTAGGTTAACAGTGCCACTTCCTCCGCTTGCTTCCTTAATCAAGAAATATTTATGTGCACCTATGCTTCCTGATAGATTTGTAATGTTATTGAATGAACCGGTGGCAGAAGCGTACTGAACAGACCATCCGGATAAGTTTACACTGGAATCTGTCGGGTTGTAGAGTTCGATAAAATCATTATTGTAGGACGAACCACTGTTTCCCCCACCACCATAAACTTCACTGATAACAACATGAGATGCCGAGGCAGCATCGGCAGTTGAGCCCAGAAAAATACCTGTAAACACAAAACATAGACATACTAACAACGAAATCTTTTTTTTCATATTACCTATTCTCCTTTCTCCTTTGTTAAGCTTAGTGTAGATAAAATATGTATTTAAAGAACATATAAAATAAGATTTATACATTCTATGGAACTATATTACTATATTTCCATATACATGTATAATTTACAATTCTATTATAATATACAGAATACACTATTTAGCTTGTATGCAGTTAATGGCTAAATGAACTCGAAAAGACCCAAAAAGGGCAGCTTTGGGCCTGAAACAAAATATGTTCCGATGCATGTATGGAAGTGCGAGGATTAA
This sequence comes from Bacillota bacterium, assembly GCA_023390335.1. GTDB lineage: Bacteria > Bacillota > Clostridia > Acetivibrionales > DSM-1351 > Ruminiclostridium. The sequence goes on along the minus strand of JAEWCZ010000017.1, from coordinate 127,330 downwards.
GCTTAACTCTGTGCCAGCCGGCATGCCTCTCGCTCCATTTAATCACACCCTTGATCGTAAAGACTATATACCAAGGAAGGTAGTTCTGAGAATAAAAGAAGATAAAATAAAAATGGACATTAATTTTGAAATTTTTATTCAAAATAGTGTCCATTTATACTCCTAAAACCTTGAATAGTACAGGGTTTCTTTAAAATATACCCTTGTAAACCTTTATCCATTCAACTGTAACAAAAATACCCATGTACTGAATTAATATTTATTTATGGTGTAGCTTATTGACTTTACTTTGCGAAGTTGTTGCAAGCTTACATATTGACAAAGAATTTCTAATGCATCTGAAATAGGTATCATAATTCTTTTAGAAACCAATGCAGGCATTGCATATGTAGCCAGCATTAAATCTTCACCAGTGCTTACAGTAGTATCAACAGATGCTGATATAATTCCAGATAGTATTTTTCCTAATTCTGGACTTGATTTGGAAGCACCATTAATTACGATACCAAAAAAGTTAATATTACTTTTTTGAAACTCATCCATAATTTCATTAGCGATAAGAGAAATATCGTCTAAATTTTTTAATTTTTCTTGATTAAAGCATTCTTTTAAATTGCTGATTAGTATTTTTGATCCTTCATCCTTAAGAAGTTCCCGGGCATAATATAAATAAGATGCCTCTGTAGCCCTTTCTGCGAAACTTTTTAGATTAATAACCTTAGAGTTAGAATTGCTTATATCATCACAGACAGCAAATGATTTAAACGCTAAATCAAATACATTAAAAAGAAAAACATATTCCGAATCGGTATAACTCTGGCATAACTTAAAGCTTCCACCCTTAGGTATAGTAAAGTTAACATCTGTTGTAACAGTATTTGTGCTACTAATTCTTGAGCCTAAGTTTTGCTGTATGATGGTATCCCATACAAGACCATACGTTCCAGCTTTAATCATATTTAGCAAATTACCTGATAATGAATCTGGTAGTTTCACAGGATCAATTTGAATTACATCAATCAAATTCCCTTTCCCGTCAAACGTTTCAACTGTTGCAATTGATGCTTTACTGTTAAATGCAGTAAACTGAACTTGAACCTTATCTTTTCCAAATTCTTTAACACTTATATTATGAGCTACAACGTAATCTGTATCTTCATGTGCATGAATATATTTATTTGCTTTACCCACCAGTTTTTTATTTTTATCAAATGCGAACAATTGAATATTCTTAATACCAGACTCTTTAGCTTTGATAAATATGTTAAAGTTTTTTTGGGTCTTACTATCTTCTAACGTAAAATCTTGTATTTGTGTGTCATCACAATATAGAGTAATATACTTCACATTACTAAGTACTTTTGCATTAATACTAAAGTTCTCTTTTATAAAATTGGTTGGCCTTGGAATAACCATTTCTTTAATTGCATTGTTATTTAATTGTATTTGTCGCAATTGATTCACTTTACTTAATATAACAGTTTCTTTAGTATTATTTAAGTTTTTATCAATAGCCTTAAAAGAACTTCTTTTATTATATACATTTAGAATAATCTTTATAGCATCTTCTTTCAACACACTGCCTTCTGGATTATACATATTACTAGCTGTACTTTTAATAATTCCATTCCCTGTAAAGAAAGCTACGGCTTCCTTTGCATAAATTTCAATATTTGTACTATCACTAAATGCTAATTTACTCGTTTCAGCATATAGTCCCGGATACAATTTTTTCAGCATATCGAATAGTATTACTGCTATTTCCTGTCCATTTATTGGCTTGTTGTCATTTTTATATGTATTATAGTTTGTAATGTTAGTAATATCTGAAGTCTTTCCCCCTAATTTAACAAAAAGCTTACTAACTAATTCTGTAAATTCTGATCGAGTTATATTATTGGAAAATGACATTCTTGTTCTATTTGTTAAAAGACCACTATTAAATGCATCTTTAACAATTTGCTGATAATCATATGATGGTATATTTTCCTTTTTTACTAATTCAATATCAAAAATTTTATTTTTCTCAGTCACATTGATATTTTTATGGTATGTGGCTTCCAATGTTTCCTTCATTAAATATCCTGAACACTCTACTCTTAAAATATGAGGTACAGGTGCAACATTTGCAAATTGGAAAAATCCATTTTTTAATGGTGGCAAAAATGTATACCCTTCTCCATCGTTTAGCCATACTTTGGCATTATTTATTGGAGTATCGCTTCGTGTTCCAACAAAATATCCCTCGTATACTGTACCTTCGATAATTACTGGTTTTTGCATCTGAAGATTAACTATAATATTTTTCGAATTTACATTTGCTCTGGCTGTTGCAGGAATATAGTTTGTATAATTAGCTTCGATTATCCAGCTATTTAAACCAACACCATATATCTTATAATATCCATCTTTATCAGTTGTATCATAAAACTTCTCTTGTCCCACTATTTTTACAACAGAGCCCACAATTGGTTTATTTGGGTTATTTTTATCAGTAATTCTTCCTGATATTATATACTTATTATTCATATCTATTAGTTGAATTACGGGGACTGTTAAATCATTATACAATCCACTATATATTGAATAAGTAGCGGTTGACTTTCCATCCGAATCAACAAATCCACTCTTTGAGAAGTTTACTCCCTGAATATCCGGACCAACACCATCAATTTTATAATAACCATTTTCATCAGTAGTTGCCGACCAATGGAAAGTGCTGTCTTTTTCAACAACTTCAACATAAACTCCAGGAATTCCGTTTTCTGAATATTTATTTAAAACTCTTCCTTTTATAGTGTGTACATTCTTAGAATCGATATATGTTAATTCATTTATTATATTAGTAATATCACTATTCTCTGTAATCTGAATATGCTCAATTTTCTCATAACCCTCTTTTTCAATGGACATCTCAGAACCAGGCATGACACTATTAAAAGAAAATCTTCCCGTGTAATCTGTTGTAGTTCTGAAGTTTGGATCATTATTTAACATTACTTTAGCATTACCGACTGCCAAGTTTTTTATCTGTGTATTTTCGATAAACAATACCTTTAATTTTTAAAGTTACCGTAAGCTCTTTTTCATTAGAGTATGTAACAATAGAATTTTTATCATTTTCAATACCATTTCTTGCCTTAAGCTTAAAAACATGCTTGCCAGTTTTTGTAAACTTATATACAAATTTATATGTATTACCCTTTTGTATACTCCCATCAACAACATTTCCATTAACTTCAAGAGCAACGTGATCACAGTTTTTGCCATTACCTTTTATTGTTATAGTATCACCTTTAGAGTATATATTATCTTTATTATTATTAACTTCCATTGTAATTGTCGGATCAGAACTAACTAGAGTCGTAAAACTCTGTATTACGCCTGTTGCCTCACCTTTGCTATTTACTGCATATGCTTTAAAATAATACGTTTTATTCGCAGTAAGCCCTTGCAATTTACTGACTATACTTCCTTTAGATTTTGTACTAACAGAGATCTTATTAATAAGGTATCCAGAACTAGTTCCCCAATAAAATCCGCAATCTGTAACTGTTATTCCTCCATCTTTCTCCAACAACCCATTCAATTCAGCATTAGTAGCCCCAATATTACTTGCACTTTGTGTTATTATGTTTGGCAAAGTTATATTTGCTTCTAACGTAACTTCTTTTTCTGCAACTTTAGCACTACTTCCACCTTTATTCTTTGCCCAAACTTCAATCCAATACTCCCCAGGCTCTTTCATCCATATATCTCCTGTCTTAATTGAAGTAATGGTATTCATATTAAAAGAAGCTGCGTTAGGATAATCTGAGATATATTCGCTTGTTGCAGACCTATTATTAGGTCCTTGAATGTTTATAGTCACTTTTTCAACTGTACCGCCATTACTATATATCGTTCCCGTAAATGAAATAGTATCTCCAATTGTAATTATAGTTTTATTTAAATTAAATGAACTCATTGTTGGTATTGGTACATCTTTAAGAGTTATACTTACATTTTTCTTATCTAGTTCTTCCCCACTGTTTCCGTATACTACACAATATATGTAATATGTTCCTGCCTGCAATCCTGTAGTATCCCAGGTATCTAATGGACTACTTTCTGATAGTTCATTGTTTCCATATATGTAGTCTGAGCTGTTCGGGTCTGTCTTTACAAAGAACTTTGAATAACTATACCCTGTTCCAGTTACCGAACCTCTCAATGGTATTTTCGTTCCTACTGTGTATGACGTTCCTCTTGTTGGTGAAGTAATATTTATAGAACCAGTTGCCTGAACTGACTTTAATGTTACACTTACATTTTGCTTATCTAGCTCTACTCCATTATTTCCATATAACACTGCATATATGTAATATGTTCCTGCCTGCAATCCTGTAGTATCCCATGTATCTAATGGACTACTTCCTGATAGTTCATTGTTTCCATATATGTAGTCTGAGCTGTTCGGATTTACTTTTACGAAGAATTTTGTATAGCTATATCCCTTCCCTGTTACTGATCCTCTCAGAGATATCTGTGATCCTACATTAAATAACATTCCACTTGATAGTGATGTTATATTTATTGAGCCAGTTGTTGTTGGTAAGTTAATAGAGAAAAAAGAACTTGCCCAATAGGATTCGCTGCCATCATTTCTATATGCTCCTAGTGCTATTTTGTAACTATGACCTTCTTCTAAATAACTACTTAATATCTTGTAACTTGTACTAGTTACTTTTTCATTATCTATAAATTTTGTTCCTGTTGTTGTATCCAATACAGCTATTTTATAATAATCCGCTCCATGTACTGAATTCCAACTGACTGTGACCTTTCCCAAATCCAACGAAGCACCATCTGATGGTGATGAAATAACGGGTGTATCTAATTGTGTAATTTCAGACTCTTTAATTGAAAAGTATGAATAACACCAATAAGACGCACTACCATCATTACCATATGCCCCTAATGCAACTTTATATTTGTGACCCTCTTTTAAGTTGCTACTTGATATTTTATACCTCGTTCCATTAACGATTTCATTGTCAATAATTTTAGATTCTGTAGTCATATCAAGTACTGCTATTTTGTAATAGTCTGCTCCGGAAACTGAATCCCACCTTACCGTTATCCTTCCTAATTCTAGAAAGTCCCCATCCGATGGCGAGGTAATAGTGGGCTGATCTAGAACTGTTGCACCACTCGCAGTATAATTGTCAAAAGCAATTATGTTTAACATAATTATTGCGACTAAAATAGTACTTTTAATCCTTTTCATGAACATTCCCCCTTTTAAATAAGTTATCTGTATAATGAATCCATCCATTATTTCTTTAGCAACCAGTTCTACCATATATTATGATTTGAATTAATTACACTTTTCATTTTTTTGCAAATTTATACCTTGAAATGTAATAATTGTATAAAGTATAATTAAAACATCGTTGGTAATACATATACTTCCAATTAATAAGGATATTTGAATATATGTTGAAGATTGCTATTTGTGATGATAATGACTCTCATTTAAAAACTTTAAAAGAATTGCTTAACACTGTACTATCAAATAATGGATTATCATATAGTCTGATAAGCTTTGTTAATGGTGAAAAACTTAAAAATCATTTATGTTTCTTCCCTAACAGCATTGACTTAATTTTCATGGATATTAAATTGAATAATTCGAATGGTATTATCATTGCTAAAGAAATACTAAGCTCTTTTCCTAAACTTATAATAATATTTGTTACTAGCCACATTGCATATGCTAGAGATATTTTTTCAGCAAAACCTTCAGGTTTTTTGGTAAAACCTATAGATCCTGAAAAACTTTATGAATCTATCACTGTAGCTATTGATGCACTAGATCAAATTAACCACAATATTCTGACCATAAACACAAAAGATCAAGTTTTTAATTTACGTTTAAAGTTAGTAGATTATGCGATGAGTACCGGACGTGTTCTTACTTTTTTTGAGTATGGCAAAGAAATTAAAGTTTATGCTAAGCTTGATGAATATGAAAGTCTGCTAGGTCCTTCTTTTCTTCGATGCCATAAAAGTTATATAGTAAACATGGACAGAATACAGAGTTTTGACAAACAAAACATTATTTTATATAGTGGTAAAAACATACCTATTTCAAAAAGATGCCATGAATCAGCTAAAATTAAATTCTTACATTATCTAGGAGAGTGTTTATAAATAAAAAGAATGTGAGGGAATAGTGCTAATATATTATATAGTAGATATCTTTAGTCTAATACTACAAGCTGTTATAGCATGTATTTGTCTAAATTTGATATTATCATTCAAATTTAAATTAGTTTTTAACATATGTATTTTTAGTTTTCTTTATACTCTATATTACATACTATATGCATTTTTTGGTATGACAAGTGAAATCAGGTTTTTAAGTTCATACTTTGTGGAAATATTACTTTTTGTTTTTATTATTAATGACAAGCTAATCTACAAGATGTTTGCATATACTATTTATATACTAGTAACGCAAATGGCAGATTTTTTAGCAAGTCTCATAATAACCGGTATATATGGTAGTTATGAAAATGTAACTACTCTAGGTGTACCTAGAGTAATTGGATCTGCAATATATAACGTTCTATATCTTAGTCTATGTATATTAGCAATTGTTTTTTGGAAATTAGTTGTTGTAAAAGGTAAAGCATCCAAAGATATATTTGTACTAATTACAATTCCAATAAGTCAAATATTTTTATTATATGGAAATTTTTCAGCTTATATCGAAAAAAAAGAGCAAATGCTTGTTTTTACTTTGAGCGGGATGGCTATTTCCATTGTTGGATACATATTTGTTTTTAGAATAAATAAAAAGCTGATTCACAAAACAAATTTAGAGAACAGGCTTAAGCAGTTAGAGCAAAATCAACTACTTAAACTAGAGCATATTAAAGAAATAGATATTCTTGATAAGCACAATAAAAGTTTTCATCATGATATAAAGAGCCAACTCTCTGTAATACAAATACTTTTATCAAACTCTGAAAATGCGCAAGCTTTGGAGATGCTCAAGACACTATCTAGCGATATACATGCATATGATAATTTAAATTATTGCGGTCATCCAGTAGTAAACGCAGTTATGTGCAAAAAGAGCGTAATTGCATCAGATTTTGGAATTGATATGAATATAGAAGTATATATCAACGAAAATACGGTGGTCAAATCAATTGATCTGTGTAGCATTTTTTCAAACCTTATAGATAATGCGATTGAAGCTTGCAACAACATTATTGATTCTTCATTAAAGAAATACATAGATGTAAAAGCGGGATTGAAACAAGAATATTTAATAATTAAAATTTCAAATTCAAAAAGTAACGAGATAAAGGTTATAGATGGTAAAATAGTTACATCAAAGCCTGATTTTAGCAAACATGGTCTGGGATTAAGTATTGTAAAAGAAATAGCATTAAAATATGAAGGAGCCTTCTCAACAAATTACTCTGAAAACGAATTTATAGCTACAGTATTACTTAATACTAAATGCACTGGTTAGCAGAGCATTATGGGGTTAGCCGACCTAGTAATGGCGCTGTCATAAAATATAAAAGGACTACCCATTTTTTGAGTAATCCTTTTGTTCGTGATATTATTCTAATGTGGTCTAAAGAACCTGCCTTCAAAGTAAGCTTTTTTCTACTTTCATAAATTCAAAATAATTTATTTCTTTATTTCTTTAAATGTATTGGCTATTTTAACAAAGATACTTTTTTGTTTATCATATAAATCCAGGGTAGTATAAGCGATTATTTGATAGTAGCTGCCACTTGATTCAATTATTGTATACAAATATTTAAACTTTACCTTTTGAAGTTCACCTTGAATTTCAAATTGTTGGGCAGAATAATTATTAATACTTGTTGTTATTGGACCCGTTACAACAGGGTTTTCCATTTTTGGGGTAACATGATTTGTAACCATTGATGTGTAATCATCTAATGTTAAATCACTTGAAAAACCATTCTTACTATCACGAATAACTGCAACACAACCATATATATTAGAGTAGAGTAAAATGGATGAAGGATTCGATGCAACAGTGTCCTTCCATCCTTTAGGGAATGTTAATTGTGCACTTCCATCTGATGTTTTGGCTACTACTATGTTATTTGAGAGTTCGTTTTTATTTAATCCAATGTATGCCGTTTTATTTTTAGAATCCCATGTATAATTTTTCCCCATTGATTTCGCCGTAAAATCCAACGGAACATAAATCTTCCCATTGTATGTAATTGGTTTAGAGTCCGAAGCAGGCTTTTTTTCGACCCCGTCAAAGATCATTCTAATATTATCAAATGTAACTTTAATACTCTTACTAGATGCTGCAAAAACTATGTTCGTAGTTAATAAAACAATTAAAACACCTGAAACTAATCCTTTAAAATAAGATTTTTTGTCCATGGAACCCTCCTGAATTAGGTAATAAAATAATAAGTTGGTTTATTTTACCATTAAAATAAATTTAATAGAAGGACTTAATTTAATTATTTATCAGTATACCAAGTAGAGAATACACAATCGTTGCCACCTGTGGCATGGGTTTCAATTATGTCCATATGACATATTTTATCGGGAAATACAAATTGATAAATACTGTATAACGTCCCCTGACAGCATCTACACCAAGTAATTGATGATGGTTTGTCCCAACCGTTTTTAACTGCAAAACAACCACACGAGTTTCCTGCTCCCATATAAGTGATGATTTTCCCCTCTACAAACTCTACTCTTTTTCCAATACGGGGTCTGCCACTCAAAAATTCTGCTACAGCTTTTAAATAATTCGTTTCATCCATATTATTATCACGTAATTCCTTAAAGTATCTTTTATTGTAAGCAGAATATTTATTAGTTTTAACACAGGCACATTCTTGACGAATCTGTATCAACTTTTCTGGGTCGATACTGCCTTCCAATCTCTTTATAACATTATTTGCCCACTGAGCACATTCTTGAGGAGTTTCATTTCCAGTAACTTCATACAAATCCGATAGAATTTCTTTGCCTTTCCCTTTTCCGATATGTATATCAATTTGTTTAACAAGTCTTTCACAGTGTTTTTTAATATTATCTAATTCCACAGATAGTCCCCCATATCTAAATTGGTTTTCTTCCGTCAGGATAGTTAAAAACATATTGACGTAAATCAGGTTTTATTTTATAGAGTTCCGTTTTAGTATCATACTTGGTAAACCGCCTATACAATCGTGCACTTTGATGGTGTAGGTGAACAAACCGTACCGGTCAAAGATAACAATGGATAAAGTGGGTATAGACATACGAGAAACCCTTCTTATTAAATATATTAGTAGGCTAGTGTGTATTACTTGTATATCTTAGGTAAGATATTTTTCTTATAATATTCGTACTCAATTGATAATTTACCATTAACAACAGTCGCAGGTATATCTGAAATTACAACCTCATAATCCTGACAAAAAATATTTCCTTCCTCTTTAAGTTTTACAAAATTAAATTTTTTATCTGAAACATCTCTAAACAAATATTTACTCTTCGCTTTCTCGCCTGTTTTATTATCCGCTTTACTTCCTTTATCATTTTCTGCAGCCCTGTTAGTTGAATTTATATTGGCATACGAGTTAAAATTTAATATATTAAATATACTGACAATTATTATTACACATAATAATTGTTTAAGAGATTTAGAATTGGTCATTAAGTTTCCTCCAATAATATTTATTCAATCTATTTAGGCTAAAAATTCCAACTTATTCATTATTTTACTACTTATTTCCACTTAAAAGAAGTCTATTTATTAGTTCTTTCTTTAATACTTTTATACAAATTATGATTTCTTTAAATTTTTTCAACTTTCGAGACGAAATTATAATTTTTCAGCATACAATCGTGTTCTTCGGGGCTATTCCGTTTGTTAAGGATAAGAATCTAGAAAAGGCTACGAATTAGAAGATATTAAAAAATATGATGAACCATTCCAACTCTAACCTTTTTTCTATTCATATTTGGTGGTAAACTTAAGTAAGTACTATATTTTTATTTTAAGCAAAGTTGAGGTAGACAATTGGTGTGGCTTAAGTATGTAATAATTGGTTCAATTTTAATAATAAGCTTAATTATATTGATTTCGAGACGAGTAATTAAAAGCAGGGTTCTTTCATATTCACCTAATATTTTACTTACCATTTTGTTTATCTTACTAGTTATCATATTTTTTAAATATCCAGGGGGTGCTGCGGGTGTAGTTATTTATGGAATTATTGGATTAATTATAATAGGTTTATTTGTTTATTCAGCAATAATCAATATTGCAATTGACTTGCATCTTTATCGATTAGTCAAAGATAAAAATAAAAATGATTTAGATGCCGATAATTGGATATGCCCTCAATGTAATCATTTAAATTATCATTATAATTTTTCCTGCCAATTTTGCGGATATAAAGTTATTTAGTACAAAAACAATTTATTTTTTGGTACATTCCACTTTTTACGATAATATGTATATATAGTCAGATTAAGCTTATTTGTTAAATACTTTTAGTAGCCTTTCATAAGCTTCATTATCTTGGCATACCTTCAAGTACTCTATTTCACGTTGCTGAATTAGCACTTGAAGTTCTAATTCCTTTCCTGTTGAATCAGGTATTTTTGAACTAATTAAAGCAGCAATAAGCTCTGTTAAAGGTTCACCTATTGCATGTTTAAAATTAAAACCCAATATTTGCATAATGTTAAAAGTTTCTTTTGATAGAATAGGCTTAATAAATTCAAGACCGTTTTGTATTTTTTCTGCATCTTTTCCTTCATTCTGGCTTAGTAAGTTTTCTATCAAAGGTATTACACGTCCTGTAATATAATCGATTTCATTATCGGTCATTTTTTGCGTTATTATTTGCTCTTGATAAGCTTGAGAGATTTGAATTAATTGATTTTTATCTGATAATAATTCATTGATAATTTCTTCAAGGTTTCTAATTGCTTCATCTTTATTTCCTTTTTGTTTTATTGCACGTATTTTATCAAAGATTACTTCAACACTTTTCTTACCAGCTATACTCGCAAGTTCTGTACTAAGTTTAATCATTTCTGGAGTTAATTCCATTATCATTCTCCATTCTATAATTTTAATATTTAAGCTTATGCTTGGTTCCTGAATTACCCTCTCCTTGCGGTCCGTTCCATACTTTGTATACCAGCATAGCTTATCATATAAATTTACATTTTTCAACAATCTATCCATTAAAATACAACTTGACTCAAGAATCTTCTCAACATAGATAAAGTCAAACCCACAATACCACGCTACAGGTATTGCTTAAAGTAAAAAACAACGTAATTCTATACAACTATAAATACTCATAAATTTCATTACAATCATTGTTTGAAAATTTGATTTCATAATATCAACTCCCGTATCGGGCTTACACCAACTGGCGTGGTCCAGCTTCGCTGGACACCCGGCGCACAACAAGAAAAAGTCGTAGGTTATTTGTTGTACCTACGACTTTTTCAAATGTAGTCCCTAAGGGACTTTTTTAGTGTCCTTGAGTATCTTACATAATCAAATTTTAAAATATGCTTCTGAAATTATTTTCCAAGTAAAATCATTTTCAACTTTGCAAAGTCAATTGCATTGATATCTCCATCCGAATTAATGTCTGCCTTCGCTTTATTTATGCTAATAGATGAGTCTAGCAAGTATCTTTTTAACAATGCAAAATCTATTGCATCAATATTGCTATCTTCATTAACATCTCCAATTTGTTCTTCTGGTAAGCCAATCAACTTAACATTGTCAATATTTAAAGTACCTGAATTACCGTTATTATACATAAAATGTAAGGAACCTACTTTGTATAAGTCAAAAGTTTCACTGCCATCTTGTGCAGGTGGCTGATAATCCATTCTTTTTGTAAAAGATGAAAATGGAATCTCAATCGTAGTCCAAGAGGTACTAGGTTTTATGACATATATCCAGTGTTCACCATCTTCTCCTTCAATCTTACTTTGTTCAGCTATAAGTAGTCTAACTTCATTTGTGTTTGAGGATTTTATATCAAAGGATATTTTTTGCCATTTCTCCCAATCTTGATTTCTATGTACATTGTCTACAACACCCCAGTATCCATTCGATGAACCTGCATATGTTATTTCCAAACCATTATTTGATTTGCCGCTAGAAATCTTACATGATGCAGTAGCATCAACACCGGAATATGCCGCCCACTGCATAGCACCTTCGAAATTTTCAAGAAGCTGTTCCCCGTACGCTGGTGTTGCAGGTGTATGAGGAGGATCTGGATCTGTTTCAGTTGGAGGAGTCCAAGTATAGGTTGTCCCAGTAGTTAATATTGCATTTAAGATTTGCTGGTCAAACTTTCTGGTATCTCTATTATAAAATGCCATATCATTGTCAACAGAGCCAAATACTCCATTATCCCAGGCTCCAGAAGCAAATCCATGTGATGTAGCCTGATCGCTTACAAAATCAAACCATTTTACAGCAGATGTTCTATCAGAATTTGCCATTACACCATATTCTCCAAGATAAACAGGTATGTTATTTTTATCTGACCAGTTTTTAACCTGGTTAAAAACCATATTTATAGCGTCCATATCATTTTTGGTTCCCCATGTACCCTGCCACTGGTGAGTGAAAGTGTATGGGTCATAGTAGTGAAAAGTTGCAATAAGATTTGGGTCGTTTGGAATTTCCAACTGACTTAATGAATTATAGCTATTCCAGTAACCTGCCCCAATAATTACATTTCTAGTAGGATTAGTCTTTCTAATTATATTTAAAATCCTTTTGTTCATATCGTTTATCTGGCTATCTGTTATATTACCATGTGGCTCATTTAATATTTCAAAAACCAGATTCTCTGACTTGCCTTTAAAGCGTTCTGCAATTTGTTCCCATATTTTTTCAAACCGCCCGATATTCTGACTATAGTTATCCATAAGCCAAGTATCATGATGTGAATTAATTACCGTCACAAATCCACGGGAAAGTGACCAGTCTATTACAGTTTCAATTCTGTTTAAGAAGTTGCTGTCAACAGTATATGGACTGTTTGCTTGTGTATGCTGATCCCAACGGATTGGAATTCTAACATGCTTAAAACCAGCCTGTTTAAAATCATCAAAATAGTACTCCTGAGCTGCCTTTGACCAAGAACCTTCCGTTGGTGCGTCAAACGTATTTCCAAGGTTTATCCCTATACCCATCTTTTTTACCATATCCTGAGAACTGGTTGCGCTATAGACAGCCATAGGAAATAAGCTCATAATAATGCTGAACGTTATAACCAGTGCTAAAACCTTTTTCATTAAAAATACCCCCCTGTATTAATTTTACTTTAATTATATAAACTGACATCTTTGAATGCAATTCTAACATAGCACTCAATTGTAATATATTACTCAATTATTAAAAATTCTTATACCACAGAAGTACCTATATGGTTATCATTATATTAATACTAAATCGTCTCATACATTATATAATTTTAAGAAGCATGGCTGCGTAGAACAAGAAAGTGCTTTTTAACATTATGAAAGAATAAAGTCTTCTCAAAAGTATATAGATAACAACCTACATAAGGATTTAACCTTGTTAGATCTTGCCGAAAGGTCTGGAGTTAGTAAAAATTTCTGTTATAAGATATTCACAAGTATAACCGGATTATCACCATTTGACTATATTATTCAAAGCAGGATGAATACCGCAAAAAGATTATTGACTTCAACGAATATGAAAATATCTGATATAAGTATTATGTGTGGCATAAAAAACATAACATACTTCCATAAGCTTTTAAATAAACATGTTAATATGACTCCTGCAAATTTTCGTAAAAGATTCGGTTTCACAAAAGCAAAATAAAAATTGTGATTTCATGGGAGTGAACATACTTAAGTGTAAATGAAATGAAAAAATAAATAGGAACTATATCCTGTAAATATGGGAATGTAAATAATTTTCTGTATGAAGCCTTTCGGACTCAATGATGACACATCCCAATTGACCTCCCAGCTTTTAAAAGCATATGGATAATCCTTACCCCATTTATTCTTCAGGTCTTCAAGTCGGTTTATCATTTGACTGGTACTCCTAACCAAAACTTTGAGGATTCGTTCTCGCCAATCCATCCAAATGTATCAATTCTCTTGAGAGAATACTCGAATAATTTTATAAATCAAGCAAGCCCTAAAATAAGATGTTTATACATTCATAAATTATTACGATAAATATGTATAGGTGCCAAATATTACTAATTTTAAAAAGGGGGGTATCGATTGATGAAAAAATTAAAGAGTGTAGTTCTATTATGTATTATCGTCTTCACTTTTTGCATGTCTGCAATATTTATTCAGACAGTATACGCGGCAAACGATACTGCTGATACGGTACAAACACTTCAGGACAAAGTTAGTACCGCAATGAATTCGAGGCTTACTACATACACTGTAGACTATAGTGGGAACTTATCTACAATTCAAGCAGATATAAATAGCATTAAAACTAACATTTATGCTGATGATTATATGCGCTATACTACAAAATCTTTTGCATATACTTATACTCAAAGCGGTAGAGTCGCCACCATCAAGTTTACTTTTTCTTATTTGATAACAGCTGATCAAGCCGATTTTGTTAACACAACTATCAAAGATGTTCTTTCTCAGATAATTACTCCGGATATGAATGATTACCAAAAAGAAAAGGCAATCCATGATTGGATTTTAACTAGAGTAGAGTATGATACTACTTTGGTTGAGCATTCTGATTATGCAGGGTTGGTATCACCTTATAAAACAGTTTGTCAAGGCTATGCACTTCTTGGATATAAGATGCTGAATCAGGTAGGAATAAAAACAAAAATTGTAGGGGGTGCTGGTGGTAATAATGCACATGTATGGAATTTAGTACTTATAGATGGAGCTTGGTACCACCTTGATATTACATGGGACGATCCTATTCCTGATGTGGCCGGGAGAGTAACATATAATTATTTTAACCTTACTGATAATCAGATTAAAACAACCCATAGCTGGGTAAATATATACCCTGCTGCAAGCACACAATTTAGTAGCATATTGGATGCAAAGATTTCAGAAGATATAGCAAACGAAGCTTTTTATCGGGATTTATATAATAAGCTTGGATTTCAATACCTTTTAGCAGAAAATACAGCGAGTAACAGTTCGGAATTAAGTAAAAGAATGCAGCAAGCCATTCAAAGCCAGCAGTCAGAAATTACAATGAGATATACTAGTAAAAGTACACTTGCTGCCGATTTAAAGACAGCTATTGGCAATATGTGGAACATTACATCTTATAGATGTTCGTATTCAGATTATACGGTAACAGCCGAGCCCACAGATGTCATAATTAATCTGAGCTTTAAATTTACAATACCAATTAATGTCACAGGAATAAAATTGAATCAAAGCAACGTATCCTTGACTTTAGGTGGGGCTGCAGTAACATTGGTTCCAACAATTGCTCCTGCTAATGCAAGTAATAAAAACGTAATCTGGACAACAAGTGATCCAGCTATAGCAACAGTAACAGCTGGTGTAGTTAAGGCTACCGGGGGTGGAACTGCGACAATTACTGCAACCACCGTTGATGGAAATATGACTGCGACTGCTACTGTTAATGTAACAACTCCGGTAACCTCAGTGACATTAGATAAAAATACTTTGATGCTTAAAATAGGAGATCCAGATGTAACCCTTACTCCGACAGTAGCACCGACAGATGCAACAATAAAAGATATCGTATGGACAAGCAGCGACTCAAGTATATCAACAGTAGACGCAAGCGGAAAAGTTCACGCTGTAGCAGTAGGAACAGTAACAATAACAGCGACATCAAAGCAGGACAGTACAAAACTTGCAAGATGTATAGTAACAGTGCCTGTAGTAGTAAAAGGAATATCACTGAACAGTACCAGTTTGACCTTAAAATACGGAACAACAGCTACATTGACACCTGTATTGACACCGACAAATGCTACAATAAAAACAGTAACATGGTCAAGTAGTGATACAAGTATAGTAACAGTAAGCTCAGACGGAGTATTAAAACCTGTTGCAGACGGAACAGCAACAATAACAGTAACATCAACAGATGGAGGCTACACCGCAACCTGTGCAGTAACAGTAATTCATGCAGTAACAGGGGTAACGCTTGATAAGACAAGCTTTATGCTTAAAATCGGAGATGCAGACGTAACCCTTAATCCTACAGTAGCGCCAACAAATGCAACAATAAAAGACATAGTATGGACAAGTAGTAATCCAAGTATAGCAACAGTAGATGCAAGCGGAAAAGTTCATGCTGTAGCAGCAGGAACAGTAACAATAACAGCGGCATCAAAGCAGGACAGTACAAAAGTTGCAAAATGTACAGTAACAGTGCCTGTAGTACTAAAAGGAATAACCCTGAAAACTACAAGCCTGACCTTGAAATACGGAACAACAACTACCTTGACACCTGTATTGACACCGACAAATGCTACAATAAAAACAGTAACATGGTCAAGCAGTGATACAAGTATAGTAACAGTAAGTTCAACAGGGGTATTAAAACCTATTGCAGACGGAACAGCAACAATAACAGTAACATCAACAGATGGAGGCTACACAGCAACTTGTGTAGTAACAGTAATTCATGCAGTAACAGGAATAACGCTTGATAAGACAAGCTTTATGCTAAAAATCGGAGATGCAGATGTAACACTTACTCCAACAGTAGCGCCAATAGATGCAACAATAAAAGACATAGTATGGACAAGCAGCAATCCAAGTATAGCAACAGTAGATGCAAGCGGAAAAGTTCATGCCGTAGCAGCAGGAACAGTAACAATAACAGCGGCATCAAAGCAGGACAGTACAAAGCTTGCAAAATGTACAGTAACAGTGCCTGTAGTACTAAAAGGAATAACCCTGAAAACTACAAACCTAACATTGAAATACGGAACAACAACTACCTTGACACCTGTATTGACACCGACAAATGCTACAATAAAAACAGTAACATGGTCAAGCAGTGATACAAGTATAGTAACAGTAAGTTCAACAGGAGTATTAAAACCTGTTGCAGACGGAACAGCAGCAATAACAGTAACATCAACAGATGGAGGCTACACAGCAACCTGTGCAGTAACAGTAGTTCATGCGGTAACAGGAATAACGCTTGATAAGACAAGCGTTATGCTAAAAATCGGAGATGCAGATGTAACCCTTACTCCAACAGTAGCCCCAATAGATGCAACAGTAAAAGACATAGTATGGACAAGCAGCAATCCAAGTATAGCAACAGTAGATGCAAGCGGAAAAGTTCATGCCGTAGCAGCAGGAACAGTAACAATAACAGCGACATCAAAGCAGGACAGGACAAAGCTTGCAAAATGTACAGTTAGTGTAACCGCACCATAACATAAAGAGTTAATACTCTAAGCCTGTGAAATAAAGTCTGTAAATTAGAAAACCAGCTTTCTATGATAAAATTATTAATCATAGGAGGCTGGTTTTTATGGCAAGAAGAAAAAAAGAACAAATGAGTAAAGGTAAAAGAAATGTGCTGTGGTAGATAATAAAAAAATATATTTAAGTGGAGATAAAGTGCCAATTTATTTCAGCACTTTATATGTCGGCGATTCTCAACCACCATTTGATCACGGAGATGATCTGTAGTATGTTTATATCTGCTCTACAATAAAAATAATTCCATTTATCAGTTTTAGATGGCAAAGAAGCTATTTACAATTTGGTACGATGCACAAGCAGATTACGGAGCAATTTATGAGTATAGATTTCTGCTTCATGTAAGCAAAAAGGCTGTAATTCTTACGAATTTCACCATACAGATAAATAGTTTATAATCATGAGTTGTTCTGGCAAACACTGCAGAGTATCTCATGTATTTCAATATCTTCTTTTAGAAGTTGAGTTTCCAACACCCTCAACCTTACGCTTTCTGACCAATTGAAGCCTCCTGCAGAACTCTTACACTTTTTCAGGAATCAGCATGAAAACTATTGATACCACAAAAATACTGTACTGTACCCGTCGCCGGAATTGGCAGAGAACGCTTCCTATTTGTAAAAAGCATGAATTTGAAAGTTTAACTATTACTTATCGTTGGTATATATAATAACACTATTATGCTATTAAATAATTATTCATTTTTCATGCAATTCATCTTATAATATCGCTATACAAAGGTTAATCACATAAAAAATTGGAGGATACTAATGAATCATGTTCTTGCTAAAACCATCAACTTCACATTTATAGCAATTGTGCTCACTTTATTGTACATCAGCAGTTTGCAGAATTATCTTCTGTTTCACACCCTTGCGGAGATTTTCAGTGTTTGCATTGTTTTTACCGTATTTTTAATCACGTGGAGTTCAATCCGCTATATTAGAAGCAATTATTTGATTTTAGTAGGCATAGCCTATTTATTCATAGGATTTATTGATATCTTCCATACCATATCCTATAAAGGCATGCCTATTTTTACGGATTATGACTATTATGCAAATCAATTATGGATTGCTGCCCGTTTTATGGAAAGCCTCACACTGCTGATTGCCTTTTTATTTGTTAAGTCAAAAATGCGGCTAAATGCGTATGTCATTTTCAGTATCTTTACTGTTGTCACCACTTTTTTTATGCTGACAATTTTTGTGTGGAAGGTATTCCCCATATGTTTTGTGGACGGTGTTGGACTTACACCTTTTAAAAAGTACAGTGAATATCTTATTTGCCTTATTCTTCTTGCAGGTATTTTTGTGCTTACCAAAAATAAGAATGCCTTTGACAGTATTGTTTATAAATTTTTAAGTCTATCAATGATTTGTACAATTATTTCAGAAATTGCTTTTACAGTTTATATAGATAATTATGGTTTTTCTAACTTAATCGGACATTACTTTAAAATATTCTCTTTCTATTTGATATATAAAGCGATAATCCTAAAAGGAGTTCGTGAGCCCTATGAGATAATCTTCAGGGAAATGAAAGAAAAAGAACAGAAGCTGTCTGAACAGAATTCCATATTAAAAAATCAATCAACAATAGACGGACTAACAGGTCTTTACAACCACAGGTATATATACGAACGCTTAGCGGAAGAATCCCATAGGTGCAGCCGCCATAAATGTTCTTTTACCGTTATGATCCTGGATATTGATCACTTTAAAAACATAAACGACACCTTTGGTCATTTAACCGGAGATAAAATATTAAAGGAACTGTCACTGATTCTAAAGGAGAATATCAGGCAAACTGATCTTGTCGGACGGTATGGGGGAGAAGAGTTTTTAATAATGTTGGCAGAAATCTCTTTAAATGAAGGATTTGAGGTTGCCGAAAAAATAAGGCAAATTGTCTATTCAACCACTTTTTCTCAAGACATTCGATTTACTGTCAGTATTGGAATCGAAGAGTATACTGGTGAAAGTATCAGTGACCTTCTTGAAAAAGCAGACAATAAGCTATATAAAGCCAAAAACAGCGGACGGAATAAAAGTGTTATGTAAACAATGTTTTAACCCAGGAAAAAGACATAAATAAAATCTGTCTTGCATATTGTAAACTTTACATTGACTTAATTCATAGTAATGTTTTAAGGTATGAATAAACCAGATTTGGATTGTAGAAGTTTGTTTATCAGTCTAAACGCAATTGATTACAACAGGGAAACCAATTATTAGCATAGTAAATCATTGAAATATACGCGCAATGTAAAATCTTTATCGTGTTCCATATAGATTCTGATTTAGGTTAATTTTTATGGGTATATATAATCTATACAAAATGAAATCAATATAATTGGAGGTGCTGATAATGAATAAAGAATTAAATCCAAATAGAGAGCTAAAAAAGGATGAAGAATTATTAACAATACCAAATGAAGGATGCTGCTCCCCCGAATTCACGGAAGGCTGCATCATCAGAGAGGAAAATGAATAAAGATCTGGGAACTGGCGCTCTTTTCCTGAAACAACTTTAAATAAAGTATAACAAAATCATGAGAAGAGGAGCAGTGAAAACTGCCTCTGAACTCATGGCTTTTCTATATAGTACTACATTGAAAAGTTTGAAATGAACCTTAAAGAAAATCGACTTGCAGGTTTATGATCATTTTTTTTAGTTTCGCGGTAGCACTAAATATAGCTAATAAGAAGCATCACATTAAGAACCGATACAATAATTTCAATTTCCCACAAAACAGAATTATCTATCAGGGAATTCTTATATTCACCCATTACATTTCTTGAGGACGTGATATAAATCTGCAGAAACACTGTAATTGGAAGCTGTATACTCAGAAACATTTGTGAATATACCAGACCTTTAAAGGGATCGGAAATCAAAAATATCACAAAAATGGCAATGCAGAGTATCCCTCCAACTCCGATCCTGGTATTTATGTCTTTAATATCATATGATTTATATACGTTAAAACTAATTACTTATAGAGTATCGTCATTTTCAGATGTCCAATGTTGCCTTGATAACCTCTTCTGCAGTGCCAAAATCATTCCCGAGGATATTCTGACATACACTTAAAAGCTCTGTGGCCTTGTCTTTCGTTTTAGGGCCTACCACTCCGTCTGCGGTCAACCCGGCCATTGATTTAAATTCTTTTACTTCCATTTCCTCATTTACCCCCTTAAGTACACCGTCCCTGATTGCTTCCTTTTGTTCCTGGCTTATTCCGTTGTGTTCCAGCAGCTGCACATGCAATGGCTCATAGCTCATTGGTTTAACAAGCCCGTACTTCCTTAATTCGGCATTAGTAAGAGCCTGAAACCAACTATCTGTTATATCCATGGCAATACAATAACAATGATTAGATTTACCGAAAGCAGCAGCCCAACACTTGCCATCATTTGTCCAAACTGATCCGTCTGGTTAAACTTTACGCTTCCCATTTTTTCGTCCTCACCTTTCGATTAATTTTAAAGCCCCTACTATAGCACCAATAACTTGTACTGAACCATAAAAAACGGACATTGCAAAAAGGTCCCCAATTGTAGGAAAATAAAAACTACGATTGGGGGTTTTCATATTAAAAGACAATGGACAAATATTCAAGAGATGGAGTGGCGCATATTAGAACTGCGGAAAGCAGGTAAAACGCGACAAGAAATAGCAGATGAGCTAAATCTAAATAAAGTGCAAATAAAGAATTGGATTAATCGATACAATAAAAGTACAGCAAGGATTGAAGACGGACTGTCTCCTAAGAAACGTGGTAGACCTTGCAAGTACGACAAGCCGTCAGAAGAAGAAAAAGATTATATGATCAAACGTCTGCGAATGGAGAACGAACTATTACGGGATTTTCTTCGCGCCGCTGGAAGGAGGTGAAGCCATCGCTTAAATATGAAGTAATTTACTGCCGAAAGGATAAATACCCAATATCGATAATGTGTCAATTCTTCGAAGTATCCCGTAGCGGATATTATGACTATGTAAAGCGAAAGGACAGACTGCAAAATGATGTGCTATTGGCTGAAATGGTTGCAGAATGTCAGCTTCGCTGTGGCAATACCTATGGTTATCGCCGTGTTCACCTGTGGTTGAAGTAATTTAGCGGTTTAGATTTACGCTAAATTGTTTGATTACTGCTAAAAGGTATAGGATCTCTGCTAAATTGTATGCACCCTTTTAAAATATACCCTATAAAATGTACAGTAAAAAGTTTAGAAACCCTTGTTGTGGTCAAACCGCAAAATAATTGGCCCTTGTTTGTGGACATTTAGGGGTATAAACTTTAACATAATGGGTCGAGGTCAAAATGGTACAAGGTGAGTTGACGAAAAGGATTCATTTTTTATAATTATTTTTCGGTAACTTTCTTCTGCTACTCTTAAAATAACCAATTGGGTCTGGTTTTCCATCAACAGTTTTTCTTGCTTTATCCTTATATTCTGCCGGTTCCGTTAAAGTTAAGGTATAAGGGTGGTCTTCAATTACAGGTATTGACTTGGATATGAGTTTTTCAATATCTTTCAGATATGGCTTTTCATCCGCATCACAAAAAGAAAGTGCTACTCCACCTAATCCTGCTCTTCCAGTACGTCCAATCCGATGAACATACGTTTCAGGTATATTAGGCAAGTCATAATTAATTACATATGACAATCCTTCCACATCAATTCCCCTGGCAGCTATATCCGTCGCTACTAAAACCCTTGTCTTTTTGTCTTTAAAATTATTTAATGCCCTTTGTCGTGCTATCTGTGACTTATTCCCGTGAATAGCTTCCGCATGTATCCTTACTTTAGCAAGTTCTTTTACGATTTTATCAGCTCCATGCTTTGTTCGTGAAAACACCAGTGCAGAAGTTATGGATTTGTTTTTTAACAGGTGGATAAGCAGTAGTTTCTTGTCTTTTTTCCCTACAAAATATACTGCTTGCTCAATAATATCAACTGTCGATGAAATAGGAGTAACTGCCACTTTTACAGGATCCGTTAAAATAGAGTCTATCAGCTTTGAAACGTCCGGCGGCATGGTTGCAGAAAATAACATCGTTTGCCTTTTTTCAGGCAAGTGTGATATGATTCTTTTTACGTCAAATACAAGCCCCATATCCAGCATGCGGTCTGCCTCATCAAGCACAAAGAACTTTATATGATGAAGGTTTATATATTTCTGATTCATTAAATCAAGTAATCTTCCCGGAGTTGCAATCAGAATATCTACTCCTTCTTCTAAAGCATCTGTCTGAGGTTTCTGTGACACTCCCCCGAAAATCACGCTATTTTTAAGACCTAAATATTGTCCGTAAACTGTGAAGCTTTCTCCAATCTGGACTGCCAACTCGCGTGTAGGAGTTAATATTAAGGCCTTAATCCTTCTAAGTTCTTTTGAATCCCTTTGTTCTCCAGAAAGCATTTGCAGTATGGGAATAGCAAATGCTGCTGTCTTTCCGGTTCCGGTCTGAGCGCACCCGACCAGGTCTTTTCCTTCAAGCAGGAGCGGAATAGTCTGTTCCTGTATATCGGTAGGTGTAGTATATCCTTCCGCCAATAGTGCCTTCCGAATTGGCGAAATTAGATTTAATTTATCAAATAACATTTTTTCTCCTTTTATGATTACCCTTGAAAAGGGTAATATTTCTTTGATTAACATGACATACCCGAATAGACCTAATACTTGGGCAATATATAGCTTTTTGGGTTTCTTTACTCCCCGTTTTCGTACCTGTGCAAAGATTTTCTTTTGCTTGGTTTCTCTTTCAGGTTTTTACCGTAATTTCTAGCCTAATTTCTATTCCCATAGCTTTGGCAACCACTTTTAGGTATTCTTCTATCTTTGCTCCACTACCTTGGGCTCCGCTTACGCCTTCTTTTTTTGCAGATAATCTTCTGCGGTCATTCTACGTATTTCTAATTTGATTTGAATTCCTTTTCAATTACCGCTAAAGACTCCCTGCTTCATCCAATACCAACATTTTTAATTTCTTAAAATCAACGCTTCCCCTTTTAAGATGATCCAATAAATGCCCTAGTGTTCCAATTACAATTTGAATAGAACCTTTTAGCTTATTAATGATAGTTCCACCAGGATATATTTTATATTCATGTCCTTGTATACGTATAGACTTCTGATTATTATGAGTGGGTATGTTAAGATTATCTGAAATCATTAAATAGTTCTCCTTTAAAAAAACATTATTTGTTTAGTATAACACTTTTGGTGATATTAGATAATTAATGCTTGAATAATCAATCGTGCTTAGGTTGAATAGTATTTAGAATTTGAACAAGTAAAGCTCTGAAAATCATGAGTTCCAATTAAATATTCCGCCGCATTTTTTCATTTGAACAAGATCAAGCTTCTCTTCTAGTGAAATGAATATTTTCTATTGTTAGATTATTTGACACATTGTTATATATGTGCTAGACTGAAGAAGTATTTAAAAGTGATAATTATTTGCGCATATTTTTGTAAATGATTTAAACATCAAAATCATTTACAAAAGTATGTGCTTTTGTTTTTGCAACGAAATATAATATAATCGATGGAGGTACCAACATGAATAATGGTACAGTAAAATGGTTCAACGCAGAAAAAGGATTTGGTTTTATTACCGTGGATGGTGGAGATGATGTATTCGTTCATTTTTCTTCAATCCAGTCAAGTGGCTACAAAAGCTTGGATGAAGGACAAAGAGTGAGCTTTGATATAGAAAAAGGTCAACGTGGTCTGCAAGCAACTAATGTTTTTCTTGCTTAAATTTCCGTTGAAAAAAGCTATCTGTTTATGAGGTAGCTTTTTTGATTTTATGTGTCATATGAGAAATCACGTGATACAAAGGGAATGGATTCAGATGGTAATCAACAAATTTTGAGAGCTGCACTGAAGGCGCTCTCCTACCCGAACTTTAATGTGGGGAAAAAAGCCCAAAGATGTATTAACTGTTTTTGATAAGCCAAGTAGAAATATTCGTGAGCGGCAAGGCAAATATGTATCAGGAAATGCTAACTTTTTAACTATTCAATTTCTATATTATAAAGACAGTCTCTCACTATCCGATTTAATGCTGGGAAAAGTTACACTATTTAAAGATAAGGAAGCTGTGACCTTATTTTGATTTCATAATTAATGATTGTGAGTGACTTCATTGCGGTGGTAAGGTCATATCAATAATTTGAAAATAAAAATTCATTCTGCTCCTCTTACAAATAGTAAAAATGTACAAAACAAAAAGAAGAGTTCAGACTCTTCTTTAAATATCACTTAACGATATAAATTAGGATATAACAGCACCAGTGTCACAAGATAAAAGTGATACATGGCAACCGACACATATTAATGATGTTAAAAAATACTAAATAAATCAACATAATGCTAATTAAAAACCTAGTTAATACCAATTATCGCTAATTACTACTAAATAGAATCATCAAGGAAAAACTGAAGAATCTGGTCATGAATAGTGTTGAGGAAACATTGAACAACTTGCTTGATAAAGAGGCTGAAGACTTAACCAATGCTGAAAAATACGAGCGTACACAGGAACGACAAGTCTGTGAAAACATATGATTTATAGACATTTGTTTTTAGCTTTTATAAATGTCGCACAAAAATATATTATTAATGTGTTAGCGAAATGATTACTATTCTTTACATACTTATTTGGTTTTGTAACAGATAAAACTACAAATCAATAGAAGTTAATATGTTATTTTCAAAATATAAATATCTATTACCATTATAACAATATTGCTCATATATAGTATTTTTAGTTACAGTTTTATTTATATTACTTGGTTTTGACCAAATATAATAAGATAAAGCTTCTTCCTTCGTACAGCCAATAGGAGGATTCCCCTCCTTATATTTAGCTCTATCAGCATCAATTATTGATTGAATTTTATTGTCTTCTATTTTATCTGTATACTCTTTTCCAAAATCTTTTATTGCTTGTTTTACTTTATTAGTACTTATACCATAATCTACTCCATAAATTCGAGCTAGTTGAATAATTGCACTTGCTTTATACATACTCCCATATGGTTTTCCTTCCTGAACCCATTCATCATAATTACTTAATGCAGCAGCTATATTCCATTTTGCATCTGCATCTTTATAACCTTTTATAAGTAAAAATGTTTTTGACGCCGAATCAAAATTACCTGTTTCTAACTCTTTAATGCCTTTTTTATAAAGTTCCTCATTTTTTGTATCTTCTTGTACTGTGTCTTTATTAACTTTTTCGGTTTGAATAATAACAGTATTTAATAACTCTTGTGCCTTATCATAATTTTCATCTTCTTTTCTTACTTTTTTAAACTCACTTAAAGCAAACTTATAATTTTTGACTTTAAGAAACTTGTTACCATTCTTATATGCAGTTCTTGAATCATTTAGTTTATTTACTTCACTTTTAGCAAAAGAAACCTCAGTTGAAACTAGCTTTATTTCATCTATGGCATCTAATCGAGAAATCGCACCATTATAATCTATTTTGTTTTCACCAAAGTCTTTGTTAATAGTTTCGATGGAAGATTTTAAGAAGTTAGTAACCTCTGTTTCTTTGTCTGTATTTCCTTTAATCTTTTCAGTATAAATCTTTGATGCTTCAACGTAATTATTATCATTAATTGCTCCTTTAAACTTTCCAATTGGATTGTTTAGAATAATAACTGTTGTAATAACAGCACCCACTAGAATAATTCCAATAAGACCTAATATTATAAACTTCTTATTAAACTTCTTAAAACTTACTACTAAATTACCATCAGTAGTTGTATCCATTTTTAAACTGCACTTATTACAAAAAATACTATCATCCGGCAGTTCATTGCTACACTTTTTCCATGTAACCATTTTTGTCCTCCCTATTTAGCATTTATTATAAATTATACCTTTAAATGTAATTTATATCAAATTTTCGTAGTCACATGATGAGGTAATAGAGTATCGTATACTATGTCGAGAAAATGCCTATTTACCAGGGAGTTAGAGCATTTACCTTAAGTTAAGTTTTTTAAGCAATCTCTACACTGTAGTAATATCAGCACTTTCATACCACTAAAAAACAAGCATATCGAATAGTTCAGTAACATGGATATGTGTATAGATGTGATAATTGATAATAATTATCAATAAAAGGACATTGATTTTAATATCAATATAATATAAAATAATGTAAAAAATTACAATTAATCATTGCGAATTTGTTCAGAACAACGATTCTGTTGGGAAGATGATGATTTTATGAGAAGGTTAAAAAAATTAGTGGAGTCTGGTAAATAAAATGACAATTTTAAGGAGAAATATTGATAGAGAAAAAATCAAAATTTTTAGGAATATGTATTCTTATTTCTTCAATTTTAATAACTATTTCAATAGGATTTCTGGTAGTAGAAAATAGGTATAAAGTAGTCAACAATACATTGTTTGATACTTTCAAAGGTGAATTTATTAAAACTTATGAAACTGGCAAAGAAGTTACTAATAAAGAAAAACTTACTTCAGATATTTCTAAAGTTCTAATACTAAAGACCATATTCGTATGAAAATGATGAAGGTAGAACGGATGGTAGTTACAGTTGGTACAAAAGTGAAGACGAAATGAATGACGATATTCAGTTTATGAAAAGTACTTTACATGATTTCAGAGTAAATGAAGCTATTGAAGTGTTGCAAGCAAGGGATATAATATAGAATAAAATAGGACATTTGATATATTTTAGGAGGAATAAAATGTTTTTGCAAAGCGAAAAGATTCCATTAAATATAAATCTAAATTGTGGACATTGTAACAAACCTGTTAATATGAATAAACTATCAGATTTATTTAAACACGGTAATAATACTGGTACGCCTCATTTTTCAGTTTTATACAAATGCCCGAATTGTGAAAATATCAGTCTAGTTACATTTTATTATAATGGTTATAACTATTTCTTCAGTAGTCAATTACCTAAATATACTCCAAAGCATAATTACGATATACCAAAAGATATTGAAACTGATAGATTTGAAGCGTGGAAATGTTTTATTGATGAAAGCTATAAAGCTTCTGCAATTATGGCTAGAGCAGCTCTACAAAATGCCGTAAGAAGACTTTCTGCTAAAGGTAATAATTTAAAATCTGAAATAGACAATTTACAAAGTAAAGGTATAATAACAAAACAACTATCAGAATTTGCCCATGAAGTCCGAATTACTGGAAATGATATGGCTCATCCTGAGAGTATTACAGTAGTTAATAAAAATGAAATACGTGAAAGCTTAGATTTTCTAGATGGATTTTTAGAAACAGTTTTTGTTTTACCTGCAATTGCTGAACGAAGAAAAAAAGATAGAGAAGGTACATAAAATGTAGAATTTGAATCAATCTTTGTAAAGGAGATTATTATGGAATCACTTGAAGACATAGAGAAAATGTCAGATGAAGAAATTAAAAAGATTTTTGATGATAAAGCCAAAACTACATCTGCTGGAACTGCAATGTGGTGGGATATATATGTAGGTAAACAACAAGATAACCTAAATAAAGCAATGTTAAAATATACTAAGAAAATGTTCTATTTAACGGTTGCAGTTGTTATTGCTACTATTATAAGTTTAATTATTTCAGTTATTAGTTTATTAATCTCATTAAAAATAATCTAGTTAAATACTTCATTCTAACAAATCTTCTAACACTTTTTGAAATTTTCTAACCATTCTAGTACAAGTGTTTGAAAAGAAATACATAATTAAAATCCTCGTAAAGCGCTTATATAAAGGGTCTGAATAATGAAAGATATAGCTAAATAATTACTAATAATAAACGAAACGTAACTCTGGAAATCGTGTGTGGGGTAACACTCACCGAGGGTTCGAATCCCTCTCTCTCCGCCAAAATGAAGGACTTTAGAAACCAATCTAAAGTCCTTTCAGTTTTTTAGGCCTTGCAGGTGTGACAAAAGTGTGACGTTTTTATTTTTTTGCAGTATACCTTTGCAGATATCGTAAAGACAGAATATGTAATTAACAATATTGACTGTTTTTGCATATTTTGTTATTATTTGTATATTATATTTAGTAGGAGGTCTAACGACAAATGTTAAAAAGATCGAAATTGGTATCCATTATTGTTTGTATGTTACTAGTAACATTAATCACACCGGGAATAGGTTTTGCCTATATCTATTTTTCTGCCGGATTTGTATCCCCGAACTTTGACATTGAAAACAGGTCAACCTATAGTGATGTGGTAACCGCTTCTAAGAATGCATGGAATGCAACTCCAACTCCAACTGTTATAACAGAAGTCCCAGGTTCAGGGCATAATTGGATTGATGATGATTCATATACTGATAGTTGGTACGGGATGTATCAAGCTGAATCATTGCAATACATTATAACTGGTAGAGCTACTAAATTCCACATTAAAACAAACCGAAGATTATTGGTGGATAAATCATCGAATTTCAGGCAAAGTGTAATAGTCCACGAATTAGGGCATGCACTTTGTTTGCAGGACAATCCTTCCGCTACTGAAGAGCATAAAAATGACTCTATTATGAATGAAAATCGAGTTAGGGATACTTTGATTAAACCTACACAAGATGACATTAATGGTGTGAATAATGCGTATGGTGCAAATTAAATTACATAAAAATGGAGGTAAAAAAGGATGAAAAAAGTACTTAGTTTGTTAGTGGGTTTCTCATTACTTATAACTGTTTCTTTATCTATTTCTGGCTGTGGGAAAACAATGAGTGGTGACTATCCTTATTATTCAGACACCAGTGAACTTGCAAAAGAAGCTGATGTTATTGTAGTTGGTGATGTTACTAAGGTCAATAAAGCAGAAAAGATAAATATTAATGCTGATGCAGAAAAAAGAGAATTAAACAAAGAAGAAGACTTGGTAACATATACAGTATCAGACGTAAAAATAACGGAAGTAATAAAGGGTGATGTAAAAGTTGGTGATACGATAAGGATTAAGCAATTAGGTGATAAAAATAATATGGTCGACACTGCAACAGTTGATAATGGGGGATATTTAAAAAAAGATAGTGACCATGTTTTCTTTCTCAAAAGTTATATTGACATTAATCCTGATATGCCGTATTCCCTATTAAATCCTGCTCAAGGGCAAATCGAATTTTCAGAGAATACGTCAAAAGTAGGTAGTCAAAATAAGTTATTTAAATCAAATTCAAAAAAAGAAGATATTCTGAAAGATATTAGGGACACGGTAAAAAATAGTAAGTAATTCCACTTAATTCATTAATATTAACAAGCATTTAAATAAATGGAATGTAATCCGTCTATTTGAATGCTTGTATTTATATGTAAATATAAAAGTTCAGAAAACACGTCCTTTGAGTTTTTTAGGCCTTGCAAGTGTGACAAAAGTTGCGAATTTACGGGATATCAGAATTGGCAAATTATAACTTATCAAGACGGAAAATATCTGTAAGGTGTATTTAGGTTAGGACAGGTGGAGTGTGGGATTTCAAAGCAAATTTGAGATATTCACTCTTTGCAAAATTACTTATGAAGGGCAGTAAATGAAAAAATCTTGCAAAATTATCCTATAATGATATAATCTTTTTAGGGAAAATTAAATAGTTGCCGTGATTTCTAAGTGTTGGTAGCACTTAGAAACTCATGCAGGTGCATTACCACCCACACGTATGGATTTTCATCCACCACAGCAACCAGTTTTATTATACTTGGTTTTGTTTCTTTTTGCAATTACAAGTGCGTGTAGGGTTATACCTATTCGCACTTTTTAATTTTCCCTCCATTTTTACTTTGGAGGGAAACATATATGTTTTTTGGATATAGTGACGATAAGAATATAGAGAGTTTTATTTTATCATGTATAGAGGATAGGATTAATGACCTGAGTAATGAATTTAACGAGTCATCTCAATATTCTGACTTTTATAATCAATACACAAATATTTTAAAGAAACTAAAACAATTATTACCTAAAGAAACTTATGCTATAATTTTGCAGCTTGATAGTTTATATGAAAAGCTCTCAGTTGATTATCAGAATTTCTTTTATATGCAGGGGCTTTTGGATTGCCGAATGGTTTTTAATTTATTACATAAATAATGTTAGATAAAACTATTTTTGAACCACTGTATAATTCTATAATATCGTGAGCCTTTATTTTTTGAAGAACATGTAATAACTCATATCGTATATCTTCTCGGTATACCATAGCAACATCAAGGGTTTAAGACATATACTTATAATTAAACTATATTAATACCCTTCACAATACAGTAATATCAATGCTTTCGATTCACGTGAAAAGCAGAACAATCGTTCGCACAATAACATTGATATGTATTTAGATGTGATAATTGATAATCATTATCAATTATGCAATAGTTAAGTATCCAAACTTAAAAACAAATTGTTTCTATATACTTTTCTACCAAGCATATGAATCTAATTCTCTATATTTTCAGTTAAAAAAGTAAATGTATTCTAATATTATATTCCCCTATACTTTATTCATGTTCAGCAATATATGCTAAAAAAGTCTTTTCAATAAATAAATTTAATGATATAGGAGTTTTAGAACGTGTTCCTATATCCTTCACTGCATACTGAAGACTTAATTCTCTAAACCCTGTTATGGGTTTGTCCATGCTAGGGATGATTTCATTACAATTAGCACAGAATGAGTTAATAAACTCTACAAAAAACCACATAATATACTTTCCTCGAATACATCCGCTATTTTCATTTTTAGCTTGAAAAATAGACAATATATCGGCAATATCTAATCCTGTATAGTCGTAATTCCATTTATTTTTTATGTAATACTCAATTTCATTAGTTTTTTTGGTTACCACTTTACATTTATTCACTTCACATAGTTTGTTCAATTGTATATCATCAAAAACAGGCTTTTTACCTTGTTTTCGTAATAATATGTACCAGCATGTCATTATTTCAACGACCGAATCAACCCTTCGGATACCTTCCTCAAAAAGCTCCTTAACAATATTAAACTCATAGTCTATAAAATGAACATGAAACAACTCTTTAAGTACCCTTCTTAATGTATAAACAGAAACAATGTTATTCTCTATTGAATAATAATCCGTAACATACAAATTTTCATAATTACTAATTTCATCAAAAAAATCACTCAAGTCTCTATCAACAAAAAAAACTGTCTGCTTTGAAGAATATCGATTCCAATCAATTATGTTAATTAGTTGAAGTACTCGTTTCTTATTACCCTTTGGATACCCTGCTTCAATTAAATTAACTTCCCAATCTTCATTTGATATTATCGAATCAATATGCGTTTGATAGTAAGAAGGATCATCTTCCCCTTCAACAAAACCAAATAATTGCTTCTTTGATTTTTGTTGAGCTAACAAGAAATTATGATATGGCACAATAACTTCCTCTAAAGCAGATCGGTGAATTTGTAACATTGACATTTTATTCAACCTCCTTAATATACTCCCCTAAACTGTGGGTATATTGAAAAAGTTGATTATCATAAATAAAAGGCGAATGCGTTGCTGCTACTAAACCAACGCATGAT
Source organism: Bacillota bacterium (assembly GCA_023390335.1). GTDB lineage: Bacteria > Bacillota > Clostridia > Acetivibrionales > DSM-1351 > Ruminiclostridium. Next base: position 95,237 of record JAEWCZ010000017.1, on the reverse strand, counting down.
TTACATCTTTTGATATCATTAAGGAATTGTTTCTGCCATGGTACAGAAAGTGAAAGTTCAGGCTCATCTATAATAACAAAAAAGTCTTTTTCTCCTGATAGAAATAATTGGCTAAATACAGACACTATTTGCTTTTCTCCCGATGATAATTCACTCATGTGGATTTCGTCTCGTTTATTTTTGTGGTATTTCCAAATTGTTACTTTAAAAGTCGATATTTCATAAATTATTTCTTTATCTGACATATTAAAATAATTATTACACATATTGCAAAAATCAATTATACTTTGTTCTTTCATTTCTAGGTCATTCTGTAAAGATAGAAGCTTTCTGAAATAATATAGTAGTATTTGACTATGTGTATCACTGGGATTAAAGTCTTCCTTTGATATATTATTTAATAAAGTTTTTATTTGCTTATCTGATAGCATAGTTTTGCTACTGCGTGATAAACATAGTTTAAATTTCTCAATATCTGTTTCTGTTATTGGGTCATTATTTTTTGTAACATAATTTTTATCTATTACATCACCTAAATTCATGTATGCTAAGTTTTTAAATTGACTTTCAGAGAATTTGCTTAATTCAGAGTATATACTATCAATTTTATCTTTTACATCTTCCATCCCAAACTCAACCAATTCAATATAACCACAATTATCATTCTCACTATTTTCATTATAAAATATTTTTTTTGCATTATCTTCTCGTGATAATGAATATCTCCCCTTTATTACATTTGGTAAATCTTCTTCGATTCTTCTATAGGTTGGTAAATATAAAATCTTCGAATTCATAGCTTCTGAAATTTCTTTTAATACATTTATTTCGTTATCAAATAAGTATAATTGTTCCGCCATAGATTTTTCATTAATATAATTAAATATTTTCTCGATAGGATAATTCCTTTTATTACAAACATATAAAATATCATTTTTAGTAATTGGGTGACCTAATTCTAATAACTCGTGTCTAATTACTAATGGTAACATTCGTAGTTTATCCAGACTTATCCCGACATTTTGACTACTTATATCACTATAATTCAATTCATAATTACGATTATCTATAGTTACAACTATTTTTCTAAACTTATGATATGGTAATTTATTACATTCACCTGAAAGGATTGAAAGCATAAACTTTAAAATAGTTGTCTTACCCATCCCATTTTCACCAACAATTATAAAAGTATTATCTTCGATTTGAATATCAACGTTTCTATACCCATATAACTCAATAATTTGAAACCTGCTTAATGTACCCATAAAGTCACCTCTGTCACATTTTGCTCCATATTATACCATTAATAAATTTTACTGTCTAATCGTTTTTTAATTATCTTTATGAGAATAAACGGATTATCCATCGTTATTTTGAAAAAAGCTATTAAATCAATATGTTACAGCAAGGTTAACGTTTTCAACTGTTAAAGAATCTGTTCCTTTAAAAAATAATGATATCTATATTAAAGTGAGAATTTTCAATGCTATTATCCAAATTAATAATTAATATTCGGAAGGAATTATTATATTTTTGTAGAAATATGGATGTAGTAATATATTTTGGGTTTTAGGAGAGGGATATCATTGAATGAATCACTAAATTTTTTTGCATTTAGATACTTTCTAGTACCAACGGTACAAACTACTATATATCAATCTTTAGTGTCTGACAAAAATCAAATAATGAGAGATGTTTTTACTGAACTTGAAACTACGAACAAAATTGCTAAAATTCTTGACAGAAAATACCTACTATACTTTATTGATAAACTAGATGAAAATATCTATATATGTAAGTTTGCTAAAGAAAAACATTTTACTAAATATGAAGAGGGAGAAATTGATATAAATAATATTAGTGATTTAGAATATCCCTACATTTATATTATTATAGATTTGAAACGTCAAATTGTTCTTATTGAAAACAAAACCCCTATTTTTAGAACTATTACTACCGCAAAAAATAAATTTATTGAATGGATTACCTTAAAGAGAGAAATGTTTGACTATAACTTGAAAATTGATGAAATTACATATGAACACGTATTTTGGGACTATGTGAAAAACTCTAATAGTATATATGAACTAACTTTAAGGCTGAAATCGCCAAATTTATTTGATGGATGGCTTGAAGCAAACGAGCTTTTAAAGAAATTGAAATCTATATATAATAATACTGAAACACAGATAAAATTTAGCAATGAAAATGGTAAACTAGTAATACTTAAAGAACAAGTTGAGTCGTACATTAAGTATATAACTGGAGGGGGCGGAGATTGGCGTTTAAAAGCATATTATAATGGAGTTACAAGAACGTTAAAAAGTAAAAGCAACGTTAAAATTGTAAAAATCCCGAAAGTTATTGAGCAGAATTTTAACCAATTTAAAGAATTAATATTTAATAAGCTATATGATATCGAAGATGTTTTCATAGAAGGTAAAAATAAAGATGAAAAAAAAGATTAAGATATTTATAAATATACTACTATTTGTTGTTTCTTTTTTCATTTCATTATTTATAATTAAGACAAATAGTAAAGTACAACTTTTACCGATTTTTTCTGATGAGTTCACAATAAATTTCCTGGGAGCTATACTTGCAATTGGAATAACGATTATTACTTTTGTTTTTTCATCTTTTGATAAGATACGTAATTCATTAATCAATGTCAAAATTGATACTAAGCAATACAATGATATAAACATTAATATAAATCAAATTTTTACTGCCTTAAAGGAAGATTTAATGGCAATATTTGTGTTCCTAACTATTTCATTTATTGTAATAATTCTTAGAGATTCTAATATTCCAATTATAAAATGGAATTGGGGATATGTATCTAAGTCTCACTTTGTTTCTTCTATAAAGCTTTCAATGATTTTACTATCTTTTGTAGGTATTTTTGATATTATTTATTCCTTATTTGCTTTAATGAGAGCTTCTGAAGAGTTATCCATAAAAGAAAATAAAAAATAAGCGTAGTAAATTAATCTTATATTATTTACAAACAAACATCGTTCGAGAGAATTCATTATTATAAAAAAATAATAATTATTCAAATAAACTTCATTATATCCAAAGCTATTTTAACCATCTAAAAAAAATAATCAACCTGCTTTGTGTATATGTGTAGGTAAAGTTATTCCAAGTACAGTTGAAGGTAATTGTATAAATGTTCTTCCAGCTACATATAAATCAATAAGAATAAACAATAGAAGTTTATATGGTATGCGTCATGAATTAGTTAAAGCAACTTATCAAGGTTAATTGTTATCCCACTTTACAATAAAAATAATTTTTAAACAATTAATAGGGAGTTCAAGTCTTCCTATGACTTAAAGAAGTATAGTTACAACCTTTTCCATTTTACAGAAAAAGTTGTAGATGTTCAAGTGATTCTCTCTTTAATAATTAAAATCAATTTATTTTCCGGTCATTACATCTGCAATTTTACTTATAGCCTTTTTATGTATAGTATCAAACATATGTGTATATATTTGACTTGTAGTACCTACCTGTGAGTGTCCTAAAGCCTTGCTAATGTCATATTAATTCGTTCCTAATTCATTAGCTATGCTTGCAAAAGTATGTCTTAAATCGTGTAATCTGAGAGAAGGAAGCTTATTATCAACAATAATTTTCTTGAATAAATCACTTAAATAATTAGGTCTGTACGGCTCTCCATTTTCCCATGCCATTATATACCCACCATCTTTATAAGCCTCTCCTAATAGCCTTTTTTGCTCTTCTTGTGTGGTTTTAATTGACGTAAGAAGGTTTATTATTTCATCTGGTGCATATAGCGTTCTATGGGATGAACTATTTTTAGTTCCCTTTGCTACTGTCTTTTTGCCTGCCTGTGTCCTTGCTTCAGCTATGGTTATTATTTTATTTTCTAAATCAATATTATCCCATTTAAGTCCTGCAATTTCTTCTCTTCTTAGTCCTAACATTCCTGCAAGCTTAACCACTATTTCCATACGGTCATTTTCAACAATAGTAAATAAAGCCTTTAACTGCTCAACATTATAAAAATTCTTTTCATTCTTTTGTACCTTTATTGGAGGTACTTTATTAAGTGGATTTTTAAGAATTTTTTCTTCATCTACAGCGGTTTTTAATGTGTCCTTTAAAAGGTCATAATGTTTTCTAATTGTATTTTGGCTTAATTTTTCATCAAGCTTTCCCTTAAAATATTTATTTAATATAGTCGGATTTAATTCTTGAAGTTTATAGTTACCCAGCTTAGGTATGAGATGATTATTAATTATATTTCTATATCCGTACAGTGTTGTTTCTTCACATTTAATAGCTTTAATATCATCAATCCAATATGTAAGCCAATTCTCAAATGTCAGAACTGAAGGAAATACCAGATTTTGTTTTACCTTATCCGCTTCAAAATTCTTTAATGCCGTCTGAGCATCCTTTTTCTTTTCAAATGTCTTAGTTGTTTTTACCCTCTTCCCTGTACTATCCTTACCATAGTCCATAGTGACATAATAGAGCTTCTTGACATCATCATAAGAAATATTCCTCTCGATAGCTTTCCTTGCCATAATATCACCGTTCCTTTGTCTACCCAATAAATATTTACAGTAATATTTTAGCATTGGTTTTTACATTTGTCTACCTATGTGTATACCTAGAGTATACAGATATGATAAAAGCCGCTGATAAAGCGGCTTTTATTGGTGGAGGCGAACCGTACCAGTCAAAGATAACAACGGATATAAGTGGGTATAGGCATGGAGTGAAACTAAATTAATATAAGAACGCCATAATAGCCCACCTATATTCTAAAGTGATTTTATCGAATAACAGTCTTGTATTCTATACTTCTAAATAATTTCCATTAAACCTCAATTTCTACTTCTGGTTTAATAACTATCCGAATATTCAGTGGTATAGCCCTAGTTATCTTGAATTAAATGTCAAGGATAATCCTAGTATTCGTATTTATCTATTTCCAAAAGATATACCTCAATTAGTTGTAGCATTAGTATACGAAGGTAATACTTTTTTGATAACTGGTTTTGATAACTTAAAAATGAAATATCCCAAAATCGCTCCTGTGACATTTAGAATTATATCGTCTATATCAGCTGCTCGATATGGGAATTTCATTAAGTTATTTGCTATGAACTGGATTGTTTCTATAGATGCTGATAATACAAGAGCTGCAATAAAAACTTTTATAAAACTGTTAAATTTATTATAAATTAATGGTAAAAAGTATCCAAAAGGTAAAAGTAAGATCATATTACCGCCTAACTGCTTTAGCGCTATATTAACGTTACCGTAATACGCCATTCTTAAAACATTATATATATCTTTAAATGGTATAATATTTGTACTTAACCCTTGTCCTTCAAACATCTCTCGAAACAGGGCAAGGTTTACTGGTATTGGGAAAAAAGTATATTTTATTAAAACACAAAAATATATATAAAAGGCTAAACAAAATATATGCCTTTCAGCACGGTACTTTTTAAACAAAAAGTATATAAAAAGAGGGATATAAAGAATTGCACAGATTGAAGTAACCAAAAGATTAAAACGTAACATTTGATAAATTATGTCCTTTCGTTTTATACAGATGTATAATATTTAGAGCAGGTATGATTAGAGATTTATTAATTCTAATCATACCTGCTGTTATTCTTAAAAGCTTATGTATTACAGTTTAATAATAATAGTCATAAAATGTTCCTTGAGAGTCATAATGGTAAGCTTGGCCACCAGTGATATATAAGTAATATTTACTTGAATCAGCATCTACAATCCACCTAGTTGTGGTGTTAGTTCCCCCATTTGGAGAGTATTCAATTGTTTTTACTCCAAAATCTTTATCTGTACCGGACTGTTCCCGAAAAAGTGTTATATTACATGTTCTATACGAGGGCAATGTATAGTCAGTACCCGGTATATTTGAGAGTTTATTTGTTAATACCAGTGTTACATTCCCTGTATTCAGCGAGTAGTACTTACCATTACTTGAACCATCAACTCCTCCGTGACCACCGCTATCTCCATCAAAGCTACATGCAACAGATTGAGGGTTATACGCAAATACTGTTCCTCCCAATATTAGTGCACAAATAACACCTGCCCAAAAACAACTAGCGATTTTTTTTACTAATTTACTCATTTGTTAAAAATCTCCTTTTTATTGAAATAGAGTTAACTCTTAAATAAAATACCATAATGTTACAATAATAGCAATATGTGTGAAGTAATGTGTTCATCTATTTTATTCATATAAAGTGGGTAAATGTGAAAATACCTCCTAAAAACAACTAATTCAACAGTTATTTTTATCCAAAACAAAAAAATATAAAAATAGCCATCTAATCAGATAGCCTTCGATTTATTATTTATAACCAGAATTATGCTGATTGGTATTTGTTCTTTTTATCTTGAAGCTTCACAATTGCTTTACTCAATAATTCCTCACCAACACCTCACAATACGTCTTTTCCCTCCCTTCAAATTTATTAAGTAAATTATGATTCCTCTGAACTTCCTCAATAGTAAAGTCTCTGTACAGTTCCCTTACATACTCACAATCATTGTATGACAGCAGGAATTTACCTTTTATACTTTTCAAAGTTTTGGCAAGTCTTTCATGATCCTCCGGTTTGAATTCAGCCTGATAATACTTTTCTGTTCCATAATACGGCGGATCCAGATAGAAGAAAGCTTCGGGTCTGTCATATGTTTTAATCAGCTTTTCAAAGTCCCTGTTTTCCACTACCACTCCGGCCAGCCTTTTACTGATCCTGTCCAGATATTCGGTTATATTGGCAATATTCTTTTTAATACAACCAAAATCTCTCTGGTTACTACCGTAGCTGGTTTTAAGTATCATAAAGAATCTTGCCGCCCGCTGAATATCTGTTAAGCCCTGCATATTGTATTGTGATTTGAAATCAGTAAAAAGTTCCCTAGAATTTAATAAATATTGTAACTCTCTCTGCAGTTCCCCACAGTGATACTTAACACACCTGAACAAATTAACAAGCTCACTGTTATAGTCATTATAAACTTCCATATCTGCATGAGAATCCTTGTAGAAAAGCACCCATGCCGCTCCTCCGAAAACCTCTATGTATCTTTTCATACCTTCCGGGAATCTTTTTGTTATTTCTTTTTTTAAATAATTCTTTCCGCCGATCCATCCAATAAAACTATTCATAAATATCCTCCATGTAAGTAGGAGCAAATACCTGCTCCAAGTTTTTTATTTTATATTTAACTTCAATTTATAGAACGTATGTTCGTTCAAATGGTAAATTTTTTTACCCGGGAGTATTAGTCCCGGGTATTCGTATCCTTATTTTTGATCCTTAAGTTTTACCGCAAAGAAAAAAGAAACTGCCATTGTTGTCATTGATGTAAGCTTTTCAGGATCAATTTTGCCATTGGCTGTAAACACTATCACTGCCCCTACTAAGGCAATCGTCACAATCGTTTTTACGTCTATAAGTTTTGCAATTTTCTCCTTCATCATTTTGCTCCCCCCATCTTTTTCACGATATTCATAATGAAACTGTCAAAGTATTTTACTGTTTTAAGCAGTCCAAGCCACATGACCGGGCTGGATTGAGTTGCCATAATAACCTCCTTGGCGGTGCTATAATCATTTCCAAGAATATTCTGGCATACCCTTAAAATCTCTTTGGCCTTGTCTTTTGTTTTAGGGCCTGCCACTCCGTCTGCGGTCAATCCGGCCATTGATTGAAATTCTTTTACTTCCATTTCCTCATTTACCCCCTTAAGTACACTGTCCCTGATTGCTTCCTTTTGTTCCTGGCTTATTCCGTTGTGTTCCAGCAGCTGCACATGCCACGGCTCATAGCTCATTGGTTTAACAAGGCCATACTTTTTTAATTCGGCATTAGTAAGAGCCTGAAACCAACTATCTGGTATATCCATAGCTATACAATAGCAATGATTTGATTTACCGTAGGCAGCAGCCCAACACTTGCCATCACTTGTCCAAACTGACCCGCCTGGTTTTTGGTATGCTCCTTTATGACATTGTAAGGATTGTGCATTTACGATTTTTTGTTTTTCCAGACTCCTGTAACCAGAGGTACAGATGCAACTTTTACCCTTTGCAGCACATAATATATTTACTGCATTAATAAGCTTTGGATACACTGCTGTTTCATCTGAATACTTAAACTTTACGCTTCCCATTTTCCCCTCACCTTTCGATTAATTTTAAAGCCCCTACTATAGCACCAATAACCGTCAATGCTGTAGTAAGGGCTTTTATAAGCTCCAATACGATTGGCGACCATGTTCTGCTGTCGCCGTTCCCTTTTTTCAAGTCTGCTTTTATTTCTGTTAAATCCTCCTTTATCTCTTTGACATAAACTTTTGTTTCCGAATGGTTTTGCTCCAATGTTCTGATCCGTTCCTCGTTTAAGCAGCGGTATCCGCATTCACCTGCCATCGACTCACTTCTTTCTGTCATAAAATATAAAAGGACTACCCATTTTTTGAGTAATCCTATTGGTTCGTGATATTAAGAAAACTAACCCTTATTAATATACTTCATGAAAAATTCATCCTGTCCTTTGATTAACTCTTTAATCTCGGGAATATTTTCATGGCTAAAATTCGGTATTGATATTAGCTCATTCCCACAACGAAAAACCCTTCTTCCATCAGCATATGAGTAAGTATATCCTTCTAACTCACCCTTACACTTGCCGCAACCATAACAGCCAGTATATTTTCCATCGAACTCTTCAATTACTTTCTTTATTCCCATATTGAAAATTTCAGAGTAACCTTCATTTGCATAAAATTTTAATCTGAGCCCCGGGCCGTTCTTCTTTATAGCATTACTGTGAATTTCCATTTTCATAATTGTTCTTTTAACTTTGCTTTTTGAGAAGTCAAGAGCAAAATCTTTTGATTTTGTTTTTTTAGGTGTGTATCCTAAAGATATTGAGTACTCTGCAATAACTTTAAATATTTCTTGGTAACATTCGGGTAATTCGGATATAAAATCCTGAAGTAATTGACTGCTTTTTTCATTAATCATCTTGATCTCCACTCACAAATAGGAATATGAAGTACATCACTATTTTATTATTTGTTTTCACTAAAGACAAGTTTTATCGCTGTCTTATCCTATTATATCCGCTTTCTGGCTCTCTGTTATCCATCCCTTTGATACCGCAATATCCAGTTGCTTTTCTGAGAGTTCATTTGTCTTATGTAAATAATTCAACCTTTCGAACATACTTTATACCTCCTGTAAATTTGATGTGATTAGAGTGTCAATTTGTGCCTGCATATTAAGATTGTCCAAGATTAATGTATCAACCATTTTCTGTAGTTTTTCAATTTCTGATTGCTCTGGAATAATCTTTTGTCCATCCCTATAAAAATAACCGTCCTTGTAGGAATCTCCTATAGCAACGGGAATGGTTCCACAAATGATAAGACCATTTGCATAAGCAAAAGATTGATCAGCTATTATTATATTTTCGACAGTTGTTCCATCCTGTGCTAGTATTGCACACCTTAAATTCTCCATGCTATCCTCCCCTAATAACCCCATCTTACAATCACTATACCTGAACCACCAGTACCGCCAGTTCCTCTAGTACTGCTTCCATAACCGCCACCTCCTCCGCCACCACCGTAGCCACCACCACCATTACCTCCACCGCATCCCATAACTCCTACAGAACCTGTTTGACCAGCACTTCCGGACCCGGCTGTAAAAGATGATGTTCCAGGGTCTCCGGGGGTTCCAACTCCAGTTGATGTATTTCCTCCCGCTCCTCCAGCACCACCACCAGCGTGTATCCTACCCCAAAAATCTGTTGTAGATGTACCTTGTCCAGTACCATTAGAACCTGCTCCGGAAGAACCATTATAATAAGTAGGAGGGGTTCCGTTCCCACCATTGGAGCCAGCTTTCCCCTGTCCAGCCCAAGTACTAGGTGATAGAATCATCCCTCCACCGCCTGCACTGCCACCGTTTGCCCCATTACTGGAAGTTGCACCCCCACCTCCAGAAGCTGAAGTCAACCCGGTATAAGTACTAGAGCCACCTGTTGAACCTGCTGTGCCCCCTGCACCTACAGTAATGGTTACAGGCGTTGATGGTTTTACCTTATAGAAAGTCTTTGTATAACCGCCTGCCCCTCCACCGCCACCTACATATGAATTCCCTGAACTACTACCTCCTCCGCCGCCACCTACTAGGAATACGTCAACTGTTTGGGGAAGTCTATCACTGAAAGAAAGCGTACCTGAGGAATAACATTCTATATAACCTTTTGTAGCTGTTTCTGCAACGATTTTACATGAACCTGTATAGTTAACTTGCAAAGGTTTACCACCGCTACCACTACGAATAAAAAAATTGCTACCTACCCTCACAAAACTGTAAGGCTTGTTAGCTTTCATTGCACCTTCTGTTAATGCAACACCGTCTGCATCTAAAAGTGGTGTGGCACCTAACCCACAAATATTTAATTTAGGTGATGCACCACAATCAACATTTGGTATTATAGTTATTGGTAAGCCATCTTCATATGCGGTTAACGGAGGAGAAAGAGTTACTTTATATTCGGTTGATGTACTATCACTATCTACTTTCCCACTATACGGTTGTCTCAAATAATCAGACTTATGAGTATTAAAGTTGAATGTGTTTTCATTAATCAAATTCAAAAGATTACCAGCCGTATTTTCGTCAAGGATATCCTTTAAGTTATCTACCCAAGCTATAAAATCTTCATATTTTTCTCTCTTAAAACTATCTAGTGCAGCCTGATATTGATTGAAGATTTCTGAAGTATTTACCTGCTCTACTGTTCCATGGACTATTCCACATAAATCACTGTTTAATCTTTGATCTGTAATGTTTTCTTGTAATATTGCAGTGTCTCCATTACTAATTAATATGTCAGCTATACCAAGTTCGTATATGTCCGAGGTCCTTGTTAATAACGATGCTGTTGGGGTACTGGAAGGAGTCCCTTTCAAAACTGACAAAACAATTTGTCTGTTTAGATGATCCAGTCTTAATACAATCCTGTCAATTCTTTTTAACACGCCGTCAGCCGCATCTATTGACATATTGAATGTACCTGTATTTTCATAGTAATAGCCGTTTATCCACGCTTTTCCTGCAGCAACTGATATATTCATTCCACCTGCCGCTGTCACGGCTAAATTGTTACTCGGATTTGGATAAACTCCGTTTCCGATAAAGCTCCCGAAATATGCAGCATAATCGGAGGCATTGTATTTTCTGTCCCCGTTTATACTATTAAAAAAGCTGCTTTTCTGCATTGATTATTCCCCCTTCAAAATATCCTTCAATTCCGGAAGTGGACTCCCGAAAGTAGGTGTTAGTGTTATGATACCGTTTTCATATACTTCTTCAATTTCGGCTATTCGAACATCAATGACTTTGTTCCAATCTCGGTTCCTACATGTAACAATATCTCCAAGATTAAAATCACTTTTATATACCAAACTTGATTGGAGATTTACATTGCTTTCAAAAGTCTCATTTTTGACTGCCTGGGCCAAAGCTTCATTACCACGTTGGATTAACAATGCTTTATATTCGTTATTGGTCAAATCACCTTTTTGTATATCTTTGGCATCAACGAATAATTCCCGTCTTTCAAGGCCTGTTGTATCTCCCACCGTAACAATTATCCTTGCTGTTCCTTCTCCTTCTCCGCCCACTATTGCAACAGTCTTATAATTTTCAGTTTCGAGAGAGTATTTATTGTCGGATACATTTTCAAACTCTTCTGAGAAGATGGCCCTTGGATTTATGTTCTGTCCTACACTTCTATCAATCCCCTTATAACATTCAAACAAAAGCTTTTTGTCTTTTCTGTAAAATCTAATCCTATATCCGATATTGCTTACTTGGGCGATTTTAGTTAATGTGTTGCATACATTTTTATAAGTTACCTGCAAATCAACTGTTTCTTTATAGTTTTTTAGTTCTCCCAGTTCCAGAAACGGTATTTTACTCATATTACTCACAAGTGTCCTCATGGCAAGTTCAGCAGTGGTATTCAACACGGATTCAGTCATTATGATCCGTCGTTCAGTGAGAGATGATAAAAAACGTCCTTTGACTGTCAAGTCATCTTTATCTATACTGATTCCTTCAATTATTCCGGCTTCATCCGCATCCCTTCGGGCAATTATGTTGTCCTCTTCAAGTAGCTTCACATTCTCATCGGTGTACTTTAGATGAAGTTCAAATTCTCCGGGTTGAAAATATCTTCTCCGCCACCTCAGACTGTCAAACACATCGATAAGCCCAATTAAATCAAGACTTCTGTTATATATGTAAAGCTCCATATCACACCCCCAGATAGGCCGGAGTATAGTAAATTGATACTTCTAGGTTGTTGAGGTTTTGGTCTGCATTATACCTGATAAGATTATCTCCCGGCTCAAATTGTAGAAATACGCTGTCAGGATCAAGAGCATTAATCACGTTTGATATAATTCCTGATCTGTTTAATTCTGCTCTTTTCTTTCCATACAGGGTACTTACCGTTATAATATCTCCGGCCTGCATATCAATATTAATTTTAAGCTCCTGCTGTTTGTAAACATCGAAAATACTGGGATTTATCACACTTCCCAAAGCTTTAAATTCTACTACCATCCCAAGTGGTATGTCTCCGTTATTGATTACATTAACCACAAGGCTCAACTGTCTTTGCCCCATCTCAATTCCATCAGGTATAATTTCAAGTGGAAATTCAAATGCCGGCAACCACGAAGCTATATTATTACGGATACTGTTGATATCCTCCCAAAAGGGACTGGGACACAGTAAACTTATTGATGCGGTCTTTGGAATTTTATTATCATTGATTATAAGACTTTCAACCCTGCATGAAATTTTTCTCTTTATGTTATCCTGCTCAAATATCAGAGTACCTTCCGACTTTGGGATAAAAATACTATATAGAACATTCCTGTTGGCTGAATAGTCGTTCTCAATCTGAAAATCAATAACAATATTCCTCATTTCCATTGTACTGCCAGTGTAGGTTTCTCCGTCCTGTCCTGATCCTTTAGATGTACTAATTTTTATTTTAGGGGTACTTGTACCTCCATCAAAGTTAACTAAATAGAAAGGATCGAAGTACCCTATTTGAATACTTCGACCCTTATTGTTTATATATGTTAATATCTTTGGCATTTTACACCCCCAGAACCAAACGTCTTGAAGCATTTCTGGTTTGCCTTGCAACTTCTGCTGGTGTTAACGGTGTAGGACTGTAAATGTTAACAGTTTGGTTGTAATCTCCTGAATGATCGTTTCCACTGGATGAACTATTATCGTCCGGGATATAATCTTGTCTATTAACAGGTATTGCCTTTGCCATGTTTGACGATACACTGCCCATTTCTGCTTCAAAGCCTACCCCAATGCCCTGAGCCATGTATTTACCTACCTCATCAGCAAGAACCCTTGACGGAGAATGTATACTTAGCTTGTCTTTTATTGAATCCACTATTCCGCCTGCAAACCCCGATATTTTTGCTTTCAGCCATCCTGCTGCATCCGTCATACCGTTCCATATCCCTTCAACAATATTTTTACCTATGTTATCCATTTTGTTTGGTAATTCTAACATTAACCCAACAAATTTTGCTATAAACGAAGGTAAGTTATTATTGGCCCATTTAATAAGTTCTGTTTTCAGGCTGTTAAATTTATCTTTAATTCCGATAATAGCATTCCACACTTTCCCCGGTAGTTCCTTGAAAAATCCAACTACATCATTAATAAAACCATCTACAAAGTTTTTGAACCCGTCACAGTTGTCATAGAGTAGTTTAAATGCCCCCGCAAAAGGATTGACAATCATTAGCAGCAGTGCCTGCCAGTTATTTTTTATAAAGTCGATTACCGTATTAAAAATTCCTTTCACTTTTTCAACGGCTGTAGACACGACACTTCTTATCTTGTCCCATATTCCGATTATTGCATCCCTAAAGTCTTCATTTGTATTCCAGAGGGTTATTATTGCTGTGACTAATCCTGCAATGAGCATTACAATAATTCCTATAGGATTGGCATTTTGTGCTGCATTCAATGCCCATTGTGCTATTGTTGCTCCTTCATTAGCCAGTTTAAATGCTTTGATTGCTTCAACAACACTCATTACCATGCTAGCCACATTCCATGCGATAAACCCTGCAGCTATACCTGTGATCAGGCTTATTATAGTACTCCCATTATTAATAATAAAACTCAGTAAAGTAACAAGTACAATTGCAAACGTCTGGATACTATTCTTAACCTGTCCCATATCGATTTTACTTATCAATTCCTGTATCTTAGGAATCAACTGGCCTAATGCTTCTCCGAAAGCACCCATAATTGACGTCTTTATATTGTCCAGTGTATCACCAAAGGAATCCAACCCGGCAACAGCTTCATTTGACATTACAGCACCATTTTTATGTGCCTCTTCTGACAGTTCCTTTAAGCCATCACTTCCGGCTTTTATCAAAGGATTCATTTCCATCGCTGATTTACCGAAGATAGTCATGGACAATGCATCACGTTCAGTCTCATTTTTCACCTTGCCCAAAGCATCCAGAGTTTCCATCATAACAACCTTGGAATCCCTAAGTGAACCGTCTGAATTTCTTGTTTCAACTCCGAGTTTCTTAAAGGCTTCCGCTGTTTTGGATACTGTTGTAACCTGTTTTTCAACTGATGCGGTGGCACTCTTCATTTCGGATATTTTCTCTTGGTTTATGGATCTAATACTTTGAAGTTCTGCATTTTGTGTCTCTTTTAAATTTGCAAGAGCTGTTTCTTTGGACTGCTTCATGGCATTTAATTTCTCTGCATTGATTTCTTTAATACTTTCTTTTTCCTTGTCGGTTTGCTCTTTAAGATTTTCCTTTTTTAATTGATATTCTTCAGTTAGCTTATTTTTCTTCTCTTGGAATTCATCGTTTATATTTGTCTTTTGGTCTTTTAAAGAATCAATCTGCTTTTGTCGCTCTTCTTTTTTATTTTCAAGAACAATCTTCCGTTCAAACTCAGCAAGGTCATTAATTGCTGTCTGCCGTTCCTCGTCAGTTTCCGCACTTGTTATCCTCTTTTGTAATTCAGCCCTCTTGCTGTCTTCCTCCGCCTTTTTCTCCGCCTCTGCTTCGGCATCTGAAACTGCTTCCAAGTCCTTTATCTGGTTATCGATGCTTTTCAACTGGTTATACTTGTCTTCATCAATCAGTTTCATTTTCTCCAGATATTCTTTGTCAATTAATTTCAATTTTTTATCGGCGGTTTTTTCATATGCATCATATTCTTTATCTAGAGATTTTTTTAAGTTTGACACCTGTTTGTCATAGAGGTCCTTAGTGCTGTTATAAACAGTATCATTTGATTTCTTTAAGGCATTCTCCTGTTTCTTCGCAGCATCTTCAACAGATTTGATGACTTCCTTACTGTATACTTTAACTGTTTCAGTAACCGTATTTGTTTCAGTTGAAGCAGCGGCCATAGACTTTGTGAGTTTGGCTTGAGCTCCCGTTATGGTTTCAAGTTCAACCCCAAGGTTATTCCCGGCATACTTTAGCTCCTGCAAACGTTCAGCTGTCAGCCCTGTCACATCCGAAAGTCGTTGCAACTCATCGGCATTATTCAATGCTGCACCCGCCATTCCCATCAAGGCAGCTCCCGCCGCTGCCGCCGCTACTCCTGCCGCTGTCCCAATTTTCTTGAAGTTTTCGGCAGGCTTCTCGTCAGACAGTGCTTGATTAGTTTCCTTACCCTGACTTTCAAGACTGTTCATCTTAATTTCAGTGGATGCAACTTCACGCTGAAATGCCCGGTACTGTTCCTCGGATATTTTCCCTTGCTTAACTTGCTCCTGTACCTGTTTTTCTGCTTCTTTCAAGGTATTTAGTTTACTTTTGGTATTGTCAACCGAATCTGCAAGAAGCTTCTGCTTCTGTGCCAACAGTTCAGTATTGGTAGGGTCAAGTTTTAAGAGCCTTTCAACCTGTTTAAGCTCATTCTGCAGGACTCTTGATGTTTGATTTACGCCACCTAACGCCTTATCTAACGGGCCTGTATTACCGCCTATTTCAACTGTTATTCCCTTTATTGCTCCTCCTGCCAATCTTATCCCTCCTTTCTGAAATTCTCCCGCAACTTGGCTCTATCTGGTTTGGTCTGCTCTAGGATCCAGCACCTTTCTAAATACTTTTGCCCCTCTTCCGATTGCATATATTTATATATAACTGCATCTCGGAGTATTGCTTGATACTCAAAAACATTAAGTTCATATATTTGAGCAAAATTAAAGCTGGTATATTCAGATACCAGCTTTTCTTCAATATAATTTAGTTTATAATGTCCCTCGTCTGTATCATCAGGACAGCGAGGGATTTTCAGTTTGGGCTGTTTTTAACCTCTGCTATCCATTTAAAATATTCAGTCAGTATTGCTTTGTATTGGTCAATATCCAATTCATCAATTATTTCTTCGGATACTTTATAGTTTGATTTGTTCTTACTCAAAATCAATCTTACCGCCTCGGACAGTTGATCTATGGACTCCACATCCTGTTGTTTTGATAGGGAAAGGATTTTCTTTAATACTTTTATTTTAGGCGGCTCCACATCAAGCTCCAACCCGTCTATTTTTATATGGAAAAATCTTTTGTTTATAGTGCTTATATCAAACATATTGTTTTCACCCCTTAAAAATTAGTGGGGCCATAAGGCCCCCCGTCAATTAACCTTCCATTGGAATCTCTTCCTCATATTTTATAAGTGTTCCTTCGTTATCCTGTGGCTGTGCCTTAAATTCTGCATCAATGACTGTTTCTTTATCCTTCTTAAAAGCCAAAGAAAAACCCGCCTGATTTTGACCAACGATAGTAACTCTAATATCACCGTCGATTGGATCTTTATGAACAAAATGTAAGACATATTTTTTCCCGTTGTCATTTCCTATACCACCGATTTTTATGGTTCTCACTCCGGCGGCTTCGGTTACTCGTGCTGTACTACAGAGTTTCCCAAGTGTTTTTCCATTCCATGTCATTATTCCGGATTTTAGAGAGGCTTCTTCTTCGGTAATTATTACTTTTGTTACTTTCCCCATATCATCCTTAGCTTCATAAAATTTAGGCTTATACTCTAAGCTTGCTCCACCCTGTATTGCTCCTAATTGGTTTTCTTCTGTTTCTAAAGCCGTTTTTTCCGGGAGTGTCCCTGTGAACTCCATACAGTATAAATTACCACTGCCTAAAACTATTTTTTCACCCTCTGTTGCCATTTTATCTGCTCCTTTCGGTTAAAGTGATTTGATAGACAACCTGATACAAATCCTCTGATTCTATGTATGCCTCAGAGGTTTTGTAATCAGTGTCTATTGTGTTCAATATTTCTTCAGCTTTTTGTTCTGCTTCCAAGTCTTTTTTAGTAGTGTAAAGTTCAACTTGATAGTTTTTAAACTTACCATGCACTTTGTTGTCAGATGAAATATTATCATCATCAGTTCTGATATAAACGATGTAAGGTGGTTCCGGCGATGTTGTAAAATGGTGATATGCCACTGGATACCCGGTTGATTTCAAATGATTGCACAGCTCAATTTGTGTCATTTTTGCACCGCCCTTTCAATCCTTTCAACAAGTTCTTTTTTTGCCTTTTCTTCATTAGTAGAAATGTGCGGCCTGCCTTCTACCCTTCCGCCGCCTGTTTTAGCGTGGCCGAATTCCAGTAGGTGTGTCAGCTGATAGTCCGTTGCATTGTAAGTAGTCAGCCGGATATTGTCTCTATCTTCGTACTCCACCTTTGACCGCCAACCTTTAGCATATTTTCCGGTACCGTCAAACAGGTTTTTACTATCCTGTCTGATTGCTTCTGTCATTTCCTTGCTTACATCCTTGCAGGTCTTTTTTACCTCTTGAGTTACCTCTGTAGAATACTCGGACAAAACTGCTGCCAATTGTGCTTCCAGGTCGCTCATGTAACACCTGCTTTCTTGTTGCAGTACAATTCCAACAACCCGCCGCCCCACGGATATGTACGGTATATGCTATATGTCTTGTCCTCATATTTAACGGCTGTTTCCCCATCGTATTCCTCTAAATCTATAACAAGCAAATGTTCAGGTTTTATTCCAGTCTGTCCTGCATTATAGAATTCGGATGAATTGACAGGCAATTCAGCACAATAAACAAGCCTCTCCACTGGGGTTTCCACCTGATTCCCTATATTATCATCACTAACGGTTGTCGATAGCAGATAGCAAACAAGGTCCAGAGATATGCTTTCCTTATTAGATACACTTTTAAGTTTCAACATATCGGGACCTCGCTTTCACTACCCGGTTTCTCAATCTATATATCAAGTTTTGAGGTAATCCTACATCTTCCTGACGTTTGCGGTACTTCCATGCAGCATAGTCGGATAAAAGCATTTGATCTTCCACATTACTTAAATCCAGAGTTATTCCCCTATCCTCAATTTCCTTTTGTGCTGCCAGAATCGTTGAAGTGAAATAAGCATCCCTTAAGTTATGGGTTATACCAAGGTCAATTTTCAGAAGATTTAATATAATTTCCATGTCCTATGCCTCAGATGTATATTCCAGCGTAACAAGTACAAAAGCATCCTTGTTAGTGGGTTTTCCGTCAAACCTTCCTTTACCTCTAAAGGCCATCTGGTCCTCTGAAAACTTGACATGCTCTGATTTATCAATCACAATGCTTTCACGTTCAACAAGGGTGTATTTATCATATTCACCATACAGAATTGTGTCTTCATCCATGTTGTTGTTAAATACTACCCTCAATCCGAGTAAATCAGGACTCTTAAGGTTTGGAAGTTTTGCAACAACTTCACCTGTTGCAGTTGGTTGAATGCTGTATCCCAGTAATCGGTTATAATATGTAGAACGTTTCATAACGGCAACAATCTCGCCAACACTATCATCACCGGAATCAATCAAACCTATGGGTTTTACAATGTCAACATATCCTTTAGGATTAGTGACCTTTACCTTGTGGCTTTCTGCCAACTGCGGAATAATTCCGTCAGGCTGCTTGTTGGTTGATCCTGTTCCATTCAAAATAGCAATATCAAGTCCTTTGGCAATGGCACGGGCTATTTTCTTTGTAACATAATCATCAAGATTTATAATGCTGTCCTGAAGCATGGCATTGTCAACAAAGGTAACTTTTCCAATCTTGTAACCATCAAAGCTGATATCAGTAATTGTTCCGACTTCCGTGGTTGGTAATGTTCCTGTCTGTTCAATCCATGTTGCAGCTGCTGTGTCAGTATCAATCAGTATTCTGGCAGTCCCCGTTACCCTTATCTTGTCTACCAACGGATACAAAGTCGTAAAGTCTCCCATGATATCCATGATACGGTTGATAACAACCTCTGGAATTGTCAGACCTTCGCCACCCACTGCCCTTAGATTTTTAAATTTCTCGTAAAACTCTTTTACTTCTGACCTCTCATAGTATGCACCTGATTTTAAAAGCTCTCTTACCTGATACCTATTCATACTGTTTCCTCCTCTTTCTTCAATATCCTTTTTAGGTGGTTTTGGATTGTTTCCTCTTGCTTCAATTTCAGCAAGTTCACCCTCAATACGTGTGATTTCAGCTGAGACGCTTGTAATTTTTTCATCTGTACCAGCTTTAGCAATTTCATTTTCCAACTCATCAATACCCTGTTGTACAAGAGCGATATCATCGTCAGTCTTTGCTTCCTCTAAAGCTGTGGTAAGTTCGTCTTGCCTTTTTTTAAAATCTGTTCTCTTCTCCTGTAGAATCTGCATCTCAGCGTTTCTTTGCTTTAACTCTGCCTGTAATTTCAGCTGTTTTAGCATCTAATCCCCTCCAGTTTCTTTTTTAAATCTATTTTCCTTTGCTCCCGGCTTCTTTTTTGAGACACCTCGAAGTCTTTTTGCCTTGCCTGTATTTCTGTCTGAGGGTAGGCCGGGAATGTACATATTGAAACCTCCATGGTATTTGCTTCATTTACTGTCCAGTGCAATCCGTCATCTCGTTCCTCATAGTCCTCTCCTTTAGGCTCAAACCCAAAGGAGCAACCTGATATATCCCCTCTCTCAACCCGTGCATAGACATCCATTGCCTGTGAATCATTGGGGTTAATCTTTACCCTGCCCCATAAGCCATATGCATCCACTCTTAGTTCAAGTGTTTTACTTGCTGTTCTGCCCAAAACAAATCCGCTGTCATGGTTAAACAAACAGCGGATATCGTTATTTTTTATTGAATTGTCGAATGCCCCTCTTGCTATCTTCTCAAAACACCGGGGCCAGAGTTCGGTTTCCTGCTCAAATACTGCAAAATATCCTTCGATGTATTTTTCATTTTCACCCTCTGCCCGGGTCTTAAGTTCACTTTTGAAATAGGAGTGTCTTTTATTCAGCACCAGTATCACCACCCTTCAATTTTTTCTGGTCTCCAACCCTCTCCACAGGTACATAATTTTCAAGAACAATATAGTCATTCATTCCGGGTTTATCTACAGGAGGATAATCAAACTCTGCCCTTCCTTCATTCCTGTTCAGCATACCCCCGCCCACAAGCTCCTTCACAAACTGAACCTGTTCTGTAAGGTTGTACTGCATGAGTGATTTAGGGTTGAATTTAAAGTACATTGTCGGTGAAAATAAAAGTTTTTTGGACAACTCCTGCTGCAGGATCATGGCTATGGACATTATCGTTGTTGAAATAAAATTGTTGTACTCTTCCTTATTAAAAGCACCTACCCCAACCATAAAGCCGGGAACTCCTATTGCCGCCGCTATGACTTTCAAGTCAAGTGTTATACTGTCCTGTATTGCAAGGTCATTAAGGGTAAGGGGCTGTATTGTTTTAACATCTATCTCCCCGGCCGGAATCAACCACGGCTCCCCTATTTCAGTTGTCTTAGTGTAACTACCGAGAATTTTTGACCTTTTTTCAGGGTCTTGTAATTCCTCTGCATCAGAATTGATTGATATTATCATGCTCGGTTTCCATTTACTTTTCAGGAAACCTTTTTTAGTGGCATTTGCTTGCAGGAGGTTCATCACCGTTTCTTTAATCAACTGTGTGTAGCCTTGTCCCTTAAAGGGGTAATCATCATCAGGATTCAAAACAAAATGCAGTACTTCGTCAGGATAATATGGTGTACCTCTATATCTTATTTTATAACTGTCCCCGACTTCATCAAAATGCAGACTGTCAGCATTAAGTATTTTAAGATTATCAATCAAGCCTTTTTTTACCTGCGGGTATGAAACTGCATTTCCGGTTAGTATCATATCTGTAACAAGCTTGTGAATGAAGTTTTTTCTGGTCATGTTATTGTTGGGGTATATGTCAATCTTCTTTGATAGTTCATTCTTAAGCCGTATATCTCCGTTTTCTCCATTCTCCATTAACATGATTGTCATGTTGGATACCAGATCGGCAATCTTAAAAACACACCTTCTTATTTCTTCATTTTTGGATAATGGTGTATAGCCTTCCGGGCAAAGTATATCTCTGGAATCCGTACCGTTGAGCCATAACGTTACGGGGTCTGCCCGTGTCTTATGCCTTCTAAAGGGATTTTTCAATTTCCTCACCACCTTTCTAAAACCATCCGTTCAGCTTACCTTTTTCCAATGCTTCCAATTTCCTTACACATGCAAAAACAGAGGCATCGAATATATCGATCCTCTGTGAATCCTCAACCTTTTCATACTGTACCATGTCATCCGTTTTCTCAATTGCCCTTACATTCTGAACACAGTATTCATATGCCTGGGAGCTAAGATAATATAAATTTCCGTCCTTCGCCTTCTGTTCTATTCTTCTGAACCCCTCGGACTTTTTATAGAAATATTGAGGCTGGTCAATAATATTGAAGTTTGCTTTCTTCATTCCAATAAAATATTCTCTACAGAATTTTCTATCATGTCCGACCTGTTTTATCTTAAAACCCATGTTTCTCATCTTTTTAAACCAGTTTACAATCTCAGCATGATTAACTGTTGCCGAATTACTCATGTCAAGCCAGCCGTCATCCTTCCAACCAAATAGCGGGATACTGTCTTCATCTGCTTTTTGAGCCGCCGCAACTATAGGAAACCATGCATGGGAGATTATAATATCTATTTCCTCAGGTACTTCTATTACCTCTCCCTTTTCATTTGTGATTTTAATCATCCGACCGGTCATATAGCTTCCATATAAAGCAGCCGCCGTTAAGTCATGGAGCTTTGACAAGTCCGCACCGCCATACCATTCAATGGGCAGTTTTTTCAAAAACTCAATTTTTTTATCCAGTTTCCACTCCGGCTTGATGTTCAGCTTTGCTTCGCAAGCTGTGTCCGACTTCCTGAATTCATCAATGTTGAAATATGCTCTTAATGCGGCAGTAAATACATTTAATGATTTTGCAAAAAAGTCTTTTCTTAACTGAGGATCATTCATGGCCTGCAAGGAATCATTCAAAATATCATCAGGCCGGATTGAGACTCCGTATGCCGGGTTTGCCATCTCATGTATTACCGGGTTTGTATAATCAACATCTCCGTTCTCTTTTTCATCTGCCTTGCAAATGAAAACAAAGTACTGCTCATCAGTTACTGTCTTATCAAGAATCTTTTTGCAGTACTGAAGCTTTTGATAACAGAAGCTCGTCATACTGTCTCCGGCAGTAGTAATACCTATCATCAACTTATTTGTGTATGCCTTCATTGCTTCCTTGATAATGTTGTACTGCTTTGGTGTCTTGTAAGCGTGTATTTCATCAGCTATGCCGATATTACAGTTAAGAGAATCCTGACTGTCTGGATTCGCCGCCAGTGCCTGAATAAATAAAGAACCGTCATCCAAATCCCCGCTAATGCTATGCTCCTGATTATTGTCGATAACCCGGAAGTTTTCCTTCTCTCCCATCTGTTCCAGATTGAAATTGATGAAGTTAAAGCTTTCAAGGGATTGTTTCAAAGCGGCTGCAACAATATATACCTTGCTGCCACTCCGCCTTTCCAAAATACCAAGAGCCCATGCAAGAGCAGCGGCAAAACTTGTCTTGATATTTTTTCTTGGAATAAAAATAAACGCCTCTTTGAAGCGTCTTCTTTTAGTACCTTTGTGGTAAAACCCCAAAATGTTATAAACAATAAATTTGTGAAACGGTTCCAATAAAAAAGGCGTACCCCGAAGTGGAGTGCCGTCTAATTTTTCCCCTTGCATATGTACGAAAGTGTTTTCAATCAACTCAATAACGAAATCGGCATCATCAGTTCTAAAGTCGTATAGTGGATTCTCAAGGTCCTTTAAAAACCTTTGACAGCATTGGATCTGTTCTTTGCAAGCAATTTTTCTATGGCCTGTGATACTTCTGGCATACTCCATTACAATATCTAAATTACTTACTTTAGAATCAACCATTCTTACTCATCACCTGTGTGAGCTTGCTCGTTTTTTTCTTAGCTTTCATTTCGTCATTTATTTTTTTCAAACCTAATGGAGTCAGTCCCAAAATGCTCCTGTAGTTAACAAGGTCACTCCGTAAATTTTCAATAGCCAAGTACGTTGCTGTTTTTCTTATGTTCGTGAATCCTGAATTATTGGTGTACTCCTCCATCATCTTGCCGCCACTGATAATGAAATCCTTGTACGCCCGATTGTAAATTTGCTGAGTCTCAGCATAAATTTTAACAGTGGCATCAAATTGTGGTTTGTAAGTGTTGACTTCCTGCATTTCTTTAATTGTGTTCTTAATGATTTTGTTAACTTCTTTTTGTTCCGGTGACATTGACATTTTTAACAACCCCCTTTTTTTAAAAAATTCCGGTCTATTGGAAAAGCCTCCCTATCCCCGGTGTCCCAAAGTTAATTATATTTGTCCTTGGGTGGGGGGGTTCTTTTCCTCAATGCTTCTCCCAGTGGTGTCAATTTCTTGGTGAGCCTGTCATGCATTTTGTTGTGTACGCTATTTGCAAGGGATATAAGGTTCCAATCCTCCCATGCATACTCTGGATATTCATCAGCAGGCCAGATGTGATGAACCATGTCAGCATCGATTCTTTTTCCATACCGTTTGCTTTCCTGACACATGTAACCGTCACGCTTTAAAATGTGTTCCCGTTTCCGTTCCCACCGCTTGGAATTATAATCAATCATATTAACACCTCAACTCATTAAATTTACATACATAATAGAAGGAAAATTTTTTTCACTTTAACATATCTAGTATTCTGTTAAACTGGCATTTTCCTTGTAAAGCCTTGTATTAATGCATCTTAGGATAACATTGCAAATGAGTTTAACACATTCTCGTTATGTTAATGTCAAATCAAAATAAACGGAATTTCCTCATGCTTTTATTGATGTCTTCCTGCTCTATTCCAATGTACCTTAAAGTAATTTTTTGGCTTGAATGATTGAATATTGTCATCAGTAACGCTGCATCTTTGAACTGTTTATAGTGTTGATAACCAAATGTTTTTCTTAATGTGTGAGTACCCAGGTCAGGTATGTCAAATAAATTGCCAACCTCTTTCATTATCTGATATGCTCTTACCCGGCTTAAGGGAGTATTCTTTCCTTGTCTACTTGGTATTAAATATTCGTTAGGGTTCTTCCCTTCACAATATTTTTTTAATTCTTTTTTTAACTCAGGATTTATTTCAAACTTTTTCTCTTTCTTAGTTTTCTTTTCACGAATCCTGATTACATCTTTATTTTTAACATCACATATCCGTAGTTTAAGAATGTCTGAAATTCTAAGTCCTGAATAAGCACCAGTGTAGAACATAATAAAATCCCTTTTATTATTCATCTTTAGGTACGAACAGATTTGTTTGATTTTTTCAGGATCCCTTATAGGGTCAACAGTGTTCATCTCAAACCACCTTCTTTGCTTAAATACTTTTAGGAGAAACAAAAATACCGCTCCGGCCTTCACCCCGAAACGGTACTTTTCAGATTACATAATAACATCATTCATTGCGACATTGCATCGACATGTTTTGGACATTAATCAATAATTAATTCTAATAACCTTTTTTATAACTTTCTTTCAATTGTCTAATTTAATTTTTTCAAACAGAGTATTACTCTTTTTTACTCGAACTAATTTATCATTCACATAGGTATTCATTATTTCAAGAGATTTTATTTTATTTAAATCAACCTCTGTTCTCTTTTGTTGTATTTCCTCCTTTTGCTGTATTAGATTTCTTCTATGTTCATCTGTTATATAAGGATCCTTTAAAAATTCATCTATGTTCTTAATCGCTTCTTCAAATGATGAATTTAGCTTTTCTTCAATAATTTTTTTATCTTTATTATTAAAATATGTATCAATTGATAGTCTTATATAGTTAACTAAATAAATAACACCCACTGATATTGTCGGTGCAGCTATAATTAAGTATTTTTTTACATTACTTTCAGGCATAGCTTGAACAATAGTTACTAATAGGGTTCCACTGCCAGCCCCTGCAAATGTGGATACAGCATTACTTTTTTTATCATTTGATTTATTCATGCCAACCCTCCCTGCTGCTCAAACATATCTTTTACATTTTTTTCTTTTCTTTCAACTATAGTAAAATTTCCTTTTGGCAAGATAGATTCATTTATTTTTATTTGTTTTATAATTTTATTTAAATCATCACTGGTAAGTGAGTATGAATTATCTTTTGAATTCAACTGAATTGTCAGAGATATTATCTCTTCATTCCCTATTATTGTATTAATTCTTTTATCCGGATTTTCCGCATTTATTGTTCTGGGTACAGCGATATGAAAGGATTTATTTTCTGAACCTAACTCCTTTAACAGAGATATTAAATCTTCACTACTTTTAAGATTTACATTCGTAGTAATATCTTTACCATATTTATCAACAAATTCAATTCTTGCATTACCTTCAGAATAATTTCTAAGCTTTACACTTTTAAGTTTTCGTTTTAAAAAAGTGTTAATGGTAGATATTACCGAAACCAATATACTAAGAACACCAATCACTAAAGCAATAGTATCTAACATAACTTTTCCTCCTAAATACAACTTTCAAATCAGCACATTTCTAAAATAATGCCTTTATTACAATTATATACATAATGCTAAATAAATTCCATATATGAATGGTATTTATTTAGCATTAACTTTTATTTAATATTATGCATCCAACTTCAACCCATCAACACCGAATATCAAAACCGATAATTCTTCAATAGCATCTTTCCTGTCCCTTTCAATAGTCTTTGTGCTGCAATACAGCTCTTCGGCCATCTGGCTGTATGTCTTTTTGTCAATATACAGCCCTACAAGTACCCTGTATTTTCTCTCCTTATCCGGCTCCGATTTTGTTATGTACTTGTAGTACCCGAGGATCCTTTTAATGTGGTTGACAATAAGAAAGGTTCTTTCCCTTGTCCTCATAATTGAACGGACATAAACTTCGTCTTCATCGTCCTCCACCTCATCCAGAATATCAATTGCATTGGCCTGCTTTAGCTGTTTGCTTGTATACAGTGCCGTGTTGCAGTGTGCAACAAATTTGTTGTAATTCTTCAGCAGTAAATCAGTATTCCTTAACCTCCTGTCAAACCGTGATTTCCTTTTTTCCTCCTTCTCCTTGCTGATCCTGTCCAGAGCTTCCCTGACTCCGGCTTGGACTCCAATCTGAATAATCTTGTCAATTGAAATTTCCACTGCATCTCCCGCCTTTCTCTCTCTAATCTTGTTTTCTTCTGCATCTGTGTTATAATAAAAGTGAACGTTTGTTTGGGCGAGAGAGCCCTTTTTTTTTGCACAAAAAACCGCACTTCTTAAAAAATGAATGTGCGGTAAATTTGAATCTTATTTAATTTCATGGAATAATTTAAAAATATAACTTAACAAAATCAATCCAAAAGTAGACATTCAGAATAGGGTTCATCACTATGAGAATGACCAACATCATCATCGCCCGTTGTTGTACGTAATTGTTTGAGGACTCTATGCTAGGATTATTATATGTAATACCATACATCATGGTACCCCTCGATTTTCTGTTCTTCATTTTAATTATGACTGCACGACATATAATCAATAATATCCCATAGAATAAGTTAATTAACAAAGGTATAGTTGTAATATTTTTAACATCGAACCATTTTGAAGTTTTCATACTTTCAATGGCCCAAGTAATAAAGCTTATGGTTGTGACTATGATACATATCCATTTTGCCCATTTAAGAATTATTAGTATATCACCCTTTGCCAAAGTAAATAGAAGCCATGATATAAAAATAAATACTATTGCAAAACCAATCACAAATAAAAAATCCATGGTTACCTCTTTTTCATGATACTTAGTACTACCATCTTCTTCTCTTATATCCTACTCTTATACTTAAGAATCCGAATGTCCAAAATATCAGTACAATAAATAACCGTGCTACAGTATCTATAGCATTGGTAACTTCACTTGTAAATAAGCCTTTAAAAAATAGTGGCTCGATGAATAAGGCAACTCCGATTATGTAATAAGTCAGTGATACAATAAACGGTCTATAAGGTCTTTGATGTTTTCTTTCGCTAATTAATTTATTTTTCATAAATCAAAGCTCCTATTTGAGTTAAATATAAATTATACTATATCTGGAATTAAGTAAAGTCAATATATCAATACCGCACTATTCAATTTTCAAAGAGCAACTTTCTAAATTTTTATATTTTCAGCCCGTGTTATTGAAGAACCCGTCAAAGTATTCGTCTCCGTATGTCCTCTGTTCAAAGTTGCTCCTGTTAGATGGCTGCTCCTTTTTCTGAGAGGAAAACAAGGTACTGTTCTTTTCCCATGTCCTTACACAAGCTTTCCAATCCTTCACTTTTGATTTACCTCTCATCCATCCGTTAGCTATGTAATGGTCAACAAATTTTTCAGGATCCACACTATTATTTCGTTCCTGACAATAATCTTGTACTTCCTCAAGTGTAGGTGGAACAAATTTTTGTGTTTTAGGATTTGACACATATATATCTTTTAATTCTTTAATATTCTTAATATTCTTTATATTCTTTTTATTTGGTTCTCGGTTGGTTTTCTGTTGGTTATTTTGTTGGTTGTCAATATCCTTTAAAGCCTTATCATTACTAGCGTTGCCGTTGGTTGTTTCGTTGGTTATGTTTTGGAGTATATTTACCCTATCAGTGTCCAAAGTGTCATTTGACTGGTACTTCTCCCAGTTTACAACCGTAATAACAGAATACCTTCTGCCTACAGTGTCAAGTGTGATCATTGAATCCTGCTTCAAGAGGTCAATAATACTTCTAAGCTTGCCCTCTGGAATATTAAGTAGCCTGCTCCACTCAGGACGGCCATAAATTAGCTGCCCTGAATGAATAGTCACCATTGTTCCCTTACAGGGCTTTTTATAGTCTTTGTATGCAGCACTAAGAAGAATATAGTTCCAAACTTTAAAAGCATATGCATCTTGAAAAACCCAATAATCAACAATATTTCTATATTCTTTTATAAACCCTTGTATATTACCGCCTCCTATATATTGGAACTGCAACCTCCGCTAAATTAAATAATGAAAGTTGCTTTGGCTGAAGAAATATTTTCTTATGACAAAACCTTACCAAACTGCTCATGCCTTTACTCCCGAACTAATATCAGCTATACAATGAGGACATATATTTTTCCCCTTATAATTAGTTATCTTCTTGGCATTACCGCAGAATATACAAGCCGGCTCGTACTTTTTCAAGATAATAGTTTCTTCATCCACAAAAATCTCTAAAGCATCCTTCTCCTCAATATCAAGTGTTCTTCTTAGCTCAACTGGTAAAACAACTCTACCTAACTCATCAACTTTTCTTACAATACCTGTAGCTTTCATATAATTAAATCCTCCTTAGAATTTGTAATATTATAAATAACTCAATATTCCTATTCGACCTTCTAAATAGGCAGCATTGTGTGTTTATACTCATTGACACATGCCAACTGCCCATGCTAGAATCAAATTAACGTATTTATTTTAGCGGCTTTCAATAGCTGCTTTTTTTATGTCTTTTTCTACTAAAACAATCTTTCTGTCTCCATCATAGGAAACACTCAAGCCCAGATTTCTGAGCAATAATGCAAGTTTGACTGTCATAAACTCTGCCCCTCCCTACAAACACACAAGACCTTCGTCAATATATCCGCAGTTTACTTCCCTTATCAGACTTTCAAGCTCACCGACACCATACTCCCTGATAAGCTGTTCTTTAAGAGTTTCAATCCAGTATTCAGCCTCCAATATTTCCTTGACCATCTTCCGCATACGTGACATATCAGTGTTTGTGACACTCTGATATGCAAACTCCTTGAGACTGTTCACATGCTCCTCAGCTTCCTTCATGTTTCTGACAGTAATGGCAGTCAGATTTTTTGGCATCTTGTTTGGAAGTATGAAATTAAGTTTCCTTCCTATAGGACAATTACACTTGCAATGTGCATTCAGCAGAGCAGGTTCATTATAAAGCCGGGCCATATTGAAAACATTCTGAGGATCCGGCATTGTTTCGCCATTCTCCATATTTGAAAGAGTCTGCCGTGTGACGTGAAGCTTTCCAGCCGCTTCCTTTGTACCAAGTCCACAGGTGATCCGAGCCTGCCGTGCAATTTCTCCAAACTTCATTTTACTTTCACCTCCCTTTCGTAAAGTAGAAATGTACCAACTGAAATAGACTTGCAATGTAGCTGGTAATATAATGGCATTGTCAAACCACTTCATACCATGCCTTCACTTCTCAAGCCCCTTCCGCCCGGTGTTCCAGCCTCTGGGGAGTTCTCTCCCCCTCCTTCATCTTCAAATCCTCAAGCATCTTGCCAACATAGCGGTCAACGTCTCCGACTGTGGCCCTCAATAGCTTGTTAGTATGTTCCTCAAGTGTTATTTCCGGCACCTCCACGTATGGCTCATATGTTTCGGAAAGCTTTGCCCCAGTTTTCCTGTCAACCGACACCTTGTGGATGTACTGCTTAACCTTCCCATCTGCTTTAACTGCCACTTTCATCACCTCCGGCAAAATAGAATACTTCCCCCAGCTCCTTGCCAAAGAATAAGCAAACTTTCTGCATAAGCCCCGGTCCGGGAGAAAACCTCTGGTTTTCAAGCTTGGACAAATATGAGCGGGTCACTCCCAAGACTTCTGCAAGGTCTTCCTGATTAAGTCCTCTGGACTCCCGTAATTTTTGAATATTGTTTTTGATAGGAATGTTCATATTTCCCTTGCCTCCTATGCGGATTCTTGCTCTTCATCGTAAAACTTTGTCCATTCAAAACCCAAGACCTCGGCAATAGCTTTTGCTGTATCAGGTGAAGGTCTCGCACTTCCAGTTTCAAATTTACTAATCAAGCTTCTCTCTACACCTACCTTTTGTGCAAGCTTCCCCTGTGTTAAGCCTGAGTTTTCTCTAATCGCTTTAAACCACTTCATTTCTTATTTACCTCCATATCAAGTGAAGTATCTTCACACATATTATATGTGAAGATACTTCACCAAGTCAAGAGTAATGTTCACTCTTTTCACATTTACAAGTGAAAATAATTCACATACAATAATAGAGAGGTGTACTTATGGAAGAAAAATTACTTCGGAAATTAAGAGAATCAAAAAAGTTGACCCAAGCAGATGTAGCTTCTGCTCTTGAAATTGAAAGAAGCACCTATACTAAATATGAGTCGGGAAAAAGCAAACCAGACTCTGAAATGCTAATCAAAATATCTGATTTTTTCGGTGTTTCTGTTGATTATTTACTTGGCCGTTCAAATACACAGAATTTTAATGAAACCAAAATTGAAACAAAAGCCTATCACAATCTTGATGTTACTGGTTTGCCGGATGAGGCTATCAAACAAGTTGAAGAATATATTGAACTTGTAAAGCTTAAATATAACCCGGATGGGAGTTTGAAAAAGAAATAAATTAATCTTTAAGATATTAAGTAAATTTCAAGATAAGAATAGACAACTCATAAAGATTAACGTGAAGCCCTAAAAATGAGCTAAAAAAGAAGAAATTATCCTGCCTAATGATTGATAATTTCTTCTTTAACCTCTAGTAACCAATATAATTGTTGATAGTTAAGACATTATTCCGATATTATTACATTTTTCTTTGCACATTCCTTTTTAACTTTATCTGGGATTTTGCCCAAGAAATAATCTTCAATTAAATCCCAAATTTCACTATTTTTAAAATTCCCCTCGTAAATATAAGTTAACATTTCTGTAGAAATTAAATGCCTTTCTGCTACTGTATCCAACAATCTGTTCTTATAGTTATTAGGTGCCTTTAATATATTTTCCAAACTTTGAATCTGATTTACATAAATATAAAGCTGACTATTGGCACCACCTAGCATTTTAAATGTTAACACGTCAAGAGCTTCAAGAATACCTAATATAACACTATATTGTTTAATTTTATTCCCATTATCATT
Organism: Bacillota bacterium; assembly: GCA_023390335.1. Classification (GTDB taxonomy): domain Bacteria; phylum Bacillota; class Clostridia; order Acetivibrionales; family DSM-1351; genus Ruminiclostridium. Next base: position 63,710 of record JAEWCZ010000017.1, on the reverse strand, counting down.
AATAAGGTATAGTTGGCCGCTTTCAAAATCAGTCTCTGAAATAACGTTTCTAAGCCCAGATTCTACCCAATTAAAATAGGAATTAACTGCAACGTTGAATTGATATTTTACATCTCCTGATGTTGTAAACTTTTCCTTAACGATTGGAGTCATACTTCTAGCAAAGTTTTTCCTATATGTATCCATAGAAGTTATTACTACTTCGCATATTGCTTCTGCTTTATATTTTCCTATTTTGAGGGTATCTGTCAATATATTAGCGATATCGTTAACGGCTGTATGTTCGCCTGATAGTACTCTTTTATTAATAAAATTCTTAATAGTATCCCAAATGCTGTTAAATAAGCTTCGAAAGTCACTACAAAAGTTAATACTAACACATAGTGCAGGAATAAGTGTATAATCTCTAATAAATTCTAATTCAGAATTTTGAGAATATATCATATACTTAAATAGTGGAAAAGAATAATTAACATAATTAGTACTCCATATTTTATCTAGATAAACTCGACATATATGTTCTTTTTCTTCTATTTCCTCAATACTTTCTGGGTACTTTCTTAAAAGATTTTTTTGAACATTTTTTTCAATTTTAAAGAATCCTATTGAAAATAGAGGTATTGGCCTGATATTAATAGGTGAAAAACCTATTTTATTCTCGAAATCCTTTTGAATTATCAGCAATGCAGTTTTAACCTTATTTACATTATTATCTTCATCACTTATTGGTGTTCCAAAAATATATGTAAAATTTTCTGCATCTAAAAGCATAGCATTACGTTTACGAGTATACTGTCCTTTATTATCTTTTTTAATACTATTTTGATACAATTCTACTATTTTTTTAATCACTTCTATCAATTGGTATCTTCGAATAGTGGATAAGCCGTGTAGCCTGTTAATATGTTTAAAGTCTCTAGTATTATAATTGTAGTAAGCCTCTCCTAGCAAATCTTTTCTTCTTGCTGCTCTACCTATTTCCTGAACATAATCACATACATTTCCTGTTGGTGCAAAATGGACTACCAATTCTATATCGTCTATATCTATTCCCATTCCAAATGCTTTAGTTGCTAGCATTATTAATTTTTCTTTATTTAAAAATGCTTCATAATTCTCACGCTTCGTATCTTTCGATAATGAACCATGGTAAGTCGTTACTTGTGAAATCATCTTCCTCAATCTTAAATATTCATAAAAACGATTTATCAGCATCACTGTTGGAAAATATATTAATGTTTTCTTATTTGTAACCATAGCTCTTTTTATTACATCAACCAATTGTTCAAACTTATCTAGTTCATATTCGTATCGTTCACCTTTTTCCTTTTTTGTTATATCTATTTTTATATTTATATCAGTGCGTTTTATATACCCCAAGTAAGTAATAGGTTGTATCATATGTAAACTATTGATTGTCTCAGTATACATATCTTCAAGCCCATGATATATTGCGGTAGCAGTAAATGTTGCTACTATAAAAGAACAATTTTTTTTAACTAATTGTCTTTTCCTGAGTTTCCTAATATGATCACCTAAGTACCAATAATCAGGTCTAAATTGCTTTCCCCATGTCGTTACAATATGTGCTTCATCAATTACTATCATTCCTATTTTCCTATCACCGATTAGCTGCTCAACATCACTTCTACTTAGTAATGTTTCCGGAGATATATATAAGATATGATATTCATAATTCGCAACTTTATTTATTATATCCTGTTTTAGGATTGGAGAAATATCAGAATTAATAGTTTTGGCATATTTATAGTTTTTTATCTCCAAGTTTTTTACTTGGTCATTCATTAGACCAATTAATGGAGAAATAACTATTGTAAGTAGGGGTTCCTCCCTTTCTGCAATATATATCGCAGGTATTTGAAACATAGCAGATTTACCTGCACCTGTTGATGCTGTTACAAAAACATCTCTGCAGTTCTTCGTATTATCTGCACAATTTTCAACCTGTTCTACTAAATTACTAATAATATTTTCTTGTGATATAAAAACTATTTCCTTTTCTCCACGCTCCAGTTTTTCTATGTCATATATAGGTAACTTACGAAATTCATTATATCCCCAGTACTTTTTTAGTAATTCTGTATATTCATCACGGTGTTTAAACTCATCTTTTACTTTTTGAGGTCTAATGTAATAAAATTTTGTCCAATCTTGCAAATGATATGCTAATAGCTTAATATGCTCTTTAAGTTTACTCATATCACCCGAATAATTCGCTATTCTAATCTTGACTTCATCCCGTTTTTCAAAAACTTTTTTTACAAGATTAATATAGTCTGCTTCTTCAATTATATCAATGAATTCTGTACTTTCTTCACTTTCAATATCTATTTGAAAATCCTTTTCTTCAAAAATATTTATATTTATAATTTTAGAACTTATTTGTATCTTTTCATCACAATAAGCCCCTAAAATATATCCATTATGTTCTCTTAAACCATTGAACATAGATATGTATTCATCAATATCACCTATATAACTATCATCCTCTTCACCAACATCATTTTGCTCAAAATGAGTTAAAAGCCCACTTTTAATTTCATCATTAAAATAGATATTTATGGGATATTGTTTCATATATAAATTATTATTTAATACATAAATAGTTTTATATTGATCTACAACAAAATTGTTCAGCACTAAAAACTCTTCATAAGTTATAAAATTCCTCTTACCAATTACTTTTGTAAAAATATAAAGAGCTTTATTAGCCACAGCTTCTTCTAAATTAATATTATTCGCATTGTCTTCATCTAAAACACTTAACGGTATACCTTTTAAAACGAATATACTATTTTTACCATTACTTAAATTTGCAACAATTTTATTAATCTTACTTAATATTAATCCTTTAAACATTGTAATTCCTCCATTAATAATACTCTCTAATTAATTTTAGCCGAGATGGATTCCTTAACCTTTTAATTGCTTTTGCTTCTATTTGCCTAATTCGCTCTCTTGTGAGATTATAATGATGACCCACTTCCTCCAATGTTTTTGGTCTTCCATTTAATAACCCAAACCTTAAATTAATAATATCTCGCTGACGTTCTGTTAGTGTATTTAATAAATTAAACAGAATATTCTGTAATTCTTTTGTCTCATAAATTTCTTCAACACTAAGACTTTCATCACTAATTATATGTAAAAGTTCAATATCTTCATCTTCACCAACTGGTGTATTCAAAGATGAACTTGATAATATACTTCTCCTGAGATTTAAACCGAATAGTATTTTCTCTATGGTAAGATTTGTTTCAGCTTGTATAGATTCAAGACGTTGCTGAAAGTCCATTCCCACTGAAGCATATTTATTGTCTAAAGACGAAATTTTGAAAATCAATTCCATTACATGTACTGGAAGTCTTATTAAAAAGCCATGATCCATAATCTCCCTTGTAATTGAATGTCGAATCCACCATGTCGCATATGTACTAAACAAATATCCCGCATTACAGTCAAATTTATATGCTGCTTTTAATAAACCAATCATTCCAGCCTGTTCCAAATCTTCAAATGGCAAATCATTGCCATATGCTCTTCCGTATGTACTTACTAGCTTGTCAACAAGCCTCTTATTCTTTATGCATAAATCTTGTTTTGCTTGAGCATTGCCCTCTTGGATTAATTTACACAAAATTTCATTAGATAAGTTTATGTTTTTTGCATTATGCTTATAATTACAAATTGTCTTTGAACCATTATTTTCTAAGAACACATCGTCACAAACCGTTTCTGTGTGTACAGTAAAGTTCTCAGATTCGATTAATAGATTATTAATATTATCGCTTATATCTGTTTCTTCATCTATTAAATTTATACCATTTTTATCAAGGATATTTGTAACTTCATATTGTTCTCTTTTCGATAAAAAACTAAAAATATTTTCAAATTGTGAATAGTATAATGAGTTATCCTTAATATATGGTTTTATCATTTTGGAAATTATATCTTCATTCAAAAAAATCTACCTCTCTTTAGTCAAGTAGTATACTATTGGCACTTCTTGTATTACATCACTAAAAAGTAAATATTTCTTCCCAATTTATATATAAATATTTGTAATATTTTACCGTTAAGTATTTAATAAACTAATTTATAATATACTATTTCTACAGTAATGCATAAAAACCTCCAATATTTTTCCAATTAGTATCATAATTATTTTGATACCTTTTCGTTTGAATACTACATGAATTTTAATACTCACTTATATAAAAGTTATCTTCAAAGTACATTAAGTTTAAATTGAAAACATTATTATTATTTCTTTTTAATTTTGATCTTCCCAAACACATGTTTTTATTGTATAATCTTATTGCATATGATTTTTTACTGTAGCTAATGGGGGGTCTATTTTGGAAAAAACGGTTTGTGAGTTGTTTGCAGGGGTCGGCGGGTTTCGGAAAGGTTTGGAACAAGCAGGTGATTGGCATTGTGTATGGGCTAATCAGTGGGAACCAAAAAAGGTTTCTCAGCACGCCTTTAATTGTTATGTACATCATTTTGGTAATAGGCCTGAGCATGTAAACAGGGACATTTCAGAAATTGATAAAAGCACTATACCTGACCACAATCTGCTTGTGGGCGGTTTTCCATGTCAGGACTATTCCGTGGCAAGGACAGGGGCACAAGGTATAGTCGGCCATAAAGGCGTACTGTGGTGGCAGATAAGGGACATACTGATTGAGAAGAACCCAGCATTCGTACTTCTTGAAAATGTAGACAGACTACTGAAATCACCATCAACCCAGAGAGGTAGAGACTTCGGTATAATGCTAGCTTGCTTCAATGACCTTGGTTATTCTGTAGAATGGAGAGTTATTAATGCAGCCGACTATGGAATGGCTCAGAGACGTCGTAGGACATTCATTTTTGCATGTAGGAACGACACCAGATATTTTAATAATATAAATCCTACCGATTTGGAAAGCCATATACACAGAAATGGTTTCTTCGCAGACCAATTCCCTATAGAGCTGGAATCAAAGTTACATTCTGAGACTAAATTAATCTACAATGATATAGCCGATATATCACATCATTTTACATTCAGTTTTATGAATTCTGGTTTTATGACAGGTGGTAGGATTTATACTGAAGAAACAGTTCCTATATATGAAAACCCGGTTACAATTGGAGAAATTCTTGAACATAATGTAGATGAAAGGTACTTTTTAAATGGGGATTTAGCCAAATGGGAATTCCTCAAAGGGGCAAAAAAAATTGAAAGAACTACTGCACAAGGCTTCAAATATACATTTTCTGAGGGAGGCATGGTTTTTCCAGATCCGCATGATAGACCTGCAAGGACAATGCTTACAAGCGAATCCAGCCTGAACAGGAGCACCCATGTAGTCAGTGACCTTCACAATGGTAGGTTAAGATTGCTCACCCCAGTTGAAGCTGAAAAAATCAACGGCTTCCCCGATAACTGGACAAATACTGGCATGCCTGAAAAATTCAGATATTTCTGCATGGGTAATGCTTTAGTAGTAGGTCTTATTGAGCGAATGGGAAGGAAATTGAATAGGATATTTGAAAATGAACTATAAAGAATAAGGTCGGAAATCCGACCTTATTTTAATCTTGTTACTTTTTCTTTTGTTACTATGTAATGACTATCTGCTAATCGTATTAGCTCATCTTTGTAAATAACAAGGTTAATGGGTTTCTCATCTAAATTTTCTGTAAAGTAAAAATAAAATTTTTTGCCTTTCTGCTTGTCACTGGTACCATATTTATTCGTATTTCTGATAGTTTCAGCCTTTCTAGTTAGATTTAATTTTGTATACCCATTTTGAATCATATAATTCTCAATTGATTCTTTTTGAATCCATATACAATCTAGTTGGGTAAAAGAATTCATATTTATCTCACTTTTTTTTTCAGTAACTGCTTTTGGCCAAATTAATAAATAAACGTCAGTCTTTATATCGCAATTTAAAAACCAACCTTCCTTAATCTCCTTATTCTTACCCAAAAAAGATAATTCCATTATAAATGTCGGAATATCCTTATTAATATAATCAAGTGAACATTTCTCATCAATAAGGTATTCATTACCTCTAATATTAACTATAACATCAATACCAGCCTTTTGTTCTGCCTTACTATACATTCTTTCGAAGCCATCAATTAACTGATTCTGTATATTCACTTCATTTCCATTTATCATATATTTAACAGTGTTATTTGAACTTAGTCTTGCATAAAAGTATTTATCGAGGAATTTGCCTAATTCCTCCCCAGCTGCCTTTAAATCCTCTTCCCAAGCCATTTATTCTATACCTCCTCTAAAATCAATTGTTTGTAATCTGTCCCAGGATATAACTATTATTTAACCAGAAGCATTGCTTTGGGAATTCTCCTCCAGTAGGTAATGAATACGTATCAGTCTTATCCCTACCATGAGGCCTTACATGTGCCACTCTATTTTCTTTTCCACTAGGAAGATTATTAAATTCCCTTTTACCACTTCGCTTTATAACCTTAACCCCTGATTTAACCGTTTCAACTGTCTTTTGCCAAACTTCCCTGACATCTTTCTCTAAATCATTGAATGGTATATTCCAAAACATAGCTTTTTTAAGTTTTAGCACCTCATTTTCATCGTACTGATAAACTACAAATAAGAATCTGGTATTAAGGAACATTTCTCTTAAAGTCGATTCTTCCCATTCTTCTTTTATTATTTCTGTAAACTTAAAAGCAGGAAACGACATACTTTCAACTAATTTCCCGTTGTTCTCCAACCTTATAGTCTTTATTTTTATGTTAGCCTTTTTGAATTCCTCTATTTTCTTACTATCTACACCTAAAATTCCCAATATTACGTTGTCAGCAACTCTTGAAGCATAATTTTTTGCCTTAGTGTCTATATGTAAATCAAAGATTGTTGACAATTCATCTATACTCTTTCCGGCAAAAGCTGATATTTTTGATATTACAAACTCTTCAAATGATTGGTTTTTTAATACTTTAGGATCTTTTATTAGAGTTGCATCATAAGTTTTCTTTCCCTTTATGATGTACTCATTTAGAATGTAAGTCATATATGATTGCTTAAGACAAAAAGCTCTCTGCCGTGCCTTTATATTGTTAAATGGTTGTTGTCTTACCGTCTCCTTACTTGCACCTTTCGTACATGCCCCTAAGAAATTAGTATCCCCCTCAGAAAGTTCATGTGCTTGTCCTAGTCTTATTTTTTCTACAATTTTGTTCCAATCGTCCCTGATTATCAAAAGATCCTTTTCAGGGAATTGAAATAACTGTACAAACTTTATTAAATACTCTAAGCGACTTACGCCTTCTTCATATAAATAAAAAACCAAAAGTAATAAGGCGTTTTTCTTAATGAAAGAACTCTTATCAAACTCTTCCTTATGTACTTCCATATAATTAATTATGCTAAGAACAAGACGTTCCTTGGCAGAATAAGTGTTATTCATATTTCTCTTAAAAGGAGTAGCCTTTAGTTCAACTCCGGCCTCTTTAAAATCCGCCTCAGAATCACTATTGTTCTTAAGATAGAAAAACTCTTCTTCTAGTAGCTGACCAAGACCACCTTTATTTCCAGCCTTTTCAATAACCTTATTAGATATATCTTTAAAGCTTTTATCTATAAGTTTTTTAGCATAATCTTCAATAGATTTAGGACAATCATGCTTATAAGGTAATTCCTCAGTTAAGAACATATACACACCCCATATGTAAATTTATACATTTATAGGTTAATTATATCAGCAAAGGTTTAAATGTGAAACTACATGTCACATTTTTTATCCTTTTAAAATTATAAGTTATGTTGTATAATAGAACGTACGTTCGACAAATTATTCGAGGTAACCATATGATACCAACAAACTTGCTAGAAAATATCTGTAGAAAATGCCACATTATCAAGGAGTTTGCCCCCTTACCCAAATCAATACTAGGCTACTATTATTGTGACGGAAACTATTATGTTATTTTGATTAACGAAAGTATCAGGGATGATGAAAAGCTTTACCGCTGTGTCCTTGCGGAAGAGATAGGCCACTACAGGACCACTATTGGCGATATAACCCCACGTAAATACATGTGCTACAGGGACAGGCTTACAGTGGACAAAATGGAACATTTGGCCTTACGGTGGGCAACAGATTTCATGGTACCTACTAGTGTGCTTATTGATTCGCTTAGAGAATGGCTACAGCCGTCACTCGATGGTCTGGTGGAATACTTTCAGGTAACTAACGAATTTATGCTTCACAAGCTGGAATTTATGTCAAAGCAGAATTGTCTCTGGGACATAGACGGTAAAAGACGTTTGTACCTTGCCAACTTTCCGTCAGTACATATTTATGAAAGAATATAACATGGAGGTGTATGTTATGATAGCTGCTATTTATGCAAGATATTCAAGCGACAACCAAAGAGAGGAATCTATTGATGCACAGGTAAGGGCCATTAATGAATATGCCCAAAGAAACGGTTACAGCATAGTAAAAATATATTCTGACGAGGCCCGATCCGCAACCACTGACAACAGGCCACAGTTCTTGCAAATGATGAAAGACAGTGCTGCAGGTCTGTTCAACGCTGTTATAGTCCACAAGCTGGACAGGTTTAGCCGTGACAGGTACGATTCTGCCTTCTACAAAAGACAGCTTAAAAAGAACGGTGTGAAGCTTATATCTGTTCTGGAAAATCTGGATGACAGCCCCGAGAGTATCATTCTTGAATCAGTCTTGGAAGGCATGGCCGAGTACTACAGTGCAAACCTTGCCCGTGAAGTTATGAAGGGCATGAAGGAAACTGCCCTACAATGCAGGCACAACGGAGGTACTCCGCCTCTTGGTTACGATGTGCTTCCTGACAAAAGCTATGCTGTAAATGAATCTGAATCAAGGATTATAAGAACCATATTTGAAATGTACGCTTCAGGGCAAAGCTACAATGAGATAATTGACACCATGAACCGTGAGGGCTACAGGAGCAAGTCCGGCCGCTCCTTCGGCAAGAACAGTCTCCACGATATTCTGAGAAATGAGAAATATACCGGTACATATATTTTCAACCGTACTGTTAGCAAAGCCGGAGGCAAGCGTAATAACCACAGTTCAAAGTCTGATAAAGATATAATCCGGGTGGAAAACGGAATGCCTGCTATTATTTCAAAGGAATTATGGAATGAGGTGAGTAAAAAGATGAACGGAAATAAACGTGCCAGGGCCGCCAACTCCGCAAAGGAAACTTACCTTTTGAGTGGTCTTGTTTTTTGTGGGGAATGTAATGGTGGTATGTACGGTCAAAGAAAGTTTGCAGGAAGAAACAAAAGTAAATATAGGTGTTATACCTGCGGTACACGGTACAGGAATCATACCTGCAACATGAAATCCATTGGTGCTGATTTTGTAGAGAACGTTGTCATCGACCAACTTTATAATGAAATTTTCGCTCCGGGTGCTATTGAAAGAATGGCTGATATGCTTTCCGAATATGCAATGTCCCGTTCCACTGAAATTTCAAACAACATTAAAGAGTTTGAAAATGAACTAGCAGGAATTCAAACAAAGATAAATAATACTGTAAATGCAATTGCCAACGGCATGTTTCACCCCTCCATGAAGCAGAAAATGGACGAATTGGAGGCAAGAAAGTCAGCTCTGGTAATCAGGATCGAGGAAGCAAAGCGACAGGCTGAAATCAATTCCCCATCCAGAGATCAGATTTACTACTACCTCAGTCAAGATGCCGATATAAAAAACAAAAGCCTGGAAGATCAGAAACGGATCATCCAGACTTATGTTTGCCGCATTGTCGTTTTCGATAATCATATCGAAACTGACACAATTGTTAGCTTTGATGGTGGAGGCGAGGGGAGTCGAACCCCTGTCCGAAACCATATCCTCAAGAACTTCTACGGGTGTAGCCTGTAATTTGTACATTGTTCAGTATCCCTTGCGGGACTTGAACCCTGCGTTTCCCTACGATGGACCCCTACAGGCAGGGTGCCACTTTCGGTAGCCTTTAAGTTCCGATTCGGCTCAAGGCTACAGCCAAATCAGTGCTAGCATTTAACCTTCCTATGCAAAAGGGCTGACTTATCGACGCCAGTGCCCCCAGGTGCAGCAACCTGGGACTGACGGGCTGCCATTAGGCAGCAGCTAAAGCGAAATTATCGTTTTTAGCGTTTAAATTTAAGTTCTCGTTTTTTAAGAGGCCCACGAGAATCCTCTACCCGCTTATCAAGGCTCAACAATCCCGTCGAAACCATTACGCCCCCATGTATAAAATATTATAGAGCCAATAAATACTGACCTATAAATAAATTGTAACAGATTAAATTAATAAATTAAAGGCGAAGAAATAAGCTATTAAACAATATTAAATTATCAATAATCAGATTACTATAATACCACCTGTTCTATATAACTACAACCTCTGTTTTATGGTAAATTTACATGTATTACCTAAACTGTTCTTTTAGCTTTCTGTCAATTTCTCTCTTAGCATCTCGAGCTGCAATATCATCTCTTTTGTCGTACAGTTTTTTACCACGTGCAACGCCCAACTCTATTTTAACCATACCATGTTTTAGGTATGCCTGAATAGGTACCAACGTAAAACCCTTTTGCTGAGTCAACCCTATAAGCCTGTTTATTTCAGACTTATGCAAAAGAAGTTTCCTGTCACGTAAGGGATCTTTATTAAAAATATTACCTTGTTCATAAGGACTTATATGCATTCCACAGAGAATAACTTCACCATCAACTATAGAAGCGTAGCTCTCCTTTAAATTGAGCTTGCCTTGTCTGACAGACTTTACCTCTGTTCCTGACAGCACAATGCCTGCCTCTATCGCTTCTTCGATAAAGTAATCATGTCGAGCTTTTTTATTTTGAGCAACAATCTTAACTGCTTCCTTAACCATTTTCTTACCGCCCACTGCTAATTTTAATTAATACTAAATTTCATAAAGATAAAAATAACCCTTTTGGGAAAGGGCTGAAATTAATTATATCACTACAAGAACAAAAAGGTCAAGTAACCTATCTGTTCATGTTATTCTGATATTCCCTTAGTTTATCCAACAATTCATACGGAACCTTGAGACCGCCTTTTCCGCACCCCAGCTCAATTCTGGGTTTAAAATCTCCATGAAAATCGCTGCCTCCGGTCACAACCAATTCATGCTTAATAGCAAGTCTTAGGAAATTACCTGTATCCTCTTTAGTATTTTCACTATAATAAGCTTCTATACCCGCAAGGCCATATTCTTTAAGCTCTTCCAGCAACTTGTCCATTTCATTATAATTTTTTCTTAAAAACACAGGGTGGGCAATAACAGGTATCCCCCCCGCCTTTCTTATAGCCTTAATTCCATCTTCAGGTTCAAGCTCAAATCTCTGAAAATATGCAAGACCTTCCTTACTCAAATAAATATCAAAGGCTTCGTCAAAGGTTTTTACATACCCTTTTGCCACCAGAACTCTTGCTATATGGGGTCGTCCGGTAATATCACCCATAGCAACATTCTTTACTTCATCCTCTGTAATTTCAAGCCCCAACTCGTTAAGCCTATTAATGATTTTTTTGTTTCTGTCTTCTCTGCCCTTCTTTACAGTCAATAGCTCAGAACGGATATTCAGATAATTATCACCATCGGGAAACAAGCCTAGAATATGCATTTCAGGTTTATATCTGACGCTTATTTCTATCCCGGGTATAACTTCAACGCCTGACCGTTTTCCTTCCTTGATAGCCTCTTCAACGCCATCCACAGTATCATGATCGGTTAACGCCACTGCTGCAAGCCCTATAGCCTTTGCATGTCGAACAAGTTCTTCAGGGCTCATACTTCCATCTGATGCTGTACTATGCGTATGCAAATCTATAATTTTTTCCATCCAATCATCTCCGTGTTTAAAGTAATTGGGATATCCCTTAACTAAACCTGCCAGTATCTTTCGTCCATACATATTTCAGGTGGAAAAACACCATTATAAATCTTTTGTAAAATACTATCCATTTTTTTAAGTGAACTGCACGCCTGTTCCTGGGTTATCAGTCCTTTTTCCAGTGCTTCCGCAAGCTCGTCGGCATCAAGTACTTTCATAGTCCCATCCGGCATAAGCTTCACATCCAGAAGTAAATCTATCAACGTAAACCTGTCTTTATCACAATCATATTCAACATTAATTATATCACAATACCAATAAGCAAACCTTTTGTCTGCGTCGTAGAAACGACTGATCTTAATTCCTTCTTTCAAAAAAGTATATGAAATCCCGCCGGAAATATCCTTTCTTGGCTTAATTGCCTGCCATCTTGTAATTAATAATTCCTCATCTCTGTATAAAAGCTCATCACTTGAAATATCAACAGTCTCAAATGGGATATATCTGGTTCGAAATATGCTTGGCTTATTCATTTTATCTCCTAATTTTAATTAAAAAATTCTTATGGTTATTATACATTACAAAAACTTATTTTTGAAGTATCTATATATTATTATATGCTAAATGTATTTCCCATTTTGTCACTTCTCTAACAGTTAGTGCTATAATGTAGTAAATTATTTTATTTTTATGGCAGTTCGGGTCACGGAGGTTTTTATTTATGAAACATAAGAAGTGCTGCAAAAGCTGTGAGAGAGGTTTATCCCTGCATCTGACAAATGATATATTATGCAAATACCACGGGGTTGTAACATCGGATTACGTTTGTTTCAGATATAAGGAGAGTACCGTTTTAACCGCTTCAAAAGACGTTAGCCTTAAATGTATTCACTGTGAGAATTTTATTGTACATATTGACTCTCCAAATGAAAATGTAGGCCGATGCAAGCTCTTCTCAGAAAGACATTTTGATGGTACAAACAGGAACCCTTGTTCAAAATTCAGTAAAAAAATACTAATATCATAATGCAGCATATATTCAAACCTTTAAAATGTCTATTAAATATTTATACAGTTATACCGATATAATTATTATAGTTTATACTTACAAATGAAATGTAGTTAGGTGATCATATGAATATAGATATAGATGCAATTTTCAAACAAAAACTGGCAGAGATAGAAAACAGGCTGGCTGGAATTCCCGGAATGAATGCAGGAAACTCCAGCGGTTCAGATATTCCCTTTCAGAAATATCTTGATGACGTAACCCAGCAGGGTTTGGTTAATTCCATCAACGGACTTGAAGCTAACTCTTTGAAGGATACGTCACTGACAGACTTACTTGGTCAGCTTGATAACAGTAGTACAAGTAACATTTTAAAAGCTCGTACAGCTCTGGCAAATTCAAAAGCTTATATACCCACAGATGTAACTGAACTGATGAATGTAATCAATTCAAGTATTGACAATGCCTCGGCAAAGTACGGAGTAGACAAAGAATTAATTAGAGCAGTCATTAAGCAGGAATCCTCCTTTGACCCTACTGCCATTTCTAACGCAGGAGCAGAAGGCTTAATGCAACTTATGCCCGGTACTGCAGACGGACTTGGCATAAAGGACCCCTTTGATATTGCACAAAACATTGATGGTGGAACCCGTTATTTAAAAAACCAATTGGAAAGATTCAATGGAAACCTAAGTCTTGCCTTGGCAGCATATAATGCCGGCCCAAACAGTGTGGACAAATACGGTGGAATTCCACCCTATACGGAAACCCAAAATTATGTAAAAAATGTCACAGAATATTTTAATCAGTATAAAATGTCAACAAGCAGGTAATCACCTGCTTGTATTTTATTTCTAGCTATTACATTTCCTGAATTTTAGAACAGTTAACCACAAACTTATCCACACTATCCACAAAATTATCCACAAGTCTCAAACACTTATTTCCCAAATGTTCTACCGAGTTTCCACAGATTCTATAAATTATTCACAGTTTTTTATTCACATATAAGACTTCAAAGGCCACAACACCTAAGTTTACAGGGTTTAACGGTGATTATAAAAATAGTGTAAAATATTGTAATACGGTTCTACTTACTAATATCACTGTGAAAGGGGCCCATTCTTGTTTTTGGAAATACTTGTGGATAACTTTAATCCCGGAACAGCATTTAAATCCATACCTGCTCTTTTTCCATTTATAAACTCGTAGTAGGCAGCACAACCTATCATAGCGGCGTTATCAGTACAAAGTATTAAGCCCGGATACATTACCTTGATACCTTGTTTTTCGGCTGTAAGCTTCATATCATTTCTCAGTTGTGTATTTGCGGCAACTCCGCCTGCTAATGCTATTTTGTCAATGTTCTTCATTTTTGCTGCTGCTATGGTATTTCTCACTAAAACATCCACAACTGCCTGCTGAAAGCTTGCTGCTACATCAGGGATATTAATCTGCTCCCCGGTTTGCTCCATTCTGTTGAGGTAATTCAAAACTGCGGTTTTGAGACCACTAAAACTAAAGTCTAGTGAACCGTCATCGAAGGTAACACGTGGAAATTGAATTGCTTTGCTGTTTCCGGTTAGTGCATTCTTATCAATTAAAGGACCTCCCGGATACCCTAGTCCAATAGCTCTGGAAATCTTATCAAAAGCTTCACCCGCGGCATCATCCCTGGTCTGCCCCAGAATTTCAAATTCGCTGTAGCTTTTAACGTGGACAATATGACTGTGTCCGCCGGAAGCTACCAGACATATGAAAGGTGGTTCCAACTCCGGCTCCTGCAAATAGTTTGCCGCAATATGTCCTTCTATGTGATGTACTCCCACAAGTGGCTTGTTGGCAGCAAATGCAATGGCCTTAGCCGCAGTTAAACCTACAAGTAGAGCTCCTACCAAGCCGGGCCCATACGTAACACCTACTGCATCAATTTCCTTTAAGGAAACACCCGCCTCCTCCAGTGCTTGATGAACAACCGGCATAATCAACTCTACATGCTTCCTTGATGCGATTTCTGGAACAACTCCACCATACTTTTTGTGTAGATCTATTTGAGATGAAATAACATTTGACATTATATATCTTCCATTTTTTATAACTGCAGCAGCGGTTTCATCACAGCTGCTCTCTATACCAAGAATAAGTGTATCCATCTATTTTCCTCCGACTTTATATGCTTTATTTTATCATAGCTTAATGAACTTCATTAATCAAGGATTGGGAAAAGACCAGGGGTTGTTGCAAAATTAGTTTTTATCTTTTCTAGCCTGTACGTGAGTAAGAATTGTATCAATGGAAGCTTGGTTAAAGATATTTGCAGATGTTTGTCGGCGAACATGGATATTTTACCGGACCCCCTACACGATGTAGGGGGTAGCGAAACAATGAATCATGGACGATGAATGTGAGCGACGGTAAAATATCCTATGATGAGCCGCTACAAACACTTGCAAATATCTTGGAAGCAATCATTGATACAATTTTATACGGGAGTACAAGTGTTAAAACAAAAAACTTTCTGTTTTGCAACCGCCCCTAATGTTGCTAGAATGAATCTTTGTTCGTTGGGTTGTTAAAAATACCAAAGGCCGTTAGTGCAGCAAAAATAAGGGTTGTCAATTGCTTAAAACTATCCTCGCTCAAGCCTATAGGTGCAAGAAGGTTAAAGGTTTTTAGTACAAACAATACCAAGGCTACAAAAGCTGCCCATGCAACCGGGCTTCTCAACCTGTTCATAAATACCTCCTATTACGTGCTATTTTAATTTCTTAGTACATAATATGAATATTTATACTTTATGTTTACTTATTTGTTAATTAAAAAAAGGACACAAAAAAACATGGAGCCTACGGGCTCCATGCCCCTAAAAAGGAGAAATGCTAATGTTCAATATTATATTACCAAAAAATCCTTATACAATATATAGAAAAATTTTACCAATATAATAGTTCTAAAGTCCCAAATTTTGTGAAATTCAGATTAATTTCTCTTGCTATTTACTTTTTTTGTAGGATGCTACATATTTCCCCTTCTGATTTTTAACAAAAGGCCGTGCGTTTTCTGGCAGTTTCCAGAAGCCCTTCTCCTCTGTGATAGCATCATTTTGCAGTTTATCGTAAAAGGACTTTAAAAGTGTGTTAGGACTATAAAATACTGAAATAGCGTAGCCCTCGTTTACCATCATAGCATTGTAAAAGCTTCCGTCCTTAAGAACTACATGAGCAAGAAGTCTGCCATACTGATCTGTGGTATCCTCTTCAAAAATTAGTTTTACCGACTTATTTGTAAGAGTATCTTTAGTTAAATCTGATGCCTCACCGGAAAAAGGTTGTGGATTAACACCTGATTTAACTGACTCGGGAGTATCTATATCAAGCATTCTGACCTTGTATTCCTTGTCTTTATATTGAGCATGAAAAGTGTCGCCATCTGTAACCTTTGTAACATTAGCATTTATGTATCCATACGACTCAATCCCTTCTCCCGACACGTTTATAATTGAATCCGGAAATTCAATCTTTTCCATTGTCTGAATACTACTGTATGTACTTGATTTCCCATTATCGGATGTCTTGTTACCATCTTGATAGAAGTAGCTACCGAAGACCACAAAAGCAGCCGTTACTATTGATGCTACAGAAGCTATAGTTTTTTTCTTCATTTAAATTCCTCTCGATATGCAATAATAAAGATATGCTCTTGACATTCTATCACTTTTATCCGAAAAAGAACATAGTTTCTTTTTTCATGCTATAATAAAAAAGAATTTATACCATGGAGGTAATGGAATATGCATACAATAATGCTTGTAGAAGATGACAGTGCATTATGTTCACAAATAATAGAAGGACTTAAAAAGTGGGGCTTTAATGCTGATTCTGCATTAAATTTCGAAAATATCATTGATGATTTCAGTAAAATCAAACCTCAGCTTGTAATTATGGATATAAATCTTCCTTGCTACGACGGCTTTTATTGGTGCAGCAAAATAAGGGAAATCTCCAAAGTACCTGTAATTTTCCTTTCTTCCCGGGATACCAACATGGATATAATTATGGCTGTTAATACTGGAGCAGATGACTATATTGCAAAGCCTTTCTCTATGCAGATTCTGATTGCAAAAATACAGGCCATCCTCCGCCGGGCATATGATTACACCACTTCAGACCATGATTATATTGAACATAAGGGACTTATTCTTAATACGGGTGAAAGCTCTGTTATTTACGGGAATTCCAAGTCAGAGCTGACAAAGAACGAAATGAAGATATTGAGGTTATTAATGACGAACAAGGGCAGGATTGTATCAAGAGAGAATATTATGAAGCTTCTATGGGATGATGATCAATATGTTAATGATAATACCCTGACTGTTAACATAAACAGACTACGTGGAAGACTTGCCGACTTGGGTCTTGAGGATTATATTGAAACTAAAAAAGGACAGGGGTATATAGTTATATGAAAATTTCCGAATATATTAAAAGCAACTTTATAAGTATCTTTTGTCAAGTGGCTCTTATTCTTATAATAAACGGCGTACTTTTAGCCAGCACCAATCTGGAGAAAAGCACTGCAGATATCCTCTATCTTGACTTGCTTATGCTTTTTATCTTCCTTACCTTCTTTATTTACGGGTTCCTAAGCGAAAAAAGGAAGTATGGAAATTTAAGAAAATGTCTGGATTCAAATTCCTCTATAGACTATTTTCTTCCGGAGGATGGCAGTTATTATTCAGAGCTTGTCAGAGATATTGTTTCACAAAAAACTTCTGAAAAAATGGAGCTTGTCAGTGTGTATAAAAACGATCTGGATGAGTTAAATAATTATATAACCAGATGGGTTCACGAAATAAAGCTCCCCATTTCCGTTGCTGAACTTATGCTTGAAAATTCCGATAATTCTGACATAGAGTTTTCCAGAAAGTTCAAAGCAGAGCTTGAGCGAATCAAGTTTCTTGTAAACCAGGTTTTGTATGCCGGACGGGCAGCACATTACCAGGAAGATCACACGGCAACTCAGTTCAGCCTAAAAAAGGCAGTAGGCGAGGCTATAAAAATCAATGCATACTTTCTAATGGCAAAAAACATTGAAATTGTTACTGGGAAACTGGATTTTACAGTAACTACGGATGAAAAATGGGTAGTTTATATCCTTGAGCAAATTTTGAACAATGCAAGTAAATATGTATATCAGGATGGCAAGGTGGAAATATTTGCCAAAGAGACCTACAAAACCGTAGTTCTCCATATTAAGGACACCGGCATGGGAATACCGCCTTCTGATATTTCAAGAGTCTTTGACAAAGGTTTTACAGGAAAAAATGGACGTAAAACTTCCAAATCAACAGGCATGGGATTATATTATTCCAAAAAAATTTCTGCTAGACTTGGTATAGGATTAAGCGTTAACTCCGTTGAAGGTGAATATACAGAATTTCAGTTAAGCTTGGGCAAATTCAACGATTATCTCAATGTGACAAAAATATAACCTTTAGTGTTAAAATGTAACCCTCGCATTATGGATAAACTACCTGTTATTTTATAAAATCATTATTGTTAGTTTACCATGAATGTTACAAGTTTGGAGGAATAAGAAATGAACATTATACAAACACAGGATCTGAAAAAGGATTACGGCTCAAAGGGGGTAAAGTTTCAAGCACTCAACGGTATAAATCTTGAAGTTCAAAAAGGTGAATTTCTAGCAATAATGGGGCCCTCCGGCTCGGGGAAAACCACTCTTTTAAATTTACTCTCAACAATTGACAAGCCCACATCGGGCAAGGTTATATTTGAGGGAACAGATCTATTTAAAATAAAAAGTGAAGAACTGGCGCGTTTTCGAAGGGATAAAATAGGCTTTGTATTTCAGGATTTCAATCTTCTGGATAACATGACTGTAATGGATAATATTGCTCTCCCTCTTGCCTTGAACAAGGTTCACCATAAGGAAATAATATCAAGGGTAAACGAATTGGCTGCTTTCTTCGGTATTGAGGAGCAATTGCCCAAACGCCCATATCAGCTTTCGGGTGGACAAAAACAGAGAGCTGCCGCGGCAAGGGCATTGATTATGAATCCTTCGGTAATTTTTGCTGATGAGCCTACAGGTGCTCTGGATTCCAAATCATCCGCGGGGATACTCGAATGTTTCAGAAAACTAAACGAGGAATTTGGAACAACTATCATAATGGTTACACATGATGCTTTTGCAGCCAGCTATTGCAGCAGGATTATGTTTTTAAAGGATGGGGCCATTCATGCCAGAATAGATAAAACAAGGGACAGAAAGGAATTATTCCATCAGATTCTTGATATGCTCGGAGCTATGGGAGGTGCAAATCCAAATGAACTCCTTTAGTATTGCTATAAAAATGTTTAAAGCAAATCTGAGGTCCTACGGCTTCTATCTAGCCGTAATGGTCTTTTCAGTAGCGGTGTATTACGACTTTATGGTGCTTAAATACAGCCCTGACTTTCTAAAGGCACGTGATGCTATCCAATCAGCACAAATCGCATCATCCGTAACTTCCTTCATAATGGTTATATTCCTTTTTTTCTTCATTTGGTACTCCAGTTCGTTCTTTTTAAAGGAAAGAAAAAAGGAAATCGCCATATATACACTTATGGGCATAAGTACAAGAAAAATAGGCCGCATATTTGCCATTGAAAGCCTGTTTTCAGGATTGGCGTCCATAGTTGCGGGACTTGGTGTCGGAATTTTGTTTTCCAGACTTTTTCTGATGACCGTAGCAAAAGTAGCTCTTCTCAACGTATCAATAGGTTTTGTAATTCCCCTTAAGGGTATTAAGGAGTTGCTTATTGTATTTGGAGCAATATTCTTATTAACATCTTTAAACAGCTTTATATCCATTTCCAAAAGCAAACTTATTGATTTGTTAAAGGATTCGTCAAAAGATGAGTCTGAGCCAAAGCTAAAGCTTGTCAGAGCTATTCTTTCAATAGTTCTTATTGCAATTGGATATCGTCTCAGCAAAAACCTTCTAATGGAGCTTTTTGTTGTTATACTGGTGGTTATAGGTACTTACTGGCTATTCGGAGCACTTCTACCTGCAATTACTAAATATCTGTCGGGTAACAAAAGTATTCTTTACAAAGGAGTACGTCTGATAAGCATAAGCAATATCTCCTTCAGAATCAAAGCAAACTATAGAAGTCTTGCAATGCTGGCGATAATGACTGCTACTACAATATCTGCCTTTGGAACTTCACTGACCTTGAAATACTACGTGGAAGAGACACGATATATTAATTTTCCATACTCATTCTCTTATGTTGAAAGAGATAATAAAATAAATGACAAGGTTATCAATGAGATTAATTCCTCAAGTCACAAGCTCCTTCTCAATGAAAATATCGAGTATATTAAAGTTAAATCAAAAATGAATAAAGGCTTTGTGAGCGGGACGAATATTATGACTGTAATAAAATATTCTGATTTTGACAAGGTCACAAAAGAATTAAAGAATTATTACCCTGACAAAATACCGTTATATTATCCGGTATCAGACACTGAAGGACTTTTAGCAAGGGCCTCAGGAACATTAACCTTGAATTCGTATTCCGAAGAAGGGCTACAGTGCTTATTAGAAAACAAAGAAGATGCTATACATTCCGGGAATAATGGATATAAAATTACTAAAATTTTAAAAACACCTCTGTTTGGCAACGGTTCCATAGGTCTTAGTGATTGTCTTATAGTTTCTGATAAGCAATATGAAAAGTTGTCCATAGGACATAAGCCGGAGACCTTTCACGGTGTTATTGTGTCCGATGCCGAGAAATCACAGGAATTATCGGACAGGGTCTCTAAAATTCTGCCTGAAAATGCACTATTTTCAAGCTATGTATTAAATTACGAAGGGCTTTATTCCTTTATGGGCTTGTTCTACTTTCTTGGTTCATTTATGTCAATAGTATTTATTCTTGCTACAGGTAGTATAATGTATTTTAAAATATTGAGTGAAGGTCTTGCCGACAAAGAAAAATACGGAATACTCAAAAAAATAGGCATGACAAGAAAAGAAATTCATCAATCAGTTTCCATGCAGGTAGGCTTGTCACTGATACTGCCCCTGATAATAGGTATTATTCACAGTCTCTTTGCAATTGATGTGCTGAGAGTGGTTATGGACATCAGCCTTACTGTTCCGGCCCTAGCAGCAATTATCACCTTTGTGGTGTTCTACGGAATATTCTATTTCTTCACTACAAGAAAATTTATGAAGATGATTTATTAATAGGCTAGCCAAAAGCCCTGTTCCTTTCAATGTGGGAACAGGGCTTTTCAGCATCTCAAACTGTATTGGCCGATATCACGTAAGCTGATTGTTATGTTCCCTGTGCTGTAAGAACCGTAATCGGTGCAGAACCATTGGGAACTGTTTCTTCCTTTTTTTCTACCAGATCAATATCAAATACAGCCTTCATAACTTCACTGATATTTTCAACCGGTATAACGTCGATATCCATGTCTTCGAATATCTCCTGATAATTATCTTTTGGAATAAACACCTTTTTTATACCTGCAGCTTTAGCAGCATCTACTTTGGCCACAACACCGCCTACAGGCTTAACTTTTCCCTTTATTGATATTTCCCCTGTCATTGCCAATTCTCCGCTTACAGGTATATTTTTGACCGCAGAGTAAACAGCTGTTGCAATAGCGATTCCGGCAGAAGGTCCATCAATGGGAATACCTCCCGGAAAATTCAGGTGTATTTCATAGCTCTTAAAATCAACATCCATATATTTTCTTAATACCGTTAAAACATTTTCAACGGAAGCCTTAGCTGAACTTGTCCTTTTGAGCTTGTGCCCCCTGTTATCCATTTCTTCTTCTTCTACAATACCCGTAATTCTAATATTTCCGGCTCCGCTTGCAACCGGTATTGCTGTTACCTCAACATCTATAACCATCCCTGTACTGTCACCGAAAACAGCCAGACCGTTGATGCAGCCTATCTGGTTTGCTGGACTTACCTTTTTATCAATTCTGGGACTGTAGTGACCGAACTCTATAACCCATTCTATGTCTTTAATATCAATAGTGCTCCTGTTCTCTACCATGGAGACACCACCGGCAATCTGAATAATATTGACTGCATCTCTTCCATTCTGCGCATATCTTGCAACAAGTTCGCTGCACCCGGATTTAAGAACAAACCCTCCTTTTAGTGCTGCATTTTCACATATCTTGCATATTTCATCAGCACGTAAGGAGCGGAAATGTATCTCAACACATCTTGATCTGATTGCTGCGGGTATTTCATCAGGTGTTCTCGTGGTGGCTCCTACCAGTCTGAAATCAGCAGGCAGGCCCTTTTGGAAAATATCATGTATATGAGAGGGTATGTTATTGTCCTCTGCACTGTAATATGCACTCTCCAAATATACCTTTCGATCTTCCAGAACTTTAAGCAATTTATTCATTTGTATAGGATGAAGTTCACCTATCTCATCAATAAAAAGGACTCCTCCATGTGCTTTAGTAACAGCCCCCTGCTTGGGTTGAGGTATTCCAGCAACACCGTATGCTCCGGCGCCCTGATATATCGGGTCATGAACCGAGCCTATCAGCGGATCTGCAATTCCTCTTTCATCAAATCTTAAAGCCGTTGCATCCATCTCTATAAACTTTGCTTCTTTTCTAAAGGGCGACATACTGTTTTTTTTAGCTTCTTCCAGGATTACTCTGGCCGCAGCAGTTTTGCCAACCCCGGGAGGCCCGTAGATTATCACATGCTGTGGATTCATTCCGCACAGAGTAGCACGGAGTGCCTTTAACCCCTGTTCCTGCCCTACTATGTCTGACAAGGTTGCAGGCCTTGTCTTTTCCGATAAAGGTTCTGTAAGATGAATATCTCTCATTCTTCTTAGCTTTTCCAGTTCTTTCTTTGACTCCTTTTCTATGGCACTTTTATTTCCTTGCTGGTTCTTTAGAAGCGATAAAAAGTATATTCCGATAACAACTGAGAAGAAGAACTGTATAATAAACAAAGTTGTCGTAAGCATTATATCCTCCTTAAACTTGGATCATATTTATAAAGATATTATTGGCAACAAGTTTTATTTTATCCAAAAAATATGATAAATCTTGAAATAAAAAACAGGATATATGTGTTTACTAACACATACATCCTGCCTGTTTTAATAAGTTAGAATCAGGAAACAGATTCCTTCTTAACTCTTGTTTTTTTGGCTCCGGCTTTTTTTAGCGATTTGCGGTTTTCATTTAGAATCATTTCAGGTTCTGTATGTTCCGCTATCACTTCCTTCCCTATAATGCACTTCTCAACATTAGTCATTGAAGGGATGTCATACATTACCCCAAGCATTGCCTCTTCCAGAATGGCACGAAGACCTCTGGCTCCGGTATTTCGCTCTATTGCCTTTTCAGCAATAAGCTCCAAAGCCTCATCTTGTATTTCCAGGATAACATCGTCCATTTCAAATAACTTTTGATACTGCTTTACCAAAGCATTCTTTGGTTCGGTAAGTATTTGAACAAGAGCATTTTTATCAAGAGACTGAAGAGTTACAACTATTGGAAGTCTTCCTACAAACTCAGGTATAAGTCCGAATTTCAGCAAATCCTGAGGCAGTATGTCTTTCAGTAATTGTCCAACATCCTTGTCCTTGTTGCTTTCTATTTTTGCGCCAAAGCCTAATGATTTCTTACCTATTCTATTTTGGATTATCTTGTCTATTCCATCAAAAGCACCACCGCATATAAACAAAATATTGGTAGTATCTATTTGAATAAACTCCTGATGGGGGTGCTTCCTTCCACCCTGTGGTGGTACTGAAGCCAGTGTTCCTTCCAGAATCTTTAAGAGTGCTTGCTGAACGCCTTCACCGCTTACATCCCTTGTTATGGAAGGGTTCTCTGATTTTCTTGCAATCTTGTCTATTTCATCAATGTAGATAATTCCTTTTTCAGCCTTTTCAATGTCATAATCCGCAGCCTGTATAAGCCTTAAAAGTATATTTTCTACATCTTCACCTACGTAGCCTGCTTCAGTGAGAGAAGTAGCATCGGCTATAGCAAAAGGAACATTGAGTATCTTTGCAAGTGTTTGAGCAAGAAAAGTTTTTCCGCTACCGGTAGGACCCAACATTACTATGTTACTCTTCTGGAGTTCTATGTCTGAGGTCTTTACATCGCTGTTTATTCTCTTATAGTGGTTATAAACAGCTACCGAAAGAGACCTTTTTGCTGTATCCTGACCAACAACATACTGGTCGAGAATTTCCTTTATCTCTTTTGGTTTCGGTATCTCGCTAACTTCTGCATCAACCTTTGTGTCTTCAAATTCTTCTTCTATAATCTCGGAACACAGCTCGATACACTCGTCACAGATATATACACCCGGTCCTGCCACCAGCCGCTTTACCTGCTCCTGAGACTTCCCACAAAAAGAGCACTTTAACTGCTTCTTCTCATCATATCTGGTCATCATTGCACCTCAATTATTTTCTTCTAACCATAATGTCATCTATAATACCGTAGTCCTTTGCTTCGTCAGCAGACATAAAGAAGTCTCTCTCAGTGTCTCTCTCTATCTTATCAAGAGGTTGACCTGTTCTTTCGCTTAGTATCTTATTGAGTTTATCTCTGGTTCTAAGTATATTCTCTGCATGAATCTTAATGTCTGTAGCTTGACCTTTTGCTCCTCCAAGAGGCTGGTGAATCATGATTTCACTGTTTGGCAGTGCAAATCTTTTTCCCTTTTCTCCTGCTGCTAACAGGAAAGCACCCATACTTGCTGCCATTCCCATACATATAGTTGATACATCGCACTTTACGTACTGCATAGTATCATATATTGCAAAACCTGATGCTACTGACCCCCCAGGGCTGTTTATATAAAACTGTATATCCTTATCAGGGTCCTGAGCTTCCAGATAAAGCATCTGTGCAACAACCAAACTGGCCGTAGCGTCATTAACCTCATCACTTAATACAATAATCCTGTCATTTAATAGTCTCGAAAATATATCGTATGATCTCTCACCACGATTAGTTTGTTCAACAACCATAGGTACTAAACTCATATGCATACCTCCCTTATTTAATATATGTTTTGTTATTACTGGTGGAACCTTAACAATGGTATTTATATAATGATACCCATTTTATTAACATTTAAATAAAACAAATTAGTTAAATTTTGCATTATCCACTAAAAGTTTCAATGTCTTTTTGAATGCGATATCATTTTTTACGTATTCAAGGTCTTCAGGTCTCAATGTCTTTTTCAGTTCTTCTGCAGGTTGCTTGTATGCTTCAGCTGTCTTTACGATTTCTTCTTCTACGTCTGCATCAGTTGCTGCAACATTTTCAACCTTACTGATTTTTTCTAATACTAACTGAATCTTAACTTCATTTGCTGCTCTTTCTCTAAACTGTTCTCTGAAGCCTTGGAAATCAGTTCCCATTATTTCCAAATATCTTTGGAGATCAAGTCCTTGATAACGGAGTCTCATATCAAAATCTCTTGCCATGGCATCAATATGCTTTTCAACCATAACGTTTGGTACATCAACAGTTGCATTTCCAACAACTGCTTGGATTACGCTTTCTTCATTGTCGCGTTCTGCTTTGTTTTTTGCACTTTCTTCAAGTTTATTTCTCAAGTCGTTCTTATATTCTTCAAGAGTATCAAACTCGCTTATATCCTTAGCAAATTCATCATCTATTGTAGGTAATTCCTTTACTTTTATTTCCTTAACTAATACTTTGAATATCGCTTCTTTACCGTTTAATTCTTCTTTTCCGTATTCTTCAGGGAAAGTTACCTTAACATCAACATCATCCGCAATATTCTTTCCGATCAGCTGATCTTCAAAACCAGGAATAAATGTTCCTGAACCTATAACAAGACTGTAGTCCTCTCCTTTTCCACCTTCAAAAGGAACTGAATCAATAAAGCCTTCAAAGTCGATTACTGCTGTATCTCCTGATTGTATTGGCCTGTCAGAAACGGAAACAAGACGTGCATTCTTTTCAATAACCTTGTTGAATTCAGCCTCAAATTCCTCATCAGTTACTTTAGGTTCTGTCTTCTTAACCTCTACACCCATGTAGGCGCCGAGTTCAACTTCCGGCTTAACTGTAACCTTTGCTGTAAATATCAGGTTTTGCTTGTTGCCGATTTGAACTATATCAATTTCAGGTCTGTCTACTGGGTTAATATTGTTCTCTTCTATAGCATTATCATATGCTTCTGAGCATACAATATTTATTGCATCATCATAAAGTGCCTGTTCACCGTAGTAACGTTCAATAATATTCCTTGGAGCTTTACCTTGTCTGAAGCCCGGTACATTGAACTTCTTTACATTCTTTAAATATGACTGCTGCATTCCTTCTTCAAATTTAGCTGCATCAACTTCTATTTCAAGCTGTACAACATTCTTTTCAACATTTTCCACTTTTACTTTCATTTAACAAACTTCCTCCCGGTATTTAGTTTTATTTTTATTAATTTTATCCGTCATTTCATTGGCTGCATTAATTGCCCCACAACTATGTTACCTGTAATTCCCTAACACTCAAAAAATTAACCACTCAATTATACCACAAACGATATTACAATTCCAAGTGTAACCTGAATTATATGTTAAATTTTACACTTCCGCTTATATCAACCTTTTCAAAGCTTTTGGGTTTGGGAAAACCTACACGATTTTAAAAGGTTTGAAGTTCAAATGGTCTGCTGATACAAGTTTTAAATCGATACCTTCATACTCTCCTTCGATTGCCCCTTTTATACCTTCTCCATGTAAATGACCGTAATAACACTCTTTTATTTCGTATTTCTTCATTATATCTATAAATCCTGTCAAAGGGCTTTTTACAGTAACGGGCGGGTAATGCATAAAAACCAGCATACGAGGTAGTTCCAGTTTTAACGCAGCCTTTACGGATAGCTCCAGGCGTTCTATTTCCCTTTTGTATATTTTCTCATCATCTTTCTTAAAATCGTCTTCTCCAGGTCCTTTCCAGCCCCTTGTACCACACACCGCAATACCTTCCAATTCAAAAGCATTGTTATGCATAAAAGATATGGTACTCAGATTGTTTTCCATTAAGTACTTATTAAGCTTTGACGAAGTTGTCCACCAGTAATCATGATTTCCCTTGGAGATTATTTTTTTCCCCGGCAAGTTTTCAATAAATTTGAAATCCTCATAGGCACTGTCTATATATGTGGCCCAGGAAACATCGCCGGGAATAATAACCGTGTCCTTTTCAGTAACATTGCTTATCCAGTTTTCTTTAAGCTTTTCCATATAGTTAGACCATCTGCCCCCGAAAACGTCCATTGGCTTATCTATTCCCAATGCAAGATGAAGATCCGCTATCGTAAAAATTGACATATAAACTTTACTCTTTCCTTTTTAATTAATTGAAATATTCATAAATCTTTTTTGCAACTTTCTCGTTTATACCATCTACTTCCTGCAGTTGTGAAATATCCGCCTTTTTAATTGCAGCTACTGATCTAAAATGCTTGATAAGTGCTTTTTTTCGGGTTTGCCCTATACCCTCTATTTCATCAAGCTCAGATTTTACATAACGCTTCTCTCTGAGTTTTCTATTATATTCTACGGCAACTCTGTGTGTCTCATCCTGTATTTCCGTAATCAGTCTTAATAAAGGCATATTCGCCGTTAAATCATACTCATTTCCCAAGTAGACCAGTGACTTTGTACGGTGTCTGTCGTCTTTTGCCATACCTGCTATTTTAAAATTATAGCCAAGTTCTTCAACAACCTGTTTGGCTGCATTCACATGGTTTAAGCCTCCATCCACAAGTATTAAATCCGGTAATTTTGAAAACTTAGCGCTTTCAGTACCCTCTTCCTTTTCACGCTTTGCACGGTTCAATCTTCTAAATAATGTCTCCTGCATACTTCCATAATCGTTTTGCTGCTCTATTGACTTCATTTTAAATTTTCTGTACTCCTGCCGTGCAGGCCTTCCGTTTTCAAATACTACCATAGAGGCTACTATTTCGGTAGAACCTGTATTGGATATATCATATGATTCTATCCTTGCAGGAGCTTCTTCCAAACTCAGCAGTTTCACCAATTGGGCCATTCCTTCTGTCGAAACGGTTCCTTCCCTGCTTTGCCGCTCTCTGTGAAGCTTTAATGTAATTTCGGCATTTTCAGAGACCATATGGACAAGCTTTACCAAGTCTCCTCGTTGGGGTACCCTTAAAGTTACTTTAAAGCCTCTCTTTTCAGTAAGCCATTTTGATATAGTTTCGCTGTCGTCTATTTCACTCTGGAGCACTATTTCCGAAGGAACATACTGAACTGTAGTGTAAAACTGCTTTACAAACGTGGATAGAGAATAACCTCTGTCCTCGTTTGCCTCACCTTCAAATATAAAATGCTCTCTACCTATAACTCTACCATTTCTTACAAAAAACGCTTGGATACATAAGTCTGTGGAATCTGCATAATAACCTATTATATCCCTGTCTTCTAGATCTGTGGACAATACCTTCTGTGATTCCGACAGCTGCTTTATACTTGATATTTTATTCCGAAGTTGGGCAGCCTTCTCAAAGTCAAGCTGTTCTGCCGCACCTTCCATTTGTATCCGCAGATCATTTATTATTTCGTCATACTGTCCGCCTAAAAATCTGCATATTTTCTTCATCATTTCCCTGTAATCGTCCCTGTTTACTCCACCTTGACAGGGAGCTAGACACTGCTTCATGTGATAATTGAGGCAAGGCCGGGTTTTGCCTATATCTCTGGGCAAATTTTTATTACAGGTTTTTAGAGGAAACAGTTTTTTTATAGTATCTATGGTATCATTTACAGCAAACCCGCTGGAATAAGGTCCAAAATATCTGGCACCGTCTTTTTCAACTCTTCTTGTTTTTAAGATTCTGGGGTATTCCTCATTTAAAGTTACCTTTATATATGGATAATGTTTATCGTCTTTAAGAAGTATATTATATTTTGGTTTATATTTTTTTATAAGATTACATTCAAGCATAAGTGCTTCTACTTCTGAGTCCACCACTATATACTCAAATTCACTTATTTTGGAGACCATTGCCTGAACCTTTGGGGGGTGGTTTGCAGACTGCTGGAAGTACTGTCTTACCCGGTTTTTGAGTACAACAGCTTTACCTACATATATAACCACTCCGTTGGCGTCCTTCATTATATATACACCTGATTTATCGGGTAATTTTTTCAGTTCTTCCTGAATATCAAACACTTATCTCACCTCTTCATAAGTTTGTTTTGCTTTTAACAAACACAATGCCGCCTGTATCACGCTTTTTAAGCGGAAGCAGAAGCGGCATATAGGACAAAAAGCTGTGACCTGAATATATCAGCCACAGCCGTAAATCAATATCAAAAAAATTTTAAAATCTATGTTTGCCTCTAAAATCCAACAGTAAAATATTCTGATATTTCATCTGCTGCTTTTTTTTCGTCTTCTCCGTCAGTTATTATTGTAATAGCCGCATTCCTTTCAACTCCTAATGAAAGCAAACCTAAGAGGCTTTTTGCATTTGCTCTTCTCTCACCCTTTTCCAGCCATATGCTGGAACTGTACTTGGATACTCTCTGAACAAGCAATGCCGCAGCTTTGGAATCCAATCCTGCAGGGCAGTTTATTGTAACTTTAGTAGATATCATCCTTACGCTCCCCCATTTTTTATAAACTAGCCAATATATGATCTATTATACCAAAAAACAATATAACAAATCAAATTAATACTATTCTATTTAGTATGGATGGTTTGTTTTCCGTAACCGGTATCAATAATGGTACCTACTCCGAAAAATGCCATTGAGTATTGCAGTATTATAAAACAAATCCCATATATCAACATAGCCGTGTAGGAGCCGCTTGGTATGACTATTAGAGGAACTATTTTAAGAATACTTATAAGTATATGGCCTACTAAAAACTGAAGATATATTGTTGTTCGGTCATAATTTCCTTTAAAAATTAACGTACCGACAAAAATACTGGCAACTATATCAGCGAACATAAGGAATAATACATAAAATATAGGAGCAACTATCATGAATAGAAGGAATATTACAATAATTGTAAATCCTACAACTACCAGACCGCCCATTATCATACGTCTGGAAATCCCCTTACTCATCTTGTAGGACATAACCCGGTATCTTCCTGAAAATATACTTATTAGTATAAGGCCTGCTGCAAGTGTCATTAATGCCAGTATAATCAACCCATTTATAATTATACCGTTTGATTTGAACATTGATATGATATCAACGTCTATATTAACTTTAGTACCGTTGATAACTACATCGTTATCCTTTTTTAATTTGCCCACCGAGACAACATTTCCTTGTACCAAAGAATTATCCTTTATATTAACATCACCAAAAACCGAAACAATATCTCCACCTACCATGCCGTTTATAGCAGCTTTTCCGAAGATAACTATTACACTTCCGTTTATATTGGTCTCGATATCCGCATCACCAATAACAATTGTAACATTCCCCATACTATGCTGAGTTATCAACTTATCCTCAAAAAATACTAACTTATTCGAAAAGTCAAATTGTGCTGCCGATGCAATACAAGGTATAAATATAAAGAGCAACAGTGATACTAAAATTGCCTTGATCTTTCTGTTCATTGTGCTCCTCCATTACCCTCTTTTACCATTCGGATAAAAAGTCCTTGTGTTACGAGAAGCAAAATACCCAGTATCAAATATGCATAATAATACGTTTTGTAAATGGAAGCCGTAACACCCACAACAGCAATGGCTAATCCCTTAATCATACTTAAAGCTGCCGACAAAAAGTCTTTGACAACATCCAATGTCAGGTGAGTCTGTTGCATTAAACCGATAGGTTTGTTTAACACTTCCCACAGTATACTTCCGAAAACAATTACAAATATCATTGAAACAGCCATTAAGAGTATATTGTACATAAATACATTGTCTTCTTTTTTCTTTTGGTACATATAAGCTTCTTTTTCAATCCTATTCATAACTTGAAGTTCAAAGTCTTCAGGAGGTTCCAGAGACTCTGTATCCTGTTCAATTTCGGTAAATATCTGCTTCATATTAGAGAATTCTTCAGAGCAATTCTCACAATTTTCCAAGTGTTGTTTTAGCTCTATCTGTTCAATATCATTTAAATCCCTGTCAAAATATCTCATCATGTGGTTTTGGGCTTCGTTACAGTTCATAATACCTCCTCCTTTCTTGCACTCTCAAGTTTTTCCTTCAACATCAACCTTGCTCTGTAAAGCCGGTTCTTGATAATTGACATGGGTTCATTTAATATCTTTGTCATTTCTTCATATGACATTCCCCGGTTATGAAAAAGTACTATTAATATTTTATACTTTTCCGGCAGTTCATCTATAGCTTTTTTTATCAATTGTGTTCTCTGTTGCTTTATTACTGCTTCTTCAGGTGTATCAACTTCACTTGAAACTCCGATTGCATCATCCAGCGTAACAGTGTCCTGTTTTTTCTTTCTAAGAGTATCCAGACACAAATTGGAGGTGATTTTTACAATCCATGTAGACATTTTAAACTCCGGATTGTATTTATCAAGAGACCGGTAAAGTCTAATAAAAACCTCCTGACATACGTCATGTACCTCTTCCTTATCCGATATCATTTTATATACAACGCTGTAGACCAGCTTCTTATACCTGGTAACTATTTCCTCAAACGCACTACTATCACCATTCACGCACTGAGACACCAGCTCTGCATCCGTAAGTGCCAAGAGTTGATTCACCCCCTTATCGAATATCATCTTACAGGTTTAATTTATCTTTCCCCAAAGACTGTATACAATAGTTACGAGAGGAATTAAAATATGTCTGAATTATATTTTTTTCTTTATTTTTTTCTCTTTCCTCCCGATGAAACAGTTGCGGCAAATCTTCTCAACTTTTCATTTACCAGATAATTTATGGTATCGCTCTTGTATTCTCCATTTTTCCCTTTTTCACCTGCTTTTTTACCTGTCAATATTTCAATACCCTGATTAATAGTTTCAACAGGATATATATGAAATAATTTTTTCTTTACGGCTTCAATTACTTCATCCTTTAATACAAGGTTTTTTACATTTTGGCAAGGTATAATAACTCCATGCTCTCCCGTCAAGCCTCTCAGTTTGCAAAGTTCAAAAAATCCTTCTATTTTATAGCCTACGCCGCCTACAGGCTGTATTTCACCTTTTTGGTTAACAGACCCTGTTACTGCTATCGACTGCTTTATAGGCACTTCCGCCAAGCTGGATAAAATAGCGTACAATTCAGCACTAGATGCACTGTCTCCATCTACGCCTCCGTACATTTGTTCAAAGCATAGGCTTGCAGTAAGCGAAAGAGGAAACTCCTGCGCATATTTTTGACCTATATATCCGCTTAATATGAGAACACCCTTACTGTGGGATGTTCCGCTTAAATCAACTTCTCTTTCAACGTTGACTATTCCGCTTTCTCCAATGTAGGTGGATGCTGTTATTCTGGAAGGCTTTCCAAAGGAGTAGTCTCCCATATCCATAACCGTAAGTCCATTAATCTGACCGATTTCGCTACCTTCGGTGTCTACCATTATTGTTCCCTCATTGAGCATTTCCAATAGCTTTTTATCCAATCGGTCACATCTGTAGGCTTTTTCAGAAATAGCCTGCTGAACATGCTTTGCTTTTACAAGCTTTGCGCCCTCATCCTCTGCCCACATACATGCTTCGCATAGTATTTCAACTATTTCATTGAATCTTGTAGACAGCTTGTTTTTATCCTCTACCAGCCATGAGGTATATTCAACCACCTTTGCAACACCTGATTTATCAAAATGTAGTGTATTTTCTTTCTTGCAGAAGCCGCTTATGAATTGGGCCAGCTTTAATATGTTTTCATCGTTTCTTTCCATTTCTTCATCAAAATCTACTTTGACTTTAAATAACTTTTTGAAATCTTCCTCGTATTCATAGAGTAATTCATATATGGAAGTACTTCCAACCAATATTACCTTCAAATCTACGGGTATGGGCTGGGGCTTGATTGCCGCAACCGAAACTACACCGGTTTGATCTTTCATATTCTCAATTATTATCTTTTTAGTTTTTAATACCCTATTTATTGCCTCATAGGCCTGAGGGTTGCTAAGAACATCTTTTGCTTGCAATATCAGATATCCGCCGTTTGCAACATGAAATAACCCGGGCTTAATTTTTGTATAATCCGTTGATACCGAGCCAAATTCATTTTCATATTCTATTTTCCCTATAAGGTTGGAGTATGTAGGATTGGAATCCAAAATAACAGGGGCTCCCTTTAGACTGCTATTGTCAACCAGTACATTTACCTTATATTTGGTAATTGCCGTTTCCGGTTTCTGCATCCATGGGATAACCAACTGCTGTTGTTCCTCAGATACTTCTTCTTCCTTGAAGTCGTCCAGATTATCAAGAATGTCCTGCTGTACCTCTTCCAGGTACTTTAGTATTACTTCAAATTTCTTGTATTTTTCCTTTAAATCGTTTATATGTACACCTAGTGCAAGTAAAGCTATTTTATTTTCCCATTCTGATACTTTCTTTTCTGTTTCCTTGTCGTTGTTTTTTAACTTCCTTATTATATCAAGGGTTTCCTGTTGAAGTATATTTGTTTTTTGGTTTATTTCGTCTTTAGTTTGTTCGTCAAGACTGCTGAATTCTTCTTCGCTAATGGTTCTTCCTTCAATGATAGGCAGAAAGTATATTCCAGAACTACCTGTATTAACTTTGAAACCATGCTCTTCAGCATCTTTGCTGAGTTTATCAAGGAGTTGGTCTTTTTTGTCCTCGTACTCATCCATTATTTCTGATTTTTCTTTTTCATACTGGTCATTGTCAAACGCATTGACAATTTGCTGTTTAATTATTTTTGTAAATTCGTCCATGTCTTGCTGAAACTGTTTTCCGGTTCCTGCGGGAAGATTTATGGCTAAAGGTTGATTGGGTTGGCTGAAGTTGTATATATAGCACCAATCATCAGGTATCTTTTGATTTGCGGCAGTTTCACTCAATATTTGTCTGGCAAAACTCGTTTTACCTGTTCCCGTAGGCCCTGACATATATATATTGTAGCCTCTCATTTTCATTTTGAGACCAAATTTCATTGCTTTGGAAGCTCTTTCCTGACCTATTATGCCTTCATATGTTTCTAACTGCGATGTATTCTTAAATGGCAATGATTCAAGTTTACACCTGTTGTCAAGATCCTGGTATGAAAGCTCTTTTAGCTTTGACATGTTTAACCTCCGCTTTGCATTTTTTTATGTGTTGAAGCTGATATTTCTAGATACCGTGTTTCCACATTATCAGTGCATCTTCACCGGTATCTGAATAATAACCTTTCCGGATACCCTCCGGTTTAAACCCGTATTTTTGATACAGGTTTTGGGCTGCTATATTACTTTTCCTAACCTCAAGAGTAAGGCTTTTTACCCCTTTTTCACCGGATACCTCAAGTATTTTTTCTATTATAACCGAGGCGGCACCACAGCGGCGGAATTCAGGGTGTACAGCAATATTGGTTATGTGTCCCTCATCAAATATTTTCCACATACCGCCGTATCCGATAACCTGCCCATTACACAATGCTACAAAATACATAGCCATATTATTAGTTGTTATCTCATCTACAAATGCCTGTCGTGACCAAGGTATTTTAAAGCTGAGATTTTCCACAACCATTACACCATCTATATGGTCAGTTGTCATTTGCTTTATTTCAAATTTGTTAATCATCTGCTTTTCCCTTTTGATTCTCTCTTTCTCGTTCGGCCTGGGATTTTCTCAAATAAAAAGGTACCATATCATAGCAGCTTTCCAGTTTTCCTTCCCTATAGGCGTTACCGGCCAAAATGGCTACTGATGATGCTTTTGCCAGCGATAAGCCGGGAGGTGCAATCTTTACTCTATTACCCAGTTCACTTACGAAGTAGTCCCTATGCATATTGCAGGCATCTCCCAGAAAGACTACTTCCCCTTCCATACTTCTTAATATTTCGGCCAATTCTGTAACAGGTATTCCCATGTAGTCGGTGAGCCTTTCAAGTTTACCCCCTATAAATCTATATATGGCGGTAAACACCTGATTGTTACGTGCATCTATCATGGGACAAATAAGATTTTTTGCAAATGGTATATTATGTGCCAGTGCATCAAGGGTGTGTACGCTTATTACAGGCTTTTCTGCTGCAAATGCCATTGCTTTTACTGTTGTAACTCCTATTCGCAGTCCTGTAAAGGAGCCGGGCCCTATAGATGCAGAAAAGGCATCAATATCACTTACGGTCAGTCCCGCTGTTTCCATAAGGTGCTGAACCATAGGCATAAGTCTTTGTGAATGTGTTTTTCCCCTGTTGCAGTTATATTCACCTATTATTACATCATCTTCTAATATTGCAGCTGACGCAACATTGGTTGAAGTGTCCACAGCAAGTATTCTCATATTAGCCTCCACTTAAATCCTGTAGTCGGAATACCGACTGCCGATAAATTCTATTGTTATTTCTCTTACATCCAATCCCTTTTGAAGATTTTTTTCTATAGTAACACGTATTATATCTGATGGAAGAATTTCTGCTATTTGCTCTCCCCACTCAATTACCGTCACGCCGCCATTATTTATATATTCGTCAAAACCTATATCAAACATCTCATCGGGGTCAGCAATCCTGTATACATCGAAGTGGTATAATGGAAGCAGTCCCTCATACTCGTTTACCAGATTGAAGGTGGGACTGGTTATATAGGAATCAATCCCCAATGCCTTTGCTATACCATTTGTCAAAGCAGTTTTTCCAGTTCCCAGATCACCTGAAAGCCATATAACATCACCGGGTTTTAGTATATTACCCAAATTCTTTCCTACTTCAACTGTTCCTTCAAATGAATGGGTTTCAAATTTATTCATCCTGCTTCCTTTCATAAATTACAGCACCGTTAATTATAGTCTTTTGTACCGTGGTTTTTAACTCCAATGGATTTCCGTTAAATATAACAATGTCGGCATCCTTACCTTTTTCTATAGAACCTACCCTGTCACTTATGCCTGTTATTTCTGCCGCATTTATTGTTATTGCCTTTAAAGCTTCTTTTTCATCCATACCTTCACGGACTGCAATACCGGCACACAGGCACAGATGATGTTCGGGCACACATGGGTGATCGGTCATTATCGCAACCTTAAGCCCTGACTTTGAAAGAATTCCCGGTGTTTTCAGGTTTTGATTCCTCAATTCTATTTTTGACCTGTCAGTAAGCATTGGGCCTATAATTACAGGAAGTCCTGCTTCTGCCAATAAATCTTTTATAAGATAACCTTCTGTACAGTGATCAAGTGTAATATCTACATCAAATTCTTTAGCTATCCTGATAGCGGTTATTATATCATCGGCTCTATGCGCATGAGCTTTTAAAGGTATTTCTCTGTTTAATACCTGAAGCAGTGCTTCCATCTTAAAGTCAAACTCAGGTTTATCATACTCCTCGGAGTCTTTTTTATAGTCTTCCCAAAGTTCCCTATACTCTCTTGCCTTAAACAAACTTTCACGAAGTATGGCAGCTGTCGCCATTCTGGTCATAGGAGCCTGATGTTTTTCGTTATATACTGTTTTTGGATTTTCTCCAAAGGCCACCTTCATTGCTACTGGGTGCTTTATAACCATTTCATCTACACAGCGCCCATAGGTTTTAATAGCAGCAAATTGTCCGCCTATTACATTGGCACTACCGGGGCCTGTAACGACGGTTGTAACACCGCTTTCATATGCTTCTACAAAAGATCTGTCTGCATGATAAACGGCATCAATTGCCCTCAACTGGGGTGTTACAGGGTCTGTTGACTCGTTCCCGTCATCGCCTTCAAAACCAACTGCATCCTCCCACATTCCTATATGGCTATGTGGGTCAACAAATCCTGGTAATACATAACCTCCATTTGCGTCTATTCTTTTAGTATCCGGCGTCAATTGCTCCTTTACCTCTGATAAATCCTTACCTACAGCTATTATTTTATCATTATCAATAAGTACATATCCATTTTCATAATCCTTTTCTGCCATTGTTACTATTTTACCGTTATATATTAAAAGCATTATTACCTCCATTTTTATCCAAAACAATACCCTATTTTTTTTAACATCCTAATTTTATTATATTATGATGTCAAAAACAATATAAGAAATGGTTGGTTTGTACTTAGTCCCTTTGCTTCATGCGCCATACAGGGAATTTTATGTGATATATTTTTTTTAAATGAATATAATTGTCTATAGATATGTTTCAGGAAGTTCCATAGAAGGGAGTGACATTAATGGAAGAATTATCAAAATTTCACACAGTCAGAGGATACCAGCTTTTGATGCAAAATAAAAATCTTCTCACCTCCTCAATGGAAGATTATCTCGAAATGATTTACAGAAATAGCCTGAAAGAAGGCTATATGAGAATTAACACCATTTCTGAGCTTCTGAATGTAGCCGCTCCCTCTGCAACTAAAATGGTTCAAAAGCTAAGCAAGCTTGGATTGCTGCAATATAAAAAATATGGAATAATTTTTCTGACGGACAATGGACGTGAGCTTGGCAAGTTTTTGTTGGAAAGACATAATATTATAGAAAGCTTTCTAAAAAACCTCGGGGCAGATGAAGATGTTCTTCTTGAAACAGAATTGGTAGAACACAGTATTTCTGCCGGCACCTTATCAACATTAAATTTGTTTAATAAATTTCTTTTATTAAATCCTGACTTAATACAAAAGTTCAGGGATTTCTGTAAACAAGATATCGGGTAACAGTTCTTTAATTTAGCTGCTTTGTGACTTACCACAAAGCAGCTTTTATTTTTTTCCCACCTGTAACACTTTTGTATAATGATACATATTTTAGATTAGGTAAACGAAATTAGACTAAGCTAAAGTTATTAGCTAAGTATAAAATGTATAGAGGTGTTGATTTTGTTGGACGACAGCTTTTCACCAACATTGGGTTCACAAGCCGAATCCTTAAATGTTGGAAGGGTTATACCACATAATAGTAAATCAATTGGTAAAATTAGAACCGTACTTAAATTTTTAGGGCCTGCATTTATTGTAAGCGTGGCATATATAGATCCAGATAATTTGAAATTGGAACACTTTTTTAGTATATCTGCAAGATCAAAACGGAAGGGCTGAAACGCCCCTCCGTATATAGTGTTATTGCAAGCCGAAAAGCTTAAGTATTAGGTTAATATACGAATTCAGCATATGTTCCATATATTCTCCGTTAAGCCTTTCATTAAATTGAATTAATTCAAAGGAAATTGTATCCTCCATGATTTTAATACAAATTTCATAGTCAAATAGCACGGCCTCTTCTTTTGAAGACTTATTACCAAACTTCAAAAGAGGTATCACCTGGTTTTCATCCATATTTTCCATAAAGGCCCTTGATATTTCACTCAAATCGTAACAACTCTTTACTGCCTGCTCCCTAGCCTCTTTAATCTTATTTACTATACTGTCCAGCAAATGATTATTCTCCAAGTCAATGTCCAAAGAGTAATATTCACTGTCACTGTTCCTGCATTGAATTTGAATTTGCTCCTGCTTACTGATATTATTCAGTAGGTAATAATATACACCTGTAAATATATTCTGTAATTCAGTGTAATCAGCCTCTTGTCTGAATATACCTTTTACCTGTTCCTGTGTACACGAATAATTGAATCTGCCTGTTCCCCCATTTCCCTTGTCCCCATTGAAGAATACTTCAGGGAAAACAATTCCCTTTAATTTCTTGTATTCGCCATTTCTGTTCTGCTGTTTTTCAATAACTTCTGTCAGCATAACAATTGAAGGGTTCGCAAATATGTCGGAAATACTAAGTGTTTTCGGATATATTTCTTCTAGTTTCTCGTGCATACTGATTAATAATATTGAATTTCCACCCACATCAAAGAAATTGTCGTAAACGCCTATATTATCTCTTTCCAATACTTCTTTCCATACATCAAGCACATTTTGCATTATATCTGTCATTTCTACTGTAATTTCAACTTTTTCTTCAAAAGTTTCCGGATCAGGCAGCTTCTTTTTATCAACTTTTCCGTTTGAAGTTACAGGCATAGCCTCCAAGGAACAGTAAGCATTTGGTATCATATATCCGGGGAGGAACCTTGCAATGAAAGCTTTCAGTTCCTGTGCATCTATAGTCTCAGAAGAGCAGTAATACAAAGCTATCCTTTTATCAGCCGATTTTGTCTCCCACACAGTTGCCACACAATCTGTAATACCTTGGAACTGCAATGCCACCTTCTCAATTTCGCCTATTTCTACTCTGTTTCCTCTTATTTTAACCTGCTCATCGCATCTTCCCAGATATTCCAGATTTCCATCCTTGGTCCACCTGACAACGTCTCCTGTCAGGTATATCCTCGAATCATAGGAAAACGCATTTTCAATAAACTTCTCCTTTGTAAGACTTTCATTAAATAGATATCCACGCGCCAGACTGTCTCCTGCAACGGCAAGCTGTCCTGGCATTCCTTCCGGAACAAGTTTATAATTTTTATCTATTACATATGCTCTAACATTATCCACGGGCCTTCCTATAGGTATATTGTCATACTCCCTGTCAACAGTGAAGTAGGTGGAAACAACAGTATTTTCCGTTGGCCCATAGTTATTCACCAATGAATAGCCTCGTGAAACGAAACTTCTCAGCTTATCTCCTCCGGTTAACAATACTCTTAGTGACCTGTTATCCTGTTTTATGAACTGCTCACATATCTGAGTTGGCAGGAAGCTGATAGTAATACCATTATCCTCAAAGTACTTATTCAGTCCGGCCATATTCATACGTAAATCCTTCTCAATTATGTGAATCTGTGCGCCTACTGCCAAATAAGGATATATCTCCCACACAGATGCATCAAATCCAAAGCCGGCGTACTTGGTAGCAATGTCCTTTTCTGTAACACTATAAGCACGATTGTGCCAATAAACCAGATTGGTTATGCATTTGTGTTCAACCATTACCCCCTTTGGCTTTCCTGTAGATCCAGAGGTATAAATGACATATGCCAAATCGGATGGTTTGCTTTCCGATACAAATTCCGCAGATTCATATGAGAAATCATCATCAATACATATTGTCTTTCCCGAGAACTTCACTTTATCTGCCAAACTCTGCTGTGTCAGTAAAATTTCCGCTTTACTGTCCTCAAGCATGTATTCTATACGTCCCTCAGGGTAATCCGGGTCTATCGGCAAATATGCTGCTCCAGATTTAAGGATTCCCAGTAGTCCTGACAACATAAACTCAGAAGGCTCAAGCATTATCCCCACTATGTCTTCTTTGCCCACATTATGTCTCTTCAAATGGTTGGCAATGCGGTTTGACGCACTATTCAGCTCTGAGTATGATTGTCTGATACCTTTATATACTGCCGCTGCGGCATCAGGGGCTGAATCAGCCTGTTTTCTGAACAAATCGCATATTGTAAGATTGTTGGGATACGTTGTCCCAGTATTGTTAAACTGATTCAACAGCCTGTCTTTTTCTTCCGGACTCAGAATCTCAATGTCCATGATTTTTTGTTCCGGATTTTCCAGAGTATTTTTAAGTATAAGCATAAAGTGACTGATAATATTTTGGATAGTAGTTTCTTTGAACAAGTCTGTGCAATAGCCTATACTCATATCATAGCCTGTATTTTCTGATTCTCCGATATATATTGTCAAATCAAATTTCTGGCTTTCCATACAATGTTCTACCGGTTCCATCGTTACATTATCTATTTCCAGTATTGCATTATCATTATTCTGGAAGGAGAACATAACATCAAACAGTGGATTTCTGGAAAAGTCTCTTTTTATGTCCAGTGCTTCTACAAGATCATCAAACTGGTAGTCCTGGTTTTGGTATGCCTTTAATGATTTTTCTTTAATTTCATTCAGAAAATCAATATATTTCTTATGTCCTTCCGGCTTGCCTCGTAGTGCCAGAGTATTGACAAATACACCTATGAGGTTCTCAACATCCCTGTGAGTCCTTCCGAATATAGGACTTCCCACTACAATATCCTCTTGATTGCTGAATCTGCCCAAAGTAATCATAATAGCTGATAAAAGCACCATATATTCCGTAGCTCCGGTACTCTTTGCCAGTTTTTTGACATTATCTCTTATGCTTTCTTCGATGGAGGAATTTATTATTTTACCATTAAAGCTTTGCGTTTTATCACGTTTGAAATCAAGAGGTAACTCAAGTACAGGTATTTCATCAGAAAATTCCTGCAACCAGTATTCTTTCTGCTTCTCAATCCCCCGTGTTGTCATCCATTGGCAATAATCTGTATATTGAATTCTAAGTTCCAGTAATTCTTTGCCCATATATAACTCGGATAATTCTCTAAACATTATTGATACGCTCATACCGTCTGAAATTATATGATGAGTATCAATAAACAGGTAATTACTTTCAGAATACTTTACAACTTTTACCCTTAAAAGACATCCCTCCATGAAATCAAAAGGTCTTACAAATTTCTTCACGGCTTCGTCTACATTAAAGCTGTTGCTTTCTTCGTATTCGAAATCTAACCGGCAGGAATCAAGTATTTCCTGTACAGCCTCATTCTGTTTCATGTAAAATCGGGTATGCAATATCTCATGGCGATTTACAAGTCTGCTAAATGCAGATTTAAGTTTTTCTATATCCAAATCACCGTGAACAACGTATACCATTGGCATATTATATGCTGTATGGGTTTCATCAAACTGGCTTACAATAAATATTCTCTTTTGTGCAGAGCTCATAAGATAATATGTTTTTTCTTCATACACAGGTATTTCAACGTAATTGTTTTTACTTTCGTCTACTATTTCACTGAGTTTTTCAACTGTTGAATATGTAAATATATCCTTCAGGGAAACTCTGCAACCCGTCTCTGCTTCCAGCCTGTTTATTACCTTTGTAGCTTTCAGGGAATGTCCTCCCAGTTCAAAGAAATCGTCTTTAATTCCTACTTTCTTGATTCCCAATACATCTTCAAAAATACCGGCTATTATTTTTTGGGTATCATTTTCAGGTGCAACATATGTATCCGTTTCCTCCATAACTATTTCAGGCAAAGCCCTCACATCCAGCTTTCCATTTCTGGTTAATGGCAGGGATTCAACCTTGGTAATATATGAAGGTATCATATAATCAGGGAACACATCTCTTAGAGTTGCCTTGACATCAACTTCTTTGCTTGAACCATCCTCTACGGTAAATGCACATATTCTCTTGTCTCCCTTATCATCTTCACGGACAATGACAGCACAATCCTTTATACCGTCGATTCCTTTGATTACTGTCTCAATTTCACCTAGTTCTACTCTGAACCCTCTTATTTTTACCTGCTCGTCAATTCTCCCAAGGAATTCGATATTTCCGTCGGGAAGCCATCTTGCCAAATCTCCTGTACGATACATCCTGCCTTCTCCGAAAGGATTATCTGTAAACTTTTCTCCGGTGAGCTGTTCTCTATTGAGATACCCTCGTGCCACACCATCACCTGTTGTACATAATTCACCCGGTACATTTATCCCACAGAGGTTGTTATTTTTATCAAGTATATATACCTTCGAATTTGAAACCGGGCTACCTATGGACATCCTTTCAAACTTATCCGGTATGGAATATGTAGTCGTAAAGGTAGTATTTTCAGTAGGCCCATACCCGTTTATCAGCTTAGTGGATGTATTATTTTCCTTAAACATTCTCACGTGCTTGTCTGACAGTTTCTCTCCACCTATCAGTAAATACTTCAGAGGGTCAAATATCCTGCAATCAGTTTCAACAAGTTGGTTAAACAAAGTAGAAGTCAGCCACATGGTATTTACATGGTATTTTTCTATTGCAGCACCCAGAAGGTTTGCATTTAATATTACCTCCTGTTCTGCCAGAACAAGCTGTCCTCCATTCAGCAATGAACCCCATACTTCCAAGGTTGAAGCATCAAAGGCCATAGCACCTGTCTGCATAATGACAGTGTCTCTGTTCAATTCCAAGAAATTATTGTTTTTAACAAGACGCAA
Organism: Bacillota bacterium; assembly: GCA_023390335.1. Classification (GTDB taxonomy): domain Bacteria; phylum Bacillota; class Clostridia; order Acetivibrionales; family DSM-1351; genus Ruminiclostridium. Next base: position 20,645 of record JAEWCZ010000017.1, on the reverse strand, counting down.
TATGCTCCTGTGCTCAATCATTGTGCCTTTAGGATTTCCTGTTGTTCCTGAGGTATAAATAATATATGCCAAATCTGTAGGCTTATTTGTAACTTCAAGCTTAACTAAAGCTCCTTCAAAAGTGTTTGCATCCGCCAGATCTATCAGAGGAACATCTGTGTCAATTCCGGCTTTATATGTAAGTACGGCTTTAGGATTGCAGTCTTTTATTATAAACTGTGCCCTGACCTCCGGATACCTGATGTCAATAGGTACATACGCTCCCCCGGCTTTCAAAATAGCACATATTCCAATAATCATCTCTATACTAGTTTGTGCCAGAACAGCAACAGTATCATCCCTTCCAACACCCATGGCTCTCAATTTGATTGCCAATATATCGGATTTTCTGCCAAGTTCTGCATATGAAATTTCATTTTTGCCGCACATGACTGCTATGTCATCAGGGTTTTCTTCTGCCTGTTCGTCCAAGATATCAGACACTGTCTTATGGCTTGGATACTTGGTGTCTGTGTCGTTGAATATATTCAGAATTTTATGCTGCTCATCCTCACTGATGCATTGGATATCTTTAATACTCTGATACGGATTCTGCACCATGCTGTTAATAATGGCATAGAGGTGTGATAGCATAACCTGCATTGAGGACTCTTTAAACAAATCATTCCGATATCCCAGGTTTACTACATATTCACTGTCCTGCTCACCAACAGCTATCGTAAGGTCAAATTTCTCAACCTTAAACTCTGCTGAAACATCCGTTATTCTCATGTCACCGGCATCAAACATGTATTTTTCATTATTCTGCATAACAAACATAACATCAAATAAAGGATTTCTTGATATATCCCTTTTAACTTCTAGCTTGTCCAGTAATTCATCAAAGGGGTATTCCTGATTTTCTGCTGCTTTTAAAGAAGCATTCCTTACTTCATTTATAAATTCTATACATTGCTTCAACGGTGCAGGATTACCGTCAATAACCACTGTATTAACAAACATCCCCAGCATATCTTCCATGTCTTTATGAGTTCTGCCGGACATTGCAGTTCCTAATAGTATTTCCTCCTGCCCACTGTGTATGGAAAGCAGTACCATAACCGCTGACATGAATACCATATATGGCGTTACATTCTCAGTCTTGCAGAATTGGTCTATTTTTTGCTTTAATTCACTTCCGATAGAATACTCCACCTTATCTCCACTGAATGCCTGTACTCTTGACCGAGGATAATCCAGCCTTAAATCAAGCTCCGGAATGTGATTCTCAAATTTAGATACCCAGTACTCTTCCTGCGGTTTCATATCCCTCGAAAGCATCCATTCACTGTAATCCCTGTACTGAAGGTTTAATTCATCGGGATTCATTCCCATGTAGTACTGCATTACCTCTTTCCAGAACAATGAACTGCTCATTCCATCAGATATTATGTGATGGATATCAAAGAGCATATACCAACAACCGCCGTTTTCTATCAGTTTAACACGGAATAACGGTGCCTTACCCAAATCAAAGGGACGGACAAAGTCTTTCATGGTTTTTTCCAATTCACCATTACTTAACATGCTATATTCAAAATCTACATCGATAGAAGGCTCTATCTTCTGGACCATTCTTTCGTCAAGCATCATAAAGCTGGTTCTCAGTATCTCATGCCTTTCCATCATATTTATAAATGCTTGCTTCATTTTTTCAGCATCCAGAGTTCCTTCAATCTTCATGAACCTAGGCATATTGTATGCTATACCATCCGGCTCCATTTGATTCAGCAGATAAATTCTCCTCTGAACAGAAGACATATCATAATATGCTTTAATTTCAGCCTTTGGAATGTGTTCATATTTACTGTTGTTTTTATTTTCAGATATAAATGAACATAGCATTTCGACTGTAGGATAAACAAATATATCTTTTAATGAGACTCTTGCCCCGGCTGTTTCTTCGATACGGTTAATCAGCCTTGTTGCACGTAGAGAATGACCACCCAGTTCAAAGAAGTTATCTGTCACTCCTACTTTTTCAATATTGAGAATATCCGCAAATATTCCTGCTACGGTATTTTCAAGTTCATTTCTGGGGGCAATATATTCAGTATCCTCGGTGAAATCAACTTCTGGAAGTCTCTTTCTGTCCAATTTTCCGTTTATAGTTAACGGGAGTTCATTCAATTGAATTACTTTCGCCGGTATCATATATTCCGGCAAAGTTTTACGAAGCTCATTTTTTAATCCTGCAGCATCATTTCCGTCTGTCATGACCACATATGCACAGATATACTTTTCGTTGTCAGGCTTCTCTTTTAAAACCACAGCTACATCTTCTACAGTGTCACTTTTTCTAATTGTTGCCTCAATCTCACCCAACTCTATTCTGAAGCCCCTTATTTTAACCTGTTGGTCAATTCTCCCAAGGTATTCAATGTTTCCGTCAGGAAGCCATCTGACAAGGTCTCCCGTATGGTACATGTTTCCTTCTCCAAAAATATTGGGTTCAAACTTCTCAGTTGTCAGCTCAGGGTTATTGAGATAACCATCAGCCAAACCGTCCCCTGATGTGCATAATTCTCCGGGCATTCCTACTCCGCACACCTCATGTCCATTCATTATGTACACCTGTGTATTTGCAATAGGGCGTCCAATTGGTATCTGGTTCATGCATTCTTTAATTTCATATGTAGTTGTAAATGTAGTATTCTCAGTAGGCCCATAGCCATTAATCAAATGTGTTGTATTATTCACGGTCTTTAGCATATTAACATGCTTTTCGGACAATTTTTCTCCACCAATCAAAAGGTATGAAATACTGTCAAACATATTACTGTGCGTTGAAACCATCTGATTATAGAGGGATGCTGTCAACCACATGGTATTAACACCCTTATTTATTATCTCCTTGTAAAGATACTTTTCATTTGTAAGCACTTCATTTGATGCAATAACCAGTTTTCCGCCATTTAGTAGAGCTCCCCAGATTTCAAATGTGGAGGCATCAAAAGCAAGTGAACCTGTTTGCATTATTACAGTACTTCCGTCAAGGTGCACATAGTTTGTATTTTTGACCAGTCTGACAACATTTCTATGCTTCACCATAACACCCTTTGGCGTCCCTGTTGTTCCCGATGTATAAATTAGATATGCCAAATCTTCCGGGCCACTGATATTTTCAGGAGTTCCAACCGGATAGTCATTCATATCCGTAATATCAATAACTTTACACCCTGTATCCAGAGGTAATTTTTCCTTTCCTTGCAAATAAACTTTTGGGTTACAGTCTTCGAGAATATACTTGAGTCTTTCCGCAGGATAGTTTAAATCAATAGGTACATATGCACCGCCAGCCTTTACAATACCCAAAATTCCGATAATAGTCTCCAATGTTCTCTCAGTTGTTACCGCAACAAAATCACCTGCACTTACTCCTTCATTTCTCAAGGCTACCGCTATTTTACCGGATAACATGTCAAGCTCAGCATATGTCATGGCTGTGCTGTGGGACATTAATGCTACCGAGTCAGGTGAAAGCCTAGCCTGTTCTTCAAACAACTCTCCAATAGTCTTATGTGAAGGGTAGGCTGTTTTATTGTCATTAAATCTATTTGTTACTATTGTATACTCATCATTATCCAGGGCACTGATTTCCCTGAGTTTAAGACTTGTATCCTCAATAGCGTTATCTATAACATTTTTAAAGTGCTTCAATAATAAATCAATTGACTGTTCCCTGAAAAGGTCTGTGCAATAGCTCACAGATAAGGTATATCCCTTTTCCGATGGACTTATAATTACAGTCATATCAAATTTTTCAATATCCGTACCTGACGCACATGGCTCAAGGCTGAATTCCTCTGTGGTTAAGTTTATCTTCTCATTATTCTGATAGACAAACATTACATCAAACAATGGATTTCTGGATATGGTTCTCTCTATGTTCAAATCTTCCAGCAATTCCTCAAATGGATATTCTTGATTATCGTATCCATTCATAACTGTGCTCTTTACTTCTTTCAGGAATTCCCCAAAACTCTTTTCCTTTTCAGGGTATGTTCTGAAGGCCAGAGTATTTACAAACATACCTAGCATACTTTCAGTATCCTTGTGTGTTCTTCCTGATATAGGGCTGCCCACCACTATATCCTCTTGTCTGGTGTATTTGCCCATCAGCAGGGTGAATGCAGCCAACAGTACCATATATTCCGTTGTACCTGTATCCTGAGTGAGCTTTATTATCTTACTTCTTGTTTCATCAGTAATAGTTGTCTCTATAGTTTTGCCCCGGAAGGTCTGAGTCTGCGGTCTTGTAAAGTCCAGAGGAAAATCAAGTACAGGTATATCCCCTGTGAATTGATCTTTCCAGTACTGCCTTTGACTGTTGAAATCTCTCGAATTAATCCACTGGCTGTAATCCTTGTACTGTACTCTTAATGGCATAAGCTCCTGTTTGCCATACAGCTTCATAAGCTCATCAAACAAAATTACTGAGCTCATTCCGTCAGATATAATATGGTGCATATCCATCATTACGTACTTTTCGGATTTCGTATGAACTACCTTTAATCTAATAAGAGGTAGTTCCTCAAGCTTGAACTTTCTTACAAAACCATTAACTATATTTTCAAGAGAATCGCTGCATTCTTCATAAGCGCAATCCACAAAAGGCTTATCCTGAATTTCCTGAACCAAATCACCGTCTATCATTTTAAATACGGTTCTCAGTATTTCATGTCGTCTCAGCAGTTCCGTGAAAGCATGTTCCAATCTTCCATAATCAAGCTGACCTTCGGACACCTTCATTATAAAAGGCATATTATATGAAAGACCTGTTTCATCCATTTGATAAATCATGTGCATTCTCTTCTGGGCTGATGACATTGGGTAATATATTTTCTTATCAACCGCAGGAATTGGCTCATAACCACCGTTTATAGCTTCTTCTGCAAATTGAGACAGTTTCTCAACTGTAGGATATTCAAAAATGTCTTTTAATGAAAGTCTAATCCCCATTGTTTCTTCAATCTCATTGATGACGCGCATTGCCCTGAGGCTGTGTCCACCCATTTCAAAGAAATCATCCTTTATGGACAACTCGTCTGTTTTCAATACATTACTGAAAATTGAATGTATCGCCTTTTCAGTTTGAGTACCCGGTGCAACCTGTTCTCTGAGGCTTGATGCCTTTATGTTCTGCAAAGCCCTTTTATCCAGTTTTCCGTTTGCGGTTACGGGTAATTTGTCCAGTATAGCTATGAAAGAAGGTATCATATAATCAGGCAGCAGCTTTCTCAATTGTTCCTTGACATCCATAGTCGAAATGGTGTTTTTAGGGACAATATATGCATATATTGCCTTCTGTGCTGTTTCATCTTCACGAACCATTACTGCACAGTCGTTGACTTCATCAAGTCCTTTTATCACAGTCTCTATTTCACTAAGCTCAATTCTGAAGCCTCTTATTTTGATTTGCTCGTCAATTCTACCTAAATACTCAATATTACCGTCAGGAAGCCACCTTCCCAAATCCCCGGTGCAATACAGCACATCTTCACCTAAAATACCCGGAATAAACTTTTCCTTCGTGAGTTCAGGCCTGTTCAGATACCCTCGGGAAACACCTGCCCCCGCAGCACATATTTCACCCGGAATCCCTATTCCGCAAAGCTTTTTCCCTTCATCAACAATATAAACCCTAGTATTTGCAATAGGAGTTCCTATTGGGATTCTCTCAAAGTCATTTGGAATACAGAAGGTTGTTGTAAAAGTAGTATTCTCCGTTGGGCCGTATCCGTTAATCAGTCTGGTTTTAACATTTTCCTTTTTAAACATCCTTACATGCTTATCAGAAAGCTTCTCGCCTCCTATGAGAAGGGTGTCCAGAGAATCAAAAATGCTGCATTTCATTTCTACCAGTTGATTGAATAATGTTGATGTAAGCCACATTGTATTGACCTTGTGGTTTAAAATAACATTTTCCAAGGCATTTGCTTCAAGGATTACATCGTAATCAACAAGAACAAGCTTTCCTCCGTTAAGCAATGGCCCCCAGACTTCCATGGTTGAAGCATCAAAAGCCATTGCACCTGTTTGCAGGATAACCGAATCAGTTCCAAAAGTGATATAGTTAGTGTCCTTAACAAGCCTGATAACACTCCTGTGTTCTATCATGGAGCCTTTTGGATTTCCTGTGGTACCAGATGTATAAATGATGTATGCCAAATCCGAAGGTGTATTAACCGTAGGCAGATTATCACTGCTACCTTCCCATGTACTCTTTTCTGCCAAATCAATTACAGGTATTCCGGCATCTATTAAGTTTTTATGTACAAGAACCGCTTTTGCAGAACAATCTTCTATGATATATTTGATTCTTGTTTCAGGATACCTGGTGTCTATAGGTACATATGCTCCACCTGCCTTAAGAATAGCACAGATACCTATAATCATTTCTACACTTCGTTCTGCCAGAACAGCAATCCTGTCATCCGGCTGTACTCCCATACTGCGCAGCTTGCCTGCTAATATATTGGAGCGTTTATTCAATTCATAATAGGTTATTTTGTTATCATCGAACTCTACCGCAATACTGTACGGAGCTTTGTTAACCTGCTCCTCAAGAAGTTCAACTAATGTCTTATCCTTTGGATAGTCTGTTTCAGTCCTGTTGAACTTGGCAATACCAGCCTTGTCCTCGTCTGTCCGAAGCTCAATATCACCAACAGTTCCGTAATAGTTGGCTGTAATAGAATCCAGTACTTGTATGTAATGCCTCATTATTCCAATAACACTGTCTTCTTTGTACAAATCTGTACTGTATTCCAAAAGAAGCTGGTATCCGTCCTTATATGGCAACAAAGTAAACGTCAAATCAAATTTGGACGTAGTATGTCGGTCATCCTGTGCCGAGTCATTGAAAACAAGTCCATCAAAGTTTTCCGTATTCTGATCATTGTTTTCCATTACAAACATTACATCAAAAAGCGGATTTCTCGATAAGTCTCTACTTACACCGGCTGCTTCTACTATCTCTTCAAATGGAAAGTCCTGATTTTCAAATGCTTTGAGGCATGTCTCTTTTATTTCTCCAAGATAATCAAGGTACTTTTTGGCATCTTCAGGTTTACCTCGCAACGGCAAGGTATTTACAAACATACCAACTATCCCCTCGGTATCTTTATGATTTCTTCCTGATACAGGACTTCCAACTATAATATCATGCTGTCTGCTATATTTTGAAAGGAGAATCATTAAAGCACTGAAAAGCACCATGTACTCTGTAGTTCCTGATTTTTGGGCCAGCTGGCGCAGGCGTTCCTTTAGATCTTCACCAATGAAGGATTTTACAGAGCTTCCGTTAAACCTTTGTTTTGAAGGTCTGGAATAATCCAATGGCATTTCCAGTACCGGAAGCTCATCGCTAAATTGATTTTCCCAATATTCTCTTTGTGGTGTCAAATCCCTTGAAAGCATCCACTCACTGTAATCCTTGTATTGTAAATCCAGTGCGGGAAGTTCCTCACCGTTGTACAGTCTTATAAGATCATTTTGAATAATATTTAAGCTCATACCATCTGAAATAATATGATGCATGTCAATTAGTATATTCGTAATACCCTTTTGGGTATAAACAACCATTAACCGCATAAGAGGAGCTTTGCTCAGATCAAATGGTCTGACGAATTCCCTGTACAGCTTCATAATATCAGCTTCCTCGGCCTCGGCAAAAGCTATGTCAATATTAACATTATCATTAATAACTTGAACTGTTTCACCATTTATAACTGTAAAGCTAGTTCTCAAAGCCTCATGTCTGTGAGTCAGCTGCTCAACAGCTCTCTTGAACTTAGTACTATCTAATTTTCCTGATAGCTCTAAAATACCTGATATATTATAAGCTACTCCTGTATTATCAAGTTCATTAAGCAAGTACATCCTTTTCTGAGCCGATGAAACTACATAGTATTCTTTTTGTTCAGCCGGAGTTATGCCGCTACTGTATACTTTACCGGAATGTGCATCAACCAACGAGGCTATAAGTTCCGGTGTAGGACTGCTGAATATATCTTTCAAGGATAATCTGACACCTGTATCAGCCTCTATTTTATTTACCAGTTTAGTGGCTCTCAAGGAGTGCCCCCCCAACTCGAAGAAATCATCATTGATTCCAGTCTGCTCTGTATTTAGCACAGCACAGAAGGCAGCGCAAATTATTGACTCCGTTTCGTTTCTCGGAGCCTGATACTCACCGGAACTTCTTACTTCTATATCCGGCAGTGCGCGTTTGTCAACCTTTCCGCTTCCGGTAACAGGAATGGAATCAATCTGCATCATGTACCCGGGAATCATATATTCCGGCAGGGATTTTCTGATTGCATCCTTTAATGCACCTAAATCAACCTCTTCATCAGATACCACATATGCATAAATGGCATTGTCACCGCTACTATCCGGCTTGGCAATTGCTACTGAGTCGTTTATATACGGTATTTTCCTGATAACATTCTCTATTTCCTCGAGCTCTATTCTAAAGCCTCTGATTTTTACCTGTTCATCAATTCTGCCGAGATACTCTATATTTCCGTCAGGCAACCAGCGTGCCAAGTCCCCTGACCTGTACATTTTCCCTTCTCCAAAGGGATTATCAATGAACTTTTCACTTGTTAAATCCGGAAGATTCAAATATCCTCTTGCTACTCCATCACCTGTAATACACAATTCACCCGGTATACCAGTACCACACAAGTTATTCCCATCGAGAATATATATCCTGCTGTTGTATATAGGTTTTCCTATAGGGATATTATTTGGTATTTCAGTATTGGGTACATATTCCCAGTGGGTTGCAAGTACCGTATTCTCTGTAGGGCCATAAGCGTTTATAAATCTGGTCTTTTCACCATACTTCCTTATAACCTCTTTATTCGCTGCAGAACCTCCGGTGGTCAATACTCTGAGTCCGTTTACCGAGGTCTGTAGACAGAACTGTGGTGGGAGAAGTGTAACTGTAACATTGTGTTCCTCTACATATTCTTCAAATAACTTTACATCAGCTATAACTTCCTGTGGTATCAGGCACAAACTTGCTCCGGTAAACAGTGAAATTGTAAGCTCCCAAACCGACGCATCAAATATACAGTTTGCGAACTGCAGAACTACATCATCCCCGCTCATTTTGTACAAGTCGGCAAGATAGGAGGTCATTGATACAACGCCCCTGTGCTCCAACATTACTCCTTTAGGTTTTCCGGAGGTACCTGAAGTATAAATTAAATACATCAGATCATTGGGTTTATTTATAACGGGAAGATTGTCCTGTGTTCCTTCCCAAAGCTGCTTTTCTGCAAGATTAATGACAGAAATATCTGTTTCAACATCAACATTATATTGTAGTACAGCTTTGGCTCTGCTGTCCTCCAGTATATAGTCAATTCTTTCCGCAGGGTATGAAGCATCTATAGGTACATAAGCTCCTCCGGCCTTTATAACCGCAAGCATACCCACTATCATTTCTATACTTCGTTCAGCCATTACAGCCACAAAATCATCCGGTCGGATGCCCATTTCTCTTAATCTGACTGCAACACAGTTTACCCGGCTATTGAGTTCTGAATATGTTAATTTTGTGTCTTTATAAGTTATTGCCATACGGTCAGGTGAATTTTTGACATGCTCTTCAAATAATTCAACTACTGTTTTTTCTTTTGCATACTGCTTTGAGGTATCATTAAATACGTTCAGTATGAGGTTCTTTTCTTCGTTGGTTACAGTACTGATTTTTGCTATAGTTAAGTCGTTCCTGTCAGTTATTTCATCAATAATCTTTTTAAAATGCCCGGCCATAGCAAGTATGCTTTCTTTTTTAAATAGATCACTGCAATATTCAAACAGAACCAGATATCCGCCATTACTTTCACCAGCACTGATAGCCAAATCAAATTTTGCAATATTGTGGTTTAAAACTTCTGTAGTTTCATTTATATTTATACCTTCAAATTCATCATCAAAATTCCTGTTATTCTGCACTGAAAACATGACATCAAATAGAGGGTTACGGGATATATCCCTGTTAACCTTGATTTCTTCCAGAAGTTCTTCAAAAGGAAACTCCTGATTTTCATATGCAGATAAACAGATTTCCCTTATCTCTGACAAGAAATCAGTATACTGTTTTGTTGTTTCGGGTTTTGCTCTCATCACAAGGGTATTAACGAACATACCCAACATACCTTCTGTATCCTTATGGGTTCTTCCGGAAACCGGGGTACCTACTGTAATATCGTCTTGCCTGCTGTATTTTCCAAGCAAAATGAATACAGCACTAAGTAGTACCATATATTCCGTTGTTCCAGTTCTGCGTGCCAGATTTTTGATAGCCGCAGTCCGGTCAGGCCCTATAAAAGTACTAACACCACCGCCGTTAAATGACTGAATGGAAGGTCTCTTGTAGTCTAGAGGCAGATTTAAAACAGGTATCTCATCATTGAATCGACTAACCCAATATTCTTTTTGTCTTGATAAATCCCTTTGATTCATCCATTGGCTGTAATCCTTATAGTGAACTCGTATTTCATCAAGTTCTTCACCTGAATACAGCTTCAGCAGCTCATCCTTCAATATATCCATGCTCATACCGTCTGATATGATGTGGTGTATATCAACCAGGAGGACTGTCTCATTTTCCTTTTTTACCGCACAAACTCTCATAAGAGGTGCTTCCTGAAGGTCAAAGGGCTTTCTGAAATCATCCTGTAGCTTACTTAGTTCCGTTTTACCATCTTCAATAACTGAAAAATCTATTTTATTAGTCTGACTTATTTTTTGGACCATTTCGCCATTTAACATATGAAAGCTTGTTCTTAATATTTCATGGCGTTCTGTCATTTTCTCAACTGCGTGCTTTATTTTCATTTCATCAAACTCACCGCTGAGAGAAAATGAACCGGAAATATTATATACAGTTGATACATCACCGATTTGGTTAATTAGATACAAACGCTTCTGGGCTGAAGACATTGGATAGTACTCCATATCTTTTGCCATCGGAATCGGTGAATATATGTCTTCTCTTAACTTATCCAGTTCTTTGGCTATTTCCGCAGGACTTCCGGCCTTGAAAATGGTTTTCAGAGGAACTTTAACCCCCAACTCAGAACCTATGCGGTTAACAAGTTTGGTCGCACTGAGGGAATGTCCTCCAAGATCAAAGAACCCATCATGTATTCCCACTTTCTGTACCCCAAGAATTTCCTTAAAAATCCCGCATATTTTCTCTTCAGTCTCATTACGAGGTGCTTCATATTCATCGGAACCTGACAGCTCAATTTCCGGCAGACTGTTCTTGTCCAGTTTTCCGTTTTTGTTCATTGGTAAAGCTTCAATTTGCATTATTCTTGCCGGCACCATGTAATTGGGCAGTTCACTGTTTAACAGATTTTTAATTTTACCGATGTCTATAGTCTTATCAGAAACTACGTATGCAAGCAGATACTTTATCCCATCCTTTTCTCTTGCAATTACAACCGCTTCTTTTATATCTTCATATTTCTTAATAACATTTTCTATTTCACCGGGCTCAACTCTGAAGCCTCTGATTTTTACCTGTTCATCAATTCTTCCCATATATTCAAGGTTCCCATCAGAGGTCCAACGGGCCAAATCTCCTGAACGGTACATTTTCCCCTCACCGAAAGGATTATCAATGAATTTCTCTGCATTTAATTCAGGTCTGTTCAAGTACCCTCTTGCCACACCAATACCTGCTATACATAATTCTCCTGGTACTCCGATACCGCAAGGTGCCGCATCATTCATAATAAATATCTGGGTGTTTGCAATTGGCTTACCGATTGATACAGTTCTGGTTTTAACCTTTTTATGGTATATATAGTCGCAGCAGCCTATAGTAGTTTCCGTTGGTCCGTACTCATTATGTATATCTATGTGCTCCCCATATTTCTCTACTATAAGTTTTGAAGTATGTGAATCCAGTTCCTCTCCACCGAGTATAAGTGAATTTAAATTAGGTAGTTTGCCCACATTCTGAAGTGCCGCAGCTTCCTTCAAATGTAATGGTGTTAGCTTTACTGACGTCAACTCCTGATTTCTGAATATATTGTTTATGTCATTATCAACCGTATCATTATATACTACTAATTTTCCGCCAAAGCATAATGGCAGGAATATAGATGTCTGTGTTAAATCAAAGCTCGGATTCGTGAAAAATGGCATGCAAATATCCGACTTTACATAACTGTTTCTGGAATATGTAATATAATTCATCAAGGATCTGTGTTCAATCATTACGCCCTTCGGTTTACCTGTGGTTCCTGAGGTATAAATAATGTAAACAAGATTATCCTCATTACAAATTAAAGGCATGTTTTCTTGTATGACACTGTAATTTTCTTTGTTTGTTAAATCTATTTTTTCTATATTTAATGCCATTATGCAATCTTTAACGGATTGTTCCGTCTTGCCCATGAGTATTGCTTTTGGACTACAATCCTCAAGCATAAACTGTATCCTGTCCACAGGATAGCCGGGATCAACTGGAACATACGCTCCTCCGGCCTTTAAAACAGCCACAATACCGAGAACTGTCTCAATACTTCGTTCTGCAATTATCGCTACTCTGTCGTCGTTTTTTACTCCGAGATTTCTCAATTTGGAGGCAATACAATTTGCTCTTGCATTAAGCTCACTATATGTTAACTGTATGTCACCATACTCCAGTGCAATACTATCAGGACATCTTTTTACCTGCTCTTCAAACATCTCAATTACAGTTCTTTCAAGTGGGTAAGATTCCAATGTATTATTAAACTGATGGATTACCTGATCCTTCTCGTCAACAGTAAGAATTCCTACATCCTTGATTTTTTGATTGGTATCTGCCATCATACTGCATAGAATTACTTCCAGATGCTTCATCATGATTCTGATTGAATCTTCGCAAAACAAATCCAAACAATAGCTGAATGCAACAAGGTATTCATCATCAGCAACGTCTACATGTATTGTCAAATCAAACTTTTCAATATCTATTTCAGGAGCGCAAGCCTCAAGAGTAAGTTCCTTTGATTTCAAGTTGCGCTTTTCATAATTCTGATATACAAACATTACATCAAAAAGAGCATTTCTTGAAATTTCACTTTGAATATTAAGATCTTCTACAAGTTGCTCAAAGGGGTATTCCTGATTTTCATAAGCTTGCAGAGTCATTTCCTTTACGGTATTAATAAATCCAAGAACCGTCTCCTCTTTACGGGGTCTTGCCCTCATCGCAAGTGTATTGATAAACATACCCATCATATTTTCAATATCCTTGTGAGTTCTTCCGGATATAGGACTTCCCACAACGATATCTTCCTGCCGACTGTATTTGCCAAGCAAAATCATAACGGCAGACAATAGTATCATATACTCTGTTGAACCTGTGCTCTTTGAAACCTTCATAATTTGATCTTTAATTTCTTTGCCGAATGACGTTTTTACCATTTTACCTTTGTAACTGCGATTTTGTGGGCGGGTAAAGTCATTGGGCAGGTCAATAACAGGAATTTCTCCCTCAAAGGTCTTTATCCAGAATTCTTTTTGCTTGGAAAAGTCTCTGGTATTCATCCACTCACTATAATCCTTGTATTGGATTCTGAGTTCTTCCAGTTCCATATTATTATAGCGTTTCAAGAGTTCATTAATAAATACACCTTCACTTACACCATCTGAAACAATATGATGCATATCAAGAAGAATGTACATTTCATCATCATTTGTTTTTGCAACCTGCATTCTTATCAGCGGAAGCTTTTCCAGTTCAAATCTTCTGACGAATGCTTCTGCAAGTTCATTAATAGGCAGTTGGGTTTCAGTATATGTAAAATCAATAACTGGCTTTTCGTGGATTTCCTGAACCATATTGCCGTCCTGCATGTGGAACTCTGTTCTTAAAATCTCATGCCTGTGCAGAAGATATGAAAAAGCATCCTTTAGCTTTTCAATGTCCAGACTGCCCCTGACCCGCATAATGTTTGGCATATTATACGAAATACCGGATTCATCAATCTGGTACATAAAGTACATTCTCTTTTGAGTTGATGACATAGGATAATATTTTTTAGCTTCAGCTTTGGGTATGGAAGTATACTGACCTTCCATCTGTGCAGCCAGTTCCTTTGCAATTTCTTCAGCTGTTGATTTGCTGAATATAAGCTGTAACGGAAGTCTTATTCCGGTATTGATCTCAATCTGGTTTATGACTCGGGTAGCTCTCAGGCTATGTCCTCCAATTTCAAAGAAGTTGTCCCGGACGCCTATTTTTTCTTTATTTAAGACCTCCTCAAATATGCCGCAAATACTTTTTTCCATATCATTTCTTGGAGCCAGATATTCTGTACTGCTCTTGACATCTATAACCGGCAGCTTTCTTTTGTCAATCTTTCCGTTCAAAGTAAGCGGTATTTCATCGATTGTCATCATATAATTAGGTATCATGTAATCGGGGAGTATTCTTCTCATTTTCTCCCTTACTTGATCATATTTCATGGCTATATCTGACACAAGGTAAGCATAAAGCTCATTTTCTCCGTTTTCGTCTTTCCTTGGTATTACTACCGCATCATTGATACCTTCGATGGTACGGAGAACATTTTCTATTTCGGCGGTTTCAATTCTGAACCCTCTGATTTTTACCTGATCATCAATTCTGTCAATAAATTCAATAGTACCGTCAGGCAGCCAGCGTGCTAAATCCCCTGACCTATACAGCTTTCCTTCTTCAAATGGATTATCTATAAACTTTTCTGCTGTTAGTTCAGGTTTATTCAAATATCCCGTAGCCAAACCTATGCCGCTGATGCATAGCTCTCCTACGATGCCGATACCGCAAAGCCTGATACCATCCAGAATATAAATATGCAAATTTTCTACGGGATTTCCTATTGTAACGATTTTTTCACTATCTTTTTCCATAAGTGTACTGGTGGCAAAAACAGTGGCTTCTGTGGGGCCGTATTCATTATGAATTTCAACCTCTCCCCCAAGAAGGTCATAGGCTTTGTTTAAAAGCGCTTTGTCCAGTTTTTCTCCTCCAAGAACAATGCATTTCAGATTTTTAGGCTTTTTCAAATTCTTATCCATACAGATTGTTTTAAGCAAGGATGGAGTAAGCTTAACCAATGCAATTTCATCGTTTTTGAAAATATCTGCTATACCATCGTCAATATTTTCATAAATAAAGCATTTGCTTCCAAAGGAAACCGGTCCAAATATGGATGGAACTGTCAAGTCAAATGAAGGGTTGGTAAACAAAGGTGTTACTCCTACATCACCCTTGTAAAATCTGTCCCTAATAATATATAAATGGTTGACAACGGATTTATGTCTTACCACAACTCCTTTTGGCTTCCCGGTGGTTCCCGAGGTATAAATAATATATACCGGGTCATCAGGTGAATTTACTATTGGTAGATTTGTTTCCTCACATGTATAATTACTCTCATCAGTTAATGATATGAAGGGCACATCTGTATTGAAATTCACACACTCCCTGCGTGACAGTATCGCCTTGGGTTTACAGTCACTTACGATATATTCCAATCTTTCCTGAGGATAAGTGGGATCCACCGGAATATATGTACCTCCTGCCTTCATGACTGCGTACAACGCAATCAGAAGTTCTATGCTTCGTTCAGCCATGATTACAACTGTGTCTTTAGGCATTACTCCAAGTTCTTTTAGTTTTCTTGCAATCTGGTTGGCTTTTGAATTCAGCTCATGGTAAGTTATTTCCGTTCCTTTAAATGATGCTGCTATATTATCAGGATTTTCTTTTGCCTGCTTTTCAAATAATTCATGTACACATAAATTTTGAGGATAGTCTTTATCTGTATTGTTAAATACGTATTTTATCTGGTCTATTTCTTCTTTCGAAATCAATTCAAGGTCTGATACTCTTATATCCTGCTTATAAAGAATCTGAGTCAGAATAATTTCATATCTTCTGAGTAATTGCTCTATCTCCTGATATGTATATTTTTTAGGGTCATACATGATACTTAAATCTAAACTGTCCTCACCAGATGCCAAAAATCCCTGATCTGAAAAAGAGGCTTTGAATGAAATGGCATAGTTTGTCTGCTCTCTGGCCGATTCCATTTGCATGCTTAAATCATCTATACCCTTTTCATATGACTCTTTGTCTACATAATAATTTTCAAATACAAACAGCGTCTTTATCAAGTCCTTGCCAAGCCCAGTAATTTCCTGAATATCAGCAAGGGAATTATATACATAATTGGAGCTTAGTACTGATTGCTCCATTGTTCGGTCAACCAGTTCTTTTACTGAAATATTTTCCTCTGCTTTAATACGGGCAGGTATTGTATTTATGAAAAGACCTACCGTTTCGTTTATTCCTTTTAAATCTGCATTTCTTCCCGAAACAACTTTCCCGAAAACAACATCATTTGTTCTGTTATATTTCTGTAGTAATACACCCCAGGCAACTTCCAGATATGTATTAACCGTTACTTTGTTCTGCTTGCTAATTTCTTTTATTGCACTGCACAACTCTTTCGCTACACGCAGTTCAGCAGTTTTAACCTGTTCCCCAGTTGTCATCCCTGCAGTCTGGGGAATAACATCCGCAGTACTCCCATATTCTTCAAGAACTTCCTTCCAGAACTCCAAACCTTCTTTTCTATCCTGTTTTTCCAACCATTTTAAATATTCACCATAGCTCGTCCGTCCTTTATTGCACTCCTTGATTTCCTTTACGAGTTCTTCTCTTGAACTGCCCTTTAGCAGTCGGTCGTAATTTGACATAAAATCTTTAAGAATTAAGGAAAAGCACCAGCCATCCATAATTATATGGTGAAAACTCCATATCATTTTATATTCGTCATTACTGATTTTTACAAGTATAGCTCTCATTAAAGGATCTCTGGATAAATCAAATCCTCTGGCAATATCCTCTTTTTTGATTTTTTCTAATTCAGTGATTTTATCTTGAATATTTGACAAATCAATGTACTGATTTTCAAGCTTTCTTTCCGTCATAACTACCTGACGCGGCTTTACAACCTTTTTATATAAAAATGCAGTTCTCAATGCATCATGTTTAACGGCCAATAAATCAATAGCTTCCTGAATGTTTTTTATGTCAATGATACCCTTCAGATTCAATACAGATTGTATGAAATAGCTGGTATCTTGTTCATTAAGATTTTTATAAAATAACATTCCTTCCTGCATGGAAGTCAAAAGATATATACCTTCGACCTTATTGTTTATCTCTTTGCTCATGTATAACACTCCCCAGTTTTTATATTCATACCTTAAGCAATAGTATTATTTTTGTTCTGACAGTTCTGTGTTGATTGAAGCCGTTATTCCATTAACATCTTCATTCAGATAGAAGTGCGACCCGTTAAATGCCACCAGCTTAAAGCTGGAGCCCGCAACCTCCTGCCATGCAGCCATGTCATCATAAGTAACACTACTGTCATTTCTGCCATAATAAGCTACTACATCTGTTTTGATTTTTTCTCTGCCTGGAGTAAATTGGTGTTCCTCATATATACGGAAATCCGCTCTTAAAACCGGAATGAACAAATCACATAATTCCTTGTTTTTGAATACATCTTCGCTATTGCCACCGTATTGTAAAACCACTTGCTTGAATTGTTCATCGGGTAATTTATATCTTTTTAATTCATTCTGAGGAAGATGTGGTGCCTTGGAACCCGAAAAGAAAATCTTAACAGGTTGCTTAAAGCCTTTTTCCATTAACTTATAGTATACTTCGTATGTTACACGAGCTCCCATACTATGACCAAACAGGGCGTAATCAGTGTCTTTGGCCTCGTTAATAATAGTATTGGATAAATCCTCTGCGGCTTCATTTATATCATTGTAGAATTTGTCGTTGAATCTTCTTCCCCTTCCTGCAAGTTCCAAAGGGAATACCTTGATTTCTTTAGTTATAAGCTTAGTCCATTTGGCATAGACCGTGGCAGATGCCCCTGAATATGGAATACAAAATAGTTTTATCATAGCAATCACTCCTGATATTTTTTTATGATTTACAATAAGTCCATCAATTTGCTCAGCTCATCCAGTTCAAAATCCTCCAAGCTTTCTGCACCAACGTCAGATACAGTTTTTATGACCTCATCGTTTTCAGTGCAATGTAAAATAATCTCCTCCAACGTATTCTTGAATTCCTTTTTAATTAGTTTAATAAACTCATTACCGTATTTACTGCAATCATAAAGGATTTCAAAGACTAGCTCCCCGTTAACTATTTGACCGTCAATCAGTATTGAGCTATCAAAATAATTGTCCCTTCCTCGGTCTTCCCCTGTTGTAAATTCTGAACTTTTTATCTCCGCACCGGCAAAAGTGTCTGATTCATTGATTTCCCCAAGATAATTAAAACCAACCTCCGTTTTCACGCCATCCATTTCTTTAATCAAACCAAACCCGATACCGTTGTCAGGAACCTTCCTGAGAGTTTCTTTTACTGAAATAATGTCTTTTTTCAAATCTCCCGAAATGGCAAGCACAACCGGATAAATGTTTGTAAACCATCCTACCGTCCGTTCTATTTGTATGGAAGAATCAATTTCATGTCTGCCATGGCTTTCCAGTGTAATTGCAATATTATCCGCCTGTGTTGCTTTATAAAGGGTACAGCCCAAAGCCGTCAGCAATAGGTCGTTTATCTCAGTATTATATTTTCTCCAAGCAGAACGAGTAAGCTTATATGTAAACTCCTGATCCAGACATATTTTTTCTTTAATCAAATTTCTCTCTTGCTTGGCTTCTGATGCAAAAAATCTTTCGCCTAAAGAAAACTCCTTAACTTTATTTTTTACATTATTCCAATATTCCAATTGAGACAGTATCTCCTGGCTTTTAGAATACTGTTCCAGTTTTTCAGACCAGCTTTTGTATGAGGCAGATTTAGGTGGAAGCTTTATTTCATGACTTGATATATACTGTTTGTAGCCGTTGTTCAAGTCATCAAGGATTATTCTCCAAGACACTCCATCAACTACCAGATGATGTATACAAAGCATTAAATGTTCTTCTTTATCAACTGTGAATAAAACAGCTTTCATTAACGGGCCTTTTTCTAAGTCAAAAGAGCCTTGTATTATATTGCACTTCTCACTTATATACTCTTGCACCTTTTCAAATGGGATATGGGAAACATCATATTCTTCAAGTTCATAAAGGCTGCTCTCTTCCACGCTTAGAACATTTTGTCTTCCATCGCAGAAAACTGCCCTAAGCATATCATGGTGAATGGCTATTTCACCCAGCACAGCCTTTAGTGCCTCCCTGTCAAAGTGTTGGGTCTTTACCATAACTGATTGATTCAGGTGGTTTAGATTTGACAGTTCCCATTTATAAAATAATTTTTGAATAGGTGTAAGCTTAACTTCGCCTGTGAGTTCCCCGGCATCTTGTAATATAACACCTGTTTCTTTCTTAATATATTTTGATATATTTCTTATACTCCTGCCCAGCATAATATCCTTAACGGATACTCTATATCCTAGATCCTTCAATTTGGATATAATCCTTATTGCCTTTATGGAATCTCCTCCGAGTTCGAAAAAGTCAACGTTTACACTGACTTTATCAAGAGATAGTATTTCTTCGAAGGTCTGACATAGAACTTTTTCATCCTCATTTTGAGGAGGCGTATAATCTTCCTCTCTGGCAGTATGTATTTCCGGAAGCAGGTCTTTATTTACTTTTCCGTTACGGTTAAGCGCTATGCTTTCTACCTGCATTATAAAAGACGGCACCATATACTCCGGCAGTATATTTTTTATCTGCTCCCTTATGCTGTCTGTATTTTGTTTCAGATCAGATACGATGTAAGAGCAAAGGAATTTTTCATTGTTTTGTTCCCGGATAATAGTGACAGCATCTATTATTTCGTTCAAACTTTTCAGAACACTGTCTATCTCTCCCAATTCAATACGATATCCTCGTATCTTCACCTGCTCATCTATTCTGCCTAGATATTCAATATTTCCATCGGGAAGCCATCTTGCCAAATCCCCTGAGCGGTAGATTTTACCCTTGCCATAAGGATTGTCAATGAATCGCTCTTGGGTCAGTTCAGGACGGTTCAAGTATCCTCTTGCTATTCCGGCACCTGCAATGCATAGTTCTCCCGGCATTCCGATACCGCATAAATCCGTACCGTTTAATATGTAAACCTTTGTATTTGGTATTGGTTTTCCAATCGGAATGCTGTCTCTTACGGTTTCCGATTTCACATACTCCCAGTGTGTGGCACAAACCGTGGTTTCTGTAGGTCCGTATGCGTTTATATAACTTGTATTGTCACCTGTTTTTTCTATTATCTTCTTACTGGATTCAGAACCTGCCGTTATCAGCAGTCTTGGAGCAAAATCATTCAAGGTCAGATAGTACTGAGGTGGCAGAGTTGCCACTGTTACATTATTGTCTCTGCAATATTTCTCAAACAAGACCGTGTCCATAATATATTCTGACGGAACAACTACCAGCGTCGCTCCCGTCAACAACCCCATAGACATTTCCCAAACGGATGCGTCAAAGGATATGTTTGCAAACTGCAAAACGTTGTCCTTTGGAGTGATTTTAAAGCTTGA
>JAEWCZ010000007.1 GCA_023390335.1 Bacillota bacterium | reverse complement strand
CAGGAAATCTGCACACAGGACAACCGAATAGTCATAATTATTATACCATATAGCTTTGACGTTTTCGAGCCTTATTTTACAAGTTTTCTGGTTTTACCTGTAATTTATTCCACTTTGGGGGTCTTTAATTAAAAAGAAGCTATTTTACACGCTACTATACACTGCCATTTGACCACACGCTGCAATCTGCAAAGGAAAAGGCAAAAAAAGTAACCGCCTGTTAAGGCGGTTATCTAATCATTTTATAAGTTTTTTATAAACTCTCGAAGGCTTATCCGGCCACGGAACTAAGCCACCGATATAATCTTCCGATTTGACATCCAGATGGATTTCAATCTTTACTGGACACCAAAAAATTTGCATCCTCAATTTGGTTTAGTCTACTTATTGCATAACGATATGAATTTTCATGAATAACTATAATCTTATCCACATATTTCAGTTCATCATTTTCTCTAAATTGAATATTTGTATACTTAATTAACTTATCATTACTTTTAATTTCTAACGAGTATATTCTTTGGTTTAAATCAACCAGAAATCTAACTTTATATATATTATTAGCTGTACACTTAATATTCTCTAAAAGGATTTTTTGTTCCTTATTTACTATACCGAACCGTTCATTCTCTGTATCAATTAATAAAGTAATCGGTGCTATATATTTTGCCTCAGCGTCCTTATTAGATAACTTTATATAGCCTTTCGATTTATTATTAATGATATTTATCTGAAATGTTATTGCAAAGGTATCAGTCAAAGTTTCATTAAGATTATACGATATATCAAACCAAAAGCCATTTCTTGAATACAGACTTTCATAATCACGGCACTTGGTATTATGGTTCAATAAACCATAAAATTCTTGCATAAATTCTAAATCTTCTTCTTTGATACGATATATTCGGTCAATCATATTCTGGAGTAGTTTTTCTTTTTTAACAATAGAATACTTCATATATATTTTTTTACATAAATCACAATCAGTAATAATTTTATTGATTGCATCTACCAGGCTATTCTCATAGCTAATATAATTATTTTCTATCATAAACATTATTCTCTCAAGCATAAGAACTTTATGCTCATACATTATATGTAGTGGTATAATTGTATTTTGTGTGGAACCATCTCTATAATATTTAATTAATTTATCATATACTGCAATACCAAATGTATAATTTTCATTAGGATTTATAATTAATCGGTACTTTTCATCTGAAGAAATTGAGTTCAAATAGTCGTAAACCTCATTTTTTACTGCTTCAATATCAAATTCATAAAATTTTTCTTTATTACATGAGAGCAATGTAATTCGTTCTTTTTGTACACCCTCATAATATTCACCTTGATAAGCCTGTATCACTTCATCCATTTCAACAGTAAACTCTTTAAATGAATATCCATACTTATCAGTAACATAAGCTAAACCATAAAATATTTTTTTATCTAAATCAAACCCCACAATTAAACTTTCATGAATATAATGTAGTTTTCTAAATTGACTACGGTATGAAAGAAAATACTCATCTAAATAAATCAGAACATAGCAATTTTGCTCTATTGCACTACAAATAAAATCTATAATATTTATTCCAAGCAAAGCAATGGTATTACGTGTGACTTTATCATAATTTAGTAATGGACACTCTGCATCCCATACATAACCTGTTCTACATGATAGTTTAAAGAATTTAACAGGCTGATTGTCAAATCTTTTTGGATCTTGAAATATAAGCTGTATATAGTTACTGTAGATCCATTCATAATTTTGGCTGCTAGTAACTGCTACTGAAAGTGGGAATGCATCTTCCATATATCCATTTAATGGTGTTCGTCTTATAATTAGCTTTTTAGTTTTCTCCATGTATATCCCTATATGATATATTTCGATTGCAAATACATCAACTTTTCCCTTCTCTAATCTTGTTATTATAAAATTTTTACTCTGTCCGCTTTATCTTACCTGTATGGAAGTAATCTCTAAATAAGAATGGTATTTTTGCCATTTGCAGTTTGACATGACGAATTATACCCAGCATTGCAACAAGTAATATCGGGTATTATTGATATATGAAAAGGCTTGGGTTGACACTACATGATTGTAGTAGTTTGTCCAGCCTCGAATGACTTGATTAAGTCTTTGAATTTTAGCTCAAGTGCTATTTCTTCAGAGTTTGCTGTTATAATAAAGTAAGCAGACCTAGGAAACTTCC
Source organism: Bacillota bacterium (assembly GCA_023390335.1). Classification (GTDB taxonomy): domain Bacteria; phylum Bacillota; class Clostridia; order Acetivibrionales; family DSM-1351; genus Ruminiclostridium. Next base: position 25,937 of record JAEWCZ010000007.1, on the reverse strand, counting down.
CCCTAAGTCTCTCTCAGGACCATACGGGAACCTTCAGCTCATGCGCCTCCCATTGTTCAGCCGATGGCAGTATCCCATTTAAATCTCCAATGACTATAAAAGATAACTTTTATACCATTCAATCGCCTGTAATAAACCATCTTTTAGACTATATCGGGGAGAATAATTCAAATCCTTTTTAGCCAAGCTAATATCCGCCAATGAATGTTTCACGTCACCTAATCTAGAATCAGAAAATTTAGGTTCCACATAAATATGTAATAAATCACACAAATAATTGTATAACTCTAATAGTGTCGTTTCCTCACTATACGCTATATTAAATGATTTACCTGCAACACTTGATGGTGCTAAACAAGCTTTTAAATTTGCCTCAATAATATTATCAACATAAGTGAAATCTCTCGATTGTTGACCATTACCATAAATAAATGGGCTTTCCCCCATCAGTAACTGTTTTATAAAGCGTGGTATCACTGCTGAATATTTACTATATGGATCTTGTCTTCGTCCAAATACATTAAAATAGCGCAAACCGTATGTATCCACTCCATATATTTGCTTATATAATTTTGCATATTCTTCGCATGCTTTCTTAGTAAAGGCATACGGAGATAATACATTGCCTTCGGAACCTTCTGTTTTAGGTAAAATAGTCGAATCACCATATACAGAAGAACTTGATGCATATACTACTTTATGAACTTTATTTATTCTTGCTGCTTCAAAAATGTTAAGTGTGCCGCCAATATTATTTTCTTGATAAAAAAGCGGCATTTCAATACTACGTGGTATACTTCCCCATGCTGCCTGATGTAATACAAATGTTACATCTTTACAAGCTTCCTTACAGACTTCAAAATCTCTTATATCACCGTTAATAAAAATAAAATTCTTATGATTAAGTAGTGGACTAATATTCTCCATTTTTCCTGTAGATAAATTATCCAGACATCTTACAGTATATCCCATATCAACTAGTACTTCACAAAGGTTAGAACCAATAAATCCAGCACCTCCTGTTATTAAGAAGGTGCAGCTATTAAACTTCAAGTCTTCGTATCCCATTTATAATCTCCAATATATGTAATTAGCATTAAACTGTTTTCTATCAAACATTCCTTTAATATCAATAACAATTTTATACTTATTATTATTGGTATAAAATTGATCTATGTCACTCTGACTTAATGCTGCATATTGATTATGAGCAACTGCAAATATGATTACATCCATATCCTTTAACTCATTTTCAAAATTCAACTCTACACCATACATTTGCATGGTCTCCTCTTTATCTGCAACAGGATCAAACATATATGGTCTCATGTGTAATTCTTTCAAATTATTGTAAATATCAATAACTTTTGTGTTTCTAATATCATTACAATTCTCTTTAAATGTAAATCCCATAATTGCAACCTTAGTATCTTTCACTTTAATATGTGCTTCTTCTAGACATTGTACAGTACTCTTTACAATATATTTACTCATACCATTATTCAACTGGCGGCATGCTGATATAATCTTTGAATCATAACCATATTTTTGGGCCTGATAAATCAAATAATATGGATCAACTCCGATACAATGTCCTCCCACTAAACCTGGATACATTTTTATAAAATTCCATTTTGTTGATGCAGCATTTAAAACTGCCTTTGTATCAATTCCAAGCCGATGAAATATCATAGAAGCTTCATTAAGAAATGCTATGTTAATATCTCTCTGAGTATTTTCAATAATCTTTGCAGCTTCAGCAATTTCTAAGGTCTCCGCTTTATACACACCTGCATCCAGAACCATACTATATATTTCTGCAATGGTCTCTAATGCTTCGTCATTCATTCCTGATACAATTTTAGGAATATCACTAAAAGAATGCTTCGTATCTGCTGGATTAATCCTTTCCGGTGAATATCCTACAGTAAAATCCTGCCCACAAACAAGGTTCGATTCCTTCTCTAATATTGGAATACAGACTTCCCTCGTAGCCCCTGGGTATATCGTAGATTCATAAACTACTACTGAACCCTTTACTAAGTTCTTGCCCACTGTATGACTTGCTTTCTTTACATAAGATACATCTGGTGTATTATCTTCTTTTACAGGTGTCGGTACCGCAATAATATGAAATTCTGCTTCCCTTAATTTCGTATCATCACTGGTATACTCGATTGTAGACTCCTTAAGTTTTTCATTACCTACTTGATTTGTAACATCAAATCCAGCTTTGTACCGATTAATTCTACTCTCATTAATATCATATCCAATAACTTTTACTTTCGTAGAAAATGCGTAAGCAATTGAAATTCCTACATAACCTAGGCCTACTACACTAATTTTGGTTTCTCCCGCTTGTAATGCTTTCGTCAACTCCATTTAATCCCCTTCTTAATTTATACTGCTCTTATTTTTTATAAAAACATAATAGGCAATAACTTGTTACTCGTATAGTTTCTTGTTTACTTTGTAGCTAATCTTAAGTTCTTTGAGCCCTTTTTCTTTTGTAATATCTATGTCCTCATTATATCTAACATAAAAATCAATTAGCTCATCAGAACAATTGAATGGGTTCAATTCATCTAAATAGAACTTCTTTTCCGTATCAGATATATAACTCTTAAAATCAATTTTTCTAGGAGCGCATACTGTTTCTTTAAATAGCTCATGATTTTTTAGTTCAATACGATTTCTATTAATATATACAACCTTTATCTTTTTTCTTAAAGCGAAATTTATTGCTTCTGCTACCGTATTAATAATAGGTTCACCTTTATCATTTAATGATGTGTTACATATAATAGGTACCCCATATCTCTGTTGAAACTTCTCTAATATATTATAAATCACCTCATTGTCTTCATTATTCACCGTTTGAACGCGTGCAGTTCCATCCAGATGTATCACTGCTGGAATGAATGCTTTTTTCTCTTGCTTAACAATAAAATTATTCAGCATATATGGAGAAGTAAATGTTTCTTCAAACCATTCATTGATCTTATCTTCCATAATCATTGGTGCTACTGGACGCCACCATTCACGTTTTTTTATCTCATTAAGCTGAATCTTTGCCTTCTCACTCATTGCATTCGCCAATAAGCTTCTATGCCCTAATGCCCTTGGTCCCAATTCTGCTTTTCCATCAAACCAAATAACCGGTCTCTCTTCAATATCAGCACAAATCACATCATAAGACATATCTTCGATTTTGTTTATATATTGCCCATAGTCCTTCAACTCAGTTAATGCCTGAACGCTCTCATCGCCATAGTATGAATTTCTTAAATAAAAATTTATTTTATTTTCTCTCTTTAAAAACTGATATAATGCTAATCCTAAAGAAATACCCGCATCATTTATTGCTGGCGGGGCCATAAATCCTTTAAAATGATACTTTTTCATCATATATGAGTTACAAGGGCAATTCAGACCAAATCCTCCTGCGATGGATAATATCATATCCGTTGGATCTAAATCATACTTTTCGATTGCAGCATCAATGTTTTCTGACATAATGTCTAAGGACTTCTTCTGCAATATTTTCATAACCAAGCTAATATGATTTTCTCTTTCACTAAACCGCTCATCATAATTTTTAACGATTTTATTATCTAGAATATTAATATTATCCAGCTCATTCAATAACTGATTTATATTAGCTATTGCTCTTGCTCTAGAATGAAAATCGTAGGAATGATAATTAATTTCAGTCTCCTTAATCATCTCACAAGTACATGCGCTCGCTAGTGCCATTAACGATCCTTCTCTAAGCCCATAATGATTTTTTGCACATTCCCAAAGATCAGCCGGAGATGATATCTCATATTTATTTATGGTTCCTCTATCGGAATATACACCCATATAAAATTTCTTTTGCAATGCATTTTTATCGATGAGCTTATCCGGAGAAGAATCAACTGCTAAACATAATATCTTTTCGTTATAAAACATATCCGTATTTAGTGCAAGTGCAGAATAGACATGTGCGATTGTATGATATGCATAGTCCGTACATTCCTCAGCACTATAATAATCCTCTATGTTACCAATACCCGGCGTACCCCAAACCTCAACCATATCCTCCAAACACAAATTATGTTCACTAAGCAATTGATTTATGACGCTTTCTGCATGCTCTTTGCTAAAAAAGGATAGATTATGCTGTTTCAATCCTGTAACCCGTTCCAATTCCCAATAATGTACTAATTCAACATTATCATTTTCTTTTTTCCATAATGATAAATTTGCATCATGTCTTGACTCAATATTTTTTAAATATCCTAATGCATTTATAGAACAATAAGCTGAGAAATAATAACCATTTTTCATATTGTGCTTTGTATGATGTTTTATAGTAGGAAAAACATCACATTCCTTTCATTTTGATATCATGCTTAATACAATATTCTCTAATTCAGTTAATGTACTTACAGATTTCTGAATTAAATAGTCATCCGCAAATTCACAATCAAATTCAGATTCAATTTCAACGACTATTTTAATATACTTTAATGAATCTATTCCTAAACCTATAAGATCATCGCTTTCATTCAAATTTGAAACATCTGCTTCCAATACTTTTCCAATGATACTAATTAATTTTTCTCTTATCTCACCCATTCTTCACCTCCTATGACTATTAATAATCACACTTGCTCCCATTGCATACCGCAGACAGGTCTGCGGTACTGCCATAAATAATGGAGTGTGAAAGCGCTTTTCTTTCACACTTCTCCTTCCGCGTTTATTTTATACTTGAAACAACAATATTGACTAACCTACCGGATAAATCAAAAAAATATTGCAGTTACACTTGAGTTATTAACTTACAGTAAATGTGTAGGATCCAATTCAAACTTATTAAGAAAATTTTTATAGTTACACTCACACCGACTACACACATCAGGCCTGATCCCCTGATATAGCCTTTCTTGAATTATTCGCGCTTTATCTGAATTATATATTTCAAATAAGGTATTATTACTTGCGTCTCCTAAGCAATACTTTTCATGATCTTTTATATAAGAAACTAAGTTACAGCACATATTAACCTTTCCATTAAAATCAATCGCCATAGTAGTGTATGGTGCATAGCAAGGACCTTCCACAATTCTACTTTTTTCCAGGCTTACCATTCCACCTCGATCAAATCCATCAAGCATAAAATTCTTAGCTTCAATTGTTAGCACTTTCAATGGTGAATTTACCGTACAATAAATAATCGCATTGTTTTTATGAACAAATTTCCCCATATAATTACCTAACCGCAGGTTCACATCCCGGATATCCTTTCGAATATCTTCTTCATTTTTGTTTATAGCGTAATCATAATGACACTGCACATATAATTCATCTAATCCACTTTCTTGAATTTTTATCAGATACTCCTGATCTAAATAATCACCATTTGAACTAGTGATTAAGCGTGCATGTTTTAATCTTTTTCTTGCATAGGCAATCCTTTTTAGAATCATTTCATTCTTTTCTTCAAAGGGTTCATTAAATCTATGAAATGTTAATATACGATCATAATCAACTTCCGCCAACTCATCAATTATCTTCTTAAACAAAGATTCATCCATGAACTCTTTCTTGGTCCTTCGATCAATTTTGTAATTAATACAATATGTACATTTCCTATTACAAAATGATGAGCTTTCAACTTCCATTATCGTAATGTTATTTTTGAATCTTGTTATTGCACTATCCATAAAGCCCCCACCATGTTAATTTTCTACCTGCACGAAATCACAATCTACACCAGATAAAAACTTCTTATTTCTACTCGAAGCAGCCCACAAATAATAAAATTCATGTTCTGGTGCAGACAGAATTGCATGATAGCCTTCTTTTACATATATAAAATCTTCGTCTTCCACAATTCTTGATTGTTTTTCATTTTTATTGACGTAACTGATAAATACACCAAATCCTGTTGTTGGTCTGACTTTCACAAAATACATTTCCTCATTCTTACTCTCTATCCCCGCAATATCTTGGTCATGCTTGTGTGGTGGATATCCGGACCATACACCGTCTATATGAAAAGTCTCTCCGATAAACAACGAATCTGTTGCATCTTCTTCTGCTAATAAATCGACTACTGTCCTTTTATATTCTTTCTTTCCTCGTTGTTCCTTGTGAAAGCCATCTTGCTTTACAAAAGGTCTTAACTTTCTTTCTGCATATGTAGATATGATAACAAAATCCAATAGCTCACTTTTGGCTGTGAGCTTTCCTTTATACTGTCGAGGGATATATATAACATGACCATCTGAGTCAAAAACAGAAATTCTCTCACCTGTTACTTCAATTTTATCATCTTCAAAGTTAACCAAATACTTTCCTGATAAAATAACAACTCCAGTCTCTTTATCATCATTATATATTTCGATTTCCTCCCCTAAGCTTATTTTTTTATGTATATAGTCAAGCTTCATGATCGTCTCACTTCTCCTCTCCATCTATACTTTCAAAAATAGTATTTTGCAATTGACATTCTGTTTCATATGCCCTCTCAATATATTCAATTGCCCTCTTAAAAAATATTTCATGCTTTGAACAACTAAACTTAAACAGCAGCTTATACCCCTTTGACCAATTAAGATTAATATTCTTTATATCCTCAATTATTTCTGATTGCTTCTGGTTAAATGGCTTTTCTTTCTCTATAAAATCAATCAGCATTTCTCCTTTTGCCGTGATTTTCCATCCCCAAGTGCCTTCACATAAATATTCAATATCAGAATCATGGAAATCTATCCCTTTTAAATGAGTTATTATATCTTTTGTATAGATTATGTTGTCCGATGATTTTTCTAATGCAAACTCCTTTTTCATACTCTCTTTATAGGAACTTATTGGATTTGTTTCGAATTTGTTCGATTCAAAATATACAAACCATTCTTTTATTTCGGGAGAATAAAGAGCTTTTTCAAAATAATCCAATGGTATATTCCCTTTAAAAACCGGAATAGAAGAAATACCTTGCACTACTTTTTGCTCCATATCAATATTCGTCACTAATAGTGTATGTAATCCATGCTGCTTTTCAAAAACATGCTTATAATGATAACCTATATAATATTCATCTATACACAGAAAAACAGCCTGATATTGTTTAAGATATTCTTCTAATACCGATGCTCTGTCTGCATTCTCATCAAAATATACTTGTCTTCCCTTATTATGATAAATATCTGAGATTCTCTGTAGGCTAATAGACTCATGCTGATTCAATATCATATAACGCTTAGCGTTCTTCTCTACAAAGTGCCTTTCAAACGTCCAGGGCCAACATATTTTTAAATAATTCGTGTCTGCATGAAATAGCTGTAAATAACTAAGCAATAGATTTTGAAAACAATCTACCTCGATTTCGTTATATACATTTATATTTTCAAAAATGTATTGACTATCCACTTATAACCTCCAATAAATATTTTAGAGTAATCTGCAGCACCTCTGTTTCATATTCTCTACCATTGAAAAGATGTTCAGCTCCATCGACTACATAATTTTGAATATCCGTTTGAGCAATTATCTTCTTACGAGCCTCTTGGGTATATCGATCATTTCCACCCCATATACAGATTTTTTCACAAGGTGGTTTTATAGCTAAATATGAATCATATTCTGATCCCTTAGTAATGCCAGCCAAATAATTTGGATTAACAGGAACTCCATATAATTGATAATTCAACCTTTTCGTGAGTGTATTGATAATTGCACCACTCCCATCATCCTTTGTACTTTGCTTTGACATATACGGTGAACCGCTCATTGAAAAAATTGGATTCCACAAAATGATCCCACATATATCTTCTTTATGGCATACTTGAGTAGCTATTCGCGCACCATCACTAAATCCAATTATATAAAATTTCAAATTACTATCTCCATTAAAGCATCCTTTTACATAATTTATAGTAGCCAATATATCCTCTACTCTATTCTCGAATGATACATCATACATATGACCGGAACTTAAACCTTGACCGTGATAATCCAAACGCCCCAAAATTATTCCATTTTTCCCCATATCTTCACCTAGCTTAACCATCATTCTATGCTCTTCTACCCGATTACCGTTAAAACCATAACATACAATTACTATTTTTCCAGTAAATACAGTACTGTCTGGGATATGTAACATACCACTAATGCAAAATCCTTTATTATCCACTTCGAAAGGTACTCTCATAGGCACTATCCTCGCTATCTTCAAATCTTCTTACTATTTCGAGCATCAAATTGATGCGATCATTATATTTTGAAAAAGTAAATTGACCATTACAACAATTTGATAGAACCGTATAATATTTACTGTAGATAACACTACAATCACATGTATAAAATAGAGCAATGTCTTCTCTATCCTTCATATCGTAAGGATTCATACAATTTTCTGCTAACTCTGCCAGGAATGAAGCTTTCAGGCATTCTCCCTCTATATTACATTTCTCTGTTCCAGCCATTACAAATAATTCTGCTAAATCTTGAAAAGTTTCACTATTTAATTCTATTAATTCTTCATGACCTCTTCTATTTAGACAACTCATTATTTTTTCACTCATACCGGCGTCAATGTATACAGGGTTAATACAAGCAATTTTCCACAAGCTATGATTTTTATTATCTATTTGTGCAAAAATATTTGCGGATAATCCTCTACCTACTGCAAAAACTTTCTTATATCCTTCCTGTTTCACATATTGAATGATATGAAGTACATCTGATTTCATTTTAACTAACTCAATTTCTTCACTTTTCCCGAAACTGTCACCAGAGCCTATTAAATCAACCATCAATACATGAAATCCATTTGTAACCAAATACTTTGCAAAATCACTCATAAAGTAATATGAATCACTTTTTGCTTGCATAAAACCCGGAAGAAGAATTACAATCTTTTGACTGTCCGTTGTTGCTTTCATCAATAATGCAGATAAATAGCTATCACTACTTTTCAACCAAATCTGTGCCATTTGAATCACCACCCATAAGCTTATCGATGTAATCAACAACCGACTCTACGGTATCAAAAAAATTATTTTCCAATATATCTTCGCTAAAAGTTACATTAAATTTTTCTTCGCAATTTACGATTAACACCATCATCTGTATAGAATCAATTCCCAGATCTTTTAGCATTGCATCTTTTGTGATTTCATCTTTCTCCAGCCATGTTAAATTCTCCTTTATGAAGTTTTCTACCTCACTAAATATCATTTGATTCATTCTTTTCTCCCCTTTCATTATGTAGTATTTATTTATAATTTATAAAAAATCATATCCTTCTCTCTCAATTCATCACAAATATTCCCAGAAAATTCCTGTTCAAATGTCTGCAATGATATCGTTCCTGCGAGAAAATCATACAAAGCAGAAAACTTTTCATTATTGTGCTTTTTTTGCATAAATAACACACTTCGTTGCATTGCATCCAGATAATATGCCGCCCCATTGGAATGTGGAATATGAAAATTCTTAATGTTTGGACACATATGAAATGAGAAGCCTTTGTCTTTCATCCGATATGCAAGTTCAAAATGTTCAAATCCCCAAGTCGAAAAATTCTCATCAAATCCATTCACCATCCTTAACATACTTGAGTGCATACAGGAATTTCCAACCAAAAATGTTGCCCAATCAACCTCAGAAGATGTATTTCCATTTTGATCATAAAGATTAGTGACTTTTTTATAATACTTCGAAGCTCTTGAATATCGAATTACCTTTTGCTCATCATCAATATCCTTCAGCTTTCCATAATAGTCCATAGGGCATCCTATATAAACAATCCATGGGTTATCATTATTTTCTTTTATTGCATCCTGATACAATCTTATATAATTACACTGCGGGAATCTATCTCCATCACAAAAAATGATGTACTCTCCTTGCGCCTTACTTAATCCTGCATTCCTTGCTGCAGAACGTCCACTATTTTTTTGATGTATGATTTTAATATTCTGAAATCTGCCTTGCCATTCTGTATCAAATGAGTCAGCCATATCTTCTGATCCATCATCAACTACAATAATTTCATAGTCATCCTCTGGATAATCTTGCAACGAAAATTTTTTCAATGTGAGCTCCAGTTGACTTCTTTGGTTAAATATAGGGATAATTATAGAAAATTGAACTCTATTACTTTTCATGTCTTTTCTCCTTATTAGGAAGTATAGTTGTGCCTATGTCACTTTTAAATGATTTCTATTGCCTGTTTATCATTTTGAAGTATTGCTCTTGTAACTTTTTCCTTGATACCTTTTTCCCTGATGTCAAAGGAATTTCATCAATAAACATAATATAATTCGGTAATTCATAGCCATACAAGTTATCACGGCAGAAATTCAATATATCTTTTGCTTGTATACAATAGCCTTCCTTAACAACCACAGTAGAAACTATATTCTGACCATTTATCTCATCAGGTACCCCAAAAGTTATGCTCTGCTTAACCGCTTCCATCTTTTCTATAATATTATCAATCCGATACGGGTCAATATTGTGAGAACTTTTAATAATCATATCATCGGTTCTTCCAATTATATACAGTTCTCCATCTTGATCAAAATATCCCAGATCACCTGTCTTTAACCAGCCATCAACAATTTTCTTATTCGTTTCCACTTCATTATTCCAATAGCGAAGCATCATAGAGGGGGTTTTTACTAAAACTTCGCCTGCATTGCTCATCCCATATGTATTAATATTTTCAATTTTTACATCGACATTTTTAATAGGGCGTCCTGCTGAACCATCTTTATAAATTCCATCTGGCCTTTGTGCACTTACTCTTGGTCCAGCTTCTGTTAATCCATATACGTTAATAACCGTCCCATTTCTAAATAACTTTTTACACGCAGATAAAAGTTCCTTCGATATAGTTGCTCCACTAGTAGCAACTATTTTTACAGATTCTAGTTTATCTTTAACTTTGTCCGGATTCATACTTTTCAATAATCTCAAAAAAGTTGGATTGATTCCAAGGACAGTTGGTTTCTCCTTCATAATTCGATCAACAGTCACACCAATACCTACTTTAGGTTTAAATAAGCAAACGCTGCCATTTGCATATAATGCAACAAGGATTTCTGATAATAGTGATGAACAGTGAACATATGTCTTCATAACATAAAATCTATCATTTTCATTCACTCTCATATAATCTAACACAGAACAGATATTACTTATTACCGTCTTATGTGAATGTACAACTGCTTTGAAGCTACCAGTAGTCCCCGATGTAAATAGTATCAATGCCAAGTCATCTTCAACTTTTTGTATTGGCCTATACTCTTCTGCCGTTTGTTCAGTGAAACTATCGTCATAACTAATAAACTCTATATCATTGCATCTTTCATACACTAATTGCCCGATGCTTTCTTTGTCCAGGTAAATAATTGCTTGGGGATCTACCATATTTACCATATCTACTAACATATCAGCAGGCGTTTGTATATCAACAGGTACAGCTATCATATTGCAATTAAGTATTGCTAAGATACTAATAATTGCTTTTGTATCATTCGGAATATATACAAGGATACGACTATGTTTATCAAATGCATATTTATTAAGGTTTTTACTCAAACATAAAATTCTTTGGTTTACATCAGCATATGTATAACTTCTATTATCATCAATTGTACATATCTTGTTACTGCTATTTTCAAGAACCATATCTTCTATTCTTTTATACATTGATACCCTCCTGTTAGCTATTTATTTTTAACATGTCCTTTAATGTAACTACATTTTCTTTCTCAATACTTTTGCAAGCTGCTAACCCTAGCATTACAGCATTTACCCCTTCTTCCAATCGTGGAAGCTGGTCCCAATCATCTTCTGAAAAAAGCGTATTACGAAGCTTTTCATCACCTCCATTATGCTTTTTCCAAAATAATGAGTCTATAACAATTACATCAACTATGTTACCTTCATAATCTAAAATTGTAATATTATTTTCCTTATTACTCTGATTAAAATTAAAATCCAGTTGATAATTTTCCCCATATATTTTTAGGCTGAAACCTGTATATGCGGAATAAAGTATTAATGCATAATCCACAGATACACCCTTTTGATATAATATATTTACATTCATCGTATCGTATATATCAATATCATCATCGTATATACACTTGTCTCTTATATAACCATCTGTTTTCTCAGCATCAAAGTACATTTCTTTAAATTCTAACATTTTTTCTGCCGAAACTCTGAACTGGCATTTTTCTTTGCATGTTCTGCATGTTGAACTATGTTGCTTTCTGTTTTCTCCAAATTTCAACAGCTCTCCATTTGCATTAACACTTACTGCTTGATCATTTAACCACCAATTGATCAAATCAAAATGATGTACCGATTTATGTACTAGCAAACTTCCAGAGTTCTTTTTATACCGATGCCAACGTCTAAAATATTCTGCTCCATGATTAACATCTACATTATAGTGATATTTAATACTATATATTTGTCCCAGAATTCCACTCTTGATAATTTCATAAAGCTTTCTATTTACAGGCATATACCTAGAATTAAAGGTGATAATAACTTCTTTTTGCTTACTCGGTGATAGCTTCAACAATGATGTACATTGCTCTATTGTAGTACATACTGGTTTCTCACATATTACTTTCATTTTTCTTTCTAATGCTTTCTGTATATATTGTTCATGTTGACAATCCACTGTTGCTATAATGCAATAATCAGCATCATTTTCCTTGAACAAAAAATCAATATTATTATATATATTGACTGAATAAGGAATTATTGATGACACATAATTAGCCCGAGTGATATTGGTGTCATATATCGCCACTATCTTAGCAGCTTTTTGATAATCCACTATAATTGGTCTTAAAAACATTTCAACCATGCGGTTGCCAGTACCAATTAAAACATACTTTTTCACTTAATCTCCCTCCTGAATCAATTATCTTAATACTTCATAAATCATTCCAATAAAGCTTGTACGCTCTTAACCATTTACAAGCTTTCCATCGTCAATTTGAATGATGCGGTCTGCATAATCTAAAATCATATCTCGGTGAGAGATGCAAATAACGAAATAATTCTTTGACAACTCAACCATTGTATTTGTAATATATATCTCATTTTGTTTATCAAGAGCAGATGTTACTTCATCAAACAAATAAATATCTGTATTTCGGCAGAGTGCTCTTGCTATTGCTAATCTTTGTTTTTCTCCGCCAGACATATTAACCGCTATTTCGCTCAGCATCGTATCTAATCCTTCTGGCAGATTCATTATATATTCGTAAATATTGGCTCTTTTACATGCATTTAATAACTCTTCATCCGTTGCATCCTCATTTGAAATTAATAAATTTTCACGAATCGTCATGTTAAAGAACTTGCTATCCTGCATAACAACAGTAATTTTGTCATACAAACTCTCTTGATTTATCGTAGATATATCACTTTCTCCTATTAAAATAGTCCCCTTACTAGGAGCAATAATCCCGGCAAGCAATTTTAATAATGTAGATTTCCCGCTTCCACTTTTTCCAACTATAACATTAAGTGATTTATTTTGAAGATTCAATGATATGTCTTTTAATGCATCACTCTCTGCATTTTCATAACGATAATACACATGATCTACATCAAACGAAGAATGTTCCAGTCTGGTGATGGTTGTCTCTTCCGATATATCAAAGTCTAAAATCTCCATTACTCTATCAACGGAGTTCTTTCTATTTCTTAAGGAAATGGCTAAATCACTGTATGCACTCATTCTTTCCAAAAATCTGGAATAATAATTAACAAAAATTAAAAGTCCTCCAATTCCAAAATAATTTTTTACCAGAAGCCATCCACCTAATGCATATACAACTGCTTGAGCCAATACAAACCGATTGAATGATACTATGCTTGAATTAGCTTGTGTAAACATGGAAGTCCTCATATGATGTCCAGACATCTGAGACCAGTCTTTCCGAAAATCTAATATGCATTCCTTTTGCATATTATTGCTTTTTATTTCTTTCCAATTTGTAATATATTGGACTAGTTTTCCCTCATATTTACCATACATGCTTCTGTAATTCCTGGATTCATTTTCAACTTTTGAACCACATATCTTTACCGACAAGAATGGAATCAGCATTATTATGCAGCACGCAATTGCTAATATGTAATTGTAATAAATCATACAGACAAAATAGATACCAATCATGATTAGAATAATATACTTATCGATATACTTGGAATAATAGTATTTTTCTAATTCTTCCACATCAGCTTCTATGCAATTTTTACTCTCACCAATGTCTTTACCATTATCATTACTTCTATAGAACACCGACAGCATATAAATTCGTATGTTCTCTTTCATTTCCAGCATAAACCTATTATATTCATACTGATTTGCATATGCTAACAACACTTTCAATAAGTAAATTCCTATCATTAAAACAACGGGAATATATATCAAATGAAACAGTGAATTTACAAATACCTGATTTATTAGATAATTGTACACAAACGTTTCACATGTAGTTAGTACGATTATAAATAATTGTATCATTACAATAAGTATTTTTCTGTATGAAACCTTTCTACAAAATTCTTTTAGCCTGGAATACAGTTTTTCTTTATCACGCTTCATAAGCAATATTTTCTCTATACTTTCTTAATTTTTCCCACAAAAAGCTTATGTTCAAGCCATTTGTATAATGGTTTGTAACGTTACAACAATAATTCCACATACTCTGGACAATTTCTTTTTTGATACTCATGTGATCCTACACTGATAATCTTACCATTATTCATAAAAACGACTCTTTCCGCTTTCTTTATTGTCTTCAATTCATGAGCAATGATAATGAGTGTTTTTTGCTTTGATAATTGATCCCATGTATTTATTATTATCTGTTCTGTTTCCGCATCAAGGGATGCTGTAGATTCATCAAAAATAACAATTTTCGCATCCCTGGTTAATGCTCTGGCAATACCTATTCTTTGGCTTTGGCCAGTTGATAAAGCAGCTCCCATAGTTCCTATAATTGTATCCAGCTGATTTGGAAGATTTCTTACATACTCCTTTAACCCAACCATTTCAAGATATTCCCATACCTTATCATCCTCCTCATTATTATCTTTTAACAGAATGTTATATCGAACAGAGCCATTGAAAATAATTACTTGCTGATTTACTATTGCAATCTGCTTACGTAAGCACTCTAATGAGATATCTCTAAGATTTATATTATCTATATATATATTTCCCTCTTGATTCTCATACAGTTTCAGTAACATATATACTAATGTAGTCTTACCAGAACCATTCATTCCTACAATAGCAACTCTGCCTCCAGATTCAATATGAAGACTACAATTATCTATTGCTTTTACATTATTACCATAACGAAAGGAGCAATTCTCAATTCTAATATCACCTTTTTGTATTTCCATTTCTTCTCCAACTTCTATATTCTCATGTTCTAAGTCAAGTACTTCTATAATCCTATTGATTGATGCAAAATCTTGTGCAATAGGATTTCCACGTCCTACGATTTCTGAAAATGCAGTAATCGAAGCATCAAAATATTCCAAAACAGCTAAAAATGAACCAAACTTTAAATTGTTATGAATGATCAGCCAAGCAGTTAGTACATAAAGTGCAATATGAATGATCAATGATAATCCATTCACAATTTGTTGATTTTCTAATTCGCACTTCTTCGTTTTGATTATATTCCAATTATTCTGCTTATTGTAATCAGCAAATCTATTCTTCATCCAGTGAAATCCATTCAACATTCTCAACTCTTGCAGATTCTGTATTACTTCTAAAATATAGGTTGAAAGTTTACTTTCTGAAGAAATTAAAGTTTTATAATGGTGCTTTGATTTTTCAACAAAAGCTCGTGTTAAATAAAAGGATAACGGCATACATATTAATGTGAGAATAAGAACTGGTATACTAATGAATGCAATAAACACTAATTGTATAAAGAATTCAACGAAATCCGTAATATAATAAATAACATTTAAATACAGAAAGCGTAAGACTCCATCCGCATCTGTTCCCATTCTCTTTAATACATCTCCAACTGTAAGCTTAGAATACTCTGTTCCTTTTAAGTACAATACACTTTCCAATATTTCTTCTTTTATTTCAACGGAAAAGGATGCGTTTAACTTTTCAGCAGAATACGTTTTTAAAAAATGAAATGCTTGATGCACTATATACACAACTATAAAAATAATCAGATATTTTACAATTCCATCCACATTTTTTTCATAAAAAGCTTGATTTACTATTTGAGCAGTAATAAGTGCATATAACAATCCAACTACCGATGCTCCGGCAACACCCAATAAAAGTAAAGCAAAACCCATGTAGTGTTTCTTTATATGTCTAAATATATATTTCTTCTCATTTTCTCGCATAATCCATATAATATGTATCTTTAAAAAATACAATTCCTCTCTTAAATATACCCTAAATCCGTGAATTCGCTTTGTACTGCCTATCAAGGTTTCGTCTCTAATACTACTCCTGATGAATTACTTTCCTTAACTTACAAACTAAATCATAAGAATTGGGTGATCCCCATACATTTCTACCAACTGCTGCCCCCGAAATTCCTTTAGAAACCGCAAAATCTATATTTGAAATCAGTTCTTCCTCTGTTACATTCGAGCCTCCTGCAACTATTAATGGAATCCTAACATTATCAATACATGATTTTATTATTTTTTCTTCACATGGTATCGAAGTTTTCACAATATCTGCACCCAATTCTTCCCCTACTCTGCATGTGTATGCGTATGCAGATGAACCAAACTTTTCAACAAAACTTGGTTGTGCATATATTGTCATAAGTACTGGCATACCATTCTCATGTGCTTTTTCAACAATAAGGCTGGCTAGATGTGCATTTTGCAAGTCACCATCTGAACCCATTTTAAACTCTGCACAAATAGAATCTGCTCCACATTTTATTGCATATTCAACTGTATTTAATTCAACATGATCAACTCCTCGGTCAAGTCTTCCTGTTAGGCATAAAATAATTCCCAAATTTTTGCTATTTGCCATAGCTACATCCTTCATCAATCCTGGTCTAAGCATGATAGCATCTGCTCCAGCTTCAGCACTTATATCCACAATCTTCTTTACATCGCCTAGCCCGGGTAATATTCCCGCACTAGTTGCATGATCAAATGGAATTACCAATGTCCTTCCTGTATTTTTATTAATAATTCGGTTTAATCTTAATTGATATCCTGCATATATCGATGATATGTACATATGATTATCTCCTCCACTTTTATTTTATATTACCATGTAACTTACTCATCGAATAACTATTCTGTTCCAAATATATGTTTATAAAATGTTCTTAGCAATCTTCCCGCCGATAATTACCATAGAAACATTCAAGTCTTTGTCAAGCACAGTAATATCCGCTCTTGAACATTTTCTAATTCTTCCTCTCCCATTTAACCTCATAATATCTGACGGAGTTGCTGATACCATTTTCACTATATCCAATAACGGTATCGAAGTATTTTCATACAGATATTTTACCATCCTATTCAGAGGGGTAATACTGCCCGCCAAACTTTTCTTATCAAGTCGTTTTGCAACACCACCTTCTATTATTACCTTACTTCCTTTTTGCACGCTGCCTAATATACTCTCATTCCGTTTTGTACCAGTTGCTCTCATGGCATCTGAAACAATCGAAATCCGGCCAGGTCCTTTTATCTTATATACCAATTCAATAATTGCACTCGGCAGATGTCGTCCATCTGCGATAAGTTCTACAGTAACATTGTCATTCAGCAGCGCTGCTTCAACTGCACCTGCTTTTCGGAGACCATTTTCATAAAATATTCCCTTCATACCGGAATACAAATGTGTTACATGACTGCACCCCCATGAAACTGCTCGATTAAATATATCAAAATCCGCTGTAGTATGTGCAATGGATGCTACTATATTACGTTGCCTTAATTCCTTTATTAGCTTTTCTGCTCCAGGTAATTCTGGTGCAACACTCATACGCAATATATCTTTTGACATATTAAGCATATCGGTATAATCACTCTCTTTAATTTTTTTCAAATATGTACAATCTTGAGCTCCTGACATCTCATCGGATAAATATGGGCCTTCTAAGTGTAATCCTAAAATTTCAGCGCCATCAACCAGCTTACTTTTTATTTCGCCATATGCTTTTATAAATCTATATATTTCGCAGGATTCAGCCGTCATAGACGTCGCAACAAGGGATGTCACCCCTTCCTGTGCGTAAAATTTACTTATCTCATGGAATGCCTCCGGTGTACCATCCATAAAGTCATAGCCCGCTCCGCCATGGCAATGAATATCTATAAATCCAGGTGCAATATAATGGTCTTGCAAATCTATTTCAGTATAATCACCATTTTCACTATTATTTTTATTACTATTTTCATGAATTGACGTAATTCGTCCGTCAGAAATTGTTAGCTCAGCATTCTCCAATATCATCTCTTCGAGAATTATATTTCCATGACAAAGTTTGATGCCACTTTCTCTCACCTCCAAAGAAATCCACCTCCATGTATTACAATTTTATCCTGAAGCACAGCCTTATATCAACACACATAACATTTATATTCAACAATACCCATATATGCTATTCGTTATTTTGTTTAACTCAATATTTTACTATAAGTGTAATGCATTCTTTTTTATTGAATTCTTCAACCGCTTTTTCCAGTTCTTCAAAATATATCTGATTTGTAATAAGTTTGCTTAAGTCGATCTGTTTTTCCTTCATCATAATTAAGGCTTTTTCAAAGTATTCATTTTTAAAATGATATGTACCTATTAACGAAATCTCTTTATAATGTAAGAAATTCAGATCGACATTGATTCTGCTGCCTATTGGGTACCCTCCAAAAAGAATAACCTTTCCCTTAGAAGTTACCAAATCCAGGCTTTTCTCTAAAACATTTTCATTTCCAACTACTTCAAATATAATGTTATATCCATCAAAGTTCTTATTTCCTTCTCTCTTTAGTGAAAATACCTCTTCCTTACTCCATTCATAATTTAACGCAGTTGCACCTATCCTTTCAATGATAGCTTTACGGCTTTCATCTTTGTATAATATATCAATATTTTTAACCCCCATGCTTTTTAATATTTGAGCATGTATAAAAGCTGTTAATCCAGAACCTGCAATCAAAACATAATCCGCCTCTCGAATCTCAGTCTTATGAGCAGACTCTAGAACACAAGCTGCAATTTCCGTTAAGACCGCCTCTTCGTATGGTATTCCATCATCTAAAGCTACTATACTATCAGCATTTCTCTCATCAATCAACACATACTCTGATATCCCGCCCGGATTAATCTTAATCGTGTTTGTACATAAGTTTTCTTTTCCATTCATGCAATTGATGCATTTACCACATGGCTTATGTGGATTCACAACTACTCTCGTTTTCTTTGGAAAAAATTTATTATCATTAATTACTTCTCCAGTAAATAAAGTCCCCAACACAGTATTGGGTCTAATTTTCGGATGCCCATATACTAACGCCCTATGTAGTGCTTTTCCAAACATTGAAGCTTTTACACGAATCAGGATATCATTTTCTCCCACTGTCAATTTTATGTCTTCATAAGTAATTTTCTGTCCTGCACCATTATACATTGCTGCTTGCGATATTATATTTAATTCCATAATTGCTCACCATTTTTAACCAATGACTTCTTCATACATGCCAAGATACTGATCTATTGTTTTTGCCATATTATATTCTTTACACCTTTCATAAGAATAGGCTGACATTTTCTTTGCACATCCATCTTCGTTGTAAAATTGTTTCATTTTATCTATAAAAGAACAATAATTTTCATCAAAATCAAAATATAATGCTCCCTCTCCACAAATCTCTATATGCGGTGGAATATTCGATAATACCATTGGCAATCCATAAACCAAACCTTCTAATATCGATATCGGAAATCCCTCATACTCACTTGCTGATACAAATACATCTGCTGCTTTCACAATACTCCGAACCAAATCCTTTTGCCATATAGCACCATACCATATGATATTATCCTTTAATCCAAGTTTTAAAGATTCCAGGTATAAATCTGACATACATGGACCGTCGCCAATCATATATAATTTAAAAGGAATATCGCACACACTCTTAAAAGCTGCTAATGCTTTGATTAAATATATGTGGTTTTTATGGGGATATAAACTTGCCAATGAAACTATTTTTAGAACTTCTCCTTTTTCTCTCTCGATTATATCTTCATTACATTCTATACCATTCCTGATTACACATACTTTATCCTCTTTCATATGTACTTCATTTACGCAAAAGTCTTTTACTGCCGCTGATACGGCAATAATCTTTTTTGCCTGAAAGGAAAATAAATAATCAAAAAGATTTAATAAAGTATTCCGTTTATGAGAATAAACACTATGACATGTTATGACGATTTTTCTGCCAATCAACCCAAGTCTTATAATAGGATGTATCCTGCCATCGCCAAAATGTATATGCACCAGACTATTCTTTGTCTCATTTCTTAATTGGCTAATTTTATTCCATATTTTGTCCTTCAGAAATACAACTTCCACTTTGGGATCTATTTCTGTAATTAAAGAATTTCTTTTTCCTTTTGACAATACTACAATTTTTACATTGTACCCTCTACTCACATAACCATTTGCTAAAGAAGATACAACTCTTTCTAATCCCCCTATTGTAAAATATCTTACCACTAAGGTAATATTCACCAAAATCACCTCTTTACTTCATATACCATTTTTTCAACAAGCCACAGTATCTGTCTGACCCATTCATCAAAATACCACTTTTCTTTTTTATTGGTTCCGTCAATCCTTCATATATGACTCTGTTTATTTTCCCCTCCAAGACATCTTGCAATTCACACATCCTAATGATACCTTTATCTGATAGTATTTTTGAGTGAACATGTTGTTCTACTTCTCTTACTTGTCTTGGTATAAGTATAGCATTACAGCTTGTTGCTAATACCTCTCCAATCATATTAGAACCAGCGGCTCCGATAAATAAATCACTCGCACTCATCCAGGTTTGCATATTATTTACATACCTAATGACATGAACTCCCTTGACTTCGTGCTCTAATTCTTTTAGCTTAATAAAATCTTCGCTTTCCAGATATGGTCCCGTTATAATATATGCCTCATCATAATACTCACTATTTTTTTTCAATCCGTTCAATATGCTTGTCCATATATCAATAGCACCTTGTCCTCCCCCCATACTAGAGACGATAATACGCTTATCTTGATCAACACCTAATAAATCTCTTGCTTCATTTACTGACATATTACTCATACAGGATAAATAACCAGTATATTGAATTCTGTCTAGCAGCTCAGTTGGAATATCATAATTCTCCTCCAGTGAAAAAATATTAGGATCTATATGTACAAAAAGGGCATCATATTTATCTGCAATCCACTTCGCTACCTCTCCCTTAAAATACTCGCGATTTGTTTTTTCTCTATCAAATAAAATTCCCCGCAATGTTAAAAACCGTTTTCCTTTTTTCGTGAGATTAAGTGTTGGTTCTAATTCATTGTATAATCCATACGGAACATGATTTACCATGAATATATCCGGTTCATAATTTTTCATAAAACATTCCATTAATTCAGTTCTGCATTGAAACAATTCTTTCGGTTCCATTCCCTGTCTGCCAGTATAGTTCCATCCCGATAATTTATCAAAGTTGGCGAACCCCGGAAGTTTAACAACATCCATTTTATTTGAAAGCATATCCAGTCCCTTATATGCCCCTGTCATTCCTACAAGAAAATCCTCCGGCATGTCCTTCTCAATTGCATGCGTAATCTTTGCCACCTCTGCAGTATGCCCTAAACTTCTTCCATTATGCCAGTACATTACGATTCTCATATGCCTCATCTCCTAATATTCCATTCTATGTAATTATGTAGTTTATAATTATTCTCTGTTTAATGCACTTCTCAAATCATCAACACTCCATTCTGGCCTTACACATATTCTATGTATTCGATAACGATTTTCATAGGTAGGTCTTCCTCCTTCATCCGTTACAAATGCAAATTTATACTTTGCTGAAACAACTTTTTCAACAAATGCATTCACCGAACCAAATGGGTAAAAAAAGCAATTAATATCTTGTTTAAACGTTTCCGCCAAAATCTTGTAATCGTAGTTCACTTCATACTCAATTTCTTCATTCGTTAAATGCGACAGTTTCTTATGGTCGTATGAATGTCCTGCTATATCATTGCCTTCTACGATCCATTTTTCCACATCTTCAACATTTCCAAATTCCTGGCTAAGGTGAATTGTAGGCTTTTCACATGTTTCTTCATGCAGATAGCTGCTGCATAAGGAAACTGTAGCCTTAACTTTATATTCTATTAATATGGGCAAAACCTCCTGAAAAGTGTTTTTATATCCATCATCAAATGTAATAACAATAGATTTTTCACATGGCTTATTATGAAGCACAATATCTTCAACTTCTTTAAGGCTTAAAAATTTATATCCTTCACTTTTCAAAAAAATTATTTGATCTGTAAATTTTTTTTTTGAAACACACATTGGATTTTGAATATTATCATCCACATAATGGTACATTAATGCTTTAAACATAACACTCTCCATTCTTCAACTTGCTATCGGCACAGTTGAAATAATTTTATTTAAAATAAATAAACATTCTTTTCATTGACATAATAATCCGTTTTTCTTGCATGCATATCGCTTCCTCCAGTAATAAGAAGTTTATTATCTTTTGTTAACTTTACTATTTTTTTGGTAAATCTATCATCATGGTCTGGATGATAACACTCAATTCCATCAAGCCCGTATTCAAGAAGCTTCTGAACTATAGGATCAATTACCTCCATGTCATATGATATTCTGCCTGGATGAGCTAATACAACTTTGCCACCAGCATTCTGAAACATCTGTATACATTCATGTGTATCTAATACCGGTATATCAAAATAGAAAGCCCCTCCTGGCAAAAAATACTTATTTTTTACCTCTGTAACAGAATCTCCAAAGCCACTTTCTTTTATTATTTTACATATACGGTCAAAATCATTGATATACTCATATATGTCACTGTCATTCTCTACATTAATTCCAACTTTATTCATTTTTTTAATAAGATTTATGCTATTTCTATTTCTTTGTAATTGAATATAATCAAATCTCTCATTAATTCTTTGATCATTAATATCAAAATCATAGCACAGTAATTGAACTCTATGACCAAAGTTTACATCAGCTTCAACACCGGAAATTAATCTTATTCCGCTTAAATCTAACTTATTAGAATAACCCTTAATCGTATTATGATCAGTGATAGATATACATCTAGCTCTTCTTCCTCTCATATAATTGATAATTTCCTGCGGGAGTAACTCTCCATCTGAATACTTAGAATGTATATGATAATCAACAAACTCGTCCATCTACTTTTTTTTCCTTCTTTTTCTGATTTCCCTCAAATCTTTTGAACGTTGTTTCGATCTTTGCCACTTATTCAAAAGATAACCACCTCTATCATTTAATAACCGGTTCTCATATTGCATTTTCAGATAATTAGCATACCTTGATCTAGAAAGTGTTCCATTTTCTATTGCTGCCAGCACTGCACAGCCATCCCTTCTTACATGTTTGCAATCACTATACTTACATTTTAGCTCTAACTCTTTTATGTCACTAAAAAGGGTGTCAACGGAATCATCCACACATACTATCCCCACTTCCCTTAATCCAGGGGTATCAATGATAATCCCTTGATCTAAACATATCATCTGTCGTACAACAGTTGTATGTTTTCCTTTATCATCGTCTTCTCGTATAGATCCAATATCCATCACCTGCTTTCCACTTAACAGATTGACTAAGCTTGACTTCCCTACACCGGAAGAACCTAGCAATAAGGCGGCAGAACCATCCGAAAATATTTCTCTTATCATATCAATTCCCATTCCACTAACAACTGAAATCGCTATTACTTGTATATTTTGGTTTGGAAAATATTCCTCACACATCTTTACTTTATTTTCATAATCACTGCACAAATCGGATTTCGTAAGAACGATAAATACCTTGGCACCACTATTGATTGATAATGCCACATAACGTTCAATTCGCTTGAGAGAAAAATCCTTATTTAAGGAAGAGCAAATTAAAATACAATCAAAGTTTGCTGCCAAAATTTGCATTCCGGATTTGTTCCATATATCTTTTCTGTAAAAAACTGTGGTTCTAGTCAGTGTACTTTCAATTAATGCAAAATCTGAACTTGCAGAATTGACTGCCACAAAATCACCGACAACAGGATATCCGCCTTCCTCTTCTAAATTATTTCTATATTTTCCTGCCACTTGTGCCAGCACTATGTTTTCTTTCATAACTACATCATAAAAATTTTTATGACACGCTATTACCCGGCCAATTTTTTCAATAGGCAAGTTCTCTATTTCCATATTGTTTGCTTTATAAATGTCATACCCATACTTGATTAACAAATCTTGCTTCGACATCCGCCCAATCTCCCAGCTTTCTTGCTTATTTTACACAACAATCTAAAAACATGATCAATTATGGGGCATTATAATTAAACACATCGCCTCCACGTTTGTAAGCAATGACCGAACTCTCGACGAATTTATAAGTGTTCGGTTTCAACTCCAGCTTCGAAAACTCCTGTTGTGTAAGCTCAACCAACTTGTCTAGAACCGCCTTGTCTTGTGCTATAAAGAAATGTGTTGTATGAGCATCACCTCCACTTGGTGCAATTTTCCTGCCTCTAAAATCTAGTCTAAGAGCTCTTTTTCTACTGATTTATCTTTATATTTTCTGGTGCTCCTTCTGCTTTTTATGAATGTTAAAACATTATCCAAATGATTCTCCTTTCCCAGATTATCTGATCATACTTCTCTTGATTGCCCACGATTATTTTGCTACTTTTTACTTTTTTGTATAAGCCACTAATATGTATAGACATTCTTCCAAAACTATACATTTTTGTAAGTTTATGTAATAATATCACAATTTTATCTATTTTGCAATATCATAGGTGAAAAAATTTAACATTTATAGGTGAAAAAATTTTACATTTTAAGTGAAGAAATCTTACATTTCAATTCTCTTCTTAGTTTTCCTCTTTCAATGATATTTCCCGCATCTTAATATGAAAAGATATTTTCTTCATATACTGACCGGAATTTCTTTACCTTTACTGTATTAAAATTTTAAGCAAGTTATACATGAATATCAGTGTGTATCTAATTGATACACCGCACAAGTATACCTTTGGCAACATAAAAAATTTGAAAAGAAAAATCATGTTCGAAGGAACACCACAAAACATTCGAAACGGGAAAAGCATCGCCTTGGATTCTGTTACTTCTCTATGTAATGCACTAAATTGCCAACCTAGAGATATTTTAGATTACATTCCTGATACTTTAGAAGCCTTTGGCTGAATTGCAGATGGATTTGTTTGTTTGGTATATAAGACATATGGCAGTAGGCTGTTGCAAAATGAAGCTCTGCGGTGTATGATTGCCGCATACACCGCAGAGCTTCATTTTGCAACTATTCCTTTTAGTTTACGGCATGGGCGCAATCTAATAGGAGCAAGACCATAATGTATCCTGATAACGTGAAACCCCAAGACAAAGGCAAGGGTTTCCATCGTGAGATTGAATCTGAAAGAAGCCAGATGTTGTTATACTACTTCTTAGTTTTTTTAACGGCATCAATGAATGCAGCCGGATTTATTATATTGCTTCCGTCATTAGCTGTGGAGCAGGTCTTAAAGAGAATTTGAACCATCTGGTCCTTGTCTAGAGCCGGAT
>JAEWCZ010000083.1 GCA_023390335.1 Bacillota bacterium | reverse complement strand
GATCCTGTTGAACCGGTCGCTCCCGTTGAACCGGTAGGGCCCGTCGGGCCGGTGTCGCTCGTCGGACCGGTAGGACCGGTGATTCCCGTTGGTCCAGTATCTCCCGTTGGACCTGTGGCTCCTGTTGGACCCGTTGGGCCGGTTATTCCTGTTGGGCCAGTCGGGCCAGTTATTCCTGATGGGCCAGTGTCTCCGGTTGCTCCCGTTGGACCGGTGGCTCCCATTAGACCTGTCGGGCCGGTTATTCCTGTTGGACCGGTGGCTCCCGTTAGACCTGTCGGGCCGGTTATTCCTGTTGGACCCGTGGCTCCGGTTGGACCGGTGTCTCCGGTTGCTCCCGTTGGACCCGTCGCTCCCGTTGGACCAGTTGGACCGGTAGGGCCGGTTGAGCCAGTAATTCCTGTTGGGCCAGTTGCTCCGGTTGGACCTGTACTTCCCGTTGGACCTGTCGGACCGGAGGAGCCAGTGATTCCTGTTGGGCCAGTATCTCCCGTTGGACCTGTCACTCCCGTTGGACCAGTTGGGCCAGTCGAGCCGGTCGAGCCAGTAATTCCTGTTGGGCCGGTGCCTCCTGTCGCTCCGGTTGGACCAGTGGATCCTGTTGAACCGGTCGCTCCCGTTGAACCGGTAGGGCCCGTCGGGCCGGTGTCGCTCGTCGGACCGGTAGGACCCGTACTTCCCAATGGACCAGTGGCTCCTGTTGGACCCGTTGGACCGGTGACTCCTGTTGCTCCGGTTGGACCTGTCGGACCCGTTGGACCGGTAATTCCTGTTGGGCCCGTACCTCCGGTTGTTCCCGTTGGACCAGTCGCTCCCGTTGGACCGGTAGGGCCGGTTGAGCCAGTAATTCCTGTTGGGCCCGTGTCTCCAGTTGCTCCGGTTGGACCTGTGGCTCCAGTTGGACCTGTGGATCCTGTTGGGCCAGTTGGGCCTGTGTCACTCGTTGGGCCTGTGGCTCCTGTTGATCCCGTTGGGCCGGTGGGACCAGTGGCTCCTGTATCTCCGGTCGGGCCAGTCGGGCCGGTGTCGCTCGTTGGACCTGTCGGACCGGTGGCTCCGGTCGGGCCAGTTGGGCCGGTTGCTCCTATTGGGCCGGTTGGACCGGTGTCACTCGTTGGGCCTGTGGGACCAGTGGCCCCTGTATTTCCTATTGGGCCTGTTGGACCGGTTGGGCCGGTGTCGCTCGTTGGACCGGTCGGACCAGTGGCTCCTGTATCTCCGGTTGGGCCGGTTGGGCCGGTGTCACTCGTTGGACCGGTCGGGCCGGTGGCTCCGGTCGGGCCGGTGGGACCAGTGGCTCCGGTATTTCCAGTTGGGCCGGTTGGGCCGGTGGCGCGCGTTGGACCGGTCGGACCCGTGGCTCCGGTATCTCCAGTTGGGCCGGTCGGGCCGGTGGCTCCGGTCGGGCCAGTTAGACCGGTAGCTCCCGTTGGGCCGGTAGGGCCAGTGTCACGCGTTGGACCTGTCGGACCAGTGGCTCCGGTCGGACCAGTGGCTCCTGTTGGACCGGTTGGACCTGTGTCACTCGTTGGACCTATCGGACCGGTGGCTCCGGTCGGACCCGTGGCTCCCGTTGGGCCGGTCGGACCGGTATCACTTGTTGGGCCTGTGGCTCCTGTTGCTCCAGTTGGGCCGGTAATTCCTGTTGGGCCCGTGGCTCCGGTTGGACCGGTGGCTCCCGTTAGACCGGTCGGGCCGGTTATTCCTGCTGGACCGGTGGCTCCTGTTACTCCGGTTGGACCCGTGGCTCCCGTTAGACCCGTGGCTCCCGTTAGACCCGTGGCTCCCGTAGGACCCGTTGGGCCGATTATTCCTGTTGGGCCAGTCGGGCCGGTTATTCCTGTTGGGCCCGTGGCTCCGGTTGGACCGGTGGCTCCCGTTAGACCCGTCGGGCCGGTTATTCCTGTTGGGCCCGTGCCTCCCGTTGCTCCAGTTGGGCCGGTGGGACCAGTGGCCCCTGTATCTCCGATTGGGCCAGTTGGGCCGGTTGGGCCGGTGTCGCTAGTTGGACCTGTCGGACCAGTGGCTCCGGTCGGGCCGGTGGCTCCGGTCGGGCCGGTATCACTCGTTGGACCGGTTGGGCCGGTGGCTCCTGTCGGGCCAGTTAGTCCGTTGGCTCCCGTTGGGCCGGTCGGGCCGGTGTCACTCGTTGGGCCGGTCGGGCCGGTGGCTCCTGTCGGGCCAGTTAGACCGGTAGCTCCCGTTGGGCCGGTCGGGCCGGTGTCACTCGTTGGACCTGTCGGACCAGTGGCTCCGGTCGGGCCGGTTAGACCGGTAGCTCCGGTTGGGCCGGTCGGACCCGTGGCTCCGGTTGGACCCGTCGAGCCGGTGGTTCCTGTTGGACCCGTCGGGCCGATGGTTCCTGTTGGACCTGTCGGACCGGTTGTGCCGGTAGCCCCCGTTGGGCCATTGGCTCCTGTTGGGCCGGTCGGGCCAGTAACTCCTGTAGAGCCGATGGCTCCGGTTGGACCCGTCGGGCCAGTGGTACCTGTTGAACCCGTCGGGCCGGTCGGACCGGTTGAGCCGGTACCCCCCGTTGGGCCAATGGCTCCTGTTGGGCCGGTCGGGCCAGTAGCTCCTGTAGAGCCGATGGCTCCTGTTGGACCCGTCGGGCCAGTGGCTCCTGTTGAACCCGTCGGGCCAGTGGCTCCTGTTGAACCCGTCGGGCCGGTGGCGCCTGATGAACCCG